>CAWBBN010000019.1:0-33887 GCA_963787035.1 Vicinamibacteria bacterium
CGACCTCCGTTTTGCCTGGCGGATCTGGACGCGGCATCCGATGACCCTGGCCGTGACAACGCTGTCACTCGGTCTCGGCGTTGGCGCGACTACGGTGATGTACAGCCTGCTGAGCCGGGTGACGCACTACGAGGTCGGCTTCGCCAACGAGGATCGTCTGGTCGTCTTCTCGAACACCAGCCGAGAGTCCGGGGAACAACCTCCGACCTATCCCATCGTCCAGGCCCTTTTGAAAAGCGGAAAGTCGTTCGAGGCGTTCGGGTTGCATCAACCGGCCGGAATTCCGGTCACCATCTCCGGTGCGGGCGAAACGAGGCGAGTCGAGCAGAGTCCCGTCGATGTCAACGGGCTGTCTATCGTGGGCGTCGCGCCGATTCTCGGGCGCACCTACCGTCTCGATGACTTCAATGATGTCGTGAAACAGAAAGAAGCCCGGGCCGTGGTGATCAGCTACGCCACCTGGCAGCGGCAGTTCGGCGGTGCGCCAGACGTCATCGGTCGGACGCTCAGGGTGGATGCCGAGCCGCGCACGGTCATCGGCGTGATGCCGAAGGGATTTCAGCTGTCGCCCTGGCTGGACGACATCGCGTTCTGGGCCGCCAGCGGATCTCCGGCCAATTCCCGGAGGCGCGGTGGCTGACCGCTATCGGGCGGTTGAAGCCAGGAGTGTCAGCCAAGGCGGCAGAAGCGGAGGCTATCGCCGTGAGCCGACAGGTGCTGCAGGCGCAAGGCCAGAAGTTTGACGACGTCGGTGCCCGGGTGGTGCCGGTCCGCGACTGGATGTTCGGCGATACGACGGAACATCCTGGCTTTCCTGCTCGGCACCGTCAGCTTCGTGCTGCTCATCGGCTGCGCCAACGTCGCGAATCTGCTGCTGGCCTCAGGCGCCGCCAGGCAGAAGGAGTTTGCGTTGCGAGCCGCGACGGGTGCAGGCCGGGGGCGGCTGGTGCAGCAGCTGCTCACGGAGAACCTTGTGCTGGCACTCCTCGGCGGCGTGTTGGGCGTCCTGCTGGCCATGGCCGGCATCCAGCTGTTTCCCTTCATCGCACCGGCAGAGTTTCCGCAGCTGATGCGTCATCTGTCGATCGATGCCCGTGTGCTCGCGTTCGCAGTGGGCATTTCAGTTCTCTCGAGTCTGGTCTTCGGACTGGTGCCCGCGCTGCGGGCGTCGCGCGTGAATCTGATCGACGCGCTGAAGGAGGGCGGCCGGACGGCCGGCAGCGTCCGGCGAGGCGGTCGCAACGCGCTGCTGGTCGCGGAGGTGTCGCTGGCGATGGTTCTGCTCGTGGGGGCGGGATTGCTCCTGCGTGGACTGATGGCAGAGGAGCGCAAGCTGCCTGGGTTTGACCCGGAGCGACTCCTCACCAGTCACGTCCTGCTGGCCGGACCCAAGTATTTCAGCAAGACGCCGCACGATACGAACATCGTCACGCCACAGGTCGAAGTGTTCTACGACCAACTCGTTGAGCGCGTGCGTGCGATGCCTGGTGTCACGAGGGCCGGGATCATCAGCCGGCTCCCGATGAACGTCTGGATGCACGGGTTCACGGTCGTGGGAAAGCCGCAACCCTCCGATGGCCATCGACTGATGGCCGATTTCACGGAGGTGGACCCGCAAGCGCTGGACACGCTCGGGATCCGGGTGATGCGTGGCCGCGGGATCGAAGCGCAGGATGTCGCGTCGGCGCCCTGGGTCGCCGTGATCAACAAGAGCTTCGCGGACCGCCACTTTCCGGGCCAGAACCCTCTGGGACAGGCCATCCAGGTGTGGATCGGCTGGGGAGGGCAGCCCGGGACGATCGAAGAGCCACAGCCGCGACAAATCGTCGGCGTCGTCGCGGACGTGACGTATCCGAGCTACTTCCCGGAGACGCCGCCGTGATGTATGTCCCCTTCCACCAGCACCTGGGTGAGTACGGGCAGCGAAGACGAGTGGCTGCACACGGGCAAGACGCTCGTCGTGCGGACGGCCGTCGATCCGTCCGCGCTCGTGCGACCGATCAGCGACGCTGTGGGACGAATTGACAAGGACCAGACGGCGACTGACTTCAAGACGATGAAGGCACAGGTCGCCGCCTCCCCGTCGGTGGCGAACGGCCGATTCCTGTCGTCGTTGTTTGGCGTGTTCGGCGGCCTTGCCATCCTGCTGGCGCTCATCGGGATTTACGGAGTCGTCGCGTGGGTGATCGGCCAGCGCACGCTCGAAGTGGGCATTCGCGTGGCGGTCGGTGCACGCCCAGGTCAGGTGGCGCGCATGCTGCTCATCCAGTCCCTGTGGCCGGTGTTCCTCGGCGTCGCGATTGGCGCGCTCGGCGGCGTCGGCCTGGGTCGGCTGCTGAACAGCATGTTCTGGAAGATGACGTCTGCCGAGCCCGCTGTCCTTGCCGGCATCGCTGCGCTGATGTTGATGGTTGCGGTCGCGGCTGCCGTGACACCTATTCGCCGGGTGCTCCGTCTGGATCCGCAGTTCCTGTTGCGGAACGAGTAGTGCCGGTTCAGGAGTGGGACGACGAGCGCGATTTGATGGGCGAGGTGCGCGCACGCGAGACGCCCGCGATTTGGCGCTCAGTCGCCCAGGCAAGTCCCGACTGCGCGAGCCGCTTCGATCCAGGGGTGATCGATCGGCACGGGCTTGCGTTGACCGGCGACCTGCTCGAGCGGAACAGGCCTGGTGCCGTCGCCCTGCGACGCGACCATGACGCCAAAAATGCGTTCCTCGATCAGGTCGGCGCAGGCCGTGCCGAGCCGTGTGGCCAGCAGCCGGTCGACGGCCGACGGCGTGCCGCCACGCTGCACGTAGCCGAGGATGCTCACGCGGCACTCGAGCCCGGTCAGCCGCTCCAGCTCGTGGGACAGCCGCAGTGTGTTCCCCGCGTGGTGCTGGTCGAGCTCGGCCAGCTCCGCGCGCCTCTGCTCGAGCGCCGCCTCGCTCCGCGCGCGCGCCTTCCGTGCCTTCGCGCGACGAAACCGATCCGCGTATTCCTGCGAGAGCGCGCCCTCGGCGATGGCGACGATACTGAACTTGAGGCCGTCCTGGCTGCGACGGCGGATCGCCTTGGCCACCTGCTTCACGCTGTAGGGAATCTCGGGGATCAGGATCACGTCGGCGCCCCCCGCGATGCCGGCACCGAGCGTCAGCCAGCCCACGCGATGGCCCATGAGCTCCACGATGATGATGCGGTGATGGCTGTGCGCGGTGCTATGCAGCCGATCGACCGCATCGGTGGCGACTCCGAGGGCGGTGTTGAAGCCGACGCTCGCGTCGGTCAGGACCACGTCGTTGTCGATGGTCTTGGGCAGGGTGATGACGGGGAGGCCCTTCTCGACGAGCCGGATGGCGTTGCGCTGCGTGCCGTCTCCGCCGATGCACACGATGGCGTCGAGGCGGTTCCGCGCGCAGTTGGCGAGTATCCGGTCGCGCATGTCTCGAACGCGCCCGCCACCCTCCATGCGATGCGGCTTGACGCGACTGGTGCCGAGCACGGTGCCGCCGACCGTGAGGATCCCCGCCATCGAGTGTCGATCGAGCGGGAGCATCCGGTTTTCGATGAGCCCGAGAAAACCGTCCCGGATGCCGACCACGTCCACGCCGCGGCCCAGCACCGCTTTGCCAACCCCTCGAATCGCCGCGTTCAGGCCGGGGCAGTCGCCGCCTGCGGTCAGGATGCCGATCCGCTTGACACGCTTCATGGGCTCAACACCTCCCACGACCTTCCGTGCCCGCCAACGCTGATCGCAGCGCTCCCTGCAGGAGCCGAGACGAGTGCCGCCGAAGAAGCACATGTGGAGAAGATCCGCAGGTGGGTCTTGCGAGTCGTCTTCTTCGCGGGCTTGCGCTTGCGGGCTGTCCGGGGCGCCTTCACCGGCGCCGCTTGCTCATCACGCTGGGCCGCGGTGGACGTTCGACCCTTGCGCTTCGTCCGCTTCTTCGCAGCCCCAGCCCGCGGACTCTTGCCGGCGGCGGGACGTCGCCAGCGTTCAGCTTCGAGAGCAGCGCTTGCGCCTGATCGCGGATAGCAGCCAGCTTCGCTGGCCACGACGGCTCCGCTGGCTAAGCCATTCAGACGCCTTGCGTTCGGTCGTCCCGAGCAGTCGGCCCACGTCCTCGGCAAAATCGCCCAGGGCGTCACGCTTCTTCTTTGCCATTTGTGCCTCTATTCTGCAGAGCAGGTTCTGAACGGCCTGCTTCGTCTCTTCCAGGGTCACCACCTTACTGAAGCCTCGCTCTCGGAGGCCTACGGTAATTTGGCACGAATACACCGTGATTCGAACGATCCATGGTCACGTCGCGGCCAAGCGGTTTTCTGTGAGTCGAGCGCGATGCCGACTCAGCGAGCGCAACGGAAGATCGGCGGTCAGACTTAGCCAAAGCTGGTGTGTGCACGGACAATGTCAGATAACACATTGCGGAATTTCTCGGCCGGGTGACTGGGCAGGATCTGATGGGTCGCGCTGGGATGCCGAGCCTGGATGGAGCGATGACGTCATGAGATCTTCGTGGGTGCTCGGACTCGTGCTGATGGCTGCCTGCGGCGGGAGAAGCGCGGGGTCTTCTCCGGCCCCCAGCCCGAGCCCAACACCGACCTCTACCTTCTACTGCTGGCTTGCAGGTCGTGTTCGTCACCTATGTCGGGAACCAGAATCACTGGACCGACCCGGCAACACAGGGCCAGCACTCATCGCTCAGGACAATGCCTTCTGGAACACCGCGCGTGGGAGTTGGGGCGAGATCTCCTGAGCGGGACCACTTACCCGACGTGGGTCGACTCAACACAGTCGATGTCTGGCGGGTGCAGCCTCGGCCAAATCTATCAGGATGTGACAACAGCCTACGGGGGATCGCCGCCAGCTCAACACGATCCGCACGATCGTGTTGCCTCCTGGTACGCCCTGTAACTCCCAGACATCGGGTTCCATCCCATCGGTGGCAGCGCGACGATTTACACCGTTGGCGGGGCTTACCTGGAACATGAAACCGGGCATGCTTTCGGGCTGGCCCACTATCCGGCCTATCACTGCTCATCGACGGGCTGCTATATCCAGGCACAGGGGCCGTATACGGTCATGGGTGATGCCACGCATGGCGACGCGCTGAACGTGCCGGAACGCATCCAGCTTGACCTGTATTCCTCGACGTTTCAGTTGATGACCGTGACCAGCTCGCAAGACGTGACTCTGCAGGTTGCGGACACGATGACGCCAGGGATTAAGGGCGTGCGTGTCCAGACCTCAGACAGCGCGCATACGCTCTATGTGGAGCGTCGCAGCGGTGACTACGTCTCGAACGGCGTGATTCTCTGGGGGTTTCCCCAGGGCGCCTTGCTCGATCTGGACCGCGCCACGACGACCGACCGATGGATGATGAAGGTCGGCGAAACCTATCGCGATGGCACGTACGTCTGCGTCACGCTGCTGGCGCAGGACGCGATGACGGCCACGGTGCATGTGGACGTGCCATGTTCCAGCGTCACTCCGGCAGTTCGGTTGGCTCCGACCGGATTTCGCGTCGTCTCCACCATCCTGGCTCCGCTTGCTCCGACTGGTTTCCGAGTGATGGCGGGATGTCAAGGTTTATTCGGAGTTCGTGGTGCAGAGTCGAGGTAGCCAATGGCGATCAGCGAAATCATGCATCCGTTGAACGCGCATGCCCTCCAAGTGTTCGCCGAGAAAGGCTCGCAGGGCGGACCGGGCATCGTTCAGCAGGGCAACGCGAACGGCGTCAAGGTGAGGCGCGTCATGCAGCTCACTCGAGACCTCGCGACTCAGGGCTTTGACAAGCTGCGAGTTCTCGATCTTGCCTGCGGCGAAGGGGTGTACAGCATCGAGGCGGCCCTCCGCGGCGCCGAGGTGATCGCAATCGACGGCCGCAACGAACGGATGGACGAGGGACAACGCATCGCTTCTGAGGCCGGTCTGACGCGACTGAAATTCGAGCTGAACGACATCCGCCACATTACCCGGACCACTCACGGCCTCTTCGACGTGGTCTATTTTCTTGGCATTCTGTATCACCTCGACAGCAAGGACGCGTTTGCCGTCCTCGAGAATATCCGCGACATGCTCACGGGATTCCTCATCATCGACACGCACATTGCGTTGCAAGGCGAGCTGGAGATCGACTATCGCGGTCGCAAGTCCAGCGGAAGTCGGAACCGCGAGCACGATGACACCGATTCTGAGGCCGTCCGGCGCTCGCGTCTGCTGATGAGTCTCGATAACGCCTTCTCGTTCTGGTTCACGAAGGAGTCGCTCGTACGACTCCTGGTCGAACTGGGGTTTACGTCCGTGACTGAAGTTCACGCGCCTCTGGAGCCGACAAACCGGAGAACCGCGTCACTCTTGTGGCCAGGCGCGGCGACAACGTGCTCGTCTCCTCCTATCCCTGGTTGAACGGGCTTCCTGAGGCGGAATCGCTCGGCGGTTGAGCACATCGAGAGAGGAATGCACGAGATATCCAGGAACAAAGGCTCCCCATCAGCGCACTGCGGCAGGAGTGGTCAACGGCATACTGCGCTCAGCGTTGGGAATAGAGCTCCACCGCGTTGCCCGTTCCCGTTGAGGCGTGCTCGGCAATACGCGGGGGAAGTGCCTCGCCAGGCCGGCGGAATGTCAGGTGTGGTGGGGTATTGTTTTTGGTGAGCCGCAATTTCGCGAGTTGGAACCACCTGAACGAGTGGCTGCGGCAGATCGAGCGCCTTCGACGAGCAGCGTGAGTGCTCGGATCGCGCCCTTCCCTTGCTTCGCGCCCGTGGAAGACCCGGAGCATCAGAATGGAGCCGCCATCGTACGGGGTAATGGAGGGCGTACGTGCCCCCGAGGGCCTGGAACAGGAGTTCGCGGTGTTCCTCGTGGCCTCTTATGTCAACGACCGCGATCTTGCGGATCCGGAAGACGGATTTGTCATCGTCCAGGCCGAGTGATTAGATTGCCCGGATCATGAAAGGCAAAGGATGAATGAAAATCGGACTCCCAATTACGGCCTGGATGCGCCGCTGGCGGTGCGCAATATGCTCATCGTCGCGGCGCTGGGGATCATCTCGCTGATCACGCGGCTGCTGGGCGTGTGGTCCCGGCAGGATGTCATCGCGGTGATTGCCCGGCCGTTAATCGGGGCCGGCCTGAGCTGCGGCGCGATGGCGTTGTGGATGATTTACGACAGCAAGATCGGGAAGATACGCGAGCGGGACACATATCTCAACAAGATCCATTGGAACGGAAACGAGCGCGTGCTGGATGTGGGGTGCGGGCTGGGATTGTTTCTCATCGGCGCGGCCAAGCGGCTCTCGACCGGCCGCGCCGTCGGCATCGACAAATGGCAGCAGGAAGATCTCAGCGGCAACAACGCAGCGGGCACGTTAAGCAACGCGATGATCGAAGGCGTCGCCGATAAAGTCGAAGTGCACACCGGCGATGCGCGAAAACTTCCCTTCCCTGACGCCAGCTTCGACGTGGTGCTCTCGAGCATGGCGCTGCACAATATTTACAACGCCGGCGAGCGGCAGACCGCCGTGCGCGAAATCGCGCGCGTGTTGGCGCCTGGCGGGCGCGTGCTCATCGTCGACGTGCGGCACACGTCGAAATACGCCGCCACTTTGCGCGACGCAGGGCTGACGGATGCGCGCTGCGTGCAAGGCGTGTTCTCGTATCTGCTGACACTGATCACGTTCGGCTCGGTGGGATGGGGCTACGTGATCGGCAGCAGGGTGATCGGCAGCAAATCGTGATGCGATTAGACGTCGCCGAAAATTCCGTGGGCTCGATCCCCAGCGATCTCGACGATTTCGATGCCTGATTCGCACGTTCTGCCAAGCCTTCAGGCGCAGGCGGCGAGCACACTAGACGCGGCGATTGGCTGTCAAGATGAGAACGATGCCGCCGATCAGCGTCAGGAGATCGAAGAATCCTTAAGGAAAGAGGTGACCCCATTTTCGCGAGCTGGAACCAGCTGGACGGGTGGCTGCGGGCAGTGGATTTGCTTCGACCGGCGGCGTGAGCCGTCGAACGCGCCGAAATGGTCTGGCAAGAGCCTGGTGCCGGATCCGGAACAGGCGCCGCTCATCGCGCGTGCGTTCAGGACCTCGCAACGGGACGATTCACGAAGCAAGAAGTCATTGCCCGAATGACCGAGGCCGGCTTGCGCACGCGACGTGCATTGGTGCTCTCGCCGCAAGCTTCGGCCAGATGGTGCGGAACTCGATTTACGTCGGCAAGATCGAGAGCCCGGACTATGGCGTGTCAACCCGCGGTGATTTCGAACCGCTGATCGACGAGGCCACGTTCTATCGCGTGCAGGCGGTTCTCGATGGCCGCGTCGTCGTCGCAGGGCCACGACCGCGGCATCATCCGGATTTTCCGCTCAGGGGATTCGTGCGGTGCGAGACGTGCGGCGGTCCGCTGACGGGCAGCTGGTCCAAGGGCCGGAACGGCCACTACGCGTCCTACCACTGCCAGCGGCAGTGCCGGGCGGTCAACATCAGCAAGGCGACGCTGGAAGGGGCCTTCGTCGATGAGCTCGCATTGCTGCAGCCAACGCCTGGCTACATGCGGCTCGTCAAGGATCGAATCCTCTACGCGTGGGAGCAGCGTCGGGCCGAGGCGAAGGATCGGACCACGGCGCAGCAACGGAGGGTGAGTGCCATCCAGCAGAAGATGGACAAGCTGGACGAGGCGTTCCTGTACCGGAGGCGATCGACGTCACGACCTACGGCCGTCAACGCGACAAGCTGCGCGAGGAACTGACGCTCGCCAAGATCGACCATCACGCCGAGGCCGTCGATGAACTCGACGTAGAGGGCATCCTGGCGTTCGCAGAACGCATTCTGCCGCGCGCCTCAGACCTGTGGGTGCAAGCCTCGCTCGATTACAAGCAGCGGCTGCAGCAGCTGTTCTTCCCTGAAGGAATCGCGTACGACGGAAATCGGTTTAATCGAACCGCCGTAACGGCACCACTTTTCAAGTACTTGGCGCCGTCCGAGAGTGCTGATGAAAGAGTGGTGAGCCCGGTCGGAATCGAACCTAGAACCAACAGATTAAGAGTCTGCTGCTCTGCCAATTGAGCTACGGGCCCACTCTGGGAGTGCGAAGTGGGGAGTGCGAAGTGCGAAATCGAACCGCGCGACCTGGCGGCGTCGACCTTTGACGGGCGCTCCGTCGGCGGTGATTCGCGCGAACGCTGTCGGCGAAGCCGACCCTGAAGGGCGGTTGGCGCGCCCGGCAGGACTCGAACCTGCGACCTACGGATTCGAAGTCCGGCGCTCTATCCAACTGAGCTACGGGCGCACGAACAGTCAGTATAAAGGAACTCCGCGAGTCAATGGAAGAGGACCGTGCCTCTTGACGACGATCCGAGCTCGCCGGACTACGCTGGCTGCCAGGAGCCGCGAGCCCTGAGAAACACGCCCGCCGGCCCCGCCGCCCAGGCCGCCGTCAACTGGTCGGCCGGCAACGGCCGGCTGAAATAGAACCCCTGGCCTTCGCTGCAGTGTTGCGCCCGCAGGAACGCAAACTGCTCCAGGGTTTCGACGCCCTCGGCCACGACACGGTGTCCAAGGCTCCGCCCCATGCTGATCATCGCGCTCACGATCGGCGAATCGCCGGCGGGCGTCGTGACCTCATGGATGAACGACTGATCGACCTTGAGGACGTCGACGGGGAACTGCCTCAGGTACGTCACGCTCGAGTAGCCGGTCCCGAAATCGTCGATCGCGATCGTGACGCCGAGCGCCCTCAGCGCCTGCAGCATCTCCACCGCTGACGGCACCTGCCGCATGAGGATGCTTTCGGTCAGCTCCAGCTCGAGATACCGCGGGTCGAGCCCGGTTTCGCGGAGCACCTTCGTCGCATGCTCCAGGAAGTCCTTCGAGCGCAGCTCGATCGCAGACACGTTCACCGCCACGGACATCGGGCATCCGGACTCGCACCACGCACTGGCTTGCCGGCAGGCCTCGCGGAGCGCCCATCGGCCCAGCGGGACGATGAGCCCGGACTCTTCGGCGATGGACACGAATTCGGCCGGCCCGATCAGGCCGCGGCCCGGGTCCCGCCAGCGCACCAGCGCCTCCACACCCGAGATTGCGCCCGTCTCGAGCGCAATCTTCGGCTGGTAATGCAGCACCAGCTCCTGCCGGGCGAGCGCACGGCGAAGACCGGCCTCGACCGTGTGACGCGCGACGGCGCGCGCGTTCATCTCGGCGGTGAAGAACTGGCAGGTGTTGCGCCCGCGCTCCTTGGCCTGGTACATCGCCGCGTCAGCCGCCTGCAACAACATCGCGGCGTCGCGTCCGTCATCGGGATAGATGCTCACGCCGACGCTGACGGTGACCTCGATGGCGTGGCCGCCTCCGTTGTGAGGGCGCGTAATCGCGGACATCAGCTCGTACGCGCGATCGGCGGCGTGCTGCGGCTGATCGATGTCGGTCAGGAGCAGCACGAACTCATCGCCGCCGTGGCGGCTGACGGTATCCGACTGGCGCACCGAGCCCAGCAGCCGCGCGGCCACCGATCGAAGCAACTCGTCTCCAGTCGCATGACCCCAGGTGTCGTTGATCTGCTTGAACAGATCGACGTCCAGGAAAATCACCGCAAGGCGGCGGCCGCTGCGCTGCGCCGCGGCGATCGCCTTGCCCAGCCGATCGTCGAGGAGGGCGCGGTTCGGCAGGCCCGTGAGCGGATCGTGGAGCGCCAACTGATGGAGATCGGCCTCGTGCCGTGCGGCGGATTCCCAGCCGCGCACCTGCGCACGGGTCACCGTGAACAGCAGAATGACCAGCAGCAGGCCTGCGCCGAGCGTGGCCCGTCCCGATGACAGCGCGAGATCCTCTCGAGGCGCGAGGCGGACGATGATTTGCCAGGGCTGCCCGGCGACCTGGACGGTCTCGGCGGACTCGTAGCCGAAACGGCCGGTCCACGCAGTGGAGGAATAGCGCACCGCGCCGGTCTCCGACCGGGTGCTGTCGTAGACCTCGAACGCCACCGACTCGTTGGCAGCCGAGACGACGCGCATCATGTCGTCCATGTCGATCGGGCTCAGCGCGAACCCCACCAGCGCGCGCCGGCGCTCGGCGACTGTCGTGACCGACGCGCCGTGCCGGAAGATCGGCGCCGCGAAGAGCAGCGTCGTCCCGGGCGGCTCTCCGGCAGGGGTGGCAAAGGCCACGCTGCGAGTCAGCACGGACTGCCCCGAATCGCGGGCGCGCTCGAGCGCGGCCGCGGCGAGCCCGTCGGCCGACAAATCGAACCCGATGTCCGCGCGATTCCCGCCGTCCGTGGGCTCGAGGAACATCACGGGATAGCAATCCGGCGACGAGCTCCGGGCCGCAGACCGTCAGCGGAGTGCCGTCGAGTGCGGCGAGCCTGAGGAAGGACTTCAGCTGATGGCGCGGGACTCGCGGCGCAAAGCCAATGGCCCGCAAGCCCGGGTATTGACGGTGGAGGTGGAGTGCTGACACGAAGGCACGAAACTCCGCGCCGTTGATCTCGTTGTTGGAGGTCACCAGCGCTGCCGTCGCCTGCACGACGTCGAAATGCGAGTTCAACCGCGCTTCGATCTGATGCCGCGCCCTCTGGGCGTCGGTCAGAAAATCGGACTGAAGCCGGGCCTCTGCGTTTGACAGGACGTACCACGCCGCGGCAATCGCCAGCGCGGAGCCAAGCGTCAGCAACGTGTAGGGGATGCCCCAGCGCAGGCCGAACCAGCGTTGCGCCAGGACGCGTCGAGCCGGGATCTTCATCGGATCGTACCGGCTGGGGGGCTGATCACCCTATCGGGCGCGGCGGCTGGATGCGATAGCGAGAAGCTCGCGCGCTGTGCATCAGCTGGCGGATGCGTGTGCTCGAGCTGATGAGCTACTTCAGCTTCTTCGCGAGGTCCTCGAGCTTGGGGGCCTTGGCGGTGAAGAGCCCTTTCCAGAGATCGCCGACCTCGGCGATCCGCGCGGGCAGCGTCGCCATCGTGAAGTCGCGCCGGTCCACGCCGGCGTGGACCTCCTTCCACGTCAGAGGCGTGGAGGCCCCGCCGTACGCGCTCGCGCGCGCGCTGTAGGCGCACGCCAGCGTCTTGCCCTCGATGTTCTGCAGGTAGTCCACGTAGATCTTCGCGCCGCGCTTGCGCACCGTCCGCTCGACGGTCGCGACCTTCGGGTGCTTGGCCGCCACCAGGGTCGCGATGATCTGCGCCCAGATGCGGCCGGACTCGTACGGCGTGCGCTTCGGCAGCGGCACGTAGACGTGCAGCCCGTCGGCCCCTGACGTCTTCGGGAACGAGACCGCGCCGATCTTCTCGAGCTCGTCGTGCAGCCACCGCGCGACGTCGAGCACGTGCTCGAACGGCGTCCCCGGCATCGGATCGAGATCGAACGCGACGTGATCGGCGACATGCGGCGTCTCGACGCGCGAGAACCACGGGTCCATCGAGATCGCCGCCAGCTGCGCCAGATACAGCAGCGTCTTCAGCGAACCGCCGACCAGCCGGCTCGGCACGTCGTCGTCCGGCAGCGTGATCGTGCGGACGCCACGGGGCACCTTGTCGGGCGCGCGGTGCTGATAGAACGCCTCGTCGCCGACGCCGTTGGGAAAGCGCTTCATCACGAGCGCGCGGTCCGCGACGACCGGGAGGATGCAGGGGGACACTTTCACGTAGTAGCGGAGGAGGTCGCCCTTCGTCGCGGGCAGATCGGGCCAGAAGACCTTCTCGAGGTTGCCGACTTCGAGCGAGTCGCCGTCGGGCAGCGCGATGACGCCTTTCTGGCGGCGGTCTTCGAGGTCCTGCAGCTGATCGACGACGAGCTGGAGGGGCTTGGTCGGGGCCGGGATCATGGCCGGACTGAAGTCCGGCCCTACGTACGGCCCTACGACGGCCTTGCCGCGAGTTCGCGGCTCCGCGCTCTTCGGTCGCAGTTCCTCGCTCTTCGCCCGTCGCTCGTCGCTGTGCCACGTCTGGCAGGCGCTGCAAGACGGATTCCTTGTACTGCGGCGTCTCTTCGCGGACGACCTCCTGCGGCTTCTTGTCGTCGCGCATGCCGAGGTAGGTCGGATGGCGGAGCTTGTTGTCGTCGGTCCACTCGGTGAACTTCACCTGCGCGACGAGCTTCGGCTTCACCCAGTGCGCCGTCTCGTTCGTGGCCGGCGGCGGCACATCGAACGGACACGTCGCCGTCTGCAGCCGCGTCAACTCGGCCATCACGCGCGTCAGCTCCGCGTGATCGAACCCGCTGCCGACGTGCGCGACGTAGACGAGCTTCTTGCCCTCGTAGACGCCGAGCAGCAGCGCGCCGAATCCGCTGCGCGTGCCGCGCGGCTCGGTCCATCCGCCGACGACGAACTCCTGCTCGCGGACGAGCTTCAGCTTCGCCCAATCGGGCGTGCGCTTGCCCGAGACGTATTTGGACGACGAGCGCTTGGCGATCAGGCCTTCCCAGCCTTCGGCAATCGCTCGACGGTAGAGCTCGCGCCCGTCGCTGGCCACCTGCTCGGAGATGCGCAGAAGCGGCGAGCCGGGATTGCCGAAGATGCGTTCGAGCGCGGCGCGCCTCGCGACCAGCGTCATGCCGCGCAGGTCGTGCGGGCCGTCGGCAATGACGTCGAACGCGATGAACGCCGTGGGCGTGTCGTCGGCCTTGTCCACCGACTTCATGTGGATGCGGCCCTGGAGGTGCTGGAAGCCGACAGGCCGCTGCCGCTCGTCGAGCGCGACAATCTCGCCGTCGAGGACGACGCGCTGCTTGACCTTCAGCGCAAAGCGGGCGAGCGCCTTCGCGACGGCGGGGAACTGCGCGGTCTTGTCGTTGCCGAGGCGCGAAAAAAGACGGACCTCCGGCACGGGCCGGCCCGGGCTGACGTACGCGATCGTCCGGACGCCGTCGTACTTGGGTTCGTAGACGAAGTCAGGCTGGACGAGCGGAACTTCGGAGGTCGACGCCAGCATCGGCGCGACGGGCGGCTGCCCCTCGCGCCAGATGGTCGATGTGGCTGACGGACCGGCGCTCACTGGTCGAGTGTAGCGCGAGAGCCGGTCCGTCCAGGATCAGGAGCCCGTGACCTCGCGCAGCTGCTGCTCGGCCTGGAGCCAGTCGGCGACCGGGTCGCCCTGGAATCCACGCTCGAGCGCGATGAAGTACGCGCGCGTGGCGATCTCATCAGAGCTCGGCCCGACGATCTGCACCACGACGTCGGTGGCCTCGCTCGTCACCGCCGCCGTCACCTTGCGACGCGTGCGGGTGGTCTTCGGTGCCTCGGTAGTTTCGGCCGCGGCCGCCTTGCGGCGACGCGGCGCCGGGGTCGGGCTGTCGGACGGAGTCTTGCCGGTGGTGCGCTTGCTCAATGCCATCTCCTGAATAGGCGGCGGCAGGAATGCGCCGCGTCCCCTCTATTTTAGCAAGGGACGCGCGGGCGTCGTCTCGTGGTCCGACCACGCGCTGTCGCTAGGACACAAGCGCAGAGCGGCCCGGAGGTCACGGAGATCTGCCACAGAGACCGAGATCACAGAGAAGACAGGGGCGCGGCGAGGCGTTGAAGACACGCCAGCCGGGTGGATGAGCACAGGCCGTGGCATCCACCCGGCAGGTCGTGTCTTCAGGCCGCTCCGCGGCCCGTCTCCTCTGTGTCTCTGTGCCTGTGCGAATTTCTCGGTGTCCTCTGTGGCCGCCGCAGGCTAGCTAGCGTAGCGATCGTTGGCCCACGGCTCCGCGGTGTTCGAATACCCGCGCAGCTCCCAGAACCCCTTCTGATCCTCGCGCGAGGAAATCGACGCGGTGAATCCACTTCGCGCCCTTCCAGGCGTACAGCTTCGGCGTGATCATCCGCACCGGCCCGCCGTGTTCGCGCGGCAAGGGTTGTCCCTGCCACGTGTGCACCAGCAGCACGTCCTCTTCGATCGCGCGCGCGAGCGGCACGTTCGTCGTGTAGGGAATGCGCGTGCCAGGCATGTGGTCGTAGCCGGTCGTCAGGACGTGGCGCACATCGGGCTGAGGCACGACGAGCTCCGCGATCGTTCGAAACCGCACGCCCTTCCAGTGGTTGTCGAAGCGGCTCCACGTCGTCACGCAGTGAAAGTCGCTGACGTCTTCCGCCTGCGGCAGCGCGAGGAAGTCCTTCCAGGTGAGCGTGACGGGATTCTCGACGAGCCCGCCGACCTCGAGGGTCCACTCGTCGGTGCTGATGTCCGGCACGTCGCCGAGATCCAGCACCGGCCAGTTGCGGACGACGTGCTGGCCGACGGGAAGTTGAGGCTTGCCGTGACGGTTGGGTTGTCCCGTGCCCATCGCCGACTGCGACGCCGCGTCGACGTCCACCGACTCCTTGTGCAGAAGCTTCTGGCGCTCGATGTACCGAATGCGGCGCTCGACCAGATCGTCCATGGCTACTGTCCGGATGCCGGAGCGCTCTCGGTCGTTTCCTTGACCACGGCCTCGTGGAACCGTTCGGACTGCCGCTTCACGAGCGCCTGGAATCCCGCGGGGTCGATGAACGGGTTCGGCGTCTTGCCCGCGGCGAGCGCCGCGCGCTTGTCGTCCAGCCCGAAGAATCCGGCGTGCGCGCCGAGGAAGACGTCCGGATGCATGGCCGACAGCACGCGGAAGGTCTTCTCGTAGTCGGCGCGGATGCCGGGATACGACGGATTCTTCACGAGTCGCGTGCCCGGGTTCACCGACCCGCTCCCCGGGAACACCACCGAGTAGGTCAGCCCGTCCTCACGCACCGTCGTCGTCCACGTCGTGCAGCCTTTCGTGTGGCCGGGCGTCAGATGCGCGACGAGGGTCGTGCCGCCGAGCGTGATCGTCGATCCGTCGTGCAGCACCTCGCCGACCTTCGCGGGCGGGAACGCCATCGTGTCGCCGAACAGGTAGTCGCCGTGCCCGCCCTTTTCCACGAGCTCGGCGTCGCCGGCCATCACCATGACGCGTCCGCCGGTCTTCTGCGCCAGCTCGGCCAGCGACCCGACGTGATCGAAATGCGCCTGCGTCGTGAGCAGAATCTTGACGCTGCGTCAGCGGCACGCCGATTGCCTCTATCGAATGCGCGATGAGCGGCGCCGATTCGGGCAGTCCGCCGTCCAGGAGGATGGCGCCCTCGGGCGTCTTCACGCAGGTAGGCCCCGAGTTCGTTGGTGCCGACGTAATAGATGTTGCCGATGATCCGAAACGGCTCCACCGGCTTGTTCCAATCGGGTTCCTGCGCGGGTGTCTGCGAATACGACACTCCGAGCCTGGCCGCCAAGGCCAGCCCGAGCACCGCGCCGGAAAGGACTCGCATGCGGGGATTATCGCTAAAATCGAACCGTGAGCGAGGATGAGCGGCCCGCCGAGCCGCGTCGGTCGGGCTGGGCGCGCCGTGTCCGTCGCGCGCTCCTGTGGGCTGGCGTCCTCGCCGCCGTCCTCGTGGTCGGGATCCACCTGCCGCCGACCGAGCGCACGCTGGTCGACTACGCGCTCGCGAAATTGCACGCGCCGATCGGCGCCGACGTCAGCTACCAGTCGATTCACTACAACCTGATCTCGCGGTCCGTCAGCATCGACGGCCTGCGCGTCGGCGTGCCTGGACAGACTCCGCTCGTGAGCGCCGAGCACGTGTCGGTCCGCTATCCGTGGACGACGTATCGCGGCGCAGCTCGACGGCCTCGACGTCACGCTCGAGAACGCGGACGTGTCGCTCGTGCAGGAAGGGCGGCAGTGGATCACCATTCCCGCCAAGTGGCTCGCGCCGCGCACGTCGTCGCAGCCGCCGAAGCCGCTGCCTGCGTTCGCGGCGCTGCGGCTGCACAACGTCGGCGTCCACTACGAGGATCGCGACGCGAAGTTCGTGTCGAAGACGACGGGGTTGACGGTCGATCTGCTGCCGAGCGGGTCCGGCCACGCCGGCGAACTGGCCGGCTCGCTGGGATCCGGCGCACGGACGGAGATCTCCTGGTATCCCCGCGCCACCGCGTTCACGCTGCTCGGCGGTCGCGCCCGCTATTCGCCGCAAGGCACAGGCGTCGACGACCTGCGCGTCGACGCTGCCGAGGGCACGATCAACACCAACGTCGGCTTCACGTTCCACGGCGCCGACCGGCTGCAGCTCAAGGCGCATGGCGATCTGCGCGGCGAAGCGCTGCACACGTGGCTGCCGCTGCTCGACACGTTGCGCGGCAATCTCGGCGTGGATTTCACGCTGCCCGCGTCGAAGGGCGCGCCCGCGTTCGCCGACGTCGCCGTCGCCGGCAAGGACGTCAGCTGGCAGCAGGTGCTCGTGAACGACTTCGCCGCGACCGGCGCCCTCGAGACCGGCGGCATCACGCTCGACACGATGCGCGTGGCGGTGGGCGCGGGCACGGCTCAGGGCAACGGACGCCTCGCGTGGGAAGACGCGGGACAGAGTCACGCCGTGCTCGACTTCCGCAACATGGACGCGGGCCGGCTGTGGCGCACGCTGCTCGCGAAGTCGCCAGGCGCGTTGTATGTCGCGCCCGCCTCGGTCGTGAGCGGCCACTTCGAGGGCCACTGGACCGCGTGGCACGCCGGCGCCATCGACGCCACGCTGCGCACGACGTGGCAGGGGCGCCCGAGCGGCCGTGAACACGGCGAACGCCTCTGGCTCGACGGTCGCGTCGACGCCAGGTTCCGGCGCGGCCCGTGGACGATCGACGTCGATGCGCGCGCCGACGGCGCCCTCGCCATGCGCGGCACGATTCAGACGCGCGGCAGCCAGGCCGACTACGCGAAGTGGCCGCTCGGCGGCACGCTCGCGCTCTCGGGCCCGGTCGCGCCGGTCGTGCTCGACGCGTTCCGCTACGCGGACCTCGACGCCTCGCCGGAGTTCGGCAGCGCCACCGGCGATCTCACGGGCACGGCCGAGCTCTCCGAGACCTTCGGCACCGCGCGCGCCGCGCTGTCGCTTCACAGCGACCTGGCGTGGCCCGATCAGCCCGCCGTCGCCGTGGACCTCGACGCCACCGTCGATCCCTCGGCGCTTCAGGTCACCTCCTTCACGGCGGCGTCCGGCGAGTCGACGGCGACGGGCACGACGACGATCGACTTCGATCGCGACACGATCGACGGCCGGTTCACCGGCTCCCGCATCGCCGTCGAGGCGTGGACGCGCCGCTTTGGCATCGACCTTCCGGTGAGCGGACCTGCCGACGTTGACAGGCCAGGTCACGGGTCCGCTGAAGACACCGGTCGTCGACGCCACGGTCAATGGCGGCCCAATCCTCTTGTCGGGTCAGCCACTCTCACCCGTCGCGGCGCACGTCCGCTACACGGACAGGCCTGCTGACGCTCGACAACATCAGCGTCACCGGCCCGCGCGGCGGGCAACTCACCGGCGAGGCCTCGTGGAACGCGGATGGCGGCGCGATTTCGGCCGCGCTGAAAACCTCCGCGTTCGCCCTCGACCTCGCCGTTCCTGGCCTGACGACGACAGCGGACGAGGCTGAAGGGCGGATCGCCGCGAGCTTCGACGGCGACATTCACCTGAGCGGGACCACGGAGTCGCCGGCCATCACGGCGGACCTTCGCGCGCCGAGCTTGCGGCTCGACGCCGTCGACTTTGGCCCCCTCGACGCGAAGATCACCACGGCCGACGGGAAAGCGCATGCGGACGTTCGAGTCGAGACGCTCGGGGCGCGGCTCACCGGCGATGTCGAGCTGCGTGGTGCTCGGCAGTTCTCGGGGGAGCTCTCGGTCCATACGCCCGACTCGCCGTTTGCCGCGCGCGTCAACGGTCTGGACGTCGCGCTCGGCGCGGTCGATCTGACCGCGCATGCCTCGGGCTCGATGCAGTCGAAGACACTCGATGCAGCCGACCTCGCCGTCGATCGACTCGACGCGACCGTCCACGAGCAGCCGATCGCCATGGCGCCGGGCGCGCGCGTCAGCTGGAGCCCCTCTGTTGTCGAGGTGACCGGAGTCGACCTGTCGAGCGGCGGCACGCACCTGACCGCCTCGGGTCGCCTCGACGGGCAACCCGGACACTCGATCCAGGCGCAGCTCACCGGCCAGCTCGAAGACCTTCGCCCGTCGGTGGCGCCGTACATGCCGGCCGGCACCGAGCACATGGCGCTGAACGGCGCTTTCGTCGCGACCGTCAACGCGACCGGGCCCGTGAAGACGCCGCTCGTGACCGGCGCGCTGCGCCTGGACGACGCCACCATCGGCGACGGGTTCCATCCGCCGGTCACCGGCATCAACGTGCGCGCGGCGCTCGATCGCGACCGTCTCACGCTCGAGGTCGCCGAGGGGCACTGGCAGGGCGCGCACGCCGCGATCGCCGGCACCGTGCCGGCGCGGTTCCTCAAAGTTCCCGGCGCGAGCCCGGGAGGCAGCGCGTCGCTGACCGGGCACGTGGACGACGTGACGATCAAGGTGCTCGAGCCGTTCGTGAGCAGCGACGCGTTGAAGGCCACGGGCTTCAACGTCAGGGTCGAGTACACCGTCGCCGCGCAGGAGCCAACGGTGGAGTCGGCCGTCGCCGATGTGAAGGTGGTTGACGCCTCGATCAGCTCCCGCGAGGCAGGAATCACACAAAAATCGCCCGGCCATCTCGTCCTGCGCAACGGCGTGGCCACGCTGGATCCGTGGACGCTCGTGGGCAACCAGCTCGGCGGTAACGTCACGCTCGCGGGATCCATGACGCTGACGGGGACGCCGTCGGTCGACGGAAAGATCGAGGGGCAGTTCGACCTGCGGAGCCTGGCGCTGGTGCTCGGCAGCTCCCGGCCCTCGGGGAAGGCGAATCTGTCGGCGGCGGTCAAGGGGCCGCTGGCGACGCCGAACATCGAAGGCTTCGTCACGCTCGAAAGCGCCGAGCTCCTGATCCGCGATCCGCGGCTGCTCTTCGCGGACATTCACGGCACCGTCCGATTCTCGAACGGCCAGATGACCGTGGAGAAGTTCACGGGCGCGCTGAACGGCGGCTCGCTCGAGGCGTCCGGGTCGATGCGGCAGCCAGGCCGCGGCACTCCGTCCGGCAGCATCGCCATCAAGGTCAGCGGCGCGCTCTTCGATGCGCCGCGCGGCTTCCGCAGCATGGTGGACGCCAACCTGACGCTGACAGGACGGCAGCAGGACTCACGGTTCACGCTCGGCGGCACGGCCACGATCGTCGAGGCGGCGTACCGCGAGTCGTTCATCGTCACCGGCGGGCTGGTCTCGCTTTTCTCGCCCAAGGCGCCCGTCTACGGCGCGGCGCCTCAGCGGGCGGCGGGCCCTGGCCCGGTCACGCTCAACATCCAGGTGCTCGCGAACGACTCGATTGCCATCGACACCAGTTACGGCCGCGTGTCGGTGGGCACGAACCTGCGGATCCAGGGGTCGCCGTCGAACGTCCGGATCCTCGGTGAGGCCGACGTCGCCTCCGGCGGCCAGTTCTACTTCGGCGGCCACGAATACCAGATCCAGTTCGCGCGCTTCGAGTTCACGGATCCCAACAGCATCACGCCCGAGATCCACATGAGCGCGCAGACCACCGTCGGCGGCTACGTCCTGACGATGAGGCTCGACACGGTCGAGGGACGCGTCGAGACCAGGCTCAACTCCGATCCGCCCCTGCCGGAGGATCAGATCGCCTCGCTCATGGTCAACGGCACGCGCACCTCCTCGGTGGCGCCAGGCGACGTCGTGACGCAGCAGCTCGCCTCGGCGCTCTCTGGCGAGATCACGAGCGCGGTGGGGCGCGCGATCGGCCTCGACAGCGTGCGCATCGAATCGGGCAATCCCGGCGATCTGATGTTCGATCCGAGCCTGATCTCGGCCGACTCGAACCCGGCGCAGCGCCTGACCTTCTCGAAGAAAGTCCTGCCGACCCTCGAGGTGATCGTCTCGCAGAACCTGCGCGAGAGCGGCGAGATCACCTACATCGTCGGCTGGGAGGTGATCCCGAGGCTGGAGCTGCGCTTCGTGCAGCAGGACAACCAGGATCGGTCGTACGAGATCCGCCACGACATCTCGTTCGGCGGAGGAACGGCGATTCGGCCCGTCAAGAAGCGCACGCCGGAAAAGGTCCGCGACGTCTTCATCGCCACCTTCGGCGACATCGGCGAGCCGGAGGTTCGGAAGACGCTGCGGATCACCGAAGGCCGCACGTTCGACTTCTACAAATGGCAGGAGGATCGCGACAAGCTCGAGAAGCTGTTCCTCGACCGCGGCTACTTCCAGGCCCGCATCACGGCGCGCCGCGATCCGACGACGCCGCCCGCAAACCCCGGGAAGGACCCGACGCCAGTCGATCTGGGCTACACGATCGAGGAAGGGGCTCCGACGACGCTCGTCGTGACCGGCACGAAGATCCCCGGCTCGTTGCGCGACGCGTTGATCGCCGCCTGGACGGACACGCCGGTCGACACCCTGCTCGGCGACGAGTTCTCGCGGCTGATCGTGCCGTGGATGGCCACGAAGGGCTACCTCAAGCCGACCGTGACGACCGAGGTGCGGATGAACGGCCGGACCAAGACCGCCGCCGTCACGATCGTGCCCGGCCCTCGCTACACCTCGCGTGAAGTGGTGTACACGGGCAACCAGGCCATGTCGGCGTCGGACCTGAAGAAGGCCGTCACGCTGTCGGGCGTCGGCGAGCGCATCTGGAGCTCGCCGTCGGATTTGCAGACGGTGCTGGTCACGGCGTATCACGCGCGCGGGTATCTCGGCGCGCAGGTGACGATCGGCAACGCCGCCTTCGAGGGCAACCGGGCGACGTTGCCCGTCCAGATCGCGGAAGGGCCCGTCTTCAAGGTCGGCGTGGCGCGCGTTGACGACCCGGGCACGCCGCCGCAGGGCGTCGACCTCACCACGCCCATCGAGCCGGGCACCGTGCTGACGGACACGCTCGTCCGAGGCGCGTCACGACAGCTGCAGCAGCGGTATCGCGTCGCCGGCTATCGCGGCACGCGCGTCACGGCGCAGAGCACGTTCCGCAGCGACAAGATCACGGCGGATCTCGTGTTCAAGGTCGCGCGCGGCGAGCGCGCGCTGCTCGGCACGCTGACGATCGCCGGCGTCGAGGGCAAGGAGCGCGCCCTCGTCGAGCACCTCAGCGCGTTCACGCTGGGAGAGCCGGTGTCGCTCGACGCCATCAACCAGGCCCGCGATCGTCTCTACGACACCGACCTCTTCCGTCAGGTGTCGATCGACACCACCGCGCGTCCGGCGCCAGCCGGCCAGCGGCAGTCGGGCGTGATGGACGCGACGATCTCGGTGGATCTGCTGCCGAAATATCGCCTGCAGTACCGGCTTCCAGCTGTTCGATCCGTACCGTCCCGCGACGAGCCCGAAATGGGGGAGCGTCGATCCGGGCATCGTGGCCGACCTCACCAGGCGCGGCTTGTTCGGGCGCGGCATTACCGGAGGCATCGCCGGCCGCGTGAACCCGTCCGATCGCGTGGTCCGCGTCTACCTGAGCAGCCGCCGCATCTTCGGCAAGCCGTTCCAGACCAACTTCTACGTCGGCGACGAATGGCAACGCGAGATTTCCGAGGCGGGGCTGCACGCCGAGCAGCGCACCAAGGACTTCACGTTCGACCAGCGCATTCGCTTCAGGAGCGTGCAGCTGGCCTACGGGTACAACTATCCAGAAGCAGGACCTCCGCATCACGTCCGACGATCCGGCGGTGCCGCCCGTCCAGCTCAAGGGCAACCTGAGCCGGCTGCTCGGCTCGTTCTACTACGACCGGCGCGACAACGTGATCGACACGGGCCGCGGCTTCTTCCACTCGACGAGCGCCGAGATCGCGCCCGAGTGGCTTGGATCGACCGCGTACTACCGGAAGTACCTGAACCAGGACTTCTACTTCCTGCCGCTGCCAGGCACCGCCGTCCTGGCGTCGGCGGCGCGCGTCGAGCTCGCCTCCGGGCCCGGCCAGATCTTCATCACGAGCGAGCGCCTGCACGCCGGCGGGTCCACCACGATGCGCGGCTACGACGACGTGTCGCTCGACGCTGCTCGGGCAGGAGGCGGTCGGCCATCGGACGTCGCTGCTCGTGCTCAACGAGGAGCTCCGGTTCCCGATCGTCCGCCGCTTCCGGGGGGCGATCTTCGTCGACCACGCCACCTTCTTCGGCGAGTTCAACCTGCCCGATCTGAACAGAACCGCACCAGCGCCGGCCTCGGCGTCCGGTTCGTGCTGCCGTTCATCCTGTTGCGCGTAGACTACGGCTACCCGCTCAAGCAGGACTCGACCAACGACCATGGACGCTGGTATTTCGCGATCGGCCAGGCATTCTAGGGGACACGCCACACGGCATCTCGTCGCGCTCGTCGCGATGCTCGCGCTCTCGGGCGACGGTCCTGCCGGCCGCCGACCGCGACGCGAAGGTCATCACGCCGGCGAACTCGCCGGTCGAGCTCGATCCGTTCAAGGCCTTCCTCTTCGACACGCCGCTGCTCACGGTGTCGGTGCGCAACAAGGGCAACAGCCCTGTCATCGTACGCGCTGCGGGTGTGGATCTTCGAAGCGGACGGCGACCTGAAAGGCACGCTCGACTACTGCGTCGGCGACGAGCTGGGCGGCGGGATGCGGTGGCGCGTGAACATCCCGATCGACATCAAGGGCGTGACCCTGCGCGATCGCGCGGTGGTCGCCGTGGTCCGCGCCGGATCCGGCAAGTCCACCTGGACGCTGAGCGAGAGCGACGCCGACCAGCTCGAGAGCGCCCGGCGCGCGGCCAACGGATCCGGCAGCGGGTTGCGTTTCGACAAGCAGGAGAGTCGCGACGCCGTGCCGTGGACGTGCCCGTGCGACTGCCCGGCCGTGCAGGCCTCCTGCGGGCAGATCTGCCCGAACGGCGCAGCGGCGTTCACGTGCGCGCCCTTCGGCGGCACCTGTACTGCATCCTGTTCCTGCAAGTAGGCGGAGTCGAGGCTGGCGTCGCGTCCCCGCGCGACAGGGTGAGGATGCGGCGGAACAGACGAATTCTCCTGATCGCGATCGTGTCTGCGCTGGCTGTCGTCAGCGCCATCGCCATCGTCCTCGTCTACCGCTGGCAGCAGCCGCGCATCCGCGAGCGCATCATCGCCATCCTCTCCGAGAACCTCGACAGCAACGTCGAGCTGGGCGACGTGGACGTCTCGCTTGGCCTGGTCGTCCGCGTCACCGCGCATGGGCTCGTATTGAGACACCGCGAGCACCCAGAGGCTGCACCGCTCATCGCCGTCGATCGCTTCTCGGCCGAGGTGCCCATCACGGCGCTCCTGCACAAGCCCATCCACATCGCGTCGATCAGCGTCGTCGGGCTGCACATCACCATTCCGCCGCGCCACCACGACGATCACGACGCTGCCGGCACGGGGGAGCAGCTCCAGCTCCCTGAGCGATCGAGTCTGAGCGGCAAGCTCGGCCGGCCAACGCCCGTGATCGTCGATCGGCTGACGTCGGACGACGCCGTGCTCGAGATTGGCGTCCGCAAGCCGGGCCGGCCGCCGCGCATCTTCCAGATCCATCGCGTCCTGCTGACCGCCGCGGCGTTCGATCGCCCGACCCAATTTCACGCCGAGCTCACGAACCCGATTCCGGCGGGGCTCATCGTCGCGGACGGCACGTTCGGCCCGTGGCAGCCGTACGAGCCGGCGCTCACGAAGGTGGCGGGCTCCTACACCTTCAACAACGCCGATCTCTCGACGATCGACGGCATCGGCGGGCACCTGGATTCGACAGGGCAGTTCACGGGGCGTCTGGAGCAGATCACCGTCAAGGGCGAGACGCGCACGCCGGATTTCACGCTCGACATCGGCGGCGAGCCGTTGCCGCTCAACACGACGTTCACCGCGATCGTCGACGGCACCAACGGCGACACCATGCTCGACGCCGTGTCGGCGACGCTCGGGCACACGCCGATTCAGGCGCGCGGCGGCGTCGTGCACATGGGCGCCGAGAAGGACCGCACCGTGGAGCTCGACGCGCGGATCGACAACGGGCGCCTCGAGGACATCCTCCGTCTTGCGCTGAAGGACGAGCCGCCGGCGATGTTCGGCGGGCTGCATCTCGAGACGCACCTGGAGCTGCCGCCGGGCAAGGGAAAGGTGCCGCTGCGGCTGAAGCTGAATGGCCACTTCCGTGTCGCCGAGGCGCGGTTCTCGAGCAACACCGTGCGGTCGAAGATCGACGAGCTGTCGCGGCGAGCGCGCGGCGCGCCGGAGGACACGAGCGTCGCGAACGTCGCGTCGCGCCTGCAGGGCGCCTTCGTGCTGGGCGGCGGCGTGCTCTCATTGAGCCACGTCTCGTTCGCCGTGCGTGGCGCGGACATCCAGATGGCGGGGACGCTATCGCCTCGTGCCCGGCACCGTCGACTTCGCCGGCACGGCGCGCCTCGACGCCCACGTCTCGGAGATGGTCACCGGCTGGAAACGCCTGCCGCTCAAGATCCTCGATCCCCTGTTCTCGCACGACGGCGCCGGCACTCTGCTGCCGATCAGCGTCACCGGGCCCGCCAGCAAGCCGAACTTCAAGGTGGAAGTCGGAAAGATCTTTCATCGGGGAGATCAGCCAAAGAAGAAGCCGTGAGCTGGTCACTGGCCGCTCGACTGCGCTGTGACGGGCGATTCAGCAGGCAGCAGGCGGTAGGCAGAGGGCGGGGCGTCAGCCCCGCCAGTCCGTAGTCCGAAGTCTGTAGTCCGAAGTCCGTAGTCCCGCCATAGAATGGGCCATCGCGGCCCGACCGGTATCCCTCGAGGAGGCGCCCGATGACACGGGAAGACATCCTCTCGCTGCTCTCCAGCCACCAGGAGGCGTTCCTCGCGCGAGACGCCGCGCGCCTCGCCCTCCAGCACGCGCCCGCCGGCACCTTCCAGAGCCCCGCCCACGGCATCGTCGAGGGACGCGAGGCGATTGGCGACGTGTACCGCTACTGGTTCACCGCGTTTCCCGATCTGCGGCTGACGTGGGGGCGCCCCGTCGTCGACGGCGATCGGGCGGGCGTGTTCTGGAACTTCTCCGGCACGGCGCACGGGCCGTTCTTTGGCGCCGTCGGCGCCGGCACGCTGATCGAGATGCCGGGCGCGGCGGAGTACGTCTTCGCCGACGGGCAGATTACTTCCGTGCGGCACGTCTTCGATTTTTCGGGAGTGCTGATGCGCGCCGGCGTGCTTGAAGGTGAAGCCCGGGGGATAGACCGCCGGGACCGGCTATTGAGCGAGTGGCGCCATCAGGGCGTCGTTGACGTCCGGCGGCAATTTGTCGGCGTTGGCGAGCAGCAGGCTCACCTGCCACATCTGGTCGGTGGTGAGTGAGCCAGTGAATCCAGGCATCCCGGTCAGGCGGATGCCGTTGGCGACCTTCCAGTACGTCTCGCCCGCCGGGTCGTCGGTGACGCCCTTGCCCTTGAACAGCGCCGGCGGCTTGGGAAACTCGCCCTTCGCGATCGCCGTCGGTTCCTCGCCGGGCAATCCGTGGCAGACCGCGCAATGCGTCCGATACGTGCGCGCCCCGGCCATGTAAGCCTCAGGCGTGGCTTTGATGGGAACCGAGACCGGCGCTTCTTTGTCGATGCGCGCGTGAAGCGCCATCTTCGTCACCAGGCGCTCGAACGGCAGCGGCGGCGCGGCGGTGGCTACGGGCGCGAGGCCGAGCTGAAGGTAGGCGCCGACCGCGACGACGAGCACGACGATCGCCGTGATGAAGCCGAGCAGGAAACGCATCATGCCCTCATTCTACCGAGACCGCGGTCACTTCAGAAGCTCAAGCCCGGCGGCGAGCCACAACGTCTCGCGCGAGGGCCTCGGCCTGCAGGCCGATTTCACGAAGGAGTCCCGTCGCGACGTTCTCGAAGCCGATGAAGTAGAGGCCGCGCCGAGGCGCCCAGCCGATCGGCCGCGCGCGTTCGTCGAGCACGCCGGGCACGTGGACGATCTCGTCGAGCCCCGTCCGATAGCCGGTCGCCAGGATCACGGCATCGAACGGCGCGTCGCTCCCGTCGACGAACGCCGCGCCCCTCGGGTGAGACGCGCGACGCCAGGTTTCACGGCGATGCGTCCCTGCTTGATGGCGTCCACCGTTCCCACGTCGATGATCGGAATCCGCCCGCGCTGAACGATCGACGAGACCGGACCCATCGCCGCGGCGGGCAGCCCGTAGCGCGCGAGATCCCCGAATGCGGCGCGCGACATCAGCTGGCCGATACGGTCGAGCACAGACGCGGGCAGCCGTCGAAAGCGGATTGTCGTGACCTGTGCCGGCATCCCCAGGAAATCGCGTCGGACGATGTTGACCGGCGTGCGGACGGAGAGCGTGGCCGCCGCGCCATGCTCGACGAGATCGAGCGCGATCTCCGCGCCCGTATTTCCCGCGCCGACCACCAGCACGCGCCGGCCCTCGTAGCCCTCGGCACTGCGATACCCCGCCGCGTGGATCACCGCGCCCTCGAACGCCGATTGATCCGGCAGCTGTTCGGGGTTCGGCACGCGATTCATGCCCGTGGCGACCACGACGATCGGCGATCGGTAGATCTCCCGAGCCGTCTCGACGAGGAAACCGCCGTCACCGGACGTGATCCTCCGAACCACCTCGTTGACGCGAGGTGCGATCGCCGATCGCTCGGCGTAAGCGTCGAGATATCGAACGACGTCGAGCCGGGAGGGATACCGCGGGACGTCCGCCGCGAAGGGCAGTCCCGGCAGCGCCGAGTGCTGCTTCACCGTGTGCAGGTGCAGTCGCTCGTAGTGCTGTCGCCATGACGTGCCGACGCTCGCGCCCGCTTCGAGGACGACGGGATCGATCCCGGTTCGCTTCAGGCACGCCGCAGCGGCGAGCCCCGCGGGCCCGGCGCCCACCACCACAGCCACGCACGACGTGGGCATTGCCGCCGCACTATACAGCGCGACGGCATGAACGCCTTCGGGGTGACTTGTTTTGGCGAACAGTTCAGCCGGCAACCTCAAGGACCAGAGTGCCCTCACTTAAAGTTCTCGATGAGCATCAGGGTTGCGCTCTGAGGCATTCGCCTTGAGTAGAGAACCGAAAGGCCGTCCGCCGACACTGCAAGGCCGCCAGCGGCACCGCTATCGTCATAGGAATCCAGGGTTCCTAGGATGTGTACTCCGTGCTGCTCGGATTGATGAGGTGGAGGGTCGGTTCGGAGCCACAGCAACGTAGTAAACACCGAACGTGAGCGAGGCGAAGGCGGGATGCGCGAACGCATTCTACGAGCTTCGTCACCGGTCCGGTGGGAATCGGCATCCCGTATAGGGCAGCGTCGCCGGTCCCGTTCTGGAACAGGAGCGACTTACCAGATCCGCCGATTCAAGACCAATCGACCTCCAACCGTCGTAATCCGTTCCCACCGACCGTCGCTACGAGTCGAGACTCTCCAAATATCGTTGGTTCCTCCACTATTTGAATCGAAATACAACCAGCGACCGTCGCGTGACCATGTTGGGCATTCCTTCGATTTCAGAGCCCGCCTGAACCTCGAACAGGGGCACCGCCCTCGGCGCCTTCGAGCCAGAGGTGCCAACGCCCATCGGGGTCTTGAGAGTTGAAGGCGATCCAGTGCCCGTCCGGCGACCAACTGGGCGAGCCTTGCCACCAACTGTTGGGACTGTGAAGCAGACGACGAGCGCCAGAGCCATCTGCGTTTGCGGTCCAGATTCTCATTCCCTCTCCCGAGCGCTCGGAACAAAATGCGATTCGCTTACGATCCGGCGAGTAGTGAGGCTCGAAGTCTGCGAAGGTCGACGTCAGAAAACTACTGACTCCGCGATTTCTGTCGAATCGATAGACGTCCAGGTCCATGCTCGTTTTCGAGAAAGCCAACAGGTCGCGATTCTTGCGATGGCCGGTTCTCCTGCGCCTGCTCCCGTTACCTCGAGACGCTCCGGTTTACTATCGCCACTCGCCGCGACCGCCACAGTAGTTGACGTAGCCACCGGGTTGCGCCGTAAATGACTGAAACTCCCATCTCGATCACACAAGGCTGCGGATGAAGTAGACCGCTGAAAGCAGCCGCCTCGAAGGGCCAATCGGAAAAACGCTGCCCTCCAGCGCAACGACGCGGACGCCACAGCCTCCGTACCCGATCCCCACACACGAGACGTATGCCAACTGTCGGCCATCCGGTGAAAAAGCCGGGGCGAAATCAAATGCGGGCAATCTCGTTTTGTGATCTCATGTGCCTGCTGATCGTGGGACTCGATATAGCGTACATTCCGGTGGCGCGCTCCTCCGGGGTGCCCTGTCGCGAGGCGGCGATGAAGTTCCCGTCGGGTGACCACGCCAGCCCTCCGCTAGCCGGGAAATCACTCAGCTTGCATCGGGTCCGCCCACTTCGGACACCAGGCGAATGCGGATCCTTCGGGGCGGTCCTCGGGTCGACATCCGGCGCAAGGCGATTTCCCTGACCGCTCTGGAGACCATTTTCGGCCCGAACGCATCTCCGGAATTCTGTCGTAATCCGACGGATATCTGAGGAACCAACCGCGGTCACATAAACATGCCGTTCGGTCCCGACGCTGAGGCCATTCTACCCTCCGCCATTCCAGTCGAACGCTACTTGTGTGCCATCGGGCGAGAATGCTGTAGAGCCTTCAGCCATCCGGGCAGGGTCTGCGGGGGGATGATGCGCACGCCGTCGTTGGGCGCGGCGGTAGCGGCACCCCGGTGCTCGATTTGAAAAGCTACGAGCCCGGCAATAACCAGGCTGGCGACAGCCACCCAACCGGCCACTGACACGTGCTGCCGGGTGGTCGTTTTCGGGACTTGCGGATCTGACGCGACCGCCTCGACATGCGCGGGATCCGCACGGCCGTTGAGCGCGGACGCCATTCAGGCGGTAGCCTCGTCGGGAATCGTACCCGATGAACTGCGGCTCGTCCGCGCAATCCCCAGGTCCCGCATCGTTGACCGCCGCGTTCAGCCCGCGTTCAAATCAACGAAAGTGTCTTCGGGCCAGAGCTCACGCCGCAATTCGTCTCGATGACAAGCTCGCCGGGATGCGCGAGCAGCGCCTTGAGCAACGCGAGCGGTTGTTCAGGAATTGTGTGACGGGTGCCGTTAAAGACAATTCGCCGGAGCGCGGGTCCAGCTCGAAGGGCCCGAGGCGCACGCGGTGCGAGATAGCCGGATCGTGCATGGCTAGCGGTCCACGTTGTCCGCCATCCAGATGTTGCCAGTGCGCTCCATCATCGTGAGGGTTAGCCGGTGCGCTGAGACGCCAGATCTTGGCGCTGCCCAGGATTGGTGAAATATCTGAACTCAGGCGGTACCGAGGTGCGTGATTTGGACCGGCTCACCGGCGGGCCTGCCGGAGGACGAGTCAAATCCGAACAGCCCAGAGATTGAAGAACAGGCCCTTGCGAAGCACGAAATAGAGCAGCTTCCCGATCGGGCTACGACCGCGGCTTGTCGGCCCATTCGTGCAGGGGCGAGATCATGGCCCAGTCGCGCTCGCTGGCGTTGCTTTGATCTGCCGAACAACGGAAATGACGGCGCTGTTTTCGTCCGTGGGCGTAGCCACAAACGCAATCCAGCGTCCATTCGGAGAGACGTGTCCCTTGCCACAGGTTGTAGCGAGGGTCTGCGGCGGATGACCCTCGCGGACGTCTCCGCGTGTGGCGCAGCGCTGAGAGACCATCGCGTCAGCGCATAGGGAGCAGCGGGATTGGATTCCAGATCGGACGTGCCAGTGATCTCACCGTCATTATTGGACCACTCCCAGAGGCAGAGAAACGGTCGGCCTGCCTTTACGACTCGAACGGTCGTAATGGGCCGTGCCTCAGAACCATCGGCTCGGCCTGCGACTAGAGCGGTCTCGATCCCTTGCGGAGTCCGATGGGTCCACACGTACACGATCCGCTGGCCGTCCGGGGCCCAAACTGGGTAATTCGAATCAATCGGTAGGAGACGGTGAAAATCACCGGAATCGATATCGGTGATCCCCAACTGGCCGACAACCGCACTGTGAGGGACAAAGTTGTATAGGAGGCGGTTGCCGTCGGGAGACAGTGACGAAACCGCTGCATAGCTTCCGGAGTCGGTCACAGGCTTTGCGGGGCCCAAAACCTGCGCCCGAGACGCGTCGAACGGAAACGCCCAGACTCTCAAATTCATCGCCCGTTCCGAGAAAGCCAGAAGCTTCGAGTCCGGGAGACGGCGATGGTAGCTGCTTGAACGGTTCCATTGGTGACCGCTTCGACCGGTTGAGCTTGACGCGACTGTCCAACAGCGAAGCGCCACACGTCCATCCCGGAACCAGAAGGGTGAAGGCAGCCCATGAATGCCGCGTTCCCAGTCCGGTCCCAGTCGAACAGTCCACCTTCCGCTGTCCAGTAGGGGCAGTCGCACCTCCCCCCAATCTCATGCTCGCTGGGGCTTCTCCAACAAGCGGGATGGTTGATAGGACCCAACCGTCCGGCTCGAGCCGTAACAGCGTCACGCCGCGACTGTTCGGGTGCCAGTTCCAGGAGAAGAGGTGGCTGGCGTCAACCGACACGCGTTGCGGTGCAGCGCCGTCGAGTCGAACACGGTAGAACTTCACGGCGTTTGCCGCGGTCCCCCCGGGCACAAGTGAGTTGGTGAACACCACCTGGGAACTCATCCGGGGCCCATCGTGGTCCACTGCCGAAGGTAGTGAGTTGCCGACTTGGCCCACCCTCTGCAGGAATCGCGTACAGGCCGCCCTCGTCCCGTTCCGAGCGATACACGATCATGTTGCTGCCATCCGACGCCCAGGTCGGCTGCGTGTCGGCTTCGGGATCGTGTGTCAGCTGACGTGGTTCGCCTCCCGCGACCGCCTGAATCCAGATATCGAAGTTGCCCGAGCGATCCGACGGTGTACCGCGATGTACTTTCCATCGGGCGACCAGGTTGGATCGGTCTCGAACCCCGATCCGAAGGTGAGCCGCGTGAGGTTGTGCAGGGGCGTGGTCGCTTCGGTCTCAACGACCGGTGGCGGGTGCGTCTTCGCGGCAGACATCAGAGCGATTGCGCCTGCGAGAAGAACCAGACCCGCGACAGACCAGGTGTGACGGTGAATTCGGAGGCGCGCCCGCGTGGGTTCACGCAGAGGGAGACCCTGCGATGCTGGCGGGGCATTTTCCGTGACCGCTCTTTCCGCAGGCTCGACGTTTTCGACTGCGGCAATCAGCCGATACCCGCGCCGCGGGATCGTCTCGATGAACTTCGGATGTTCCGCCGAGTCGCCAAGCGCATCGCGCAACCGCTTGACCGCCGCGTTCAGCCCGTGCTCGAAATCGACAAAGGTATCGTCCGGCCACAGCTCACGCCGCAACTCGTCCCTGGTCACGAGTTCGCCGGGGTGTGCAAGCAACGCCCTAAGTAATGCGAGCGGTTGTTCAGGAAGGGTCTGACGGCTGCCGTTCGAGGATAGCTCTCCGGAGCGGGGGTCCAGCTCGACGGAACCCAGCCTCACCCGCCGCGATACTGCCGGCTCGGGCATCAATTGGCCTGGAGGACGCGGATCTTACCACCCGCCCCTCCGGCCGAACAGGGCCACGAATCTTTCTGCGGTGGTCTTTCCACCGTCACATCACCGCCAAATCATGACGGCGGTGCGTCGAACGCCACAATCGCCGCTTGCAACAAGCGCAGGCATTCCTCGTCGGTCCGCGTGCGAAGCTTGCTGCGGACAACCTTCCACGTCTCGAGCGCCGTCCGCGGCGTGATGTGCAGGAGCGACGCCGCCTCCGGCAGGGGATGACCCTCGAGCACCAGGAGCGCGACTCGTGTCTGTGCCGGCGTGAGCGCAAAGATCGACGCCACCATGTGCGCAGCGCCGTTCAGCCTGGCGCGGTCCGGGAAGATCACCGCGGCGCACGACGCTTCGCACGCGCCTTCGAGCGCGATCACGATCAGGTGAGGCCAGGACGTGTCCTTCGCCAGCGGCACGATGACCACCGGCACATCGGGCCGCGTTACAGGCGCACACAGGCGACCGATCGCCGTGCGCAGCCGTTCGCGGGCCGCCGGCTCGATAGCAGCGATCGTGCCATCGACCGAGACGACCATGTCCCGTGCCTGAATCGCGCGCAGCGCCGATTTGTTCGCCAGCAGAATCCGCGCCGTCGCGTCCGTGATGACCACCGCGAACGGGAGGTGGTCCATCAGGGCGAGACAGGCGGCTGTCGTCGCTTCGTCTGAAGCAGCCGCCAGACGATGGACGGCGACTCGACCTGGAACGACGTCGTCGAGCCGCTCCCATCGCGCACGGTCCACGTCGAACGCGGACACCGGCGTGCCGTACACTCTCGCGACGAAGTCGAGGGTGAATTCGACGGTCGATCGACGTATTGGCAATTCGGCAGTCCCGCGGCCTGGTCGCGACGACGTGGGTGCCTGCAGAGGTTCGCGTGGAATGCTCATCGGCGGAGCTTCCACGCGCTCTGCAGGTGTGCGAGCGCAACGTCGACCGAGATTTTCCCTTCCTTCATGAACCGGTAGACGCAACGCTCTTCCGCCTGGAGGGCGCCAGCCTCGTCCTTGCCCTGCAGATGTGCCAGCTCATGGGCGAGGATCGCGGCCACGACGTAAACGCCATCTGGACGGCCAGAGAGCGCTTCCACGGAGGCCTGCCCTCGACGGTTCAGGTAGATCTCTGGCCGCTTCGCGAGGACGAACGCTTCATAGGCCTCGAGCTTCGCCCGCCGATCGGCGTCTGGACTGGGCGGGGTCGAAGATGACGACAGGCTGATGCGGCTGACCAAGGAGCGTGAGCGCCTGATCCACCACGGTCGTGAGTGTGGACGACGGAGGAAGGGCCGGCTGGGCGTCGGCCGCGGAGACGAATCCAACGGAGACAGCCAGAACCGTCAGCAGAACGAAAGAAGCGGTCTTCATGCGCGCCAGAGTGACGGCGCGCGTTTGCTACCTCAATGGCGGGGAGGTGATTTGTCGATGACCGCGCGGTGAAATCGAGTGACCGTGCCGCTAACTTACTGCGTGATCAACAAGGAAGGAACTTGCGGGTTCGAACCGC
>CAWBBN010000020.1:0-232500 GCA_963787035.1 Vicinamibacteria bacterium
CATCTCGCAGCGCGAGATGGCCGCGCGGCCTGCAGTCCCTAGTTCATTCCTCACCTCGGCTTCGCCTCGGCTCGGAAAGTTCGAGTCCTGCAGGGCGCGCCACTCCACTCAATCAGTTACGGCTTGCTCTCTACCCGGATCGCTCCGGAAAGTGAACTGTGAACAAGCGCCGCCGACACTCTCGACGGCCTCACGCAGCGACTCATCCAGGATCTGCGTGAGATGTTCAACGTCGCATCCGCGTTCGCGTGCCCCATCAGTTCCGCGATCACCGGTGCTACCATCCTGACCGGTCATCAGTTTGGCGCCGGAAGGGCTTCCGGAATAGGCTGACCGGCCCAATCCTACGCCTGCGACGGAGCCGGTCAGGCTACTCACAAGTTAGCCGCTGGACGTCAAACAGTTCGAACGTCCGAATGCAGTGGACGAAACCGCGAGGCGTTGCGTTGCAGATTCATTGGTTGACGCTCCTCGCCTTGATGGTGCCATCAGCACCTGCGACTGCCCAGGCCGTATACGGGAGCATCGCGGGCACGGTCACCGATTCATCGGGGGCGAGTGTTCCTGACGTGATCATCACGATTGCCAGTGTCGAGCGGAACACCGCCGATACCGCGGTTTCCGATTCCTCCGGCTTCTTCCGCAAGGATCGGTTGCTGCCCGGCGTGTATGGTGTCGCGGCCGTGCGCGCCGGCTTCAAGACGGCAAACGCCCCATCGATCAAGGTCTCCCTCGACACCGAGACGCGCGTGGAGCTTGTGCTGCAACCGGGCGCCCATCACGGAAACGCTGATCGTGGAGGCGCCGGGACTGCTTCTGAAGACGGACCGGGCGGACGTCTCGACAGCCTTCGGCGGCCAGGCGATCAGAGCCCTCCCGGGTCTGGATCGCAACTTCACGAAATTCCTGCTGCTCACGCCTGGCGCAACCGAGGTGCCGTGGCAACACGCGTCGAGCGAGAACCCGCAGGGCTCGGTCCAAATCATGGTCAACGGCCAGCACTTCGGCGGGACGGGTTACCAGCTCGATGGCACCGAGAACCGCGACCCCATCCTCGGGATCATCGTGATCAATCCGAACCTCGAGGCGGTGGCGGAGGCAAAGATCACGTCACAGAACTACGATGCGGAGTTCGGGCAGGCGACGGCCGGCGTCGTGTCGGTGCAGACCAGGTCCGGCTCCAACGAGTTGCACGGCAGTGTGTCCGAGTACTACCGCAGCGATCGCTTCCAGGCGCGAAACCCGTTCACACAGCCCAAGGACCAACCGCTTCCCACAACAGAACGACACCAGTTCGGAGGCTCTTTCGGAGGGCCAATCCGGAAAGACAGGCTCTTCGTGTTCTCGGATTACCAGGGGCTCCGGAGTCTCGTCGGCGGGTCGAAGCTGCTCACGGTGCCCACCGTGCGCGCGCGAACCGGAGACTTGAGCGAGTACGGCGTGACAGTCTTCGATCCGGCGGGGGGCGATCCCGCAGACCGCCAGCCTTTCCCAGGAGCGATCATCCCTGAGCAGCGCCTGTCTTCCCAGGCGCTCGGCATCCTGGCTCTGATCCCGAAGCCGAACACCGAGGGGAAAGATGGCGGCACCGTGAACAACTACCTCGCGTCGGACTCCGAGACGTTCGACAGCGACGGCTTCGACGCGAGGGTCGATGGCCGCCTGCACGAGCGGCTCAATGTGTTCGGCCGTTACAGCGTGGCGGACTTCAGGCGCATCGGACCCACCGCGTTCGGAGCAGGCGGCGGGCCGGCATTCGTCACGCTGGGCGGCATGTCGAAGTCGCGAAACCACAGCCTGGCGTTGGGTGGCGACGCGACATTCTCGCCTTCGACGGTGGCGGACTTCCGTGTCGGCTTCTTCAGGTACAAGGTCGATGTGCGCTCCGCAGCCTCCGGGATGCCCTCTGCCCCAGACATCAGCATCCCAGGGCTGAACCTCGACGCGCTCAGCTCGGGGCTGCCCGAAGGATTCATCGACGGTCCGGGGGGATTCCTGTTTGGCTTTGGCGGGGGAGTCAATTCCTGTAACTGCCCGCTCGTCCAGGACGAGAAGCAGTTCCAGTTGGTGGGCAACCTCACTCACCAGCTCGGGACGCACACGCTGAAGTTTGGCGCCGACGTGCGACGCGCGTACAACCTGCGCGTCGCGAGCGAACCGCCGCGGCAGGGCGCGCTGTTCTTCAGCGTGAACCGGACCCGCGGACCCGACGGGGGCGGTCTCGGGCTCGCCAGCTTCCTGCTCGGCGATGTCACGTCCTTCTCACGGACGACCAGCCAGACCCTGGATGCGCGCGAGCGGCAGTGGCGCCACTTCTACTACGGGCAAGACACCTGGCGGCTCACGCCGAAGCTGACCCTCACCTACGGCCTGCGCCTCGAGGTCATCAACCCGCAGACGGTCAACGCGCCTGGAAACGGCGGCTTCCTGGATCTCGACACCGGCGAAATCAAGGTGGCCGGCGTCGGAGGCATCGGGCTCGATGGAGACGTGCGAAACACGCTGAACTGGGCGCCGCGGGCGGGTATCACCTACCGGCTCGGAGAAACGACCGTGATCCGGGCGGGGTACGGCCGCAGCTACGACATCGGCGTCTTCGGCTCGAACTTTGGTCACTCGGTGACGCAGAACCTCCCCGTACTGTTGGTCCAGAATCTCGTGGCCGCCATCAGATTTCGAGAGCGTGTTCAACCTGGCGGAGGGCCCGCCGCGGCCGGACTTCCCCGCGGTGCCGGCGAGCGGCCGATTTCCGCTGCGTCACGACATCAACACCTACGTGTTGCCGGAGAAGCAGAGGCTCCCCGCGGTGGACGCCTACAACGTCACCGTCCAGCGTCAGCTCACGAGCGGTCTCTCAGCCGAGATCGGCTATGTCGGCAACAAGGGAACGCACGTATTCGCGGGCGATTTCCCGACGATCGACCTGAACGAGGCCACGCTGAAGGGCTACGGGGATGGGCCGGGAACTCCCGGTTTCGTGCCACGCGACGAGCGCCGGCCCCTCTACAACGCGTACGGCTGGACACAGAACATCAACTATTTCTGCAACTGCGCGGCTAACCGCTACGACTCGCTTCAGGCGAAGCTGACGGGACGCATGTCCGGCGCGTGGATCCTGGCCAGCTACGCGCTCCAGCGAATCCGTCAGGACGGCGCCGAGCAGTTCTTCTACGACCGCAAGCTGCAATACGGGCCGCCCGACTGGTCGCGGGTCCACAACTTCTCGTTGGCCGCGATACTGGAGCTTCCGTTCGGGAATGGAAAACGGTTCCTCGGAGGCGCGTCCCGGACGACCGAGATGATCGTCGGCGGTTGGCAACTCGCCACGATCACACAGATACAGAGCGGGCTGGCGCTGGACATCCTCTACCCGGGTGGCGCCGAGCGCGACACCGGGCCGAACCGTCCCGACCTGATTGGGAATCCAAGTGGACCGGGCACGCGCGACGAGTGGTTCAACGCGACGCCGATCGGGTCTCCTGGGAGCGCCTTCGGCCGGCCGTCGGTGGGGACGTTCGGCAATCTGAAACGGAACGCGCTTCGGGGGCCTGGCTACTGGAGGGTGGATGCCTCGCTGTTGAAGCGGCTGTCGCTCACCAGGAAGCTCGAGTCGGAGTTGCGCCTCGAGGCGGTCAACCTGTTCAACCACGTAAACCTGGGGCGGCCTGATCCTCAGATCGGGACTGACACCGACCCAAGACCCAACGCGGGCCGAATCAGCAACACCACGAACTTCGGGACCGACCCGCAGCGGAACCTTCAGTTCGCAATCCGGCTGATCTTTTGACACATAGTTGCACCGTGCAGGGCACGTTTCGGATCGGCGACGCCTACCACATCGACCCGTCGCTCAACCGAGTGACAGGCCCGAACGGCATCACTCGCCTGGAACCCAAGGTGATGCAGGTCCTCGTCTGCCTCGCCGAGCGGGCAGGGCAGGTGGTATCCAAGGACCGCTTGTTCCAGGCCGCCTGGGCCGACACCGCCGTCACCGACGACGTCCTGACTCGGGCCATTTCGGAGCTGCGCCGCCTGTTCGACGACGATCCGAAGCAGCCACGGATCATCGAGACGATCCCCAAGGGCGGCTACCGCCTGATTGCACCGGTCAACGACCCGCAAGTGGCAGAGCCCGTGCCCAATGCGGCTGTCACCGTCGCCCCTCGGGCCAATCGCCTGCTGGTTGCGACGCTTTCCTCGGCGGTCGTCATCGCCGTAACCGCGGGGTGGTTCTTCCGGCCTGGGCGTGAGGTGAAGACTCCGGCGTCGCCGCAGCTCGTGTCGCTGACGATGTTGCGCGGCCTGGAGACATGCCCGACGTTCTCGCCTGACGGCACACAGATCGCGTTCTCCTGGAACGGCGAGAAAGAAGACAACTTCGATATCTACGTGAAATTCGTGGGCTCCTCGGAAGTCCGCCGCGTGACGACCGATCCCGCTGCTGACGTCAGCCCCGCCTGGTCACCCGACGGCCGGCAGATCGCGTTCGTCCGCGCGCGATCGGCACTCCCGGATAGTGGCGCCACAATCCAGCTCGTGTCACCGCTTGGGGGAGCCGATCGCAAGTTGAGCGACTTCCGTGTCGATGCGTATGGGCCAGACAGCACCCCGATCGCTTGGTCCCCGGATGGTCGCTGGGTGGCAGCATCACGCGACGTCGCCGGTCCAGACGCGGGCATCTCTCTCATTCCCGTGTCTGGCGGAACGCCTCGTGCGCTGACGCATGCAACGGCGCCGGCCTGGCACAGTGGGGTGGCATTCTCGTCCGACGGCCGCCGGTTGGCCTACGCGTCATGCGGCGGGATGAAAACAGAACTGCCCGCCTGCGACGTGTATGTCGTCGATCTCGGGGCCGACTCTGTACCAGTCGCACCCCCTCGTCGGCTGACCAACCAGGGCATGGCCATTCACGGGCTGGCCTGGACTCGCGATGGCTCCTCTATCGTCTACGACACCGCAGGACGGGGACCGTGGTACCTCTGGCGGGTGATGGCCGATGGAACGCACGAGCCGGAGCGGATAGAGGTTGCAGGCTTTGGATCGTGCCGGCCCGCCACGGTGCTTTCACGAGACCGCCTGGCTTTCCAGCGCCGCCTCCCCACGCTCAGCGTGTATCGCGTCTGGCCCGGGCACACGCCTGAGCCCGTCCTGGTCTCGCCCGCGTTCGACTTCGAACCCGATTTTTCACCCGATGGCCAACGGCTGGCCTTCAGCTCACGACGGTCGGGAGACGCAGTCGAGATCTGGCAGGCGTCAGCCGACGGCTCGAGTCCGCAGCAACTGACGCACGGCCCCGGGCCTCGACAAAGTGCGCCAGCATGGTCGCCGGACGGCCGCCGAATCGCGTTCGAGTCCCTGCGCGCCGACGGACACTTCGACGTCTGGGTGATGGACAGCGACGGCAGCGCTTCACGCCAACTGACGACCGACCCCGGAGACGAGAAGGCGCCGACGTGGTCTCGCGACGGCCGGCGGATCTACTTCTCGTCAGACCGCGGCGGCGGCCGTGACATCTGGTGGGTGCCTGCCAGGGGAGGGCCGGCCGTGCGCGTGACGCATGGCGGCAGCGGAGTTGTCGCGCGCGAGGTCTTCGACGGGAGCGCCATCGTGTACCAGACGGCCGAGGGCGATTCGCCGCTGGTCATGTTGCCGCTCAGCGGCGGGCCAGCTCGTCAGCTCGCTGAGTGCGTCAGATATATGGGCTTTATCGCCGGAAAGGGTTTTGCCGTCGGAGCTGCCGGCATCTACTACGGTCCATGCGAGAGTAGTCCGCAGCGCTCTATCCACCTGATCGATCCGGCGACGGGCCTGGATCGGGAGGTCGGGCGCGTGAGCGACCCGTTCTCTCTGAGCGGTCTTGCCATTTCCCCTGATGGGAACACCATTCTGGTCCACCGCGAGGCGGAGACGGCCGATCTGGTGATGCTCGAGAACTTCCGGTAGCGGCTTTTCGTCGGATCCGCGTCAATGCAGTGGAATGCGATACAGGTTCCGCTGCAGGTCCGTCTTCACGAAGACGTAGGTCGAGGGATCGGGCGCCGGCGCCACTTTGCCGCGTTCGATGATCCGGGTTCCGGGAATCGCGTGCTGGTTGGCCGGCACGTTCATGCCCGCCTCGGGGAAATCAGGGACCAGCACGCCCGGCTGTAGCGGAATCACCAGCGTCGAGTCGGGCGCGGACTCGTCGAAGACGCTCACGTACAGAAACCTCGCATCGTCTGACCACCACGCCCAGCAGAGGCCACTGCAGATGCGCCGGGCACGGCCCCCGTGCAGCGGAACCGCCGCGGTACCGGACAGCGGATCCTCGGGTGATCCCGGCGAGTACAGCACGGCCCACTCGCCATCCGGTGAGATGCCGCCCCTGTTGTGAATCGGCGTCCGATCGCTGGCGCGCTTGCGGCCCGTCCCGTCTTTCCCGATCCGCATGAAGATGCTCGCTTCCTTCCCGAGCGTCACGAAGAACACGTCGTCGTGAGCGCCGAAGGACGGCAACGCGCCGTCGTGCGCGAGTGCACGCGGCGGCGTGTGCCGATCGACAGGCGCCAGCCAGATCGTCGAGCCGCCGTCCGGTTGTTTCGTGGCGAATACCACCTCCCGCTCGTCGCGTGAGATGTCGTAGTTGCTGGCGAAGACGTCGTTCTCGGCGATCGGCATGCCGGGCAGCAGCCGCTCGACCTTTCCCGACACCAGATCGATCGAGCGCAGGTCGCTGGACGCCGAGTCCGGCGACTCGCGCAGCAGGTAGTACACGCGTCGGCCGTCGCGTGACATGCGCGGGGCAGACGCGAATCCCTCGGACGACAGGACGCGCTCGCCCGCGCCGTCGTGGATCCAGAGCGTGCTCTGCCGGCGGCCAATCGACGTGATCAGCGATCGTCCATCGGGGGCGACGGCAACGCCTTCCTCCTCGGCGGGCCCGAATGTGATCTGCTCGGGCGCGCCCGCCGGATACGCCTGGCGCCAGAGGTGCGAGTGTCCGTCGACCTCGGCGCCGAAATACATCCACCGGCCATCGGGCGACCATCCCGCGGATCGGCAATGGCCATCCGGTCCGACGGGATGCCCCATCGAGCTACCGTCGAAAGGGACAACGCGGCACGACTGGAACGTGCCGGTGCGGTCCATTTCGACGATCAGGACCGCCGACCGGTCCGCAGACAGATAGGAGTAGTGCGCCATGGCGCGGTCGTGCTCGGGAAAATATACGGCGCGCTCGTCGGCCCTGGCTGCAGTCGCCGTCACGATGCCCATATGGCCTGGCGTGCCCTTGAACTCCGAGAACATCACGTGCAGGGGGTCCAGCCACACGAGCCCGGTGGCGTTTGGCAGCAGCCGCGAAGACTCGCCGCCGATGACCGGCACCGTGAACGTGTCCCACGAGCTCACCGCGCCGACCCGGCTGAGCTCCGAGTACGCGACGCGTGAACCGTCCGGAGTGAAGACGGGCGCGAACTTGATGTTCCCGTGCGTGGTCAGCCGAACGGCGTCGCCGGAGGGCAGCACCTTCGCGTAGATCTGCCCGTGGCTCAGGAATGGCTCGCCGCCGCGGATGAAGGCGACCACCCGCCCATCGGGCGAAAGCGCCGGCGCCGTCGCCGAGTCGGTGAAGTCCGTCAGCTGCTCGTACTCTGCCGCCGACGCCACGAGCCGGCTGCGCGAATCGAGCATGCGCACGATCGACAACGTGAGCGCGAGAAGTGCGAGCACGCCGATCGCTCCGCGGACGTACCGCGTCCAGGCGCGAGCCGCAGGCACCGCCGGCGGTAGATCCGAACGGGCGAACGGCGCCTCGGAAGCAGGCGCCTCCCGGACGAATCGCCGAAATGCTAGGGACGTAACGTCCCTTCGCCAGCTCGATAACCACCGCCGCCGCGCGGCCGTCCAACCCGTAGTACTCGTCCAGCTTGGATCGCAGCCGCCGCGCCTGGACCCGGACGATGGTGTCGATCTTCGGATCGAAGGTCTCGCCGCGATCGAAGACGTCCACGCCAAGCGAGTACCTCTTTCAACTCCTCGCTCTTGCCGTCGAGCGTGCGGTCCACGATATGAGAGAGCAATCGGCTCAGGCTGGGCGCGTTCGCGAATGACGGACTTCGCAGGACGGCCGACAGCTCCGCCCGAACCTCATCGCGCGACACGTCGCAGCCTGCCGCGAACGCGTCGGGCACGGTAAGCCCTTCCACAATCGAGACCTCGGGGGGAAGAATCCGATCTTACACCACGCTCTGGGTAGCCCGTTCCCCGGGGCGTTCACCGTGAAGTCACGCCCGGTCACTCCCGCCCCCGCACACCGCTGCGATTACATCGCTCCCGGCACGGCCCGAGACGGGCCTCGTGCCAGTCCATCAACGGAGGGATCGATGAAGACGATGAGAAACACGCTGGGCACCACCTGCCGGATCGCCGCGCTGGCGATCGCGGCAGTCGCGACGTTCCACCTCGGTATCCCCGCAGGTACAGGCGGAGCCCAAAGACGAGATGTTCGTGGTCGACGTCGCTGTCGACCACGACACGTTCGCCATCATTCCGTCAACCGGATTGGTCCTGCATCCCGAAGCGCTTGGTCCGAACCGCGGCACACCGTTCATCGTGGACGGCAAGATCTTCCCGGGCGGGACCCTGCAGACGGGCGCTGGAGTGGGCGATCCCAACCAGCCCGGGAGCATCGGGTCCTGGATGTGCAGGGGCACGTTCACCAGCACGCTCGGCACGGAAGACATCGGCTTCGACACGGTGCAGATGTTTCAGTTCGGCGACGGCAACAACATCTGGACTGAGGGACTCGAAGGCGGCCTGGGGAAGATCGGCGTGACCACGCACCGCACGATCGTGGGCGGCACGGGCCGGTTCAAGGGCGCCGAGGGTGAGGTGACTCAGCAAGCGCTCGGCACGAACGTGACCGGCACACCGAACATCCGCCTGACGTTCCAGATCGTCAAGCACTAGGTTCCACAAGGGGGCTGCCGTGAAACCTCGTGTCCTGACGCTGTTGTTGTGCGCTGCACTCATCGGCCCGTCCGCTGCCGCGCGGGCTGATGTCGTCACCGAGTGGAACGCGGCGGCCCTCGACGCCATCCGCGCACAGAAGACACCTCCACCGCCAGCGTCGAGGGCGCTGGCGATTCTGCACATTTCGATCTACGACGCGGTCGACGGCATCGCGAAGATCCGGAGAACCGTACTTCGTCAGGAGCGCAGTGCCGGCCAACGCCTCCATCGACGCGGCCGCGAGCGCCGCGGCACAGCTCTCGCTCGCGACGCTCTTTCCTGCCGAGTCTGAGCATTTCGACGAGCTTCTCGCGGCAGACCTGGCGAAGATTCCGGACGGCCCTGCCAAGCGGGCGGGGATCGACTGGGGCCAGCACGTGGCGCGGCAAATCCTGGCCCTGAGGGCCATCGACAACGCGGACGCGGTCATCGCGCCGGCGTCTGGCAGCTGGACCGGGAGTGTGGCAGCCGACGCCGCCTGCCTTTGCCGCCTTTCTGCTGCCGCAGTGGGCATTCGTCACGCCGTTCGCCATGCCGAGCGGGTCTTTCGCGCGCCCGCCAGGGCCGCCGGCGCTCGACAGCGATCGCTGGACGGCGGACTTCGAGGAAGTGAAGGCGCTGGGGATTGCGGTCGGGTCGTCGCGCACGCAGGAGCAGACGCTGATCGCGCTCTTCTGGGCCGACGGCGCCGGCACCGAAACGCCACCGGGTCACTGGAACCGCATCGCGCAGCTCGTGAGCGCCGAACGCCGCACGACCCTCGTCGAGAAGGCGCGTCTGTTCGCGCTGGTCAACATCGCCATGGCCGATGCCGCGATCTCGGCCTGGGATGCCAAGTTCGCGTACGACTTCTGGCGTCCGGTGACCGCGATACGGAACGCCGACGCCGACGGGAACCCAGACACGATGGCGGATCCATCCTGGAGCCCGCTCCTCGTCACGCCGCCATTCCCCGATTACGTGTCAGGCCACAGCACGTTCAGCGGTGCGGCGGCGACCGTCCTCGCGCAGTTTTTCGGGTCGGATCACGTCCACTTCGCCATCGGGTCGGACGGCGCTCCCGGTGTGACGCGGTCGTTCAGCAGCTTCTTCGCAGCGGCGAGAGAGGCGGCCGCCAGTCGTGTCTACGGGGGCATCCACTTCAGGTCGGCGAGCGACGACGGCCTGGCCGCCGGGATCGCGATCGGCGAATGGACGGTGACCCACTTCCTTCAGGCGAAGGGGAATCGCTCGCGCCGGTAGTTCGAGGGTTTGCTGGCGGCCCGCGCCTCCTTCCTCGCCGTCCCGACAAGTTCGGTCCGGTCGTCGATCGCGAGCTCGACCACCTCGATTGCACACTGCAATCCCCATGTAATCGTTTCCTCGATCCGCGATGCGCTGAACGGGTCTAGGATGGCGGTCGGACGAGTCACCGAAATGTTGCATCGCCGTCGCAAAACGGCGAGCTCCGTTACGTAACGTTTTGAACGCCCGACCCCCAATAACGGAGAACTCAATGAAGCGACTTTTTCTTCTGGCCGCTCTACTGGCCTTCGGCCTGCCCACCGTGGCAGCCGCGCAAGTCGACCGCGCCACGCTGACGGGCGTCGTCACTGATAAGGGCGGCGCCGTATTGCCTGGGGCCACAGTCACTCTCACGAACCTCGAGACCAACACGGTCTCCGAGCAGCCGACGACCGCCACCGGATCGTTCCTGTTCGTGAACCTGATCCCGGGCCGCTACCAGATCGAGGCGTCGCTGACGGGCTTCAAGAAGAGCTCGCAGATCGTCCCGCTCGAAGTGGGCCAGCGCGCGCGCGTCGACGCCACGCTCGAGGTCGGCGCCTTCAACGAAGTCATCACCGTCCAGGAGTCGAGCTCGCTGCTCAACGCGAACGACGGCACGCTCGGCGCCGTCGTGTCGCACACGCAGGTGGCGAACCTGCCGCTCGCGATCCGCAACTGGGACGACCTGCTCGCGCTCGTGCCCGGCGTCCAGGGCGATCGCTACACCGAGCAGGGCGGCGGCACGTCGTTCGGCCGCACCGGCGGCATCAACGTCCACGGCGCCCGCGCGCTGCAGAACAACTTCCTCCTCGACGGCGTGGACAACAACAGCATCTCCGAGAACGTCCAGGAGCTGACCTCGCAGGTCTCGCGCCCGTCGGTGGACGCGATCCAGGAGTTCAAGGTCGTGACCAGCCCGTACTCGGCGGAGTACGGGCGCTCGCCGGGCGCCGCAGTCAGCGTGTCCACGAAGTCGGGCACGAACGCGATTCACGGCACGGCGTACGAGTACTACCGGAACGACGCGCTCGACGCGAACGACTTCTTCTCCAACCGCGCGCACTCGCCGAAGCCCCCGAACGACCAGAACCAGTTCGGCGGCAACGTCGGCGGCCCGCTGATCGAGAACAAGGCGTTCTTCTTCGGCGACTACGAAGGCACGCGCATCACCCGCGGCGTCACGCGCATCACCAGCGTGCCGACGGCCGACCAGCGCGCCGGCATCTTCACGACGCCGATCAAGGACCCGACCACCGGGTCTGCCGTTCGCGAACAACATGATCCCGGCGAACCGCATCGATCCCGTACGCGGCGTCGATCATCGCGCTCGTGCCGCTGCCCAATCAGCCGGGCGCGAACAACTTCTTCCGCACCGCCGACCTGACGGACAACCAGGATCGGTTCATCGGACGCGGCGACTGGAAGCCCGGCGCCTCCGACAGCGTCTTCGGCCGCTACATCTACTCCAATCGCCAGCGCGACATCCCCGGCGCCTTCGGCGGCGTCGTCGACGGCACCGGCACGTCGGCCTTCGGGAACCAGACGATCAAGACCAACGCGTTCGTCGGCGGCTGGACGCGCGTGATCTCGTCGACCATGGTGAACGAAGCGCGCATCTCGTGGTCGCAGGCGACGTCGGACGCGGTGCAGCAGCCGTACGGGCTCTTCCCGCCCGCCGCGGCGACCATTCCCGGCTCGGTGACCGATCCGATCGTCGCCGGAGGCCTGCCGGGCATCACCATCGACGGCTTCTTCGGCGGATCGGGACTCGGCCGCATCGGCTCGCCCGACTTCCTGCCGAAGTTCCAGCACACGAACCAGGTCGAGTACCTGGACACGCTGTCGTGGCTGCGCGGCAACCACACGCTCAAGGGCGGCGCCGACATCATCGCGCCGATGCAGAACCACTACATGGACGTGCCGGCGACGCGCGGCTCGCTCCGCTTCCGGAACGCCTTCACCGGCAACCCGATGGCCGACTACCTGCTCGGCTACGTCTCGGACCTGCAGCTCTCGAACGTCTGGACCGTCGAGCAGCGCCACTGGGCGTCGATGTTCTTCGTGCAGGACGACTGGAAGGCGAGCTCGAAGCTGACGGTGAACCTCGGGCTGCGCTACGACTTCATCACGCCGGCGCTCGAGGCCGGCGAACCACCAGACGAACTTCGACCCGGCCGGCGGCGGCTCGCTCGTATTCGCGAGCGACGGGTCACTCGAAGAGCGCGGGCTCGTGCAGCCGGACCGCAACAACTGGGCGCCGCGGATCAGCGCGGCCTACAAGCTCACCGACCGCACCATCCTGCGCGGCGGCTGGGGCATCTTCTACAACCTCTTCGATCGCGTCGGCAGCGAGGACCAGCTCGCGCTGAACGTGCCCGGCCTCGTGAACAACAGCATCACGCAGACCTCCGGCGCGCCGGTGTTCTTCCTGCAGAACGGGTGGCCGGCGAGCTTCCTCAACGTGCCCGACCTGAACCCGGCCAACGGCGGGCTGAAGCGGCTGCGCGTCCGCGCGGTCTCGAACGACGCGCCGAAGACGACGATCAACCAGTCGAGCGCGGGCATCCAGCACGAGATCACGCGACGGCCTGATCGTCAACGCCGACTTCGTCTACACGCGCGGCTCGGATCTCGCGTCGCTCGTGAACCTGAACCAGCCGCTGCCGACGGCAGCCGGCAACAACGCGCTCGGGCCGCTGCCGTATCCGAACTTCGGCTTCATCGAGTGGCGGGCGCAGAACGGCAAGTCGGAATACAAGGGCATCGACATCGGCCTCGACAAGCGGTTCACGAAGGGCTACGCGGTCGGCGTCGCCTACACGCTCGGCAACTCGAAGGACAACACGTCCGAGCAGCTGACGACGCAGGGGTCGAACGCGTTCCCGCAGAACTCGCGCGACTTCAGCGGGTGGTACGGGCCGAGCGACTACGACGTCCGCCACCGGCTGCAGGTCAACTACGTGTGGAACCTGCCGCTCGGACAGAACGCCTTCGCGCGCGGCTGGACGTGGTCGGGGATCTACGCGTGGCGCTCGGGCCGGCCGTTCACGGTCAACCAGAGCAACAACAACGTCGGCCAGAACATGACGGGCCTGCCGAACGTCGTCGGGTCCACGGACGGGCCCGAGACGGTCGACCAGTGGTTCAACACGGGCGCCTTCCAGGCCGTGCCGTCGGGCACGTTCGGCAACGAGGTGCGCAACCAGCTGCGCGGGCCGCACTACACGTCGTTCGACATGACCCTGCAGCGCCAGATCAAGCTGGGCGACAAGTACGCGGCGACCCTGCGCTGGGACGTGTTCAACCTGTTCAACAACGTCAACTTCGGGCTGCCGAATCGCGACCTCGCGGGCGGCGCGTCGTTCGGGACGATTTCGAGCCTGGCCGCCGACGCGCGTGTGATGCAGCTGGCGGTGCGGTTCACGTTCTGATGGCTGATGCCGGGGCTGAAGCCCCGGCCTACTGCTGGACTGCAGTAGGGCGTCCCTTCAGGGGCGCCGAAGCGGAGAGTAGGCGTCCCAGGGGCGAAGGGCGCCACGGTTCAGGGCCGCCGAATCCCGTCGCCCACCGACGCAACACCGGGAATCCCGATCGGCAGACGGCCGCCGATCGGGATCTCCCCCGCTATCGCTCTCGCCGCCGAGCTCTCCGCCAGATCGCCGAAGTCGTAGGTCAGCAGCATCGCGGGCAGGTCGCTGACGTTCGCGGCCACGTACGGGTTGCCGAAGAACGCCGCGATGACCGGACGGTCGGCGCTGCCGAGCGCCGCGAGCGACGAGACAAGCTTCGCCGTATCCGGCGCCAGATCCATACGACCGCTGCCTGACGCAGTGCGCACGAAGATCCCCAGCACGATCGCGTCGAACTTCCCTGCCATCGTCCGCACGAGATCGCGTTCCGAGGCCGTCGTCCGATCCGAGATTTCGATCGCCGTGCTGTTCGGCCAGCGCTCCTTCAGCGCGGGCAGGAACGTCCGCCCGGGCGACGCGATGCGCCAGCCGCCCTGGTAGTCGAGCACCGAGACGAGCAGCACCGACTTCTCCTTCGCCAGCGTCAGCGGCACCTGCTGGCGCGCGTCCTTCACGAGCGTCATCGACCGCTCGCTGACCTCCTGCGCCACGGCGCGGTGCGCGCGGCTGCCGACGTGCGCGGTCACCGCCTCCAGGTCCACCAGCCGCGTCGTCTGCAGGCCGAGCCGCGCCTTTGCGGCGAGGACGCGTCGCACGGACTCGTCGATCCGCGCGGCCGCGATGTCTCCCCGGGCCACCGCCGCGGCGATCCCCGATATTGCGGCCGCCGGATCGGGCGACTGCAGCACGATGTCCGCGCCGGCCTCTATCGCACGGGCTGCGCCGTCGCCGGGCGCGGCCAGCTTCGCGATCGCGGCCATCGACATCGAGTCGGTGACGATGAGCCCGTTGAATTTCAGATCGTCGCGCAACAGGCCCGTCGTCGTCGGACGGCTGAAGGTGGCGGGCTGGTTGGCCGGGTCGATCTTCGGCAGCTCCACGTGCGCGACCATCACGGCGTCGGCGCCGGCGGCGATGCCAGCCCTGAACGGCACGAGCTCGAGCGCGTCGAGGCGATCGCGGTCGTGCGGGATCACGGCAAGGCCGAGGTGCGTGTCGACGTCAGTATCGCCGTGTCCAGGGAAGTGCTTCAGCGTTGCGAGCGCGCCGCCCGCGCGAAGGCCGCGCGTGAACGCCGCCACCATCGCGCCGACCTTTACCGGGTCTTCGCCGAAGGAGCGGGTGTTGATCACCGGGTTGCGCGGGTTGTTGTTCACGTCCGCAACGGGCGCGAAGTCCATGTGGATGCCGAGCGCGCGCGCTTCCTCGCCGATGATACGGGCCGCCTGCTCGGCGAGCGCCGGATCATCGGTGGCGCCCAACGCCATCGCGTGCGGGAACTGCGTGCCGCCGCTGATCCGCATGCCGACGCCGAACTCGAAATCGGCGGCGTTCAGGAGCGGCAGCTTCGACAGGCGCTGCAAGCGGTTCAGCGTCGCGGCTGCCTCGAGCGGCTGGCCGAGGATCACCGTGCCGTACGTGGAATTCAGCAGGACGGGCGGCGCAGGCTCGGTGCCGCCAAAGACGATGAAGCCGCCGACATGGCGGGAGGTGACGAGGTCCGCCAGGCGCGCGTACTCGTCGCTGTCGCTGGGCAGGTAGGTCGACTCGAACGACGGCACGACGAGCTGGCCGATCTTCTCGTCGAGCGTGAGCGAGGCCAGCGTCTTCTCGACCCAGCGGGTGGCGTCCCTCTCGGGCGTTGCCGCGGCCACGGAGACACAGAGAAAGGCAGCCACAGAGGCACAGAGAGCACAGAGGATTCTATTGTTTCGGCCACAGAGGCGCTAGACGCACATTTGGCGTCTATTTAGCCACAGAGGGGTTGCCGATTGCGGGTTGCGGGTTGCTCGCAAAGCAGTAGGCCGGGCTTCAGCCCCGGCACCAACCTAGAACAAGACGACCTGGACCAGCGCGCCGGCGTCGAGGCTCTCGACGTCGGCGGCAATCTCGAAGAACCCGTCGGCGCGGGCGAGGCTCGTGATCTCGCCCGAGCTCTTGAAGACCGGCACCGCCACCTGGCCGTCGAGGCGCACGGGGTAGATCTGGTGGCGTCCAGCCGGCGACGTGACGGGTTCCGCAAGATGCGCCGGGACGACCCGCTGGATCGGCGGAGGCAGCCGCGCCATCCGCCGCAGCATCGGCGCGACGAAGAGGTACATGTTCGTCAGGCACGACACCGGATTTCCAGGCAGCCCGAAGACGGGCACGCCGTTCACCGTCGCGAAGATCGTCGGCTTGCCCGGTTTCAACTGCAGCCCCTCGAAGTGGACGGTGCCGAGCGACTCGAGGATCTCGAGGCTGTAGTCGCGCTCGCCGACTGAGCTGCCGCCGCAGAACAGCACGAGGTCCTCACGCGCCGCCACCTGAAAGGCGCGTGTCAGCGCGTCGCGGTCGTCTCTCGTGCGCGGCTGCGTCACCGGCTCGCCGCCGTGCGCGGCGACGGCCGCGGCCAGCGCCGTCGTGTTCGAATCGAAGATCTGGCCGGGGCCGAGCCGCCCGCCGGGCGCGACGATCTCGTCGCCCGTCGAGAGAATCGCCACGCGGGGCCGCGCGAAGAGGTCGAGGTCCGTGAGGCCCAGCGCCGCGGCCACCGCCAGACGCGCCGGCGTCAGCACCGTGCCCTCGGCCAGCGCAGCTTCGCCGGCGACGATGTCGCCTCCCGCGCGTCCGATGTGCTGCCGAGGCTTCGCCGGCTCGTAGATGGCGACTCGATCGCCGTCGCGCGCGGTGTGTTCCACCATCACGACGGCGTCGGCGCCATCGGGCATCGGCGCGCCAGTGGCAATCGCCGCGCACTGGCCGCGGCCTACGGCGTGATGCGGGACGCTGCCCGTGAAAATCGACTCGACAAGACTGAGCTCGGTCGGGTGTTCGCGGCTGGCGACTGCGGTGTCGGCCGCGACGACCGCGTAGCCGTCCATCACCGCCCGCGAGAACGGCGGGATGTCGCGCGTCGCGATGATCGTCCACGCGAGGACACGCCCCGACGCCTCCTCGAGGCTGACTCGTGTGGTTCTGGTGATTGGGTCGCCATGCACCGCGAGGATGCCGCGAGCCTGGTCGATTGGAATGGTCCGGCGATCGGTCGCGGCTCATCGGCGGGCCTCGCGCACGAGGTGCCCGAGCTCCGGCAACACCAGCTTCTCCATGCCAAGGCGCACGGCGTGCTCGGATCCGGGCAGCGCGATCACGATGGTGCCGCCGGCAAGGCCGGCCGTCGCGCGCGTCAGCATCGCGGCAGCGCCGATTTCCGAATAGCTCAACATGCGGAACAGCTCGCCAAAGCCGTCCAGCCGCTTCTCGAGCAGCCCGTCGATCGCTTCGTATGTGCTGTCACGTGACGTGATGCCGGTGCCGCCAGTCGTGATGACCACGTCCACGTCGGCGTCAGCGACTGCCCGCCGCACGGACGCCTCGACCTGGGCAGGCTCGTCCTTCAGGATCTCCCGTCCGTGCACGCGATGGCCGGCGTGCTCCAGGAGTTCGGCGATCGCACGCCCGCTGGTATCGGTCTCCATCGTGCGCGTATCGCTGACCGTGATGACGGAGACGGAGACGGAGGTCGGTGCCTCCTTGCGGTGCGACGCAGTGGACATGGGTCAGGTTACTGTCGCTGAAGTGCGAAGTGCAAAGTGAAAAATGCCAAGTGAAGGTAACCCCGCAACCCAAAATCCACAACCCGCAACCCGCAATCCGAAATCGGCAACCCGCAACAAGGGCCGTGACATTTGATACGCTGCGGCGCATGCGCGCACGTGGCGCGGCGTCGCTCGTCTCTGTCGTCGCGCTCGTCGCTGCCCTGACGGCGCAGTCCGGCGGGGCGTCGCGGTTTCCCCTGCACGTCAGCGCCAATCACCGCCACCTGGACGACGCCACCGGCACGCCGTTTCTGGTGGTCGGCGACGCCGCCTGGTCGCTGATCGCGCAGCTCGACGCCGCGGCGACCTCTGCATATCTCGACGACCGCGCGCGGCGCGGCTTCACGGCGCTGATCGTCAACCTGATCGAGCACAAGTTCGCGACGCATGCGCCGGCAAATCAGGCGGGCGTCTCCCCATTTCTCGAACCGGGCAACTTCCGGAAACCGAACCCCGCGTACTTCGAGTCCGCGCATCGCGTCGTCGCCGAGGCCGGCACGCGCGGGTTGTCGGTCTGGCTGTGCCCGGCGTATCTCGGATGGCAGGGCGGCGACGAAGGGTTTTTCAAGGAGATCAAGAAGGCCGGCCCCGAGGCGCTCTACGCGTACGGCAAGTTCGTCGGCGAGCGCTTCAGGGATCTCTCGAACATCGTCTGGATGGTCGGCGGCGACTACGCGCTGGCGCCGCAGGATCGCTGGGCCGCCGAGCAGCTGGTGTGGGGGCTTCGCGACGGCGGCGCCGAGCAGCTCGTGACCGCGCATGGCGGACAGACGTCCGCGATCGAGACGTACGGCGACACGCGATGGCTGTCGATCGATACCGTCTACAGCTACAAGCCTGACTTGCGTCCGGACCTGCTGCTCGCGCGACGGGGCAGGCCGGCGCGTCCGTTCGTGCTGATCGAGACGATCTATGAGAGCGAGCACGACGCGACACCCGATCAGATTCGCCGGCAGGCGTGGCAGGCGATGCTCTCGGGCGCGGCGGGACAGTTCTTCGGCAACAACCCGATCTGGCACTTCGACGGGCCGACGCTGTTTCCGTTCACCGGTGACTGGAAGCAGGCGCTCGACTCGACTGGCTCGCGCGACATGGCGCGGCTTGCCGCCTTCTTCGCCGCGCGGGAGTGGTGGACGCTGGAGCCGAGGCCGAACGCGGGCGCCGCGATCACGATGGCGAGCGCGCCTGGCGGCCCGACGGTGATCTACGTCGCCGGGAACGGCACGGCGGACGCGCAGGACGTCGCGTTGCCGGTACCGGCGCTGGCGGCGTCGGCGCAGTGGTTCAATCCCGCGCGCGACGAGCCACTGCGTCCGATCGAATCCGTCGGCGCAACAGGCGGCGGCACGCACGTCCGAACGCCAGGCGACAACGGCACCGGAACGAACGACTGGGTGATTGTCGATTGATGGTTGCGGGCTGGCGAAGCCAGTTGCGCCGTAGCCCGAGGGCTGAAGCCGGGTTGCCGGGGCTGAAGCCCCGGCCTACTGTCCGTCAACCGTGAACGCGAGCAGCACGTTGCCCGGCAGGCCGCCCATGCGCGCGTAGCCGGACGTGACGAGCAGCATCCCGCCGGCGACGACCGGCCCCGGCGCATCGATGGCGCCGCCCTTGGCGGGGACGCCGTTGACGGTCTGGTAGTCGCGCACGGTGTCGAACGACCAGATCGCCTTCCCGTCCGTGCGTCGAGTACGCGCGCATCACGCCGTCCATCGCGCCTGAGAACACGACTCCGGGGATCACCGTCGTCGCCGCCGACTGCGCGGGACTGCACTGCGGACGCGTGCCGCACTCCGCGGGCGCCGCGTGCCAGCGCTCGTTGCCCGTGCCGAGATCGAGCGCGAAGAGCCCGCCGCCGACCTTCGGATCGAAGTGACTGGGCTTCCCCGGCTCGTCGACGACCACGACGTCGGAGAGCGGGAAGTAGACGGCGTCGCTGTCGGCGGCAAAGCCCCACTGGATCCCGCCAAGCAGCCCGCCGCGCCCGAGCTTCTTCTTCCAGACGAGCGCGCCGCCATTGTCGGGATCGAGCGCGTAGACCTCCGACGACTTCTGCCCCATCAGAATCACGCGCTTTGTCGTTCCCGGCACGCTCGCGAGCACCGGCGTCGCCCCGAAGTCGAAGTCCGGTCCCGCATCGTCCGGGCAGTTCGACTTGTCGTCGGCCGCGCACGCGACGGTCCAGACGTCTTTCGACGTCAGCTGGTTGTGCCAGAGAATCCGGCCGGTGACGAGGTCCATTGCGACGGCGCCGTCGCTCATCGCGGAATCGGGCCACGAGTAGTTGTCGCCCGTCGCGACGTAGAGGGCGCCGCGCTCGACGTCCACGATCGGCGACGACCACACGGCGACTCCGGACGGTCCCAGCGTGCGAATTCCTGTCTTCGTCTTGCCCGTCGGTTTCGGCTCGTCGACGAGGAACGTCTGCCAGATCCTCTGGCCGGTGAGCGCATCGAACGAGACGACGCTGCCCCGGAACGTGCAGCACTCGTATCTGGGATTGGCGGCCGCGCCTTCTTCGCCGGAAGAGACCGGCACGTAGAGCCGTCCCTCGTGGAACTTCGGCGCGCCGGTGATGATCGCGACCTCGTGCGCGTCGGCGCGGACCTTCCAGCGCAGCACGCCGGTGTCGGCGTCGAGCGCGTAGACGTAGCCGTTCTGATCGCCGAAGAACACGAAGTCCCAGGTGGACGCGGCCTCGCCGCTGACGAGCGCGGGACGCGGCATGACGCCGACGGACGTCGCGGTTCGGACGGGGCCGTCGGCCTTGAACGACCAGCGCGTGCAGCCCGTGGACGCGTCGAGCGCGTAGACAATCCCGCTCTCGCTGCCGACGAACACGCGTCCGCCGACGACAGACGGCTGCGCGTACGCGTGGAGATCGTTGGCGAACCCGAAGGCCCATTTCAGCTTCAGCCGCGGGAGATCGGTCGCGCCGAGGCCGGCGACCCTGGCGGACTGGAACCGCGAGTTCCTGAGGTCGGCGCCCCACCCGTTCCACGCGCGATCGCCGTCAGCAATCGTGAACGGCGCGGTTCCGGCGCACTGGCCGATGCCGGACGGCGGCGCGCCCGCGTCGGAGGAGCCGTGCTTCGACGAGAGGAACGTGGCGAGCGTCATGCGGTCCGAGGCCGACAGCCCCGCGGCCTGCGCCTTCATGGTCCCGGCCGTGATGACGGAGAGGATGCGCTCGACGGTCACCGAGGCGAGCACCGAGCGCGCGGGCGCGCGCGTCTCGCCCGACTTGTCGTGACACATCGCGCAGTGCTTCGCGTACAGCGCAGCGCCCGAGGGTGGCGCGGCCGATGCCACGCGCGGGATCAGAAACGTGATGAGAACGAGACCGGCGGAGCCGAAAGACGCGCGTCGCATCGCGCGCTATTATGGCAGCGCCCTGCCGGCGCCGCCTACCCCATCGACGCGCGCGTGATCGCCGCCGCGCCGACGAAGCAGCGGACGTTGTTGGAGCGTGAGTCCACGGGCGTCAGGAAGAAGCCCGCCGAATCGGGCTGGTAGTCCTCGACGACGCCCGACGAGCACTTCGCCGTCCTCCATGTGAAACGCCACGCGTCCGGGCCGATAGGGCTCATCGTCGCTGAACGCCTTCGACTCGGTGTAGGCCGCATCGCCCGCGAAGTCTTTCACGAAGAAGATCGCCTTCACCGACTCGAGGCGCACGGTGACCGCCTGGTCGCGCTGATCGAGCGGCAGCACGTCGAGACTCGAGACGTTGCCCTCGGGGTGCGACGCGAACCCCTTGAGCAACCGGCCGTCACGGAAGTGCACGACAACTTTCTCGCCCATGTCGTCCCCTCCTCGCGTTTGTCGGCTCTGCAGGCAGGAGACGCCTGCCGTTCTCCGACTGGGCGAAGTATCGGTCGAATGGATGAGCTTAGCTAGGTACCTTGCACGGAGATTGCGGCGACCGAGGGCGATCTGAGGGGAAAGTCGTTCCGGTAGAATGAATTAGCAGAAGGACATGCTGACCCGCTCGACGACCCTTGGACCAGGCGACGCGGCGCCGGACTTCACGCTGCCCAGCAATCGGGGCGACGCCCAGTCGCTGCACGACTACCTTGCGCGCGGCGCGGTGGTGCTCGTCTTCCACCGCGGCACCTGGTGACCCAACTGCCAACGCCGGTTCGGTGAACTGGCCGATCGTGCAGGCGAGATCAGCGCGCGCGGCGCGTCGATCGTCGCCGTCCTCGCGCAGAAGGCGTCAGCGGTGCGCCGCTACGTCGAGGACCGCGGCCTGCCATTCTTCATCCTCATCGACGAGGACCGCGCCGTCATGAAGCAGTACGGCGTCTGGCAGCGCATCAACTACGACGCGTGGAACATCGCGCGGCCGGCGGTGTTCGTGATCGAGACGAGCGGGGTGATTCGAGCGGTGTGGGTCGGCGAGACGCAGGGGGAGTTTCCGTGCGCCGGATGAGATCGTCGGGAGTCGACAGGTCTGTAGGTTCAGAGGTCCATGGGTCGATGGGTCCATCGGGCGAAGTTCTACCCATGCGACCTATGGACCCATTCGCCCTTGGACTTACTTCCCGTAATCCTTCGCCACTTCCGCCCAGTTGACGACGTTCCACCACGCGGTGATGTAGTCGGGGCGGCGGTTCTGGTACTTCAAGTAGTAGGCGTGCTCCCAGACGTCGAGGCCGAGGATCGCCTTCTTGCCGTCCATGATCGGCGAGTCCTGGTTCGGCGTGCTCTCGATCGACAGCTTGCCGCCGGTGTCGATCAGCCACGCCCAGCCGCTGCCGAAGCGGCCGACGCCGGCCTTCGCGAACTGCTCCTTGAACGAATCGAAGCTGCCGAACGCCGATGCGATCGCGTCGCCGAGCGCGCCCGCCGGCGCGCCGCCGGCGCCGGGCGCCATCCACTTCCAGAACGCCGTGTGGTTGACGTGGCCGCCGCCGTTGTTGCGGACGGCGGTGCGGATGTCGTCGGGCACGGCCGACAGGTTGCGAATCAGGTCCTCGGCGCTCTTGCTCTGCAGCTCGGGATGCTTCTCGAGCGCCGCGTTGAGGTTGTTCACATACGCCTGGTGGTGCTTGCCGTGATGAATCTGCATCGTCTGCGCGTCGATGTGCGGCTCGAGCGCGGCGAAGTCGTAGGGCAGGGCTGGCAGCTGATGGGCCATTGCAATCTCCTGGGAACTTCGAATCGTACCACAGCGGACGGTGCCGGGTGCCTGCGTGCTTGAGTGCCGAGTGCGGTGCAGGGTGCCCGGTGCCAGGTGCTCGCGGCTTGACGCGACTGCCACCGCCTGCTGCCTACCGCCTACTGAGTCTGAAGCATCCGCTCGAGGGCGACGCGGTTCCAGTGCTTCTGCGATTCGGGGACGACGATCCGGTTGTGAACGCGGCCCTCGATGAGCTCCTCGAGAATCCACAGCAGGTGGTTCGGCGACACGCGGAACATCGTCGAGCAGAGGCAGCCAAGCTGATCGAGCGACAGGACGGTCTTCCCGGGCGCGACTTCGTGCGCCAGGCGGTTCACGAGATGGATCTCCGTGCCGACGGCCCACACGCTGCCGGGCGCGCTCTCGCGCACGGCCTTCAGGATGTACTCGGTCGACCCGCTGTCGTCGGCCGCCTGCACGACGTCGAACGGCACTTCCGGGTGCACGATGACGCGGATGCCAGGATGCTGCTCTCGAAGCAGGGCGATCTGCTGCACCGTGAATCGTGTATGGACCGAGCAGTGTCCCTTCCACAGCAGCAGCTTCGCCGACTTCGCCTCTTCCGGCGTGAGACCGCCGCCGATCTCGTGAGGATCCCACACCTGCATGCGATCGAGCGGCACGCCCATCTTGTAGGCCGTGTTGCGGCCCAGGTGCTGATCGGGCAGGAACAGAATCCGCTCGCCGCGCGCCCACGCCCACTCGAGCACGGCGCGCGCGTTGCCGGACGTGCAGACGATGCCGCCGTGTTCGCCGACGAAGGCTTTGATCGCCGCCGACGAGTTGATGTAGGTGACCGGGACGACCGAGTCGACGTCCATCGCCTCGAGCTCCTGCCAGCAGGTCTCGAGATCGTCGGCGTCGGCCATGTCGGCCATCGAGCAGCCGGCGGCGAGGTCGGGGAGGATCACCTGCTGGTGCGGCGCGCACAGGACGTCCGCGCTCTCGGCCATGAAGTGCACGCCGCAGAAGACGATGAAGTCGGCGTCAGCGCGCGAGGCGATCTGGCGCGAGAGGCGGAACGAGTCGCCGATGAAGTCGGCGAACTTGATCACCTCGTCGCGCTGGTAGTGGTGGCCGAGAATGAGCAGCCGCGAGCCGAGCGTCGCCCTGGCCGCCGTGATGCGGCGGTCCATCTCCTCGTCGGAGAGGCCGCGGTACCGCGCGGGCAGCGGTTGACGCTCGTCGAGCGAGGCCTTCTCGACTTCGTTCAGCACGGGCAGGAACGACTGAGCCATGATGCCGACGCCCCCGGCTTCCGCGGAACGCGGGCGGCCGCGTTTTCGTCGGCCGCTCGCTTGTGAGCTTGTGAAACTTTTCTCAAGCTCCGCAGAAGAAAAAAGCCAGCCGCTCAGCCGGCGTTGCCGGAAGCGGATGGCACTGAATCGAGTATAGCAGGGTGGCCCGCGCTGCGCGCGGGCAGGCCGTCGTGCGCGGGCGCTTCGCGGCAGGGCCGAGCTACGCGACGGCCTGCCGGCGAAGCCGGCCTCGCGCCGAGCAACGCGAGGCGCCCTCGCCCGAGGCGCAGCCGAGGGCCTGCTGCGAGCGGCGCCTCGACGCGGCGACGACGCGGTAGAGGGTGTCGCGCTCGAAGGGCTGGCGGCCCGCGGCGCGGATGAGCCGCTCGAGATCCTTCGTCGTCAGCGACTCGGGCGTGCGGCTGCCGGCCATGTGATAGATGCGCTCTTCCTGCACGGTGCCGTCGAGATCGTCCACGCCGAACCAGAGCGCCGTCTGCGCCACCTCGACGCCGGTCGCAATCCAGAACGCCTTCACGTGATCGAAGTTGTCGAGCATCAGCCGCGAGACGGCATGCACGCGCAGCGTGTCGGCGGCGGATGGCGCCGGCAGCTTCCGCATCTGGTTGTTGTCGGGATGAAACGCCAGCGGGATGAACGCCTGGAAGCCGCCCGTCTCATCCTGCAGCGCCCGCGCGCGCAGCATGTGATCGACGCGCTCTTCGTTCGTCTCGATGTGGCCGTACAGCATCGTCACGTTCGTGCGCATGCCGAGGCGATGCGCCGTGCGGTGAATGCTCAAATACCGATCCGCATCGGCCTTGTCGTGGCAGATCTTCCGGCGCACGCGCTCCGCGAAGATCTCGGCGCCGCCGCCGGGCAGCGAGTCGAGGCCCGCGTCCATCAACTCGCGCAGGACCTGCTCGTCGGTCATCGCGTAGAGATCCGCGAAGAACGCGATCTCGACGGCGGTGAAGCACTTCAGGTGGATCTCGGGACGGATCCTCTTGAAGCCGCGCAGCAGCTCCTTGTAGTAGTCGAACGGCAGATCCGGATGCAGGCCGTTGACGACGTGCACTTCGGTGAGAGGCTGGTGGGCGCGCGCGCGCAGCTTCGACCAGGCCTCTTCGTGCGACATGGTGTACGACCCCGGGTCGCCGGGCCGCAGCCGCGAGAACGAGCAGAAGAGGCACGTGGCCACGCAGACGTTCGTGGCCTCGATGCGGATGTTGTAGTTGTAGTACGCGCGATCGCCGTGGCGCTTCTCGCGCTCGCGGTTCGCGAGCCAGCCGAGCGCGAGCAGGTCGGGCGAGTCGAACAGGCGCACGCCGTCGGCCAGCGTGAGGCGCTCGCCGGCGTCGAGCCTGTCGGCGATGTCAGAGAGTCCTGCCTGTGTGAGACCCGAGGTCGCGAGAGGCATTCCGTGTGGCCGGACTGACGGCCTGGGGACTGGCCGGACTGAAGTCCGGCCCTACGTACCTTTCGGCCTGCTACGAGATCCCGAAAATCTGGACTCGGAGCGAGCGTGCGCGGGGGCCGTCGAGCTCGGCCATCAGGATCCGCTGCCACTGCCCCAGCACGACTTCTCCGCCGCTGATCTGCAGCGTCAGGCTGTGCCCGAGCAGCAGCGCGCGCAGGTGCGCGTCGGCGTTCATGCGATCGCAGTCGGAGTGATCCGGGTTGTTGTGCAGCCACTCCTCGTCGCGGTCGACCATCTTCTCGAGGAAGGCCTTGATATCGGTGAGCAGCGCCGTCTGGAACTCGTTGATGAAGACTGCGCAGGTGGTGTGCATCGACCAGAGGCTGATCAGTCCCTCGCGGATCTTGAACTTGCGCGCGAACTCCATGATCCGGTTGGTCAGGTCCACGAGCTCGACGCGCTGATCGGTCTCGATCAGGAACGTCTCGCCGTGGATGGTCAGACTGCCGACCGACGCGGACACAACCGGGGCAACCGGCGTCTCGCGGACGGTGACTGTCGAACTCTTGCTCATGCTCTCCTCGCAGGCTGCGACCCGGGCGGGAGGAACCGCCCGAATCGAGCACAAACAACCATCTTATGCCAAGCCCGGCAGGGTGGCAAGGCAACGCGGCCGGTGCCCGCGCCGGCCCGGCCGCCCCTATCCTGCCATGCTATACTCCGCGGTTACAACCGACGCTTGCCCGGCTACCGAGCGAAGCTGGGTGAAAATCCCACACGGTACCGCCACTGTCAGCGGGGAGCGAGCGCCCACAATTCGATCGCGTGTGGAGCACGGCCTTTTCGAGCCGCTGCCGACGACGCGATCCGCCACTGTGCCCGTAGGGCAGGCCTGAAGGCCTGCGCTACAGATGCCGATGCAGGCCAAACGGCCTGCGCGACGTAACGGCGCGGGAAGGCGCGGGCGTCTCGTCACGATCCGCAAGTCAGGAGACCTGGGAGTCAGGGCTCGTCATTCCACCGGCGCGGATCACGCCGGAAGGAGTGTCCATGACACCCGTCTCGACGCGGACCGTTCTCCGGTCCGCCCGCTTCCTCGTCTCATTCGCACTGCTCCTCTGCATGCTGGCCGCGCATCCGATCGTCGCGCGGGCCGGCGGAATCACCGGACGCGTCGTCGATCCCGACGGGCGGCCCGTGAGCGGCGCCACCGTGCTCGTCGACGGCCCGCTCGGCACGCGCACCGTGCGCGCCGACGACCAGGGGCAGTTCGCGATCGCGCTCGACGATCGCACGACATACCGCGTGCTGGTGCAGGCGCCCGGTTTCATCGCCGATCCCGTCACCGTGCGCGGCAGCGAGACGTCGACGCCGCTGACGATCGCGCTGCGCATCGCGCCGATCAGCGACGCCGTCGTCGTGCTCGCGTCGCAGGTGCCGCGTCCGCTGTCTGAGGCGCCGTCGACCTCGACGGTGATCGATCGCCACGAGATCGAGGCGCGGCAACTCGAAACGGTCTCCGACGCGCTCCGGACGTTGCCGGGATTCACGGTCGCGCGCTCGGGCGGTCGCGGCGCGCTGACCTCCGTCTTCCCGCGCGGCGGCGAGTCCGACTACACGCTCGTCTTCGTCGACGGCCTGCAGGTGAACGCGTTCGGCGGCGGCCTCGACTTCTCGCTGCTGCCGTTCGGCGACGTCGCGCAGGTCGAGACCGTGAGCGGGCCGCAGAGCGCGCTGTTCGGCAGCAACGCCATCGGCGGCATCGTGCAGGTGACGACGCGGCAGGGCGGACCGGCGACCGCATCGGCCGCGTTCGAAGGCGGCAGCCAGGCGTTGTTCCATGCTCGCGCGGGCGGCGCTGCGACGCGCGGGGCGTGGTCGTTCGGGGGCGGCATCGAGCGCTTCTCGACGGACGGCTACACCGGGATCGCGCCCGCGTCGGGTGAGACCGTCTCGAACGACGACTGGCGCCACACCAACGCGACCGGCAGCCTCGGCTGGACACACGGCGACGCGACGGCGTTGCGCGGCACCGTGCGGTGGATGGACGCGGACCGCGGGAATCCCGGGCCGTACGGATCGAATCCGATTGGCGCCTTCCCCGGCGTGAATCGCGTGGCGCGCGGCGGCGACACGGAGAAGCAGGTCGGCCTGTCGGGCCATCTCCCGTGGAGCGAGTCGATGAAGGGCCGCGTGCAGCAGGGCTTCGACGTCACCTACGCGGATCTCGACAACACGTACCACGACACGTTCGGCGACTCGACGTTCTCGACGAATCGCACGACCGCTCGCACGCAGACCGATATCGCCGCGTCGCCGTCGACGGGCGTCTCTGCCGGCATCGAGTACCTCGGCGAGCGCGCGCGCAGCACGTACGTCGTCGGCGAGCAGGGGCAGCAGGTGCCGATCGAGCGGCATCAGTTCGGCGCGTTCGGCGAGGTCAGGCAGGATCTCGGGCCGCGCGCGACGATCACGGCCGGCCTGCGCGTCGACCACATCGACCGACAGGCGCTCGAGGGCAACCAGGATCCGTTTTCGCCGCGTCCGCCATTTCCCGACGACAGCGTGACGTCGGTGAACCCGCGCGTCGCCGCGATGGTCGCGCTGTGGCAGGACGCGCGCGGCGCCGTGCGCACGCGGCTGCACGCGAGCGCGGGAACGGGCATCCGTCCTCCGGACGCGTTCGAGATCGCGTTCACCGACAACCCGTCGCTGAAGCCGGAGCGCAGCCGCAGCCTGGACGTCGGCGTCAGCCAGACGGTGACGGATCGCCTGAGCGTCGACGCGACGTACTTCTACAACCGCTACGACGACCTGATCGTCGCCACCGGTTCGTTCACCGACGCCAGCCATTTCCAGACCGACAACATCTCGAACGCGCGCGCGCAGGGGCTCGAGCTGTCGGCGTCGTGGCGCGGGCCGCGCGGGCTTTCCGCTCGCGGCGCCTACACGTTTCTCCCGACGGAAGTGCTCGCCGTCGACGGCACGACGAGCGCGCCGCCGCCGTTCACCGTCGGCGATCCGCTGATTCGCCGGCCACGGCATCAGGGGTCGCTGTCGCTGCTCTGGGCGAAGGGGCCGGCCTCGGCGTTCGCCGAAGCGCGGGCGCGCGGGACCGAGCTGGACGTCGAGCCGAACTACGGGACGTTCGGTGGCCTGTTCCGCGGCGCGGGTTACTACGTCGTGGACGCCGGCGGCTCGTGGCGGCTCACCCAATGGCTCCAGCTCTACGTCCGCGGCATGAACCTCATGGACCGCCCGTACGAAGAGGTCTACGGCTATCCTGCGCTCGGACGCACCGCGACCGGAGGTGTGCGCGTTGCTTTCCGCCCGTAACGTCTCGTTCGGCTACCCGCGCGCGTCGCATCGCGCCGTCGGAGGCGTCTCGCTGGACGTCTCCCGCGGCGCGTTCGTCGGCATCCTCGGTCCCAACGGCTCGGGCAAGACGACGCTGCTCAAGCTGCTCGGCGGCGTTGCTGACGCCGTCGACTGGCGAGGTCACGCTGGACGAGCGATCGCTCGCGTCGTGGACGCGTCGCGAGCTGGCGCGTCGCGTCGCCGTCGTGCCGCAGGAGCTGCATCCGGCGTTCGACTACACGGTGCTCGAGATGGCGCTGATGGGCCGGTTCCCGCATCTCGGCGCGTTCGCGGTGGAAGGGCCGGGCGACATCGCCATCGCGCGAGAGGCGCTCGAGGCGACAGGGGCCGCGGCGTTCGAGGCGCGGCGGTTCTCGACGCTGAGCGGCGGCGAGAAACAGCGCGTCATCGTCGCCGCCGCGCTGGCGCAGCAGGCAGACATCCTGCTGCTCGACGAGCCGACGGCGTCGCTGGATCCCGGGCATCAGCTCGACATCGCGGCGGTGCTCGTCGAGCTGAACCGCGTCCGAGGGCTGACGGTGGTCGTGGCGACGCATGACTTGAACCTCGCGGCGTCGATGTGCGCCGAGCTGGCGATGATGCGCGGAGGCGTCGTGATTGCGAGCGGCGCCACGGAGGACGTCCTCACCGGGCGCAACCTCGAACGGCTCTACGATCTCGACGCCGACGTCCGGTTCCACGAGCGCGCGGGACGCCTCACCGTCGTCCCGATTGCGAGGAGACGGCCGTGATGTCCGCGGACACCGGCGCCGCGGCGCGTCGATCCGAGATCGCCGTGAAGCCGGTCGACGGCCCGCTCGGCATCCGCTCGAGGATCGCGGCGGCGAGCGCCGGCGCGCTCGCGATTGCGGCCGCGGCCATCGTCGTCGCGCCGCTCATCGGCAGCACGCACATCAGCATCGCGCGCGCGTTCGACTGGTCGGTCCCGTGGGCGACCAACGTCGACGCGCAGATTTTCTTCGTGGCCCGATTGCCGCGCGTGCTTGCCGCGGCGCTCGTCGGCAGCGCGCTCGCGGCGTCGGGCGTGATCCTGCAGGCGCTGCTCCGCAACCCGCTCGCGACGCCGTTCACCCTCGGGGTGTCGGCGGGTGCCGCGCTCGGCGCGATGCTCGTGCTCGTGCTCGGCGGCGCCATGGCGTCGCTGTCGTGGGCGTCGGTGCCGGCGGCGAGCTTCGTCGGCGCGCTCGCGGCGGTCGGCGTCGTCTATCTGCTGGCCGCCGGCCGCCATCGCGGCTTCTCGACGGGCGTGCTGCTGCTGGCCGGCGTCACGCTCAACTCGTTTCTCTCGGCGCTGATCCTGCTCGTCCAGTATTTCGCCGACATGACGCAGACGATGCAGACGCTGCGGTGGCTGTTGGGCGATCTGGACGTCGCCGGGTATCGGCCGCTGGTCGCCGCGCTGCCGATGCTGGCGATCGCCTACGTGGTCTTTCTCGCGCTGGCGCCGTCGCTGAACCTGTTGTCGCTCGGAGCGGATCTGGCGGCTGCGCGCGGCGTCGACGTCGTGCGCGTGGAGCGCGTCGCGTTTCTCACCGCGTCGCTCGCGACGGGCGCTGCGGTCTCGATCGCCGGGCCCATCGGGTTCATCGGCATCGTCGTCCCGCATCTCGTGCGGATGGTCGTCGGGCCCGATCACCGGCTCGTCGTGCCGGCCTCGCTCGGGTTCGGCGCGGCGTTCCTCATCGGCTGCGATCTCATCTCGCGTACCGTTCTCGCGCCAATCGAGCTGCCCGTCGGCATCGTCACGGCGCTGATCGGCGGTCCGTTCTTCCTCTGGCTCCTGGTTCGCCAGTCATGATGTTCCGTTCTAGAACACAAACGGTACCATGGGGACTGTCCCCACTCAGGGGTGTTTGTTCCAAGACGGGACACTTTCTGCTGCTGTTTCTGCTCGCGGTTGGGACGACCAGCGCGCAGATTCGGCCAACTCGCATTATTTCCGTTGTACCAGCGGCCACTGAAATTCTGTTCGCCCTCGGCGCGGGCCCCCGCGTCGTCGCCGTCAGCAGCTTCGACCACGAGCCGCCGGACGTGAACCAACTGCCGCGCGTCGGCGCGCTGATGGACCCTGACGTCGAGCGCATCCTCTCGCTCAAGCCGGACCTGATCGTCATCTACGGATCGCAGCACGACCTGGCGCAGCAGATGTCCCGCGCCGGGATCCCGCAGTTCGCGTTCGTCCACGGCGGCCTCTCCGACATCCTGACGACGATCACGGCGCTCGGCGAGCGCACCGACACTCGTGACGCCGCCAGCCGGCTCGTCGCATCGATTCGCTCGCGGCTCGACGCCATCAGCGCGCGCGTCGCCGGCAAGCCCCGTCCTCGCACGCTCATCGTCTTCGGGCGCGACCCTGGCGCGCTCCGCAATCTCTACGCGAGCGGCGGCATCGGCTTTCTGCACGACATGGTCGAGGCCGCCGGGGGCGCGGACGTCTTCGCCGACGTGAAGCGCGAGTCGGTGCAGGCGACATCGGAGACGCTGATCGCGCGCGCTCCTGAGGTCATCATCGAGATTCGCGCGGGCGATGAGGCCGTTCCAAATCCTGACGACTGGAACGCGCTGCCCTCGATTCCGGCGGTCCGGCAGCACCGGGTCGTCGCGCTCATCGGCACGCGAGCTCGTCACGGCCGGCCCGCGCGTGGCCGACGGCCACCGAACGGATTGCGCGCGCCATTCATCCCGAGGCGTTCTGACGGATCGGTACCCGCGTCGTATCGTCTGCCTCACCGAGGAAACGACCGAGACCCTGTACCTGCTCGGCGAGGGCGATCGGGTCGTCGGTGTGTCCGGCTACACCGTGCGACCTCCGGAGGCCCGTCAGAAACCGCGCATCTCGAGCTTTCTGCACGCCCGGTTCGACGCCATCGAGGCTCTGCATCCGGACTTGATTCTGGCGTTCTCGGATCTGCAGGCGGACGTGACGAGCGAGCTCGTGCGCCGCGGCCACCCGGTCTACACGTTCAACCAGCGCTCGGTGGACGAGATTCTGCAGATGATTCTGATCGTCGGCGGACTCGTGGGGCGGACCGATCGCGCCCAGGCACTCGTCGACGGCTTCCGCGGCTCGCTCGAGGCGATCGGCGCGCGCGCGAGCGACTGGACGCACCGGCCGCGCGTCTACTTCGAGGAGTGGGACGACCCTCTCATTTCGGGCATCCGGTGGGTCGAGGAGCTCGTCGAGATCGCCGGCGGCACGCCGATCTTCCCGGAGCTTCGCGACGCCAGGCTCGCGAAAGCGCGCATCGTCGCACCCGAGGATGTCATCAGGCGCAATCCGGACGTGATTGTCGCGTCGTGGTGCGGGAAGCGGGTGAACCGCGTGAGGATCGCCGCACGCGAAGGCTGGGCCGGGATCGCCGCCGTGCGAAACGGCGAGATCCACGAGATCAAGTCGTCGCTGATTCTGCAGCCGGGGCCGGCCGCGCTGACGGAAGGCGTCGCGCAGTTGCACGACGTCATCGCGCGCGTCGCGGCGCCCGATCGCGATCGGTCGTGATTACGTCCGCGGCGTCGCCGCGGCGCCTGGCGCGAAGACGACGTCGACCGGCGGGATGAGCTTCTTCTCCGCCGCCTCGGTGAGAAGCCGAAGCACCGCCTTCCGACCGCGCTCGCCGTAGTCGAGCGTGAGATCGTTCACGTACATCCCGACGAACGTGTCCGTGCTCGAGCGATCGAGGCCGCGGCCGTATTGCATGGCGTGCGTGACGGCATCGGCGCGGTGATTGAGGCCATACGCGATGCTGTCGTGCAACAGCGTCGAGAGGCGCGCGATCAGCTCGGGCCCGAGATCGCGGCGAATCACGTTCCCGCCAAGCGGCAGCGGGAGCCCGCCGGTGCGCTCAGCCCACCACTCGCCGAAGTCGACCAGCTTGCGCAGGCCTTCCTGCTCGTACGTCAGCTGACCCTCGTGAATCAGCAGGCCGGCCTCGACCTTGCCGTCGCGCACGGCCTCGAGGATCTCGTCGAACGGCATCGCGACGTACTTCACGTCGGGCTTGTAGAGCCGCAGCGCAAGGAACGCGGTGGTGAGCGTCCCCGGGATCGCGACCGTGACGCCGTCCAGCGACGTCGGGCCGTCATTGCGCACGACGATCATCGGGCCGTAGTTGTCGCCCATGCTCGCGCCGTGCGGGAGCAGGATGTATTTGTCGGTCAGGTGCGCGTACGCGTGGAACGAGACCGCGGAGATCTCGTACTTGCCCTCGAACGCGGCGCGGTTCAGCGTCTCGATGTCGGAAAGGACGTGGACGACCTCGAGATCGCCGGTCGGGACCTTGCCGCTGGCCAGGCCGTAAAACATGAACGCGTCGTCGGAGTCTGGGCTGTGCGCGATGCTGATCTTCATGGGAAACGTGAATCGGTACTACAGGGGGCGCCGGGGCTGAAGCCCCGGCCTACGTACGGTAGCGGCTGAAGCCCCTGGCCTAGTACGGTGGGATGGCTGAAGCCCAGGCCTACTGGGCCGAATCCGGCGGGGCCTCTACGGGCCTCTTCTTGTGGACGATCTTCTTGCCTAGCCAGGACGGCGATCGTCGTGAAGTCTGCCACTGGCGCGGAGAACTCCTGCGGCGTCGCCTGCTGGAACAGCTCCTTGGCCGTCGGCGGCAGGCCCTTCGCACGCCCCTTCCTCCAGTCGAAGTCCTTGAAGATGTCGACCTGCGGCGCCTCGGCACTGACCGATACGTAATAGGCGAGACGGAACTGGTCGAGCGACTGGACCTGGCGCGTCTCGGCAAGCTTGCGCTTGATGTGGGCGAGATTCACCGGTGGATCGGACACCGGTTGCGCCTGCTGCGCCGCAAGCGGCGCCGGAATCGCCACTGCCAGCACGAGCGCCGCAAGCACCGGTCGCCGCATGGGGCTATTAGACGCCCGCCCGGGGCCAACTGCAACCCCATCCTCTTGCAGGCGCCGGCCACCGATCGCGACCGTGAATTTCGTGGGGCAGGGCTTCAGCCCTGCGTCTTCAGCGGGTCGAGTGAACCTGGCGCAGCTGGCGGACGACGCTGGCGACTTTGTCGCTCGTGTAGTCGATCTCCGCCTCGGTCGTGGTGCGCCCCAGGCCGAACCGGAGCGACGCGCGCGCGAGGTCTGGGATCGAGGCCGAGCGCGACGAGCACGTACGGCGGCTCCTCGCTGCCGGACGAACACGCCGATCCAGCCGAGACGCAGATGTCGTCGATGCCGACGAGCAGCGACTCGCCCGAGATGCCCTGAAAACTGACGTTCAGGTTGTTCGTCAGGCGATGCTCGAGCGACCCGTTCACATGGAGGCCGGGAACCGCCGCGCGCAGGCGATCCAGCAGGCGGTCACGCAGCGCGCCAATCCGATCGCGGTCCGACGTCATCTCCGCTTTTGCGATCTCGCACGCCTTGCCGAGACCGACGATCCCCGTGACGTTCAACGTGCCAGACCGCAGCCCTCGTTCGTGACCGCCTCCGTCGATGAGCGGGTCGAGCTCGAGACGCGCGTCTCCACGCCGGACGTACAGCGCGCCGGCGCCCTTGGGTCCGTAGAACTTGTGCGCGGTGATCGAGGCGAGATCGACGGGCAGCTCCGCGACGTTGAACGGCACCTTGCCGACCGCCTGCACCGCGTCGGAGTGCATCAGCGCCCCGCGCTCGTGCGCGATGGCGCCGATCTCCGCGATCGGCTGCAGCACGCCGATTTCGTTGTTCGCGGCCATCACGGAGACGAGCACCGTGCGTTCGGTGACCGCGTCGCGCAGCTGATCCAGATCGATTCGGCCATCCGAACCAACACCCAGCCGTGTGATCTCGAAGCCCTCATGCTCGAGGCGCTTGCAGCTGTCGAGGACGGCCTTGTGCTCGGTGACGACGGTGACGATGTGGTTTCCGCGCGACCTGAGGGCGCGCGCCGCGCCCTTGATGGCGAGGTTGTTCGACTCGGTCGCGCCGCTCGTGAAGACGACTTCCTTGGCAGACGCGCCGAGCAGGGCCGCGACCTGGCGACGCGCCGTCTCTACGGCGGCGTCGGCCTTCCAGCCGTAGGCGTGCGTGCGGCTGGCCGCGTTGCCGAAATGCTCGGTGAAATACGGCAGCATCGCCTCGAGGACCCGCGGGTCCACGGGCGTCGTGGCGTGGAAATCGAGGTAGATGGGGAAGGACGAGGGGCACGGGTTCAAGGTTCCGGGTTCCGAGCAGGTTCCGGGGTCCAGGTTCCGGAGTTCAGACGTCTGAACTTCTAGGTTACCCCGGAAGCCTGAACCTCTGGAACCCGGAACGCCTGAGACCTCGGAACCACCGGAACCCCGGAACCCGGAACCCGGAACCGTCTCTCAGTACTTCATCTGGCTCGGATCGACCTGATCGATCCACGCCAGAATTCCGCCCTTGAGGTTCCTGACGTTCTTGAACCCCTGATCGCGCAGGAACGCCGCCGCGCGCGCGCTGCGCATGCCCGACTTGCACTGCGCGACGATCTCGCGGTTCGGATCGAGCTCGGCGAACCGATCCGGCAGGTCGCCCAGCGGGATGAGCGTCGAGCCCTCGATGCGGTTGATCTGGTACTCGTGCGGCTCGCGGACGTCGAGGACGAACAGGTCCTCGCCCTTGTCGCGGCGCGCCTTCAGCTCGAGCACGGTGATGTCCGTGTTGGCCGTATCGGATCCAGCCTGCGCCTGCGCGACGGGCTCGGCCTCGACGGCCGGCATGCCGCAGAACTGCTCGTAGTCGATCAGCTCCGTCACGGTCGGATGCGTGCCGCACACCGGGCAATCCGGATCCTTGCGAAGCTTCAGCTCGCGGAACTTCATCCGCAGCGCGTCGAACACGAGGAACCGCCCGATGAGCGGCTCGCCGATGCCGAGAATCAGCTTGAGCGTCTCGTTGGCCTGGATGCAGCCGATGATTCCCGGCAGCACGCCCAGGACTCCGCCTTCAGCGCAGCTCGGCACGAGCCCCGGCGGAGGCGGCTCGGGATAGAGGCACCGGTAGCACGGGCCTTCCTTCGTCGCGAACACCGACGCCTGGCCCTCGAATCGGAAGATGCTGCCGTAGGCGTTCGGCTTGCCCGTCAGCACGCACGCGTCGTTCACGAGGTACCGCGTCGGGAAGTTGTCGGTGCCGTCGACGATGACGTCGAAGTCCTTGAAGAGCTGCAGCGCGTTGTCGGACGTCAGCGCGGACTCGAACGTCTGGACGTCGACGTGCGGGTTCAATGCCTTCAGCCGATCCTTCGCGGACTGCAGCTTCGGACGTCCGACGTCCGGTGTGCCGTGCAGAATCTGCCGCTGCAGGTTGCTGTAGTCGACCACGTCGTAATCGACGATGCCGAGCGTGCCGACGCCGGCGGCGGCCAGATACATCGCCACCGGCGAGCCGAGGCCGCCGGCGCCAATGCACAGCACGCGCGCGGCCTTCAGCTTCTTCTGCCCGTCGAGGCCGACCTCGGGAAGAATCAGGTGCCGGCTGTAGCGCTGCACTTCCTCGGCGCTGAGCGCGGGCGCCGTCGGCGTGGCGGTGCCGACGCCGCCGGCAACCGACGGGATGATGCTCACCGAGTCGCCAGGCTTGACCGGCGTGCTCTCGCGCTCGAGATACCGGATGTCCTCGTCGTTCAAGTAGACGTTGACGAAGCTCCGGAGCTTGCCCTCGTCGTTGTAGAGGTGCTTCTTCAGCCCCTCGTGCTCCGACGTGAGCCGCGACAGCAGCTCGCCGACGGTCGCGCCTTCGACTTCGACGACGTCCCGCTTGCCGGTGAACGGCCGCAGCGGCGTGGGTATGTGAATTTTCGTAGGCATCTTATCGATTGACTGTGGTTGAGTGCGGATTGACGATCGGTTCCTCGTCGAACGCGGAGCGGTCTTCCTTCAGCTTCCACGATCGGAGATCGACGGGCTCACCCGACATCACGGACACGATCACGTACGAGAACGACGGCCACGCGTGATCCAGGTCGTACTGCGACGGACGCGCCGGGTGATCCGGATGCGAGTGATAGAACCCGAGCAGGTCGAGCCCTTCAGCGGCGGCCGCGCGCTCGGCGTCGCGGTAGTCGGTCGGCCGCACCAGGAACCGGCGCCGCGGGCCTTCCTCGGTGGTATTGGGCAGCGGCACGGTCGCGCTCACGTGGCCGTCCCGGCCGAGCATCGCGCCGCAGCACTCGTGCGGATAGGTCTCGCGGCCGTGCGCGTGGATGGCGTCGACGACGTCCCGTTCGAGGCTCAGCGGATCCACGTCAATTCACCCCGCTGACGAACGAGCCCTCTGGCGGCTCTTCCCAGAACCGTTCCGAGAGGTATTTCTCGCCGCCGTCGGCGAAGACCATGACGACGAGGCCGGCCTCGAGCGAGTCGGCGACTCGCAGGCCCGCGGCCAGCGCGGCCCCGCTGGAGATCCCGACGAGCAGGCCTTCCTCGAGCGCGAGGCGCTTGGTCAGTTGATACGACTCTTCGGTGCCGACGCGCATGTCGACGTCGGCGAGCGTCGCGTCGTAGATGCCCGGCACCATCGCGGTCTCCATGTGTTTCATGCCTTCGAGGCCATGAAGTGCCGTGTCCGGCTGGACCGAGACCAGCTGCACGTGCGGCGCGCGCTCACGGAGGAAGCGCCCGGTGCCGACGAACGTGCCGCTCGTGCCGAGCCCGGCGACGAAGTGCGTGACGCCGCCGTCGGTCTGCGCCAGGATCTCGGGTCCCGTCGACTGGTAGTGCGCCTGCCAGTTTGCCGGGTTGCTGTACTGGTCCGGGTAGTAGTAGCGGTCCGGGTCGGCCTGATAGATCTCGCGCACGCGGCGGATTGCGCCGTCGGAGCCTTCCATCGGATCGGTGAGGACGAGTTCGGCGCCGTACGCGCGCAGGATGCGCTTCCGCTCAGGCGTGACGTTCTCCGGCATGCAGAGCTTCACCGGGTAGCCGCGCGCGGCGCCGATCATCGCGTAGGCGATGCCGGTGTTGCCGGATGTCGCGTCGAGCACCGTGCGTCCCGAGCCAAGCAGGCCCTTCCGCTCGCCGTCGAGAATCATGGCGGCCGCGGCGCGGTCCTTCACGGACCCGCCGGGGTTCTTCCACTCGGCTTTGGCGTACAGCTGGACGCGGCCGTCAGCGCGCTCGAAGCGACGCAGCCGGAGCAGCGGGGTGTTGCCGACGAGATCGAGGACGGACCGCGGCCGGGAAACATCCGCGGCCCCGGCGACAGGAAGCGTCATTTCTCATATCCGACCTAATGGGTCTGAAATCTTAGCAGAATTGGCCGTCGGGCCCCAAACCGGCCTGTTCCGTTCGTCCCGCCAACCTCGGCCGAAAGCCAAATGCCAACCGTGGTTGCGCTTTGTGTCTCAAAATGGAGCACGAAGTGCCCTTCGGGGACAGTCCCCGAATTTCGTCGAGCGCGGCGGAAACGGCGCCCGAAAGTACATTCACTGAGATGCCTGCGGAGACCTATCGGATTCGACGAGCGGAGCGGCAGGCCACGTTCGAGGCCCTGACCCGACGCCACGGACAGATGGCGAACCTGCGCCTCGCCCTGGCGCTCACCTTTGCCGTGATGGCCTGGCTCAGCTTTTCACGGCACTTGTTTGCGGCTCGGTGGCTGGCCGTTCCAGTCGTCATCTTCGGCATCATCGCCGTCGTTCACGACCGGTTGCTGACCGGGCGCGTTCGAGCGCGGCGCGCCGTGCGCTTCTACGACCGCGGCATCGCGCGCCTTGAAGATCGCTGGTCGGGCACCGGCGTCACCGGGCAGGCCTACCTGCCGGCCGATCACGTCTACGCCGCGGACCTCGACCTCTTCGGCCCCGGCTCGCTCTTCGAGCTGATATCGCAGGCGCGGTTGGCCGCCGGCGAGCGAACGATCGCCGACTGGCTGCTGCAGCCGGCCGACCCGCAGGAGATCCGTGCGCGGCAGGCCGCGGTCGAAGAGCTTCGGCCGCGGGTCGATCTTCGCGAGCGCCTCTCGCTCGTCGGCGAAGAAGTGGCCGGCTGGCTCGACACCTCGCATCTCGCCGAGTGGGGACAGTCGCCGCCGCTGCTCAACTCCGCCGTCGCGCGCGCCGCGGCGGTGATGCTCGCCGCGTTGAACGTCGTGACGCTGGTGGGTTCGTTCGCCGCGGACTGGTGGCCCGGCTGGTTCGCCCTCGCAGGCATCGCGTCGGTCGTCTACAGCTTTCTGTGGCGCGCGCGCGTCTCGAAAGTCCTCGCCTCCGCCAACGCTCCGGCTCACCAGCTGCAGCTGCTCGCCGACGTGCTGGCCGTCGTCGAAGCAGAACCGGCCGCCACGCCACGGCTGCAAGCGGTGCTCGCGCGCCTGTCCGCGACCGGCGCGCCGGCGTCGACCCGCATCCATCAGCTGCGGCGGATCGTCAGCGCGCTCGAGTCGCGCAGCAACCAGTTCTTCGCGCCCATCGCCGCGTTGCTGCTCTGGGGCACGCAATGCGCGTGGGCGATCGAGGCGTGGCGTCGCCAGAACGGCCCGGCGCTGGCGGGCTGGATCGCAGCCGCCGGCGAATTCGAGGCGCTGGCGTCGATCTCGGGCTACGCGTTCGAGCATCCGAACGACATCCTTCCGGAAATGGCGGACACCGGGCGCCTCTTCGTCGCCGAGGCGCTCGCCCATCCGCTGATTCCCGCGGCACGCGTGGTCGCCAACGACGTGCGGCTCGACGACGCCACCCGCGTGCTGCTCGTCTCGGGCTCGAACATGTCGGGCAAGAGCACGCTGCTCCGGACGGTCGGCATCGCCGCAGTCCTCGCGCAGGCGGGCGCGCCGGTTCGCGCGACGCACCTTCGAATGTCGCCGCTGGCACTGGGCGCGACGCTTCGCGTCCAGGACTCCCTGCAGGAAGGACGCTCCCGATTCTTCGCAGAAATCACGCGCCTTCGCGCCATCGTCGATCTGACGGCCGGCTCCAACGCCCGTGCTGTTCCTGCTGGACGAACTGCTGGCCGGCACGAACTCTCACGACCGGCGCGTCGGCGCGGCCGCGGTGGTCAAGGGACTGGCGGCGCGCGGCGCGATCGGCCTGGTGACGACCCACGACCTCGCGCTGGCGGATCTCGCGAACGATCTCGGCGTCGGCGCGGCGAACGTGCACTTCAGCGACACGTTCCAGAACGGCGAGATCACGTTCGACTATCGGATGCGGCCCGGGCGTCGTCCAGACGAGCAACGCGCTGGAGCTGATGAAGGCGGTGGGGATACTGCCGGGTTGATCGGGTCGAGCTAGGTCGAGCAGGTCGAGCGGGTCGCGGTCTACGGCTTCTTGAACACCGTGTCGTCGATCGGCGTGTTGAACTCCACGGTCAACACCTTCAGCATTCCCTGCTGCTTGCCGCCGACCATCGTTCGCAGCGTCCGCGCGACCATGATGCCTTCGGGCGTCGGCGCGTAGTCGCTCATCACCGTCTCGAAGTCCATCGACATGCCGTTCTGGTCGACGGTCGTGGACCACTCCTTCTCGAGATACGACTGCGCGTCGATGTAGATGAACATCGCGCGGCCGTTCTTGCGCGTGAGTTTCAGCTTCCACGCCTTGCCGCCGGCGATATCGGCGGGACCGACCACTTCGAGCGTGTCGCCACGCTCCTTGTAGGCCACCAGCGGACCGTCGAACGTCGACTGATCCTTCACGCTCTCGGCCTGCGGCCCGGTCAGGTCGGTCGGCTGGCTCGACCCGAGCATCGGGTTGATCGCCCAGGCGCGCTCGCCGTCGAACGCGGAGACCATGCGCGTGCCCTGCACGGTGGTCTCCTGCAGCATCCGGTTCGGCCGCTTGGTCATCACGGTCAGCGGCATCTCCATCCCCTGCGCCGTCACCGTGCCCGTCATCTTCATCGTCGAGACCGCGCGGAGCTTGTCCAGGCCGCCTCGCGCGGCCAGGTTCTTGGCGACGATGTCTTCGGCTGACGGGGTCTGGGCTCGTGCGGCGGAGGCCGCCAGCACGAGCCCGAGAGCCATCATGGGGATGGCGATGCGCATGAAGAGTTTCTCCGCGAGCCCTGAAGGCCCGCCCGGTGCCGCGGCTGAAGCCCCGGCCTACTTTTGAAGATTTCCATCGGCGTCGCGAATCTCCGGCGAGCCGAACGCCGCGTCCAGCTTCTGGAACTGCGGGACGATCTTCGCCTTGTCGCCGACCGCCACGACGTGCAGCCGATCGGCCGCGAGATACTTCGCCGCGGTCGTGCGCACGGTGTTGCCGTCGATCGCGTTGATCAGCGCCGGGTACTTCGCCCAGTAATCGAGGCCGAGCCCATAGACGTAGAGCGTCGAGAAGCTCCCCGCGGTGCTCTGATCGGTCTCGAAGTCTCCAGGCAGCGATCGCACCAGGTTGTCTTTCGCCAGGTGCAACTCGTCGTCCGTGAGGGGCTTGGTGGACATCCCCGCGGCTTCTTTCAGCATCTCGCCCAGCGCCGGCCCGGTCACGTCCGTCCTGACGCCTGCCAACGCAAAGAACGGACCAGCTGACTTGCGCATCACGAACGTCGAGAACGCGCCGTACGTGTAGCCCTTGTCCTCTCGAAGGTTCAGATTGAGGCGACTGGAGAACGTACCGCCGAACGCGTTGTTCATCACCTGGATGGCCGCGTAGTCGGGCGTCCGGCGGTCCGCGCCCACGGCGCCAAGCCACAGCTGCGTCTGCGGCGCGCCGGCCTTGTCGACGACGATGAGCCTGGCCGGATCGGTCTGCGGGCGTCCCAATCGACGGCGCCACCGGCGTGCCCTGGCTGCCAGGCGCCGAATTCCTTGGTCGCCAGCCCTCGCAAGTCCGCTTCGGTGATGTCGCCGACGACGATGAGCGCCGCGTTGTTCGGGACGAAGTTCTGCTTCCAGAACGCCTGCAGCTGGTCGCGCGTGATGGCCTTGTTCGAGTCGGCGGTGCCGATCTCGATGAACCCGTACGGATGGCTCGAGCCGAACAGCGCCGACACGAGCGTCCTCTGCGCGACCAGCTCGGGGTCTTCACGCTGCTGCACGAGCGACGCGAGGCGGCTCGCCCGCTGACGATCGATCTCCGCGGCCGGGAACGACGGGTGCAGGGCGACGTCGGCCAGCAGGTCGAGCGCCGCCGGGAAGTTCTTGGCGAGCGCCCGCGTCGTCAGCGACGACGAGTCCATCGTCGAGCCCGTCGTCAGCGTCGCTCCAAGCTGCGCGACGGCGTCTGCAATCTGGGGCGCCGTGCGCGAGTCCGTTCCCTCGTCCAGCATCGCGGCGGTGAAGTTCGCGAGACCCGGCGTGCCTGCGGGGTTGGCGTCGCTGCCGGTGCGCACGACCAGGAGCGCAGCCACCACGGGCACTCCCGTGCGCTGCGCGAAGAGCACCGTGAGCCCGTTGGGCAGTTTGAACTCGGTCGCCGCAGGCAGCGCCAGCGTCGGCATCGGGCCCGGCGCCGGCGGGTTCGCGCGCCACGGCTCGTCGACGTTGACGCCTTCGGCCGTCGTCGCGGTCTGGGCCGGAGCCGCCGGCTTCGGCGCCTCAGGTGGGAGCTTCTTCTCGCCGGGAACGCCGAAGACCACCACACGGTTCGCGTTCTGCAGGTATTGGGCGGCGAACGCCTTCACGGTCTGCGGCGTCGTGGCGCGATAACGCGCGAGATCCTTGCTGAGATAGTCGGGATCGCCGAGGTAGTGCTCGTACATGTTCAGGCGATCCGCCACGCCGCCGAACCCGCCGAGACGCTGCAGCCCGTTCACGATGACGGTCTCGATGCCGTTCTGCGCGCGCACGACTTCCTTCTCGTCGGGACCCGCCGTGCGAAACTTGTCCAGCTCCGCGTTGATCCCGGCCTCAATCTGCTCCGGGGTCTTGCCCGGCCGCGCGACGACTTCAATCGAGAAGATCGATCCCGAGGATCAACGAGGTCTGCTTGACGCCAACGGACTGCGCGATCTGCTGGTCGTAGACGAGCGCCTTGTAGAGACGGCTCGACTTGCCTTCGCCGAGGATCGAGGCCGCGATCGTCGCATCCGCGTCGCCGGGCTTGAAGATCGACGGCGTGATCCACGACATGTAGACCTTCGGCAGCTCCACCGTGTCGGTGATCACCGCGCGCCGCTCGCTGGTGATGGCCGGCGTCGTGACGTTCGGCTTGTGCACCTCTGGTCCGCGCTTCAGCGGGCCGAAGTACTTCTCGACGAGCGCCTTCGCCTTCGCGGTATCGATGTCGCCGACGACGGCGAGGCTGGCGTTGTTCGGGCGCGTAGTACCGACGGAAGAACGCGCGCACGTCGTCGAGCTTCGCGGCCTGGATGTCTTCGTGCGAGCCAATCACTTCGGCGTAGTACGGATGGCCCTTCGGGAACAGGACGTGGAACCCGCCCTCTTCGACGATGCCGTACGGCTCGTTCTCGACGCTCTGACGCCGCTCGTTGCGGACGACGTCCTGCTGGTTCGCGAGATTCGACGCGGTGAGCCGGTCGGGCAGGTAGCCCATGCGATCCGACTCGAGCCACAGCGCGAGCTCGAGCTGATTCGACGGCACGGTCTCGAAGTAGTTCGTGCGGTCGAAGTCCGTCGTGCCGTTGAGATCGCTCGCGCCGGCGGCCTCGAGCATCCCGATGTGCGCGTTGGCCGGCACGTGCTTCGAGCCCTGGAACATCATGTGCTCGAACAGGTGCGCGAAGCCCGTGCGCCCGGGCTCCTCGTTGGCGGGCCCGACGTGATACCAGAGGTTCACGGCGACGAGCGGCAGGCGATGGTCCTCCGCGATGATCACGCGCAGCCCGTTCTGGAGCGCGTAGACCTCGTACTTGATCGTGGGGACGTCGCCGGGCGCCTGGGGCGCCGCGAGCGCCGCCGTGCCACTCAGAAACAGGGCGGCCGCAAGGCCACAGGCCAGACGTGACAAGACGGGTAGGCATGATCATGGTTTTACTTTTGACGGCGGGACAGGCGGTCAGGTTCGTTTCCGACTCAGTCGAGGCTGGCCCAGAGGTACCAGGACGCCACCGAGCGGTAGGGCCGCCAGGACTCGGCAATCTTCAGCATCCGCTCGGGCGTCGGGGTCTTCCTGAGACGGTAGTGGCGCTGGATGGCCTTGACGATGCCGAGGTCCCCGACCGGCAGGACGTCGGCCCGCTGCAGCCGGAACATCAGGAACATCTCGGCCGACCACTGGCCGATCCCCTTCACCTTCGTCATCGCCGCCACGACGTCGTCGTTGGCCATCGTCTCGAGCGACTCGAGGTGCACGGTGCCGTCGAGGACTTTCGTGGAGAGGTCGCGCAGGTAGGCGATCTTGCCGCGACTGAGACCCGCGGCGCGCATCGCTTCGTCTGACGTCGCGAGAATCGTCGCCGGCGTCGGCCTGCCCTTCGGGAAGACCTTCAGGAACCGCTCGTAGATCGTTCGCGCGGCCTTGCCCGAGAGCTGCTGCCAGATGATGGCCTCGACGATCGCGATGAACGGATCCGCCCGCTTCGATCGCACGAGGCCGCATCGCCCGATCTCCTTGATGATCGACGCCATGACGGGGTCGTTCGTTCGAAGGTGATCCTCGGCGAGGCGAATCTTCCGCGGCGTCAGGACGTCGCGCATCAGCGTCCCTCGAGCGCCGCGGTCAGCGTCACCGAGGCTTCGATCTCGATTTGTCCGGGCGCCATCGGCGTTTCGGGCGCCTGGGCGGACGCGGCCATCGCCATCCGCATCATCGGCACCGGCATCGGCCCGCGTGGCGCTCCCGACTCTTCGATCCTGACGATGCCGACGACGCGAGTGTTGGCGCCCGCGGCCGCGGCGTCGGCCCGGGCCCTGGCGTCGGCGACCGCGAGGCGCAGCGCTTCGCGCTCGGCGCCTGCGCGATCCTTCAGGTCGAACCTGACCGCACTGACGCCCGTCGCGCCCGCCTGCACCGCCGCGTCCATCAGCGCGCCGAGGGTGGTCAGATCGTCGACGCGCACCTCCACCGAGTTCGATGCCGTGTAGCCGCGCGAGACGCGCTTGCCGTTCACCCAGTCGAACTCTTCCTGGAGATTGAAGCCGAGCGTGCGGACGGCGTCGGCCGGGACCCTGGCCCTCGTCACCGCGTCCTGCACTCTGGTCATCGCCGCGGCGTTCTGCTTCTGCACGTCGTCCGGCTTCGCGCCGCGCGTCTCGGTGGAGAACGTCACGAAGGCGCGGTCGGGCGCCCGCTCAATCGTCGCGTGGCCCAACGCCACGACCACCGGCGGTCCTGGAGGCGGAGGCGGCGCCTGCGCGTGCACGGCCGAGCTGGCGATTCCGAGAAAGGCGACGGAGAGGAGGATCAGCAGTCGACGCATGGAACCCTCGTCGTGGAAGACACCGGGACGGGTTGGTCAGTATAGTGCAGCCGCTGAGTAGAATCGTGCCGTGTCATCGATAGTAGCCGACCGCGCCCGAGGGCCACTGGCAGGCCTGACGGTGCTGGACCTGACACGCGTGCTGTCGGGCCCGTACTGCACCATGCAGCTGGCCGACATGGGCGCGCGGGTGATCAAGATCGAGCATCCGGATGGCGGCGACGACACGCGCCACTGGGGGCCGCCATTTCTCAACGGCGAGAGCACCTACTTCCTCAGCATCAACCGCAACAAGGAAAGCGTCACGCTCGATTTCAAGACCCCGCGCGGGCGCGCCGTGCTCGATCGCGCTGTTGTCGCGCGCTGACGTGCTCGTCGAGAACTTCCGTCCGGGCACGCTCGCGCGCCAGGGACTCGACTACCCGTCGCTGTCGGCCGCCCATCCGCGTCTGATCTACGCCTCGCTCTCGGGATACGGGCACACGGGCCCGCGCGCGCAGGAGCCGGGCTACGACGCGGTGCTGCAGGGCGAAGGCGGCCTGATGAGCCTCACTGGCGCCGCGGACGGCCCGCCCTTTCGTCTGGGCGTCGCCGTCGCGGACATCGTCACGGGCCTCTTCGCGGCGCAGGGAATTCTGCTCGCGCTCGTCGCGCGACAGCAGTCCGGGCGCGGACAGCATGTGGACGTCGCGATGCTCGACTCGGTGGCCGCGCTGCTGACGTACCAGGCGGGCATCGTCTTCGCGACCGGACAGTCGCCAGGGCGTCTCGGGAATCGGCATCCATCAATCGCGCCGTACGACACGTTCGACGCCGCGGACGGCCCGATCGTCCTTGCCGTCGGCAACGACGATCAGTGGCAGCGCTTCTGTCACGCCGCGGCCCTCGACACCGCCGCGAGCGATCCGCGATTTCTGACCAACGCAGGACGCGTGCAGCACGGCGAGGCGCTTCGATCGCTTCTCACGCCGGTGATGAGATCGCGCACGCGTGCCGACTGGACGGCGCGGCTCGTCGCCGCCGGCGTGCCCGCCGGGCCGGTGCGTCCGGTGAACGAAGCGCTCGCGGACCCGCAGCTCGCGGCGCGAGAGATGCTGACGCAGCCTCACGCACGCCGCGGCGGGCGACATCACGGTGCTGGGCGTCCCGGTGAAGCTGTCGGAGACGCCGGGCGGCGTTCGCAGCGCGCCGCCGATCCTCGGCGAGCACACCGATTCGCGTCCTCGCGGAGCTGGGATACGACGCCGCCGAGATCGCGTCTCTGCGACACGAGCACGTCGTCTGATGCGGCGGACTGAAGTCCGGCCCTACGACAGAGCCCGCTGTCGTAGGCCGAACTTCAGTTCGGCCCAAATCGAAGTACAGTTGCCGTCATGGAAACGTCCGACGTCCGCAAACGCATCCTCGACGTCCTGAACTCCGCGCGACGCGACGCCGCCGAGCGCCGCACGCGCAACGCCGAGGTGGGCGCGGCCTACGAGAAGTTCCTCGAAACCATCGCGACGCCGGTGTGCCGTCAGGTCGCCGACGTGCTGAAAGCCGAGCGGCTGCTCTGCACCGTGGAGACGCCGGCCGGCGCGGTGCGGCTGACGTCAGAGCGATCGGCGAGCGACTTCGTCGAGATTCGCCTCGACACGAATGCCGCGCGACCGCACGTCGTGGTCCACGCGGAACGTGTGAAGGGACGGGAGCGCTACGAGGAGACGCAGCCGATCCGCGAGGGCGTCGGCATCGAACACCTCACGGACGAGGACGTGCTGGATGCGCTGGCGGGCGTGATCGGGGTGTTCGCGTAGGCTACGCGAGGCGCTCCACGAACGACGTGTCGATGCCTTCGCGCTTGAGCTGCTTGAGCAGCGCCGCGCGATCGCTGGCGCGCCGCCACGCTTCGCGCACGTCGACGGCCCCGCTGCGGATGAATCCGACGAGCGCGTCGGTCAGCGGCACCATCCCCTGACGACGGCCGCTCTCCATCGCGAGCGACAGCTGCGCGAGCCGGCCCTCAGCGATGATCGACGCCACGGCGGGGCTGCCGAGCAGCAGCTCGCGCGCGGCCACGCGTCCGCCGCCTGACTTTTTCAACAGCACCTGCGCCACGACGCCACGCAGCGTCTCCGCGACGGTCGTCTGCAGCTGCTGGCGGCGGTCGGCGGGCGCCTGTTCCAGCAGCTTTGCCACGGCTTCCGGCGCGGTGTGCGCCGCGATCCCGGCGATCACGAGATAGCCCGACGCCGCCGCTTCGACGGCCTCGGCGATCACCTCGGGAGTCCGCAGATCTTCAATCACGATCACGTCCGGGCTCTCGCGCAGCGCCGCCCGCAGCGTCGCCAGCAGCTCCTCGGGGCCGCCGCGGACTTCGCGCTGGCTCACGACCGCGCTGCGGCTCTCGTGCACGACCTTCACCTGCGACTCGAGCGAGATCACATGCTCGCTGCGCGTGCGATTGATCACGTCGACGAACGCCGAGAGGAGGGTCGACTTGCCGCTCGCGCGGGGGCCCGTGACGAGCACGAGGCCTTCCGGTTCGTTGCAGAGCGCCTGGATTTCCTTCGTCAGCCCGAGCTGCTCGGCCGAGACGGCCTTCCCCGGGATCATCCGGAAGATGCCGCCGGGACCGCGCTGGTCGGTGAACGCCAGGCAGCGCACGCGGCCCACGTCGGCGATGTCGCAGATCCACTCGGTGCCTTCCGACAGCGGGTCCGACCCGCGATCCGGCCAGACATCCAGCATCAGCGACTCGACGTCCTGCGGACCGAGCGGCGCCTCGCCCTCGAGGGCGCTCATCGCGCCGTCCACGCGGATGGCCGGACGCGCGTTCGACAGCAGGTACAGCGCTTCGGCGCCGCGCGCCGAGGCCAGGCGGAGCAGGCGGTCCAGGCCGGCCAGCCGGGGGATGGCCGGTGCGCGCAGGCGTGTCGGGCCGCACAGGCGTCCGGGACATCGGCAGCACGACGCCAGGTTCGGGAATCGAGACCGCGGGCCCGGGACGGCTGGTGAGCGCCGCGACGATTTCGGTGGAGGCGGGAACCGCGGAACGGTCCGCGCGCGTGGCCGCGGAACGCCTGCGGCGAAGCTCGATCCAGATGTCGTCGCCGCCGCGCGCCGCCACGACGGTGAAATGCTCGCCCGGCGCGAGGGCCGACGGCGCCAGCTCGCTCTCGACGGCGCCGAACTCCGCGAGCGCCTGCTGCGAATCCGGCTTCAAGAGGTCGCCGAGCAGCGAGTCCATCGACTCGAGCGTCATGGCCGCGGAGGCGACCTCCATCGGTCCCCGCGCCGCCACGACGATGGGCCGCTCACCCACGTGGAGCACCAGGGACTCGCCGTCTTCGCGGACGATGGCGGCTAGTAAAGAGTCAACGAGGTGCACGCACGTCTCCGCGATGTATTTCGGTCGCGGGAGGCTTTGCCATTAGGGTTCGTTGCGCGCCGATTCACGCCGCTGCGCGCCGGTGCGCGACGTGAATCGCCATCAGCCCGCCCAGGACCGGCCGCCACTCGACCCCCGTGAACCCCGCCGCCTGCAGGCGGTCGACCACGCCGGGAGCCCCCGGGTAGTGGCGGATGGACTCCGCGATGTAGCGGTAAGTGTCCGGATTGCCATGAAGGACGGCCCCGACGACGCTGCCGACGACCGACAGATAGGCCAGATACGCGGCGCGCAGCGTCGCATTGGCCGGGCGGTTGAAATCGAGCGACAGCAGCAGGCCGCCGGGCGCCAGCACCCGGTGGATTTCGGCGATCGACGTCTCGAGCACCGGCACGTTTCTGAGCCCGTAGCCGGTCGTGACGACGTCGAAGGACGCGTCGCGAAACGGCAGCGCCATCATGTCGCCGACCAGGAAGCGGACGCCGGCGGCGGGCGCCTTCCCGCGCGCGAGCTCGATCATCCGCGGCGTCAGGTCCAGACCCGTCACTTCCCCGCCATCAGCCGCCGCGGCAAATGCCAGGTCGCCGGTGCCGCAGGCGAGGTCGAGGACCCGCCGGCCGCGGAGCGGGGCGGCAAGGTCGATCAGCCGCCGCTTCCACCGGCGATCCTGGCCGTACGACAGCAGCACCGTGATCAGGTCGTAGCGGTTCGCGATCGTCGCAAACAGCGATCGCACGAACGGCGCCTTGCCCTCGGGTGTCGCGATCCTGCTTCGCAGACTCATGGACTATCGCGCCACGACCTCGAGGATCCCGCGCATCGTCAAGGCGTGCGGCCGGCAGTAGTAGTCGAGCGAGACCGGGGCGATCGGGCGCGGTGAACGTCACCTGCGCGACCTGACCGGGCTGCAGGAGCCCTGTGGCGACGTGCAGCGGATCGATCGCGAGGTCGTGAAGGACGCCCGGCCCGTCTTCGTTCCTGACCTCGAGCGCAATCGCCTCGCCGGCGCGCACGGTGATTGTCGGATTGGGCGTCGAGTCACCCGGCACGAAAAACGCCATCGAACGGCACACGACGACGATCGAGCGCGGGTGCGTGCAGGCGCTCGACGCGCAGACCATCATCGCGGCCGCGACGCACATGGCGGTTCGGCGGACAGCGCGGAGGACGGCGGGGCGCGACGAGGCGGGCACGGCGGGCAGTTCAGCCGAGTCTACCGCGAGACGTCTGCCGTCGCGCGGAGGCGCCACGTCTGACGTAGCATCGTCGGCATGTGGCACGGCGCGATCGTGCTGGCAGGCGTCCTCCTCGGTCATTTCCGCCGTGCGCGCGCGCGCAGACGCCCGCGACGCCGCTGCCCTCGAACTCGTCCAGGCCGTTCGAAATCGAAGACAACTCGTTCTTCGTCGAAGAGGCCTTCAACCAGGACGCCGGCGTCGTCCAGACCATCTACGGCGGGTTGTTCCTCGAAAGCTCCGGCTGGGCGATGACGTTCACCCAGGAGTGGCCGGCGCCGGGCATACGCCATCAGCTCTCGGCGACCGATTCCGGTGAACCGGCTGAACGGCGCCGACGGCTTCGGCGACATCGCGCGTGAACTATCGGTATCAGCTGCTCGAAGAGGGGCCGGGCCGGCCGGCGATCTCGCCGAGAGTCACCGTCCTCTGCCCGACCGGAAACGCCGGGCGCGGGCTCGGCGTCGGCGCCTGGGGCTGGCAGTTCAACCTGCCCGCCAGCAAGCAGGTGCACGACTTCTACTTCCACGGCAACGCGGGACTGACCTGGTACCCGCGCGTGAAGAGCGTCGACAGCCGATCCGCCGGCGCGGCGACTGCCCCGGACGTGACGCTCACGAGCCCGTACATCGCGGGCAGCACGATCTATCGCCTGAAGCCGATGTTCAACCTGATGCTCGAGTCGCTGGTCACGTGGCAGGACGCCGTGGCCGGACCCGGCCAGACCTCGACGTCGGCCGTCACGATCCTCTCGCCCGGGTTCCGCACCGGCTGGAACATCGGCGACGCGCAGGTCATCGTCGGCGCCGCGCTGCCCTTCACGTTCAGCGGCGGCACGACCGACACGGGCATCTTCACCTACTTCTCGTACGAAGCGCCGTTCTGGAAGGTCAGGAAGCCGTGAAGCGGCTGACGACGGCGGCGATCTCGTCCGGGCGATCCACCAGGTACGCGGCGCCGTCGCAGCTCGTCGGCCGGCATCTGCGCGAAGCCGAAGCCGTAGCGCGCCACGCAGGCAGCCGTCCCCGCGGCGCGCGCGGTGCGAAGGTCCGTCACGGAATCGCCGACCATCAGCGTCTCGGCCGCCGACGCCGCCGGCGCGATCCATCAGCGCGAGCAGGCCGTCGGGGTTCGGCTTGCGGCCGAAATCGCTGTCGCCGCCAATCACGTCGTCGAAGAACTCGCGGAGGCCAAGGCCGCGCAGGATGCGCTCGCTCGGAACGAGGGGCTTGTTGGTGAGGACGGCGAGGCGCGCGCGCGACTTCAGATCGTCGAGCAGCGCAGGCATGCCGTCGTATGGGACCGTCGTCGCGAGCAGGCGCTCGTCGTAGAGCGCGAGGAACCGCTCGAGCGCTTCGTCCAGCGGCACGTCGAGCGCGCCTGCCGTCAGGAGCCGGCGGACCAGCTCGCGCGCGCCGTCGCCGACCATGGCGACGACGGCCTTCGATGGCAGGGGCGAGGCGCCGTAGCTGGCAAGCAGGGCGTTGCCCGAATCGGCGAGATCGCCGGAAGAGTCGACCAGCGTGCCGTCGAGATCGAACGCGACGAGCATCGGCTCAGTCGCCCGAGTAGGTGGCAAACGACGTCGGCGTCTCCCAGACCGTCACGCGGACGACGTTGAAGCCGCTGCCGTGCGCCTGATCGAAGATGATCTTCGCGATGAGCTCGACGGTGGGGTTCGAGTCGACCAGGAAAATCGGCTCGCCGAGGTCCTGGAGCGGCTTCACCAGGGGGTCGTCCTTGCGGAGGATCATCTGGTGATCCAGGCGCGAGTCGATCCATCCTTTCACGACGCGCTTGATGTCGCTGAAGTCGCAGACCATGTTGCGCGGATCGAGCGCGTCGGTGCGCACTTCGATCTCGGCGACGGCGTTGTGGCCGTGCGGGTGCTTGCAGATGCCGTCGTAATCGAGCAGCCGGTGCCCGTAGCAGAATTCGATTTTCTTGGTGACGGAGTACATTGTCGCCTCTCCATTCGTGGCGCAGCCTCAGCCGCCGGTCACATCTGTAGCGCAGGCCTTCAGGCCTGCCCTGGGTGACGCGTCATGAGCGAGCCTTCAGGGAAAGACCTCGGGACTGCGGTCCTCTTCTCGGCCGGGCTCGACAGCGCGGTGCTGGCCGCCCAGGAAGCCAGAAACGGACCCGTCTGGCCGCTCTACGTGAGCGTGGGCCTGGCCTGGGAGGCCGCCGAGCGCGCGACTGCGGCTCGACTGCTCGCGACCGACGCGTATCGCGCGCACGTGAAGCCGATCTCGACGCTGACGTTCACGATGGCCGACATCTACCCGTCGTCTCACTGGGCCATACGCGGCGTCCCGCCGGCCTACGACACGCCGGACGAAGACGTCTACCTGATTGGGCGGAATCTCGTGCTGCTGACCAAGGCCGGCACGTGGTGCGCGGCGAACAAGGTGTCGCGAATCGTGCTGGGGCCGCTCGCCGGCAATCCGTTCCCGGATGCGACACCGGAGTTCTTCGCGTCGATGGCCAACGCGTTGAGCCTCGGGCTCGCCCAGCGTGTGGAGATCGAGACGCCGTTTCGGAATCTGCACAAGGAAGACGTCGTGAAACGCGGGCTCGCGCTCGGAGTGCCGTTCGAGCAGACGCTGTCCTGCATGAACCCGAAGCTTGCGCCGCCGGGAGGTCCGGTGGCGTATCTGCATTGCGGCGCCTGCAGCAAGTGCCGTGAGCGGATCGATGCGTTCAAGGCGGCGGGCGCGACGGATCCGGCGCCCTACGCCGCTCCCGCTTAGCCACTGGGGCGCGGAGATGGCCGAGATCCAGAGTTCAGGCCGCCACAGAGCACAGAGGACACAGAGGATACCGGCCGCGAGCGCGTGAAGACACGAACAGCCGGGTGGACGAGATCGACTTCGTGGATCTCTCGTCCGCCCGGCTGTTCGTGTCTTCAGCGCGGCTTCGCCGGCCGGAATCACTCTGTGCTCTCTGTGCCTCTGTGGCCGCCTTGGACTTCGTGACCTCTGCGTGCGTCCTCTGCGTCCAGCGAACGCTGCCTAGTGCTTCGCGATGCTGATGCTGCCGTCGCCCGAGCGAATCCGCAGCGTCCTGCCGCCCGAACCGAGCGTGCCCTGAAGGTCGTTCTTGTCGTCGCCGTGCGCCTTGAGCCCGAAGTCGTCGGCGTTCACGGTGCCATCGCCCGTGTGCGCGTCGACCATCGCGTTGAAGCCCTGCGGCAACTCCACGGCCACGCTGCCGTCGCCGGTCGTGATCTCCCAGTCCTCTTCAGGTGACGTCGTGCTGGCCACCGCCACGTGCACCGAGCCGTCGCCGGTGTGCGCTTTCAGCGCGCGCGGCGCGCCTTCCACGGTAATGCTGCCGTCGCCAGTGGCGATACTGAGGGTCCCCGTGACGTTCTGCGCCGAGATCGAGCCGTCGCCCGTGTGCAACCCGACCTGCCCGGTGAGGTCCGACGCCTTGATGCTGCCGTCGCCGGACGCGAGATCCACGGTGCCGCTGACGCCGCTCGCCTGAATCGACCCGTCGCCGCTCTTCGCGGTGAGGTTGGTCTGCTTCGGCACGTGAACGACGAAGCTGACCGATCGGCCGTGCGTCCAGCCGACATGGATTTCAGATTCGGGCTTCAGCGCTTCGATGACGACCTTGCCGCCGGTCTGCTCGGCTTTCACCTTGAGCGTGTCGGCGTCGGCCTGGTTGTCGGCACGCCGCTCGATGGTCACCGCCACTTCCGGCTTGTCCCACGCCGTGACCTGAATCGACCCGTCGAACGTCTTGATGGTCACGTCCGCCGCGCCGCTCACGGCAAAGCTCTTGTCTTCCTTGCCCACGTACTGGGCGGCGTCGAGCTCGATCGAGCAGGCGGCGCTGGCGGCAATCGACAGCGCAAACAACGCGGGGGCGGCTGGGCGCAGCAATCTCATGAGGGGGCTCCTGACGTGCATACCCCTTCTAAGACGAGCCCGGCCGCGGCCGGGTTCATCGGACGTGCAAAATGCCGCGAATAAATGTCGAGACGGGCCGCAGATCGTGGTCGAGGACGGCCAGATCGGCCCGCCGGCCGACCTCGAGGCGGCCACGGTCCGCCAGGCCGAGCTGGGCCGCCGGAGTCGAGGCGCACAGCCGGGCGGCCGCCACCAGCGAGAGTCCCCACTGCGACACCAGCCGCTTGAACGCCCCGTCCATCGTCAGCCGGCTGCCGGCCAGGGTCCCGTCCGGCAGGAAGCAGGCCTCGGGCGTCACCGTGATGCTGTGCGTGCCCAGCGGCACGACCGAGCCGATCGGCAGTCCGGACCCTGCCGTGCCGTCGGTAATGGCCATCGTCCGCTCGGCGCCGAGCGCGGCGATGGCGGTCCGCGCGACAACCGCATGGACGTGATAGCCGTCGCAGACGATCTCCGCGCGCACCGACGGCGAGTCGATCACGGCGCCTACCAGTCCTGGCGCGCGATGCGAGAAGGGCGGCATGCGATTGAACAGGTGCGTCGCGTGGCGCGCCCCGCGTTGGATGCCTTCGAGCCCCTGCGCGTACGTCGCCCCGGAGTGCCCGAGCGAGACGATGTGACCGGCGTCGGCGAGTGCGCCGACGAGGTCGAGGACGCCGTCGAGCTCCGGCGCGACCGTGATGATGGCGACCTCGCCGCGCGCGCTGGCAATCTCGTCGAGGATGTCCTGGCCGGCAAACGCGCCGCCCGGCGCGTCGAGTCGATCGCGCGACGGCAGTCGAAGGCATTCCACCGGCTGTGCGCCCCGATAGTCCGGGCTGATGAAGTTGCTCTCGAGATGCGCGCCAAGCACCGCCGCCTCGCCGGGCGCGTTGACGTGTCGCGCGGCGCGCACCGCATCGAGGACGCCACGCAACGCGGCCGGCGTGCACGCGACGGTCGTCGGGCAGAACCCGGTGACGCCGTACTTCGGCAGACGTCTGGCCATGTCGCCGACGGCCGTCGCCGTCGCCAGCGTGTCCGCGCCTTCGACGCCGTGCACGTGCACGTCGATGAACCCCGGCACGACGATGTGTCCCGAGAGGTCGTGCCAGTCGGCGCCGGCGATGCGATCGATCGGAGCGGTTCTGATGTCGGCGATGCCGCCGGCCTCGTCGATCACCAGCGCGCCGCGGTCGACGATGGAATCTGGAAGGACGAGCCTCGCGTTCGAGAGGATCGTCGTCACGCGTTCATCCAGGTCGGATCGGCGACGAGCTTGCGGCCTTCGAGGGGTAGCCGCTCGTGCGGCACGTTCTCGCGGGTGTGGAAGACCCGGCGATCGACCTCCGACAGCGTGCGCGCGAGCAGCGCCTCGTTGGGCGCCCAGACGACGATGAGGCCGCTCGAGAGGTTCGGCGGAAAGCGGCGATCGTCGAGGTAGTCGCGATCGATCGTGACGAGCGTGCGCTGCAGCTGACGAGCCAGCTCGTAGTGGCGGGCGTCAGGGGCGCGCCGGAGATCGTCGTGTTCGATCACGTGGAGCACGTCCCACCCGAGCTCGTGACGCATGAACGACACGATGCCGGCCGGCACGTTGGCGTCGGCGTAGATGCGGGGGGCATCGGGCATCCCCGCGTGGGCGGCAAGCTCGGCGGCGAGCGTTCCCACGGTCGTGCGCGTCAGCGGTCGCGGTCGATGCCGCCGATCGTCTCGAAGGCGCTCACGTCGGGCCGCGACTTCGCGGCCTCCTGCGCCTGCCGCTTGAGATCCGCCAGGAGCTCGGCGCGCCGGTGCACGAGGTTCTTGCGCGCGCGGCGGTTGTTCGTCGAGCCGACGGCGTAGTCCGCGAAAATCGGAAACGCGATCGTCGAGTCCACGTAGGCGACGACCGTGTCGGGCAGCACGCCCGGGTTCACCTTGCCCCAGCTGACGGCTTCGGCCGGCGTCGCGCCGGAGAGGCCGCCCCAGACGACCTGGTCCGTCGTGATCTGGATGAAGAACTCGTTGCCGCCCTTGGGAATGCCGTAGACCTCCCAGAGCGTCGGCTGCGCCTGCAGGTAGAAGTTCTTCGGCGACCCGCCGCCGAGAATCACGCAGCCGTTGCGCGTCCCCGCAAGGACGAGCGCGCAGACCTCGTTGACGTCCTTGTTCGGGTCGATCATCAGCCGGCTGTCGTTCATCAGCTCGTGATAGGCGATGTTCATCCCAATCGAGCTGTCGCCGGGCGACGACGTGTAGATCGGCACGCCGTACTTCGCGGCGGCGGCGACGACCGAGTACTCCTCGCAGCCGGGCGTCCGCTTCAGCAGGTCCTCGCCCATCGCGAAGTGGAGATCCGCCGTGGCGATCGGACCGTCGAGGCCGGACCGCGCGAGGAAGTCGCGGACGTAGCTGTCGGTTTCGAGCAGCACCGATGCCGGGAAGAGGACGTCGTAGATGCGAATCACGCCCTCGTCGAACAGCTCGCGATCGTCGAGGAACGGCGAGCCGCGGCGCAGCGTGAAGTTCAGCGCGTAGTGGAGGTCGTGATAGAGGTTGGCGCCGGTGCTGATCACGAAGTCGATCAGCCCGCGCTCCATCAGCTCGATGACGCAGCCGCCGAGGCCCGCGGGCGTCAGCGCGCCGGCGACGGTGAGGCCGATGGTCGTGTCGCTCTCGGGCGCCAGCATCTTGTCCGCGTAGATGTGGCAGGCCTCCGAGAGCCGCGCCGCGTTGAACGCCTGGAACCCGTCGTCCACGAGCGCCTTGATGTCGGCGCTGCCGCGCGGCCGGTAGTACTTGATGGGTTTTCCTGACAGGTAGTGGCCCTTGCGGCCACCTGGGGCGCCTGGCGAACGATGGGGCACGGGCCGAGTGTATCACCGCGAATTGACAACTCCGGTTACCGGGGACTGTCCCCACCCCCCACCCTCTGTTCTGAAACGGAACACGTGCCGATACTCTCGGACGTGGCGATTTCCGTAGAGCTGGGCGACACCGAGGCCCGATTCCGGACACTGGTGCAGTCGCCGCTCCGCGCCGGACTGCTGAGGTTGCTGGCGGCGCATCCGGACGACACGTACGACACCGAAGCGCTGATGGCGGCGTTCGGCCGCCTGCGCCTCGACGTCCAGAACTGCATCGGCGAGCTCGTCGACTTCGGCCTCGCGCGCCGCATCTCCGGCGACCCGCCGCGCTTCACCTTCCAGCAAGCCGTCGAACAGCGACGTCTGGGCGCTCGTCGCCTCGTTCCTCGAGGGCCGCGCCACGGTCTCGCACGAAGACCAGTCGGCCAGCGTCCGCAGCTTCCGCGAGATGATCGGCCGCGACGAGAAAATGCTCGTCGTCTTCGAGTGGATCCGGACCGCCGCCAAGTCCGACATCTCGGTGCTGATTCTCGGCCCCACCGGATCGGGCAAAGAGCTCGTCGCGCGGATGATCCACGACCTGTCGCGGAGGAGCCAGGGGAAATTCCAGGCACTCAACTGCGCCGCGCTGCCCGACACGCTCTTCGAATCCGAAATCTTCGGCTACGAAAAGGGCGCGTTCACCGGCGCCCACGATCGCAAGCCGGGCCGCCTCGAGATGGCGAACGAGGGCACGCTCTTCCTCGACGAGATCGGCGACCTCTCGATCGTCGCGCAGGCCAAGCTCCTGCGCGTGCTCGAGGAGCGGCGCTTCGAACGGCTCGGCGGCAACCGATCCATCTCCGTCGATTTCAGGCTCATCTCGGCGACGAACCGGCCCCTCGATCTCTTCGTGCGCGACGAGCGCTTCCGCGAGGACCTCTTCTATCGCGTGAACGCGTTCTCGATCCGTCTGCCTTCGCTGCGCGAACGTCCGGTCGACATCCCGGTGCTCGCCGAGCGCTTCCTGTCGCGCTACTGCGCCAGCAACGGCCTCGGCACCGACGGCAAGGTCTTCGGCCGCGACGCGGTCGATCGCCTCGTCAGCTATCCCTGGCCGGGCAACATTCGCGAGCTCGAAAGCACCGTCTCACGCGCGGCGCTCTCCTCGCCCGGGCGCGTCATCCGCGCCAGCGACGTCGAGTTCCTGCACACCGGCGCGCTGGCGCAGCCGGTCGAGTCCACGCGCATTCCGACGATGCGGGACGCCGAACGGGCGCTGGTACTGCGCGCGCTCGAAAGCGTGGACTGGAACAAGAAGGAGGCCGCGCGCGTGCTCGATATCAGCCGCGGCACGCTCTACCGCAAGGTCGAAGAGTACGGGTTGTCCCCCACCGTGTCCCGTCGCGAGACACACGAACGCACCTGAAATCACCGCTGATTCATCGTTTGACCGTAGTCGATGTGTAGAATCGGAACACGGCAAAATCTGCGAATGTCCGCAAATTGCAGTATTTGCAGGGACCATCACAATTCTGTGTGCCACTCTTGGACACCTCGGCCGTACACGTTGCGTCAGCAGCCCCCGAAAAACGCCCCACAACAGGAATGTAAGCCGCTGATTTCACGCTAGTTAGCGTACGCAACCCACCGTCGCCCTCCCGTGGCAGTGACCTTGCTATCACCCGGGCGGACCCTTAGTGTGCTCGATTTCGATTTTCGTGATCGCGGTGTGAAATGAGCCTCGCGCTTTCTGGCAGCGCCGCGTCTCGCCGCTCTCCTGTCTCAGCGACAGCAGCGGCGGGGTCTTCCTTCAAGGCGCAGCCGCGCGACGCGCGGATCTTCATCGGCGGCGTGATCGCGATCGGGATGGGCGCGCTGTTCCTCCAGCCGCCCGGTACCGCCTACGCGCATCCCGGCGCGTTCGTTCTGCTCCTCACGCTGGCAGCGATCGCCGCCCTGTTCAAGGTCGACCTGCCGCTGTCGCACCATGGCGCGACGATGTCGCTGTCGTTCGCGTTCGAGTTCGCGACGCTGCTGCTGCTCGGGCCGCACGCGACGATGGTGATTGCGGCGACGAGCGCCTGGGTGCAGTGCACGGCGGGCGGCGAAGGCCGCAATCCGCTGCACCGCACGATGTTCAGCATGACGGCGCTGGTCGTCACGGCACTCGTCGCGAGCCACGTCTACGTGCTGCTCGGCGGGCCGTTCGGGATGCAGACGCCGGTGCGCGGCGGCTTCGAGACGCCGGCGATGGCGGCGGCGATGAGCTATTTCGTGCTCAACACGCTGCTGGTCGCGACGGCGGTCGGCCTCGAGAGCGGCCAGCCGCTCCGCAAGGTCTGGAACGATCACATCGTCTGGAGCGCGCTGAGCTTCGTCGTCGGCGCCGGCGCCGCGTCGGCCGGCGTGGCGCTGCTGCCGGACCGCAATGCCTGGGCGGTCGGGCTGCTGATCGTGCCGCTCTACCTGATTCACCGGACCTACGGCCTGTACTTCGATCGCGTGGATGCCGAGCAGGGCCGGGTCCGCGAGATGTCGGATCTGCATCTCGCGACGGTCGAGGCGCTCGCGCTGGCGATCGACGCCAAGGACCAGACCGCGACGGCGCACATCCGCCGCGTGCAGGTCTTCGCGGCCGGGCTCGCCGAAGCCATGGGCATGTCGCCCGGCGACGTGCAGGGCGTGCGGACGGCGGCGCTGCTGCACGACATCGGAAAGCTCGCGGTGCCCGAGCACATCCTGTCGAAGCCGGGTCCGCTGACCCAGGAAGAGTTCCAGCGGATGAAGGTGCATCCGCAGGTCGGCGCGGACATCATCGCGCACGTGCCGTTCCCCTATCCGGTGGCGCCGCTCATCCTGAATCACCACGAGCGCTGGGACGGCAAGGGCTATCCGAACGGCCTGTCGGGCGAGCAGATTCCGCTCGGCGCGCGCATTCTCGCGGCCGTGGACTACTTCGACGCGCTGACCTCGGAGCGGCCGTTCCACAAGGCGATGTCGACCGAGGAGGCGCTGCAGGTCGTGCAGGACGAGGCGGGGCAGGCGCTGGATCCGTCCGTGGTCGACGCGCTCGTGCGCCTGCTGCCCGACCTCGAGGCCAAGGCCGATCTCGTCGCCGAGCCCGCGCAGCGCGTGATGCTCGCTGAAGGCCGGCGGCTGGCGGCCGCGGCGCGCGCCGACGCGCCCGCGAAGAACGTGTTCGAGGACATCGCGCTCGCGCACCGCGAGATCTACGCGCTGTACGAGATCGCGCAGTCGATGGGCACCAGCCTCGGCGTGGCCGACACGATGGCGCTCGTCGCGTCGAAGTTGAGCAACCTCGTGCCGTTCTCGTCGTGTGCGCTGTTCCTCTACGACGAGGAGCAGGACTCGCTGCGGTGCCGGTTCGCGACGGGTGTCGACGCCGAGCGGCTGCAGACGCTCTCGATTGCCAACGGCGAAGGGCTGCAGGGCTGGGTGGGCCGCAACCAGCGGCCGCTCGTGAACGCCAGGCCTGCCGCGGATCTCGAGGCGGCCAACGTCGACGGCGAGACGTCGCTGCAATCCGCGCTCGTCTGCCCGCTCGTCTTCGACGGAAACCTGATCGGCACGCTCGCGGTCTATCACAGCGAGCCGGGGCGCTTCACCGACGATCACCGCCGGCTGCTGGACCGCGTCGCGGAACAGGCCGCCGGCGTCGTGAACAACTCGATGGTCTTCGAGCAGACCAAGCGCGACTCGCTGACGGACAACCTCACGGGTCTCCCGAACACGCGCTTCATGTTCGTGCACCTCACGCGCGAGCTCGCCCGCGCCGAGCGCCTGGCCACCGAGGTGTCGCTGCTCGTGATGGACCTCGACGGGTTCAAGGAGATCAACGACAGCTACGGCCACCATGTCGGCGACCGCGCGCTGCGGGAAGTGGCGCGCGTGCTGCGCAACGGCATCCGGCCGTACGACATCTGCGTCCGCTATGCCGGCGACGAGTTCGTCGTCGTGCTCTCGGGCTGTGGCGCCCAGGAGGCCGATCAGAAGCGCCGCGAGCTGCAGCAGGCGATCGAGGACATCCCGTTCGAGGTCCGGCCCGGACAGATGGTGAAGCTCGGCAGCTCGTTCGGCTTCTCGGTCTTCCCGCACGACGGGGAGGCGTACGAGACGCTGCTCTCGACCGCGGACCAGCGCATGTATCAGGACAAGGCCCAGCGCAAGGCGCGCCTGAATGGACCGGCGCCGCAGGCGGCCGATCCGAACGCCAAGCGGCCGTCGGTGTTTGCTAAGATCCCGAGGCAGCCCGCGGCCGATCGCGCGCACTAGATCACGGGCCCTCCGGCGCGAGGACGTGCGCAGCGTCGGCGCCGACCTCCGATGCTCCTGACCGCCACAATCGACGCCGTTTCGCCGGCGACTCCCCGCACTCTGCACGTCCGACTGCGGCTCGACGCGCCGTTCGCGTTTGCGCCCGGCCAGGCCGCGCTCGTCGGCGCGCACGGCACCGGCGAGCGTCGCCCGTACTCAATCGCGGTCGGGCCCGGAAGAAGCCGCGCGCAATGGCTGTCTCGAGTTCCTGATCGGTCTCGGCGCGGACGGCACGCCCGGACCACATCTGCCGAGGGCCGAGCCCGGCGAGCGCGTCGACGTCGAAGGCCCGCTCGGGGCGTTCACCTTTCCGGACGCGCCGGCTGAACGCAATTTTCTCTTCGTCGCCGGCGGCAGCGGCATCGCGCCGATCCGGTCGATGCTGCATCACGTGCTGGCGCTCGATCGCGGCTGGCGCGTGTCGCTCGCATACAGCGCGCGCGTGCCCGAGGAGCTGGCCTTCGACGCCGAGCTCCGCTCGCTGGCCCGGCAGAGCGGCCTGCACTACTACGCGACGACGACCAGGCACACGGGGGATGGGTGGTCGGGCGGCCGGACGCGCATCGACCGGCTCGCTGCTGGCGCAGTGCGTCACCGACCCGGCGACGCTGTGCTTCGTGTGCGGGCCCGAGTCGCTGGTGCACGAGGTCCCGCGCATGCTGCGCGAGCTCGGCATCGCGGACGCGCGGATCCGCGTCGAGGAATGGGCGTGCCTCGCCCGCTGACGCTTAGCCACGGAGTGCCGAGAGAATCCGCCACAGTGCACAGAGTGCACAGAATCGTGCTTCAACTAGCCACAAAGGCCAGAGATCCGAGGCGCTCAGCTTCCAACTCCGCGAGATGTGGTGCCTTCGAACTGTCCAACTCTGCGACTTCGAGCTCTGTGCCACTCCTCACTTCTGTGCAGTTCGCCTTCGCAGTTCGCACTGTCTACAGGCCCATCACACTGTAGCCGCCGTCCACCATCAGCACTTCGCCGGTGACGCCGCGGCCGGCCGCGGTCAGCAGGAACCGCGCGGCGTCGCCGACCTCTGAGGTCTCGGTGTTCCGGCGCAGCGGGGCACGATCGCGGTGCGCCTGCAGCATCGTCGAGAAGCCGCCGATGCCCGACGCCGCGAGCGTGCGAATCGGTCCCGCCGAGATCGCGTTGACGCGGATGTTCTGCGGCCCGAGCTCCGCGGCGAGATACCGCACCGTCGACTCGAGCGCGGCCTTCGCGACGCCCATCACGTTGTAGTTGGGGAAGACACGATCGCTGCCCAGATGCGTCAGCGTCAGGATGCTGCCGCCGCCCCGCTTCTCGAGGAGCGGCTTGGTCACGCGCGTCACCGAGATGAGTGAGTACGCGCTGATGTCGAGCGCCATGCGGAAGCCCTCGCGCGAGGTCTCGACGAAGGGCCGCGACAGCTCCTCACGCGGCGCGAACGCCGCGCCATGGACGACGAAGTCGAGGCCGCCGAAGGCCTCGTCACAGCGCGCGGCGACGGCGGCCAGCTGCTCGTCGCTCGTCACGTCGAGCGGCAGCACCAGCGCATCCGCCAGCTCCGCCGTCAGGTCGCGCACGTTCTCCTCGAGCCGCTCGCCCTGGTAGGTCACCGCCATCCGCGCGCCCGCCTCCGCCATGCTCTTCGCGATGGCCCAGGCAATCGAGCGCTTGTTGGCGACACCGATGATCAATCCGGACAGGCCGGAAGACTCGCTCATGACGTCATTCTGTCAGAAAGCGTGGGTCGGGCAGGCGGGCTAACGCGGGGATTTCTTGCCGCCGCGACCCGGGCCATGCCCGTGTCCGTGGCCCTGTCCAGGGCCGCCGCCGGGCCGCCCGTGACGGTTGCCCTGGGACTGCCCGGGACGTCCGCCGCCCTGAGAATTTCCGGGCCGCTGGCCGGGTCCCTGGCCGTGACGCTTCTGGCCGTCGCTGCGGTGCCCGTTGGCGCCGCCATTGCCGCCAAAGCCCTGGCCGCCGCCGGCGCCTGGCCTGCCGCCGCGGAACCCGCCACGGCCAAACTTGCCCGGCCGCGTGTGCTGCGGCGCCCGCATCGTGAACTCGGGCTCACGGCGCTGCGGCGGTTCGTCGGTGAGCCGGGGCAGCGTCGCGCGGATCAGCGGCCGGTGCACCGATTCGTCGGGAATACCCGTACTGGCCTCGACAGCCTCGACCGGCTCGGCATCGGGTTCTGAGCTGGGGCTCGTCGCTGACAGGAGGGTCGGGCGGGAGGTCTGAGGCGTCGTCCGGCTCGCCGGCGACGGGTATCCCCGGCGCCTTGCGAGGCATGCCGGCCAGCACCTGTTGATACAGGACGCCGCCTTCCTCCTTCTTCCGCCGCTGCGGCGGCACTTTCGCGTGCTTGTATTCGTGATCGGCGTCGCAGGTGGTGCACCGGGTCTGCTTGACGGCGTCGCCCACCATGGCGACGACCGCGTGATTCGTGATCCGGCGCTCACGTGGACAGTAGTCGTCCACGATGTCACCAAGCCGAGGCTGGCGCTGCTGCATCAAGCCCCCTGAAGGACTCGTTCTTTCTCTCGCTGGAAGTGTGTGTTCCGGGTGCGGTCTTGGCAGTCTAGCAAAGCCCTTCCATTCGAGGCAAGATTCTCGCGAGGCCAGGCAGGATTCACGCGAGCCAGACCCGCACGTCGTCAAGCGCCGCCTGGACGGCCTCCGGGTGCGTCGATTGCGGCGTTCGCCGCGCCTCGACCGACGCCCGGGTCGTCACCCGATCGATGACGTCGGCGTCGAAAAGCTCCGAGTATCCGCGCCATTCCGCCAGCGGAAGCGACTCGAAATCACGGCCTTCCGCCAGCAGCCGCCGCGTCATCGCGCCGACCAGTTCGTGCGCGCGGCGGAACGGCAGGCCCTTGCCGACCAGATAATCCGCGACGTCGGTGGCGAGCAGGAGCCCTGCCGCGGCCCGCTCGGCGCGGTCCGTGTTCACCGACAGGCCTTCGACGACAATCGCGATGGCCTCGAGCGATCCGGCCAGGGTCGCCTCGGCGTCGAATACCGCTTCCTTGTCTTCCTGCAGATCCTTGTTGTATCCGCTCGGCAGGCCCTTCATCGTCGCCAGCCACCCGGCGAGGTGACCGATCGCGCGACCCGTCTTCCCGCGCACGAGCTCGAGCGGATCCGGGTTCTTCTTCTGCGGCATCATGCTGCTGCCGGTCGAGGCGTCATCTGACAACTCGAAGAACCCGTACTCCTCGCCGCTGAAGATCACCATGTCTTCCGCGAACCTGCTCAGGTGCACCATCGTCAGCGCGCACGCGTGCAGGAACGCCGACACGAAATCGCGATCCGCCGACGCATCGATGCTGTTCGTGACGACGCGCGAGAAGCCCAGCGTCCTGGCGAGACTCGCGGTGTCGATCGCGTAGTTGGTGCCGGCGACCGCGCCCGACCCGAGCGGCAGCGCATCAGCCTCCGCGGCGGCCGTCGCGAAGCGGACGTGATCGCGGCGAAGCGCGGCTGCGTGCGCCAGCAGGAAGTGCGCGATGAGCACCGGCTGCGCACGGCGCAGGTGCGTGTACGCAGGCATCCGCGCCTGGCCGCAGCGCTCGGCCAGCGCGGCGAACGCGGCAATCAGGCGCCGGATTGCCGTCTGCATCGCCCCCGCGCGACGCCGCAGAAACAGGCGCAGGTCGAGCGAGACCTGCTCGTTGCGCGAGCGCCCGGTATGCAGGCGGCGGCCGGCATCCCCAATGCGCTCGACGAGATGGCGTTCGACGAACGAGTGCACGTCTTCGTCGGCGCCCGACACCCACTGCGGGTCCGCCTGGCCCTGCGCGAGGATTTCGGTCAGCGCGCCGGTAATCGCGGCGGCGTCCGCATGCGACAGCGCGCCCGCGTTGGCGAGGGCTTCAGCCCACGCGAGGCTGCCGATGATGTCGTCTTCGAAGAGGCGGCGATCGAAGCGGAACGACCGGCCAAAGTCGAACACGGCAGCGTTGGGCTCGCTGTCGAAGCGGCCGGACCAGAGGTTGGACATTAGCGAAATACCTGCGGGTTGTCGGTTGCGGATTGTCGGTTGCGGGTTGAGGCTCGCAGGGCTAAAGCCCTGCCTCCACGGATGACAAGCGCGTTCCGACACCGGCCGTCGCGTCGGACTCGGCCACGCGGCACTCGCCACGGAACAACTGGACTCTGACGACACCCGGAGACGCCGGCGGACGCCGCCGCAACGAACGCGTCGAGCGCCGTCCGGCTCGTCGAAAACCACGCGCCGTCGTCAATCGCCGCCGCGTACGCCCACGAGAGGCTGGCCTTCAGCGCCGCCAGTCGCGGCGCGAGCGTCGTCCGCTCGATCTCCGCGAGCGCGAGACCGAGCGTCACGGCCGCGGGCGCCTCGGTGATTTCACGGACACCCGAGGCGAGCGGCGTGTCGCTGCGGCCGACGCCATGATCGCCGGCGATCGTCTCGACCACTTCCACGATCTCGACAAACGGCATCGCGATCCCGTTGACGGCGACCGGCAGGCTTCGCTCGAAGGTGAGCTCCACCGTCGCGGGCAGCGCCTGGCAGGCGGCCGGCTGCGACGTCCGCTGATACAGCAGGCTCGCCGGCAGCGTCTCCGGATCCACGCCGGAGGGGACGGTGACGGTACGGCCCCAGAGATTCGCGGCGACCGCCGGCTCGGACGGCACGCCGGAATCCGCCGCGACACCGACGACCGAGAGATCGGGCGCCAGCTCCGAGAGCAACAGGTCCATCGCGCGGCGATCGTCGCCCGAGGCGCCATGCGCGACGCGCGTCGCGCCTTCCATCTTCGCGATGTCCACGAGCGCCTTGACGATGGTCGGGCGCGCAAGCGCCGCGGCGCGAACGCCGACGCCGGCGCCGGTCGCTCCCGCCCGCAGGGCCGGAAGAAGCACGTCGGCGGCAAACGCCTCGCGAGCGTCGACGACATGAGCGCGCAGCGCGCCGTGCTGACGCGCGTCGGCGGCAATCTGCTCGAGGTCGGCGCCCTGTCCGAGGTCGAGCGTCACCGTGACGACGGGCGCGCCGGCAGCCGCAGACAGGCGGCCAATCGCGGCGCCCGAGCCGGGACGGCCGGAGTAGGCGAGGACGACAGGAGCAGGACCAGGCACGGCGTCTTAGAGGCGAATCAGCGTGTCGAGGCGCTCGGCGAGCCCGCGGGCGCGACGAGGGTCGCGGGCGATCACGAGGATCGTGTCGTCGCCGGCAATCGTGCCCACCACGTCGGTGAGCTGCGCGCGGTCGATGGCCACGGCGGCGGCATGCGCCTGGCCGGGGCCCGTCCTCAGGACGACGAGCTGCTGCACGCGGTCGACCCCGGTCACGAACTCCGTGACCGCCCTGCTGAAACCAGAGGCCGTGGCCCCGGCAGCCGGCATCGTGACCGTTGGCCGCTGATAGGCGCCGTCGGAGGCCCGCTTGACCAGCCCGAGCTCCTTGATGTCGCGCGAGAGCGTCGCCTGGGTCGCGGTGACGCCAAGGGCCTTCAGCCCGCGCCGGAGCTGTTCCTGGTTCCGGACGGGGTCCCGGCCGAGGAGATCGAGGATCAGGGCTTGCCTGCGTGCCTTCATGATTATGCAGCCAGAAGAATGAGTATACGCTCGGTATGCAGTCCGCGCAAGAGGCCGACCAAAGAATTTACACGAGAACCCTTGATCTGGTCTTCCCACTGTCGTATAGTTATCCGCTCCGCTGCATAAAAACGCGGGAGCATGGAGACACACGACACGCTGACCGTCGGGGTGGCTGGGGCCACGGGATATTCGGGGCAGGAGCTCGTCCGCCTGCTGGCCCGGCATCCGCAGGTCCGCCTGACGACGGCCATGGGGTCGCAGAAGGTCGACGGCGCCCGGACGATTCCCGCCCTGGCGGGCCTCTGGAACGGCGAGATTCTGCCCTTCGATCTGGATCGGCTGGGCGAGTGCGAGGTCGTGTTCCTCGCGCTGCCTGAAGACGCATCCGCTGAGATCGCCCCGGCCCTGCTCGCGCGCGGCCGGCGCGTGTTCGACCTCTCCGGGGCCTTCCGCCTGCGCGACAGCGCCGTCTCGCAGCCGCTGGTATCACGCGGTGACGTCGCTGCCCGACGGCACGGCCTACGGCATGACCGAGCGCACCGCGGCCGCGTTGAAGACCGCGAAGCTCGTCGCCTGCGCCGGCTGCTACCCGACGTCGGCCGTGCTGGCGCTCTCGCCGCTCGTGGCCGCGAACATGGTCGCCGGCGACATCGTCATCGACGCGAAGTCCGGCGTCTCGGGCGCCGGCAAGGGCCTGAGCCAGCGGACGCACTTCTGCGAGGTGGACGAGAGCCTTTCCGCCTACGGCGTGTTCGCGCACCGGCACGCCGCCGAGATCGAGCAGGAGCTGGGCCGTCCCGTGACCTTCGTGCCGCACCTCGTGCCGCTCGACCGCGGGCTCCTCTCGACGATCTACGTGCGCGTGCCGTCGGGCACGACCGAGGCCGACGTGCGAGCCGTCTACGAGGGCGCCTACGCGGACGCGCCGTTCGTGCGCCTCCGCGGCGGCGATCTGCCCGTCATCAAGCACGTGGCGCACACGAACTTCTGCGACATCGGCTGGAAGCTGGACGAGCCGACGGGCCGGCTGATCGTCGTGTCGTGCCTCGACAACCTGTTGAAGGGCGCGGCCGGACAGGCGGTGCAGAACTTCAACGTCGCGTTCGGCTTCGACGAGCGGACGGGACTCCTCTGATGGCGCTCACGCTGCTCAAGCTCGGCGGAGAGCTGCTCGAAGAGCCGGACCGGCTTGCCGAGATCGCCGCCGTCATCGCGGGCGCGACCGAGCCGCTCGTCGTCGTGCACGGCGGCGGACGTGAGATCGACGCCGCCCTGAAGCGCGCGGGCATCGCGAAGCGGCAGGTTGAAGGTCTTCGCGTCACGGACCCGGCCACTCTCGACGTCGTCGTCGAGGTGCTGGCCGGCGCGGTGAACACGCGGCTCGTGGCCGCGATCGTCAAGGCAGGCGGACGCGCCGTCGGGCTGACGGGCGCCGACGCGGGTCTCGTGCCGGTCGAGAAAGCGCCGGCGCATCGATCGGTGGATGGCACGATGACCGACCTCGAACGCGTCGGGCGGCCGGTTGGCGCGGGACGTCCCGCGCTCGCGGCGGATCTCGTCGCAGCCGGGTACGTTCCGGTCGTCGCGAGCATTGCGGCCGGCTCCGACGGGCTGCTCTACAACGTCAACGCCGATACGTTGGCCGCGGATCTCGCGGCGCGGCTTGGCGCCGCGCGCCTCGTCATCGCCGGCGCGACGCCTGGCGTGCTGGACGAAAACGGCGGAACCATCGAGGCGCTGGACCTGGCCGCCGCGGCAGCGCTCGTCTCGAGCGGCATCGCCAGCGCCGGGATGATCGCGAAGCTCACGGCGTGCCGCGAGGCCATCAACGGCGGCGTCGAGGAAGTGTTGATGGTCGACGGGCGGCAAGGCGCCGTGCTGGCGCGTGCCCTCGAGGGATCGCAGGCGGATTTGCCGGCCACGCGTATGGTGGCCGCGCTCGAAGCAAGAGCAGGGAGCAACCGGTGACGACGACAGCCAGTGCGTTCGATGCGGGACAGATTCGGCAGTCGGAGGCGGCGCATGTGCTGCCCATCTACCGCCGCGCGCCGATCGTGCTCGTGCGCGGCCAGGGCGCGCGCGTGTGGGATGCCGAGGGGCGCGAGTATCTCGACTTCACGTCGGGCGTAGGCGTCGCCTCGCTCGGCCACGCGAACCCCGGCCTCGCGAAGGTCATCGCCGAGCAGGCGACGATCCTGGTCCACACGTCGAACCTGTTCTTCCATCCCTATCAGTCGGAGCTTGCCGAGAAGCTGTTCCGGTTGTCGGGCCTCGACCGCGTGTTCTTCTGCAACAGCGGCACCGAGGCCGTCGAAGCGTGCCTGAAGTTCGCGCGCCGCTACTGGTTCACCAGGGGCGAGACATCGCGGACGAAGTTCGTGGCGCTGCACCACGCGTTCCACGGCCGCACGTTCGGGTCGCTGTCGGTGACGGCCGATCCGCACTACCGCGAGCCGTTCGGCCCGCTCGTGAGCGGCGTCACCTTCGTGGACGCGTCGGATCCCGCGTCGCTCGATGCCGCCGTGACCGACGAGACCGCGGCGATCGTGCTCGAGCCGATTCAGGGCGAAGGCGGCGTGCGTCCGCTGTCGCGGGAGTTCGCCGACGCGGTGCGCGCGGCGGCCGAGCGGACCGGCGCGCTCGTCATCGCGGACGAAGTGCAGAGCGGCCTCGGCCGCACGGGCTACGCGTTCTACGCGCAGGAGCTGGGCCTGTCGCCGGATCTGATGGCGATCGGCAAGGCGCTCGGCGGCGGCGTGCCGATTGGCGCGGCGCTGGTGCGCGAACGGATCGCGGCGGCCGTGTCGCCCGGTGACCACGGCAGCACGTACGGCGGCAACCTGCTCGCCTGCCGCGCGGGCATCTACGTCGTGGATCAGCTGCTCGAGGGCGGACTGCTCGAGCATGTCCAGCGCGTCGGCGCGCATTTCGAGCGCCGCCTGACGGAGCTGGCGTCGAAGCAGCCGATGGTGAAGGAGCTGCGCGGCGTCGGCGTCATGCGCGGGATCGAAGTCGACCGTCCCGCCGCCGACATCGTCGAGGCGGCGCGCCCGCTCGGCCTGCTGGCCAATGCGACCTCGAAGACGGTCGTCCGGCTGTTGCCGCCGCTGACAATCACCGAAACGGAGATCGACGAGGCCGTCTCGCGGCTGGATGCTGCCATGACGGCCGTGGCTGGAGGAGCTCGATGACCGCGACCGCCCTGGCTTCCTTGCAACCCGCGCTTGCCGGCGCGGAGGCCACGCTCGTGATGCGGAGCGCCACGCCGGCCGACGCGGCGTCGATCCAGGCGCTGATCGAGCGGCACCGCGTCAGCGGCCACCTGCTGCCGCGCACGGAGTCGGAGATCGCCGGTCGCGCGGAGCGCTTCCTCGTGATCGTCGACGACGACGTCGTGGCGGGCTGCGCCGAGCTGGCGCCGTTGAGCGCGTCGGTGGCCGAGGTGCGGTCGCTGGTGCTCGACGATCACCTGCGCGGCATGGGCCTCGGCCGGCTGCTCGTCGATCAGCTGACCCGAGAAGCGAAGCTGGCCGGCTTCCGGACGATCTGCGCGTTCACGCACGAGCCCGGCATCTTCGCGCGGCTGGGCTTCTCGCTCGTCCCGCACGCGTGGCTGCCGGAGAAAATCGGCGCGGACTGCGCGGGCTGCGCGCTCTTCCGCCGCTGCGGGCAATCGGCCATGCGCCTGCGCCTCGATCAGACGACCGCCGGCCTGAGGGCATGCGCGTGAAGGTTTCCGACGCCCCCTACAGCATTACGGCCGTCAAGGGCGGAATCACCGCCGCGGCCGGGTTCCGCGCCGCCGGCGTCGCCGCGGGCATCAAGGCGTCGGGCGCGCTCGACGTCACGCTGATCGTCGCCGATGCGCCGGTGGCGGCCGCGGGCCTCTTCACCACGAACCAGGTGCAGGCGGCGCCGGTGAAGGTGTCGCGCGCCAATCTCGTCTCCTCAGGTGGCAAGGCGCAGGCGGTCATCGTCAACAGCGGCTGCGCCAACGCGTGCACGGGCGCGGAAGGCCTGGCGACGACCGAGGCGACCGTCGCCGCGACCGCGGCGGCGCTCGGCTGCGCGCCGCAGCACGTGCTCGTCGCGTCCACCGGAGTCATCGGCGTTCAGCTCTCGCGCGACAAGATCGTCGCCGGCGTGACGTCCGCGGTCGCGGCGCTCTCGCGCGACGGCGCGACGGCCGCGCGCGGCATCATGACGACCGACCTCGGGCCGAAGGAGCACGCGGTTCATGTCGAGACCGCCAGGGGCGTCTTCCATGTCGGCGGCATCGCGAAGGGCGCCGGCATGATCGAGCCGATGCTGGCGACGATGCTGTCGTTCATCACGACGGACGCGGCGGTCCCGCCGGCGCTGCTGGAGCGGGCACTGCGCGAGGTGACCGGCCGCACGTTCAACGCGATCACCGTGGACGGCGAGTGCTCGACCAACGACACGCTGGCGGTGCTTGCGAGCGGCGCGAGCGGAGTCACGATCGACGAGTCGAGCTACCCGGTGCTCGTGGCCGGGCTCGAGGCGGTGGCGCGGACGCTCGCGCTGGCGATCGTCCGCGGCGGCGAGGGCGCGACCAAGCTCGTGGCGATTCACATCACTGGCGCGGTGAACGATCAGGACGCGATGCGCGCGGCGAAGACGATCGCGAACTCGCCGCTCGTGAAGACGGCCGTGCACGGCGGCGATCCGAACTGGGGCCGCCTGGTCGCGGCGTCCGGGCGCTCGGGCGCACGCTTCGTGCTCGAGCACGCGACCGTCGAAGTCGGCGACGTGCTGCTGTTCAGGAACGGCCAGCCGTACGACGAGAACGCGTCGGAGGCGGCCAAGCTGCTGCAGGACTCGGACATCGACATTCACGTGGATCTGGGAACGGGCGGATCGGGCGAGGCCACGGCCTGGACCTGCGACCTGAGCGCCGAGTACGTGCGGATCAACGGAGAGTACCGGACATGAGCCGACCATCGACCTTGCGTGCCAGCGCACGCGTGCGCGCGTTGAAGCCGACGCCGCCCCCGGCCCCGATGAAAGCGCGGTCGTTCATCTCGCTCGGCGACTTCACGCCGGAGGCGATCGACCGCTGCCTGGAACTGGCGGCTGAGCTGAAGGCCGCGCGCGCGGCCGGCCGTCGCGGCGACTACGCGCCTCTGGCGAATCGTCACGTCGCGCTCCTCTTCGACAAGCCGTCGCTGCGCACGCGCGTGACGTTCGAGGTCGCCGTCCGCGAGCTGGGCGGGTCGCCGATTCTCCTGCCGGCGGACGTCGCGCTCGGCAGCCGCGAGCCCGTCGCCGACGTCGCACGCAACCTCGAGCGCTGGGTCGACGTCGTCGTCATCCGCACGTTTGCGCAGCAGATCGTCGAGGAGTTCGCCTGCGCGGCGCCCGCGTTGCGGTTGATCAACGCGCTGACCGACGAGGAGCACCCGTGCCAGGCGCTGGCCGACGTCCTCACGCTGCGCGAGCGGTTCGGCGACCTGACCGGCCGCACCATCGCCTACGTGGGCGACGGCAACAACGTCGCGACGTCGCTGGCGGAAGCCTGCGTCATGCAGGGCATGCACGTGCGCATCGCGTCGCCTGAAGGCTATGAGCTGCCGGCCGCGATTCAGCAGCGCGTGGCGAGTGAAGGGCGCGACGGCGCGACGCTGACGCTGCTCGACGATCCGGTCGCCGCCGTGCGCGGCGCCGTCGGCGGTCTACACGGACGTCTGGACGTCGATGGGCCAGGAGAACGAGACCGTCATCCGCAAGCGCGCGTTCGCCGGGTTCCAGGTGAACGAGTCGCTCATGGCGCACGCGAGCCCTGACGCGATCTTCATGCACTGCCTCCCCGCGCATCGCGGCGAGGAAGTCAGCGCGGGCGTCATGGACGGCCCGTCCTCGGTGGTGTTCGATCAGGCCGAGAACCGCCTGCACGCGCAGAAGGCGCTGCTGGCGATGCTGTTTGAATAGGGAATAGGAAATAGGGAATAGGAAAAGATACGAGAGACGCTGCGCAGAGCGGCTCCGCTTTTTCCTAGTTCCTGTTCCCTGTTTCCTATTCCCTGACCCTATTTCCGTATCAGCTCGCGCGCTGTCTGTGCGCGCTCGAAGAGCCAGTCTTCGTCGACCACCTTTCTCGATTCGAATCCCTCGTAACGAACGATTCCCTCGTGGCCGGCGACGGTGACGAACCGGCGCGCGGGATCGATGACGATCCGATCGATGCCGCCCCATCCGCGTGAGAACGGGCAGTCGACGATCGGCTGACCATCCAACAGCACTTTGATATCGGCAAAAGACGACGCGCCGCCTTCGCCGTGGCCGACGGGCGGCTGGAGCGAGATCGTCGTCACGACGACGTGCGCGCCGACGTGCTCGGTGCGCGTGAAGGTGCGCGGCTTGTCGGTCTCCACGATCAGAATCCCGTCACGCTCGAGAGCCGCCTTGCGCGAGTCGAGAGTCAGGAGTGCGCTCGAAGACGCCGGTCGAGATCTCGAATCTGCCCGAGCGCCCGGACGTAGCGATACTCCGCATACGGCGCGTCTTCGGCGGCTGCCGCGGCGCAGCAGAGACTCAGCACGACCCAGGCCAGGCCCAGCAAGCGTCTACTTGGCATCGCAGCTGGATATCAGCGGCCGTCGGTCGCGAGGCCGTCCACCAGATAGAGCTCGCTCAGCAGTCGCGCGTAGGAGTACGCGTACGACTTCAGGTCCGACGTCACGCGCAGCCCGAAGGCGCGCCGAAAGCCGGCCTGGTCTCGTGTACCACACGGTGCGCACGAGCGTGTGCGCGCCGGTCGACAGGCTCGCCCGGCTGATCATCGTCTGGTCGCCCTTTCGCGACGCGACGAGCACCGAGTCGCTGTCCAGCCACCGGATGGGCCACTCGCTGCCGGGGATGGTCGGCACCGTCTGCGGCGCTCCGCCGCTGGTGCTCACGATCATCAGCTTCCGATCGAGCCGGACAATGACGCGCTGGCCATCCGGAGAGACGGTGAGCCTCGACAGCAGGCCCTCGGGCGAGATGGCGTGAGGAGCGCCGTCAAGGCTCTGCACGTAGACGCGAGGGTCATGGCCCTGCTCCATCGCCACGAACGCGACGCGTCCGTCAGGCAGCCAGGTCGCGCTCTCGTATCGAACGAACTGACCGGGCAGCGTCCTCCCGCGTGCCAACGCCGACCGGCAGCACGTGCAGCTCCTGTCCCTGACGTGACGTGGCAAGCACCGACTTGCCATCAGGTGAGAGGGCCTCCGCCTTGCCGGTGCCAAGCCTGACCGCCGGCGACCCGTCGCTGCGACGGATGTAAACCGCGCCGTCCCTGCCGCCGGCATCGCCGATTTCGCTGAACAGCAGCCATTGGCCGTCGTCGGACATCTCGGCGAGGGAGGATCCGTCGAGCCACGACAGCTCCTTCTCCTGATCCGCGCCGGCGGGAAGGTAGCGAATCCCGGTCTGCCAGGTGTGGCGGCAGATGAGCGCGCGGCCATCCGGCGCCAGATCCTGAAGGCTGATCGGACCGGGCGAGCTGAGGAGAAGGCGGAGCTCGCCAGCCGTGTTCACCGCGTAGACACCCCAGCCCCGCTCCGCCGACTTGCCGGCAAACCAGATCTCGGCGGCCGTTCGCCGTCCACGCCAGCCCGTCCACTTCCAACCACCCGTCGGAGAGCGAGCGCTTCTGGCGGCTTCGATCGATGACACGCCACCGAGCTCGTGCCGTGGACGACTTCCCAGAACGCGACGCTCGCGCCGTCCGGCGCCACGCGAATCTGGTGGATGGGTCCCGGCGCCTCGTAGAGCATCGTCCCGACCGGGTACTCGAGGCGATCGCCGACGCCGGTGTCGAGCGTCACGGCCATCGTGTCGGACGGACCCCAGTCCGCGTATTCCACCTTGTCCATCACCTCGCGCGGCGCAGCGCCCGCCAGCAGCGGCGCGCGTGCAAGCGTCCCGGACAGCGGCGGGAGCAACCCGTCCGGCCGGAGCGAGAGCGCCAGCTCGCTCGACGGCGACACGGCGTAGACATCGCTGCCGGGAATGCCGAGCGTGCGCGATTCCGGACTGTCGGCGGTGACGAGGAACGTCTCGACCGGCGCGCCCTCCCAGGCCGCGCCGTAGACGACCGTCTTGCGGTCGGGAGCGAACCGCGCCGTCGCAATGGTGCCGCGCCTGAATGTGAGGCGCTGGTACGTCGGCTGCGACGAGGCCGGTGCGCGGTGGCCCCACCACCCGAGTCCGGCCGCGGCCGCCAGTGCGACACAGGCCAGAGCACCGATGACCAGCAGTCGAGGACGGCGCGCGCCGGGCGGCACAGGCAGTGATGCCGCTCAACTGCGACGCCGACGACGAGCCGGACGGACTCGCGACAATCTCGGACAGGTCGAACTTCAGATCGCGCGCCGACTGAAACCGCTCGAACGGGTTCTTCTCGAGGCAGTGCCGGACCACCCGCTCGAGCGCCGGAGGCACGCCGGCGGTCGACGCGGTGAGCGGCTCGGGCTCCTCCTTGAGGATCGCGCTCATCGTGTCGGCGGGCGTGTGCGCCATGGAAGGCGCGCCGTCCCGAGACCATCTCGTAGAGAATCGCGCCGAGGCTGAAGAGATCGGTTCGCGCGTCCACGGGCTGCGCGCGGACCTGCTCGGGCGACATGTAGCCGACGGTCCCGAGCACCATGCCCGCGCTCGGTGCCCGCCGTCACCGTCTTGCGGTCCTCGACGGTCCCGCCGTCGGCGCCCGTCAGCTTGGCGAGGCCGAAATCGAGGATCTTCACGCGCCCGTCGTGCGTGACGAAGAGATTCTCCGGCTTCAGGTCGCGATGGACGATGCCCTTGTCGTGCGCGGACGCCAGGCCGTTGGCGACTTGCATCGCGTACTCGACGGCCTTCCGGACCGGCAGCGCGCCGGCGGTCAGCCGGTCGCGGAGCGTCTCGCCTTCGAGCAGCTCCGAGACGATGAACGGCGCGCCGTGCTCGGTGCCGATGTGATGGATCGCGAGGATGTTCGGGTGATTGAGCGCCGCGGCGGCCTGGGCTTCCTGCGTGAATCGCCGGAGCCGATCAGGATCCGTGGCGAAGTCGGGCGGAAGGACCTTGACCGCGACTTCGCGCCCGAGCGCCGTGTCGCGCGCGCGATACACCTCGCCCATCCCGCCCGCACCGAGCGGCGCGAGGATCTCGCAGCTTCCGAGTCGCGTCCCTGGTGAGAGCGGCATCGTGCCGCAGTATATGGGAACTGCCGAGGTTGAATCACCCGGCGGGTTCGAGAAGGATGCGGTATCGCAGCTGACGCCTCGAGCCAAGGGCGGGGACGCTGATGAACTCCTCGTGCAGGACGCCTCCGTTGGCTTCGATCACCCGCTGCGATGCCACGTTCTCTGGCGTCGTCGTGATCTCGACGTATCGCAAGTGCTCTTTCGCAACATCGGGAAGGATCAGCGCGACCGCGCGGGTCGCGTAGCCTCGCCGTCGCTTCCACGGCACGACCGTGTAGCCGATGTGCCCAAGGCACGTCGGTGGCAGCGCCTCGGTGCCCGGCTGCCAGCGGACGCCGATGTCGCCGCAGAATTCGCCGTCCCACATCCACCGGTGGTAGCCCGGCAGCCTCGGCACCGTCGAGCCGTCGGCAGTGACGATGGGTCCACCACGCGCCTCGCGATCGACGAGGCTCGCGAGGAACCCCTCCGGGTCGCGCGCAATACGCTCGAGCTCTTCGCGCGCGGCCGCCTCGCCGCGCAGATTGTCGGGAGACCAGCCGCGACCAAGCGCGTCGGCGTAGCCCGGCAGGTAGCGCGTCGACGGCCAGACGAGCTCGAAAAGGGACGGGCACGATGACTTCCGACGATGCTAACAGGAGGCCGTCGCTGCGCGCCGGCGAAGCCTTCGCTCTCGCAGGCACGAGCCGCTGCGCGACAGGACCCGGCTGCCGCGCGAGCGAAGCGAGGCCCACCGGCGCAGCCGGCCTCTGCCGACGACGCCGAAGCGCGGACGGCCGCCTTCTGATAGAGTCCCCCCATGGACGCGCGCCCCTGGCTCGCCCATTACGACCCCGGCGTTCCCCCGACCCTCGAACCTCCGGCGGGCACGCTCCTCGACCATCTCCGGCGTCATGCGGCCGGACGTCCCGACGCGACCGCCCTGATCTTCAAGGGACGCCACCTGTCCTGGCGCACTTTGGACGAGCTGAGCGACGCCACGGCCGTCGCCCTCGCCTCGCTTGGCGTGCGGGCTGGCGATCGCGTCGCGCTCGTGCTGCCGACGTGCCCGCAATGGGTGATCGCGCAGCTCGGCGTCTGGAAGCTCGGCGCGGTCGTGGCGGCGATGAACCCCATCTACACCGAGCACGAGCTCGGGATGCTGCTGCGCGCGAGCGGCGCGCGCTTCGCCATCGCGCTGACCCGCGTCTACGACCGCGTCAAAGCGGTCCAGCCTCAGACATCCCTCGAGACCGTCGTCGCGACCAACATCAAGGAATACCTGCCGCGACATCTCGCCGCCCTCTTCACGCTGTTCAAGGAGAAGAAGGAAGGCCATCGCGTCACGCTGAGGCCCGGCGATCGCTGGTTCCAGGACCTGCTCGCGAAGGCCGCCGGCAAGAAGCCGCCGCCGGTGCAGCTGTCGCCGGAGGACGACGCGATCGTGCTGGCCAGCGGCGGGACGACGGGGACGCCGAAGGGCGTCGTGGGCCAGCACAAGGCCTTCGTGTGCGCAGGCATGCAGATCGATGCGTGGGTGAAATCCGTCTTCGAGGCGGGCAAGGACATCGTCATGGTCCCGCTCCCGCTCTGCCACGTCTACGCCAACGTGGGTGGCCTCAGTCTCGGCTTCGTCACGGGCAGCCCGCTCGCGCTCGTGCCGAACCCGCGCGACCTGCAGGACGTGCTGAAGACGATCCACCGCGTCAGGCCAGGTTTCATGATGAGCGTCCCCGCCCTCTTCCAGGCGATGCTCGCGAGCCCCGACGTCGAGAAGGGCCGCATCGACTTCTCGTCGCTGAAGGTGTCGTTTTCCGGCGCCGCGGCGCTGATGGCCGCCACGAAGGAACGCTTCGAGGCGCTCACGCACGGCCGCATCATCGAGGGCTACTCGCTGACCGAAGGCATGATGGCGTGTCTCGTGAACCCGATGAAGGGCGAGGCCAAGCTCGGATCCATCGGCATGCCTCTGCCCGACGTCGACGTGAAGATCGTCGACACCGAGACCGGCCTCACGACGCTGGCGCCGGGCGAGGCGGGCGAGCTGATCCTCTCGGCGCCGCAGCTGATGAAAGGCTACTGGCGCAACGCCGAGGAGACCGCGCTCAGCCTTCGCCGCGGCGACGACGGGAAGCTGTGGCTGCACACGGGGGACGTCGGCTACCTCGACGAAGACGGCTACGTCTTCCTGACCGATCGCAAGAAGGACATGATCAAGATGAGCGGCTACCAGGTGTGGCCGCGCGAGGTCGAAGAGGCGATCTCCGCCCATGCCGGCCGTCGCGGAAGTCGGCGTCGCCGGAGTGCCGGACACGCTGAAAGGCGAAGCCGTCAAGGCGTGGGTCGTGCTGCGCGCGGGACAGCAGGCCACCGAAGACGAACTGCGCAAGCATTGCCGCGAGACCCTCGCGCCGTTCAAGGTGCCGTCGGCGATCGAGTTCCGCACCGAGCTGCCGAAGAGCCTGATCGGGAAAGTCCTGCGGCGCGAGCTCGTCCGACAGCACGTCGATGCCGCGTGACGGCGGCGCCGCGTCCGAATCACCATCGGCGCGACGCTTGAGTCCACGCACCGCGCTTGCCATCCACTGCGGCGCGGTGCTGGTCCTGCTCATCAGCGTCGGGCGTTACTACGATTCGCGCGACGGGTTCACGTCGCTGATCGGCTTCGGCGAGAAGCAGGCGGCATCGATTGTCCCGGCGCTGCGCCAGATCCCGCATCGAGTCCCCAACGGTTCCGGCGGATACGACGGACAGTTCTACGTCCAGATGGCGCTCGATCCGCTCCTGCGCGATCCCGCGACCGATCGCGCCATGGACGACGCGCCGCTGAGGGCACGGCGGATTCTCCTCGCGTGGACCGCGTACGTCTTGGGGCTGGGCCATCCCGCCTGGATCGTGCAGGCCTTCGCGCTGCAGAACGTCTTCGCGTGGCTGGCGTTGAGCGTCGTGCTGCGACGCTGGTTCGATCTCACCACGGCTCGCGGAGTCAGCCTGTGGCTGGCGACGCTGTTCTCGGCCGGCTTGATGGTGTCGGTCCGCCTGTCGCTGCTGGACGGTCCAAGCCTGCTCCTGCTGGCAGTTGCCGTGGCGGCTGCCGAGTCGAACTGGCACTGGATCGCCTCGGTCGCCGTCGGTGTCGCGGGGCTGGCGCGAGAGACGAACGTGCTCGGAGCCCTGGCGTGTGTGGACCCGAGGGCCTGGTCGAACCGGCGCGCGGTCTTGCGCCAGATCGGCCTGCTGATCCTGGCGCTCGCGCCGCTGGCGATCTGGTTCGACTACATCCACTCGATCTATCGATCGCTGATCTTCACGTCGGGCGAGACGCTGGCGCGTCCATTCGCCGGGCTCCTCTGGCGCGCTCAGACCGTGGTGCGCGAAGCGACGTCCGGATCGGCGGACCACGCGCTGCGCAGCGCGATCTTGGTCATCGCGTTCGTGACGCAGCTTGTCACGGTGGCCGCGCGACCGAGACGTGACGCCGCCTGGTGGCGCATCGGCGTCGCCTACGCAGCCCTGCTGCTGTTCCTCGGCAGGCCGTTGTGGGAGGGGACGCCGCCGGCCGTGGTCCGAATCGAGCTGCCTCTGCTGGCCGCCTTCAACGTCCTCCTTCTGCGCATCGAAGACGACCGGTGGTTCTGGCTGCTGTTCGTGTGCGGGAATCTGGCGGCCCTCCAGGCCCCAGTCGTGGGCATGCCGTGAGCGCGCGCGACCGTACGTCCACATCCCGGCCGTGGTGGTGGCTGCTTGCCGGGCTGGCCGCGCTCGGTGTCTCGTGCCGGACGCCGGACAACTCCGGTGCAGCCTCGACCATCGAGCTGGCGCGCACGCTCGATGGCGCCGAGTTGCAGCCCTCGGCGGCCGCGTTCTCGCGCACGCTGGTCGTCCTCGCGGGACGCGACGCGGTCGCGATTGTCGCGCCGGCGGCAAGTCGCGTGACCTGGCCTTGCGGCTGCCGCCGCACGCCGGGTTCGCTGCGCAGGTCGCCGCCATCCGCAATTGCGCCGACGACACCGCGTCGGTGCGGTTCAGCGTCGGCATCAGCGACGACAGGACGTACGAGGAGCTGTGGCGGGCGGTGGTTCCGGCCAGCGATCCGGCGTCGCCACGGTGGACCCCGATCAGCGTCGATCTCGGTGACTACGGCGGGACGAAAGCTGAGCCTCTTCTACCAGCCGGATCGGATCACGTGGCGGCTGATCGCGAACGCGCGGCCGGCGCCGCCGAGCGCGTGTGTCGCGCACGTCCTCTGGGGAGCGCCCCGCGTGGACGCACGGTGAGACGCGCGAGACGCCGCTAATCGGCGGCGAGACGCGGCGCTTCAACGTCGTCGGCGCCGCGAAGATGCCCTCGTCGTTGGCATGCGCGGCGAGCCACGTGCGCAGCTCCGGCGTGGCGGCCGTGATCACCGCGTTCTGACGGCCGTCGATCGTGAGCCCCAGTCCTGACGGCGCGGATTTCGCCATCGCGTAGAAGCGGTCGTAGTTGAGCGTCGCGATCGTCAGCGCGTCCGGCGCCACGGTCAGCCGAAAGATCATGTGCACCGGCAGCGTCAGCTCCGGGACGTCCGTCCCGTCGACGGGCGTCAGATCGAGCAGCAGCACATCGTCCGCGAGACGCGTGAGGCGGGCCGACAGCCGGGTGATCTTCCCGCCATCGTCGAGCGTCAGGTGATAGGAGTGCCACTCCGCGCGGTCGAAGGTGACCGTGAGGTTGTCCTCGTCGCTCGTCCAGGCGCCGACGAGCGAGGGTTCGAAGGCAATCGAGTCGGGGTCGTAGACCGGGTGGAGCGCGACCACGAGGCACCCCTGGCTGGCGACTGCGAGCGCCGCCACCAGGGCAAGGAGGGCTGCCCGACGCACGCGCGCACCTTATCACTTCTCGCCGTATGATTCCCGCGTGGAAATCCTCCTGGGCCTCGTCGCGATGGCGCTCGCCGCGGGCGTGACGTTCATCCTGCCGCTCATCGCGTGGGCGCGAACGCACCGGCTCGAACGCCAGCTGACGGAGCTGCGCGGACGCCTGGCGTCGCTCGAAGAGGCCGTGCGTCTGGCCGGCAACGCGTCCTCTCCTCGAGCGGCGGCACCAGCCGCAGCATCGTCGGCGGCCGCGGTCGCAACGCCGCGAGCGGTCCGCAACGAGCGGCGCCCGCGGAAACCGCCGCAGATGTCTTCGTCGCGTCAGGCGCCCCCGTTGTGTCGCCGACGCAGGGCGACGCTTATCCGCGTCTGCCGCCGGGCCCGCTCGCGCAGCCCGCTGTGGCCGGCGATGCTGGACCCGCGGCCCTGCCGCCGCTGCCGAAACCAGCGCCCGGCGAAGACGCATGCGTCTCTCGAAGCCGCGATTGGCGGTCGCCTGCTGCTCTGGGTCGGCACCATCGTCCTGGTGCTGGGCGTCGCCTTCTTTCTGAAGTACGCCTTCGACAACGACTGGATCAACGAGTCCATGCGCGTCGCCATGGGCATCGTCGGCGGCCTCGTGCTGGCGGCGATCGGGCATCGCTTCGCCGCCCGCGGATATCGCGCATACGGGCAGATCCTGACAGGCGGCGGCCTCGCGGTCCTGTATCTGTCGATCTACGTCGCGTTCGGCTACTACGAGCTGATCGGCCAGACGCCGGCGTTCCTGCTGCTCGTGCTGGTCACGGTCGGCGCGGCGTGGCTCGCCGATCGGCAGAACGCGCTCGGCCTCGCGCTCATGGCCGTCGGCGGCGGGTTCGCGACGCCGTTCCTCGTCGGCAGCGGCACGGACGCCCAGGTCACGCTCTTCTCGTACGACGCGCTGCTCGTGATGGGCACGCTCTACCTCGCGCGGCGGCGCGACTGGCCCGTCCTGAATCTGGTGAGCTTCCTGGCGACGTGGATCACCGTCGCCGGATGGGCCGACGAGTTCTATCGTCCGGACAAGTGGCGGATCACCGAGTTCTTCCTGACGCTCTTCTGCGCGTTGTTCCTCGGCATCCTGATCGCGCAGCTCCGGCGTCACGGATGGAAGAGCCTCGTGTCGCTCGTACTGGCGACCGGGCCGTTCATCTACCACGCGAGCTCGCTGGCCGTCCTGATGGGCCATGGCGCCGCGCCGCTCGTCTATCTGATCGCGGTCACGCTGGTGGCGGTGGCGTGGGCCACTCGCATGCATGCCACGCGCACGCGCGTCGTCGCCTGGGGCGCCGTGATGGTGCCGCTTCTCGGCTGGCTCGGCACGCACGGGTCGCGGCACTGGCTCGTCGCCAACCTCGTCGCCGCGTGCGGCATCTTCGCGCTCCACGCGCTCGCCCAGCTCGACGTCGTGTTCCGCCACGAGCGCCGGCTGTCGAAGCTCGACGCGGTGCTGATGCATCTGAACGGCTACGCGCTCGTCGGGGGAATCTATCTCGCGATCGAGAACGTCGCGCTCGCGAATGCTCCCTGGGCCGCGGCGGCGGTTGCGGCGGTGCACGCGGGCCTTGCGTGGATCCTGCGGCAGGTGGATCGTGCCGCCGCGCTGCACGCGCTGGCCGTCGGCATCGGCGCGGCGACGATTGCGGTCGCCCTGCGGCTCGACGGACCGTGGCTCACCGCGGCGCTGGCCGTGGAGGGCGGACTGGTCATCTGGCTCGGGCTGACGCTCGCGACGGGGTGGTATCGAATCGCCGGCGCGGGGCTGCTGCTGTCGGCGATCCTCCGCTACGGCTCGCTCTCGCTGCCGGTGAAGCCGGCCGTCTTCACGCTGTTCGGCGACGAGGCGTTCGCGATGGGCGCGACGATCGCGGCGGTGTTCCTGGCCGTGGCCTGGCTTTACCGCCGCTACGACCCGAGCCGCATCCCTGAAGAACGCATGGGGCTCATCGTCTCGGTGCTGTCGGCGTGCGTGCTGCTGGTGATTGCGCTCTCGGCCGAAAACGACAACTACTGGACGCTGCGCGGCCTGACCTCGCCCGACGCGCGGTTCGCCAGCAGCCTGGCGCTCTCCGGGATCTGGACCGCGAGCGCGGCCGTCTTCATCGCGATCGGCTTCTGGCGCGACTTCGCGCCGCTGCGCTATCTGGCGATTGGCCTCTTCGGCCTCACCGTGCTGAAAGTCTTCCTCGTGGATCTGTCGGAGCTCGGCGGCATCTACCGGATCCTCGGATTCATGGGCATCGGCGTGGTGCTGCTGGTGGTGTCGTTCCTCTATCAGCGGACGCGGAAGAAGACGCCGGAGGCCGGCCCTCCGGCACAAGAGGCCGGGCCCGCAGCCTGACGCCGGCGTGACTCGCTCGACCCGCTCGACCCGTTCGACCTGATCGACCTGCTCGACCCGCTCGACCTGCTCGACCCGCTACCTATCATCACCATATGTGTGATAGATACATATGTCGATGACACTCTTCAGCCCCGCCGTCAAGAAAGGCAGCGCCGAGCTGCTGGTCATGGCGCTCGTCGAGGATCGGCCGCGCCATGGCTATGAGATCGGCAAACTCATCGAAGAGCGATCCGGTGGCGCGCTGGTGTTCCACGTCGCGTCGCTCTATCCCATGCTCTACCGGCTCGAGCGCAAGGGCCTGCTCGAAGGGCGCTGGGTCGAGAAGGCGGGACAGCGCCGTCGCCGCTACTACAAACTCACCGCGGAGGGCCGACGAGTGCTGGCGCGCCAGCGCAGCGTCTGGCGTCAATTCATGACGGCGCTCGATCAGGTCGCCGGCCTCGGAAAGGCGTAGTCCATGGATATCGCCGTCCTCATCCGCGAGCGCCTCAACGCGCTCGGCGCCACCTCCGCGGACGCCGAGCTCGTCGACGAGCTCGTCACCGATCTGAGCGACCGCTTCGACGATCGCCGGCGTGCGGGCCTCGGCGAGAACGAGGCGAGCGCGGCCATCCTGGCGGAGCTGGACGATCCGGCCGTCCTGACACAGGCTGCGGGCGGAGCGCGCGACGAGAGCGCCGGCCGCCTGCTCCGCCGGCCGAGCACGGATCGTCCTGGCTCGCCGGCACGGCGCGCGACGTGTCGTACGCCGTCCGCGTGCTGCGCAGAAGCCCGGGGTTCCTGGCGACCAGCGTCCTGACGCTCGCCGTCGGGATCGGCGCGCTGTCGGCGATTGTCGCGGTCGTGCAGGCGGTCCTGCTGACGCCGCTGCCTTATCCGGACGCCGGGCGGCTGCTCGCGATCTGGGAGACGGATCGGGACAGCGGCACGGTTCGCGAGCCCGCCTCGATTCCAGACTTCCTGGATCTTCGTGCGCGGTCACGGAGCCTGGACGGGCTGGGTGGATTCGCGGCCGGAGAAGCCGACGCTCGGCAATCCTTCCGGGGAACCGCTTCGGATTGCGACGCTCGAAGTCACTCGGGTCTGCTCCCGCTTGTCGGCGTCCATCCAGTCGCCGGCCGCACGTTCACCGAGGCCGAGTACAACTCCGGCGCCTCGAGCGTGATCATCAGCGAGCGGCTGTGGGCCCGGCAGTTCCAGCGCGCCCCGGCAGCGCTCGGGCACGTCTTGACCATCGACGATCGCCCCTGGACCATCGTCGGCGTCGCGCCCGATGCGGCGGACGTCGGCTTCCTGCAATGGCTCGCGGCCGCCGACTACGGCCGCGGGTTCGCGGATCGCGACGTCCGCTCGAGGGTGGATGCCTGGGTGCCGCTTGCGCTCGATCCGAAGGCGCTCCCCAGGGACACGCACCCGCTGCTCGTGCTGGGCCGTGCAGCCCCCGGGGCGACCGCGGCGCAGGTGCAACAGGAGACCGCCGCGATCATGGCGGACCTGGAAAGGGCGTATCCCGAGAACAAGGCGCGTGGCACCCACGTCGAGGCGCTCACGACGGTGATCGTCGGTCCGGTCCGTCCGGCGCTCAGAATCCTGCTCGTGGCCGTCGTGCTCGTGCTGCTGCTGGCCGTCGTGAACGTCGCGAACCTCGCGCTCGTGCGCGGGCGCGGACGTCTTCGTGAGGCCGCCGTCCGCAGCGCGCTTGGCGCGAGCGTTCGACGGCTCGTCCGCCAGCTCGTCATCGAGCACGTCGTCCTCGGCATGTGTGCCGCCGTCGTGGGAGTGGCCGTCGCGTGGGTGACGCTGCGAGCCCTCGTGCTGCTGGCGCCAGCCGACGTGCCGCGGCTCGCGCAGGCCACCCTCGATCCGTGGCTGCTCGCCGGAGGCCTGCTGGTCTCTGCCGTGATTGGCGCGCTGGTGGGCTGCGTCCCCGCGTGGCAGGTGAGGCGGGCGGATCTCGCCGCTGCCCTCGGCGAGGACGGCGGACGATCGGGCACCGATTCAACGCGTTCGCTGGCGACGCGCCAGCTGCTCGTCGCCGTCGAGATCGCGCTCGCGGTCATGCTGGCGGTCGGCGCGGGCCTGATGATCCGCACGTTGTCACGTCTCGACGGGGTCAATCCGGGATTCGCGCCGGACGGCGTGCTCAAGGCCGAGTTCCAGCTCCCCGCAAGCCGGTATCCGCGAAATTTCAAGACGTGGCCCAACTTCGCCGAGATGCATCGCTTCAACGAGGCGCTGATCGGCGACATCCGCGCGCTGCCCGGCGTGCAGGATGTCGCGCTTGCCGGCAATCATCCGCTCGACGCGGGCTACACCAACTCGTTCACGGTGATCGGACGCGAGGCCGAGGCCAGGCACTGGCCGGAGATCGCGGTTCGTCGCGCCACGCCGGGTACTTCGCCGCGCTGCACGTGCCTCTCGTCGCGGGCCGGTTGATTGGCGACGGCGATACTGCCGCGGCGCCGCCGGTGCTGCTCGTCAACGAGGCGGCGGCCGAGCGCTTCTTCCCGCACCAGGATCCGATCGGCCAGCAGATCGCCTTCTGGGGCATCGCGCGGCGAGTGATCGGCGTGGTCGGCAACGAACGGTTCCACGGCGTCGCCGAGGCGGCGCCGCCTGCCGTCTACGCGCCGCTCGACCAGACGCCGTCGATCACCGGGGCTGAAGTGCTTCTCGTCCGCGCTGCCGTCGATCCGGGCACCCTCGCCACCGCCATCCGTGGTCGCATTGCCCGGCTCGATCCCGCGCTGGCGATCTTCGGCGTCGAGGAGCTGCGAGCGACGCTCCAGGAGTCGCTCGGCCGGCGGCGGTTCGTGATGCTGCTGCTGACGCTCTTTGCGGGCCTGGCGATCGGGCTGGCCTCGATCGGCATCCACGGCGTCCTGAGCTACGACGTGGCGGCGCGCCGCCGCGAGTTCGGCATCCGTCTCGCGCTGGGTGCGCGGCCGTCGGACGTGATGCGGGACGTGCTCGGCCGCGCCGCGCGGACGGCGATCCTCGGACTGGCAGCCGGCACGATCGGCGCGCTCGCGGTCACACGTCTTCTGACGAGCCTGCTCTTCGGCGTGGCGCCGACCGACGCCTGGAGCTTCCTGGCTGCGGCGCTGCTGTTGGCGGCTGTCGCCCTCGCGGCCAGCCTCGCGCCCGCGCGCCAGGCCGTCTCGGCGGATCCCGCGACGACGCTGCGAGAGGGCTGAAGGCGCGACTGAAGTCGCGCCCTACAGTCGCGCCCTACGACAGTCTGACGACCTCGACGCCGGCCTCATCGAGCGCGGCGCGAACCATCCGCGCGAGCTCGGCTGCCCCCGGCGTGTCGCCATGGAGGCACAGCGTGTCGGCATCGATGTCGAGGCGATGTCCGTCGGCAAGCTGCACGCGATGTCTGATCGCGATCGACAGCGCCTGTGCCACCGCCGTCGGACCATCGGTGTGCACGCGCGTGTGCATCCGTCCGGGGCACCAGCGTGCCGTCCCGGCGATAGGCGCGATCGGCAAATGCTTCTGCCGCCGTCGCCAGCCCGGCCGCGCCGCCGGCGTGGATGAGCTCTGAGCCGGCCAGCCCGACAAGCCGCAGCGCCGGCGACGATTGACGCACGCCCTCGGCGATTGCCGCCGCAATCTGCGGGTCGATCGCCGCCTGGTTGTAGAGCGCCCCGTGCGGCTTCACATGCCGGAGCTCCACGCGGTGCGCGCGCGCGACGCTCGTCAAAAGGTTCACCTGTTCACGCACGAGCGTAGCGATTTCAGACGTCGCGAGGTGCTGCTCGCGCCGGCCCAGTCCGTCGCGATCCGCATACCCCGGGTGCGCGCCGATGGCCAGCCCGGCCGCAGCAGCCGCAGCGACGAGCTCATGCATGGTGTCGAGGTCGCCCGCGTGGGCGCCGCAGGCGATGTTGACGGACGTAACGGAGGAAAGCACCGCGATCTCGGCGGATTTTCCGTCGGCGGTCGAGGCCTCGCCGACGTCGGCGTTCAGATCGATGCGCACCGAAGTCTCGCCGCGCCTGGCAGAAGTCTGGCGGAAAAAAGAAAAGGGCACCGCGAAATCGCGATGCCCTTTTGCCAGCGACCCGGCTCCCCAGCACAATCACGGCGCCCTTGCCGTAATATCGGACCGCTGACGGCCTTAAAGGGGAGCAAGGTCCGTGCCGCGATCGTTTTCTGAGGTTTTCTCGAATCCTGCCGCGAACCCTCTCACAAGACCGTTCCAAGAGTTACAGTTGCGTGTCGAAGTTACATGAAGGAACTACACGCGTCAGATCCCAGCCCCCTCCGGATACTGCAACGCAAGGCGGAGCTCCTTCGACAACTGCTCCACGGATGAGCCGTTGCGCTTCCAGGCGCCTTCGGTCTCGAACCGCAGGTCGCCGATGCGACGGCCCCACGGCGCGATGACGCGGCCGATGGCGCGGAAGTCGGCGCGGTCCGCGCGCTCCTGATCCAGCCGCCGAATGACGTCAGGCGCCACGCGCACGAACGCACGGAGCGCGGGCGCGCTGCGAATGCTGTACTTGCGTCCGTTCCACGCCGCGCCGAACACCTGCGCGACCTGCTTCATGTAGTTGACGAAGAACCGCTTCGAGTCCTCGCGGAAGTCGTCGCCACGTCGCCCGGTACCGAAGGCGTCGCTGGAGAACAGCTTCTTCAACTCCTGCGCGAGCGGCGCCTGCGCGACCTTGCCCTTGCCGACGCCGAGCAGCTTGATCTGCTGGAAGAGCGGCGAATCCTCGCGATCGTTCAGCGCCCGGGCAACGTCGTGCGCCGCGGCGAGGTTGTCGTCGCGATAGAGCTGACGCCCCGAAAGCGAGACCAGATGCGACGCGTTCAGCCGCGTGTGCTTCGCGTTGATCGTCACAAACATCTGGACGATATGGTCTTCGGGCAACTGGTCGAAGATGATCGCCGGGACCGTGAACGACTCCTGGCCGATCTGCTCGAGCGCGGCGTGGAGCGCCAGCAGGCGGTGCTGTCCGTCAATCGCGCGGAGGATCCCTTCTCGCTCCGGCACCTTCAGCGTCCCGACGGTCGCGCCGTCGTTGACCGGCTCGAACTTCAGCCGTTCGTCGGCGGAGATGATCACGGCGCCGGGAATCGACGGCAGATCGCGCGCCTGGCGGCACTGCTCGTAGTACTGGACGAGCTCATCGATCTTCTTGCGGATGATCTGCCGCTGATACGCGCGATCGCTCGACGCGATGCGACGTTCGAGCAGGTCCCAGTTGATTTTCGGTCCGGTGCCCTTGCGGCCGCCGCGCACCGGCGCGTGCGCCGCGTCGGCGTAACTGAGCACCTCGAACCGCACCAGCTTGTCGATGTCTTTGGCCGTCAGCGAGGCCTGGTAAAACGTGACCCCGAACTGCTGCATCCGAATGGCCGCAACGTTGATCATGGCGATATCGCTGTCCAGCGGGCGGGCCGGTCCCCTGAGCGGGCCGCGCACAGCCCTCAAAAGAGCGGCATTGTAACGGCCCATCGAGGGGATCTCAAAGGGGAGTGAAAATTTGTCGGGAAGCCGTGTGAAGCCCGGCTAGCGGCCAGCCAGCGGTCTTGCCGTCCAAGTATCTGATTTTAAGAGCTTTACGAGCTCGTCGGCCAGCCACATGCGTGTCGGCCTCGACGCGTTCCAGCCCAGCAATAGCACGAACATCGCCAGGGAGAACAGCGCCCAGGCCACGACGCACTGCTCGAGCGTCAGGGCATGCCGGAGAGGCTTGGTGGCGACGCCGTAGACCAGCTCGACGTGCACCCAGTAGACGAAAAGCGACCCCATGCCGAGCGTCTCGAGCGGACGCGGCGCGTCGGGCCGAGCCCAGGGCCGGACAGACCACGCCCACGCCACGACGACGAGGAGGAGCAGGAGTCCGGCGCGCAGCATGAAGTAGGCGGGCGACGTCGTCCAGAACGTCGCAGGGAAGATGGCAGGTTGCTCCGCCGCCCACACGCCGAGCGCGACGAGCGCGAGGCCGGTCGCAAGGATGCCTGCCTGGAGCCGCGCGGGGCGCCACCAGGCCGACGAGCCGGCGCCGTCGATCGCGAGACCCAGCAGGGCGCCCGCCGGCACGAACGCCGCCCAGGGGAAGAGCGTGAATGTGCCTTGTCCGACCGGCGGCCGGATGTACCACTCGAGCGGGTCTGGCAGTCGATCCAGCAGCGGCGTCGTGCGGATCCACGGGGTGACGAGGACAACCGCCACGGTCGCGAGGGTGAGCCAGGCCGCGCGGGCCCAGCGCGAGCGGCCCGCGCCCCAGAGCCGTGCCGTGAGCGCGATGGCCGGCCCCATCACGTTCAGGATGTCGACCTTCAACAGGCTGCGCGGCGCCTTGAAGCCGCCGAGCACGAACGACTGCAGGCGGAACAGAAACGCGTACCGGAAGAGCTGCCAGCCGCGCTGCTCGGCGCGATGCGCGGCGAGCGCCCGGCGCTGCGCCGCGCCGAATCTGCGACGCCGCGGAGAGCGAGATCGCGACGCCGGCGAGAAAGAGGAAGAGCGGCGCCGCCATGCCGGCGAGCAGCATCAGCCGGCCGAACCACGGCCGCGCGCGCTCGGACGCCATGGTCCAGGCGTCGAACGTGTGGGCCTCGATCATGACGAGCACGGTGATCCCGCGCAGCCAGTCGAGGTATCCGAGCCGTTGAGACGGAGAGGCCGAGGTCACGCCGGCGTGATGACCGTCGTCACTTCGAGCGGGATGTCGGGCCGCATCGAGTGCCACACCGAACAGTACTTCTCGCGCGAGAGCGCGATCGCGCGATCGAGGTGCGCCTGGCTCACGTCGCCGCGCACGGCGAAGTGCAGGCGCGCGGCGACGAAGCGATGCGGGTCGTCCGGCGCGCGGTCGGCGACGAGCTCGACGTCGAGGCCCACGAGGTCCTGGCGCCCGCGCGTGAGGATGTGCGCGACGTCGGTGCCCATGCAGGTCGCGAGCGACACGCCGAGCAGCTCGACCGGCGACAGTCCCGTGCGGCTGTCGCCGTCCACGACAATCGCGTGATCGCGCGCGGTGGCGACGAAGGCCAGATCGCCGTTCCAGCGCAGGCTCACGCGGGTCGGGGGCTTGGACATGGGAAGAGCGGGTTCAGGGTTCCGGGTCCAGGGTTCCGGGTTCAGGGTTCCGAGGTTCAGGTGCAGGTGCTGCAGCATGCATGGCTCAGTGCGCAGACCTGCATCCTGAACCTCTGGAACCCTGGAACCTGGAACCCGGAACCCGGAACCTGGAACCCTGCCTTTCAATTTTCCCCGTAGTATATCGGCATGCTTCCGGGCGTCGTGCTGGCGATCGTCGCCGCGGTCTCGACCGCGCCCCAGGTGCCCACCGACGTCATCCGCGAGCAGGCGGAGCGCGAGCTCGCGCTCGTGCGACATCTGCATCGTCACGTGCTCGAGCCGTCCGATGGCCTGGCGCTCACGGCCGATCGCCGCGACCTCCAGCGTCGAGGTCCGGGGGCTCCGGCGGGCGCGGCGCTCCCGGCGGGTGCGTCCGACGTGGAGCTGCTCGGCCAGCTGACGATCCTCACGGACCTGTGGTACGCGCGCGTGATCGGCCGGACGCCATTCCATCGGATGCCGCCCGGGCAGATCGCAGGCATCGCTGACGCACAACGGGCCATTGGCGCGCTGCAGTCGCGCGCCGATCCCAAGGCTCGCGACAGATTCCTCCCGGATGTGCAAGCCGAGCTCGAGACGCTCGTGCGCCTGACGAGCAGCCACGCCGACATCAGCGAAGCGGACATCGATCTCGCGCTGACGATTGCCGATCAGGCCGCGGCGGGACGGCCGCTCTCGACATACGGCATGCGTCCGAGCGGCGCGCCATCCGGTGCCGGCCCGTCTGCAGCCTCTCCGGCGTCCGCGCCGCCCACGGCCGCATACGCGACGTCATCTCCGACGGCCTGTCAGACGCTTCGCCTCTCGGCGGGCACCGCTTCATCCTCGGCCGGCATGCTGCGGGCCGTGGAGTGCTGGACGTCGATGCAGGCATGGCCGGGATGGGTGGCACAAGTGGTCGAGTCGCTGGACTGGGCCGAGACGTACGCGAAGGTCGATCGCGACTGCTCGACGCTCGCGGACGTGCTCGATCGCGTGAAGGCGTTTGGACGTCCGCTGGCGCCCGGCGTCAAGCCGGAGGACATCTCGTCAGATCGCCGAGCGCGCGGAGACGGATCGGCGTCAATTGCGCTCGATGAACCGATGTAGGTAGGGAGTCGGGTACGCAGTAGGCCGGGGCTTCAGCCCCGGCAACCTGTAGTCCGTAGTCCGTAGTCTGGAGTCCATTGGATGAGCGATCACGCGATGAGCTCGGTGGTGTGTGTGGCGGCGGTGATGGTGCTGGCCGCCGTGTCGATCGGCGCCGGCTCGGCGGATCCCGACGCATTGATGGCCCGCGCGAAGGCGCTGCACAAGGCCGTGCCCCTGATCGACGGGCACAACGACTTCCCGTGGGCGCTCCGCGACGCGAGCCCCGCGCGCGATTTCGACGCGCTGGACATGCGCACGCACCTGGCGCCGCCGATCATGACGGACATCCCGCGCCTGCGTGCCGGCGGCGTCGGCGGCCAGTTCTGGTCGGTCTGGGTGCCGCCGAGCTCAGCCGGCGACGCGGCGGTCCGGACGACGCTCGAGCAGATCGACGTCGTCCATCGCATGGTCGCGAAGTATCCCGATACCTTTCAGCTCGCGCTGACCGCGGACGATGTGGACAGGGCGTTCAAGGCCGGCAAGATCGCGTCGCTCATCGGCATGGAGGGCGGCCACTCGATCAACAACTCGATGGCGACGCTGCGCCAGATGTACGCGCTCGGCGCGCGCTACATGACGCTGACGCACACCCACAACACCGACTGGGCGGACTCCGCCACCGACAAGCCGGAGCATCACGGGCTCACGCCTTTCGGCGAAGCGGTGGTGCACGAGATGAACCGTCTCGGAATGCTCGTCGACCTCAGCCACGTCTCTCCGGAGACCATGGCGGCGGCGCTGCGGGTCAGCAAGGCGCCGGTGATCTTCTCGCACTCGTCCGCGCGCGCGATTTGCGATCACCCGCGCAACGTGCCCGACGACATCCTGCGTCGAGGTCACGGCAAACGGCGGCGTCGTGATGGTGAACTTCTACCCGAACTTCCTGGTGCCGGAGGGCGGCAAGCAAGCCACCGAGCTCTACGCGCTGCAGCGGACAGCTGGAAGACGCGCATCCGGGCGATCATGAAGGCCGTCGAGGCCGGCATGAACGAGTACCGGAAGTCGCATCCGCTGCCGAAGGCGACGATCAAGCTCGTCGCCGACCACGTCGATCACATCAAGCAGATCGCCGGGGTGGATCACGTCGGCATCGGCAGCGACTTCGACGGCATCGACATCACGCCCGAGGGCCTCGAGGACGTGTCGAAATACCCGGCGCTGACCGCGGAGCTGCTCTCGCGCGGCTGGTCGGACGAGGACGTGAAGAAGTTCCTGGGACTGAACGTGCTGCGTGCGATGCGACAGGCAGAAGCCGTCGCCGCCAGCATGAAGAACGAGCCGCCGTCAGTCGCGATGCTTCCGACGGCGGCCGAGTCTACGAAGTGAACCATAGATTCCACAGATTTCACAGATTGAAACTTCAGGGCGCTCGCTGAGACGTGGCAACGCGCACGAGGTCGTCGCGGTGCATTCGAGCAACCTGAAGTTATCTGTGAAATCTGTGGAATCTGTGGTTCCTCCCATGACACGCGAAGCGCAGCGTGACCGTGAACAGCGCCCGCGAGATCAGTGCGCCGGTCCGAGCAGGACGGCGTTGATGAACAGCAGCTCGCTCGCTTCCGTGAACGCGCGATAGTTCGGGTCCTCGGCAAACGCGATCACGCGCCCCTTGCCCATGGGCTCCTCGACGAGGTACGCCTTCTCGGCCAGCTGCGTCCGCGCGTCGTCCCACACGAGCCCGGCCGCGACGAGGCGATCCTTCTTCGCGTAGACGCCGACGTTCGCGCCCTGATCGAGGCGGACCGGCGTGAAGACACGACGGCCTTCGACCATCACCTGCACTTCCCCGTCGGTGCCCGACGAGAGGTAGTGCTCGGTGTCGAGCTCGACGCGCAGCACTGAGCCCGGCGTGTTCTCGGGCCGCTCGCGGTCCGGCTGAATCGCCTTGTCGTAGTCGAACGGCTTCACCGGCTCCGCGGGTTTCTTGTCCTTGTCTTTGTCCTCCGCGCCCTCGGGCTTGCCGTCGCGCATCTCGGGACGCGCGTCGATCAATCCGACCTTCTCCGTCGACGCCCAGCGCGACGCGTCGCCGAGCGTCACGAGCGTGCCGCCGCCACGCACCCATTCCTTGAGTCGTCGCACGCAGGTCTTCGCCGATGGCGCTGCCGTAATTGCCCTGCGGCAGGACGATGACGTCGGTCTTCGTCAGATCGAAGCCGTCGAGCGAGTGCACGCGGACGGCCGTGACGGGAAGTCCGTAGCGGCGCTCCAGCACGTAGCGCGCCCAGCCCGCCGAGAGCGTCTGCGTGGGCGTGTCCCATGCCAGCACGACGCGCGGCGCCTTCAGCGGGACGACCTCGCCCGATCCGAGCGAGATGCCGCTGTCGACCCAGCCGGTGTCGAGCGCGACGACTTCCGCGCCGTGACTGCGCGCGAGCCGGCCGAGCGTGTCAGCCATCGTCGGCGGGTTCCCCGCCACACGCACGATCGCGGCGCCCGTCCCGAACTGACGGCCGGCAATCGTGAACGGCTCCGACGCCTGCTGCACCATGAGGCCGGCCCGCAGCGCCTCCGCCACGGTCGCCGCGGCGCCTGAGCTCCATGGCAGCACGTAGGCCACCTTCGCCGCGGGCAGCGGCGTCGCGGGACGCGCCTGCCCGGGAACGACCGGCGTCGCTTTCACGGAGAGCGCCTGCGAGCTGGTGACGACCTCCACATCGTAGAGGTCCGGCAGGTTCCACGCGGTGACGTCGTAGATCTGATCGCCCATCCGCTTCTTGCGCCGGCGATCCTGCTCCTTCACGAACGCCTCGGGCTGGCGCACGTCGGGCTCGAGGAGGTTGCGAAGCAGGCGCCCTGACGGCTGGGCGTTCGAGACGAGATAGGCGCCGGCCGCGATCTTCCGCGTGCCAATCGTGAATGCCTCCTCCGCGCGCCGCACGTCGATCCCCTGGCTGGCCAGGTTCTCCGCGAGGCGATCGGCCAGCGTCACATCGGATCCGGGCGTCAGCACGTACTCGCGGGTGGACGACTTCTCGCCGTCGCTGATCGCCGACCGCCGGTACTCCAGAAAGTCGCGCAGGATCTGTTCGCGGTTCGTCGCCGCCGTGTAGCAGGTCGTGATGGCCGACGTGAAGTGGTGCAGGATTCCGTCGCGGTACGTCAGGACCGTGCCGTCATCGCGCTTGTACGCGAGGCCGCGCGCGGAGGCCTGCTCGTACGTCATGCCAATCGCGCCGTGGTACATCGGCCACGACTCGCCGTAGCCCGGGTAGAACGAGTCGTAGACCTCGCGGATGAAATACGCGAAGCCGCGCTCGTCGAAGCGCGCCGCGTTGGCGCGGCCGAACTTCTCGAGCCACGACGCCTGCGGGCTGGTGATGTACGGGTTCACGGGATCCGCGGGCGGCGCGAAGTAGTACGTGCCGTTGCCGCCCATCTCGTGCAGGTCGACCACCACCTGCGGGAAGTAGTCGAGCACGACCCGTTCGCGGCCGCGCGTCTCGGGCTGCGAGCGCGAGAACCAGTCGCGGTTCATGTCGAAGAGGTAGTGGTTCGATCGGCCGCTCGGCCACCCCTCGTCGTGCTCCGCCGAGCTCGCGTCGCTGTCGGGCGTCGCGGCCTGGCCGAGGCCGTTCATCGAGACGAAGCGCGACCGGCCGTCGGGATTTTCGAGCGGATCGATCAGCACGAGCGCGTCCTTGCGGATCGCGTCGACCACCGGGTCGTTCTTCGACGCGAGCAGGTGGTAGGCCTCCATGAGCGCCGCGTCGGACGACGAGATCTCGTTGCCGTGCACGGCGTGCATCAGCCAGATGACGACGGGGAGCTCCTTGACGAGACGATCGCCGTCGGCGGCGGAGATGGTGCGGGGGTCGGCGAAATGCTGAAGGTCGGTCTTGAGCGCCGCGAGCCGGGCGATGCGCGCCGGCGAGCCGATGACCAGGACGTGCAGCGGCCGGCGCTCCCAGGTGCGGGCGTATTCGAAGAGGTACGTGCGGTCCGGGGCCGCGGCCGCCAGCGCCCGGAGATACATCGTGAGTTCCTCGGGGGTGCTGATGGCCTCGCCGAGCTCGTGCCCGAGCACCGATTTGATGGTCGGAATCGCCGGATCGTAGGTCGCCCCAGGCCAGAGTTCCTGCGCCGCTGCGGCGCGCGCGCCCGCCAGCAGCGCCAGCACCAGCACCAATCCTCTCGTCACTCGCATGCCCCCTCCAGAGCCGCCCGGCCCAAGTGCGCGAGTATAGCCGACGGCCGGACGCCATTTGGCGGTAGCGCGAGGGACAGCGTGGTTGCTACTCTCAAGACATGCAGTCAGCACTCATTCGTCTGACGACGGCCACGGCCGCCATCGCGGCCACGGCCACCCTGCTCGCGCAGCAGCCCACGTTCAAGACGGGCACGCAGATCGTGCCGCTCTACGTCACCGTCACCGACGCCGACAAGCGCCTCGTGCCGGATCTGACGAAGGCCGACTTCGAGGTCTTCGACAACGCCCAGCCGGTGACGCTGACGCTCTTCCAGAACGAGCCGGAGCCGTTCTCCTGCGTGGTCATGCTCGACACGAGCGGCAGCATGACCGGATCGATCGATCTGCTGCAGGCGGCTGCGGAGCAGTTCGTGATCCGGCTGCTGCCGACCGACAAGGGCATGGTCGGCGCGTTCAACGACAAGATCCAGTTCACGACGGCGCGACTTCACCAGCAGCCGCGACGAACTCGTCGGCGCGCTGAAGGACATCGACTACGGCAACCCGACGCGCCTCTGGGACGCGACCGAGGCCAGCATCGATCAGTTGAAGAGGGTGACCGGTCGCCGCGTCGTGCTCGTCTTCACCGACGGCGACGACACGTCCAGCAAGATCGGGTTGGGGAAGATCATGGAAGAAGCGCGCGCGTCAGAGGTGATGATCTACTCGATCGGCCTGCAGAGCGTGTTCTTCAACGGCCAGCGGCAGGTCCGGACGCAGCCGGACAAAGGCTTGCGCAAGATCTCCGATGAAACCGGCGGCGGCTACTTCGAGTTGAGGCGCACCGACGATCTGGGGCCGACGTTCACGCGCGTCGCGCAGGAGCTGCACAGCCAGTACGTGCTCGGCTTCGCGCCGGCCACCGACGGCAAGCTGCACAAGCTCGAGGTCCGCGTGAAGCAGCCAGGCATGACGGCGCGCGCGCGCAAGACCTACCTGGCGCCGACCGGCCGGCACGCAGTAACGATCGAACTGGGCTGGGAGGGCTGACTGGCTGTTCGTGCATCGCGATGCACGAACAGTCGTCGTGATGAGTGCTGGTAGAAGGATTACGCGAACGCGGCCACGATGATCAGCGCGAGCAGCAACAGCCCGGTGACCAGTTCCGCGCTTCCGGAGAACGTCCAATCGAAGCGATTCATGTTCATGTCCCCTTGCTCTAGAACAAATAGACGGAGTGGGCCTCCCGCTGGTTCGCCGGTAAGACCACGCCGCGCCTTCTAAGCAGGGGCCAGATCTGGGCCAAACCGCATTCCTTTTGTTTTGAACGAGTTACAGGCGGACGCTGCCGCGCAGCCTGTCGGGAGGTCCGGCCGGCACTGACGGTACCTTGGCGTTACACGGAGTTCACATGACGGCACGCACGAAGGCCCAGGTCCTCGAAGGTCTCACCGCTGGCGGCATCGTCCCGGTGATCCGGGCCGACTCAGCCGACGACGGCGGTGAAGATCGTGGAGGCCCTGGTTGCCGGTGGAATTCGGACGCTCGAGATCACGATGACCGTGCCGGACGCGATCGGCGCGATCCGCACGGTGGCGGAGCGCTTCGGGCGCGACGTGCTGCTCGGCGCCGGGACCGTCACGAGCCGGGCGCTCGCGGAAGGATCGATCGACGCGGGCGCCGAGTTCCTCGTCACGCCGTGCGTCGTCCCCGAGGTGATTGCCGTCGCGCGCGAGCGCGGCGTGGCAGTGCTGCCCGGCGCGATGACGCCGACGGAGGTCTTCGCGGCGTGGTCCGCCGGCGGCGACATCATCAAGATCTTCCCGGCGAGCAACGTCGGCGGCGCGTCGTACCTGAAGGCGCTCAAGGGACCGTTCCCGCAGATCAAGCTCTGTCCGACCGGCGGCGTGAACCTGCAGACGATCGGCGATTTCGTGAAGGCCGGCGCATCGGCCGTCGGCGTCGGCGGCGAGCTGGTGTCGAAGGCGGCGATCGATCGCGGCGACTTCGACGAGATCACCAGGCTCGCGTCGGAGTACGTGAAGGCGTTCGCCGCGGCGAAGTCCAAAGCCTAGCGGCTCGCACTGACACGCCGGCCTCGTGACTCGTTCCTGCTGAGCTTCGAGCCGCAAGTTCCCGCCCATCCTGCCGATACTTCCGTTGCTATCATGCGTCCGCGTTCGCCATCCGGTCAGGGCGGCGCGTATGCATTCTTCGAGGAGGGTTCACATGCGAGCGAGGTGGATGGGATCGCTGCTCGTCGTCGCTCTTGCGGGCGCGGCGTGCGGCAAGTCGGAACAGCAGAAGCAGGCCGAAGCCGCTGCGGCGCAGGCGCAGGCCGCGGCCGCCGAGGCACAGAAACAGGCTGCGGCGGCAACCGCGCAGGCCGCCGACGCGACCAAGCAGGCGACGCAGGAAATGGCCAAGGGCCTCGAGGCGATGGCCCAGGGGATGGCAGCGGCCGGCGCCGCAACCGGCGACGGGAAGCCGGTCGATCCCGTGAGCTTCCACGACCTGCAGGCGCTCTTCCCCGATCTCGATGGCTGGACGAAGGGCAAGCCGCACGGCGAGCGCATGACGGCGCCGTTCCCCTACTCACAGGCCGACGTGAGTTACGAGAAGGGCGACTCGCGGCTCGAGTTGAAGATCATGGACTCGGCCAACCATCAGCTGCTGGTGGCGCCGTACACGATGTTCCTCGCGGCGGGGTACGAGAAGGAAACCGACAGCGGCTACGAGAAGTCCACGAAGGTCGGCGGCGAGCCCGGCTGGGAAAAGTGGGACAGCGAGTCGAAGCACGGCGAGCTGAACGCGATCGTCGGCAAGCGCTACATCGTGCAGACGACCGGCAGCAACATCGCCGACAACAAGGTGCTGCAGGACCTGATCGCCAAAACGGATCTCTCGAAGCTTGCGGCGATGAAGTAGCCCGGACTTTGGTGCCAGGTGCCTGGTGCTCAGTGCCGCGTGCGGTGCCTGTGCGTGCCAGGTGCGTGCACCAGGACCTGGCACCCGGCACCGCAGCACCGGGCACCAGGCACTATCACTTGAATTCGACGCTGACCTCGCGATCGAGGTTCACCTTGAATCCCTTCACGCCCTGAAGCAGCTTCTTCGCCTCCTCGATCGAGCCGGGCTCGGCCACTTCTGACAGCAGCTTGTCGTTCGTCATCAGCTGCGAGAAATCCATCTCGAGCAGCGTGACCTTCGATCCTTCCACATACGGGCTGTTCGTCTTGACGATGTGGCCGGGGGCGACGTCGAGGTCGATGGAGATGTGCAGGCCGTCGAACATCTTCTTCGCCATCTCGAGCTGCTGCGGGTCGGGCTTCTCGGTCTTCGTCTTGTCGTCTTTCTTCTCGGCCTTCGTCTTCGTGAGGTCGGGCTCCGGAAACACCACCGTCAGCAGCGACGATCCGCCCGGCTGCTTGGCGAACTTGAACGCCACGTCGTCTGCGCTCTTCGACGAGGGCGCCATGCCGTCCTTCGGCGCCGGCGGCTTCTGGTTGATGCGCACTTTCGTGATGTCGGTGAACGAGTAGATCGCCGACCGTCCCACCAGCTCTTTCGTCTTGATCGGCTTGCTCGACACAAACGCCACGCCGTCGCCGTACTTCGTGGCGGCGTCGCGCATCTCCTTCTCGCTGAAGAGCTCTGGCACGGCACCCTTCGCCGCGCCGGGCTTCGCCGAGTCGCCGCCGAAACCAGACGCCATGGCCGCCAGCTGCTCGGCGGCTTCGGCCTTCATCGCCACGGCCTGCTCGATCGTGCCGCTGCCGTCCGGCTTGACGTGAATGACCGTCGAGGCGGTGATGCAGCCCGACGCGAACACGCACACGAACGCCGCGAGCGAGAGTCGAGCCGTCCTGGTCATTCCTACTCCTTGATGAGGCGAAGCGCCTTGAGGGCGTGGTCGCGGACTTCTTCGTCCGGGTCGTGAATCATGCGCCAGAGGGGATCAGCGGCCGCGATGGCAGGCGGGCCGATCACGCCGAGCGCGTCGGCCGCGGCAATCCGCACGCGGCGGTCCTCGTCGCGAAGGCCTTCGAGGAGCGCCGGCAGGACGCGCTTGTCCAGGGGCGCCGTCTCGACGATCAGGCCGGTTGCCTCGGCGCGAATCGCGCCGTCCCGCGATTGCAGGCCGTCGAGCAGCACGGGCACGGCGATCGCGGTCTCGCCCAGATGACCGACGATTGCGGCCGCGTACACGCGCACCATCGGATCGCTGTCGGAGAGCGCCGCGTGCGCGAGCGGAAGGATGGGGCGCGCAGCCGCGCCGGCTTCGACGAGCAGTGCTGCGGCCGTCTGCCGGACCGCGGCGTCCGTATCTCGCGCCAGCACGTTCCCGGCCGTGACGACGAAATCGCTGGTGCCCGGCTTGATCTGCGCGACGGCCATACCTGCGGAGCGGCGCACCGTCGCATCCGGATCGCTTTCGAAGAGTCTCAGAAGCCGCGGCCCGGCCGGCTCGGCGACCGCGCCGATCGGGCCAAGCGCGTCGGCCGCCGCCGCGCGCAGCGGCGCATCTGGCGCGTCGAGACACGGCACGAGCAGCGGCACCGCGGCGGCGACGGACGCGCTGCCGTGTTCGGCGGCCATCTCCATCACGCCACGCGCCGCCTGCTCCTGGGCGGACGCGTCGCCCACCTGCAGCTGGTTCAGCCAGTATCGAAGCGGCCGCTGGTTCCAGAACGGCTCGTCCGCGATCGCCTGAGCGCTGACGACGAGCGTGGCGAGGATGCAGGCCACCGCCGTGCGACTCATGAGAAAAGACCTCTGTGTTCCCCGGGAGATTCGGGACTATAGCACGAGGCCTTCGGCCAGGGGATCGCCGTCGCGCGTCGTGAACGCGTGCTCGCCGGTCGTCCAGACGTCGCCGCCGACCTCGACCGTAACGAGAGCGCGTCCGTCGCGCTCCTCGATCCCGGAAATCTCCGCGACGAGCGTCGTCCCGGCCAGTCCCTGGTGCACGATCCGCTGCCCGGTCGACGCGACGCCCATCGCCGACAGCACGGTCGTGACCGCGACGGCGGCGCTGGCGCCTGGCGATCGCGCGACGCGTCCATCGCGGTGGACGGCGCCGCTCAAGATGTCGGCCGCGCGTTCCGGCGGCGCGCCGATGAAGATCGCCGACGCGACGTCGATTCGCGCGCCGGTGTCGGGATGCGCCGCGACCGCATGGTCGTCGAGCGCGTCGAGCAGATCGCGACCCGCGCGCTGCAGCTCGAGCTGTCGCGACGCGACGAGCGGCGCCCCCGCCGCCTCGGCGTCCACGATTGCGGCCACTTCCCATCCGGTCCAGACGAGATCGACGTGCACCGTGCGGCGACCGATCGTCACGGCATGATTCGGCCGCAGGACGATCGCGGGCCGCGCGACAAAGGAGACCGACGCGCCTCGCACGATTGCGGTCGCGGGCCCCGCCAGCGTGTCGATCTCGAGCCGGCCCTCGCGCCGCGGCAGCACGAGACCACGCTCGACGGCGATGGCGGCCGCGGCCATCAGCGCGTCGCCAGAGAACGGCAGGAGATCGTCGCCGGACACGAACAGCATCCCGGCGTCCGCGTCTGGTCGATCCGGCGCGACGAGCAACGTCACGACCATCCCCGCAGGCGCCTCGAGGCTCGCGCGCGAGCGCGAGCAGGGGCCCCCGAGTCGACGCCATCAGCCTCTGCGCGCGCTCGTCGAGCGTGTCGCCCTCGATCTGAGGCAGCCCCGCGACGGCAAGGCGAACGGCCGCGCCGGCGACGTGCGCGTCGATCGTCTTCAGGTCCACCCCGGCATTGTACCCATCGCGTCTGCGCGCGAGTCCGCTCTGCTACTCTGTAGTCAGTGAGACACGCGAAGGGCGTCGCTGTTGTCGCGCTGACGGTTCTTCTGAGCGCCGCGCGCATGGCGGCGTCGGATGCGAACGCAGCCGCGGAAGACGCGCGGACGTTGCGCATGCGCGGCTACGATGCCGCGTACAACCTCGATTACCCGCAGGCGGTCGCGTTTTACGACCAGGCGATCGCGCTGGACCCCTCCAATCCCGCCGGCTATCGGGCGCGGGCCGCCGCCGCGTGGCTCCACATCATCTTCCGGCGCGGGTCGATCACCGTGGACCAGTATCTCGGGGCGGTCCACCGCGGAGACGTGACGCTGCCGCCGCCGCCGAAAGACGAGGCGGATATCTTCGCGACGAACTCGGCGAAGGCGCTGCAGCTCGCGGAGCAGCGCGCGACCGCGAACCCGGACAGCCCTCAGGCGCAATACGACCTCGGCGCCGCGGTCGGCGTGATGGCGTCATACGGCGCCACCGTCGAAGGCAAGATGCTGGCGTCGTTTCGCGAGGCGCATCGCGCCTTCGACGCGCACGAGCGCGTGCTCTCGCTGGACCCTTCGCGGAAGGATGCCGGCCTCATCGTCGGCACCTACCGCTACATCGTCTCGACGCTCAGCCTCCCGATGCGGTGGATGGCGTATCTGGTCGGTTTCGGCGGCGACCGCGCGCTCGGCGTGCGGATGGTCGAGGAGGCCGCGAAGTACCCGAGCGAGAACCAGACCGACGCCAGGGTGGCGCTGCTGCTGCTCTACAACCGCGAAGGGCAATTCGCCAACGCGCAGGCGATGTGCCGCACGCTGGTTGGCCCAGTTTCCGAGGAACCGCCTCTTCGTGCTCGAGGCCGGGGCGACGGCGTTGCGTGCGTCGCAGTTTTCCGAAGGCGAGCGGCTGCTCACCGAGGGGATCACGAAGTTCGCGGACGACAAGCGGCCGCGAGCATTCGGCGAGCTGGGCCTCTGGTACTACAAGCGCGGCATGGCTCGCGTCGCGCAGCGGAAGCTCGCCGACGCCAAAGCCGATCTGGATCGCGCGCGCTCCGAGCCGGCACTCGACTGGGTGAAATCGCGAATCGCTCTCGAGACCGGCAAGCTGGCCGACCTCGAGAATCGCCGGAACGACGCCCTCGCGGCCTACCGCGACGCGATCAAGCTCGGCGATGCGAGCCAGGACGACGACACTGTTGCCGCCGCGCGACCCCTGCTGAAAACGCCCTACCGCTGAGCCGTTCTGTCCTCCGTTCGCACCTGCGTCCGCGCCTCATCCGCGGAAGCCGTCGAAATCTCACGAGAAAACCCGCGAATCAGGTTGGCATCCGGCTTGATCTCACTGAGAGTGTGCCGCGCCTGATGGTGAGGATGAGCCATGACCGCAAAGCGCACTCTGATCCCGGCGCTCGTTCTGGCCGCCGGCTTGGCGTGCACGGCGAGCGCCCAGGCCCAGCCGTACGGGAACGCCTGGGGTTATTCGAGAGTCGACGCGAGAGTCGCGTTCGACAACGGCTATCGATCCGGCTTCGATCGCGGACGCGATGACGCGCGCCACCAGCGCTATGACTACGGCCGTCACGATGAGTACAGGAGCGCCAACTCGGGCTACGAGCGCAGCTACGGCGATCGCGATCAGTATCGTGACACGTTCCGTCGCGGCTTCGTGTCGGGCTACGACGACGGCTACTACGGCCGGAACACGCGCGACTACTCCTACAGCGATGACCGTTACCGCAATGACGACCGTTATCGCCCGCTGCCCGCGGCTCCGCCCGTCTACGGCAGCGCCTACCCGAGCGCACCCGCTTACGGCGGCAGCTACGGCGGAAGCTACGGGTTCAACCCGGGGTACGATCGCGGATATCGCGAGGGCCTCGACAAGGGCCGCAACGACGGGAAGCACCACGACTCGTACGATCCACGGCGTCAGAAGTGGTATCGCGACGGCGACCGTGGCTACAAGGACGAGTACGGTCCGAGGCGTACTTACGAGAACTCGTATCGCGATGGGTTCCTGCGCGGCTACGACCAGGGCTATCGCGAACGGAATCGCTACTAGACGCGGAGGAACTTCCGGATCCGACTGACGAAACTGCTCGCCGACTCGTGCGCGATCGGGAGCGGCACTGGCCTGTCGCGCGCGAGCCAGGCCCTCCCGCCGGTCGGCGACCGATTCGCCGATGCGATCGATCGTCGCGGGGTTCTGCAGGATCAGCCGCCGGAAATCCTCTGCGGTGATCTCGAGCACCTGGCAGTCGCCGCTGGCGCGGACCGTCGCGGTGCGCGCTTCTCCCGTCAGCAGCGACATCTCGCCGAAATACTGGCCGGCGCTCAGCACGGCCACTTCCGTGTCACCCGGATCGAGGCTCACGCGCGCCCGGCCCTCGGCGATCACATACGCCGACTCGCCCGGGTCCGCCTGCGCGACGATCGTCTCGCCGTCGCCGAAGAGGCGCGCCGACGCCGACGCCGTGAGCGCATGCCGGTCTGCTTCGCTCAGCAGCCCGAACAAGTCCGTCTGCGCCAGCAAGCGCTCCCATCCGCGCCGCATCTCGTCGGTGGGCGCCGACGGCGCCATCTCGGCCTCGTACTGCACCTGGATCGGGAACGGGATCGAGATGCCATGGCGGCGGAAGCTGTAGTAGATGCCCGTGCGCACGCGGTTGGTGGCTTCTTCGTCCAGCGTCAGCCGCTCGATCCAGAAGTGCGCACGGTAGGTGATGGCCGAGTCGGCAAACGCGGCGAGCACCACATGTGGTTTCGGCACGCGCAGCACGAGCGGCTCGTGGTCGAGCGCCTCGTGGATCGCGGCCTTCACCGCTGACGGCGGGTGCTCGTACGCCGCGCCGACCTCGACGTGCACGCGCGTCGGCGCCGCCGGCTCGGAGTAGTTCGTCAGCGCCGACTTCGACAGCTCGCCGTTCGGGATGATCACCTGGTTGCCGTCGCGCGTCCGCACCTTCACCGCGCGCCAGGTGATCTCCGCGACTTCGCCTTCCCATTCGCCCAGGCGGATCCAGTGCCCGAGCCTGAACGGCTTCTCGACCTGGATCGCGAGGCCCGCCACGAAGTTCCCGAGCGTGTCCTGCAACGCAAGGCCGGCGACCACCGCGCCCACCGCGGATGTCGTCAGGAACTTCTCCTGGAGAACCAGCGTCGCGACCAGCGCGAAGACCGTGAAGACGATGACGTCCTGCACGATCGTCGGGAATCGCTCGGGCACGCGATCGGCGCCAAGCGGGTTGACCGTGACGAGGACGATGAAGTGGATGAGCGCGAACGCGAAGAGGAGCTGCGCGATCGAGGCGAGCAGCGTCCTTGTGTCGGCCGCGACGAGGCCCGTGGTCGCGAGCGCGGCGTTGATGCCGACGAAGACCAGCGCCAGGACAATCGTCAGCCGCACGCGGCTGCCGATCATCCGGTTCTTCGTAAAGACGCGGACTGCCAGTCCGAGGACCAGCAGGACGAGGCCGGACACCACTTGCGCGGGAATCGAGCTGAGGAGTCCGGCCACGTCGTTTGGTCGCTGACTAACTCAGCTTTCCTTCCTTCTTGAACGCCGTCAGCTCCGCGGCCGTCACCTTCACGGAGACCATCGCCGGGTTGGAGCCGCCCTTGGCGTCGCGCTCGCTGTCGGTGACGCCTCGAGCCGCGGCGCCGCTGGTGCCTTCGGCCGACTTCTGCTCGGGCCCGGACGCCGTCATCAGCTTGCCGAGGCCGAAGCCGCCCTTCTTTTTCTTGCCGTCGTCGGCCGGCTTGTCGTCCGATTTCTTCTGGCCGCCGCTGTCTCCGGCGAGTCCGGCGGCGCCCTTGGTGACCGTGGCGATGGCCGCCTGGTCCACGGGCTTGTATTTCACGTTCTCGTGGAAGCGCGCGTCCATGCACGACCGTGCCCGTGAGCTTCCTGGTCGCGATTTCCGTCTCCAGCTTCTTCAGCCGCTCGTCCATCTCGGGATGCGACGCGAAAAGTCCCTGCTTGCTGCTGGCGTTCTTGTTCCGATCGGAGAGCGTCGTGAGAAACGCCCCGAGGCCCTTCGGGTCGTACCCGGCGCTGGCCGCGACGACGAGGCCCTTGTCGTCGGCTTCGAGTTCCTCGTTTCGGCCGAAGCCCGCCATGACGGCGTCGGTGGCCTTGTCGACGAGCTTCCCGAGAAGCGCCGGGCTGTTCGCCAGCGTCTCGTTCGCGCCCATCTGGACCGCCTTGCCCTTCTGGATGGCGCGAATCGTGTGCTTCTCGGTGACGTGGATGATCTCGTGGCCCAGCACGTCGGCGAGCTCGGCTTCGTTCTTCATCAGCGAGAGCGCGCCACGAGTGATGTGGATGTAGCCGCCTGGCGCCGCCAGCGCGTTGACGCCGTCGGTGTCGAGGACGATGAACTTCCACGGAAGATTCGGACGGCTGCTGTGCGCCGCGAGCGTCAGCCCGACCAGCTCGACGTACTTATGAATGGCGGGATCCTGCACGACGCCGTACCGCGCGCGGATCTTCTCGCTGACGCCCGCGCCGATCTTCTGCTCGTCTTCGTCGCTGATCTCGAGGTCGTGCACCTGCTGGGCCTTCTTGAAGATCGAGCCCAGCTGCCCGGAGGACTGTCCCGCCGCGTGGGCCGGCGCCGCCAGCCCGGCCATGAGGCCGGCCGCGGCAAGCAGCACTCCCCGGGACATTGCCATCGTGCGCATATCTACGACTCCTTCTGCACCGGCGGCGTGGACGCCGCCTTTCCCTTATCGGCCGCTGGGGTCAGCGGACTGTAGGCGTTGAGCACGTCGCTCACGGCGCTGGGGAGCCGGACTTCGTACACCTGCACGGGCACGGACTTGCCCTTGACGGTGACCTCGCCGAGCGGGTGGAGGTCGTAGGTCTGCTTCAGGGCCTGCCGCGTGGCGTCGCTGACGATCACTCGAGTCTGGAAGTTGCGCGTCAGCGACTCGAGGCGAGAGCCGAGGTTCACATTGTCGCCGATCACGGTGTAACTCATGATCGACTCGGAGCCCAGATTCCCGGCGACCATGTCGCCGGTGTTGATGCCGATGCCGATGTCGAGCGGCGGCATGCCGTCGGCGGCCCACTGGTTGTTCAAGCGCGCCAGCTCTTCCGTCATCGCCAGCGCCGTCCGGACGGCATGGTCGGCGTGATCCGGATCCTCGAGCGGAGCGCCGTAGAGCGCCATGATCATGTCGCCGACGAACTTGTCGATCGTGCCCTTGTTCGCAAACACAATGGGCACCATCGCGGAGAAGTACTGATTGAGCTGCGTGACGATCGCTTCGGGTTGGCCGCGCTCGGAGACGGCGGTGAAGCCGCGGATGTCGGAGAACAGCACGGTCATGTGGCGGCGATTGCCGCCGAGGCGCGCGTCCTCCGGGTTGTCCACGAGCTGCTGGTAGACGTCCTTCGAGACGTAGCGCGAGAAGAGACGCTTCACGCGACGCTTCTCGCGGCCTTCCACCGCGTACTGATAGGCGACGCCTCCGAACGCGGCGATCGCGACGGCAACCAGCGGGTCGACCATCGGCGCCCACGTGCCTCGGGCGAAGAGCATCGTGAGCTCGGCGATCAGCGCCGCCGCCACGACGACGGCGGTGATCGAGCCGGCCCAGGGGCCGATGAGCACGGTGGCCATCGCCACAATCAGCGCGGCGACGCGCGACAATCGCGGCGCTGACGCCAGGTGAGGCAGGCGTCAGGAAGCGATTCGACAGGATGCTGTCGATCACCTGCGCGTGAATCTCGGAGCCCGACATCTTCTGCGCGAACGGGACGCCCTTGAGGTCGTAGAGGCCGGACGCCGTCGCGCCGACGATCACGATCTTGTCGCGGAAGACTCCAGGATCCACGAGCGGCTTGTCGTCGGCCAGCAGCAGTTCCTCGGATTGAAAGAGCTGCGCGAACGAGTAGGTCGGGAACGTCCGGCGCTGGTCCGGCCACACGCCGGTGTAGGCGATCTGCATGCGCCGGCCGGTGCGCACGCTGCCGTCGAGCGTCGGCAGCGTGGACGTCTCGAGCGGCACCAGCGCGATCGCCGAGGTGCAGGCCGTCGCCGTCGAAGCGGATGTCGCGCGTCGCGGAGCCCGAGCGCGGCGATGACGCCGGAAACGGCGAGAGACGGCACCATCGTGTCGCCGATCGCGCACGGCAGGGACGTAGCGCCGGGCGACGCCGTCGGCATCGGCACGAGCAGGTTCTCGCCGACAGCCTCTGCGGCCGCCGACGAGCGGCGCCATCGGCGGGTTGAACACCGGCCGCGACTCGACGTCGCGATCGAGCGGCAGGCTGTGGTCCAGGCAGCGTCGGCAGCGTCCGCGCGGCGCCGGTGTCGTCGACGGCTTCCTCGGTCGCGTCGCCGGTGCACGATCACGCGGCCGAGCGCGCGCGTCGCATCGATGAGCTCGGCGTCCGACCGTTCGCCGGTCCAGTCTTCGTCGCCGACCTTGAACGTCGTCCGATCGGGCTCGAGAAACAGGACGTCGTAGATGACGGCCTTCGGCTTCGCGCGCGCGAGGAAGTTCAGCAGGTGCGCGTGGACGACGCGCGGCCACGGCCAGCGGCCGAAGAACGGCGCCAGCGAGCGGATGCTCGACTCGTCGATGTCGATGATGGCGATGTCGGCGCGGGCGCGCGACGGATCGGCGGTCTGCCGCATCCGCCAGTCGTAGGTCTTGAGCTCGATGGTGCGCGCGAACGGCGCGCGGCCAAGCCCGACGGCAAGGGCCGCGGCGGCCAGGCCAATCGCGGCGCCGATGAGCGTCTTCCGCAAGGCGAGCTGAGAGTAGCAGAAAGTTCAGCCGAAAACGCCGAAGGGGCGCCTCGTGGCCGAAGCGCCCCTCTCACTAATAGTATCCCGCACGGATTCTGTGCTGTTCAAGACTGTTTCTTGTGTCGGGTGGCCGGTATCATCACCGGCCCATGCCTGAGGACCACGAGCCTCACGACGTCCTCGCTCGTATCACCGACACGCCGCAACTCGCGCGCGCGGTGCCGTTGCTCCGGCCCGAGGTCCTGCACGCCGTCATCGCGCACTACGGGCTGGACGACTGCGGCGAGCTCATCGCGCTCGCGACGCCGCAACAGCTGTCTGCCGTCTTCGACCTGGACCTGTGGAAAGCGCCGCGCAGCGGCGCGGTCGAGCAGTTCGACCCCGCGCGATTCCTCGAGTGGCTCGAGGTGCTGGTGGACGCCGATCCCGCGATCGCCGCGGATCGCCTGGCGCAGCAGGACGTAGCGCTCGTCGTCGCCGGCCTGTCGCCGAGCATCACGGTCTGGGATCCGGCGGTGTTCTCGTCCGTTGGGCGAACCGACCGGCGCCGACCCTGTCGTGAACGCCGGCCGCGAGCGCGCGGCGCTCACGTCGAAGTTGGCGGATATCTGGTCGTCGCGCGACGCACGGAGGCGTGGGACGCCATCGTCGAAGTGCTGGTGGCGCTCGAGAAGCACCACTCCGCGACATTCCATCGCGTGATGCGCGCGTGCCGGCAACTCTCGGATTCCGGCCGCGAGCTGGACGGCCTCGACGATCTGCTTCCCGATGCGGAGCAACTGCGATTCGACCTGTCGCTCGGGCGCGAAGAGCGCCGGGACCTCCTCGGGTACTTGCCGCCTGAACAGGCGCGCGCGTTTCTCGACGCGGCGCGTGGCGTCTCACTCGCGGCCGGGCCGCCCGGGACAGACGCCGTGTTCGTCGGCTACGCGCGAGACAGTCGTGCCAGGCGAACGCATCGGAGACACCTGCAGATCTCCAGTCAGCCGATGCGGAAGACGCTCCTGCCGAATCGCCCGCACACGTCGCAGAGGTGATCGAAGTCCTGCGCGGCGCAGGAGTGATTCTCGATCCCCGGCGTGCGTTGCCGCCCGGAGTGCAGGGCTCGCCAGTCGTCGGTGCGGCGCTCCAGGAGTATCTCGAGGCCGAGTCTGAGTTGACGGTTGACGGATGGATGGCGCGCGAGCAGGCGCTGGGATTTCTCGCCAACGCGCTGGTCGCAGGCTGTTCGGTGCAGGGCCGATCGTTCACGCCGCGAGAGGCGAGCGACGCCGTCGTGGCCACGTGCAACCTGGGACTCGAGTGCTGGCCACAACATTGGCCGCCGGCAGCGACGCAGGATCTCGTCACGGTCTTCCGCGTCGGATGGGCGGTGCTCCAGCGCGACGTCAGCATGGTCGCCGCGCGACGGCTGCTCGACGCGCTGGGCCACGTGCAGACCAGCGATCGGGACCTCCAGTTCGGGTTGCGAGCCCTCGCGCGCGAGCTGCGCAAGCACGCGAAGGCAGGAGCGCCGTGGCGCGCGCGGGCCGGGCTCGACGTCCTCGCGTCGCTCGATCTTCCGGCCTGGGCGGCGCTGACGGCGCTCTTCGGCGAGTGCCCGGTGATGCTGGCGAACGTCAGCGCGCCGCACGACAAGCGACCGCATGCGCTCGACCCGTCGGCGTTTCAGTTCATCGCCGAGTCCGCGCACGTTGCCGCAGTCCGCGAGTTCCTCCGGTCGCTCCCGGAGGTGCTCACCAGCTGACGGAGTTCCCGCGCTAGAATCGGCCGCGCATGCCCACCACCTCTCTCCGATCCCTGAGAGTGATGCAGGCGTCAGCCGGCATCCTCGTGATGCTCTCGAGCGCGTCCGGAGTGGCCTTCGCGCAGGCCAGCCGCGACGAGGCCGCTTGCACGGCACTGGCGAAGCTCTCGCTGCCCGGCGTCGCGCTCTCCGACGTCAAGACGCAGTGGTACCCGGCAGGATCGACGCCGCCGCCCGAGCCATATGCGCCACCCCTGACGGCATCGCTGCCGGCCTTCTGCCGTCTTGACGCAACGCTCGACCGGCGCACCGGCGCGGACGGCAAGCCGTACGGCATCGGCTTCGCCATCGCGCTGCCGGCTGACTGGAACGGCCGCTACCTGCAGCAGGGCGGCGGAGGGTTGAACGGCACCGTGGCGCCTCCGCTCGGCCGGACGGGCATGGGCGACGCAGCGCTCGCGCACGGGTTCGCCGTCGCGACGACGGACACGGGACACAGGGGCCAGGTGTTCGACCCGTCGTTCATGCGTGACCAGCAGGCGAGCCTCGACTTCGCCTATCAAGCCGTCGGCCGCGTGGCGCTGCTCGCTCGTCAGATCATCGCGCAGTACTACGGCGTTCCCGCGAAGACATCGATCTTCGCGGGCTGCTCCACCGGCGGCCGCGAAGGCATGCTCATGGCCCAGCGCTACCCCACCTACTTCGACGGCATCGTCGTGGGCGCGCCGGCGATGCGGACGAACTTCTCGGGCATCGGCGACGAGTGGGTGTCAACCGCGCTGAATGCGGTGGCGCCGAAGGACGCGGCCGGGAAGCCGGACACGAAGCGCGCGCTCTCGGATGCAGACAGAAAGGCCGTCATCGACGGCCTGCTCAATGCGTGCGACGCGAGCGATGGGCTCAAGGACGGCATGGTGCTCGACCCGCTCGGATGCCACTTCGATCCGGCGACGCTGGTGTGCAAGGGCGCGAAGGCGGATGGCTGCCTCACGCCGGAACAGGCCGCGGCGATCTCGAAGGCGCTCGCCGGTCCGAAAGACTCGAAGGGCCGCCAGGTCTATCCGGGATTTCTCTACGACACCGGGATCGTGGTGACGCAGGGGCTTCCAGGTCTGCTCGCCGGGGTCATGAACCCCGTCGGCGCGCCGTTCGCGGCGACTGAAATGGATGTGGACGCGCGCGCGGCGGCGGCAGCGTCGGATCCGCGGATGTGGCTGACGTCCACGTCGGCGTGGACGAACCTCAGCACGTTTTCCGGCCACGGCGGAAAGTTGATCTTCTATCACGGCGTCAGCGATCCCTGGTTCTCCGCTCTCGACACGCTCGACTACTACCAGCGGATGACGAAGGCCAACGGCGGCGCAGCCCAGGTCATGAACTGGAGCCGCTTCTTCCTGGTGCCGGGCATGAGCCACTGCGGTGGCGGGCCGGCGCTCGACAGCTTCGACATGATCGGCGCCGCCGTCGAGTGGGTCGAGAAAGGTACGGCTCCTGTGTCGGTCACCGCGACTGGACGAGCGTTCCCTGGACGCAGCCGTCCGCTGTGCGCATATCCGCAGCACGCCCACTACAAGGGCACCGGAAATGCGGACGATGCGGCCAGCTTCGAGTGTGTGGCGCCGTAGCGCAACGGGCCCTCCATTCGTGGGCCGAACGGTCGAGCCATCACAGCTGAGATTGCGGACGCGGACCGCTGCATGATCGGACGGACTGCCTCGTGAAGGATCCCGAAGAAGCGTAGACCGAGACGGCCAAGGATCCGGAACGATCGCAAGGCGTCTCAAGGACGCAGGAGCCGCCGTAGTGCGAGACGTCTGCGCATCTATCTGGTGCCGGCCGCGGGCGGCGCGCCTCACCGGGCCACGACAGCCACGACAAGGGAAGCCGATCCGTCCTGGTCCCCGGACGGTCAACAGCTCGTCTTTGGCAACACCCCCGCGAACGCGGGTGCTGACGCGACATCCCGGACTCTCCAGCAACTCGATTTGAAAACGGGTCGAGTGACGCCGCTCCCTGGATCGCAAGGACTCTTTTCTCCTCGCTGGTCCCCGGACGGCCGTTCGATGGTGGCGTTGTCGCTCGATTCCAGCCGCCTCCTGATCTTCGACGTCGCGAGCCAGCGCTGGAACGACCTCATGCCGCCGGCCGGCTCCTACGGATGGCCGAGTTGGTCCGCCGACAGCACCGCCGTGATCTTCGTGCGTGGCCTGGGACGGGAAAACGCAATCCTTCGCGTCCGGGTCGCCGATCGAAAGTCGAGACCGTGCTCAACGGCCAGGGACTGAACCTCGTGAACGGCTTTCTCGGGTTCTGGTTCGGATCGACGCCGGACGGCTGGCCGGTGGTCCTGCACGACGCCGGCACGCACGACATCTACGCGCTCGACTGGGACGCGCCGTAGATCGAGTCGGGCAATCACGAGGCAGACCTGAAGGTCTGCGCTACAGGTGATTACACTCGACGTGTGTTGGTGGCGTGAGCCGCTTGGCTTGCCAACCGAAGCCGCGAGCTGAAGCGAGCGTCTGGCGAAGGTTGGTACCGGTACGGGGATTCGAACCCCGGTCCCGTGGCTGAGAACCACGTGTCCTGACCCCTAGACGATACCGGCACTTCGGGGAACTTCCAAGTGTAGCAAGGCCCCTTCAACCGGGTCAACCCGACGGGCTCCATTGAGTACAATCGTGCGGATATGAAGAAGGCGCTCGCATTCCTTGTGCTCCTCGCAATCCTCGGCGCCGCCGGCGCATGGATCTGGTCCGGCCGTCAGCCGGCGCCGGTCATCACCTTCAACGGCCCCGCGTTCATGGGGGCCCGCGGCGTCGTGGACGTCTCGATCGACGCGCCGCGGGGCGCGCTCTCGGCGCTGCAGGTGACCTTCGAGCAGGACGGCAAGCCGACCACGCTGGCGACGCTGGCGACACCGGGCGCCGAGTTGAAGCAGGAGGGGCCGGATCGGCTGCGGGTGATCGCGCCGGCCACGCGGAAGGAGATTGCCGCCCTCAAGTCCGGCGACGCGAAAGTCACCGTGCACGCCGAGCGCAAGGTGCTGCGCGGGATGCGCACGCTGACGGCCGACGCCAGCCGCTCGCTCCGCGTGCAGCTCGAGCCGCCGCGCGTGTCGGTGCTCTCGACGAAGCACTACATCAACCTTGGCGGCGCCGAGTTCGTCGTGATGAAGGTCACGCCAGCCGACGCGTCCGCCGGCGTGCGCGTCGGCGACATCACCTATCCGGCCTATCCGGGCACGAGCATCGGCATCTCCGATCCGACGGTCCGCGTCGCCGTCTTCGCGCTGCTCTACGACCAGGACCTGACGACGCCGATCGGCGTCTTTGCGAAGGACGCGGCTGGAAATCTCGCGACGCAGTCGCTCGACTACACGCCGTTCGTGAAGGTGTTCAAGCGCAGCAACATCGAGATCAGCGACGCGTTCCTGCAGCGCGTGGTGCCCGCGATCCTGCAGGACTCGCCCGACTTCGCGTCGCAGATCAGCGACCCGAACGATCTCGTCGCGGCCTTCCTCAAGATCAACGGCGACCTCCGGAAGAAGAACGCCGAGGAGATCGCGTCGTTCGCCAAGGAGTCGGCGCCGCAGATGCTCTGGCGCGGGCCGTTCCAGCAGCTCGGCAACTCGCAGGTCGAGGCGGCCTTCGCCGACCACCGCAATTACATGTACAAGGGCAAGGAGATCGACCAGCAGGTCCATCTCGGCTTCGACCTCGCGGTCACGTCATCGGTGCCAGTCGTCGCGGCCAACAACGGCAAGGTCGTCCACGCGAGCCCGCTCGGCATCTACGGCAACTGCATCATCATCGACCACGGCCTCGGCGTGCAGTCGCTGTACGCGCACCTCTCGTCGTTCGAAGTGAAGGTCGGCGACACGGTCACGAAGGGCCAGCAGATCGGCCGCTCGGGGATGACGGGCCTGGCCGGCGGCGACCATCTCCACTTCACGATGCTCGTCAACGGCAACGCGGTCAACGCGGTCGAGTGGTGGGACAAGAAGTGGATGGAAGACCGGGTGCTTCGCAAGGTGCGCGAAGCCGGCGGGAAGGTCGAGTGAATAGGGAATAGGGAATAGGGAATGGAAGGAGAAATGGCAGTGAGCGACTTCCACGAAAGCGGTTGCGACCTCGAGCTCACGCGCGTGGGCGGATTTCGTCACATTGACGAAGCCGCGCGTGAACCTGCTCGTCCTGGTGACGACGATCATCGGGTTCCACCTCGGGAACGCCGGCGGCAGCGTGGACTACGCGCTGCTGTTCAACACGGTCGTCGGCACGTTCCTCGTCGCCGGCGGCGCCGCGGCGTTCAACCAGGTGCTCGAGCGCGACGTCGACGCGAAGATGCGCCGGACGATGAGCCGGCCGCTGCCGGATGGACGGCTGGGCACGCGAGAGTCGGCGTGGTTCGCGGCGGCGCTGTCCGCGATCAGGCCTGCTGCAGATCGGCCTCGGCGCGAACTGGCTGGCCGCGGGCATCGCGGCGGCCACGCTCGGCAGCTACGCCCTCGTCTACACGCCGCTGAAGCGCGTCACGTCGCTGGCGACGGTCATCGGCGCCGTGCCGGGCGCGCTGCCGCCGATGATCGGCTGGGCCGCGTCGCGCGGCTCGCTCAGTCTCGAAGCGTGGGTGCTGTTCGCGATCGTCTTCTTCTGGCAGATGCCGCACGTGCTGGCGATCTCGTGGATGTATCGCGAGGACTACGAGCGCGGCGGCGTGCGCGTGCTGCCCGTCGAGGATCCCGACGGCCGCAGCACGGCGTTCCAGATGGTCAACTACTCGGCGGCGCTGATTCCCGTCAGCCTGCTGCCGACGATCGTCGGCCTTGCGGGGCGCGTCTACTTCGCCGGCGCGATCGTGCTCGGCATCGGGATGCTCGCGCTGGCGATCCGCTTCGCCCAGGACCGCACGACCGCTCCGCGCGCGACGCCTGTTCCTGGCGTCGCTGGTGTATCTGCCGCTGCTGTGGGTGCTGATGCTGGCGAACCGGCACTGACGGTTGCGGTTGCGGACTGCCGGGTTGCGGGTTGCTGAAATCGCCAGTCGGTTGAATCCTGCCAATGCAGATTGCTGATTTGCCCGCGTTGAACGCGACGCTCAACGCGACGTCAGCGTGCCTGCTGCTCGCCGGCTACGTGTTCATGCGGCAGCGCCGCATTCCCGCGCACCGGGCCTGCATGATCGCGGCGTTCACGACGTCGTGCCTGTTCCTGATCTCCTATCTCGTCTACCACGCGCACGTCGGATCGAAGCCCTTCCCCGGACACGGCCCTATCCGCGTCGTCTATTTCACGATCCTGATTTCGCACGTCCTGCTCGCGGCCACGATCGTGCCGCTCGCCCTCGTCACGCTGCGGCGTGGACTGCGGATGGATGTCGCACGCCATCGGCGCATCGCGCGGTGGACGTGGCCGCTCTGGATGTACGTCTCGGTGACGGGCGTGGTGATCTACGTGATGCTGTACCGGATGTACTGACAGTGCAGGGCTGCAGGGCTGCAGGGTGCCGGGTGCAGGGTCGTAGGGCACGACTTCAGTCGCGCCTGAGGTCGACTGAGTCGGCCCTACGAGCCAGGGTCAAGGCGCCGGTCACATCCACGGCCCAGCGCTCCGAGCGAACGACCGCGCCGGTGATGTCCTTGTAGTCCACGCGCAGCGACGGCCCTTCGAATGCCAGCAGCGCGTAGCCGTTGTAGCCGACGTCGAGGCGCTCGTCGTTCGGAAACCTCCGGTTGTCGGCAAACGTCGGCGCGCACTCGGGGTGCCTGAAGCGCTTCCCGTCCGGCCAGCGATCGACGGGCATCCCGCCGTGCCCGATGCAGCGGCCGTACGCGGGGATGCCGCCCTTGAAGGCGTGCAGGCCATACAGCGCGAGCCGATGCTCGTGCCCCCAGAACCACAGCACCGGCCGATCGATGAACTCGGCGAGCTGCTGCGCCGGCTTCACGTACCACTCATCGAACGCCGAGAAGTACTGATGGTGGCTCAGGAGGACGATCCCCCGGCGGTCCGATCGATCGCCGAGCCCGACGTCATCCCGCAGCCATTCGACCAGCTTCTGCTCGAGCCGCGAGTTCTGCGTCGTGAACCGCTCGATGAACGGCCAGCCGATCGAGTTGTACGCGGTGTCGAGGCCGACGACCCGCCAGTGGTCGTTCTCGAGGCAGAAGTAGCCGGCGCCCTGGCGAATGCGCGGATCCCAGAGGCCGAGACTGGGCAGCAGCAGCTCGTAGAACGCGTCGCCGAGGCCGTACATCTCGTGGTTGCCCGCCAGGGCGAAGCTGCCGACCTCGCCGAGCGGCCACGCGCAGGGCGTGAAGTCGTTGTGCGGGTTGTCCACGCCGAGGAAGTGCTCGTTCACTTCGGCCAGCGTGCCGACGAAGTAGATGTCGCCGAGGTGAATCGTGAAGTCCGGGGTCTCTGCCGGCCATCAGGTCTGCGATGCGCCGCGCCTCGTCCGTGCCGGTGCCCCAGTCGCCTGCCAGCGTGAGCCGCACCACGCCGTCGGTCATGCCGACGAGCGGGTACACGCCACGATCCGCCGAACGGTAGTAGTTGAACGGGTGCCGCGGACCCAGGCGGTTCTTGACGTAGAACTTCAGCCAGTCGGACCAGGCCTTCGGGTTGTACAGCTTCAGCGCCGGATACTGCTCGAGGATCGGCGCGCGGCCTGTCCTTCGCTGACGGCTTGCGCGCGTCGATCGACTTCCTGATGTAGGAGCCGATCGGCGTGCGCGGCAGGTTCTTGAAGTCGCGGAGGTCCTTGCCGCCGAGTTGGCCCATGCGGGGATCGGTACGTAGGGCCGGACTTCAGTCCGGCCATTCTCAGTACAACAGATATCGCGCGCGAATTGAACGCCAGCGCTCTTCAGCGGCCGGCCACGCCTCGGCCACCGCCGCGGCGCCTTGCCCCGCGCGAAGCGCGGCGACGGCGTCCGACGAGCCCACGAGCAGACTGCTGCGCCCGAAATCAATCGACGCGCCGTAGAGGCGCACGAGAATCGCCGCGATCTCGGCGCCAAGCCGCACGGGCCGGAGCGCCTCGCGATCGGTCACGACGAAGAAGATGCCCTGGCAGGCCTGGCCGGAGAACGTGCTCGAGGTCGGCGTGAAGCGGACCGGATAGACGCGCACTCCCGGAAGCCCCAGCCGGCTCACCGCGTCGGCCAGCGCGCGGCCGTCGATCCACGGCGCGCCGATCTGCTCGAAGGGCGTGTCGGTGCCGCGGCCCACCGAGAGGTTCGCGTACTCGAGCATGCCGATGCCCGGGTAGAGCGTCGCCTCGACGAGATTGCGCATGTTCGGCGACGGGTTGATCCACTCGAGGCCCGTGTCGTCGAACCATTCGCTCCGCGCCCAGCCCTTCATCGCGACGACCTCGAGGTCGCAGCCGATGTGGGCCTCGCCGTTGTACAGCCGTGCGAGCTCGCCGATCGTCAGGCCATGACGGATCGGCATCGACGACAGGTAGCCGGTGAAGCCGACGGCGGCCGTTTCGAGCGAGGGCCCTTCGATCTGCCAGCCGTTCACGGGATTTGGCCGGTCGAGCACGACCACTTTCATCTGCCGTTTCGCCGCCTCCTCCATCACGTAGGCGACGGTGGTCGGGAACGTGTAGAACCTGACGCCGATGTCCTGCAGATCCACCACGATCGTGTCGATGCCCTTCAGCATCTCCGTCGGTCGGCCGGCGCGTCGCGCCATAGAGCGAGTAGATCGGCAGGCCCGTCGCGGCGTCGGTCGACGACGGCACGCTCTCGTCGAGCGCGCCGCGGATGCCATGCTCCGGGCTGAAGAGCGCGACCAGCGTCACGCCCTTCGCGGCGTGCAGCAGATCGATCGTGGACGTCCCGTCGCTCGCACGCCCGCTCTGGTTCGTGAGCAGCCCGACGTGCCGCCCGTTCAGCCGCGCGAACCCTTCGGCGCGCAGCACGTCGATGCCCGTCTGCACCGGCACGCGAGCCGGCGACGCGACAGATGCCGGCGACGTGATGTCGGCGCCGGTCATTTCGGTCGACGGCGGCAGCTGGACGTCGGGAACCGCGGACGCCACGATGCTCGCGACGCGCGCGCGGAGCGCCGTCACGTCGCCGTGGCCGTCGGGATGCACGCGGTTCGACAGGAACACGATCCAGGCGCCAGTCAGCGGGTCCGCCCAGATCGACGTGCCCGTGAATCCCGTGTGGCCGAAGGATCCGATCGGCAGCAGCTCCCCGCGATTGGACGAGTACGCCGAGTCGATGTCCCACCCCAACCCGCGCCGCGCCGTCATCGTCGTCGGCGTCGCGCGCCGGGTCATCGTGGCGACGCTCAGCGGCGACAGAATCCGCGCGCCGTGCCAGGTGCCGCCGTCGAGCAGCATGCGCACGAAGATCGACAGGTCGTCGCCGGTCGAGAAAAGACCCGCGTGCCCGGCGACGCCGCCCATCCGCCTCGCGGTCGGATCGTGAACGAGGCCTCGCATCATCGTCGCGCCGGGCTGGCCGCACGGCCATGCCAGGCGCTCGCACGCCTCCGTCGGCGCGATGCGCGACGTCAGGCTGGCCGCCGGCAGGAACGTGCGTCGTCGCTCATGCCGAGCGGCGCGAAGATGTGCTTCGCCGCGTAGGCGTCGAGCCGCTCGCCGCTCACCTGCCCGACGATATGGCCGAGCAGGACGAAGTTGAGGTCGGAGTAGATGAATCGTTCGCCAGGTGAGGCGACCGGGACTTCCTCGATGGCCCGGCGAATCGCTTCGCCCTCGCCCTCGAACGAGACGGACAACTCGAGATCGGGCCGGAGGCCGGACGTGTGCGTCAGCAGGTGCCGGATCGTGATGCGGTCCTTGCCGTAGCGCTCGAATCCCGGCACGTAGGCCGAGACCTTGTCGGCGAGGCGAATCCGGCCGTTCTCCACCAGCTGCATCACCGCGGTCGTCGTGGCGACGACCTTCGTCAGCGAGGCGAGGTCGAAGATCGTGTCGAGCGTCATCGGCTCGACCGACGGGACGAGCGCGCGGTTGCCGAACGCCTGGCGGTACTCGACGCGATCGCCGCGTCCGGCGACGATCACCGCGCCAGGCAGCTTGTGCGCGGCGACAGCCTCTTCGACGACCGGGCCGATCTGCGCGAGGCGCGCGGCGTCGAGCGACGCGGCGGGTTTCGCGGACGCGAGCGGTTGGGCGCCGGCGTTCAGCGCGCAGACGACGAGGAGCAGGGCGATCGGGACGCTGGCGCGGCAGCGGCTCACGCGCGGAAGCTTACCGCAATCCGCCTTCGCGCCTTCGGCGCTTCGGCGAGACTGGCTTCGCCAGTCCGCAACCCGCAACCAACCATCCGCAATCCGCAACCAACAATCCGCAACCGGCAACCGTCAACCCTCTGAGGGCTCCGAGTCCGCCGACTCGAGGCGCGTCAGCACGACGCCGGCGAGCACGGCGATCGCGCCGTAGACTTTCACCGCAGTCATCGGCTCGTGCAGGAAGAGCGTCGCCACGATCATCGCGACGATCGGAACGACGTTCTGGTAGATCGCCGTGTGACCGCTGCCGAGCTCGCGCACCGCCGTGTACCAAATCACGTAGGCCGCGACGAGCGAGAAGACCGCCGAGTACAGGATGCCTGCCCACCCGACGAGAGAGATTCCGGCAAGGCCCCCTGGCGGCAGCCAATACAGGCCCACCGGGATGTACAGCACCGTCCCCATCGCCATCGTCAGGCCGGTCACGAATATCGGCGAGTAGCGATCGAGCATCGCGTGCGTGGCGACGGTGTAGACCGCCCAACTGAGCATCGCGATGAAGATGAGCCCGTCGCCGGTCAGCGAAGACGTGCCCTGTCGCGCGCCGTGCCCGACGACGAAGTAGATGCCGGCAAGCGAGATGACGGTTCCCGTCCAGCGCAGCCACCCGGGACGCTCGTGGCCGAGCCACGCGCTGATCAGGCTGACCGTGATCGGCGTGCAACCGAAGATCAGCGCGCTGTTGGCGACCGACGTGCGCGCGACGCCGCCGAGAAACAGGATCTGGTAGACGAAGTGGCCGAGGACCGCGAGGCCGGCGAGCCGCCACCAGTCGCCGCGCGTGACACGCCGGAGCGAGGCGCCCAGGCCCTCACGCCACGCGATGATTCCCGAGAAAGAGCGCCGACGCGATCGTCAGGCGGATCGCGTTGAAGGCCGGCCCGGGCAGCTCGCGAAGGGCCGCTTTCACGACGCTGAAGTTGCTGCCCCAGAAGAACGCCATGAGGAGCAGCCAGGCGTCGAGCCGTGAGACGCGGAATCGCATGGGCTGGCAGTCGCAGGGCTGAAGCCCTGCCCCACATAGAAAAAAGACACCGCGACGGCCCGTGAAGGCCGCGCGGTGTCTGAACGAACTCGCGAACGATCGCTCGCCATGGCAGGCCTGAAGGCCTGCGCTACAACTGAATCGCCGTGCTACTTCCCGAACGGGAAGAGGAACAGCAGGATCAGCGAGATGAGCAGCACGTAGATGACCAGCGACTCGATGAGCACGAGGCCGAGCAGCAGGCTTCCACGGATGTCGGTCGTCGCGCTGGGGTTGCGCGCGATGGCCTCGACGGCCGCCGCCACGGCCTTGCCCTGGCCGAGCGCGCCGAGCCCGGCGGCGATCCCGAGGGCGAAGCCCGCGGTCAGGATCGACCACTGGATGATCGTGGCCGAGTTCGACGCCGCAGGCGCAGCGCCCTGCGCGTAAACCGGCGACGCGACGATGCCCAGCGCCGTCAGGACGAGGGCAGTGGTGACGATAGACCGTGTGCTCACGTGAAACGCCTCCTCAAAATCGACAGACCGAAGTGCCAAGGTTCCAGGGTTCCGAGGTTCCAAGGTTCCAGAGTTCCAGAGTTCCTGAGTTTCAGAGTTGCCGAGCCTAGTGGTGCGCCTCGTCCTCGTGCTCGACCGCGACCGCGCCACCGAGGTACACCATCGTGAGAATCACGAAGATGAGCGCCTGCAGTGTTCCGGTCAGCAGGCCCGAGAAGCATCATCGGCAGCGGCACGATGAACGGCACGAGGCCGGCGAGGATCACGATGACGAGCTCCTCGCCGAAGATGTTGCCGAAGAGCCGCAGCGAGAGCGACATCACGCGCGCCAGGTGGCCGATGAGCTCGATGGGCAGCATCAGCGGCGCGAGCGCGACGGGCGCTCCAGGCGGCACGGCGAAGTGCTTGAAGTACGCGACGACGCCCTGCTCGCGAATGCCTTCGATGTGGTAGAAGACCCAGACCGTGAGGGCGCAGCCGACCGTGACGTTGAGATTCGACGTCGGCGCCATGAAGCCAGGCACGAGGCCCGCCAGGTTCGAAACCCAGATCAGCAGGAAGAGCGAGCCGACGATCGGCAGGTAGACGAGGCCCTTCGGTCCGACGAAGTCGGTCAGCAGCGTGTTGAATACGCCGACGAAGTCCTCGAGCAGCACCTGCAGCTTGCCGGGGTTCTCGACGCTCAGTCGCGACCGCACGAACAGCGCGAACGCGGTGAGGCCCAGCGTGAAGACGATGAGCATCGCCAGGTAGTCCGGGATCACGTGCGACGGGATCCGGCACCGGCCGGCCAAAGAGGCGCAGAATCGCGGCGGCCAACGGGCCCAGCACCGCGTTGACGGCCTGGGTGAGCCAGAGTTCGTGGTGCAGCTTTTCCATCGACTACTGACGGGGATGTTCCTGGCGTCCTGCCGGGAAGAAACTCCGTGCGGCGGTCGCGGCGACGGCCACGACCGGCCACGACGCTCCCACGGCGAATCCCACCGGGCTGACGCGCAAGCGCGCCAGCATAACGTACGCGGCGACGGCCAGTATAGCGTACCTTGTGAAAAACTTCACCAGCGGCCAGGAGCCCTGATTCTGGCCCAATAACGCCCGGTCCACCCCCCGCCGGAGCCCCCAATAGGCATACGCCGCGAGCGCCGCTCCGCCGGCGACCGCGCCCGCGAATCCGAGGCCGGCCCAGACGAAGCCGCCGCCCACGAGCAGCGCCGCCACGACGACCGCGTCGCGCTCGAATCGCCGCGTCAACGGATCGCTCACGGCAGGGCGTGATGAGAAGCCACGTGGTCGAAATGGAGGGAGGATGCGACGACTAGCGGCGTCGCGACGCGGCGTTGGTCGCGCGCACCAGATTGCTCACGCCCGCCGCAAAGCCGAGAACGAGCCCGACGAACAGCAGCCAGGGAGACGTCCCCAGCCAGCGGTCCAGCAGCATCCCGCCCCCCAGGCCGAGCACGACGGAGATCGCAAACGCCCAGCCCGCCGACGCCATGACGCCGATGGCGCGCGCCTGCTCGGCGTCCTCGGGACGAAGGCTGAACGCCATCAGCGCGGCGCCGGGGCAGGCGTGCCCTTCGGCGTCTCGGCGCCGGTATCGCACGGCGCGGCCATCGTGAATTCGTCCTTGGGCTTCGGCTTGTCGCCGCAATCGGCGGCCGCCTGGCTGGCCTTGTGACGATACGCAAGCACTCCGCCGACCAGCAGCAGGATGGCAACCAGGGCAACGAGCAGCACGCGGCGGTTCATGCGGCGATCTTACGACTACAAGTCCAGCATCTGCAATAGTTTCTGGGGACGGACGCGCTTGACCCCCCTCCGTCACACCCCTATACTTCGAGAAAGCCGGTGTCGCTTCCCCCTGTCCGCCTTCGCGGCTTTGCCGCTTCGGCGAGACGAGGCGCCTGCCTGTTGGATCCCGGGAGACTCTGCATGCGAACGCGAGGTTTGCGCCTGGCCCTTGCCCTGGCCATCGCCGCGTCGTCCACGCTTCTGGCGCAGACGACCGAGCAGACGCTGTACGTGAGCGTGCTCGACAAGGCGAACCATCCAGTCACGGGGCTGGCCGTTTCCGATTTCGTCGTCAAGGAAGACGGCGTTGCGCGCGAGGTCCTGCGAGCCGGCCGCACGGCCGACCCGATCGATCTCGCGATTCTCGTCGACAACTCGCAAGCCATTCAGCCGTACGTGAACGACGTGCGGAAGGCGGTGGGAAGCTTCATGACCCGCATGGCCGGCGAGCAGTCGGCCAGCGTGGCGCTCATCGGCATGGCCGATCGGCCCACTGGCCTGCAGGATTACACCTCGAGCGTGGCGGTGCTGCAGAAGGCCAGCACGAAGATCTTCGCGCAACCGGGCGCCGGCACCGTCTTCCAGGACTCGATCAACGACGCCTTGAAGGGCTTCAAGGCGCGTCCCAACCCGCGGAAGGCGATAGTCGTCATAACCACTGAGGGGACGGATTTCAGCAACGTGCATTACCAGCGCACGCTCGAGAACCTGGCGGCGAGCGGCGTGGCTCTGCACGTGCTGGTCATCACCAACCGGTCCAACGAGGCCTTTCGCGACGAGCAGGCTCGCGATCGCGCCTATGTCTTCGACCAGGGCACCAGCCAGACTGGCGGGCGCCGCCAGGACCTGCTGTCGAGCATGGCGCTGGCGCCCGGGCTCGATCAGGTCGCCGAGGATCTGGCCTCGCAATACAAGGTCGTGTACGCCCGCCCGGGCGAGCTGATTCCACCGAAAGCCGGGCCCGAGATCGCCGTGAAGCGTCCGGACACGACGGCCCGCGGCACGCTGGTGCGACCCGTGACGCCGATCGCGTAGAAACACGAGGTGTTGATGGCTGTCTCGCGTTCCCGTGCCCGCCTCGCCCGGCCCCTGGCCGTGGCGGCGCTGGCCGTCGCCTTCTGCCTGGCTCCCGTCCGGGCGCAGCAGGCGCCACAGCCCAACTTCCGCTCGGCCATCGACGTGGTCTCGCTCAACGTCACCGTGACGGATCCGAACGGGCGATTCGTCACGGACGTGCCCGCAGGACGCCTTCACCGTCTACGAAGACGGCATGCCGCAGGAGATCAGGTTCTTCAATCGGTCGAACCTGCCGGTGGCGCTGTCGATCCTGCTCGACACCAGCGCGAGCATGGAAGACAAGCTCGCAACCGCGCAGGAAGCGGCCATCGGCTTCGTCAAGCGGCTGCGCGCAGCAGGATCTCGGACAGGTCATCGACTTCGACAGCCGCGTGCTGGTCTCGCAGTCGTTCACGAGCAACATCCCTGATCTCGAGGACGCGATTCACAAGACCACGGCCGGCGGATCGACGTCGCTGCACAACGCGATCTACATCTCGCTGAAAGAGCTGAAGAAGATCCAGACGCGCAGCGCCGACGAAGTGCGGCGGCAGGCGATCGTCGTGCTCTCTGACGGCGAAGACACGTCGAGCCTCGTCAGCTTCGAAGAAGTGCTGGAGCTGGCGAAACGATCGGAGACGCAGATCTACGCCATTGGCCTGCGCGGCAAGGGCCCCGACCACCTGCGCGGGTCGTTCAACGAGGCGGACTACGTGCTGCGCGAGCTCGCGCAGCAGACCGGCGGCCGCGTGTTCTTCGCGCGCGCCGCGAGCGAGCTGGCCGGCATCTACGGGCAGATCTCCGACGAGCTCTCGAGCCAGTACATGATCGGCTACTCGTCTCGCAATCCCAAACGCGACGGCGCCTGGCGGCGGATCGTCGTGCGCACCAACCAGCCGAACACCACCGCGCGCACCAAGCAGGGCTACTACGGACCGACGGGGGGATCGTAGGAAGTCCGAAATAGCGAAGTAGCGAAGTAGGGAATAGGGAAACAGGAGAGATCGTTCGCGACGACTCTGCCTTTCCCATTCCCTATTCCCTACTCCCTATTCCCTATTCCACTTTGCATTCCACTATTTCCTCGTATCATTCCCCCGTGGTTTATCTCATCGGCGCAGGCCCTGGCGATCCAGGGCTGATCACCGTCCGCGGGCTTGCGTGCCTTTCGATGGCCGACGTGGTGCTGTACGACCACCTCGTGCATCCGCGGCTGCTTGCGCACGCGCCGACGGACGCTGAGCGCATCGACGTCGGCACCGCCTCGCCGCAGGCGATGGCGCAGGAGGCGATCTGCTACCTGCTCGCCGAGAAGGCGCGCGAGGGCAAGACGGTCGCGCGCCTGAAGTGGGGCGATCCGTTCGTCTTCGATCGTGGCGGCGAAGAAGCGCTCTTCCTGCACGAGCAGGGCGTGCCGTTCGAGGTCGTGCCTGGCATTCCGGCGGCGATTGGGATTCCGGGATACGCCGGCGTGCCGCTCACCTATCCTGGCGGCGGCGACACGGTGACGCTGGTGCGCGGGCACGAGGACGAGAGCCAGACGGCGCCGCAGATCGACTGGGCGAGCCTCGCGAAGCTCAAAGGCACGATCGTCTGCTACGCCGGCACGCGGCAGCTGCCGGCGATCCTCGAGTCGCTCGTCTCGCACGGACGGTCCAGGAACGATCCGGCGGCGGTGATCTACGAGGGCACGCTGCCGGGACAGCACACCGTGGACGGCACGCTTGGCGAGCTCATCGAGGGCACGAAAGCGGAGCGCCCGCGCCGTCCGGCGATTCTCGTCGTCGGACGCGTCGCCGCGCTGCGCCAGCACCTGCGCTGGTTCGACAATCGCCCGCTGTCAGGACGTCGCGTCGTCGTGACGCGGCCGAAGGAAGACGCCCCGGATCTCTCCGATCGTCTCGCGGCGGCCGGCGCCGAGGCCATCGAGGCGCCGATGACCCGCATCTCGCCGCCCGAGAGCTGGGCGCCGCTCGACAAGGCCGTCGAGCAGATCGACAGCTTCGGCTGGATCGTGTTCACGAGCGTGAACTCGGTCGATCACTTCATGCAGCGGCTCTACCGCACCGGCGACGTTCGGGCGCTCGGCGACGTGCGCGTGTGTGCCGTCGGGCCGTCGACGCGCGACCGCCTGTTGCGCTACGGCCTCAGAAGCGACCTCGTGCCCGGCGATTTCCGCGCGGACGGCGTCGTCGCGGCGCTGGCGGAGGCGTCGCCCCTCCGACGGAGTGCGCGTGCTGGTGCCGTGTGCCGATGTCGGACGCGAGCAGCTGGTGGAAGCGCTGACGGAAGCGGGCGCCAACGTGACCGGCGATTGTCGCGTATCGCACGCTGCCGCCGGAGCCGGATCCCGAACACGATCCGGACGTCTATCGGATGCTGCTCGACCGCAAGGTCGACGCGATCACCTTCACGAGCGCCGCGAGCATCAGGAACTTCGCGGCGACCTACGGCGCGGAGCAGGCGGCCGACTTGCTTCAGCAGACGGTGGTCGCGGTATGCGGGCCCGTGACGGCGGAGGCTGCGGCGCGCCTCGGCATTCGGGTCACGCTGATGCCGAAGGAATACACGGTCGGCGCGCTCGTGCAGGCGCTCGCCGAGCACTACCGCGCGGCGCCGGCGCGGGCGTCGTAGGGCCGACTTCAGTCGGCCATCTCGGCGCGACTGAAGTCGCGCCCTACGACCGTTCAACCCGCAACCGACAATCCGCAACCGTCAATCGATCGGGGGCGGCTGATCCAGGCGCACGCGCAGCACCGTGCCCTGCGCCACTTCCGCTTCGCTGCCAGGGGTCGCCGCGGCGACGCCGCCGCCGCCGACCAGGATGCCGGCGATCGTGCCCTTCACGCCGCCCAGGATGCCGCCGATGATCCCGCCGACGGTGGCGCCTGCGCCCAGCTTGCCGACTTCCCCCTTCACCTCGCCCTCGAGCGCCTGCGTGACGGTGCCGTGCAGCTTGTACTGCTTGCCGTTGACGGTGATCTGATCGAACGCCAGCTGCAGAGCGCCCTTCCGATCGATGTGGCCGGCCTTCTCGACGCCGCTCACGACGCCGCGCATCTCCGAGCCCGCCGGGATGATCACGCGCCCGTTGGACTGCAGATCCACCATCGTGCTCGCGCGGAAGCGATCTTCGACCTGGTTGCGACCCGAGCTGAGCGAATCGAGCAGCCGCACGTCGAGCTCCGTGCCAACAGGAATCTCGCTCGAGACAGCGCGCGGTGCCTCTGTCTTCGGCTGGCCGCCCTGCGCTTTCGCCCGCACATCGTCGATGCGGTCGCGGAGGTCGAGGTACTCGGAACGCGGGACCGAATGTTCCTTCTTCAGGCGGACGCTGAGGTACGTCACCTCGTCCGAGAGATCGTTCAGCTGGCCGGTGAGCGTCGCCGCCAGCTGGGAATCGCGGGCCTTGGCGCGATCGACGTCGCCGCGGGCATCGGAGATGGCCGTGCGGAGCCGCTGCAAATCCGTGTCGGTCAGCGACGCCGTGGAGGCCGCGCCCTGCCGGGCCATGACGCCGGCCGGCGCGATGAGAAGACAGACCGCCGCAACGGCAGCCACACTGCTCGCGAATCGACGCATGTCAGCGAAACCTCCCACGCCCGGAAGCGGACTCCGCTAATCCTACCGCCAGAACATCAAGTGTTCCACCCAGGGCAGGCGCGTGAGGTCGTTGTAGATGACCGTCACCATCAGCAGCATCAGCAGGAAGAACCCTGCCAGGAGCATGCGCTCCTTGACCCGGGTGCTGAAGCTTCTACGGGCGAGGCCTTCGAGAAAGATGATCAGGATGTGCCCGCCGTCCAGGACGGGGATGGGCATCAGATTGAGGAGTCCGAGATTCAGGCTGATCTGCGCCATCAGCCCGAGCAGCGGGACGATCCCGTTCTGGGCAGATTCGCCCGACAGCTGCGCGATGCCGACGGGGCCCATCAGCTGCTTCGGCGAAGTGGCGCCCGTGAACAGGCCGCCGAGCGTCTTGAAGATCAGGCCGGCGTTGGCCCAGTTCTCCATGACGCTCAACTTCACCGACTCGAGCAGGCCCGGCTCGATGCGCTTGACCTCGTCGCTGATGCCGATGCCGATCACGCCGAGCGATCCGCGCTGCATCGGCGTGACGTGGATGTCCTGGGCGCGACCGTCGCGCAGGATCCGGACGACGATCGGGTCGTTGGCGTGCTTGCCGATCTCCTCCGACAGCTGTCGCGCGTAGCTGATCGGCCGATCGTTCACCTGCACGACGACGTCATTGGCCTTGATGCCGGCCTTGTCCGCCGGATCGCCGGGCGTCACCGAGCGCACTTTCGGGTGCGTCACCGGGAACACGCCGATGTCGCCGACTTCGTATTTGTCTGCCGTCGGAACGACCTGGAACGTCTTCGACTGCCCCGAGCGCTCGACGAGCAGCGTGACCTCGCGCCGCGCCTTCCCGGCGATGTAGGCCTGCAGGTCTTCCCAGGTCGGCACGGCCTGGTCGTCCGCGCGCAGGATCGTGTCGCCGACCGCCAGGCCACCCTGCTCGGCCGGCGAGCCCTTTTCGATCGCGCCGACGACCGGGGTCATCTCGCGATACGCGGGCACGTAAGCGCCCTGATAGAGCACGAACGCCAGCAGGACGACGGCCAGGACCAGGTTCATCACCGGGCCCATGATCAGGATCTGGAAGCGCTCCCAGCGCGACTTGGAGAGGAACTCGTCGGGCTTCCCGGTCTGCTCGTCGCCGGCGGTCTCGCCGGCCATCTTCACGAAGCCGCCCAGCGGCACCGCGCTGACGCAGTAGTCGGTGCCGTTCCTGGTGAAGCCGATCAGCCGGGGGCCGAAGCCGACCGAGAAGGTCAGCACCCGCACGCCCACGCGGCGGGCCGCCAGGAAATGGCCCAGCTCGTGGACAAAAATGAGGACGCCGATGACAAAAGCGAAAGCCAGAATCGTGATCACGCCGTCACACCCTCACGCCTTCAATTTTAAGCCGCCGGCGAGCATCTTCGCGCGTTCCCGGGCCCACCGATCTGCCGACCGGACGTCGCCCAGCGTCTGGGCATCCTGCACATCGTGTGCCGTCAGCGTGTCTTCGATCACGCGCGCAATTCCAGGAAAAGGCAGCCGCCCCTCGAGAAACGACTCGACGGCGACCTCGTTGGCGGCGTTCAGCACGACCGCCGCCGTCCCGCCGGCCCGCAAGGCGTCGTAGGCCAGGCGCAGACAGGGAAAGCGGTCGAGATCCGGCGCGAGGAACTCGAGCGAGCCGAGCCGCGCGAAGTCGAGCGCGGGAAGGCTCGACGGCCAGCGTTCCGGATACGAAAACGCGTACTGAATGGGCAGCCGCATGTCGGTGACGCCGAGCTGCGCGATCGTCGAGCCGTCGGTCAGCTCGACCATCGAGTGCACGATCGACTGCGGGTGCACGACCACGTCGATGCGATCGGCCGGGACGTCGAAGAGCCAGTGCGCTTCGATCACCTCGAGGCCCTTGTTCATCAGGGTGGCCGAGTCGATCGTGATCTTCGGACCCATGCGCCACGTCGGATGGCGCAGCGCGTCCTCGGGCCGCACGTCGTACAGCTTCGCCGCGGGCCACGTGCGGAACGGCCCGCCAGACGCGGTGAGAATCAGCCGGCGGATCTCGTCGGGCCGGCGGCCGTGCACGCACTGGTGAATCGCGTTGTGCTCGCTGTCCACCGGCAGCAGCGCGACGCCGCGCGCACGCGCTCTCTCGGTCACGAGCGCGCCCGCCATCACGAGCACTTCCTTGTTCGCCAGCGCGATCGTCTTTCCCGCGTCGATCGCGGCAAGTACCGCTTCCAGCGCCGACGTGCCGGACGAGGCGCACAGGACGATGTCGACGTCGGGATGCGTGGCGACGGCCACCAGCCCGTCGGGCCCCGCGACCAGCGTCGCGCCCGCGCTCGCGGCGGCGCTCGCGAGCGCCGGACGATCGACGTCGTTCGCGATCCCCGCGATCGCCGGACGGTAGCGCGTGACTTGCGCCGCCAGTTCCTCGACGCGGCGGCCCGCGGCAAGCGCGACGACGCGAATGCGATCCGGATGCGCGTCGGCCACAGACAGCGCGCTCGTGCCGATCGACCCGGTCGAACCGAGGATCGCGATGCGTTTCATATCGCCTGCCACGGGCCGAACTTCAAGAACGCGATGTACACGGGCGCAGCCAGCAGCAGCGCGTCGATGCGATCGAGCACGCCGCCATGCCCGGGAATCAGGTGTGAGCTGTCCTTCACGTCGGCGGCGCGCTTCAGCGCCGATTCGACGAGATCGCCGACGATGCCGAGGCCGGCGATGGTGAGGCCGAGCCCGACGCGCGCGTTGAGCGGCACGCCTGGAAGCCACGCCGCGCCCAGGAACGCCATCACGAGCGTCGCGCCGACAAAGCCCCCCACGGCGCCCTCGACCGTCTTCTTGGGACTGATCACGGGCGCCAGCTTCCGGCGCCCCAGCGCACGTCCGGTGTAGTACTGCAGCGTGTCGCTGGCGACGACGACCAGCACGAGCAGCACGGCCACTTCACGGCCATCCGTCCAGCGTAATCCCGCCAGGCCGCCGAGCGGAAGCGCCAGATAAATCGGCGCCGCCACCAGCGTCGCCGCGCCGGCGATCTGGCTGCGGTCGGGCCGGCCGCCGGCGATGGCCATCGCGGCCGCGGCGACGACCGACGCGACGAGGACGGGCTGGAGCGGCACGCCGGGCCACGCCACCGCGGCAGTGGTCGCCGCCGTGATGATGACGCCGGGCAGTCGCGGCACGTGGGCGCCAAGCGCCTCGGCGAGCCGCGCGAGCTCGATGAACGCGCCGACAGCGATGACGGCGGCGAGCGCGACGAGCGCCCTGCGGCGGAGCAAACCACGCCAGGCTGCCCACCACGCCCAGCAGCACCACCCCGCTCAGAACGCGGGTCACCGGACTGTCGCGACCCTGGACGGCGTGAGACCGCCGTAGCGGCGGTCGCGCTTCTGGTATTCGAGGACGGCCTGCAGAAGGTGAGGCGCCCGGAAGTCGGGCCACAGCGTGTCGGTGACCCAGATCTCCGCGTAGGCGATCTGCCAGAGCAGGAAATTGCTGATGCGCATCTCGCCGCTCGTCCGGATCAGCAGATCCGGATCGGGCTGGCCGGCCGTGTAGAGGAACTCGCTGAACCGGCGCTCGTCGATGTCGGCAGGCGCAATCCCGGACTCGAGCATCCGCCGCGCCGCGTCGACGATCTCGGCGCGTCCGCCGTAGTTGAGCGCGATGTTGAAGAGCAGGCCCGTGTTCTTGGACGTGCGATCGATCGCGTCGGCGAGCTCGTCCTGGATGTCGGACGGGAGATCCTGGGAGCGGCCGATCACGCGGAAGCGGATGTTGTTGTCGAGCAGCGTCCTCAGCTCGAGGCGCAGGTAGCGCTTCAGGAGCGCCATCAGCGTGCTCACTTCGGCCTCAGGCCTCTTCCAGTTCTCGAGCGAGAACGCGTAGAGCGTCAGCACTTCGATGCCGAGCCGCGCCGAGGTCTCGACGACGTCGCGGACCGCGTTGATCCCCGAGCGGTGGCCTTCGACCCGCGGCAGGTGACGCCGCGCGGCCCACCGGCCGTTGCCGTCCATGATGATCGCGATGTGCGCGGGCAGCTGCTCGAAGTTCACCTGGCGGGCCAGGGCTTCTTCGGGCGATCCCGGCGTCAGCCATGCGAGCAACTGGTCGAGGGACATGCGTTGTGCTCTCGCGTCGAAGCGTGTTCCTGGTCCTCGCGGGGCCGTGCGCGTCCGTCACGGCCGAACGGGAAGCAAAGCGGAATTCTAACAGTAGTCGACCGAGACCAGCCAGAGTCCGGCCGCGGGTGCGGTAGCGCCCGCCGTCGCGCGCGCGCGACCGTCCACCACGGCCCGCACCCCGGCGGCCGGCCGGCGTCCCAGGCCCACCTCGACGAGCGTGCCGGTCATCGCGCGGACCATGTGCCGCAGAAACCCGTCCGCGGTGACGTCGAAGACGACGAGGCGCGTACCGGGGCCCTGATTGCTGCCCACGCCGGGCGCCGGCGCCGGACCGTCAGGGGGCCATTCGACGACGCGAGCCGCCGTCACCGTGCGGAAGGCATGCGTGACGGCGCTGCCGGTCGACTGAAACGCCGTGAAGTCGTGCCTCCCGACCAGCGCCCTGGCACCCTCCGCCATCGCCTCGACGTTCAGCCGGCCGGGCACGCGCCAGACATAGCGCTGGGCGAACGGACCGGCCACGTCGGCTTCGAGCAGGATGTAGCGATAGGTCTTCGACTTCGCGCTGAAGCGCGCGTGGAAATCGTCGGGCGCGTCGGCCACCGAGTCGACGCGGACGTCCGGTGGCAGTTTCGCGTTCAGCGCCCGGACCAGTGTCGGCGGCTCGAGCGCCGTCGTCACGCGCGCGCTGGCGACCTGCGCGATCGCGTGAACGCCGGCGTCGGTGCGGCCGGCGCCGTGTACCGTCACCGGCGCGCCGTCAATCGCGGCGAGCGCCTCTTCGAGCAGCCCCTGCACCGAGCGGCCGGTCTTCTGGCGCTGCCACCCGACCAGGTCGGTGCCGTCGTACTGCACGGTGAGTTTCAGGGTGCGCATGGTCATGCAGCGCAGACTTCAGGTCTGCCAGCGATCGGGATCAGCAGGCCTGAAGGCCTGCGCTACACGAGGGCTCGAGCTCAGGTTCGCGATCCCGGCTTGACGACCGGCGAGCCAGCGGCGCAGAGCGGGCATGCCGCAGGATCGTACGTCGGCAGCGACATCGGCAGCAGCGCGTGGTACGGCACGCCGAGCGCGGCCGTCGCGCCGCTGCGATCGACGATCGAGGCGGCGCCGACGACGGTCGCACCCGCGGCCACGGCGACGTCGATCGTCTCGCGCGTCGATCCGCCCGTGGTCACGACGTCCTCGACGACCAGGACGCGATCGCCCGGGTCGAGCGAGAACCCACGACGGAGCGTGAGCTTGCCGTCCTGCCGCTCGGCGAAGATCGCGCGCACGCCGAGGGCGCGGCCCATCTCATGGCCGATGACGATGCCGCCGAGCGCCGGCGAGAGGACGACCGTCGGCGAGAGCGCCGAGACGTGCGTCGCGAGGGCGCGGGCGAGCGCCTCGGCGTCGGCCGGATGCTGCAGCACCAGCGCGCACTGCAGGTAGCCGGGGCTGTGAAGCCCGGAGGTCAGGCGGAAGTGGCCTTCGAGCAGGGCGCCCGATCGCCGAAACAGCTGCAGGACGTCGTCGTGGGTCACGGGAAAGCGTCCGGAAACGGCACGGACGGTGCCCAGGCGCGGGACCGGCCCGTGGTGGCCGAACGGGTAGTATACAATCGCGGGCTTCGGAAACTCCCGCCACCGGTCATCCGTCTATATCCACTGGACCTCTGGCCGTGCCGGGGGTCGTCTGTTTCAAACAAACATCGAAGTCGAACTCACTGTGGAGCACCGCCCCATGCAGTTTCTGTCCCGCCCCGGCGCGCGCGCCCTTGTGGCCGTCGCGTGTCTCGCGGGCCTCGTGACGCCGGCCCATGCCCAGCAGGCGCCCGCGGCGCCGCTGCCGACGCCGCCACCGCCGACGACACAGAGTCCGGCCGCCCCGCCGTCGGGACCCGAACGGCCCCTGTCCATCAACGAGGCCGTGGACCTCGCCCTGAAGCAGAATCTCGGCATCCAGATCGAGCGGCTGAACCCCCAGCTGCAGGACTACACGATCGCGCAGGCGCTGGCCAACTACACGCCGGTCTTTGGCGGCGGCGTCAACTACAACAACCAGCAGCAGCCGCCGAGCAGCTTCCTCTCGGGCAGCGACACGACGGTCACCAGCAGCAACTTCGGCGGCAACGCGCAGGTCGCGAAGTTCTTCCCGTGGGGCACCAACGCCGTCGTGGGGTGGGACAGCTCGCGCTCGACGACCAACAACAGCTTCAGCAGCTTCAACCCGCAGTTGAACGGCAACGTCGACGTGCAGGTCACCCAGCCGTTCCTGCGCAACTTCAAGTTCGACACCGTGCGCGAGCAGGTCTTCGTCGCGCAGCAAGAACCGCGAGATCGCCGACGTCAGACCTGCAGCAGAGCGTGGCGCTCACGACGCGCCAGGTGAAGCTCGCCTACTGGAACTACGTGTTCGCGCTGGACTCGCTGATCGTCTCGCAGCAATCGCTCGACCTCGCGCAGGAGTCGCTGCGCGACACGAAGTCGCGCGTCGAGATCGGCACGCTGGCGCCGATCGACGTCGTCCAGGCCGAATCGGAGGTCGCAAGCCGCGAGGAAGCCGTCATCGAGGCGCAGGCGTCGATCGGACAGGCCGAGGACGTCCTGCGCACGCTCATCTTCGATCCGAATACGCCCGACTTCTGGTCGATGCGCCTGAAGCCAACCGACGTCGCGCCCTTCATGACACAAGCGGTGGACGTGGACGCGGCGGTGAAGAACGCGCTGAACGATCGGACGGACCTGACGTCCGCGCGCAAGCGGATGGAGGTCACCGACTACGACCTGAAGTACTTCAAGAACCAGACGCTGCCGAACCTCGACCTCAACCTGCGCTACAACACCACCGGCCTCGGCGGCACGCAGGCACTGCGCGATCCGAACTCGCCGCAATTCCCGCCGCCAGTCATTGGCTCCATCGAGCGCAGCTACGGGGACGTGATGAAGGACGTCTTTTCCAGCAAGTACCCGACGTGGGTGCTGTCGCTGAACGTCAGCTATCCGATCGGCACGAGCATCGCCGATGCGTCGTACTCGCCGCGCGAAGGTGTCGAAGGTCCAGAGCGACATCAACCTGCGCGACCTCGAGCTGAACGTCACCTCGCAGGTGCGCGACGCCGCGCGGCAGCTGAACGCGAACGGCAAGCGCGTGGACGCGACCAAGGCCGCGCGTGTGCTGGCCGAGCGCCGGCTCGAAGCCGAGGAGAAGAAGTTCGCCGCGGGCATGTCCACCAGCTTCGAAGTCTTCCAGGCGCAGCGCGACCTCGCGCAGGCGAGGAGCAACGAGCTGCGGGCCGTGCTCGACTACGACATCTCGCAGGTCAACTTCGAGACCGTCCAGATCGCCCCGACCAACGGCACGACGTCGTTTGCCGGCTCGCAGCCGACCACGCTTGGCGGCGCGACGAGCAGCGTGATCTCCGGCGGCGCCAGCGGCACGACGACCGGGCCGTAGCGCACCTGATGGTTGCGGGTTGATGGTTGCGGGTTGAACCGGCCACCAATCCGCAATCTGCAATCCGCAATCCGCAACCCACAACCCGGCGGCGACTCTGCTACAGTGCCCCCGTGCCGCCGGTCTCGGTCGCCATCATCACCCTCAACGAAGCGTCCCGGCTGAAGGACGCGCTCGACTCGGTCGCCTGGGCCGACGAGCGCATCGTCGTCGACTCGGGCAGCACCGACGACACGGTGGCCATCGCGCGGGCGAATGCGGATCGCGTCGAGGTCAGGGCGTGGACCGGGTACGCGGATCAGAAGAACTACGCCGCGTCGCTGGCGCGGCACGACTGGATCCTGTCGCTCGACGCGGACGAGCGCGTGAGCCTCGCGCTCGCCGACGAGATTCGTCAGCTGCTCAGCGCCGAGCCTGCCGCGCGCGGGTATCGCGCGCCGCGCGTGACCCACTACCTCGGACAGTGGATCCGGTGCACCGACTGGTGGCCCGACTGGCAGCTGCGCCTCTACGACAGGCGCGCGGCACGGTGGGGGCGGGTCAACGTCCACGAGTCCGTGCAGCTCGACGGGCCGGCGGCGTATCTCAGCGGCGAGCTGCTGCACTACCCGTATCGGGACGTCTCCGATCACCTCGCCACGATTGACAAGTACACGACCATCGCGGCCAGCGAGATGTATGCGGCCGGCAAGCGGTCCTCGTGGCTGCGCATCGCCGCGCATCCGCCGTTCGCGTTCCTGCGAAACTACATCCTTCGTTACGGCATCAGGCAGGGTGTGCCCGGGCTCGTGGTGTCGCTGCTGAACTCGTACTACGTGTTGCTCAAGTTCGCGAAGCTCTGGGAGCTGCAGCGCCGCGCGGAAGACGCCGCGCTCGAGGCGGCGGACAGCGAGCGACGTGCAAGTGCAGGTGCAAGGTGCATCGGGTGCACGCTGCACGTACGCACTCGCACTCGCACTGCTGCACCGCTGCACTCGCCGCCTGTCCCTGACTGAATGTTCTCCCTCCACATCGACACCGCCAGGTCCTGGCGCGGCGGCCAGAATCAGGTCCTGCTGACCGTGCTCGGCCTGCGCGCGATGGGCCACCGCGCGATGCTGGTGGCGCATCCCGACGGAGAGCTTCGGCGGCGCGCGGAGGAGGGACTGGAGCTCGTGCCGCTCGCGCCGGGCCACGAGCTGGACCTGAAGGCCGCGTGGCGGCTGTCGCGTGTCATCCAGCGGGTCGGGCCGGACCTCGTGCACGCCCACGATCCGCACGGCGTCGCGATGGCGTCGATGGCGCTGTCGATGGTGACGCGCACGACAGTGCCGAAGCTCGTGGTGTCGCGGCGCGTCGACTTCAGATTGAAGCGCAATTCGTTCTCGCGCTGGAAGTACCGCCAGGTCGACCTCTTCATCTCGTCGTCCGACGCGATCCGCGATCTGCTCGTCGCCGACCACATCGATCCCGATCGCGTCGTCACCGTGTACGAAGGCATCGACGTCGATCGCATCGCGCGCCTCGAGGCGGTCAACGTGCACGCGGCGTTCTTCCTGCCACATAACGCGCCGGTCGTCGGCAACGTCGCCGCGCTGGTCCCGCACAAGGGCCAGCGCCACCTGATCGACGCCGTGCCGCAGGTGCTGTCCCGGGCAGCCGACACGCGCTTCGTGATCCTCGGCGAAGGGCCGCTCAGGGCCGACCTCGAGCACCGGGTGAAGCAGCTGCACCTCGAGAAACACGTCGTCCTTCCGGGGTTCAGGGACGATGTCCTGGCGTGCATCAAGGCGTTCGACGTGTTCGTGATGAGCTCGGAAACCGAAGGGCTGGGCACGTCGCTGCTCGACGCGATGGCCGCGGGCAAGCCATGCGTCGGCACACGCGCCGGCGGCATTCCCGAGGCCGTCGTCGACGGCGAGACCGGACTGATCGTGCCGCCGCGCGACCCGGCGGCGCTCGCGGCCGCGCTCGTGCGTCTGCTGAACGACAAACCGCTGCGCGACCGCATGGGCGAGGCCGGCCTCGCCCGAGCGCGCGCGAAGTTCAGCGTCGAGAAGATGGTCGAAGGGACGCTGGCGGCTTACGCGCGGCTGACTGCGTGAGCGCGCCTGGACGGCATGCGCCGCGGAAGGGACAGTCGCGATCGCGTTTCTTCTCGCCGAACCCGCAGTTGCCCATCATGCCGACGTGGCAGATCGAGAAGTCGAACCGCACAGGGTCCTGCGGATCCATCTCGCGCAGCCTTGCGGTGATGTCGGACGCCATGCGCCAGCCGGGGCTCCGATAGCGCGTCAGGCCGAGGCACTGCCCCAGCCGGATCACGTGCGTGTCGAGCGGCACCACGAGGCGCGACGGCGCCACCCCGGTCCAGACGGCGAGATCCACCGCGTCGCGTCGGACCATCCACCGCAGGAACAGATTCAGCCGCTTGCAGGCGCCGCCGCTCGAGGGCCGCGAGAAGAAATACCGGACACCGGTCGCCGGCTGACGCTCGCGCCCGTAGAACGGCGTCACGTCGAGCGCCAGGGCGCGCCGCGAGAACGACTCGAGGCCGACAGCGACGTCCGGAGAGGCCGGGTCGTCGCCTTCGAGGAAGAATCCCTCAATCGATCCGCTGCGATCGAGCATCTGCCGCAGCACCCACACGAGCGCCGCGACGTCGCGCGCGCGGGTCCACCGGTGCACGAAGCCATCGAATGCTGAACTCTCCGGCGTGAACGACCGGACGAAGGCCGCCGGCGAGGCACCCATACGGCCGAGCACGTCGCGGATCGACGCCATCACCGCCCTCACGTTGCCGAATGCGAGCGCGGACGCGATGAAGCCCGCGATCTCGCGGTCGTCGCGTGAGACGTACGAGCGCACGAGCTCGATCGGATCCGTCGCGGACTGCGCGTGATTGAAGCCGTGGTACAGACGGTCGAGGCTGGCGCGTAGCAGGTCGGACTTCGGAAGTCGGACTACGGACTTCGGACTGCGGACTCCGGACTTCGGGGCAGACATGATGACGTGGCCGAACTGAAGTTCGGCCGTGCGGCTGTTCCCTGTTCCCTATTCCCTATTCCCTATTCCCTATTCTCAGAATCTCGTGATCGGCTTCCCCGCCTTGCAGAGCGGACACTCCGCGGCCGGATAGTTCGGCGGGGCCGGGTACTCGACGAGCGCGATCACCGGAATGCCTGGATCGGCGATGCTCTCGAGACGATCGCAGATGCAGACGAGCGCGATCGGCGTGCCGCCAGCTTCTCGAATCACCTCCGCGCACTTTGCCGTGACCTGCCCCGTGTTCCGGACGTCGTCGGCAATCAGGACGCGACGCCCCTTCACGAGCTGCTGGTAGAACGGACGCAGCAGCGGCTGCCGGCCCGACTTCTCGAACGGCGCGAACGAGCACGGTGGATGCGTCAGGCTGCGTCGGCTGTCGAGCAGGCCCGCGATCGTGTGGGCGAGCAGCGCGCCGCCCGTCGCGGGACCGGCGACGACGTCGGCCTGCGCGGTGATCTCGTCAGAGGTGACGTCGAGCAGATCCTGCGCGAGACGCCAGATCGTCGAGGGATACCGGAACAGCTGGTGCGGGTTCAGGTACGCCGGCCCGTGGTAGCCGTTGCCGTAATCGAAGTGCCCGTCGAGCATGAGCACTTCGTTGCGCCGCAGCTCGTCCAGCGCGCTCTTCCGTACATCGTCGACTCTCGTCACGGGATCCTCAGGCGAAGACGGCCGCGCCGGGCGCGTCGGGATTGGTGAACACCGTGCGGCCGCCGACGATCGTCGCGGCGGCCACGCCGCGGAAGGTCCAGCCGCCAAACGGCGTGTTCTTCGACTTCGACACGAGACGGGACGCGACGATCGTCGTGCTCGCCTCCGGCGCGAGGACCGTGACGTCGGCCACGGCGCCCACGGCCAGCGACCCACCGGGACGCCGGAGAATCCGCGCCGGGTTCACCGAGAGCAGCTCGATGGCGCGCGCCAGCGTGATGTGACCCGGGTGCACGAGCTTCTCGAACACGATCGGCACGCACGTCTCGAGGCCAACGATGCCGAAGGGCGCGCGATCGAACTCGACGGCCTTCTCGTCGGCATGATGCGGCGCGTGATCGGTGGCGATCGCGTCGACGCTGCCGTCGATGATCCCGCGCAGCATCGCGTCGACGTCCGCCTGCTCGCGCAGGGGCGGGTTCATCTTGCAGTTCGTGTCGAACTGCAGCGGCTTTTCGAGCGAGGCGTCGGTCAGCGTGAAATGATGCGGCGCCACTTCGCAGGTGACGTTGAAGCCCTGGGCCTTGCCGTCCTGCACCGCGCGCAGCGACCCGCGCGTGCTCATGTGCGCGATGTGCACGCGGCCCTTCGTCAGGCCCGCGAGCGTGACGTCGCGCTGGACCATCACCGTCTCGGCCGCGCCCGGCAGGCCGGGCAGGCCGAGCGCCGACGCGTGGAAGCCCTCGTGCGCGACCCCGTCCGCCTTGAGGCTCGGATCCTCGCAGTGGTCGATGACCGGCATGTCGAACATCGACGCGTACTCGAGCGCGCGGCGCATCAGCAGCGCCGTCGCCACCGGCCGCCCGTCGTCGGAAATCGCGACGCAGCCGGCCGCGTGCAGCTCCGCGATGTCGGCGAGGAACTCGCCGTTCGATCCGCGGGAGACGGCGCCAATCGGGTAGACCCGCGCCAGGCCGGCGTCGGCGGCCTTCTTGAGGATGAACTCCGTGATGCCGGCGTTGTCGTTGATGGGCGACGTGTTCGGCATGCAGGCGACGGCCGTGAATCCGCCCGCGACGGCCGACTTCGTGCCGGTCGCGATCGTCTCCTTGTGCTCCTGCCCAGGCTCGCGAAGGTGAACGTGCATGTCCACCAGCCCGGGCACGACGACGAAGCCCTTCGGCACGTCGATGACCTGGACCTCGCCGTCCGGCGTCGGCAGGTTCTTCTCGACACGGGCAATCCGATCCCCGTCGATGAGCACGTCGTACGCGCCGTCGATGCCGTTGGCCGGGTCCACGACCCGGCCGCCCTTAAGCAGCCGCTTCATCTTCCGCTCCGCCGGCCAGCAGGTACAGGACCGCCATGCGCACCGCGACGCCGTTGGCGACCTGCTCGAGGATGACTGAGAACGGCCCGTCGGCGACCTCGGAGGCGATCTCCACGCCGCGGTTCATCGGGCCGGGATGCATGATGATGGCGTCCGGCCTGGCCAGACGGACGCGCGCTTCGGTCATGCCGAACACGTTGAAGTACTCGCGGAGCGACGGGAAGTACGCGCCCTGCATCCGCTCGAGCTGAATCCTGAGCATCATGATGACGTCGGCGTCGCGGACCGCGTCCTCGACGACCGAGGTCACCTTCACGCCCAGCCGCTCGATGCCCGGCGGCACCAGCGTCGGCGGACCACACACCCACACCTCGGCGCCGAGCCGCGTCAGCAGCAGCACGTTCGAGCGCAGCACGCGGCTGTGCAGCAGGTCGCCGAGGATCGCCACCTTCAGCCCCGCCGAGCCGCCCCTTGTGCCTGCGAATCGTGAACGCATCGAGCAGCGCCTGCGTGGGGTGCTCGTGCATGCCGTCGCCGGCGTTGATGATCTTCGACCGGCAGACGCGCGACAGCAGGTGGCACGCGCCAGACGAGGCGTGGCGCAGGACGATCATGTCGGGCGACATCGCTTCGAGGTTGAGCGCGGTGTCCACGAGCGTCTCGCCCTTGACGACGCTGGACGTCGCAATGGCGACGTTGAGGGTGTCGGCGCTGAGGCGCTTCTCGGCGACCTCGAACGACGTCCGCGTGCGGGTGCTCGGCTCGAAGAAGAGGTTCACCACCGTGCGGCCGCGCAGCGTCGGCACCTTCTTGATCGGCCGGTGCGCGATCTCCTGCATCGCCTCCGCCGTGTCGAGGATGAGCACGATTTCCTCGGGCGTGAGGTCCGCGATGCCGAGCAGGTGCCGGTGCTTCAGGCGGGTCGCCGGCGGAGCGTCGGCCACGACCACGGGCTCACTGCTCGTCGGGCTGGATGACGACTTCGTCATGACCGTCCACCTCCTGAAGCCGGACCTGAATGCTTTCGCGGCGCGACGTCGGCACGTTCTTGCCGACGTAGTCGGCCTTGATCGGCAGCTCGCGGTGTCCCCGGTCGACGAGCACGACGAGCTGGATGGCGCGCGGACGGCCGAAGTCGATCAGCGCGTCGAGCGCGGCGCGGATCGTCCGCCCCGTATAGAGCACGTCGTCCACCAGCACGATGACGCGGTTGTCGATGTCGAACAGGATGTCGGTGCTGCGCACGAGCGGCTGCGGGCCGACGGCCTGCCGCATCAGATCGTCGCGGTAGAGCGTGATGTCGAGCGCTCCGGTCGGGACGCCCTTGCCGGCGATCCGCTCGAGCTCGGCCGAAATGCGGCGCGCCAGCGGCACGCCGCGCTCGCGGATGCCGACGATCGCGAGGTCGTCCACGCCGCGGTTGCGCTCGACGATCTCGTGCGCGATGCGCACGAGCGAGCGCGACATGCGATCGGAATCCATGACTACAGGCACGAGGACTCCTCGCCTGTAGCGCAGGTCTTCAGACCTGCCCCAAGGCGTATGCAGGCCTCAGGAAGTGCGAAGTGCGAAATGCGAAGTGCGAAGTGGAAAGCGGAAGAGGTCGAGAGCGTACGTGGGCATGTGCACCTCTTTGCGACCTCGCGGGGCCGCGTTAAAGAGCTGGAGTGGATTATAGCAGGGTTCCGGGGTTCCGGGGTTCCAGGGTTCCACGAGTTCCGGGTTCCGAGTTCCACTGCGCGAACCTTGAACCTTGACCTTGAACCTGGAACCCTGGAACCCTGGAACCCTGCCCTAGCGTTCGTACGTCGGTATGTACGCAATCGGCCGCGACGCCGTGAATTCCCGCGTGAAGATGTCCGCCCGCGCGAAGCCATCCATGTCGCGACCGACGGGAAGGCCGAGGAAATACAGGATCGTCGGCGTGACGTCGACGATCGCGCCCCGCGGCAATCGTCCCGGCTTCACCGGCGTCCCGTACGCGAGCAGGAAGCCGTCGGGAGCGCGCTCGTGGCTGCCGCTCAATGCCGTGTTGCCGATCGAATGCTCGAGCAGCCGCTTGGCCGGCGACAGCGGCTCCAGGCCGAACGGCGAGACGACCAGGAGCAGGTCGCGCGGGCCAAGGCCATCGATGATGCCGCCAATCACCGCGTCCACATACCGGTAGTACTGCTCGAGCACCTGCCCGTACTTCCTGCGCTCGTCGTCGCTGACGTCGCCAAACGCGCGAGGCATCGCCTGACGCAGATAGTAATGGCCGGTGGCGTCGAGGCCCTCGAGGCGCAGCGCCAGCAAGGGCGACGACCCGCGGGATTCGAGCCGGTTGGCAATCGCGATGTACAGCCGATCGAGCGCCAGCGGGCCCGCGGCGGGATAGTCGGGACCCGGCAGCGCAGACGCCGCGGCTGCCGGCTCGTCCAGCAACGAGGGGTCGAGATCGAGCGCCAGCTCGGTCGGATAGGTGTAGCCGGGCTCATCGGCCGCCAGCGCCAGGTCGGAGGCCCGGTGGTACTGGTCCGTCACGAGCGCCCCGAGCAGCGGCTGCGCGGGCCAGGTGAGCGGCCAGCGAATCACCGTCGATGGCGTACCTGACTGGCTGAGGATGCTCCAGATCGGCTGCGCGCGCAGCGCGGCGGAGGTCTGCGGGGTCTCGGACAGCAGGCCGACGGTCACAAGGCCGTGCGCGAAGCAGTAGTCCGGCAGCAGATCGAGCGTCGCGCCTGGACCCGCCGTCGCGCCGTAGATCGCCGCCGATCGCACGCCGTTGTGCGCCGGAAGCTTCCCCGTCGCGAGCGCCGTCAACACCGGCGCCGGCTGCGTCGGCTTCAGCGTCGCGAGGTGAAGCGCTGCCCCCGCGTCCAGAATTCGCTCGAAGTTGGGCAGCCGGCCGTCAGCGGCCGCCGGAGTGATGAAGTCGAGCGACGCGCCGTCGATGTCGATGAGCACCACGCGAGCGCTCGGGACCTCACCCGTCGGCGGCGCGCCAATCGCCAGGCGGCGCCCCCCGAGCGTGGGCGCCAGGCCGGGCCCGCGTGTGGCCACCGGCAGCGCGATCGACACCAGCATCAGCGCGAGCACCGTGATGCCGCCCGCGCGTCCGCTGCGCGGTCCGATCGAGTAGCGGAGGATCGTCACGAGCACGAACGCCGACCCGCCCGCGGTCATCGCCGCGGCGCCGATCGTCATCCGTCGCACGGCTTCGTCGTCAAGCGCGGCGTGCAGCCCGCGCAGGTTGAGCCACATCAGCGCCGCCGCCAGCACCGTCGCGCTCGCGCAGAACGGCCCGAGCAGCCGCACGCTGAACCAGCCGGGCGACGACGCCTCCGCCACGAGCAGCTGCTGCGCGACGATCAGCGCGTAGAAGAGCGCGGAGAAGTTGACGCCGTAGCCCGCCCAGATCGTCGCGATGAGGCCCCACGAGGCGCCCTGAAAAAGCGGCAGCGCGGGATTCAGCTGCAAAAAGAGCACGACAAGACACGCCGCCGCCATCGAGCCGGCAACGAGCGAGTTCGAGAGCATGCGCAGGTAGCGCATGGTCGAATGATACGCGTCGTGCAGCTAGTGCCTGGTGCTTCGGTGCCTCGTGCCTTCGGTGCAGTGCACGCGTGTCACGTGCCTGGTGCAGCACATGGCACTGAGCACCAGGCACCGCACGAGGCACACGCACTGAGCACCAAGCACCAGGACGCTATACTCGTAAGGATGCCCTGGGACATCGACGCCGAGGTGATCGGCAACCGGCGGCTCACGGCCGACTACAACGTCGTGTCGCTGGCGGCTCCCGAGATCGCGGCCGCCACAGAGCCTGGGCAGTTCGTGATGGTCAAGCCGGGACACGGCTGGGACCCGCTCCTTCGCCGGCCATTCTCGGTGTTCGAGATCCTGCGCGACTCGTCCGGCGCACCGTCGGGCGTCAGCATCCTGAGCAAGCGTATCGGCGTCACGACGCGCGCGCTCTTCGACGTCGAGCCCGGCGACAGGGTGCAGTGCCTCGGGCCGCTCGGCAGGCCGTTCACTCTGCCGGAGGCGGACACCCAAGTCTGGATGGTCGCGGGCGGCGTCGGCCTGGCGCCGTTTGTCACGGTGACCGAAGCGCTCGCGCCGAAGGGCGTCCCGCTGACGCTCTTCTACGGCGGACGATCCGAGGCCGATCTGTTCCATCTCGACTTCTTCGCCCGCCATCGCGTCCGCACGGTGCTCGCGACCGAGGACGGGTCGAAGGGCGAGTCGCGGACGCGTCACGCGTGCCGCTCGAACGAGCGCTCGGGGCGCTCGCACCGTCTGCGAAGGTCCTGCTGCATGCGTGCGGCCCCGAGCGAATGCTCGCGGCCGTCGCACGGCTCGCGGAACAGCACGGCCGGCCCTGCGAAGTCTCCGTGGAACGCGTGATGGGCTGCGGTCTCGGCGGCTGCTACTCCTGCGTCGTCCCGGTGAAGCAGCCGGGCGGCGGGTTCCACCACGTGCGTTCGTGCATCGGCGGCCCGGTGTTCGACGCCTCGACGCTTGTCTGGGAGTGGTGACGTGGATCTCACGACGAAGATCGGATCGCTGACGCTCCGGAACCCGGTCATCGCCGCGAGCGGCTGCTTCGGCTACGGCCTCGAGTACCGGCACGTCGTCGACCTGGCCTCGCTCGGCGGCGTCTGCGTGAAGGGGCTCTTCATGGCCGAGCGCGAGGGCCACCCGCCTCAGCGCATCGTCGAGACGCCCTCCGGCATGCTGAACGCCATCGGCCTGCAGGGCGTCGGAGTGCACCGGTTCGTCAAGGAGCACCTGCCCGGATTGCGCGAGGCCGGCGCGACGGTCTTCGTCAACATCTGTGGGACGACGCTGGACGAGTACGTCGAAGTGGCGAAGGTGCTCTCGGACGCGGAGGGCGTGGCCGCGATCGAGCTGAACATCTCCTGCCCGAACATCAAGGAAGGCGGCATTCAGTTCGGCTGCTCGCTCGACGGGACGTATGGCGTGGTGAGCGCAGTGCGTCAAGCCACACACCTGCCGCTGATTCCCAAGCTGACCCCGAACGTGACGACCCCGGCCAGCTTCGCGCGCGCGGCGGCAGACGCCGGCGCCGACGCGATCTCGCTGGTGAACACGTTCCTGGCGATGGCCATCGACGTCGAGACGCGCAAGCCGATCCTGTCGAACGGCATGGGCGGGCTGAGCGGGCCGGCGATTCGTCCGATCGCGGTGCGGATGGTGTACGAGTGCCGGCAGGCGGTGTCGATTCCGATCATCGGGATGGGCGGCATCATGGACGCGCGCGACGCGATCGAGTTCATCCTCGCGGGCGCGACCGCCGTGCAGGTCGGCACGGCGAACTTCGCCGACCCGTTCGTGTGGGGGAAAATCCTGAACGGCCTCACCGACTACATGCAGCGGCACACAGGTGAATCGCATCGCCGATCTCGTCGGCGCGGCCCACGCCGCATCCTCGGAGCACGAACCCGCATGAACCCGGTTCTCGTCGCGCTCGATCTCGACACCGCAAGCGCCGCCTCCGCGATGGCGTCACGCGTCCACGCGAGCGTCGGCGGCCTGAAGGTCGGCAGCCACCTGTTCACGGCAGAGGGACCTGACTTCGTCCGCGGCCTGGTTCGGCAGGGCCATCGCGTCTTCCTCGACTTGAAGTTCCACGACATCCCGAACACCGTCGCGGCGGCGGTGCGATCCGCTTCGCGGTTGGGGGTGTGGATGCTCAACGTCCACGCGAGCGGCGGCGCCGCGATGATGGCGGAGGCGCGCAAGGCGGCCGACGAAGAGGCCGACGGCTCGGGCAAGCGGCCGCTTGTGATCGCGGTCACGGTGTTGACGAGCTTCGATGCGGCAGCGCTCAAGTCTCTCGGCGTCGAGCGCTCGCTCGAGTCACAGGTGGAGACGCTTGCGGCCATGGCCCAGGACGCCGGCCTCGACGGCGTCGTCGCGTCGCCGCTCGAGATCGCGACGATCCGCCGTCGCTGCGGTGACAAGTTCCTGATCGTGACACCCGGAATTCGGACCGGCGCACCCGCGGCCGGCGACGATCAGGTGAGGACCCTGTCGGCTCGCGAAGCCGTTGCCGCCGGCGCGAGCTATCTGGTGATTGGAAGACCGATCCTGAAGGCGGCGGATCCCGCGAAGGCCGCGCGGGAGATTGCGGCGGAACTGACGCTAAGCGTAGCGGGTCAGGTGCCAGGGCTCAGCGGTGCAGCGTCGAACCACTGCTGCCTGAGCCCTGCACCCTGACCCGCTGCCCGCCTGAATCTCCCCTACTTCGCCGTAATCGTGAAGTGGCCGCGGCGGTTCTGCGACCAGCACTCCTCGTTCTCGTCCGCGCAGAAGGGCGCTTCCTTGCCCTTGCTGACGGTCAGCACCCGATCGGTTCCGATCCCGAGGCTCGCCAGGTAGTCCTTGACGGCCTGCGCGCGCCGTTCGCCGAGCGCCAGGTTGTATTCGGTGGTGCCGCGGCTGTCGCAGTGCCCTTCGACGGTCACCTTGGTCGACTGCCACTTCTTCATCCAGTCGGCGTCCTTCTGCAACGCGGCGCGGCCGGCATCAGTGAGGTCGGCGCGATCCAGGTCGAAGAAGACATCGGTCAGCGGCTTCTTCGCGTTGAGCTCGTCGAGTGAGGCGCGCGCGAAAATCTCCTCTTCCGTCGGCGGCGCAGGTGCGGGTGCCGGCGGAGGAGGCGGCGGCGACGGCGGCGGTGCGGGTGCCGCCGTCGGCGCGGGTGGAGGCGCCGGCATCGGCGCGGTGGCGGGCGCCTTGTGCTTGCAGCCCGCGAGCACTACGTTCAAAGCGGCTGCCAGAACGGCGGCCGTCGCAAATCGCGTCATTTTCATCGGTAACTCCGTACTGACCGCTGCGACAGTATCAAGTCGCGAAAAACATTGTCAACGCGCCGGGCGCGATTTCGACGCCGAACACGCGCAGGGCCAGGGTGCGATCGTCGCCGCGCCGGCCAGGGTCGACGGCGCGAACATCCGGGCTTCAGGTTCCTTTATCGGCACGTCGCCGGTAATCCTGCGGTCACCGTCGGCGAGCACGACGCAGTCCCGGCCGCGGACCGGCCCAGCGAACGATCGCGTCCCGACGGTGACGGCACGGTCGCCGACGCCACCAGCGCGCCCATCCACGCGGTCAGCAGCAGCGCCTGGGCCGACAGCACGAACAGCAGCCCTACGATGTCGCTGAGAGGCCGAACCATCGTGAACCAGTACAGCGGCGAGCAGACGACGAGCGCCGCTGCCAGGACGGCGCGCCATGGGTCGGCGACTCCTCCGCCACTCTCGCCGCGCAGGCGGTTCAGCCGACGGAAGATCGCCACCAGCGGCATGAAGGCCAGCGACCCCGCAATGACGCCGTTGAGCGAGAGCGCCATCGCGTCGCGCGACGGGCCGCCGGGCACACCGGCAAGGCCAAGGGCGCGCTCGCTCACGCGGCCGAGCGCGACGACGACCGGATAGCCGGGCGGATGAGGCTGATGCTTGCGAATGTCGAAGTCGTGGAGCGCGAGGGCGAAGTTGACCGAGTCGATGTCTTCGAGTGAATGAGCGACGAGCGGCACGTGCCCGATGAGCAGCATCAGGGCGAACGCGGGGACGACTAGTGCCGACAGGGGGAGCTGCCGTAAGCGCACGCGTCTTGGGCGTTTCTTTAAACTGGTCGAAGCGTCAGGATCTCGTTCAGGCTGCCCGTGCGATACCCCTGCAAGTCAAGACACACGAACTGATATCCGGCGGCTTTGAGGTCCGCGACAATCGCGGCGCTCATCTCGGGTTCGATGGCGCGCGCGAGTTCGTCACGCCCCAGCTCCACGCGCGCAAGCGTGTCGTGATGCCGGACGCGGCACACGCGGAATCCGCGGCGGCGCAGCGCCTCTTCGGCCTTCTCGATCATCGCGAGCTTGGCTTCCGTGACTTCGCTCTTGTACGGGATGCGCGACGACAGGCACGCCGACGCCGGCTCGTCCCAGGTGGGCATGCCCAGGTCGCGCGCCAGCGCGCGAATCTCGGTCTTCGTCAGGCCCACTTCGTCGAGCGGGCTGATGACGCCGAACTCGCGCGCGGCCTGGCGTCCCGGCCGATAGTCGCCGCGGTCGTCGGCGTTGCTGCCGTCGGCAATCGCCGCAAAGCCGCGGTCCGAGGCGAGGCGCGCGAGGTGCCCGTACAGCTCCGTCTTGCAGTAATAGCAGCGGTTGGCCGGGTTCGCGCGGTACTCGGGTCGTTCGAGCTCGGCCGTCTGGACGAACTCGTGCGGAAACTGAAACTGCGACGCGATCTGTTCGGCGATCTCCCGGTGCCGCCGCGGGTAGCTGGCGCTGTCGGCGGTCACCGCCAGGAGCCGTCCGGGCATCGCCTGGGAGGCCGCGCACGCGAGGTACGCGCTGTCCACACCGCCGCTGTAGGCAATCACGAGCGAGTCGAGCGACGACAGCCGCTCAATCAGGCTCGCGCGCTTCGCCTCGAGCGCCGTCCGGTCGGAGACGGCGCCCGGCTCAGCAGCCCGGGCGGTGCCAGTGGTCATTCGTCCCAGTCCCCGCCGCCCGTCTCTTCGTCCTCGTCCTCGTCTTCGTCGTCCTCGTCATCGTCGTCATCGACGTCGTCGTCTTCCTCGACTTCGTCGTCGTCATCCTCGTCTTCGTCATCCTCGTCAGGCGCGGCCTCGAACTCGAGCGGAGCCAGGTTGACCACCTCGAGGTTCGTGCCGCACTCAGGACAGCTGATCAGGTCGCCCTTGTCGACATCGTACTCGTCGACGTCGATGTCGGAATCACATTCCGGACAGGTGGCCATGGGATCGTCCTCGGCGTCTAACTGGTTGAAAACGCGACGGTAATCGGCGCCACACGGGTGCCAAAGGCCGATTATAACGAGACTTGAGATCTCCGTGCAACGCGTCCACTACCGGATTTCATGCAGCCCTCCGATACTTTGACGAGATGACGGGAAGTCCGGTACCTGCCAAGACCGTCGTGATCGCCGACGACACGGGCTTCGTGCGCGACCGCTTCAAGGCGGCGCTCGAAGACGCCGGGCACCGGTCGATTGTCGTACGCAGCGCCGTGGAGCTGCTGGCACGCGTGCGCGCCGATCTCGATCGCATCGATCTCATTGCGCTCGACCTCCGGCTGCCGAACGCGCCTGGCGTGGATCTCGTGCGCGCGATCCGGAAGATCGACGAGGGCCGCCTCCGCATTCTCGTCTTCAGCGGCACGATTGCGTCGGCCGAGGAAGTGCGCGAGCTGGCGGGGCTGGGCGTGGTCGGATACATCAACGAGTACAGCGCGGTGCAGCACATCATGCCGTCGCTGGCGCCGCACCTGTTCCCCGACAGCTTCAACCGGCGTGGGAGCCCACGAGTCGTCCTGGGCATCCCGGTCGCTTACCGCTTCGGCAACACGATCGCGACGGCGCTCACGTTGAATCTCGCGCGCGGCGGGATCGCCATCAGGACCACCAGCCCGCTCGATCCCGGCGCCGCCGCGCGCGTCAGGTTCCGGCTCCCGGCCGGCACCCCGTGAAATCGAGGTCGAGGCGCGCGTCTCGTGGAGCGACCGGCGCGTCGGCATGGGCCTGCAGTTCGAAAAGGTCGACCCGGCCGATCAGGCCGCCATCGACGCCTTCGTCGACTCGCACTTCTTCAGCAACCGGCGCGCCTAGCCGCGCCGTAGCGGCAGGCCGCCAAGACGAGCACCAGGGCGGCGAAGCCGCGAAGGCGGGCGCTTGCCACAGCCAGCCCCTCCCGATAGAGTCCGCGAAGGAGCCGCGGATGATTGATACGTCCCATCTGGCCTTTGGCATCGCCGCCGTCCTTGCGCTGGTGTTCGCCAACGGCTTTTTCGTCGCCGCGGAGTTTTCGCTGGTGACGGTGCGCAAGACGCGCATCGATCAGCTGATCAGCGAAGGGCACCGGGGCGCGCGCACCGTGCGGCGCGCCCTCGACAACCCGAACAACTACATCGCGTCCACGCAGCTCGGCATCACGATGGCCAGCCTGGGTCTGGGCTGGGTCGGCGAGCCGGCGTTGGCGAGCTCGATCGAGCCCGCGTTCGCCTTCGTGGGGTCGCTTCGTCCCGCCCGAGGTCGCCCCGTACGTCTCGGCCATCACCGCGCACTCGATCGCGGTCGTGATTTCGTTCGCCGTGATTACGGCGGTTCACATCGTCCTCGGCGAGCTGGCGCCGAAGACGCTGGCCCTCCAGCACTCCGAGTCGATTCTGCTGCTCGTCGCGCCGCCGACGCAGCTCTTCATGCGCGCCTTCTGGCCGTTCATCCGCGTGCTGAACGTGCTGGGCGGCTTCGTCGTCGGCCTGGTGGGACTGAAGCCGCCGAGCGGCCACTCGCTCGTGCACTCGGAAGAAGAGCTGAAGATGCTCGTCACGGCGAGCCAGGAAGCCGGCGTCCTCGAGGAAGAGGAAGAGCAGATGCTGCACCGCGTCTTCGGGTTCTCGGACCTGACGGCCGGCCAGGTGATGGTGCCGCGCACCGAGATGGTCGCGCTGCCCGTCGACGCGCCGCTCTCGACGATCGCGGAAATGGTCGGCAAGGGCGGGCACGCGCGGTTGCCGGTCTACCGCAAGAGCCTCGACGACATCGCGGGGGTTCTGCAGGTCGCGGATCTCTTCCCGCTCGTCGTGGCCGGCAAGGCGCCGGCCGATCTCAGCGCCGTGGTCCGCGAGGCGTTCACCGTGCCCGAGACGATGCCGGCGGGGGATCTGCTCTCGGAGATGCGGACGAGGCACACGGCGGTCGCCATCGTGATCGACGAGTTCGGCGGGACGTCAGGGATGGTGACGTTCGCGGGGCTGATGGAACGAATCGTCGGCGAAGTGGGGCCCGACGGAGCCGACAACCGCATCACGACACTGGCCGACGGCTCGGCCCTCATCGACGGGCTCGCGCTCGTCGCCGACGTGAACGCGCAGTTCGGGCTGCACATCGACGAAGAGGCGTACAACACGCTTGGCGGCTACGTGCTCGGGCGGCTGGGCCGGCGCGCGCGCGTCGGCGATCGCTTCGAAGTCGAGCGCCGGACGCTGCGCGTCGAGGCGCTCGACGGATTGCGGGTCGCGAGAGTGTTTCTGTCGAAGGAGCGGGAGTCGCCTCCCGCGATGCGTACGTCGGGCCGGGGCTTCAGTCCGGCCGTGCCGGCGCCGGCCTGAAGGCCGGCCTACTGCAGCTTCTCGACCGCTTCGTGGACCTTCGCGTAGTTCGGCTCGTCGCCAGGCGTCGGCGTGACCTCGCGATAGCGGATGATGCCGGCCTTGTCGATCACGAACACCGCGCGCTTCGAGATGCCCTTCAGCCCGAGCATGTCCGGGTTCACGACGTCGTACTTCGTGATGGCGTCCTTGTTGAAGTCGCTCAGCAGGTCGAAGTTCAGCGAGTTCTGCTTGGCGAACTCCTTCAACGTGAACGGCGTATCGACGCTGATTCCGTAGACCGTGGCGTTCAGCGAGTTCAGCGAGCCCAGCTCGTCGCGGAAGTGACAGAGCTCCTTCTGGCACACCGAGGTGAAAGCCGCCGGGAAAAAGGCGAGCACGACCGTCTTGCCATGGGTCGCGCCGAGCGACACCGGCTGGCGATCCTGATTCGTCAGCGTGAACTCCGGGGCCTTCGATCCAACCTCTGCGGACATTCGTGATTCCTCCAAAACGACGATCTTACCTCGATCTGCGTGTTGGCCTGCCGGGGCTGAAGCCCCGGCCTACTGTCGGCGCCGAGTGGAGTCGGCGCTTCGGCGTGCAGTCGTAGGCCGACACTTCAGTTCGGCCTCGGCGCCGTTACGGCGTGAGCAACAGGCGGGAGGCGCTGGCTTTCTCGACTGCGCTGCGCGTGAAGGCAAACGTGCGGTAGGCGCCCGCGGTCCAGAGCGGGTTCTGATCGAAATAGTGCGGGCTCATGGTGTTGCCCGACTGGCCAGTGGTGTTCACGGCGCGCGACTGATCCCAGTTGCCGACGTCGAGCACCTGCCGGTACGAGGAGATATCCACGACGTTGTACGGCGACCGCACGTCCACCGACGCTTTGCGCACGGTGTACGAGTCGCCGACCATCGGCACGGGGCCCCGGCTGAACGCCCAGTTCAGCAGCGCACCGCCGGCGCCAAGGGCGTGCCGGAACGTGAGCGTGTGCAGGCGATCCCAGTTCCAGTGGCTCTCGTCGCCGAACTTCGTCCTGAGCGCGATGACGGCATCGGCCCCGGCCAGCAGGACGATGTCGTCGCGCGTCTCGCGCTTCTCGAGCGTCGCGATGTCGTTCCACCAGTGCGACGTCGGGTCGTCGATGATCTGGAAGATGCCCGTGTAGCGCTCGGAGAGCCCGTACTCGGCGAACTGCGCGTAGACCTCGGGCTCCATCTCGTCGGCGAACGTCCGACGCCAGAGCGCGCGGACGAACGCCTCGTAGAGCGCGACGACCGGACGGCCGTCGACCTGTCGATCCCAGAGGCGAAGCCGCTCGATCGCGAGGCGGGCCTCGGGCTCCGCCTTCTCGAATGCCGGCGACTTCCGCGCGGCGTCGACCGCTGCGAGGATCCGGTCGGCCGCGACGGCCCGCACGTCCATCTGGATGTCGTGCATGTCGTCCTGCGGTCAGGCCGGTGCGCGCGCCAAGCAGCTGCACGATGCGTTCGGTGCGAAACGGCGCGTCCCAGTCGCGCGTCATCACGCTGGGCCACCGGCGATCGATCTCCGCATTCGCCGTGACGATCGCGCCAGACGGCGGATCGAGGATCGCGGGCAGCCGATCGGGCGGCACCGTGCCGGCCCAGTCGTACTCGCCAGTCCATCCAGGCACGGGCGTCCCGCCGTCGCTTCCGCTTCTGATCGGCAGGCTCCCCGACATCGCGTAGCCGATGTGACCGTCCACGTCGGCGTACACGAAGTTCGACGAGGGCGCGCCGAAGCGCCGAACGGCCCGCAGGAACTCGTCCCAGGACGCGGCGCGGCTGATGCCGTCGAATGCGCCTGCCGTCTCGCCCTGCGTGATGGCTTCCCATCGGAGCGCCAGCGGCCGCGGCGTCAGGCGACCCGACCGGCTCGCGAGATCCGGCGGCTCCTCCCAGTTGTTCTCCGTCGCCACGAGAGGCCCGTGCGCGGTCGAGAAGATCTCGAAGTCCGCCGGCTTGGAGAGCCCCCGCACGCCGATTGGCACCTTCACGGAGCTCAGCGGCAGCCACTGTCCGCGAAAGAGATACTTCCGCGCCGTCATGTCCACGTCCTCGACGTAGAAGTCGACGACGTCGGCGCCGGTGTTGGTGATGCCCCAGGCGATCTTCCCGTTATGGCCGATGATCACGAACGGCGCGCTGGGCAGCGTCACGCCTTCGACATCGAGGCCGGCGGCGATGACGTGCACCTCGTACCAGATCGACGGCATCTCCACCTGGAGGTGCGGGTCGTTGGCGAGCAACGGCCGGCCGGTCTTCGTGCGCGATCCGGCGATCACCCAGCTGTTGCTGTCGCCGGCGCGCGCCGTGAGATCGAGCCACTCGAGCCCCGGAGGCATGGCCGGCGTCTCGAGCCGCGCGTGCCCCGATCCGATCGGTTGCGGCGCACTCGCGGGCGCGGCCGTCGCCGCGTGTGGCGCCGGGGCAGCCGCATCGAGGATCGCGGGGGCGCCCGGCGGCATCGGCCCCATGAGCAGGTTGGTCTCCGCCGGTCCGATCGCGCGCGTGAGCCGCCCGCGCACGAGCTCGCCGCGGCGGTTCTCGGCGAGGCGCCAGGCCAGCAGCCGGGCGACCGCCAGCGAGTCCACGGGGGTCCACGCCTCGGGGGTCACGCCGAGCAGCAGGAACTCCGGCGGCCGCTTCCAGCGTCCCATTGCCGCCGTCGCGGCGTTGACTCCGGCCGCGTAGTGCTCGAGCGCGCTGCGAACCTGGGGTGTGGCAGTCTGCCACTCCGCTGCGGCAGCACGCCGCAGTCCAAGCCCGAGAAAACGGCGATCGGCGGGCAGCGTCGCAGGACCGAACACCTCCGACAGGCGGCCCCCGGTCGCGCGCCGGTAGACCTCCATCTGCCACAGGCGCTCGCGCGCGTGCAGGTACCCCACCGCTGTCCACGCATCGTCGGCGTCGCGCGCGTAGACGTGCGGGACGGCGTAGGCGTCGAACAGCACCTCCACAGGGGCCGAGAGGCCCGGCAGGCGCAGCTGCCCCTGGAGCGGCGGGACGGTCCCTTTCAGGAGAAACCAGCAGGCGGTGCCGGCCGCGATTGCCAGCACCAACGTCAGAAGGGCAAGGCCCTTCACCCAGCGGCGGCGGTGGGACTTTTGCAACGACGCTCTTGTCGGGCCCGAAAGCGCTCGGCTAGGATCGGGAGTTGGCGTGACGTCGTCACGCCCGGACAAGAGCTTACACGAATCGCGCCAGCTCGAAAGGCGCCCGCGGCACGCGCGGTATCAGTCCAGACACAACGGAGTCAAATGTGATCGAGGTTGAACACCTCACCAAGCGCTACGGCAGCGTCACCGCCGTCGACGACATCAGCTTCCGCGTCAACAAAGGCGAGATCCTCGGGTTCCTCGGGCCGAACGGCGCGGGGAAGACGACGACCATGCGCGTGCTCACGGGCTACATGCCCGCGAGCAACGGCCGTGCGGTCGTCGCCGGGTACGACGTGTTCGATCAACCGATCGAAGCCAAGCGTCGCACCGGCTACCTGCCCGAGACGCCGCCGCTCTATCCGGACATGACGGTGCGCGAGTACCTCGACTTCGTCGCGAAGATCAAAGGCGTCGCGCCGAAGGATCGCCAGGTCCGCGTGAAGGCCGTGATGGAGCGGACCTGGATCGCCGACATGGCGGGACGCGACTGCGGCAAGCTCTCGAAGGGCTATCGCCAGCGCGTGGGTCTCGCGCAGGCCCTGATTCACAACCCCGAGGTCCTGATCCTCGATGAGCCGACGGCGGGCCTCGACCCGAAGCAGATCATCGAGACGCGGCGACTCATCAAGGAGCTCGGCGGCGACCACACGGTCATCCTGAGCACGCACATCCTGCCCGAGGTCTCGCAGACCTGCCAGCGCGTCGTCATCATCAACAAGGGCAAGGTCGTGGCGATCGACACGCCGGACAACCTCACGCAGCGCCTGCGCGGCTCCGAGACGATGTTCCTGCAGATCGACGGCGGACGCGTAGCCGAGGCGCGCGAGGCGCTCGAGCGCGTCGCGGGCGTCGCGCGCGTGACGCCGGCCGAGGCGGGCGGCGACGGCGCGTTCGAGGTGGCCAGCGCGCAGGGTCACGACGTGCGGCGCGAGCTCGCGCGCGCGGTGGTCGGCGGCGGCTGGGGACTGCTGGAGCTCAGGCCGATGCGCATGAGCCTCGAGGAGATCTTCCTGTCGCTCACCACCGAGGAGAAGAGCGAGGAGGCGGCCCATGAGTAACGTCCTCGCGATCGCGCAGAAGGAACTGCGCGCCTACTTCAACTCGCCAATCGCGTACATCGTCCTCGGCTTCTTCGCGGTGCTGTTTGGCTGGTTCTACATCGGCATCCTGGACTGGTTCGTGCGCCAGGGCATGCAGATGGGCGAGCTCGGCATGGGCGGCGGCCAGAACATGAACGTGAACCAGCAGATGGTCCGCCCGCTGCTGCTCAACATGACGGTGGTGTTCCTCTTCCTCCTGCCGCTGGTGACGATGCGGACGTACGCGGAAGAGAAGCGCTCGGGGACAATCGAGCTGCTGCTGACCTCGCCGCTGACCGACCTGCAGATCGTGCTCGGGAAGTTCCTCGGCGCGATGGCCCTCTACGGCGCGATGCTGCTCGATCACCCTCGTCCACTTCGGCCTGCTGTTCGTCTTCGGCAACCCGGACTGGAAGCCGCTGGCGGTCGCGTATCTCGGGCTGCTCCTGTTCGGCGGCTGCTTCATCTCGATCGGCCTGTTCATCTCGAGCCTGACGAAGAACCAGATCGTCGCCGGCGCGGCGACCTTCGGCGTGTTCCTGCTGCTGTGGGTCATCGACTGGATCGGCCAGAGCCTCGGGCCAACTGGCGAGTCGATTTTGAAGTACATGTCGATGACCGAGCACCTCGACGACTTCGTCAAGGGCGTCATCGATACCAAGCACCTGGTGTACTACCTCAGCTTCATCGCCTTCGGACTGTTCCTGACCGTGCGGTCGGTGGACACCGAACGGTGGCGCGGATAGGCGGACATGGCGAAGCGGATTTTCAACTTCATCGGCTGGCTGGGGACGGCGCTCGTCTTCGTCGCGGTCGGCATCAAGATGTTCCGGAGCGAGTGGGCGCAGTACGGCTCGTGGGCGGCCTGGGCCGGCCTCGTGATGGTGCTCGCCTACATGGCGAGCCAGTGGCGCGAGACGGCCGAGGCGATGAACCAGCGGCAGACGAGGCTGGGCACCATCGCGCTGTCGAGCGTCGTCCTGGTGCTGGGCCTGCTGGTCGCCGTCAACTACCTGGCGTCGCGGCGGAATCATCGCTGGGACCTCACGGCGAACCAGCAGTTCAGCCTCTCGCCGCAGACGAGGCAGATCCTCGAGAAGCTCGACGCGCCGGTGCAGGTCAAGGTCTTCGACAAGCCCGACAAGTTCGAGAGCTTTCGCGACCGGCTGAACGAGTATCAGTACGTCTCGAAGAAGGTGTCGGTGGACTACATCGACGCGGACAAGCAGCCGGTGATGGCCAATCAGTACAAGGTCCAGAGCTACGGGACCGTGGTCTTCGAGTACAAGGGCCGCACCGAACGCGTCACGTCCTCCGAGGAAGGCCAGCTCACGAACGGCCTGATCAAGGTGATCACCGGGCAGGAGCGCAAGGCCTACTTCACGACCGGCCACGGCGAGCGTGACACCGCGGCCAGCGAGCGCGCCGGCTATTCCTCGATCCTTGCCGGCCTGACGTCCGACAACTTCAAGGTCGACTCGCTGGTCCTGCTGCAGCAGCCGAAGGTGCCAGACGACGCGAGCGTCGTGGTCGTCGCGGGCCCCACGACGGACTTCTTTCCGCCGGAGATCGACGCGCTGCGCAAGTACCTGCAGGGCGGCGGCCACATCTTCCTGATGATCGATCCGCCAGACAAAGCCGGCGCGGCGCCGGTCGCCAATCTCATTGCCTTTGCGAAGGAGTGGGGCATCGACGTCGGCAACAACATCGTGGTCGATGCAAGCGGCGTGGGCCAGCTGATTGGCACCGACGCGTCAGTGCCGGTCGCGACGCACTACCTGACGCACGCGATCACCGAGAACTTCAAGCTGCTGACGGCGTATCCGCTGGCGCGCTCGGTGACGGCCGTGCCCGGCGGCACCAGCGGCCACACGGCGCAGAACTTCGTCGAGAGCTCGAAGAACAGCTGGGGAGAGACCGACGTCGACGACCTGCTGAAGACCGGCAAAGTCGACAACGACAAGACGAAGGACGTCCAGGGCCCGGTCACGCTCGGCGCGGCGATGCAGGAAACGGTGAAGGGCGCCGACGACGCGAAGAAGGACGCGGACAAGAGCAAGGACGACAAGCCGCGTCCCGAGTCCCGCATGGTCGTGATGGGCGACTCGGACTTCGCCGCGAACTACGCGCTGGGGATTCAGGGCAACCGGGACATGTTCCTCAACGTCATGAGCTGGCTTGCGCAGCAGGAGAGCATGATCTCGATTCGTCCGAAGGATCCGGATGACCGCCGGCTCACGATGACGAGCCGGCCAGCAGAAGGCCGTGATGTGGTTCGCGCTGCTCATCCTGCCGGCGACGGTCTTCGCGGCAGGCGTGTTCACCTGGGCCCGGAGGCGCAAGTGAGAAGCTTCCGGTCGCTGTTGGTCCTCGCGGTGCTCGTCGGCGGCGTCGTCGCGTATCTCTACTTCGTCGACGCGAAGAAGCCGCTCGAGGAGGCGACGCCGGACAAGCCAAAGGTGTTCGCCGGCGTCGAGGCCGACAAGATCGACCAGCTGAAGATCTCGACGATCGCCGGTGGCGTGGCCGAGCTGCAGAAGACCGCCGACGGCTGGAAGCTGACGAGCCCGGCGCCGGCGCGCGGCGACGATTCGGAAATCACCTCCGTCACGAGCAACCTCGCGTCGGTGACGATGGATCGTGTCGTCGACGAAGCGCCGGCGAACCTCGGCGACTTCGGGCTGAAGGAGCCGGTCGCCGAGGTCAGCTTCAAGCAGAAGGGCGACAAGGATTTCCGCACACTGCAAATCGGATCGAAGACCGCGACCGGCAACGACCTGTACGCGAAGGTCGCCGGCGACAAGAAGGTCTTCCTGGTTGCCGGGTATCTGGAGTCGACGTTCAACAGGCCGCCGTTCGACCTGCGCGACAAGAAGGTGATGAACTTCGACCGCGAGAAGGTCGATCGCGTCGAGATCGCGCAGGGCACGTCCACGGTCGCGGTCGCGAAGTCGGGCGGCGAGTGGCGCGTGACGGCGCCGGTCGACGCGCGCGGCGACTTCGGCACGATCGAGGGCATCGTCTCGAAGCTCCAGACGACGATGATGAAGTCGGTGGCCGCGGAAGAGGCGACGGACCTCAAGCAGTACGGCCTCGACAAGCCGTCGCTGCTCGTGACCATCAGTCTCGGGAGCGCCCGCGCGGGCTTCGCGCTCGGCGCGAAGAGCCCCTCGGGCGACTACTTCGCGCGCGACATCTCGAAGAACCAGGTCGTGACCGTCGGGGCCGACACGCTGACGGATCTGCAGAAGTCGGCGACCGACCTGCGCCGGAAGGACGTCTTCGAGTTCCGGACGTTCAACCTCTCGAAGATCGAGCTCACGCGGGGGGCCGACACCCTCGTCTTCGAGAAGCTGAAGGGCAAGGGGAAGGACGGCGGAGACGCGTGGCAGAACGCGGCCACGAAAAAGGCGCTCGACGCGACGAAGGTCGAAGCGCTTCTGACGCGGCTTTCGGGCCTGCGCGCGCAGTCGTTCGCGGATCCCAAGGACAAGACGGGTCTCGATCACCCGCTGCTCGTCGTCAAGGCGAACTTCGACGACGGGAAGAAGAACGAGAGCGCGAGCATCGGACGGGAGGGCGCGAACACGTTCGCCAGCCGGCCCGACGAGCCCGGTGCGTCGAAGCTCGACACGGCGGAAGTGGACGGGATCCTCAAAGATCTGGATGCGCTCAAGTAGGGTGACGGGCGCTGCGCGCGGGACGGGCCGGCTTGGCCGGCAGGGGCCCTTCGCGGCGCGTCCTTCGTCGCCTTCGCGCTCCTCGCCGCTTCCTGCGCCGTCGCATCCGACGCCGCCGGCACGGCGCCGACCGCGGCCGTCGATCCCGCGGCAGCGCTCAACCACGACCTGTCCGCGATCTTCTCGACGGGCCCGGCGTCCGGCGCGCTCTGGGGCGTCCGCGTCGAATCGCTCGACCATCCCGGCGCGCCGCTCTTCGCGCTCAACGCCGATCACCTGTTCGTGCCCGCGTCGAACATGAAGCTGCTGACCGTCGCCGCCGCGGCGACGCGTCTCGGCTGGGATCACACCTTCGAGACCACGGTTCGCGCGACGACGCCGGTCGGATCTGACGGGATCGTCCGCGGCGATCTGGTCGTGCGCGGCGGCGGCGACCCGACGATCGGAAATCGCTCGACGTCTGGCGGATCGGTGTCGGCGCTGGCAGACGCGCTGTGGCAGCGAGGCGTCCGACGGGTCGAGGGGCGAGTCGTCGGGGATGCCAGCGCGTTCGCGCGGGAGCCGCTCGGCGAGGGCTGGGCGTGGGACGACCTGCCGTTCGCCTACTCGGCACCGGCCGGCGCGCTGATTTACAACGAGAACGACGCGCAGATCACCGTCGCTCCCGGCGCGTCCGCCGGCACTGCCGCCGCGGTTGCGCTCGTGGACGTGGACTCCGGTCTGCACGTGCGGTCGTACTGTCACCACTGGCGCTGCCGGGAAGCGCCACCGACGTCGACGTCTCGCGCGGCCTGGCGTCCGACGAGGTCGAGGTGCACGGGACGATCGCGGTCGATCACGGCCAGGTGATTCGCTACGCGGCGGTCAACGACGCGAGCCGCTACTTCGCGTCGGCATTGCGATCGGCGCTCGTCGCGCGCGGGATCGTCGTGCGAGGTCCAGCCGTGAACGGCGACGACTCTCCAGCGGGGCCTCTCTGCGGCGCGGCGCCGGTCCTGGCGACGCTGACGTCGCCGACGCTCGACGTCATCGCGACGCGGCTGCTGAAGGTCAGCCAGAACCTGTACGCCGAGACGTTCCTGCGCCAGCTCGACGCGACGCCGAATCATCAGGCGTCGGTGAGCGGCGGCGAAACGGCGCTCCGGCAGGTGCTCGAGGGGTTCGGTGTGTCGCGGGGAGGGTTCGCGCAGTCGGACGGCTCGGGGCTCTCGCGCTACAACCTGGTGACGCCGACGGCGTTCGTGCAGGTGCTGACCGCGATGGCGCGCAACGCGCAGCTCTCGGCGAAGTGGATGGCGGCGCTCCCAATCGGCGGCGCCGACGGGACGCTGCAGCACCGCCTGACGGGGACTGCCGGCCGAAGGACGCGTGCGCGCGAAGACGGGGTCGCTCTCTGGCGTCCGCGCCCTGTCGGGCTACGTCGAGACGGCCAGCGGCGAGCACCTCGTCTTCTCGATCCTCGCGAACAACTACGCCGACCCGGTGACGTCCGAGGACATCGAGAAGGCGATGGACGACGCCCTCGTCCGGCTCGTTGGCTTCAAGAGGGATTGATGGCTCCGGGTTCCGGGGTTCCTGGTTCCGCATCGTTCGTTGACGGCTGACACGAAGACCATCCAGCGGCGACACTGAGCCACCCACCGGCTCGAACCGTCCGTTCGCCGTCTTTACTCTAGGATCGACTCACCCGGCCCTACCATCCGGGCCGATGCCCATGCCCGACGCTGCCGCGGCGTTGCACGTGCTCGGATTTTCGGCCGGCCTCATCCTCTACGGGATGCTGCTGGCCATGGTGGCCGGGGTGCGCCCGAAGGTGTCGAGCCGGCTGGGCGACGGCACGTTGCTTCCGTCGGGTCCCGATCGCCTGCTGCTGGCGATGGCGGTCGCCGGGCTCGCCTGGAACATCGGCGCGTTGTGGATCTTCGGCTTCAGGGAACGCGGCGCCGGCGCGACGCGGTGGCTCGAGGTCGCCAGCTTCTCGGCGCTGGGCGTCCTGCCGGCGATTGCCGTGCACGCGGTGCTGCGCCAGGGTCCTGACGACCGCCTCGCCGCGGGACGGCGCCTCCTGATTGCGTCCGGGTACGGGCTCTCGTTCGCGGCGGCGATCCTGCACGGATGGGTGGCCTGGTCGGACGGCGCGGTGCCCAGCGTCGCCGGGCTCCGGCTGCTGATGGGCGGCTTCGTCGTCCTCATGCTGCCGCTGGCCGCGATGACGCGCAGACAGGCGTCCGCGCGACGGATGCTGTGGGTGCTGGCCTTCGCGGTCTTCGCGGTCTCCGCCCTCCACCTCTCGGAGCACCAGCTTCAAGACAAGTGGTTCATCGAGCTCGCCGGCCACCACGGTTCCCTGCTGCTGGCCTTCGCGGTGCTCTACCAGGACTACCCTTTCGCGCTGGCCGACCTGTTCCTGAAGCGCGCCCTCGCTGCGCTGGTCCTGCTTCTCTCCGTCGTCGGTCTCTGGGAGCTCGTCGGGCCGCTCGTGGCCGGACCCGATGCGAAGCCTGCCGGCACGGCGATTCTGCTCGGCGGCTGGATCGCGACGGTCCTGCTCTTCCCCACCGTTGTGCGCTGGACGTCGCTGCTCGTCGATCGCCTGCTGTTGAGGGGCTTCGACAACGCGAGCACGCTCGCCAGCCCTCGCGCGTGAGACCGACGCCGTCGACGATGAGCCGCATCGTGCTGGACGCCGCGTGCCGTGTGCTGGCGCCGGCGCTGAGCGCGCTCGACGTCTCGTGGCGCGCCGACGGAGGACACGAGAAGCCGAACTCGCCGCTCGTCTCGGTCGATCCCCGGCGCCTGAGCGCGAGCGCGCGCGTGCCGACGACAGAGTCGCCGCGGTTCGTGCTGGACGTGGCCGACGTCGCCGGCGGCCGCCGGCTGCTGTCGGACGAGGTGACGCTGCTCGAGCACGCGGGCCATCTCGTGGCTCGTCGGCTGGATGCGATCCGCCTCGAGCGCGAGCGGGTGGCCCGCGGGATTCGCGATGAAGAAGTCCACCGGCTGATGGCCGAGGCGAAGCTGCAGGCGCTGCGCGCGCAGATCAACCCGCACTTCCTCTTCAACGCGCTCACCACGATTGGCTATCTCGTCCAGACGGCGCCGTCAGAAGCCGTGCGGACGCTGCTGCGGTTGACGGAGGTCCTGCGCCACGTGCTGCGATCCGACGAGCGCGTGGCTCCGCTCGATCAGGAGCTTCGGCTCGTGCGCGCGTATCTGGACATCGAGCAGGCGCGTTTCGAGGAGCGCCTCGAGGTCGACATCGACGTCCCGGACGACCTGCTGCGCGTGCTCGTGCCGCCGCTCATCCTCCAGCCGCTGGTCGAAAACGCCGTCAAGCACGGCGTGTCGCCGGCCGCCGCCGGCGGCCGCGTTCGCATCGTCGCGCGACGGATCGCTGACGCCGCGGGCGAGCCAGCGCTGCAGCTCGACGTCGAGGACACGCCGCGCAGCGCCGAGCGCATGCCTGTCTCGGAGGAAGGCAGCGGCATCGCGCTGGCCAACATCGAGCGCCGCCTGGCGCTGGCGTATGGCGGTCGCGCGTCGATCACGCTCAGGTCCGGCGCCGAAGGAGCGCTGGCACGAGTGGTGCTGCCGCTGGAGCTCGTCGCACCTGCACTGCCACTGCGATCGGGCGGAGTGACGTCGTGATCGTCGATCGCCTGCGCGTGGTGATTGCAGACGACGAACGGCCGGCCCGTGCGTTCCTGCGGAATGCGCTGCGGAAGCGGCCGGACATCGAGGTCGTCGGCGAGGCCGAGAACGGCGCAGCGGCCGTGCGTCTGATCGAAGCCGAGCGGCCTGATGTCGCGTTCCTCGACCTGCAGATGCCCGAGCTCGACGGGCTCTCGGTCGTCCGGCTCGTCGATCGCCGCTATTTGCCGTTCGTCGTGTTCGTGACCGCGTACGACGAACATGCCGTCAAGGCGTTCGAGCTCAACGCCGTGGACTACCTGCTGAAGCCCGTGTCGCCGGAGCGCCTGGCCGAGGCCGTCACGCGTCTGCAGGAGCGGCTGGATCGCGTCGATCAACGGGCCACGCTGCTGACCCGCCTCGAACACACGGCGCGGTCGATCGAGCCGTCTGTGCATCCGGGATTCCTCGAACGGATTCCGGTGCGACGCCGCGACGACTTCGCGCTCGTGCCGGTCAAGCATCTGGCAACCCTGATCGCCGAAGGCGAGCTGGTCCACCTGACGACGATCAAGGGCGAGAGGCACACGATCGCCTATCGATTGAAGGATCTGGAGGCGCGACTGGATCCGGCGCGTTTCGTTCGGATCGGACGCGGCACGCTCGTGGCCTCGGATCTGATCACGCGCGTCCAGCCCCTGCCAGGCGGGCTGCACCTGGTCACGCTGTCGACCGGCGAAGAGCTGCAGGTGAGCCGGATCCAGTCGCGACTGCTGCGCGAGCGATTTCTGAAGTTGTAGGCGCTCGCGCCCGGCCTGACGCACGGCCCTGCTGTAGCCGGGCGCGACTCCAGTCGCGCCATCAAAACGTCACGCCCGCCTGGAATTGCACCGCGCGGGGCGTGACGAAGTGCGTGCCGCTGAAGGTCGACAGGAAGTTGTAGAGCGCTTCCTTGTTCGTCAGGTTCACCACGCTCAGCCGGACCTTGAGCTTTGCCTTCTCGGTGTGCAGCAGGTTGTCAGCGCCGATGCCGATGTCGAACAGGTGTCTCGGCGCGATCCTCGGCGGGTTCGTCACGTCGTCCTCGGTGCCATCTGCCGGAATGCGTAGCCGCGTCGCGCCGCGATTCGGATCGTCGCACGACGGTGATCGGCGACGTCGAGGGTGGCGACGGTGCCGCCGCAGATAGAGGCCGATCGCCGCCTGCTGGTCGGCCGTGAGCGTGAGCGCTGTGGCGTAGTCGGGGACCGACCCGGCCACGAGGCCGGAGTCGTAGCGCCACGAGATCGCCGCCCACAAGCCGATGCGCTTTGTCGAAGACGTACTGCAGCGTTGGTGGTCTGCTGGAACTTCTGGTCGTGATCGATACGGAAGTCTCCCGGCGGCGCTTCCGTCAGGATGCCGCCGGTGCCTGGCGGCGAGAAGATCGCGTTGGTGTGGCCGAACACCATGGACGCGCTGAATCCCTTGTGCTCTACCAGCGTGACCCGGCCGACGATGCCGTCGAGCTTCGAGTGATCCCAGGAGACCGGGAAGAAGATCGGCGTGTCGAACAGCGCGCCGAAGTCGTAGCCGTTGGTCGTGTGTTTCTTGAAGTAGCCCACGTCCGCCACAAGCCATCGTCCGAATGCCTGCTGACCGCCGACCTCGAACTGGTCGCGCGTGCCAGCCGGAAGCGGCACGCCGGCGGTGCCGAACACCGCGGCATCGGCGCTGCTCGTGAGCACGAGGTTCTCGTTGTAGGGCGTCTCGAGCGTCCGGCCGTAGGAGGCGCGCAGGATCGTGCCGCTATGCGGGATCGCGTAGGCCACGCCAAGCCTCGGCTGCGCCAGCGACTTCGTCGAGAGGCCGTCGTAGTGGTCGAAGCGCAGGCCCAGCTTGAACGGCAAAGGCGCCGGCCGTGATGTCGTCCTGCACGTAGCCTGACTGCTGCTTGATGGTGGTGCTGCCGTCGAACACGAACGAGCTTCCGCCGCGGGTCAAATCGAACGGGACCATGCCCGGCGACGAAGTCGGGGTTCTGGTCGAACCCCGCTCCGCCGCACTGGTCGAGGCTCGCGAGCGCGGGATCGCCCACTGGCGCGCCCCCGGCGTCAAGACACGGTGAGTTCACCGTCGGGTCGGTGAGCCCAAGGGTGAAATGCTCGGTGAGAGCGGTTGCGCTGAAGGTGCCGCCGAACTTCAGATTGTGCGGGCCCGGTCACGTAGCTGAGGTCGGTCTTCACGCCGTAGTTCGTCAGATGGCGGTCCTGGCTGACCGTGCCGGTGTCGTCCGAGAACGGATCGGGGCTCGGCATGTACTGCACCCGGTCGCGCCGGACGTAGCCGTTCACCGTGAGCACGGAGCTTGGACCCCAGGATGCGCGAATAGCCGGGGGCGATGTTGAACGTGTCGATCGACTGGTGCTGCGCCTGGCCGGCGGCCTGCTGGTCGTAGCGTGTTCGGGACGTCGAAGGAGGAATTGGCAAACTGGACGTTCAGGTGAATCGCGTCCCGGTCGTTCGGATGGGCGTCGAGCCTGTTGAAGAACGTCAGGCCGTGGCCATCACCGTGAAGCGTCGCGAACTCCGGAGGGTCCAGGTACCGGTCCGAGCGCATCGCGCTCAACGACACGAAGTCGCCGACACGATGGCTTGCCGCCGCCGATGTTGATGTCCGTTGTGCGGGCTGTTGAACGATCCGTAGCTGGCCGACAGGGTACCGGTCGGCTTGGGCTGGTCGAGCCCGGATTTCGTGACGATGCGAACGACGAGGCTGTCCTTGTCGCCGAACTCGGCAGGCGGAATGCCGGTAATGATTTCCATGGACTGGACGGCGTCCGGCGAAATCTGGTTCGAGTAGATCCGGCTCTGCTGATCGGTCACGGGCTGGTTGTCGATCGAGAACTGCGTCTGCGCGTGGTCGCCGATCGGGTGGAAGAAGCCGTTCGCGTCAGCGACGACGCCGGGCGATGCAAGCGTGATCACTTGATTGAGCCCTGAAGACGCCTCGAGCGGCATTCTGGCGACGCGGCTCTGATCGATGTCCACGTGGGCCGTCGGGTCGTGCTCGAGCAGATCCTGGCCATGCCCCACGACTTCGACCGTGGTGGACGCACCGGCCAGCGCTATCGTCAACGTCAGCTCGACAGGGACGGAGGAACGGACCTCGACGTCCTTCTCGATCGATTGGAATCCCTGCGCGGTGATCTCGAGGTGATACGGATTCGGGGGAATGTTCCTGAAGCTGAATCGTCCGGCTTCGTCGGTGGTCGAATCGCGACGAAACCCGGAGACGGGGTTGCTCAGGCTGACGCTGGCCGACACCATGACGCCGCCGGTCGTATCTTTGACCGTCCCCTGGAGGGTGCCGGCGCCGCCGAGCTCTTGTGCACGAACGGACGCGCCGGACGAAAGGAGAAGACCGGCGATCACGACGGAGATGAACAGCCGAATATTGAAGCGAGCTCGCATGATCCCACGCTACCAAGCGCGATATGGCCTGACGCGTGGAACCCAACGAGCGGTCGTTCAAGGACGACGAACGGTCCATCGATCCCGTTCACAGGTGTCCGAGCCATTCATCGGCGCCAGCGTCCATCCGGGTGGCGGCCACGGCAACTCGACTGAATGTCGGGGGCACTTCTCGAACATGCCGGCTACAGTGCCGGCGAAATGGGCTTCTACCACCGCGCCGACTCACCGGTCCCTGGTGCGCTGTACGGGCCGCAGAGGCACAAGGGGTCGCGGAAGCGGTTGGCTCGCATCCGGCCCTGGCGATCACTGGTCGCCCGAGATCCTCATCTTCCTCGTGGCGGTGATCCTGATCGTGCTGGTGGCGATCCCGCTGTTGATCCGCAACAGCGGGAACTGAACGCGCGTTGGCAGGCCTGAAGGCCTGCGCTACACGCCTGGCAGTTCACGGACAGCTGCGCACACCGCGTCAGGGTCGTGATCAAGCCGCCGGCCTGCGCCATCTCCGGGCGGCCGCCGCCCTTGCCGCCGAAGCGCGCGATGAGCGCCTTGATGACGGCGGACGCGTCGAATGTCGGCGTGGGCCGAACTGCAAGTTCGGCCCTACGACCGAGCCGGCTGCCGACGAGCGCCTTGATGACGGCGGACGCGTCGAAGGTCGACATCCTCGGGCGGCGACGACCAGGCACGGGCGCGACTTCGAGACGAGCACGGCCGACGAGCCGAGCGCGGCGATGGCCAGTGCGAGCGATTTCAGGCCGTTGGCGTCGCGATCGACCACTCGCGCGACGATGCCGCTGCCGGAAGCCGCCGCCTCGCGCACGAATCGCTCGGCCTCGAACGCGGCGAGCGACTCGCCGAGCGCACGGGCCTGCAGCCGAGCATCCTTCGCCTCGGCCTGCAGCCGCGTGACGGCATCCACAAGCTCCTCCGGCTTGATCGACAGCAGCCGCGTAGCGCCCGCGACGACATCACGAAGCGCGCGGGCGTGACGGACGGCGCGGTCGCCGCACGCGAACGCGACGCGGGTCCCGCCCTTGTAGCGCTCCCAGCCGGTGACCAGAATCGCGCCGATGCTGCCGGTCCGCGACACGTGCGTGCCGCCGCAGGCCGAGAGATCCCAGTTCTCGATGTCGACGAGACGGAGCGTGCCGGTGCGCTTCGACTCCTTCCGGAGCGGCAGCGCCGCCGCTTCCTCCGCGCTGGCGTAGCGCACCGTCACCGCCCGGTCCTCCCAGACGATCCGGTTTGCCTCGTCTTCGCCACGAGCGACCGCGACGGCGTCGAGCGTCGCCGATATGTCGATGGTCGAGGTATCAGCGCCGAGATGGAAGCTCACGGTCGGCGCGTTGCACGCGTGGACGAACGCCGCCGACAGGACGTGCTGGCCCGTGTGCTGCTGGATGTGGTCGCGACGCCGCGCCGCGTCGATCTCGCCGGCGACGACCTGCGCCGGACTCGAGCGGGGACGCGAGCACGTGCACGATCGAGCCGTCCTCCTCGCGATCGACGACATCGAGAATCGGCACGCCGCCAAGCGTCCCGAGGTCGTGCGGCTGGCCGCCTGAGGTCGGGTAGAACGCCGTCCGGTCGAGGACGGCGTAAGTAGCGGCCGTCGGGCAGCGTTCCCGACTCGGTCGACGGTGCCCGAGAACGACGTCAGGAGAGCTGTCTTCGTAATAGAGGCGACGTCATGCGATCGACTGGATCCTGGAGACGCCGGCCTCGGCAAAGCCCTTCGCGCGCAGGACGCAGCTGTCGCACCGGCCGCAGGGACGTCCATCCGGCAGCGGGTCGTAGCAGCTGTGCGTGAGGCCGTAGTCGAGTCCGAGCTCGAGCCCCTTCTTCACGATTTCGGCCTTCGTCATCGCCAGCAGCGGCGCGTGGATGTGGAAGCGTCCGCCCTCGACGCCGGCCTTCGTCGCCAGGTTGGCCATCGACTCGAACGCCCGCAGGTATTCGGGCCGGCAGTCGGGATAGCCCGAGTAGTCGAGCGCGTTGGCGCCGATGCCGATGTCGAAGATGCCGAGCGCCTCGGCCCAGGCCAGCGCGAGCGACAGGAACACGGTGTTGCGCGCGGGCACGTAGGTCACGGGGATCGAACTGTCGATCGCGCGATCCTTCGGCACGGCGATATCGCCGGTGAGCGCCGACCCGCCGACACGTGCAAGGTCCACGGCCAGCTCGAGATGGGCCTTCGCGCCCAGCGAGGATGCCACGCGACGCGCCGATTCGAGCTCGCGCACGTGCCGCTGGCCGTAGCGGATGCTCAACGCGTACAAACGGAAGCCGTCGGCCTTCAGCATCGCGGCGGCGGTGTACGAATCCAGGCCGCCGCTCAGCAGGACGACGGCCCCGCGCTCTTCATTCTTCATTCTTCATTCTTCATTCTTCACTTCATTTCCACTTCTCAGACGCCCCGCGTCTCCGGCGACCAGATGTACTTGTGCACCTGAAGCTGCACGCGTACCTGAAGGCGATCCGCAAGGACCCATTCGCTGAGCGTCTTCGGGTCGAGCACGCCGTGCACCGGCGAGAAGTGAATCGCGGCGACCTTGCCGACCAGGCCGTAGCGCGACGACCACCTCCGTCGCGTACTCGTAGTCGGCGCGGTCCTTGATGACGAACTTCACTTCGTCGGTCGGCGCGAGGCGATCGAAGTTGTCCCAGTCCATGCGGGCGGCTTCGCCGCTGCCGGGGCACTTCACGTCCATCACCTTGACGACGCCCTTCGGGACGTCGGCAATCGATCGATGGCCGCCAGTTTCGATGAGGACGGTCTTGCCGCGATCGAGCAGCGTCTGCATCAGCGGGTAGACGCCCTGCTGCAGCAGCGGCTCGCCGCCGGTTACCTCGACCACGTCACAGCCAAAGCGCTCGACCTCGTCGAGGACCGCCTCGAGGGCCATCTTCTTCCCCTCGTGGAACGCGTACGGCGTGTCGCACCACGAGCAGCGCAGATCGCACGCGGTCAGGCGGACGAAGACGCAGGGGCGGCCGGCGTAGGTGGACTCGCCCTGGATCGAGTGGAAGATTTCGTTGACGGTCAGCACGGGTGTTTGCAGGGCTGAAGCCCTGCCCCACATCTGGGGCGTACAATTGTACCGCCATGCTTCGGATTGGCACCTCCGGCTGGAACTACCCCACCGGCAAAGGCACGTGGAACGGCGTGTTCTACCCGCCGCGGAAGGGCCGCGCCTCCTCGGTCAAGGGCTTCGACGAGCTCTCCTACTACGCCGAGCACTTCGACACCGTCGAGGTGAACTCGAGCTTCTACGGCCCGCCGCGGCCCGAGGTGAGCCGGGCCTGGGTGGAGCGGACGCCGTCGAACTTCGAGTTCTCGCTCAAGCTGCACCAGCAGTTCACGCACCCGAAGATGTACCAGAAAGCCGCGCTCGGCGACCTGCCGGACGCGTCGCCCGAGGCGCTCTCCGAGCTCTCGCGGGTCACCGAGGCCGACGTCTCGCGGTTCAAGGACGGCCTCGACCCAATCGCGAACGCGCACAAGCTGGGCGCGCTGCTCGCGCAGTTTCCTCCGAGCTTCCACGACACGCCGGCCAACCGCGAGTATCTGGCCTGGCTGCTCCGCACGTTTCGCGACTATCCAACCGCCGTCGAGCTGCGTCACCGCACCTGGAGCGACAAGGTCGGGGACACGCTGCAACTGCTGAACGCGTTCGGCGCGGCGTGGGTGCAGATCGACGAGCCGAAGTTCACGTTCTCGATCCGCCAGAACTACCTGCCGAACGTGAAGGGCTTCGCGTACATGCGCCTGCACGGCAGGAACGTCGCGAACTGGTGGCACCACGAGCACGCCGAAGATCGCTACGACTACCTCTACTCGAAGGACGAGTTGCAGCCGTTCGCGGATACGGCAAGCGCCACGGACGAGATCGTCCGGAAGGCGTATCTGTATCTGAACAACCACTTCTCGTCGAAGGCGGTCGTCAACGCCGCGGTGCTGAAGTCGCTGGTGGGGCAACCCATCACCGGCACGTACCCGCCGGAGATGGTGGAGCGCTACCCGGAGCTGAAGGGCCTCGTCGAGGTCGCGCCGGTTACGGCTTCACGTACATTTTTTTGATCACGTCGCCGACGCGGATCTTCGCCGGCACGTCGAACCCGCTGATCACCTGGCCAAAGACGACGTACTTGCCGTCGAGCGACGGACGGTCGCCGAGCATCACGTAGAACTGCGCGTCGGCCTTCGCCGGATTCCCGGGGTGCGCCATCGCGACGGCGCCCTTCACGTGCTTGTGCTTGCGCGAGAGCTCGGACACGCCGACCGGCGTGCCGCTGCCGCCGGTGCCCCAGAGGTCCTTCTTCGTGTAGTCGCGCGTGTTGGGATCGCCGGCCTGAATCACGAAGCCTGGCTCGACGCGATGAAAGCGGAGCCCGTTGTAGAAGTTCTTCTTCACCAGGTTCACGATGTGCTCGACGGTCCGCGGCGCCTCGTTCGGGTACGTCTCGAACTCGAAGGTTCCCTTCACCGTCTCGACGACAATCACCGGCCCGGCGCCGGGCGTATGCCCCGGCGCGGCGCGACCGGCGCGGCCGGTTTCGGCGCGGGCTTCGGCGCCGGCTTGGTCTGGGCCGACGCCATCGCGGCCAGACCGGCCATCAGGGTAACGACGAGCAGCACACGCGCGCGCATCGGGAAGTCCTTCCGATTGCAGGCAGGCCTGCGCTACGACGCCGGCAGACCTGCGCTACAGACGCCGGCAGGCCTCAAGGCCTGCGCTACAGACGACGGCAGACTAGGCGCTTAGCGCGGCATCGAGGCCTGCGCTGACGACCGAGCGGCTCTGAATCGGGCCGCTGACGCCGCGGCTGTGACCGACCCGCGTCACGCCGATTTTCGGGCAGAGCGACGCGATCGCGCAATCGCCGCACCGCGGATAGACCGGCCGGCAGACGTTCTGGCCCCAGGTCACGAGATAGAGGTTGATGTAGGGCCACCAGCGCGGCTCTGTGTTCTGGTACAGCGCCTGTTCGGTTTCCTCAGGCGATTTCGTCTTCACCCAGCCGAGGTGATTCGCGATCCGGTGCACGTGCGTGTCCACGCAGATGTTCTGCTGGCTCGCGTACGCCAGGATCATCACGAGGTTCGCTGTCTTCCGCCCGACACCCGGCAGCGTCACCATCTCGTCCAGCGTCGATCGGCACCTTCCCGCCGAAGTCCTTCACGAGCTTCTCGCACGTCGCCTTCACGAAGCGGGCCTTGTTCCGATAGAAGCTGACCGGGTAGATCAGCTTCTCGATCTCCTTCACCGGCAGCTTCGCCAGCGTCCTCGGCGTTCGCGCCCGCTTGAACAACCTCGTCGATGCCTCGAGCGTCGTCTGCATCCTTCGTGCGCGCTGAGAGCAGCGTGGCGATCAGGACCTGGAACGCGTCTTCCTGCTGAGACTCGGAGATCTTCTCGATCGCCGGCAGCTCCATGCCGTCGATGGCCAGGGAGAGGCGCGCATCACGGGCTTCGACAGGCGCGCGCCCGTGCCTGGTGCCTGGTGCCTTGTGCTCGGTGCGGTGCTTTGTGCCTGGTGCCACGTGCGTCGTCATGTCGTACGTAGGGCGGGGCTTCAGCCCCGCCATGAGTCTGCAGTCCGTAGTCCGTAGTCCGAAGTCAGATCGGCGTGATCGCCGGCTTCCCGGCAAGCACGGCGAGCACGTTCGCCACCGCCAGATCGGCCATGGCCGTGCGCGTTTCCATCGCGGCGCTGCCGAGATGCGGGGAAAGCACGACGTTCTCGAGCGCCAGCAGTCCCCGGTGCACTTCCGGCTCGCGCTCGTAGACGTCGAGCGCAGCGCCGGCCAGCAGGTGCTCGTTCAAGGCCCACACGAGCGCCTCTTCGTCCACGACCGGGCCGCGAGTCGTGTTCACGAGGAAGGCCGTCCGCTTCATCTTCATGAGCGCCGGCTTCGAGATGAGATGCCGCGTGTCCGCAGTCAGCGGCACCTGCAGCGACACGATATCCGAGGTGGACAGCAGCTTGTCGAACGGCATGAACTCCGCGTCCGGCCAGCCCGGGTCGCGACGGCTCGAGACGGCCACGGTCATGCCGAATGCCCCTGCGCGCGCGGCGACCGCCTTGCCAATCCGACCGCCGCCGACGATTCCGAGCTGCTTGCCCTGCAGCCCGGCGCCGATCATGAACTCGAACGTCCAGCCGGATCCACTTGCCGGCGCGGATCAGCCGATCGCCTTCGCTCAGCCGGCGCGTCACGTCGAGGATCAGCGCCCAGGTGAAATCCGCGACGGCATCGGAGAGCACGTCCGGCGTGTTGGTGCAGATCACGCCGCGGCTGCGCGCGTAGGCCACGTCCATGTTGTCGTAGCCGACGGCGACGTTGGCGGCCACCTTCAGGTTCGGCGCGGCGTCGATGGCGGCCTTGTCGATGCGATCCGGCATCAGCACGACGACGCCATCGCAGGGCGCCAGCCGCGAGTGAAATTCGTCCACCGACATCTGCGCGTCGCCGCGGTGCACGTCGACGTCGTGCTCGGCTTCGAGACGCTCGATGACGGCGCGCGGAAGACGTCGGGTAACGAGGACGCGTGACATGAATCTGTGCCTGGTGCCAGGGGTCAGGGGTCAGTGCGGTGCATTGAGCGGGTCAGCATCGCCTGTAGCGCACGCTGGTCCCTGCAGTCTCTGTAGTCCGAAGTCCGCTCTTCAGTGCCCCATCGACACGCAGTACCCGCACTGATTGCAGCCGACGTTCGGCTCGATGACGCACGGGCTGCCGAGCTCGGTGGGAACGACCATCGACAGGCGCATCAGGCTCGGATGCGCACGCGGCGGCTGGGGCGTGGCCGGGGCAATGCCTCGCGCGGCGAGCACGTCACGAATCACCGAACGGATCTGGTCTTCGTTCATGGTCATGTTGGCATGTTGGCGGGGCTGAAGCCCCGCCCTACGTACCATTCGACGTCCATGCTGATCGATGATGCCGACGATGGCCGCGTCCACCGGCGCGGCCTTCTTCTGCATCGCGTCGCCGGCCGCCTTGCCGTCGAGGACGACCAGCACCTTCTCGTGCACGCCCGCGCCGACGGTGTCCACCGCGAGCAGCACCGGCCCGCGCGGCTCGTCGTTCTCGGTGAGCGGCTGCACGAGCAGCAGCTTCGACCCTTCGAACTTGCGGTGCTTCTGCGTCGAGACGAGCGGACCGAGGACGCGGGCGACGAGCATCGGGGCTAGCGCGCGACCGCGCCTTCGGCCGACCAGTGATCGACGATGCCGACAATCGCGGCATCGACGGGCGCCTCGACCGGGTAGAACGGGAACGCGGCTTCACGGCCGCGCACGAAGAACACGTACTCGCCGGTTCCCGCGCCGGCGGCGTCAGCCGCGACGAGTGTCCGGCCGTTCGGCTGGCGGTTCGTGTCCACCGGCTGCAGCACGAGCAGCTTCAGCCCCGACAGGTTCTGATCCTTGCGGGTCGCCACGACGTCCCCGATCACGCGCGCGACCTGCACGGCTAGTCCGTGACCTCGACCTGATCGACGATGCCGACGATCGCGGCGTCCACGGGACAGTCCTTCATCCCGCTGGCCATGCGGGCAGAGCTCCCGCTGACGATGAGCACCGTTTCGCCGACACCGGCGTCCACGGTGTCCACGGCGACGAGGTATCCGCCTTCGAATTTTCCGGTCGGATCCACGGCCCGGGCCAGCATGAGCTTGCTGGCCTCGAGCCGCGGGTCTTTGCGGGTGGCGACAACCGTCCCGACGATTTTCGCGAGCAGCATGACAGGCGGACCTGGCGGTCCGCGCTACTTCTGGGCTTTGCCGATCGGCAGGGCGTCTTCGAGATTGGCGTGCGGGCGCGGGATCACGTGCACGGACACGAGCTCTCCCACGCGGCGCGCGGCCGCGGCTCCGGCGTCGGTCGCGGCCTTCACGGCCGCCACGTCGCCGCGCACGATGGCGGTGACGTAGCCGGCGCCGATCTTCTCCCAGCCGACGAGCGTGACCTTGGCGGCCTTCACCATGGCGTCTGCCGCCTCGATCATGGCGACCAGCCCCTTGGTTTCCACCATTCCCAGCGCCTCACCCATTGAATGCCTCCAGCATCACCGCAGCCGCTCGACGGCTTCCTCGATGAGCGCCGCCAGCTCGCGGTATGTTAACCGAATTTCCGCGTCGCCATCCGCCGCGGATCGCGCGTCTGCGCGCGCCATGAACCCCACGCCGCTGGCCGGGTCGGGCACCAGCCGCTCGCCCGGGACGTCGGGGGAGCGCACCACCTGGCACGTCGGATCCACCACCCCGGTCCCGCCGCCCAGCAGGTCGTCGTCCACGCAGATGGGCGCCGGCGCCGCGATGCCGTACGTCCCGCGCAGGCCCTGAAGCCTCAGGACTTCCTCTTGCGAAATCAGCCGCTCGCCGCCGAGCATCCGGGCGACCAGGCTGATCTTCGCGAAGTGCTCGACGGTTTCCATCTTGTAGTACGCCGAGTAGACGTCCGTGCCGACCGTCAGCGCGCCGTGATTCGCCAGGAGCAGCCCGTCGTGCGTCTTGATGTACTGACGGACCGCCGCCGGCAGCTCCGGCGTCGAGGGCGTCGCGTAGTCGACGATCGGGATGCTCCCGAGCGTGCAGATGACCTCGGCGAGGACGGCCCGGTCCAGCGAGACGCCGGCCACCGCAAACCCGGTGGCGAGCGGCGGATGCGCGTGCACGACCGACTTCACGTCGGGCCGCTGCCGGTACACCTCGAGATGCATCAGCAGCTCGGACGAGGCCTCGCGGTCGCCGGCGATCTTCTTGCCGTCGAGATCGACGACCACCATCATGTCCGGCGTCATGTACCCCTTCGACACGCTCTTGGGCGTCGTCAGGATGCGATCGTCGGCGAAGCGGATGGTGATGTTGCCGTCGTTGCTGGCGCAGTAGCCGCGCGTGTAGAGGCGCTTGCCGATCTCGACGATGTCGGCGCGGAGGCGATCCAGATCGGCCATCAGCTCGCCTTCCCCTGCAGCCAGGCGTGCTGGCATTCGGGAGAGCAGAACCAGGCGGTCTGCCCGTTGCGAGCCGCCGTCAGGGCGCGGCCTTCGACGACGTACGTGCCGCAGACCGGATCCTTGACCATGTGGCCCATCACCTGCTGCGGTGGACGCTGGGTGCGCTCGGGCGCCGCGCCGGCGGCGATCCCCGCCAGAAAGCGCATGAGCGAGCGCACGGCCATCAGCGCCAGCAGCAGGAAGAGGAACAGCCGAACGAGAATGATCATCGCCGGCGTCCGCTAGCTGGCGGGCGGTGTCTGTCCGCCCGCGAGGTTCGGATGCGCGCCCTTCATCGCGTCGAGCGCGCGCTTGGCCTGCTGTCCTTCCGGGCTCGACGGCGAGAGCGCCACGACCTGTTCCCAGGCCGCGGCCGCGCCCGTGAGATCCTGCTTGCCGAACGCGCGGACGATGCCGACATTGAGCAGCGTCTTGACGTGCTTCGGATCGATCTGGAGCGACTTGTCGAACTGCGCCAGCGCCTTGTCTGGCTGGTTCATGTAGTAGAAGCTGACGCCGAGATCGGTGCTGACGTCGGCGTTCTTCGGATCGCCCCTGAGGGCGTCCTCGTACCACTGCGCGGCTTCGGGATAGCGCTCCGCGTCGAAGTAGAGGTTGCCGAGCGCGATTTTCGGCGCCGGGCTCGACGGATCGGCCGCCGCCTGTTTCATGAACTGCTGCACGGCGGCAGCGTCGAGCTGTGGCGGCTGCTGCGACTGCCCGCCTGGCGCAGGCGAGGCCGGCTGAGACTGCGCGTCGGCGGCGACGACCGCGGCCGGCGCCGTCGGCGCGCGCATCGTGGCCTGCTGGGCGCCGAGAATCCAGCCGACGATCACGCCGAAGAGCGTGCCAGCCGCAGCGTAGACGAGAGATTCCGGCTTCATTCGGGGTGCCAACCCCGGATCATAGCAGCGTCCTTCGGAACCAGTCCACCAGCGCACCGACGAGATCGGGCTGCTCCTGCAGCAGCGCGCGTCCGTTGGCGGCGGTCGCGTCGAAGAGGTGGAGATCGCGCAGTCCCGGTTCGATGTCCGCGAGCTGTCGCGCGGATCGCGCGCCGTACGGATCGAGCGAGCCGGCCGCCAGGAGCGCGGCGCCGGAACGCGCGGCGAACGCGTGCATCGCGGTGTCGCACTTGAGGCCGCGGAACTCCATGGCGGGCGAGATGACCGCGATCGCTCGCACGGCAGGCTCCGCGCCAGCGCCAATCACGGCAAGCGTCGCGCCGAGGTTGAGCCCCGCGATGCCGATCTTCCCGGACAGCACGTCCGGCTGCGTCTTCATCCAGGTCAGCGCGGCCTTCACATCGCGGGGGAACATCGCGAACTGGTCGGTGCCCGTGCCGCCTGAGCGGCCATGACCGCGCAGGTCGAGCTGCAGCACGCCGAGGCCGGCATCATGCAGGCGGCTCGCCACCGCGTCCCAGTCAGCGTGAGAGCGCAAGTACGAATGGAGCAGCAGCACGGCGCCCGCAGGTTGCGGCGCGGGATTCCAGACGGCCGCGAGCGTGACGCCGTCGTCCGTGCGAATCGAGACGTCCGCCGCCGCGGCTGAGCTCGCGCACGACGTCACGAACAGGATCGCAGCGGCGACGTGCCGCGCGCGAATCATGCGACGGTCTCGCCTTCGAGGACCGTCAGGTACTCGCGGACGACGCGATCGAGGCCGACGAAAATCGCGCGGCTGACGATGGCATGACCGATCGACACCTCGTCGAGGTGCGGCACCCGGCGAAAGATCGGGAGGTTGTCGAGATCGAGGTCGTGGCCGGCGTTGACGCCGAGCCCGCGATCGGACGCGCGCCCAGCGGCCGCGACGTATTGCTCGAGGCTGCGGGTCAGCGCGTCGCCGCCCTTCTCGGCGGCCCGCGCGAACGGCTCGGTATAGAGCTCCACGCGGTCGGCGCCCATCTCGGCAGCCCAGTCCACGGCGTCGAACTCGGGATCGACGAACAGGCTCACGCGCACGCCGCGATCGCGCAGATCCGCCACCACCGCGCGCATCTCGGCCGCCGGCGTGTCGATTGGCCAGCCGGCCTGACTCGTGATCTCGCCGGGTCGTACGGGCACAAGGGTGCACTGGTCCGGACGCACCTCTCGAACGAGCGCCAGCAGGTCCGGCCGGGGATCACCCTCGATGTTGAACTCGACCTTCGGCCTGAACGGCTTCAACATCGTCGTCAGGTCGCGGACGTCCGCAAAGGTGATGTGGCGGGCATCCGGGCGCGGGTGCACCGTGATGCCATGCGCGCCGGCCGCCACGCACACTTCGGCTGCCGCGACGACGGACGGCACCGAGCCGCCGCGAGAGTTGCGGACGGTGGCGACTTTGTTGACGTTGACTGAGAGCCTGATCATCGACCGTGCCTGGTGCTGAGTGCCGGGTGCTCAGTGCGGTGCCTGGTGCCTGGTGCAGTCGGCGCGCTGAGCACGAGGCACCTGGCACTCGGCACCGCACTGGCACCGAGCACCGGGCCCGGCACTGGTCTATCCCAGCTCCGTTTTCACCTTCTCCGCAATTTCATTCGCCCATCCAGCAATCTCGTCGCGATCGCGGCCCTCGAGCATGATGCGCACGAGCGGTTCGGTGCCCGAGTAGCGGACCAGCAGGCGGCCGTGGCCGGAGAGTTTTGCCTCGACGTCCTTCATCACCGAAGCGACCGGCGGGATCGTCGTCAGGTCCTTCCGCTCGCGGACGCGGACGTTCACGAGCACCTGCGGGTAGGCGACCATCTCGGCGGCCAGCGCAGACAGGCGGCGGCTGGTCTTCGCCATCACGCCGAGCACGGCCAGCGCGGTCGCAAGCCCATCGCCGGTGAAGAGGTAGTCGGTGAAGATCACGTGACCCGACTGCTCGCCGCCGAGCGAGAACCCGTCGCGCAGCAGCTCCTCCATCACGTACTTGTCGCCGACCTGCGTGCGGCGGAGCGCGATCCCCGCGTCGCGGAGCGCGATCTCCAGGCCGATGTTGCTCATCACGGTGGCGACGACCGTGTTGCCGCGGAGCCGGCCCTCAGCCTTCAGCTGCTTCGCGCACATCAGCATGATGGCGTCGCCGTCGACGACGTGCCCGCATTCGTCCGCGAAGATCGCGCGGTCGCCATCGCCGTCGAAGGCCACGCCGCCGATGGCTCCGACGCGCGTCACCGTGTCGGCCATCTCGCGCGGGTGCGTCGATCCGACGCCGCGGTTGATGTTCCGGCCGTCGGGCTCAGCGCCGATCAGCGTGACGTCGAATCCCAGCGACTCGAAAAGTCCTGGCGCCACGGTCGTCGTGGCGCCGTTGGCGCAATCGACGACGAGTCGTGCGCCGCGGAGCGACCCGGGATCGGGCAGCATGTCGCGCAGGTGCGCGAGATACCGCTCGCGCCGATCGACTTCGACCACCGGCGGCGCCTCGTGCTCGTCGATGTGCCAGCTCGCGTCGGCAATCGCCTGCTCGACCTCGCGCTCGCGCTCCTCGGTGAACTTGTGCCCCGCGCCCGAGAACACCTTGATGCCGTTGTCCTCGAACGGGTTGTGCGACGCGGAGATCACGGCGCCGAGCGAGACGTCGGTGCCCTTCGCGAAATACGCGATGGCCGGCGTCGGCAGCACGCCGACGGTCTCGACCGTGGCGCCCATCAGCCGCGCGCCGTGCGCGAGCTCGCGCTCGATCCAGACGCCCGATTCGCGCGTGTCGCGCCCGATGAGCAGCGACACCGGGCCCTCGCCCGGATCCTGCACCTTGACGATCGCCGCGCCGATGCGGCGCACCGTCGGCGGATCGAGCGGCGCGACGCCCGCCGTGCCCCGGACTCCGTCGGTGCCAAACAGCCGTGGCGCCATCAGCGGAGACGCACGTCGAGCTGCGACGGCTGGACGCGCTGAATCGTGACGTTCTTCATCTGGTCGAAACGCACCGGAAGATTGTAACGTCCGGGCGCGAGTCCGGCGAGGTCCGCGTAGATGGGGAGGTCGGCGGCCTTCACCGCGGCCAGCTCGTTTGCTGGACCGCGCAGCACCACCGTCACGGCGGACGGATGCGCCGTCGCGCGGAGGCCGGACCGGGCGTTGCGCAATTCGACGGGCACTGCCGTGACGGTGCGCTCGACAGGCACCGGCCGAATCTCGACCGTGACGATCGCGTCCCGCGGATTTCGGAGCCGCACGTTCGAGTCGGGCACGCCGATCGAGACCGTGTCGATCACCGGACGCGTGGCGCCTCGCACGCTGACGGGCTCGGTGGTGGCCTCGGTGACACCGCGCACCTCGGAGGCAGGCCCGGCCACGTCGACGGTCGCCGGATCCGACGTGACTCGCGTCACCTCGAACCCCGGCGCCGGCTCGTCGTCGATGTCGGGGACGACCGGGACCGTGCGCGAGGCCGTGGCCTCGAAGGTCAACGACAGCGTCGGCGGCGACACCTGCAGCACCTTGACGCCGGTGGGCACGACGACGTCGCCAGGCAACAGGTGGAACAGCCGCCGGCCCGGCCGCGCCCCTCGCAGGTCGATCACCGCGACGAGATCGGTGCCGCGCAACTGCGCGAGCGCCCCGCTCGTGCCTCGCAGCCGCACGTCGACGAGGCTCGCCGGCTCGCCGAGCAGCTCGATCTGATCCGGGACGTTGCGGTACTCGAGCGGCACGCGCAGCGAGCGCTCGGCCTCGCGCTGTCCGGCGACCAGCAGCCACAGCAGCGTCGCAAGCGCGAGCGAGATCACCTTCAGGCCGAAGTGGCGGAAGAGGCCGCGCATGCTCAGGTCGCCTGAGGCGTCGATGCCGACGCGGCTGCGCCCCGTCGCGGATGCAGCAGTTGCCGCAGCCGTACACGGAGCTGGTCAGGCGTGAGGTTGCGCTCGATGTGTCCTTCGAGCACCAGCGAAATCCCGCCGGTCTCTTCCGAGACGACGACGGCGACGGCGTCGTTCTCCTCGGTGAGCCCGATGGCGGCGCGATGCCGTGTGCCGAGATCCTTGCTGAGCCTCGGGTTCACGGTCAGCGGGAGGAAGCAGGCCGCGGCGGAGACCCGGTTCTCCTGGATGATCACCGCGCCGTCATGGAGCGGCGATCCGGGCTGAAAGATCGTGACGAGCAGGTCGTAGCTGATCGTCGCGTCGAGCGGGATGCCGCCCTCGACGTAGTTCCTCAGGCCGATCTGCCGCTCGATGACGACGATGGCGCCAGTCCGCTGCGACGACATCATCTGGGCGGCCACCGCGATCTCCTCGATGGTCTCGTCGACGATCTCGCCCTTGGACAGATAGCGGAAGAACGGCGCTCGTCCAAGATGCGCCAGCGCGCGCCGGATATCCGACTGGAAGAGGACGATCGCCGCAAAGACGACGTACCCGATCATGTTGCGGATGATCCAGTTGACGGTCTCGAGCTGGACGATCTGCGACAGGTAGAACAGGACGACGGCGAGCCCGGCGCCGACGGCCATCTGCGCGGCGCGCGTGCCGCGAATCAGGATCAGGACTTCGTAAATGAGCAGCGCCACCAGCGCGATATCGACCACATCGCGCCAGCCCAGAGGGCGGCCAAGGACGTCGGTGAGCCAGGGGAGCAAAGGTCAGGTCTCTCGGGTCGATCAGGTCGATCAGGTCGAGCGGGTCGGCGCTCGGCGGCAGCGCGAATCGCGTCAGCCGTGCGCACGACGTCCGCCATCTCCTTCACGGCATGCACGCGCACGATGTGCGCGCCGAGCAGCACCGACGCGGTGACGGCAGCGGCCGTCGCCCAGTCGCGGTCCGCGGCCTCGCGGTTGCCGATGGCCGCCTTCAGGTACGACTTGCGCGAAGGGCCCACGAGCAGCGGACGGCCCAGCGCGGCGAGCGACTCGAGGCCGGCAAGCACCTCGAAGCTGTGCTCCGCGCGCTTGGCGAACCCGACCCCGGGATCGAGAACGACTCGCTCGGGAGAGATCCCCGCGGCAATCGCCGCGCCGAGACGTTCGCCGAGCTCGCGCCCAATCTCGGCGACAGCGTCCTCGTAACGGGCGTCGCGGTACATGTCGCTCGAGCGCCCGCGGTTGTGCATCAGGATCACCGCGGCGCCCGACTCGGCGACGACGTCCGCCAGGGCCGGATCATACCTTAGGGCGCTCACGTCGTTCACGAGACTGGCGCCGCGATCGAGCGCCGCGCGCGCGACGTCCGCCTTGTATGTGTCGATCGATATCGGGATGGTCACCCGCCCTGCCAGCCGTTCGAGCACGGGCTCGATGCGCCGGCGCTCCTCGTCCGCCGACACCTCCGCCGCGCCGGGACGCGTGGACTCGCCGCCGACGTCGATCAGGTCGGCGCCGGCGTCCTGCATCGCGAGCGCGGCATCAACCGCCCGCCCGGGATCCAGGAACTGGCCGCCGTCGGCGAAGGAATCCGGCGTGACGTTCAGGACGCCCATGAGGAGCGTCCTCTCGCCGAGATCGAGCACGAGTCCGCCGGAAGCGGAATCGAGAAGCGGGGGCGGCGTGGAAGAGCGAACAGGTTGGCCGGGTCTCGCCGGTCGGTCAGGTCGATCGGGTCGGCTGGTCGATCGGGTCGGGCGGGTCAGCCACCGACCTGACTGACCTGCTCGACCCGCCGGGACCCGCTGAACCCGGCCTTAGCTCGGTTTCGGCAGCGGGTTGTTCAGGTTCGGCACGAAGCCGGGGCGCGATTCTTTGCGCGGCCGGTCGTCCACGGCGCGCGGCGCTTCGGGCGTCGACGGCGGCGTCTGATCGTCGAGCGGGAGGCCAGCGACGATCCGCCGAACCTGGTCGCCGTCGAGCACTTCCTTCGACAGCAGGGCGTCGGCCAGGTTCTGCAGCCGATCCTTGTATTCCTCGATCACCGCCAGCGCGCGCTGGTAGTTGTCGGTGACGATCTTCTTGACCTCCTGGTCAATCCGGACCGCCGTGTCCTCGCTGTAGTCGCTGCGCTGCGCGATCTCGCGGCCGAGGAAGATCTGCTCTTCCTTCTTGCCGAACGTGAGCGGGCCCATCGCGTCGCTCATGCCCCATTCGCAGACCATGCTGCGCGCCATCTCGGTGGCGCGCTCGAGATCGTTGCCGGCGCCGGTCGTGATCTGGCCGAGCATGATCTCCTCGGCGATGCGGCCGCCGAGCAGGATCGCAACGCGGTCGTTCAGGTAGTCGCGCGAGTAGTTGTGCTTCTCGTCGACCGGCACCTGCTGCGTGACGCCGAGCGCCATGCCGCGCGGGATGATCGTCACCTTGTGGATCGGATCGGCGTGCGGCAGCCGCACCGTCAGCACCGCGTGGCCGGCCTCGTGGATCGCCGTGACCTTCTTCTCTTCGTCGCTGATGATCATCGAGCGGCGCTCGGCGCCCATCATGACCTTGTCCTTCGCGAACTCGAAGTCGAGCATGCGAACGACCTTCTGGCTGTAGCGCGCGGCGTTGAGCGCCGCCTCGTTCACCAGGTTCGCGAGATCGGCGCCGCTGAAGCCCGCGCTCGCCCGCGCCAGCACGCTGACATCCACGTCGTCGGACAGCGGAATCTTCTTCGTGTGGACGGCGAGGATGCCCTCGCGGCCCTTCACGTCGGGACGGTTCACGACGATGCGGCGATCGAAACGGCCGGGACGCAGCAGCGCCGGGTCGAGGACGTCGGGGCGATTGGTCGCCGCGACGAGGATGACGCCTTCGTTCGATTCGAAGCCGTCCATCTCGACGAGCAGCTGGTTCAGCGTCTGCTCGCGCTCGTCGTGTCCGCCGCCGAGGCCCGCGCCGCGGTGACGGCCGACGGCGTCGATCTCGTCGATGAACACGATGCACGGCGCGTTCTTCTTGCCCTGCTCGAAGAGATCGCGCACGCGGCTGGCGCCGACGCCGACGAACATCTCGACGAAATCGGAGCCGCTGATCGAGAAGAACGGGACGTTGGCTTCACCCGCGACCGCGCGCGCGAGCAGCGTCTTGCCGGTTCCCGGAGAGCCCATCAGCAGGACGCCCTTCGGGATGCGGCCGCCGAGCTTCTGGAACTTCTGCGGTTCGCGGAGGAACTCGATGATCTCCTGCAGCTCGTCCTTCGCTTCGTCGACGCCGGCGACGTCCTTGAACGTCACCTTCTTCTGCGTGCTCGACGACAGCTTCGCCTTGCTCTTGCCGAACGACAGCGCCTTGTTGCCGCCGCTCTGCATCTGGCGCATGAAGAAGATCCAGAAGCCGATCAGGAGCAGGATCGGCGCCCACGAGTAGAGCAGCGTGGCCCACGGGCTCGTCGTCGGATCCTTCGCGGTGACGACCACGCCCTTGTCGATGAGCCGGTTCGCCAGCCCTTCGTACTGCGTCGGGGCGTGCGTGCGGAAGGTGTCGTTGCTCTTCAGCGTTCCCGAGATTTCGTTGCCCGAGATCGTGGCGCTGGAGACCTGGTTGGATTCCACCTGGGTCATGAACTGGCTGAAGCTGATGGTCTGGTCGCGGGTGTTGAAGCGCGTCGAGAAATTCCAGACGAGCACCCCAACGACGACGAGCACCATCCAGAACAGCAGGCTCTTCAGAGTTGAGTTCACTTAGTGGCCTCCAAAAACGGCTCGAAATTCAAGACTACCACGGACTTCGTGGCCTCGCTCACGCGAAACGGCTCGCCGAGCGCGTGCCCCGCGACCCACACGATCCGACCATCCGGATGGGCTACGACGGGCACCATGTGACGCCGCTCGCGCGGCACCTTCCGATCGACGAACAGGTCCTGTACCTTCTTTCGGCCCGAGAGCCCCAGGACATGCATGGCATCGCCCGGTTGCCAGGCCCGCACGACCAGCGGGCCTTCCAGCCCGGCGGCCACCGCCTGCCCTGGCGGCAGGTGCTTCACCTTCGACATCCCGCCCAGCGCCTCCAGCGTCGTCGGGCTGGCCGTCAGCCGGCCCGCGGCCTCGGGGAGGTCGATCTCCCCTGGAATCTCCAGGGGATACGTCCACGAGCTGTCCCGTGCGCTCCGCCGGACGAGACTCCCTGATAGATAAGACCCTTCCGCCGCCGGAAAGTTCCAACAGGCGTTGGCCGAGCTGCAGCCTGGCGGGCTGGCCCGACTCCGCCATCCGGAGAACGGCCGCCACGTGCGCGGCGGACGGGCCGCGGCCGGCGAAGCGCTTCAACACGCCGCGCACGACGCGCTGGCGAATCGCGAGGGGCTGCACGCAGAGCGCCGGAACACTGAGGTCGATGGCGTCGCCGACACTCGTTTGGATGCCGGGCGCGACCTCCCGGGCGATTTCGCTCAGGACGCTGTCGTCGGCGCGTGCCAGGTCCGCGCCGCGCGCGAGGACGTCGATGACGCCGTCGCCGAATCGCCCCGTGATCTCAGGCAGGAGGGCGTGGCGGATCCAGTTCCGGGTCAGCGCGCGATCCGCATTGGTCGAGTCCTCAACCCAGCGCCGGCCGTGCGCGTCGAGCCAGCCGACCAGCTCGACACGGCGGAGATCGATGAGCGGCCGGACGATCGCGCCGCGACGCGGCGGGATGCCGGCAAGCCCTTTCGTGCCGGCGCCTCGAAACACGCGCATCAGCACCGTCTCGGCCTGGTCGTCGCGCGTGTGGCCGGTGGCGACGGCGTCGGCCGATGCACGCGCGCGGACGCGCTCGAAGAAGGCGTAGCGCGCCTCGCGTCCCGCCTCCTCGATCGATTGCCCGTGCTCCTTCGCGAGACGGGCGACGTCGGCGGCTTCCACGTCGAACGGCACGCCGAGCTCGGCGGCGAGATCCCGGCAGAACGCGGCGTCCCGGGCGGACTCGGCGCCGCGAAGGCTGTGGTCGAGATGCGCGATGGCGATGAGGCGGAGCGCGCCAGCTTCAGACAGCTCGCGCAGGATCCACGCGAGCGCGACCGAATCGGACCCCCCGGAGACGGCCGCGACAACGCGCGCGCCGGGTTCGAACAGCTGACGCCGTCGAATGCCCGCCAGGACGCGCGCGGCGAGGGAGGTCATAAGTGCGGGCCGGCTCGCTGTGGCTCGCCGGCAGGGCCGCGCTCGCGCGCGGCAGGGCCGGCGCTTCGCGCCGGCAAGGGGCCCGCGCGTCGCGCGGCAAAGATTGGTGCCGGTGCAGGGACTTGAACCCCGGACAACGCGGATATGAGCCGCGTGCTCTAACCAACTGAGCTACACCGGCGGGAACTTTCAATCTTAACAGGGAAATGGCTCAGCGAGCTACGGTCCCGGAGACGGGTCCGGTGTTGACGGGCGATCGGCGGCCGCCGGCTGCACCGGGCTCAGGAACGGATCCGCGAGCATCCACGGCAACGTGAGGTGCTTGCGGTCGGAGAGCTCCGCCAGGCCGAACTTGATGCCCTCGTGGCCCGCGGCCGGGTGATCCACGTAGGTGCCAAAGAGCCGGTCCCACCAGGAGAACACATTCGCGAAGTTCGAATTGCCCTCTCGCGGGTCCTGCGAATGGTGGATCCGGTGCATGTCCGGGGTCACGACCACGAGGCGCATCACCTGTTCGAGCGAGGCTGGAATGCGGAGGTTGGCGTGCTCGACGAAGTCCAGCGTCAGCGCCAGGACCTGCGAGAGCAGGACTGCGGCAGGCGGCACTCCGAGCGCGAGGATGACACCCGACAGAATCGCCGTCGAGTACACCGCCTCGAAGGGATGGAACCGCAAGCCGGTCGAGAAGTCGCAGTCCAGGTCGGAGTGGTGCGCGCGATGCACACGCCACAACACCGGCACGCGATGAAGCACGTAGTGCTGGGCGTAAGCCGCCAGGTCGAGGGCGGGAATGGTCAGTGCGAACGCGATCCAGGCCGGCCAGTGCACCACGTTGAAGAGGCCGAGGCCGTGTTCCCGGCAGAAGGCGGCCCAGCCGACTCCGAAAAGCGGGAAGAGGGCCCGCACGAGGACGCCTCCGAGGATCTGGAGGCCGAAATTGCCGAACCAGCGCAATCCCGTCGACTCACCGAATGGCCGGCGAGGCAGCGCCCACTCGAGCAGCGCCACCGCGAAGATGCCGCCGAAATAGACGACTGTGTAGATCGTGGAGGTAGACACGTTCGATTCAGATGCAGCGGGCGAGGCGTCCCGTCGACGCCCCGCCTGTCCGCATCGCTCGTGTTCCCTACTTCGAACCCCGGCGCGCCCTCAGCATGAGGACACCACCGGCCAGCAGCGCGAGACCCGCCGAAATCGACATCGGGCTGATTCCTCGGGCACCGCGCACCGCCGCACTGCGTCCGGACGCCAGCGCGTTCGAACCCAGGTGCAGTGGACCGCCAACATCAGACGCCGCGCACGCCACTGAGCACTTGACCGAACCTTCGCATCGACTATCCTCCGCTAGTCGTGCCTACTTCGAACCCCGGCGCGCCCTCAGCATGAGGACGCCGCCGGCCAGCCAGCGCGAGACCCGCCGAGATCGAGCTTGGACTGATTCTCGGGCGCCACCGTCAGTCGACGCCAGGGCATTGGAGACCCAAGCGCGATGGACCGCCAGCCATCACCGCCGCACCACCACTGAGCCACCGACTGAACCTTCGCATGCCGTTCCTCCTTTGAGAGATCAGTTCACGCCCACATCGACCATCGACCCGTCGCCAAGCACGTAGAACGCAATCAACCCGTTGGTGGTGGCGTGAGCCAGCACCGCGTCACCGAGCGCACGGCGCTGGTAGAGCGCGATCGCGAACGCCATGCCCGCAATCGTGCCGGCAAGCCAGAACCCACCGTGCAGCGCCCCGAACAGCAGCGACGAGATGACAAAGGACGACCAGGAGAACAACCCGAGGGGGAGCTGATCGAAGTCCGCGCGCATCAGCCGCCGGGTCAGGTATCCGCGGAATGCCAACTCCTCGACCAGCGGGACCGTGATCGTGTAGCCCGACGAACCGCACCGCCAGCCAGGCGGCGGCCCAGAAGAACGGCACCGATTCCAGAGCGGCCGGCCAGCGAGCGCCCGGAGGGCCGGAGGGCACAAGCGCTATCCAGACCGCAAAGGTGGCGCACCCGATCCCAATCGCACGCCACGACAGCGTCCAGCCCAGATTCGCGTAACTCCTTCGGAACACCCACAGCACCCACACCGCCGCGATGACGCGAACCGGGTAGAGCCAGTCGAGGCCCGCCGAGAAGGCGCCCGTGAGCATGGCGGCAGCCATCACGACGAGGAAGGGCGCGAGATACGCCGGGGTCGAGTCCGCGTGCTCGGTCACGGACGGTCACCGGCGCCGCTTTCCTGAAGAACCCGCCCCGATTCAAGATCGACGACGGATGCGAGCGCGACCGCGTTGAACGTCAGCCAGCCGGCCTGCGAATGAAACCCGCCCAGCGCGATCGCCCGCCAGCCCGCCGATCCGATGGCGATCAGCAGGGCGATGCGCGCCACGTTGAGGACCCACATCGCGACGGCGCCGATCGGCAACAGCACCAGCACGCCTGGAAACCGCAGCTCGCGCCGGAAGACCCAGAAGTAGACGATCAGAAACGCCAGGATGAGGCCGATGCCTTCGTAGCCCGAGCACTCCGGCGCGATGGACACCTTGAAGGTCGGCGTCCCGAGAACCAGTCGTCCGGGAATGCTCACGACCTGCGGGTAGACGAGGCCGAGCACGCCGCCGACCGCCCAGAACGTGTAGCGAGCCAACGGGCGCCAGAGCGCTTCAGCGAAATATCCGGCGAGCCACGCCAGCACGCCCAGAAGCGCCGCCAGTCCCGCCACGCCCTGCACGCGGGCCAACGGCGGCAGCTGGATGCGACGCGACATCGAGCGCGAGTCCCCAGGCGGCCAGAGCGATGAGCCCAAGCAGGAACCAGGCGACGACCCAGAAGGCCGGATGCCGATCGGCCGAGGCCGGATCGAAGACGACGGCGGAGGTCTGGATGAAGAGCGCAAGCGCCCCAGATGGACCGCAAGCCACGCGATGCGCGACGGGGCGGAGGCGGCGGTGCTCGGCAGGCGACAGCCGCACGGCGAAGCGCGAGCGCTGCAGGCCGACCAGCGCGATGGAGGCGGTGATGGCGATCTGCAGGAACTGCGGCGACCAGGCCACCAGGTGCAGCCAGGGCGAGGAAGCGCGGTCGAGAGCCTGCGTGTCGAAACGGATGGTGAGGTACACCAATTCCGAGACGAGCAAGGCAATCAGGCCGAGCTGGGGCACGGGAAGGTGTGAGCCAAAGCAACGGCCGTGCCCGTGAGAAGCCTGTACTTCATACGTGGATTCGAGCACGGCTTGGCGAAAGGGGCTTGCGAGGCTGACTTTCCTCGGCACTTGATGAACTGGCGGCGCCGGCCGTCAGCCCTCGATGAGCGCAGCTGCCAGCAGGGGGAGGAGCAGTTCGTGGTGCCCGGTCAGCGAATAGCCTGCGCCGATCCCCTTGGTCGGGCGAGTCACGACGTTGGTCTGCGGACGGTACAGGCGCACGAAATCCAGATTGACCGTCGTGAGATCGGTGAGGGGGCGGCCCTGGTTGCGAGCGAGGGCGACGGCCTTCAGGAAGACCTCGGGCAGCACCACCGCCGATCCGCAATTGAGGTAGACGCCCCGGTCGAGGCGCGCGACGTTCGACACGAAGTATCGGAAGTCGCGAAGGCTGCCCTCGCCGAGCGCGGCGCCCGACGCGGCGGGATGCATGTGGACGATGTCGGTGCCGATGGCGACGTGCACGGTGAGCGGGATGCCGAGCTCGCGCGGCGGCCGCCGTGACGCTGTGCGCGCGATGCGGCAGCGTCGCGCCGCCCATCCATTCGCCGACGGCCTGACCGATGCCGAGCCCGCGCCCGACCCCGTCGTGATCGCCTCGTTCAGCAGGCGACCCGTCTCCTCCGCCATGCCAAAGCGTCCGGGGCCGAGCGCTTCGTCCACGTCTTCCGACGTCGCGCCCGAGAGCGCGATCTCGAAGTCGTGAATCAGGCCGGCGCCGTTGGTCGCGAGCGCGGACACGAACCCTCGCCGCATCAGGTCCACGAGGACGGGCGAGAGGCCCGTCTTGATCACGTGCGCGCCGAAGCCCCAGATGATGCCGCCGTCCTCGCGCTTCGCGCGCTGGAGGCGCGAGACGACGGCCTTGAAGTCCGCGCCCGCGAGGATATTCGGCAGCCGATCGATCCACGCGCCGACGCCGCTGCCCTTCTCGTACGGCCGCGCGAAGTCCTCGACGCGGGCCTTGCTCTGGCGCGACGCCAGCGGATAGGTCCGCACGCCGGAAAGGTCGAACTCTTCGTAGGGGAAGGGCACGGGCACATATTACAGCGACGATCGACGAGCGATGGGCGCAGGTGCCGAGGTGCTGGAGTGCTGCAGTGAGAGTCGGTCCGCCAGCGGCAGCTCGGCGGCACTGTTGCAACCTGGCAGCACTGGAATTCAGATAATCAGCATCGCGTCGCCGTAGCTGTAGAACCGATATCCCTCCTTCACCGCGTCCCGGTACGCGTCGAGCACCAGCTCGCGGCCGGCGAACGCGCAGACGAGCACGAGCAGCGACGACTGCGGCAGGTGGAAGTTCGTCAGCAGTCCGCCCAGGACCTGGAAGTGAAATCCAGGGTAAATGAAGAGAGACGTCTCCCCCGCGTCGGGCTGCACGCGCCCGCCGTGTTCCTTCGCCACCGATTCCAGCGTCCTCGTCGTCGTCGTGCCGACGGCGATGATGCGGCGGCCCTCGTCCTGCGCGCGGGCGATTGCCGATGCGCTGCCCGCGGAGACCTCGAAGACCTCCGGGTCAATCGTGTGCGCCTCGATCTCGTCCACGCGAATCGGAGAGAACGTGCCGTAGCCGACGTGCATCGTGATGTCGGCCCGCTCGACGCCGCGGGCGGTGAGCTCCGCGAGCAGCGCCGGCGTGAGATGCAGCCCCGCGGTCGGCGCGGCGACCGATCCGCGGGCACGCGCGTAGACCGTCTGATACCGCTCGCGATCCGCCGCGCTGTCGGGGCGCTTGATGTACGGCGGCAGCGGCATGTGGCCCAGGGCGTCGATGGCTTCGTCCACGTCGCCGCCGTCCGCGCGGCGCAGCCGGATCGTCCGTCGCCCGAAGGTGTGCTGTGAGAGCACCTCGAGCTCGACCGCGCGCGGGCCCTCACCAAACCTGGCGCGCGTGCCCGGCTTCATCTTCTGGCCGGGATGCAACAGCGCGTCCCACTCGTCGCCGACTCGATGCCGCAGAAGGAGGCACTCGACCTGCCCGCCACTCGGATCGCGACGGCCGAGCAGTCGCGCGGGCACCACGCGCGAGTCGTTGACGACGATCAGATCCCCGGCGTTCAGCAGGCTCGGCAGGTCGGCGATGCGCTGATGACGCCACGAGCCAGCGGCCCGATCGAGCACGAGCAGCCGCGACGTCCCCCTTTCGGGAGGCGCCTGCGCGATCTGCGACTCAGGGAGGTCGAAATCGAAGTCGGAAAGGCGCACGGGGAGATCGTACTGCAGTCGTCCGTGCCTGGTGCCGGGTGCTCGGTGCCGGTGCGCTCGTGCCTCGTGCCTGGTGCTGCAGCGGCCGGGACGCCCCTGAAAAAGAAGCGCGCAGCGGGGCGAAGAGCCGCTGCGCGCGGGGGAAGAGAGCGAACTGGAGGCGAGGAAACTAAAGGTGCAACGCGGCCTGCATCCCGACGCCGGCAGAGGCCGAGGGGTCGTCAACGCTGCTGCCCCACACGATGTTGGAACCCCAGACGATGTTCGAGCCCCACACGATGTTGGAGCCCCACACGATATTGCTGCCCCAGACAATGTTGGAGCCCCAGACGATGTTCGAACCCCAGACGATGTTGGAGCCCCACACGATATTCGAGCCCCACACGATGTTGCTGCCGCTCACGCAATCGGCGCCGCCGCACGCGCTGCCCCAGACGATGTTCTGGGCGAGATCGGTGTTGGAGCCCCAGACGATGTTGGACCCCCACACGATATTGGAGCCCCACACGATGTTGCTGCCCCAGACGATGTTCTCCGGCTGAACGCCCCAGTTGTTGTTGTCCGCGCGCGCGCCCCAGACGACGTTGTCGCCGCTCGAGCCCCACACGATGTTCTGCGCCTGCGAGCCCCAGACGATGTTGCTGCCCCAGGCCGAGGCCGTCGGCGTGATCGTCCCGCCGCCGATGAGGAAGTTGCCCCAGAGAATGTGCGCCGACCAGTTCGAGTCGGTCGGGTACGGGTCGCCGGTGCGCGCTGTCTGATAGAAGCTCGCCAGCGTGATCGCGCCGTCCGCGTTGAGGAAGCCGGCGCCCTGCGACATGTAGTCGACGCCGGAGTGCAGCGCCGCCGTGTATTCGAGGATCGCCTTCACGGCGTTCGGCGTCAGCGACGGGTTCGCCTGCAGCATCCGCGCGACGACACCGGTCACCGCGGGCGCCGCCATGCTGGTGCCGCTGAGCGAGATGTAGGGGAACGCGGCCCCGCGCGTGCCGGCGACCAGGCTGTCGGGCCTGAGACCCGACAGGTAGCTGTTCGGATCGTTCAGCGACACGATGTGGAGCCCGGGCGCGACGAGGTCCGGTTTCGCGGTCACGTCGATCGCGGTCGGCCCGCGCGAGCTGAACGTCGCGACGGTGTCGTCGGAGGTGTCAGGCGTGCCCTGATCGTTGTACGCGCCGACCGTGATGACCCACGGCGCGTTGCCCGGCGCGGTGATGCCGCCGTACTGCAGGTTGCCGTTGGCGTCCTTCCCCAGGTTGCCGGCGGCCGTGACGACGACCAGGCCGGCGTCCACGGCGCGCTTGGCGGCAAGCGTGAGCGGATCCGTCTCGTACGACTCGAACACCGCGGCGCCAATCGACAGGTTGATGACGCGCACGTGGAACCGGGCGCGGTTGGCGACCGCGAAGTCGATCGCTCGAATCACGTCGCTGACCGATCCCTGGCCCTGCCCGTTCAGCACGCGCAGCACCAGCAGGTCGGCGCCGGGTGCGACGCCCTCGTACTGGCCCGCCGCGTCCCAGCCGCTGCCGGCGATGATGCCGGCCACGTGCGTCCCGTGCCCGAAGTCGTCGTGCGCCGTCGTCGCGCCGTCGACGAAATCGACGAACGCCATCGACGCGTTGCCCGACCGGGCCGCGCCCGTTGCTGACGTTGCGCGCGAGGTCGTCGTGCCACGCCGTGACGCCGGAGTCGATGATCGCGACGCCGACGCCCGAGCCGTCGTACTGGCTGGCGGCCGAACGCGGCCGCGTGACCTGCGCCGATCCCGTTTTCGTCGTCCGCGAGCATCGGCGTGACCAGGCGATCCAGGTGGACGCCGGCGACGGACGGATCCGCCGCGAGCGCCTCGAGCGCCGCGTTCGGGACGTCTGCGACGAAGCCGTCCACGCTGTCGAGGCGCGCGCCGACGCGCACGCCGAACTGCCGCAGCTTCGTCGCGATGTCAGCGCCGTTCTGGGCGCGGACGATCACCCGCGACGTGCCGCCGGTGCCGAGGCGCGCGACCAGCGCGCGATCCATCCGCGGACCGCGGCCCTCGGCGAACGCGGGGAACGAGATGAGCGCGAGGAGCGCAATCGTCGCGGCGATGCCGACGACGCGGCGCCAGGTCAGTGGACCCATGTCGACGCCTCCGTCTCGGCCGCACGCGCGCGGCGCCAGTCTTCCTTCAGCCACGACCAGAGCACCTGGTCGTGCCGCGAGCCGTCCGCCACGACGAGCGAGCCGCGCAGCAGGCCCTCGGCGACGGCCCCGAGCTTCTCCACGGCGCGGTTGCCGCGGGCGTTGCGCGAGGCGACGCGCGCCTCGACGCGGAACGTGCCCAGCTCGCTGAACGCGAAGTCGAGCAGCAGATGCCCGGCGTCCACGAAGAGCCCGCGCCCCCACCACTCGGCGCCAAGGGCGACGCCCCACTCCGCGGTGCCGAAGCTCGGATCGAGCTGGCGAATCTGGACGAGCCCCACCGGGCGTCCCGTCTCGTGCGGGACAATCGCGAAGCCTGCGTACCGGCCCGCGCGGCGCTCGCTGAGCGTCGCGTCGATGAAGCCGGCGAACCGCTCCAGCGACTGCGGCGGCGGCGAGAGGAACCGCGCCACCTCGGGCGCCGCCAGCAGCGGCAGCAGGGTCGCGGCGTCCGACGCGTCGAGCTCGCGCAGGGACACCCGGCGCCCCTCGAGCACGGGCAGCTGGTCGCGCCAGTTCCGGCGCGTGGAGCGCTCGTCGCGGTCGCGTGCCGGGGTGGGCGACGAGGACGTGAGCGGCAGGGCGGTCTCGTGCATACGAAATCCTGGGAAACCGTGTGTGCCTTGGCTGAACCGGCATGGCCAGCCGAGGCGACACCTCGGGCGTTTCCGAAGGAGAGCAAGGCCGCGGCCACACTCATCCGTAGCGGACGTGACGCGCTAAGTGTGTTTTGATAGAGAGGCTTACAGAGTTACTGCAGTGCTGTGCAGCCCGGCCGTGCGCTGAAACGTGGCAGATTCTGGAACCCGAGAGGCTGAACAAACGGCAGAGACAGCTATTAAGTCATTTATTAACAATGACTTATCAGCCGTGATCAGTTCTGTAACACCGTGTGCCGTCTCGGAACACGCGGCGGATTCGGGCCGGAATTCGGGCGGGCCGAATCGAGTCGCCCGAAGAGGCCGAATCGCAGAAATTGCGTACCCGGCTGACGAGCGGAGGTCGGGCCCTTCTATATGGCCCACCGCACCAGCAGCGCACCGACGGTGAACCCGGCACCCACCGACGTGACGAGCACCAGGCTCCCCTTCTTCAGCCGTCCGTCCTTCACCGCATCGTCCAGCGCGAGCGGAATCGTGGCCGCGGTCGTGTTGCCGTAGTTCGCGATGTTGATGACGACTTTCTCGGGCGGGAAGCCGATCCGCTCGGCTGCCGACTGGATGATGCGCCGGTTCGCCTGATGCGACACGAAGAGATCGATGTCGCTCGCCGTGAGGTTGTTCCGCGAGAGCAACCGCCCGCACATCTCCTCGGTCTTGCGCACCGCGAAGCGGAACACGGCCTGGCCGTCCTGCTTCACGTAGTGCAGGCGCCCTTCGACGGTTTCCTTCGACGCGGGGCGGAGACTGCCGCCGGCCGGCATGCAGAGCGCCGGGCCGCCGCTGCCGTCGATCTCCGCTTCGAAATCGAGAATGCCGAACTCGCGATCCTTCGTCGGCGAGATCACCGCGGCGCCCGCGCCGTCGCCGAACAGCACGCACGTCGTGCGATCGGTGTAGTCGAGGATGCTCGACATCACGTCGGCGCCGACGACGAGCGCGTGCTCGATGGTGCCCGAGGCGACCATGTGCGCCGCCGTCGTGAGCGCGTACGTGAAGCCGGAACACGCGGCGCCGAGATCGAAGCCCCACGCGCGCGTCGCGCCGATCTTGTGCTGCAGCAGGCACGCGGTGCTCGGGAACATCATGTCGGGCGTCGTCGTGCCGACGACGATGAAGTCGATGTCGGCGGGCTTGAGGCCGGCCTGCGCGATCGCCTTGAGCGCCGCTTCCTTCGCCAGGTCCGACGTCGCCACGCCGGGATCGACGATGTGCCGCTCGCGGATGCCGGTGCGCTGCTGGATCCACTCGTCGCTGGTCTCGACCATCTTCTCGAGGTCGAAGTTGGAGAGCACGCGCGGCGGCACGTAGGTCGCCAGCCCGGCGATCGCCACGCGCCTCAAGCCCGGTCGTGACAGCCGGCCCGCGTGCACGGCCAGCGGCTTGACTCCGACCTGTCCCGACTCGTTCACCACAGTCTCCCGTCCCTTCCCGGCGCTTCGAGCCCGAAGAACTCGTAGGCCCGCGCCGTGGCGACCCGCCCCCGCGGGGTGCGGTCGAGAAAGCCGATCTGGATCAGATACGGCTCGTAGATGTCCTCGATGGCGTCGGCTTCCTCGTTGATCGCCGCCGACAGGCTGTTGACGCCCACCGGTCCGCCGTTGAACTTGTCGATGATCGTGCGCAGCAGGCGGCGGTCGATGTCGTCGAAGCCGTGCGCGTCCACTTCGAGCAGGCTGAGCGCGGCGCTGGCGACGTCCATCGTGATACGGCCGTCGGCGCGCACCTCCGCGTAGTCGCGCACGCGGCGGAGGAGGCGGTTCGCGATGCGCGGCGTGCCGCGCGAGCGGCGCGCGAGCTCGAGCGCGGCCTCCGCGTCGAGCGCGACGCCGAGGATCCGCGCCGAACGCCGCACGATCTCCTCGATGTCGGCGACGTTGTAGAAGTCGAGCCGGTGGACGATGCCGAACCGCGCGCGCAGCGGCGCGGTCAGCAGCCCCGCGCGCGTCGTCGCGCCGATGAGCGTGAACGGCTTGAGCGGCACCTTGACCGAGCGCGCCGCGGGCCCGCTGCCGATCATGATGTCGAGCTCGAAGTCCTCCATCGCCGGATAGAGGATCTCCTCGATGTTCGGCGCGAGGCGGTGAATCTCGTCGATGAAGATCACCTCGCGCTCGTTGAGCGCGGTGAGCATTCCCGCGAGATCGCCCGGGCGCTCGATGACCGGGCCTGCCGTCGATCGAATCGACGTGCCCAGCTCGTTGGCGATGACCGTCGCGAGCGTCGTCTTGCCGAGACCCGGCGGACCGTACAGCAGGACGTGATCGAGCGCCTCGCCGCGGTTGCGGGCGGCGGCAATCGACACCTGCAGGTTCTCGCGGACGCGGTCCTGGCCGATGTAGTCGTCGAGCGTCCGCGGGCGCAGCCCGACCTCGTACTGCGCGTCTTCGTCGATGCGCGACGCCGCGACGATGCGAGGATCAGACATTCACGACGAGCGCTACTTTCTCCCGCCTCTCGTCAACGATTCCAACGCGCGGCGGAGCGACGCTTCGAATGCTCCGCCTGTGGCCGCGAGCGCCGCGTCCACCGCTTTCTCGGCCGCGGGCCGATGGTAGCCCAGATTCACGAGCGCCGATAGCAGATCGGTGCGCGTGCCGTCGCCCGGCGCGCCGCCCGTGGCCGAGCCTTCGAGCGCGCTCACTTTGTCGCGCAGCTCCAGCACGATCCGCTCGGCGGTCTTGCGGCCGATGCCGGGGATCGAGACCAGGCGGGCGATGTCGCCGCCGCCAATCGCGCCGACGAGATCGCCGGGCGCGATGCCGGACAAGACCGCCAGCGCGAGCTTCGGGCCGATGCCCGACACCGCCACGAGCCGATCGAACAGCGCCAGCTCCAGCGGCGTCGCGAACCCGAAGAGTTGCAGCGCGTCCTCGCGGACGTGCGTGTGGATGCGCAGCGCGACGTCGGCGCCCGGCTCTCCGACGGCCGAGTACGACGACAGCGGCACGTGGACCTCGTAGCCTACGCCGCCGGTCTCGACAATCACCCGTGTGGGATGTTTCTCGAGCACCCGGCCGCGCAGAAACGCGATCATGATGGGCGGGTGCCTGACGGCGGCCGCCAGTGACGCCAGCTGCGCGGCACGCGCCCGGCCTCGTTGGCCGGCGTGACGGCGCCGCTGGCGGCGTGGAGATGACAGATCGCCACGGCGAGCGCGTCCGAGGCGTCGTGCGGAGTCGGGACGACGTCGAGGTGCAGCAGCAGCCGGATCATCTCGGCCACCTGGTGTTTCTCGGCGCGCCCGTAACCGACGAGCGCGCGCTTGATCTCGGCGGGACTGTATTCGGCGATCGTGAGACCGGACTCGACGGCGGCCAGCATCGCCACGCCGCGCGCGTGCCCGAGCTTCAGCGCGCTGCGGACGTTGGCCGCGTGGAACAGGTTCTCGATGGCGGCGACATCCGGCCGGCACTCGCGGATGAGCGCGACCAGCCCTTCGTGAATGAGACGCAGGCGCTCGGGGAACGTCGCGCGCGCGGGCACGACGATCGCGCCGCACGCGACCAGCTGATGGCGCTGGCCGTCGCTGTCGACGCAGCCGTAGCCGGTGCGCTCCGATCCGGGATCGATGCCGAAGACCCTCACGCCAGGGACGCCTCGATCTCCTTCTCGGCGATGTCGAAATTCGACCACACCTGCTTCACGTCGTCGTGGTCGTCGAGCGCGTCCATCAGCTTGACCATCGCGGACGCGTCCTTGCCTTCGAGCTTCACGTAGTTCTGCGGCAGCATCGCGACCTGCGCGCGTGGCCGGCTCGATGCCGAGCGCCTTGATCGCGTCGCGCACCTTTTCGAACGCCGAGGGCTCCGTGATCACTTCCCACGAGTCGCCGTCGTCGCGCAGGTCGTCACCGCCGTTGTCGAGCACCGTGTTGAGCAGCTGCTCCTCGTCGGCCGCGGCCTTCTCGATGACGATGTAGCCCTTCTTGGAGAACATCCAGGCCACCGAGTTGGTCTCGCCGAGGTTGCCGTTGTGCTTCGTGAGCATGTGGCGGAGCTCGCCGACGGTGCGATTCCGGTTGTCAGTGAACGTCTCGATGATCACCGCGGCGCCGCCAGGGCCGTAGCCCTCGTACGTCACCTCTTCGTAGTTGACTCCGGGCAGCTCGCCCGTGCCGCGCTGGATCGCCTTCTTGATGTTGTCGGCCGGCATGTTGACGGCCTTGGCATCGGCGATGACCGTGCGCAAGCGCGGGTTGCTGTCGGCGTCGCCGCCGCCGTTACGTGCGGCGACGGTCAGTTCCTTGATGATGCGCGTGAACATCTTCCCGCGCTTGGCGTCGAGGGCACCCTTCTTGTGCTTGATGGTGTGCCACTTGGAATGGCCGGACATTCATCAGACTCCAGAAAATACGCGAAAAACGGGACCGTAAAGTTTAACACGGGGAGGTAGGTCCATGGGTCGATGGGTCCATGGGTCCATGGGGAGAGTGCTGGGTTCATCCCGATGCCGACCTATGGACCTATGGACCTATCGACCTATGGACCTTTCTCCGCAATAAGCAGCCACGTCTCCGACTCCCGCGTCCACGGGTCGCCGTCGTAGCTGCCCAGCCTGGCTGTGACCGTCAGCCCTGCCTTCTCGAACCTCCGGGCCATCTGCGGCAGTGAAATCGTGCGAAACGCCAGCGCGAACCGCCGGCGTGTCACCGAGCGCGCGCGCTTCTCGATGAAGTCCTGGTGAAAGAGCGTGAGGCCGCGTGCAGGCTGCTGCTCGACCGACTCGACGAGCGTGACGTGCGCCTTTTTCCCCTGACGCCACCCGCGCAGGCGGGTCTGGCCGCGGTACTCGCGCCACGACGGCAGGTCGGCGACCAGCTCGGTGGCGACTCGGCCGCCCGGCGCCAGCACGCGGGCGACGGATTTCAGCGTCGCGGTCAGGTCGCGCTCGTTGAGCAGCGACTGCAGGATGCCGTACGGCGCGGCGACGAGGCCAAAGCGCGCGTCTGGAAAGGGCAGCGCGCGGATGTCGCCGCGGACGAGGCGCGGCCGGTGCTTCACGCGGAGCCGCGCGGTGCGCTTCCGGGCCCGCGCGAGCATCGGCGCGGACAGGTCCACGCCGACGATCGGAGCGCCCGCACGCGCGAGGGGAATCGTCACGCGTCCGGTGCCGCATCCGAGCTCCAGGACGCGACCGTCAGCCGCGAGCGCGAGCTGGCGCCAGAACGCCACATCGCGACGCGCCATCGTCTGCGCGTTTTCCCAGTCGTAGAACTCGGCGTACTGATCCCAGCCCGCGGACCCGGACGGCTTCGGCATCGCGCATATTGTGTCGCATGCAGGGTCGCAGCGTCGCGGTGCGGACTGTACGTGGGTGCGGGGCTTCAGCCCCGCAATCGCCGGCAGAGTGCAGGGCTGAAGCCCTGCCCCACAGGCGCCTCATGACGCGATCTTGTGGCCCGTGACGCCGGCGCCGCTCTCGACGCGCTGTCCGACGGTGGCAAAGAGCATCGTGTTCTGGATCTCGACGAACGTGGCGCCTTCGCGCGCGGCCTCCTGCTCGTAGCGGGCGAGCGTCCCGAGGTAGCGTGCGCCGAGCGCGGCAACCGTCGCATCCGACGTCGAAGCGAGCTCGCGGTTCACGGCGTCGCGCCGGGCCGTCCACACGGAACGCGCCGGGGCGCCGATGTTGGTCACCGACACTGGAAAGAGCTGCACTGAAAGCGGCTCGAGCCCTGCGTCCGTGAAAATCGCGGAGAGACGCGGGCCCACGGCGGGATCGGTCGCGTCGCCGCGCGCGGCCGCCGCCGCGGCGAAGAAGCGCGACGCGTCGGCGAAGGCATCCGCGCCTGCGGGCGACGAGCTGTACCAGTAGCGCGCGCTGTTGTCGGGCTCCACCGCCAGCACGCGTCCGCCGGGGCGGGTGACGCGCGCGAGCTCGCCGACGGCGCGCCCGACGTCCTTCACGTGCTGCAGCACGGCAACGCAGAACGTCGCGTCGAAGGCACCCGTGACGAAGGGCAGCGTTTCGGCGTCCGCCGCGGCGACGCCGAGGCGGTAGTTGTGCGAGCGGCCTTCCATCGACGCACGGGTGACGCGCGCGACGTCGCGGTCGACCGCGAACAGCCGCAGCTGCGAGATCCGCAAGCGCCCCAGGCTGACCTCCGCGGTGCCGTCGCCGCAGCCCACGTCGAGGATGCGGGTGCCGGGGCGCGGCTTCAGCGTTTCCTGCAGGAACTCCGAGAACTGCGCGTCCCACCACTGCGCGCGCAGGTTCTTCAGCGTCGAGGCGGTGAGGGCGTCGAGATGACGGGCCATGAACGACTCCGGATATGAGCGTGGCTGCCGCGGTCTAACGGGATTTATCGGCACGGTTGGGCCAGGACTTTTGGTCGGACCACAGGCCGTTGAACGCAGGGGACTATCCATGAATGAGGGCCGGATTTCCGGGCGGCTTTTGATTATACACGTTTGAGATTGGTTACATCTGAAATAGAGATGCAGCCGTTACTTCGCTGCGGACTCGGCTGTTACAAGCCGCCAGGCTTCACGCGACTCCCCGGACAGGCCCAACCAGGGCTTGCGGGGCCCTGCTCTATCCTTCCAGGGTGCTGTGGCTGCTGAAGCAGATCGGACAGAGGACCGGCATTCGAGTGGTTCTTCCTGTTCTGCGTCCTGCTGGGTCTGTTGGTTCGCTGGTGGCGACCGTCCGCCGCCAGGGCCGTCCGCTGGTCGTTGCTGGCGGTCGGATGCGCGTATCTCGTTCTCTCCCTCCCGTTCATCGCCAATCTGATCGCGGGATGGCTCCCTGCCGTCCCGGCGGTGACGCGTCCCGCGTCGCCAGGACCGGTTGACCTGCTCGTCGTGATGGACGGCGACAATCGCCGGGGGCGCGCGCGGGCGGGAATCGAAGTCAACGCAGCCGCGAGCACCCCGCGAGGTCTGGGTGCTGGGCGACGGTTGGCTGATCGAGGAACTCTCAGCGGGAGGCGTGCCGAGGAATCGAATCTTTCACGACGCGTTCCTTCCGACGACGCGTGATCAGCTCGCGAGCCTGGCGGCACTGGTGGCCCGTCGGCCCGGCTGGACGGTCGCCGTGATCGTGTCGCGACTGCAGGCCGCACGAATGGCCCTCCTGCTCGAGCAGTCGCATCTGTTCGTCCGGCTGATTCAATCACCGGTGGACGTCGAGCCCGCGACGACAGGCGCCCTCGCGTTCGTGCCGACGTACTACGCCACTGCGCATGAGCCGCGACGCGATCTATGAGCACGCGGCGCTCCGGTACTACCGGTGGCGCGGCTGGATCAAGTAAAGGCGGCCATGGATCCCCTGACGCGCTGGCGCGACGAGTTCCCGATTCTGTCGCGCTCGGTCTACATGATCAGCAACTCGCTCGGCGCGATGCCGCGCGGCGTCGAGTCCAGTCTGGCCGAGTACGCCGCAGACGTGGGCCACGCGCGGCGTGAGGGCCTGGGCGGACCGCTGGTGGACGATGGGCCAGGAGATGGCGGAACACGTGGGCGCGATCGTGAACGCGCCGGCGGCCTCGGTGAGCATGCACGAGAACGTGAGCACCGCGCACGCGGTGGCGCTCTCGACGCTGCCGCCGCCCGGCCGCCGAGACACGATCGTCTGCACGGCCGGCGACTTCCCGTCGATGGTCTATCAGTTTCGCGCCCAGCAGGCGCTCGGCTTCCGCCTCGTCGTCGTGCCCGCGCGCGACGACTTCACCGTGGACGTCGCCCGGGTCGTGGAGGCCATCGACGAACGGACGGCGCTCGTCGCCGTCTCCCACGTCCTCTTCAAGAGCTCGTTCATCCTGGATCCCGTGCCGATCGTCGAGCGGGCGCGCCAGGTCGGCGCACAAGTGATGCTCGACCTGTATCAGTCGGCCGGCATCATCCCGGTGGATCTGACGGCACTCGGCGTCGACTTCGCGGCGGGCGGGTGTCTGAAGTGGCTGTGCGGCGGGCCGGGCAACGCGTTTCTTTACACGCGGCCCGACCGCTTGCCGTCCACGCGGCCGCGAGTCACCGGCTGGTTCTCGCATCCCGAGCCGTTCGCGTTCTCGCTCGACGAGTTCGAGCCGCTCGCTGACGCGCGACGGATGGCGAACGGCACCCCGGCGATTCCGGCGTACTACGCGGCGCTGCCGGGACTGCGGATCATCCGCGAGATCGGCGTGAATCGGATTCGCGCCGCGTCTCGCGCGTTGACGTCGGCGTTGCTCGACGCCATCGACCGCCGCGGCTTCACGACGATTGCCGTGCGCGATCCGGATCGGCTGGCCGGCACGGTTGCCGTCGATGTCCCCGAGGCGCTCGCCGTAGCGCGCACCCTCAACGCGCGCGACTTCGTCGTCGACTATCGGCCGGGCGTCGGCATCCGGCTATCGCCGCACTTCTACAACACGCGGGACGAGATCGACGCGGTGATTGCCGAGATCGCGCGGATCGTCGAGCGGCGCGACTACACCGACGTCGCGCACGAGACGCCCGTCACCTAGCCGACGCCTTCGACGATGCGCACGTCGCGCTCGGCGATGCCGTCGAGCCAGCGGAGCGCGGCCTGGTACGCGTCGCTGTGGTACGTGGCGTCGGCGGCCGCGACGCTCTCGAACTCGATGATCACCGTCCTCTGCGCGATGCCTGCTTCGTACGCATGGGCCGCGGGCCCTCGGGCGATGAACCGCCCGCCACCCCCGGTGATCGCCGGGACCGCGCGCGAGGCGTACTCCGCGAGGCGCGCCGTGTCTGACACCGATCGATACAGCACCACCCAGTAGCCTTTGGGCATCTCAGTCCCTTTCACCGCGCGGATTATGGCCGACTTCCGGACGCAATCCGGAACCTCCCGCCGGCGCGATTCGTCCCAGTGATCGGTCTTGTTGACATTCGACAAGACCGGGCCTAGTATTGTCGACATTCGACAGGACGGCCAATGACCGCATCCCGACTCGATCTGCTCCAGGGCACGCTCGACCTGCTGATCCTCCGGACGCTCAGCCTCGGTCCCATGCACGGCTGGGGCATCTCGCAGCGCATCCAGCAGGTGAGCGAGGACGTGCTTCAGGTGAACCAGGGCTCGCTCTACCCCGCGCTCCACCGCCTCGAAGAAGCCGGCTGGATCGACAGCGAGTGGGGCCGCAGCCCCGACCACAACCGCCAGGCCAAGTTCTACCGGCTGACGAAGACCGGCGAGCGGCGGCTCGCCGAGGAAACCCGGCAGTGGGAGCTCATGACCACCGCCGTCGCGCGCATTCTCGCCAGCGAAGCCTGATCGGAGGACGACGTGTTCAAACGCATGCGCCGGTGGTTCCGCGCGGTCGGCGACGGCGGCCGGCTCGACGATCAGATGGATCAGGAGCTCGCCTTCCACCTCGATCTCGAGGCGGCGAAGCTCGAACGCCAGGGGCTCACGCCCGAGGCCGCGCGGACGGAAGCGCGCCGCGCGTTCGGCGGCGTCGAGCGCGTGCGCGAGGAAGTCCGCGACACGCGCCGCACGTCGTGGGTCGACACGATCCTCCGCAACGTCCGCTACGCGCGCCGCTCGCTCGCCAGGAATCCCGGCTACACGCGTCGCCGTGCTCGCGACGCTTGGCCTCGGCATCGGCGCCAACACGACGATGTTCAGCGTCATCGACGGCGTGCTGGTGAAGCCGCTGCCCTACGAGGGAAGCGATCGGCTGGTGCTGCTCCGGCAGTCGTCGTTGCTCGCCGGACAGGACGACGTGCTGCTGTCGATCCCGGAGCTGTACGGATATCGCGATCGGCTGGCGTCCGACTTCGAAGGCCTCGTCGAGTTCCACCAGATGTCCTTCGACCTGATCAAGCGCGGCGATCCCAACCGCGTCGCCGCCGGCGTCGTGTCGGCGAACTTCTTCGACGTGCTGCGCGTGAAGCCGATCCTCGGCCGGACCTTCCAGGCCGCCGACGCGGCGCACGGCGCGCCGGCGGTGCTGCTCCTCAGCAACGCCTATTGGAAGACGCGCTTCGGCGGCGACCCGACCATCGTCGGGCAGGTCTTCGAGATGAACGACCGGCCGCACACCGTCGTGGGCGTGCTGCCGCCGGTGCCGATCTACCCGCAGGAATCCGACGTCTACATGCCGACGTCGGCGTGTCCGTTCCGCGCGCGCGGCGAAGAGCACATGGCGGAAAACTGGAAGACGTTTTCGAACCTGCGGGTGTTCGGGCGGCTGAAGCCGGGAGTGACGATCGAGGCCGCGTCGGCCCACGTCGCGACCGTCGCGGCGCAGTTCACGCGCGAGCACGCCGAGGCGTATCGCGACGCGCGCGGGTTCGGCGCCTCCGCGCTCGGCCTGCTCGGCGAGCTGACCCGCAACGCGCGGCCGATGCTCCTGATCCTGCTTGGCGCCACCGCGCTGGTGCTGCTGCTCGCCTGCGCGAACGTCGCCAGCCTGACGCTGGCGCGCACGCTGAATCGCGACCGCGAGCTTGCCCTTCGCACCGCGCTCGGCGCCGGACGCCGGCAGCTCGTCGGTCAGCTGCTCACGGAAAGCGTGATGCTGGGCCTCGGCGGCGGCATCGCGGGACTGCTGCTCGCCGCAATGACGCAGGGCGCGCTCGGCACCTTCATCGGCCGCTTTACCGCGCGCGCCGCGGACATCGCCATCGACGGCCGGGTGCTGGGGTTCACGGCGGTCGTCTCGATCCTGACCGGCCTGGCATTCGGCGCGCTGCCTGCGCTCGTCACGCGCCCGGGGCCGGCGTCGGTGCTGCGGCAATCCGGCGCGTCGGCTGCGGGCCCGCGACAGTCACGACTGCTCCGCGGGCTCGTGGTCGCGCAAGTCGCCGTCTCGGTCGTCCTTCTCGCGGCAGCGGGGCTGTTCATGACGAGCCTCTATCGCCTGGCCCGCGTGGACGCCGGCTACCACGCCGAACGTGTGCTGGCGGCGGAGATCTTCGGCAACTTCACGCGCTACAAGGAGCCCGAAGGACTACCTGCGCCTCTACAAGCCGCTCCTCGAGAGGCTGTCGCAGATGCCGGGCGTTCAATCGGCCGCCGTCGGCACGGTGGTCCCGCTCGGCCAGCAGGGGCAACCGTTCCTGAACGCGTTCGAAATCCAGGGACGGTCGTCGATCGGACGCGACCGGCCGGCGGCAGACGTCAACGTCGTCAGCACCCGCTACTTCGAGACGCTCGGGATCCCGATCATCGGCGGGCGCGACTTCCGCGAGACCGACACAAACGGAGTCGGCGCCGGTGGCGGTGATCAACCAGTCGATGGCGCGCTACTGGGATGGCGCGGATCCGGTCGGCTCGCGCGTCTCCTTCGACAACGGCGAGCACTGGTTCACCGTCGTCGGCGTCACCGGCACCGTGCGGCAGTACGCGCTCGAGCGCGATGGCGTCGCGCAGCTGTTCATCGCGCTCAACCAGTCGCCGTTCCCGGCGGGCGCCAGCCTGCTGCTTCGCACGACCGTCGATCCCGTCTCGATGACGGAGGTCGTGCGCGACACGGTCCACTCGCTGGATCCGGACATGCCGGTGGAGCACGTCCAGACGCTCGAGGCCCTGCGAACCAACTACCTGGCGCCGACGCGTCTGACGGCCATGCTCCTCGGGCTCTTTGCCGGCGTCGCGCTCGTCGTGACGCTCGCCGGGCTCACCGGCGTCATCGGGATGTCGGTATCGCAGCGCACGCAGGAGTTCGGCGTGCGGATGGCGCTTGGGGCGCAACCGGGCAGCATCCTGACGGGCGTCGTGCGCCAGGGGCTGGTGATGGTCGCCATCGGCCTCGCGATCGGCGGCGCCGCGTCGATGTTCGTCGGCCGGTTCTTCACGTCGTATCTCTACGAGACGCAGCCGACCGATCCCGCGACGTTCGGGGTCCTGGCGATTGCATTGCTCGCGGCCGCGGCCGTGGCGTGCGCAGGGCCCGCGCGCCGCGCAACGCAGGTGGATCCGATTCTCGCGCTGAGGAGCGAATGATGCGTCTCGCTGGTTCTGGCCGTCGCGCTTGCGGTGCTGCCGCTCGAGCCCTCGTCCGGTTCGCCGCCGACGCCTTCGCCGTCCTCGCCGCGGTTCAACGGCGACGCGCTGGTGCAGCCGACGGGCTACGACACCTGGCCGATCGTCGGCTCGTCGCTGGGCCTGTCGGTACTCGGGACGTCCCGACAACGGACCCGGGACGTTCCATCGCGTGTACATGAATCCGACCGCGTACGAGGCGTTCAAGAAGACCGGGCAGTTCCCCGAGGGAACGACGTTCGTGCTCGAGTCGTACGAGGCGCAGGAAAAGAAGTCCATCGCGCAGGGGGGATACACCGAGGGCGCGCGCGTGGGCCTCGACGCGTCCGTCAAGGACAAGTCGCGCTATCCGGACGGCTGGGCGTATTTCAATTTCGACAACGGCGCCGCGGCAACGGCGAAGGCCTTTCCGGATTCACGCTGCCATTCGTGCCATCTCGCGCACGGCGAGAAGGACAGCGTGTTCGTGCAGTTCTATCCGAACCTGCGATCGCGATAGGTCCATGGGTCGATGGGTCCATGGGTCATGGGCGGTAACGCCGATCGCTGGCCCATGGACCTACAGACCTATCAGACCCATGGACCTGACCTAGTCGGAGATCGCCAGTTCCCCGGGGACGATCGGCCGCGTGCGCGGCAGTCGGCCGCGCCGCGCGAGGTTGCCGATCCACACGAGGATCCCGACGAAGATCGCCAGCTTCAGCGCGTCGAAGGCGCGGGAGCGCGGCAGCACGCGTCCACATCAGCCACAGCACCGGCTGCGCGACGCAGACCGCCCACACCGAGCCGTAGAAATACCGGCGCTCGTGGCCCTCGTTCTTCGTGGACGGCTTCACGCGCGGCAGCTGTCCGAGCGCGCCCAGGATCCAGATCGTCCCCGCGACAGGGAAATACGCGACGTCGTAGATCTGCCGCAGGTGCCACGTGCCGGTGACGACGGCGCCGACGAGCCCGGCGATGTTCAGCACGGCAAACGTGATGACGGCGCTCCACGCCGAACGTGTAGCAGACGCGCCGATAGAGCGGGTTCGGCCGGTCCTCGGTGAAGCGGATGATGTAGGGCGCCGGCTCGACGCCGGGCAGCTGGCCGAAATAGCCCGCGACGCCGGTGCGCCACCAGCACGACGCCCAGCCACGCGGCCATGCGCCAGTCGAAGCCGTGGGCGAACAGATCGAAGGTGAGCGGGCCTGGCGCGATGAAGAACGTCCAGATCCAGATCGGCCAGTGATTCAGCCGGTAGCTCGCCTTGTTCTTCGTGCGGAACTTGCGCTCGGTGTCGAGCTCGACCCGCTCGGCGTGTCCCAGCTGAATCGCGTGCGACGGCGGCATCAGATCGCCGAGCACTTCCTTGAGCGCGTCCTGATCCTTCCGGCGATCGGACGGCGTATCCAACGTGTCGTGCATGCGTGAGAAGGTGTCCTACTTCTGCTGCTTGGCCAGCGCGGCAATGGCCGGCGGCAGGTCGAAGGCCTTCGGATCGACCGGGTCGAACGTGATGCTCGTGATCGTCATCTCCGACTCGAGGCCCATCATCCGCTGACGTGTCACCGTCGGCGTCAGCACGCCGCCGAAGGTCTTGTAGTCGCTGACGACCTGGACGACAGGGATCGAGCCCATCTGCGACGTCGCGTTCATCTTCATGCCGGCCAGCAGGCCCGTCTTCAGGTTGAAGAACTCGGTGTACTCGAAGCCTGTCGTCCGGACCAGCTTCACCTCGTAGCACTCGGCGCCTTCGAACACGTTCTGGCCAACCACCGTGACCGACGAGAACGACTTCGGGTCGTGCAGGTCGTCGTAGAAATCGGCCGAGTGCTTCAGCTCGTCGAGCTCCTTGCCTTCGAGCAGCCGCGGACCGACGGCGGGATCCAGCGACCAGCCGATGCGGCCGTCGTACCCGCGCTCGAGGTCGCCGACGCCCGGCAGCGAGATCGTCAGGCGCAGGCGATCCGGCGCGGCGGCCGTGATCTTCAGGTTGCCCTTCATGTCCTGCGCGAGGATCTCGAACGACCCGGCGACGACGCGCGAGGTGTGCTTCTTGATGGCGGCCTCGCCGCCGATCGCGGTCCGGTACCGCTTCAGGATCTCTTCAGCGGCAGGCAGCGGAGCAGCGGGTTGCGCCGCCGGCTTCGCGGCCGTGGCAGCCGCCTGCGCGCGCAGGCCGGCGGGCATGGCCGCAGCAACCGCCGTCAGCGCCGCGGCAAGCAACAGACGAACACGCACGGACTTGGTCATCGGGACTCCGGTTGGCTGGCAATCCAGTCCAGGGCCGCATCGAGGACGGGGTCGTGCCCCGCGACGAGCTCCGCCCGCGTGGGCGTGACGATCGTGTCGGGGATCACGCCGCGGCCTTCGATCCGCTCGCCGGTGGCGGTCGTGAAATCGCCGATGGCGTACTGCAGCACGTCGCCGCCCGGCAGCCGCTCGAGCACGGCCGGCAGCGCCCCGCCGGCGGTCCGCGTGCCGAAGACGCGCGCGCGCTTGATGGACTGCATGCCGCCCGTGAAGATCTCCGACGCGCTGTACGACCCGCTGTCCACGAGAATCGCGAGCGGGCCGGCAAACGGCGTCACGGACTGGCCGTCGAGGCCGACCATGCGCGGATTGGCCACGAGGTTCAGCGACGAATCGCGCGTCTTGATGACGCCGAGGTTCATCGGCGCGTCGAGGAAGTACCCGAGACGCCCATGATCATCGTGAGCACGCCGCCGGGATTTCCGCGAAGGTCGAGCACGATGCCCTTCGACGAACGGAACCGGTCGATCGCCTCGTCCAGCGGACCGCGAGATCGCCGTCATCCACACGTTGAAGCTGATGACGCCAATCGTCCGGCCGTTGCGCTCCATGGGCCGCGCGTCGAGACGCGCGAACAGCGTCGGCAGGTTGCCGAACTTCACCGGGTGTCCGGGCTCGGGCGTCCGGGTGATCTGGCGCGCCGTCGTCGCGCCCGTGCCGTCGAGGAACGTCAGGTCGGTGGAGGTCCCGGTGCGGCCACGCAGCAGCGCCGTGCCGAGCGCCCAGGCACGGAAGTCGCGGACGTGATCGTCCGCGTCGGCCACCGACGTCAGCGCGTCATCCACCGATCGTCCCGAGACGCGGCTGAGAATCCATCCGGTCCTGACGCCCGCGCGCGCCGCGGGTCCGTCGGCGTCGACGCGCGTCACCGTGAGATGCCCGTCCACCGGACCGACGTCGAATCCGAGCGAGCCGACCTCGCTCGGACTGCAGCGCGGGACCGCTCAGGTCGGAGGCGACCGGCGCCGGCAGGATCGCGAAGTGGGATTGCCCGATGCGCGCGAGCATCTCGCGAATCACCGCGCGCACGTCGTCGGCCGACCGCGCGGCTTCGGCGCGCGGCCTGAGCTCGGCGCGCAGCGCGTCCCAGTCCACGTGGCTCGCGCTTTCGGCGACGTAGTTCTTCCTGAGGATGTTCCAGGCAGCGTCGAAGGCTTCGAGCTCGGGGCGGACGGCGGCGGACGCCGCGCCGTTGGCCGTGACGGCCGCGGGGGTCTGAGCCCGTGCGGACGCCGCGCCGCCGGCGAGTGACGCCAGCAGCAACGCCGCGCAGGCCGGCCCGCCGAGTCGAACGCCGAATGGCATGTCCTTCTATCGTAGCCCGGTTCGAGGCTCTCCCCGACCCAGCGCGTCGAGCACCGCGTCGTGCAGATGCCCATTGGTGCTCACGGCGTCACCGCCGTCGACGCGGACGGCCCCGGTCCAGTCCGAAATCCGGCCGCCGCTCTCCTGAAGAATCGGCACGAGAGCCGCCACGTCCCAGGGGTTCATCACCGGATCCAGCATCACGTCGGCCCGCCCCGTGGCCACCAGACAGTGGCCGTAGCAGTCGCCCCACCCGCGCTGGAGACCCGTGGCGGCCTGAAGCGCGGTCCAGCGCTGCCCGAGGCGCTGCTCGAGATGCCGGCAGTCGGAGTAGACCACCGTCGCCTCGACAAGCGAGGTCTTCGACGAGGCCCGCGCGGGACGGCCGTTCCACGTGCAGCCCAGTCCGCGCGCTGCGGCCAGCGTCTCGCCGACGCCAGGCAGGTGGCACACGCCGACGACCATCTCGCCGTCGATCTCGAGACCGAGCAGGACGCCGAAAAGCGGCACGCCGTGGACGAAGCTGCGCGTGCCGTCGATGGGGTCGACGAACCAGCGGTGCGACGCGCCGCCGGCGTTGGCGCCAAGCTCCTCGCCGACGATCGCATGCGACGGATAGCGCGCGGCGAGACCCGCGCGAATGAGGCGCTCGGCGCCGACGTCGGCCGCCGTCACCGGCGACCGATCGGCCTTGAGCTCGACGTCGATGCCGCGCTGGTAATGCGAGAGCACGAACGCGCCCGCGTCGGTCGCGAGCGCGACGGCCGTGTCGAGGTACTCGCGGAGGCTCAGTGAACCTTGCGCCACGTCGTGCGGGCGGTGGCGGCGCCGGAGGCGTCCTTCGACGTGAGGGTGAGCGTGCTGCCCTGGATCACGTAGTCGCGCACCTTGTCGGGCGACACCTCGGTCGGAATCGGCTCGCCAGAGGGCAGCCGGCTCTTGAGATCCATCAGCACCAGCTGACTCTTCGCCGGGTCGATCACGGCGCGTCCGCTGTACGCCAGCAAACCGGAGACGCTCGTCTCGGGTTGCGTCGAGTCGGCGAGCTTCGCGCCAATCGTCAGGTTGCCGTACTCGTCGTAGGTCAGGCGGCCTTCGGCCTTGCGCGGCGTGGCCTTGCCGCTGGCGTCGAACACGACCGCTTCGACCAGCTCCCACGTGCCCTGGAGTTGACGTCGGACCGATTCGAGCGAACCCGGGCCGGTGTTCACGTCGCCCGCCTTCACGGGACGCACGCGAGGCGCGGACGGGCACGCGGCGAGCAGCGGAGCGACGGCGACGATGAGGACCAGCCAGCGACGATCTACGCGCACGGGAACCCCCTCTGTGGCGGCAGGCGTCGATCAGCCTAGCACAAGCTAGACTAGCGGCATCATGTCGAGGCTCGCGGGTCCTTCTGTCGTCATGGATCGCATTGATCGCCGCGCTCGCCGCGGGGTGCTCCCGGGCGCCGGCCGACGTGGACTGGGTCTCGCACGGCGGCGACTCGGGACACACGCAGTCTTCGCCCCTCGACCAGATCACGCCCGCCAACGTCGCGTCGCTGAAGGTCGCGTGGACCTATCACGGCGGCGACGCGCGGCCCGATCGATCGCAGATCCAGTGCAATCCGATCGTCGTGCACGGCGTCCTCTACGCGACGACCCCCGGGCTCAAGGTGTTCGCCCTCGATGCGGCGACGGGCGCGCAGAAGTGGATCTTCGATCCCTCCAAGGCCGGCGCCGAAGTCACCTCGCTCGGGGTCAACCGGGGGGTCGTGTTCTGGGAGGACGGCGCCGAGCAGCGAATCCTCTTCACCTCCGGACAGCGCCTCTACGCGCTCGACGCCAGGACCGGCGCGTCCATCCCGGGCTTCGGCACCAACGGCAGCGTCGACTTGAAGGAAGGGCTGGGCCGCGACGTCTCGAACCTGTATGCGCTCTCGAACACACCGGGCGCGATCTACAAGGACCTGCTGATCCTCGGCACGCGCGTCTCTGAGGGACCGGGCCCGGCCGCGCCTGGACACATTCGCGCCTACGACGTCCGCACCGGAAAGATCCGATGGATCTTCCACACCATCCCCTGGCCCGGCGAGCCTGGCTACGACACCTGGCCGCCCGACGCCTACACGCGCATCGGCGGCGCGAACGCCTGGAGCGGCATCTCGGTCGATCAGACGCGCGGGCTCGTGTTCCTGCCGACGGGCTCCGCCGCGTTCGACTTCTGGGGCGGCAATCGTCTGGGCGCGAACCTCTACGCAAACTGCCTGCTCGTGCTCGACGCGGCGACCGGCAAGCACGTCTGGCACTACCAGTTCGTGCACCACGACATGTGGGATCGCGACCTGCCGTCGGCGCCGGTGCTCGTGACGGTGACGCACGACGGCACGCCGGTTGACGCCGTCGCCCAGACGACCAAGTCCGGGTACGTGTTCCTCTTCAATCGCGAGACCGGCGAGCCGCTGTTCCCGATCACCGAGCGGCCCGTGCCGCCGTCCGATCTCAAGGGCGAGCAGGCCTGGCCGACGCAGCCGCTGCCGGAGAAGCCGGCGCCGTTTGCGCGGCAGGCGTTCACCGAGGCCGAGGTCACCGATCTGTCGCCGGCGTCGCACGACGCGGTGCTCGCGAAGCTGCGCACGACGAGGACGGGACGACAGTTCATCCCGCCGAGCGCGGAAGGCACGGTGATCTTCCCCGGCTTCGACGGCGGCGCCGAATGGGGCGGCGCGGCCTTCGATCGATCGAGCGGGCTGCTCTACGTCAACGCGAACGAGATGGCGTGGATCCTGACGATGATCGAGGTCGACCACACGAAGCAGACCTCCGCCGCCGCGCGCGGACATCGCGTCTACCAGCTCAACTGCATCGTCTGTCACGGGCCCGAGCGGAAGGGCGATGGACGGCAGTTCCCGAACATCTCCGAGATCAAGAAGAAGCTGCCGCGGCCGGCGGTCGATCAGCTCATCCAGCACGGCAAGGGCGTGATGCCGGCATTTGCGCTGCTGAGCGACGAGCGAGCGTGCGGATCTGGTCGCGTACCTGTTCGACGACGAGCCATCGCCGGACGACGCAAAGAATCCCGAACGCGCCGCTGCCGACGATTCCGTACACGACGACGGGCTACAACCGCTTCCTCGATCCGGACGGCTATCCGGCGGTGAAGCCGCCGTGGGGAACGCTGAATGCGATCGATCTGGGCAAGGGCGAGATCGCGTGGAGCGTGCCGCTCGGAGAATTCCCGGAGCTGGTGAAGCGCGGCCGTCCGAAAACCGGCGCGGAGAACTACGGCGGTCCGATCGTCACGGCGGGCGGACTTGTCTTCATCGGCGCGACGAAGGACGAGAAGTTCCGCGCGTTCGACAAGCGCACGGGACAGATGCTGTGGGAGACGTCGCTGCCGGCCGGCGGCTACGCCACGCCGGCGACGTACGCCGTCGGCGGCAAGCAGTACGTCGTGATTGCCGCCGGCGGCGGGAAGATGGGCACGAAGTCGGGCGACGCATACGTCGCGTTCGCGCTTCCGTAGCACCTGTAGCGCAGGCCTTGAGGCCTGCCGTGCGATCCAGGTCTCGGCGGGTCGAGCAGGTCCGGGTCGAGGTCGCAGGTCTGCAGGTCAAGCAGGTCGAGCAGGTCGGGCAGGTCACCAGGTGAGCATTCGAGACATATTGACGGGCGCCGTCGTGATGGGCCCGATGACGAAGGGCTCCAATCTTCCCTATCGGCGGCTGGCCGTGGAGCTGGGCGCACGCGTGCTCGTCAGCGAGATGACGGTCGCGCGCCGGCTCAAGCAGAAGCGCAAGTCGGAGTTCGCACTCATCCGTCGCGCGCCCGGACGAGCCCTGCTTCGGCGTGCAGCTGGCCGGCACGAACCCTGAGGAGATGGCGTGGGCTGCCGCGCTCGTCGAGTCCCGCGGCGCCGACTTCGTCGACATCAATCTCGGCTGTCCGATCGATCACTTCACTCGTAAGGGCATGGGAGCCGCGCTCGGCCGCCAGCCCTCCCGCGTCCGCCGCATGGTCGAGACGATGGCGAAGGGCGTCGGCCAGGTGCCCATCACGGTGAAGATTCGTCTGGGCTGGAACGACGAGATGCGGAATCACGTCGAGCTCGCGCGAGCGGCAGTCGACGGAGGCGCGCAGGCGGTGTTCGTGCACGGACGCACGCGTGACGCGCGCTATCGCCGCGCGGCCGACTGGGATGCCATCGGCGAGGTGGCGGCTGCCGTGCCGGTCCCGTCGTCGGCAACGGCGATCTGCTCTTCCCGCACGAGATCGACGCCGCGCTGGCGAAGGCCGGCTGCGCGGGCGTGATGGTGGCGCGCGGGGCGCTGATCAAGCCGTGGCTCTTCCGCGAGCTGACCGAAGGCTATCGCGATCTCTCCGGCGACGAGCGGCTCGCGATTTATCGACGCTACGCCGCGCTCGCGATCGAGCACTGGCGGGACGACGAGCGTGGCCGCGCCACGGCGGGCGAGTTCGTGAAGTGGCACCTGAACTTCTGGTGCCGCTACGCGCCGCGTCACGCCGACGGCTCGTGGCCGTCGATGCAGGAGCGCGAGTCCGACACCTGGGCCACGTCGCCGCTCGATCGCCTGCTCGCGCGAGGCGACGACGCCGCGCATGCGTGGCTCGCCGCACGGCTCGTCGCGCGCGAAGAGATCGATCCGGCGCTGGCTCCAGAAGCCCGGCGCTGTCGACGATGCCGCCGTGACGGTGTCGGGATAATCGATCGGGTTGCCGGTTGCTGATTGCCGGTTGCGGGTTGATCCGTCAGCTGCCAGCTGAAGCCGGCAGCTACGACGTTCCGTCCACAGCAGGCCTCAGGCCTGCGCTCTGCGCTGGCCAGCGGCAGTCTGCACTCGAAACTCTCCGTCTTCCACGCCCCACGTCACCGTGAGGCCCGTCGCCAGCCGGTGACGCTCGGCGAGATTGAAGAGGCCGACGCCGGTGGACGCCGCCGAATGGGCGACGCGAGGGCGAAGCGGGTTCGAGACCACGAGCGTGTCGGCCTCGAGGCGGACCCGGACGACCAGCGGAGAGTCGGCGGACGCGACGTTGTGCTTCACCGCGTTCGTCAGCAGCTCCGTCAGGGCCACCGGCGGAATCTGCAGGATGCGCGCGGCGTCGGCGGGCACATCGTCGATCGCCACGCGAACCGTGCCTCCGTAGCGCATGCCGGTCACGAAGAACTGCCGGCGCAGGGACGCCAGCTCCTCCTCCAGAGGCACCAACGGCCGCGCGCGCGCGGCAAGCAGGTAGCGATAGGAGTCGCCGAGCGCCTCGATGAACGGCAGCGAGTCGGAGCTCCCGTGCTCGACGAGGTGCGCCAGCGCGTGAAGGCTGTTGAACAGGAAGTGCGGGTCGACCTCACGCGACAGCGCGGTGAGCTCGGCGCGTAGTCGCGCCTGTTCCAGCAGCGCCGCCCGCAGCCGCGCGCTGTCCCATTCCGCGAGCAGGAAGACCGTCTCGTAGACGTGCGTGATCAGGATCACGACCGTCACGATGCAGAGAATCGTGGTGGCCAGCGCGTACGGCCTGAGGCCGGGATCGCCGGTGACGCGCATCCATGACGACCAGCGTCAGCCACGACAAAGGAACGGTGAGCAGGAAGATCGAGCCGAGCAGGACGGCGATGCGGCGTCCCGGCCGTTCGAGCCAGTCCTCGCGGCGAGGGAGCCGCAGATACAGCCAGCGGTTGCTCGTCCAGATGACGAACGCGCAGATCGAGAAGTAGACGTAGGTGGCGATCTGCCCCGACGCCGAATGCCGCCCGGGCGTCACGAGGCCGGCAAGCGCAGGAATCAGGACGCCAAGCACCGGACTTGACCGCGAGGCGGATGCCCAGATCGCGGACCGGCCGCGGCGACGCGACTGTCACACGGCGAGTCTGCGGCCGAGGGACGAACGGAGCAAGTTCTTCATTCTCATTCTTATTCTTCTATTCTCTGCTTCTTCAGTTCCTCCAATTCCTCCAGCGTCCTCGGCCAGTCGTCGCCGAGCAGCCGTGACAGGCTTCGGTCGGCCAGCAGCCGTCCGCCCGTCTGGCACGTCGGGCAGTAGTTGCACTCGTTAGCGGCGTAGACGATGTGCTGGACCGGGCTGCCGCAGCGTGGACACGGCTTGCCGAACTTGCCGTGCACCGCCATGTCGGCTCGAAACGCCGTCACCTTCTCCGGGAATCCGGTGCCCATCTCCGCGCGCAGCCGCTCCGTCCACTCGACGAGCGTGGACTTCACCGCGGCGTGCAGGCGCGCGATCTCGTCGTCCGACAGGTTCGTCGTCCACTGGAGCGGTGAGAGCTGCGCGGCGTGCAGGATCTCGTCGGAGTACGCGTTGCCGATGCCGCTGAAGAGCCGCGGATCGGTCAGCGCGCGCTTCAGCGTCCGCCGCTCGAGCTGCAGCCGCTCTGCGAAGACCGGCGTGGAGACCGCGAGCGGCTCGATGCCGCCGGGGTCGTGGTCGGCAACGCCGGCCTCGCCGGCGACGACGTAGAGAGACGCGCGGCGCTTCGAGCCGGCCTCGGTCAGCAGCAGAGTGCCATTGTCGAAGTCGAACGCCGCCAGCGTCGCGCGTCCGCCGGCCTTCGCGCTTCGCGCTACGGCCGGCAAGCCGGGGTTCCACTTCAGGCGCCCGGCAATCATCAGATGCAGGACGAGAAACGTCGGGCCGTCGAACTCGAACACGATCCGCTTGCCCAGCCGTCGCAGCCCACGAACGACCGCGCCTTCGACGGCAGACAGCGGCGGGCTCACCGAACGCAGCAGGAACGGGCTCGCCAGCCGCACGCGCTCGAGCGTGTGGCCGACGATGCGCGCGGAGAGCGCCTCGATGTAGATCGTGATGTCGGGGAGTTCGGGCAAGGGGGAATCCGGGTCGATCAGGTCGATCAGGTCGATCGGGTCGGTCAGGTCGATCGGGTCGGCCAGGTCGGCCAGTCGCCGCATCAGCGCAAGCCCGGCCACGGACAATCTGGGCGCCACCGGCGTACCATAACTGATCACACGATGCGCCCCCATACGTTCCGGTCTGTCGCCATCGCGCTCATCGCCGGCTGCCTGCCGCTGGCGGCCGCGCAACCCGCCGACGACCTGCCGTCGCGCGTCTCCGCCGCCGTCGATCGCCATGCGCCACAGGCACTCTCGCTGCTCGAGGACGTCGTCAACATCAACAGCGGAACGATGAACGTCGCCGGCGTGAGGAAGGTGGGGGATGTGTTCGCGCGCGAGCTCGGCTCGCTCGGCTTCCGTACGCGATGGATAGAGGGCGGGGACTTTCACCGCGCGGGACATCTCGTCGCCGAGCGCGACGGCACCGGGCCTCGCGTGCTGCTCATCGGACACCTCGACACCGTGTTCGAGGCCGACAGTCCCTTCCAGCGATTCGAGCGGCTGTCGCCCACCTCGGCGCGCGGTCCCGGCGTCATCGACATGAAGGGCGGCGACGTCGTCATGCTGACGGCGCTCCGTGTGCTCTCAGACCTGCAGCTGCTCGGCCGCCTCCACGTCGTCGTCGTGATGACGGGCGACGAAGAGGATCCGGGCGAGCCGCTGGCCGCCGCGAGGCAGGCGCTCCTCGATGCCGCGAGCGGCGCGTCGGTGGCGCTCGGCTTCGAGGACGGCTCGGGCGATCCGCGCAGGGCGATCGTCTCGCGCCGTGGATTCACCGGCTGGAAGGTCAGCGTCACAGGTACGCCCGCGCACTCGTCGCAGGTCTTCACGGAGCGCGTCGGCGCCGGCGCGATCTACGAGCTCTCGCGCGTGCTCAACGGCTTCTACGAGCGGTTGTCGCGCGAGGAGCTCCTCAGTGTCAACCCGGGCGTCGCGCTCGGCGGCACGACGGTCGACTTCGACGAGCCGCACTCGAAAGGCACCGCCGCGGGCAAGACGAATGTCGTCGCGGGTAACGCCGTGGCAACGGGCGACATCCGCGCCTTCACGCCGGCCCAGCTCGACGCCACCAAGCAAGCCATGCGCGACGTCGCGCAGGCGAACCTGCCCCGGACGAGCGCGACGCTGACCTTCGACGACAGCTACCCGCCGATGGCGCCGTCGGACGGCAACCGGCGGCTGCTGACGATGTACGACCAGGCGAGCCGTGACCTTGGTCTTGGGCCCGTCGCTCCGACCGATCCGCGCGCCGCCGGCGCGGCCGACGTCTCGTTCATCGCGGACCGCGTGCCGCAGGTGATCGACGGCATCGGCCTGATGGGGACCGACGACCACACGGCCCGCGAAACGGCCGACTTGACGACGCTGGCGTCTCAAGCGAAGCGGGCAGCGCTCCTGCTGGCGCGGCTGGCAAACTAGAATTGATGGTTGCGGGTTCAGGTTCCGGGGTTCCGGGTTCCGGGTTCCGGGTTCAGGCTGGCGAGCCAGTCTCGCCGAAGCGGCGAAGCCGCGAAGGCGGATGGAGGGTGGCAATGAGATTGTCGGCAAGCTCGAGAACGTGGATCGTCGCGATGGGGGTGCTCGCCGCGGCGGCGACGCTCGATGCCGGGAAGATCAAGGTGGAGGCCCATCGGGAGAACGTCGACTTCTCCACGATCAAGACCTACATGTGGCTGCCGAGCCCGCCACCAAAAACCGAGATTGCGCCGGGCGTCGCGCGCGATCCGATGGTCGTCCAGAAGGAGCTCGAGCCGACGATCATGCAGACGGCCGATCGCGAGCTCGCCGCGCACGGCTGGAAGCGCGTCGAAAGCGGCGCCGACGTGCAGATCGTCTACTACCTGTCGCACGGCGTCGGGTTCAACGCGTCGAACCTGGGCGAGTACTACCAGTACGCCACGGGCTACGCGCTCGTCGTCTCGCCGCTCATCTCGCCGACGGACAACGTCAAGGTGATGGAAGAAGGCACCCTCGTCATCGACGTCGTCCAGGATCGCAAGGCGATCTGGCGCGGCACGGCGAGCACGACCATCAACCGCGACAACAGCGACGAGAAGCGACTGAAGACCGTCTCCGACGCCGTGAAGAAACTGATCGACAAGCTGCCAGCGAAGTAAGGTCGCGAACCTGGAACCCGGAACCTGGAACCCGGAACCTGGAACCCGGAACCCCGGAACCTACGAATAGCCCTCCGTCGGATGCAGCAGGCGCAGGAGCAGGCCGAAGAGCGGACCCGTCAGGAACGGGAAGATCTTCCAGGCAATCAGGAGCCCCACCAGCTGCGCCCATGGCTGGTGGACGATCGCGCGCAGGCGATCCATCTGACTCTCGGGCACGAAGAGGCCGAGCACGGCGGCGCCGTCGAGCGGCGGCAGCGGCAGCAGGTTGAAGACGGCGAGAAAGACGTTCAGGACGAGCAGGATCGACAGCGCCGTCCCGATGCCGCCGAGGCCTTCACCCGCCCCCGACGCCACGAGCGTGTGAAAGTTCGCGAAGGGCGGCGCGACGAACCAGCCGCTCAGCAGTCCCAGCTTCAGCAGCGCGAAACTGCCAATCGCGATCAGCAGGTTGCCGGCTGGACCCGCCGCCGCCATCCACGCGGCGCGTTTGGGGTAACGCGCAGCCCAGTGCGGATCGTACGGCGCGCTGGCCCACCCGATCGCCCAGCCCTGCGTCACTGCCGTCAGCAGCGGCAGGATGAGCATTCCGAAGGGCTCACGGCGGATGTGCGGAATCGGCGAGAGGGTGACCTGCCCGGCCTGGTACGCCGTGGGGTCGCCGCCACGGAACGCGACCCACGCATGCATGGCCTCGTGGACCGTCGTCGAGAACAGGAAGGCAAGGAACCACAGAAGGCCGATCGCGATCTCGTTGGCGCTCATGCTGCCGGATAGATTACCGTGTGGCTGGGCGATCCTGTCGCTCTGCACATGCGCTGGCCTTCAATCGCTGCACTCGCTGCACTCGCCGGGACGGTGGCGCTCGCAGGCGCCGCCTATCAGTCGGCGCGCGCCCGTCCGCGGATTGAGCGGGAGCTGCCCTGGGCGTCCTCTGGCGTCTGGCTCAAGGCGGACACGCACGTGCAGTCCAAATTCTCCGACGGAGGGAGCACGGTGGACGAGCTGGTCGATCGCGCCGTCGCGAACGGCTGCGACGTGCTCGCGATCACCGATCACACCGACGGCAACCTCAAGGCCGCCACGCCCGAGTACCACGCCGCGATTGCCAGCGCGCGCTCCCGTGTGCCGAAGCTCGTCCTGATCACGGGCATCGAGTGGAACGTGCCGCCAGGCAAGGGCCAGGACCACGCGGCCGTTCTCTTCCCGCCCGAGATGGACGACGCGGTGATGACTGGCGAGTTCAAGAGCCGGTTCGACGACCAGAACAAGGAGGGCGAGAACCCGGAGCTCGCGGTCGCGGCGTTCGAGTGGCTCCGCCAAGAGAGCTCCGGAGCGTCGGCGATGCCGGTCGTCTTCCTGAATCACCCAAGCCGGAAAGCAAAGGACCTGGCATCGGTGCGCGCGGAGGTCGAATGGCTTTCGGAGATCGGCGGCGAGCATGTTCGCAGGCGTCGAAGGCGCCCCGGGTCATCAGAACCAGACTCCTCTCGGCGCGTACGGCGGTCCGCTCCGGCCTGACGATCGCTGGGATCCGGCCATCGCTCCACCGGGCGCGATCTGGGACCAGCTGCTGGCAGCCGGCAGCACGAAGTCGGGTGCGCTGGCCACTTCGGACTTTCATGGCACGGACAACGGCGACTACTGGCCGTGCCAGTTCTCCGCGACCTGGATCTACGCGCCCGATCGCAGCATCCAGGGAGTGCTCCGCGCGCTGCGGGCCGGCTCGTTCTTCGGCGTCCACGGCGGCATCGCCCGGCAGTGTTCAGCTTCTGGTGAGCACCGAAGGCGTGCCGCGTCCGGCCGTTCCGGGTGAACGGCTGCACGTGCCAGCGGGGCGCAAGGTGTCCATCGAGCTGAGGGCCGAGGTCCCGTCAACGGACTGGCAGGGGCAGCCCAATCATCTCGACGTCGTCGAGCTCCTCGGCGCCACGACGGCGGGCACGACGGTGCTGCGATCGGGCGCGCTCGACAACGGCGTCTTACGGCACGAGCTGATCGTACCGAGCGGCGGGATCGCCATCCGCGCCCGCGGGCGGCGAGTGGTCGACAACGGACCGGATCTGCTCTTCTACACGAACGCCGTGCAGGTTCGGTGAGTCGCGCCGGTTCACGGCGCGATCTGCAGCACGAAGGGCTTGTACTCCATCGAGCCGACGACGTAGAAGCGGCCGGCCTTGTCGTGAGTCATCGAGCCGTACAGCCCCACCGGGTGGGGGAACAACAGGGCCGAGCCGTAGGGGAGGGGCGCGATCGTCACGGAGCCGTCCGTGCGGCGGGCGACCCAGTCGAATGCCCGGCTGCCCGAGGTCGGGGAGTTCGCGACGCCGTAGAGCGTACCCGAGGCCGCGTCGCGAAACAGCGACGCGACGTAACGGCTGCCGTCCGGGTGGAACCATCCGAGATCGCTGACGCGTGAGGGCCCCGCCGACTGGGGCTCTTCGTGGTACAGACGGCCCTTGCCTGTCGTGAAGTACCATCCGCCCGATCCGTCCGGTTGCGTGGCGACGATTCCATGCGAGTCGTCTGGAGCGTGTTCGAAGTATTCCTCGAGCGGCGTGGAACCGACCTCCTTGAGGGACGCGTCCACCTCCACCAGCGTAGCCTCGCTCCGGTCGCCGTTACGCACCACTCGTGGAACGAACGCATGGCCGCGTTCGTCCGCGAAGAAGTTTCGGCTCACGTGACCGCCTGCCGAGCCGATCGTGGCGGTGGCCAACCGGCCCGATGCGCGTGTCGAACTGGAAGAGCACGTGGTTGAAGTAGCCGAGCGTGTAGACGTACGGGCCACCGACGGCGGCCGCGATGAGTGCCTGCGGCACGGCGGCGAGGTGGTGCCACGTGTGCGGCGGCTCCAGCCGCCAGAGATGCCCGCCCCACGTCGGCAGCCTGGATCCGTCTTCTTTCTCGCCTGATTCGTCCATGGACGTGAAGTAGAGCCTTCCGTCGGCGGCCTGGACGATCCGGGAGTGGATCTTCATCTGCGTTTCGCCAGGGCGTCGCAGTTTCAGTCGTTCGAGCTCGGCCACGACGTTGCCCCTGTCGGTGAGCACGTCGGCGACGGGATCGAACTCGAACAGGTGCGCCGACCCCGAGCCCCGATCGTCGTTGCTCGTCACGCCGATCCAGACGTGGCCCTGCGCGTCGTTGCCCGTCGCGCCCCAAATCGCGAACGACCCCCAGAAGTCCGGGATCGCAATCACGCGCACGGTGGGAGGCGGGGCCGTGGGGCCCGAGGTCATCACATTCCGCGGCAACGATCCCAGGATCGTGAGAGCCACGACGAACGCCACACGATGCGCGATCATGAATTGCTCCCTCGCAGGATCAGCAACCGCACGGCGACCATGCCAATCCAGGCGCCCGCGGTGCCGATGTAGACGTCGGTCTGGTCAGGATAGCGGCTCGGCAACAGCAGCTGGCCCAATTCGATGACGAGAAATATACAGAAGCTCGCAGTCAGAATGCCTGCTGCCTGCCACCGACGGCCCGCGGACGTGCCGGGCATGTAGATTGTCTGCAAGAGCGCGCCCACCGGGACACCCAGCAGCACCTTCGTGGTCAGCTCGCCGAAGGCGCTCAGCGGGTTTCCCCAGTAGTAACCCGAGAAGGGGATCTGCAGGAACATCGGCATCCGGCTTCGGATGAAGTCGCCGTCGGCACGAAAATCAAACGGCGACCAGTGGCGCGCGACAACCAGCACCAGCCAGAGCAGAAGGGCCACCACAGGCCAGAGCCGAACGCTCGCGGCGACGGGTGCTGCGCCGTCCTCACGCGTGGCGCGCGCCGTCAAGGCGATGCCGGTCAGCGCACCGGCCACCCCCAACACGACATCCGTGGTGGTTGACCTCTCGGAATACGTAAACAGCTGCGCCATCTCGAGCGCCCCGATCAGCGCCGGCGCCAATCGTCAGCGCCCAGACCTTGACCGGACGAAGTCGGCGCGCGAGGGCAAGCACCATCGCAAAAGCCCCGACCGGCACCGAACGGAGGAACACCGACAGAATCGTCTCGAGCCCGGGGTGGTCGGCAAACGGCAGGAGCACGACGCGGCCGGCGCGAAACTTCTCAGCGAGCTCCTGCGGCCGCACCGTGAAGTCGAAGGGCACCAGCCCGAGGATGGCCCACAGCAGGACGTAGGCGGCCAGCATGCGCAAGAGGCGCTCGTGACGCGAGTCGGCGCCGGCAATCCCTGAAAACCAGCGCACGACCGCCGGGCCGATCGCGACCCACACCAGCGCGCCCGCCAGCCCCCCGATGCTCTCCGCCAGCACGTCGTCCCACGACGGCGTGCGGCCGCTGAAGAACACCTGACTGAACTCGATCGCGACGCTCGCGGCCACCCAGACCGCCGCAACTGGGAGAAGCCAGGCAACGGCACGGCCGCGACCGCGAGGCGCTGCGGCTCCCAACAGAAAGAAGCCGATCGGCATGAACAGCAGGACGTTGGTGACGAAGTCCGTTCCTGAGGCCGCCGCCAGCGACACAAACGGCGTGGCGATGAAGATCCTCAGGCCCTCGCGAAGCGGAACACGATGAAACTGCAGCGGCACGATGCTCCCGTAGGCGGCAAAGGCGAGGAAGAACAACGCCGCACCAAAAAGCGCCGGCCGTTTCATTTCCGGCTCACGGTATCACGTGTCGCAGTGTGCGAATTCGCGCACGAACGGAACTGTAATTTACCCACCATTCTGTCGCCTCCCGCAACGTCAGCGAACGCGCTGCAATTCGAGCAAGTCGTTGATTTCAAACGGTCCGTCGCACTGGCCTCGTCCGTGCACTGCGCGCCACGCGAACCCCTGTCCGCGAGGTCGTGTCGATGCTTAGCCGTCTTGCCTGTCCGTGTCTGTCTCAGCGCCGTCGTCGGCGCATTCCTGATTTGTGGAACGCCCGGGTCGGTGCTTCACGCGCAGCCGTCGGCCCGCCGGCTGTTCGATGACTCGAACGTCAGTCAAAAGCCAGGCAAGCGCCACGTCCCCACGCATCGCGCGCGGAACGTCAAGGCGCACGTCGACGTGCTGAAGGACAGCGACGTCGTCGTGAATCTCTTCGACGACGTGGAGCTGACGGTTCACAAGACCAAGGTCGAACGGTACCTGAAGGACCAGTTCGTCTGGCACGGCCGGACTGACGACGGCGATATCGTGACGCTGGCGCTTGTGCGAGGCGTCATGACGGGAACCGTCACGGCCAACGGACGCGCCTTCGAGATCGCGCCGGACGTCAACGGCACCTACGTCGTGAACGAGCTCGACTCGGCCGCGTTCCCGACTGACGACCCGGTGGGCTTCGACCTCGAGCCCATGACTGGCGCCGGTCCTGCGCTGCGGGCGACGTGACCGGTGGGTCGACGGGGACGGGTCGCACCGGCGCCGACACCAGCGGCACCGTGATTGACGCGATGGTCGTATGGACGCCGGCGGCGCGCAACGCGGTGGGCGGCACGACCGACGCGATTCAGAGCCTGGTGCTCGCGGCGGTGGCCAACGCCAACCTCGCCTACGCGAACAGCGGCGTCAACGCGCAGCTCCGGCTCGTCTACAGCGGTGAGGTCAACTACGCCGAGACGCCGTCGAACATCGGGACGGATCTCGCGGCCCTCGCCACAAACGGCGACGGCAAGATCGACCAGGTGCACGCGCTGCGCGCGCAGTACGGCGCCGACGTCGTGACGCTCATCGGGAACGGCTATGCGGCCGGCGGCACCTGTGGCATCGGGTACCTCATGACGTCGGTGAGCACCAACTTCGCGCCGTACGCCTTCACGGTGGTCGATCAGTCGTGCGCCGCGGGCTACCTGTCCTACGCGCACGAGGTCGGGCACAACGAGGGGCTCCAGCACGACCCCGCCAACGCCGGCAGCGCGCCGTCCTACCCGTTCGCGTACGGCTACCAGGATCCCGCCGGGCAGTTCCGGACGGTGCTCTCCTACGGCGGTGAGACGCGCGTTCCGTACTTCTCGAGCCCGCTGGTGAAGTACAACAACACGCCCGACCGGCACGGCGTCGCAAGACAACGCCCGCGCACTGAACAGCAACGTCGCGACCGTCTCGAACTTCGTGGCCAGCGTCACAGGCGGCGTGACGGGCGCAGGTGCCCCAGCCGTGCACGTATGCGGTCTCCTCGAGCGCGCTCACCTTCAACGCAGCCAGCCGGCTCCTCGTCGCTGACGGTGACCACCGACAGCACCTGCGGGTGGAACACGAGTTCCGGAGCGTCCTGGATTTCGGTCACGGCGGGCAAGACTGGTTCTGGCACAGTAACGGTGACGGTCAGCGCCAACACGGGAGCCGACCGGACCGGGACCGTCACCGTGGCCGGCGTGCCCGTGACCGTGACACAGAAGGCGCCGGTGCCCTGCGCGTTCACGCTTTCGACGACGGCATTGACCTTCAGCGCCGCGTCCGGGTCGGCGAACGTCAGCGTGACCACCACCAGCGGATGTACGTGGACCACGGCCTCCGGAACGTCGTGGGTCACCGTTGGCGCCGGCAAGAGCGGTTCGGCCACCGTCAAGGTGTCAGTCGGCGCCAACACCGGTGCTCTCCGCACCGGTGCGGCGACGATCGCAGGCAAGGCTGTCGCAATTACCCAGGCCGCACCGACTGGCAAGGGCAAGAGCGGCAAGTAGTCGCGCTTCGGCGCAACTCTCTCGCGCTCACTGTGGCGGCGGGTCCAGGCCCGCCGCCATTTTTTTTGCGAGGGGATCTTGTGACCTCAGGATCGCGAACGATGATGAAATTTCAGCCTCGCCGCATGTAAGTCCGACACCTCGCCCTGAGGTGCGCCGAGAAAGTTGATTGATTTCACAGCGCCCTGGCCCAGGACGACTGGCGCGCGCACTGCATGCAGCGCCGACACAACCCTTTCAGCACGACGTGCAGGAGCAGGAGGCAAAGGATGCAAATGAAGAGTCTCGCTATTGGCGTCTGGCTCGTCGCGTTCTCGGCACTTCCCGAGTGCGGCTCAGCCATTGACTATCCACGCGCATCCCCAGAAAGCCAGCTTATGCGAGTCCTGCGGAGTGGCCGTTCCTGTCGGACCAGTGTCACTGGATGGTGGACGGCGTGCTCGCCCACACGCATGTCGAGATGTCCGTTCCGATCTATGCCGAACTGACGCCTGGCAACGCTCACGATCCCGGTCACGTTCAAGCTGTTCCACACGTCGGGAAGGATCGTCGGGATCTTCAGTGAGTTGGGGAGCTGTCGTCCTGGATTCGATTGGACACTGGGTCGAGAATCCCAGTCTCCGGGGTGACCCGGCGGGCGTGGCGACCTTTACGGGAAGATTCACCATCGATACCTCCAAAGGGGATGGCAGCGGTGCTGGCCCGTTCGATTTCAACCCACACGGCTGGACGGTGGTGCGGCTGCGTCGCCCGGACGCAGTTTCCCGACGGCACCCAGACCGATACGGAATTGAGCGTCCCGTTTTACTCCATGCTGCACCCGGAAGTGCCGGAGCAGGGTGTGCCCGAGAACGGCGGCATCCCGTTGCGGGCGGCGTGCTCGGCCACCGGCAACTGGGGCGCGATGATCACGGAATTCCACGATTACATCCCCATTGCGCCGATGGGGCTCGGCGAGGTATGGAATCCCAAGGTCTTTGCCTATTCGTATGGCGTGGCCCCCGGAGTCACGGGCACGCTCGACCGGCGACTGGACCCGGACCTCCATAACGGCATCGTCGGGCAGGAAATCACCAGTCCGTTCACCTTCGACACGACGGTTCAGCGGACTGGGCGTGCACAAGTTCAGCTTCATCTGGGATGAGCGCACCGACGCCACACCTCCACCCGGGTTCCCCGCGAACGGGCAGGTAGACTCCCTGCTCGTGGTAAACGTGACGGCGGGCGATGGGCCGGTCACGTCTCTGCCGCCGCCGCCGCCGCCGCCATGCCGCCGCCACCGTCCGACGCCGACACCGACGTCTCTCCGACGCCTCCTCCACCGCTCCCACGGACTGGACGACGTTCACAGCCACATTTCAGCATCTGGGCACGCGGATTCGGATCTGTGACGGCGTGCCCCAGGCGGACGGCGCGAATTGTCTCGAACTCGCGCCCAAGTAAGTAAGATGGGTCAGGGCAGGGCCTCATCCGACAACCAGCGGTCCTTCAGATCGTTCTCTCTTTGGCGCCAGGCGGAACAGAGCGACTAGTCGTCGAGCTTGTTCGCCGGGCGGCGAACGCGACCCGGCAAGCCGTGTGCTGCCTGGACGCCGCCGGCGCCTGGGGTGACGGGTTGCGTGACGAGGGTGTGACGCTACACGTTCTGAATCGACAACCCGGATTTCACGCCGGTCTTGCGGCCGAGGTGGCGAGGGTGGCATCGAGCACCGGGGCACAGGTTCTGCACTGCCATCAATACTCGCCGTTCGTGTACGGGGCGCTCGCGCGCGTTCATCGTCCCCGCCTCCGCGTGCTGTTCACCGAGCACGGGCGATTGAGCGATACGCCTCCGTCAAGGAAGCGAAGGCTCGTGAACCCGGTGCTCGCCCACGCCGCGCATCGCATCTTTTCCGTGTCGCACGACCTGCGTCGTCACATGATTGCCGAAGGACTGCCCGCCTCCCGGATCGAGGTCATCCCGAACGGGATCGACCCGGCGTCACCGTCCGTCGCGGCGCGGGAGGAGCTGCGCCGCGAGCTCGGTGCGGGCCCGGCCACGGTGGTGTTGATCACGGTCGCGAGGCTCGACCCGGTGAAGGACCTGTCAACGCTGTTGAGCGCAGTCGGCCACGCAAAGGGCGAGTCGATCGACGTGATGTTGGTCGTGGTGGGAGATGGACCCGAGCGCGCGCCGCTCGAGTCGGCCGTCGCGGCGCTCGGGCTCACCACGAACGTGGCGTTTCTCGGCCACCGCGAGGACGCGCGCCGTTGGTTGAACGCCGCGGATCTCTACGTCAGCAGCTCCGTCAGCGAAGGGATTTCGCTCACGATTCTGGAGGGCATGTCCGCGGGCCTGCCGGTGATCGCCACCTCTGTCGGGGGCACTCCGGAAATCGTCGACGCCAGCTGCGGAATCCTGGTGCCGGCGCGGGACGGGGCGGCGCTTGGAGCGGCGATCGTAGCGCTCGCCCGTGACCCCGGTCGCCGTCAACAGCTGGGGACCGCGGCGCGCGCGCGAGTGCTGGAATCGTTTACCCTCGATCGCATGGTCGACCGCTATCGGCGCATCTACGAAGAGGTCTGCTGAGGTGTGTGGCATCTGCGGCGCAGCCGCGCTCACCGGGTCGCTGGACCCCGCCGCACGGCAGGGTGTCCGGGCGATGGCTGCGGAGCATGGCCTATCGCGGCCCGGACGGCGACGGATTCTTCGACAGCGATCGGATCGCTCTCGGTCACCGCCGCCTGGCCATCATCGATCGGGCGGGCGGCGCCCAGCCGATGGCCAACGAAGACGGCTCCTGCTGGATCGTCTTCAACGGCGAGGTCTACAACCACCGGGACCTGCGCCCGGTCCTCGAGTCCCGAGGACACGTATTCCGAACGCACTCCGACACCGAGACCATCCTCCACGCCTGGGAGGAGTACGGCACCGACTGCGTCGAGCGTCTCGAGGGCATGTTCACCTTCGCCATCGCCGACACGCGCCGCGACGAGCTGTTCATCGCGCGCGACCGTCTCGGAAAGAAGCCGCTCTTCTACACCATGCTGAACGGCGTGGTCCACTTCGCCAGCGAGCTCGGCGCGCTGGCCAAGGCGCCAGGCTGGCGCGGTGACCTGCAGCTGGACGCGATCGAAGGCTACCTGTCGCTCGGCTACTTCCTGTCGCCCGATTCGATCTACCGCGGCGTCTACAAGCTGCCTCCGGGGCACTGGCTGCACGTCGCCGGCGGACGCGCTCGTGACGCGGCGCTACTGGGACGTCACGGAATTCGGCACCGATCAGCGAGACGAGTCGCTGCTGGTGGATGCGATCGACGATGCGCTTGGCACGGCGGTTCGCGACCGTCTCGAAAGCGAAGTGCCGCTGGGCGCCTTTCTCTCGGGCGGTCTGGACTCGGGTCTTGTCGTGTCGTACATGGCCGATGCGCTCGGAGAGCGGCTGCTCACCAACACGGTCGGCTTCGGCGAGTCGGCGCACAACGAGCTCGACGCCGCCCGCCTGACGGCGGAGTCATTCCACACGGCGCACCATGAAGAGACGCTGACGCCGGAGTTGGACGAGGTGTTCCAGTCGGTCGTGGACCATCTCGGCGAGCCGATGGCCGATTCCTCCGCGATCCCCACGCTGGTACGTCTCGCGCAGCGCCAGGCACAACGTCATCGTGGCGCTGACGGGCGATGGCGGCGACGAAACGTTCGCGGGGTACGACTTCCGCTACGTGCCGCACGCGATGGAGGGAAAGGCACGGGCCTTCGTGCCCGGCGCTCCCGGCCGTGCGCTGGCCGGCGCCGTCGGACGCGCGTGGCCGCGATCGCAGGCCCTTCCGAAATGGCTGCGCGCCGGCACCGTGCTCGAGAACCTCGCGTACGACTCGGCCACCGCCTACTACGCCGACCTGTGCTTCCTGAAACCAGGCGCCACGCGACGGTTGCTCGGCCGCGGCGGCGACGACCCGGCGGACAGCCCCGTGTTCGCGGCCATCACGGACGTCTATCGCCGGCCGGAGACGCCAGACGATCTGCAGCGCGCCCAGTACGCCGATCTGAACGTCTACATGCCCAACGACCCGCTCGTGAAGGTCGACCGCATGAGCATGGCGCACAGCCTCGAGATCCGCTGTCCGTTCCTGGATCGCCGGGTCGTGGAGCTCGCCTTCCGCATCCCTTCGAGGCGGCACCAGCAGGGCACGACGGGAAAGGTCCTCCTGCAGGAAACTGGCAGCCCGCCGGTTGCCGCCGGCGCTGGTGAATCTGCCCAAGAAGGGCTTCACCGTGCCGATTGGGGCCTGGATCGCGGGGCCGTACGCGGCGCGCTATCGAGACGAAGTCCTGTCGCCGTCTGCCCGCGTCAGAGACATCCTCGACGTCTCGTGCCTCGAGCGATGGTTCGAAGAGCACCGGTCGGGAACCGCCGATCACAGCTACTCGCTCTGGGCGAGCTGGGTTCTTGAACGCTGGCTGTCTACGCGACCGCCAACGTCGCCCTCGCGCTGAGACCACCTGCAGCGGGACTAAGAGGCGCGAAACCTCAGCCGCCGCACGGACGAAAAAAGTCCGCGGCGAGTAATTATTCCGAGCCCGAGGATCCGCAGCCTCACCTTCTGCGCCCGTCCATTTCATCGCGCGGAATGGCAGCGTTTGTGCTGTTTTCGGACACGCTCCCCTCCACAGGCAAGGGCCAAGTCCTGGCTCGAGCACCAGCTTTGTGAACTACCGATTGGGTAAGCCGATGGAGAAATGTCTTCGTGCGCTTCTCGTGGGCGCAGCTCTCCTCGTTGCAGCTCCGGCCTCCGCCTCGGTGATCGTCCTCGACTTCAAAGGCATCGGGAATCTCAGCCCCGTGGGTGACTTCTACGATGGCGGGGGCGGGACCAACTACGGCATCGAGTTCAGCCCGGCAGCGCTGGCAGTCGTTGACGAGGATGCCGGCGGCACGGGGAACATCGCGAACGAGCCGCCGCCCGATACCGTGATGTCCTTTCTGGATGCGAACGACGCCACCTTGAACGTCCCGGCGGGGTTCGACACCGGACTTTCGTTCTTCGATACGTCGTCTACGGCGGCATCGGTGGACGACGGTCTTGATGCGACAGACAACCTGCTGGGGACGCTTTCTCTGGTGGCGGAGTCCGGCGACAACTGCACGGGGGTTCCGAACGGAGACTTCTGCAACTGGACGCCGATTGGCGTCGCATTCGGAGGCATCGCGAAGCCCATCGACGTCGGGGCCCGGACGAATCGAACCGCGCTTGACGACATCACGCTCGGCAGCGCCGACCCGGTTGGGGCATCGGTGGCTGAACCGGCAATCCTGGCAGTGCTCGGCGCGGGTCTTGGTCTGGCCGCCGTAATGCTTGGGCGCCTCGTCGGTCCGGGCACTCATCGAAGGGTCGACGGATCGCCAGGGGCGTGCGATGAAGGTTCGGCAGGGCGACGCAAGAGCCAAAAGAAAAAGCCCGCGCCACCGAAGTGAGCGCGGGCTTCTTGATAAATCCCCGGCAGTGACCTACTCTCCCACACCCCTGCGGATGCAGTACCATCGGCGGTGGCAGGCTTAACTTCCGTGTTCGGAATGGGAACGGGTGTGACCCTGCCCCTGTGACCACCGGGAAACCGGTTGCGGACTGCGGACTTGACGCTTCAGCAAGCTCTTCCGAGTCTGAAGTCCGCAGCCGAAGTCGTGAACACTCTGCAACGATAGTTATCCGACCACACACCCGCAGTGAGTATTGGGGAATTATGGTCAAGCCTCACGGCTGATTAGTACCAGTTAGCTAAAGCTATCGCTAGCCTTACACATCTGGCCTATTGCCTGGTAGTCTACCAGGAGCCTTTAGAGGCCTTACGGCCTGGGAGATCTCATCTCGGGGAGGGTTTCACACTTAGATGCTTTCAGCGTTTCTCCCTTCCGCACTTAGCTACCGAGCGGTGCCACTGGCGTGACAACTCGTACACTAGAGGTGCGTCCAACCCGGTCCTCTCGTACTAAGGTCAGCCCCCCTCAAATCTCCTGCGCCCATCACAGATAGAGACCGAACTGTCTCGCGACGTTCTAAACCCAGCTCACGTACCGCTTTAACCGGCGAACAGCCGGACCCTTGGGAGCTGCTACACCCCCAGGATGCGATGAGCCGACATCGAGGTGCCAAACCTGAGCGTCGATGTGGACTCTTGGCTCAGATCAGCCTGTTATCCCCGGCGTACCTTTTATCCGTTGAGCGATGGCCCTTCCATGCGGAACCACCGGATCACTAAAACCTGGTTTCCCACCTGCTCGACTTGTAAGTCTCGCAGTCAAGCTCGCTTATGCTTTTGCACTCTACGGCTGATTTCCAAACAGCCTGAGCGAACCTTCGTGCGCCTCCGTTACAGTTTAGGAGGCGACCGCCCCAGTCAAACTACCCGCCTAGCAGTGTCCCGGATCTGGATAACAGATCGCGGTTAGAACGCCGAAGCGCTAAGGGTGGTATCTCACCATTGACTCCCCCAAGCCCGAGAGCCTGGGTTCAAAGTCTCCCACCTATCCTGCGCATAACGCGTCAGCATTCACTACTAGGGTGTAGTAAAGGTGCACGGGGTCTTTTCGTCTTGTGACGGGCAACCGGCGTCTTCACCGGTACCACAAATTCGCAGTGTCCCTCGTTGAGACAGCGCCCAAATCGTTACGCCATTCGTGCAGGTCGGAACTTACCCGACAAGGAATTTCGCTACCTTAGGACCGTTATAGTTACGGCCGCCGTTTACCGGGGCTTCAGCTCGAAGCTTCGCCTTGCGGCTAACCTCTCCCTTTAACCTTCCGGCACCGGGCAGGCGTCAGACCCTATACGTCGTGTTCGACTTCGCAGAGCCCTGTGTTTTTAGTAAACAGTCGCTTGGGCCTCTTTATTGCAACTCCGTCATGCTTCGTGGCGCGAGGCCACTGACACTAATGGAGCACCCCTTCTCCCGAAGTTACGGGGTCATTTTGCCGAGTTCCTAAACGAGGGTTCTCACTTGCGCCTGAGGATTTTCTCCTCGCCTACCTGTGTCGGTTTGCGGTACGGGTACCTACTCCACTCCTTAGAGGCTTTTCTCGGCAGCGTGGCGTCACCAGCTTTATGCGCCTTTCGGCGCTCGCTTCGAGCCCTCAGGATAATGACCCACCGGATTTGCCTGGCGGATCTCCCTACAGCTCTCAACCCGGACATCCAATCCCGGGCCTGGCTAGCCTCCTGCGTCCCCCCATCGTGATAACGTGGAATAGGTAGTTCTGGAATATTAACCAGATGTCCATCGGTTACGCCTTTCGGCCTCACCTTAGGTCCCGACTAACCCTGCGCGGACGAACCTTCCGCAGGAATCCTTAGGCTTACGGCGGAGAGGATTCTCACCTCTCTTCTCGCTACTTATGCCGGCAGGGTCACTTCTCTGCGCTCCACCAGTCCTTTCGGTCTGACTTCACAACACAGAGAACGCTCCTCTACCATTGTTGGCGCCCGCAGGCGCCATTCCAATCTACGGCTTCGGTACTATGCTTGAGCCCCGTTGGATTGTCGGCCCGGAGCCGCTTGACCAGTGAGCTATTACGCTTTCTTTAAAGGATGGCTGCTTCTAAGCCAACCTCCTGGTTGTCTGGGCGTCTCCAGATCCTTTACCACTTAGCATAGATTTTGGGACCTTAGCCGGTAGTCTGGGCTGTTTCCCTTTCGACGATGAAGCTTAGCCCCCACCGTCTCACTCCCGGGATACGTGTCGTTGGCATTCGCAGTTTGGTTGGATTCAGTAAGCTGGTAAGCCCCCTAGTCCATCCAGTTCTCTACCACCAACGCCGACCTCCCGAGGCTGCTCCTAAAAGCATTTCGAGGAGAACGGGCAATCACGAAGTTTGATTAGCCTTTCACCCCTACCCTCAGCTCATCCAAGCTGTTTTCAACCAACACTGGTTCGGGCCTCCACGCGGTGTTACCCGCGCTTCACCCTGGCCAAGGGTAGATCACCTCGCTTCGCGTCTATTCCCAGCGACTGAACGCCCGATTAGGACTCGCTTTCGCTGCGGCTCGCTTACGCTTAACCTCGCCACTGAGAATAACTAGCCGGCTCATTATGCAAAAGGCACGCGGTCAGGCATTCCCGGCCGAAGCCAGGCATAGCCCTCCCACTGCTTGTAGGCACACGGTTTCAGGTACTATTTCACTCCCCTCACAGGGGTTCTTTTCACCTTTCCCTCACGGTACTGGTTCACTATCGGTCGCCAGGGAGTACTTAGCCTTACGAGATGGTCCTCGTGGATTCTCGCGGGATTTCACGTGTCCCGCGATACTCAGGAACCTGTCCAGCGAGCCCGCACATCTTTCACCTACGGGGCTGTCACCCTCTATGGCCGCTCGTTCCAGAGCGTTCGATTAAATGGTGGGTTTGTAACTCGCCGGCCTTTCGGCCAAACAGGCCCTACAACCCCAATGAGCAAGCTCATTGGTTTGGGCTGGTCCGCGTTCGCTCGCCGCTACTAGCGGAGTCACTGTCTTGTTTTCTTTTCCTGCAGGTACTGAGATGGTTCACTTCCCTGCGTTGGCTTGAGTGACCTATGTATTCAGTCACACATATCCCGGGATTAGCCGGGACGGGTTGCCCCATTCGGAAATCTACGGGTCAAAGCTTGTTTGCAGCTCACCGTAGCTTATCGCAGCTTACCACGTCCTTCTTCGCCTCCTGGCGCCAAGGCATTCACCGTATGCCCTTAGTAGCTTGACCATAATAAGAACCCGATCGTTGTCAGTCCACTTCTGGCAGGCCGAAGGTCCTATCCGATCCCTACCCGACCTCAATCAGTAATACACACTGCGTGTGTGTGGTCGGAAAACTACCGTTGCAGAGTATTCAGTTGTCAAAGAGCCCGCCTTCGCCCTTCGGGCTTCGGCGAGGCAGGCTCGCAGACGACTCGAAGCCTCGCCAAATCCTGGTGGAGAATACCGGGCTCGAACCGGTGACCTCCTGGTTGCAAACCAGGCGCTCTCCCAGCTGAGCTAATTCCCCTAAAGATTGCGATGCGTTGGAAACGTGCGACTGAAGGAAGGAAAACCCGAGGGGTTCAACCGACTTTCAGTGCGCGCTAGTCACTAC
>CAWBBN010000020.1:235000-242929 GCA_963787035.1 Vicinamibacteria bacterium
CCTCACATACGGCAGGTCAACCCCCACGCAGATTCCCGTAGAGAATACCCGACGCCGCAACGCCTGTCAAATCATCACGGATCGACGGCCCATCGCCGGCGCCACCCCGTCACGCGAGCCTGAGTCCGCCACGGATCGAGAAACGCCACGTAGGCCGCAAGGATCGTCGGCGAAAACACGCCCAGCTCCATCGTCATCCACATCCCCACGTGCATCGCGACGCCACACCAGAGCACGACGGGCCTGATGCGAGTCCACACCAGCACCGGAAAGTGAGCTCCCAGAAGAGCGTGAAGTAGGTGAGCAGGACGGTCCCGCTAAAGAACTCCGCCGGAAGCAACCTCGGCGTGCGCCGGTAGAGCCCCCGTTGAGCGCATAGTGCAACGCCAGGCCGGACCGCCACTCGGGATTCGCGAGCTTCCAGAGCGCGGCCGACAGATACACCAGCGCGAGCTGACATTGAACGAGCCGCAGCGGCCAGACAGGCTCCAGAGCTTGGCGGCCTCGCAGGATTGCGGCTCGAGCGTCGCCACGCATCGAAAGACCACAGCGGCGCCGGAGTCGGCAAACACCAGGCAGAAGATCAAGTCGTGGTGCAACGCCTGCGCACCCGGAAAACGGCAGCCAGTTCCACCACACCATCCCGGCGCTCGCCAGGAACATCGCGGGCACCGCGATCGTCGTCGCTACACCGGCGGCCATGCACGCGTAGCAGGCCAGCAGGCACAGCCGCAACGCCACGCCGGCCGTGTGGCCGAGCCCGTGCGCCACAAGCCACGGCCCGAGACCGCCACGCGCCGTCCGGCGGCATGATGCCGCCGACGTCCCAGAACGCCGATCCCACGCGCCCGCGATCGTGACGATGCCTATCGCCCCGAGAAGGATGCGCAGGAGCGCGTAGCTGTGCGGCGGGATCTCCGCGAACCAGAACTGCCGCCAGGCCGAGGACCACTCGCGGAGCACGATCATTGGAGATCGTCGACGGTCCAGAGTTGCCAGCGGATGGACGCGCTCGGCGGCTGCGCGCTCGATGACGGCCTCGGCAGATCGGAAACGCCCCACCAGAATTCCGCGGCCACGATGGCCGCGCCGTCCGGCAACCCGCGCTCGGCCCGGCGTCTCGCGTAGTCCCGTGTCAACGGTTCGACCGCCGCTGCCATCCGGGCGTCGGCGTCTGTCGTCGTCTCTGCCGCCAGGCCTGATACAACTGGATGCCGCTCGAAGTGGCCTTGTCCAGGAACGACGCGCGGTACGACCGCCACGAACTTCCAGCCCGGGCGCGCCATTCGGAAAGACTGCGCTCCTCGTCGCTCGTCAGGGATCCGTCGGCGCGACGGATGCGATAGACGACGCGCGCATGCCAGTCCGTGCGCATCGGGTTCGAGAACATGTCCCACCGTTGCTGCATCACCAGCAGGCTCTGGTACTTCTTGGCCGCGCAGCGAAGCGGAGAGGTGAGTCGCAAGGCGGCGCGCTGACAACGCTCGGCGCTCTCGGCCACGGCATCCAGCGTGCGGCGACAGCGCTGGCACTGGAGACGCGATCTCGGGACGCGTGGGACTGCACACTGAAGTCGTCGGAGGCTCGGGATCGCAGACAACGAGGAGCGCCGCCAGGTGTGCGGCGATGAACGCGGAGATCAGCCTCTCGCTTGACGTCACGCGCAGGTGCCCATGAGCATCGATCGCATCTCCGCTCAGCGAGTGACGAGACGCACGGCGTGACGGCCGGCCTGGACGTCAGAGGAAGCGACGAGGATCGCGATGCGCAATTTCATGTCGCTGACCTTCTCGCCGTTCACGCGGACGCCGCCCTGCTGGATCTTGCGGCCCGCCTCGCTCGTCGACGCCGCCAGGCCGGCGTCGGCGAGGATTCGCGTGAGCGCGACTCGGCGTCGCCGTCGAACGCGACGACGACCTCGCGCAGGTCCGACGGCAGCTCGCCGCGCGCGTGGACGCGATCGAATTCCGCCGCGGCCTCGTCGCCGCTTCCGCGTCGTGAAACTGCGTGACGATCGCGCGCGCGAGATCGACCTTGGCCTGCTTCGGATGTAGCGTGCCCGCTCGCCACCGCGGCCTTCAGCGCGTCGATCTCCGCGGCTGTCTTGTCGGTGAGCAGCACGGTAGTAGCGCCACATCAGCATGTCGCTGATCGACATCAGCTTGCCGAACATCTCGCCGGGCGCGTCGGTGACGCCGACGTAGTTGCCCAGGCTCTTCGACATCTTCTCGACGCCGTCGAGCCCTTCGAGCAGCGGCGTCGTCATCACGATCTGCGGCGCGCAGATCGAAGCCCGGCATGATGTCGCGGCCGACGTTCAGGTTGAAGAGCTGATCGGTGCCGCCGAGCTCGACGTCGGCTCGGAGCGCGACCGAGTCGAACGCCTGCACGAGCGGATAGAGGAACTCGTGCACCGCGATGGGCTGGCCGGCGTCGTAGCGCTGGCGGAACTCGCGCCGCTCGAGCATCTGCGCGACGTTGTACTTCGCCGCCAGCTTGATCAGACCGTCGCTTCCGAGCGGCATCAGCCAGCGGCTGTTGAACTCGACGACGGTCTTCTCCGGGTCGAGCAGCTTGAAGACCTGCGCCTTGTAGGTCTCGGCGTTGCGCTCGATCTCTTCGTGCGTCAGCGGCGGCCGCGTCTTCGAGCGGCCGGTCGGATCGCCGATCATGCGCGGTGAAGTCGCCGACCACGAAGACGACCGTGTGGCCCAGGTCCTGGAAGTGCTTCATCTTGCGGATGAGCACGGTGTGGCCGAGGTGCAGGTCCGGCGCGGTCGGGTCGAAGCCGACCTTCACCACCAGCGGCCGGCCCAGGGCGAGCCGGCGCGCGGAGGTCGTCCAGACGGACGACGTCCACGCAGCCCTGGACCAGAAGGGGCAATTGTCGGTCAACCGGCGCGAGCACGAGGCAAATATACCGCGGCCGCCCATTTGTCTGCCCGGGCCAACAGAGCGTCGCGCGCCTTGCCGAGGGCGACGAAAGTCGCCCCGACAGCGGACTATCCTACAGGGTAGCCTCTACATTGCTCTAACAAGTGCCTATAGATAGCGCTGACTTAAACAGAACTTGTCGGCTTCTGCTGTACTCGGTAAGTGCCTTGCTCAATGAAGGAGCAGGACGAGGTGCGGAAAAACATGAAACGGATTAAATTGCTCCCCTTGATGGCGGCCGGTCTTCTTGCCTCTGACGGCAGGGGCAGCGCAGGCCAATACCATTCACCTCTACACGACGCCACGGCGATTGGACGGCGACGTTCACGACGGCCGCCGGAGACCTGGCGATACGCGCCGACGAACCTCACGCAATCCCGCGTATGCGGCGTTCAGAGTCAGTGGCATTGAGTTCGTGCATTAGCTCCGACCAGCGCGCTCTCTTCTCGGCGTCAGACGGGACTCTGGGCGCACAGTGGCACGCCGGCGGGACCTATACCACGGCGCAGCAGATCAGCCATGGGTGGACAGCTGGGCACGAGCGGCAGAAACCTGTTGCTGGACGTGGCTCGGATGCGACGCTGACCTCATCAGGCCGCCCGGCGATCCCTCGGCTGCGGACCGGACGGCGACCGACCGGCATCACCGCGGCGAACAGACAGATCGCCGGTAACGGCCCGCACAACCCGTTCACGTTCTCGATGCAACTTCGTCCTGACGGGCTGCCGGCATCACGACGACCTGCGACGGACCGGGGTTCTTCCAATTCGGCACCGATCTCGAGGGGTTCACGACGGCGATTGCACGAGCGGCTGCGACACTGGAACCCCTGGCAATGGAAGCCCCGGTCTGGGCAAGGATGTTCCGCCGGTGCCCGAGCCCACCAGCCTTCTGCTGCTCGGCTCAGGCCTGCTCGGCGCTGCGACAGCCGTGAGAAACCGCCGCAAGAAGAAGGCCTAGGCGTCCGCGACGCAAGGGGTGAACGACGAGAGGGGGTCTTCGGACCCCCTCTTCGTGTTTCTGGGCGCTTTTACCGAAGCCTCGCCACCGGGTCATCCCTCGCGTTTCGCGTATCCTAGACTTTCAGGATGGCGATGACACGGCGGACCGCCCTGCGCGCGTTGGCGGTCCTCTCAACAGGGACCGCAGCCGGAGTGACGGTCCACGGGTACGTCTGGGAGCGCCACGCCCTCCGTCTCGTCCGTTCGGACCTGCCGATGGCGGGTCTGCCGCCGGCCTTTGAGGGGCTGCGCGTCGGCTACATCACCGACCTCCACCACAGCGAGTTCGTCGAGCTCGACGACATCCAGCGAGCCGTGGCGCTTGTCGCGGCCGAGCGGCCGGACCTCGTGATCTTCGGCGGCGACTACGTGAGCTACGGCGACGTCCGCTACGCGACCCCTGCGCCGAGGCGCTAGCCGCGCTCCAGGCCCCCCTTGGTGTGTTCGCCGTCCTCGGCAACCACGACGACGACCGGTCGGTTCCCGATGCGCTGCGCCGGCGGGGCATCGCCGTGCTGCGCGACGCGTCCACAGCCATCACGAAAAACGGCGACACCCTCACACTGGCGGGCATCCGGTTCTGGACGCGCGATGCGGCAGATGTCGCGCGCGCGATTGGCTCATCCCGAGCGCCTGTGCTGCTTGCCGCCCACGACCCGCGGCGGATTGTCGAAGCCTCATCGCTGAATGTCGCCGGGGTCATCTCCGGACACACGCACGGGGGCCAGATCGTGCTCCCGGGGCTGGGTGCGTTGGCCGCCAGGAAGTTCCCCGTGGCGTCAGGCCGCTTCTCGAGAGGGGGGAGCGAGATGTTCGTCAGCCGCGGCGTCGGGACCGTGATTCTGCCGGTCCGGATCAATTGCCCGCCCGAAGTGAACATCATCACCCTCCGGCGGCGCGACGCCGCTTTCCCGCCCGAGGGCCGGGCGCCCACGCGCAGCTAGCCCGGGAACGTCGGCGAGCTCGGACCGGGTCAGGTCGAGCCCGGGGTCTGGCGATCTTTCGGCGACAGCACCGGATCGGGAATCGGCCACGCGATCCCGACGTGCGGATCGTTCCAGATCAGCCCGGCCTCCCCGCCCGAGTCGTAGAAGTCGCTGCACTTGTACTCGACTTCGGCGACCTCGCTCACGACGCAGAATCCGTGCGCGTACCGGGGGCACGTAGAGCTCGTGAATTGTCCGAGGACATCTCGACGCCGACCCACGGCCGAAGTCGGCGACCCGCGGCGCACGTCCACGGCGACGTCGAAGATCTCGGCCCGCGATCACACGGACCAGCTTTGCCTGCGGCTTCGCCATGCAAGTGGAGTCCCCGCAGCGTGTCCTTCACGGAGCGTGAATGGTTGTCCTGGACGAACGGCCGGGATGCCGGCCTCGGCGTACCGTCCTCGCGCTACGTCTCGAGAAAGAACCCGCGCTCGTCGCGAAAGACCGCGGCTCGAGATCAGGACGCCGGGCAGGGCGTCTCGGTGACGCGCACCTGCGCCTCGCGCCGGGCTGCGCCGTGCGAGACGAGGCGAAGCAGATACTGCCCATAGGATTGTTCTTGCGCCGGCCGATGCGCTCGACGTCGGCCGATGAACCAGCCAGCCGCCAGGCAATCTCCTCCAGGCAGGCCAGCATCAGTCCCTGGCGCTCCTCGATGCTCTGCACGAAGTTGGAGGCCTGCAGCAGCGACTCGAATGTCCCGGTGTCGAGCCAGGCGACACCGCGACCGAGCGCTCGACGTCAGGTTGCCGCGCTCGAGATACGCGCGGTTGATGTCGGTGATCTCGAGCTCGCCCGTGCCGAGGGCTTCAGGCCCGCCGCGATGTCGACGACCTCGTTGTCGTAGAAGTAGAGGCCTGTGACCGCCTAAGGCGAGCGCGGATGCTCGGGCTTCTCCTCGAGGCTGACGGCCTGGCCGTGCGCGGTCGAGCTCGACGACGCCGTACCGCTCCGGGGTCGTTGACGAGGTAGCCGAAGACCGTCGCGCCGTGCGTGCGCTGCGCCGCCGTCTGCAGGAGCTCGGAGAGCCCGGCACCGTAGAAGATGTTGTCGCCGAGCGCGAGCGCGACGCGGTCGGCGCCGACGAAGTCGCGGCCGATGATGAAGGCCTGGGCCAGGCCGTCGGGCGTCGGCTGCACCGCGTACGACAGCCGCAGGCCGAGGTCCTCGCCCGTCGCCCAGCAGCTGCTCGAACGCTGGCGTGGTCCTACGGCGTGGTGATGACGAGGATGTCGCGGATGCCCGCCAGCATCAGCGTGGACAGCGGGTAGTAGATCAGCGGCTTGCTGTAGACCGGGATCAGCTGCTTGACACGGCCCGCGTGAGCGGATAGAGCCGGGTGCCGCTGCCACCCGCCAGGACGATGCCCTTGAGCGCCACGGGGAAAGCCTAGCATGCCTCGTGGTCCCGTTCGGTCCCGACGAACAGGTCTACTGCAATGCGCGGCGGGGCTCGAGCAGCAACCCGTTCGTCGAGGTCTGCACAACGGTGTAGTGCTCTTCGATAGCGCGTTCGATCTTCTCCGGAAAGACAAATGTACGGCTGTATGCGGGACCGCGGCTCGACCTGCAGCAGCGTGAACTGATGTCGCTCAATCGGATCCAGCAGCGCACGTTCTGGAATCACCCCGGCCATTACCTTCTGGCGTGTGTTGAACCAATCAAGTGACCATTGCTTGCCCGCCCAGTAGCAGAGCGCGACGGTTTGACACGCAACTGGATCGGGGTGTTGCGCGATTTTCGCGATGTCTCTTGCCGCATCGTGCTGACGCTCGTGCAACTCCTGCAATTGAGCGTACTGGGCGAGGCCGGCGGCCGGCACAGCCAACAGTATTGACGCGGCCAGGGCGCCCACCAGCGCCACACGAAATCCAGGTCGAACGACAGGCGTCTCATCCTGCGACGGGCTGGCGGCCACACCAGCAAGATCGTCAAGGCGATGGTCAGGTCGAACACCATGTTGTAGTTCACGCCGTCGCCGCCGAGGAGCGCGGCCGCCAACATGAGGGACGCCACGGCATAGACGATGAAGACACGGTAACGGATCCACCCAGCGGAGGAGGAGAGCCACAGCACAATCGCCACGACAAGCGGCAGGAGCGGAGTGACCAGCCGTTCGACTTTGCCCGATATTACCAGACGCTCCACGTTCGCGGCGTCAGCAGCACGTTGGTGTACACCAGGGCGCCCCACGTCGCCACGCAGAAAATCGCCGATCACGAGCACGTCAACCCGAAGCCTGCGGCCCATGTCCTTGAAAAGCCTGGTGCGACGGAGCAGCAGCTCCAGGAGCAGTGCCGCTGGAAGCGCGACAAGGGTGTGCTTCACAAGCAGGGCGAGCGCCATAAGGACGCCTGCACCAAAGCCCGAGGCGGCGCCTGGCCTGTGCTGCGTGATAGAAGCAGCGCAAGGCCGGACGTGGCCAGCGCGTGCGCCAGCCACTGCGGATCGTCCATGCCGATGTAGTCCGTGAAATGCAGGAGGGATACACGGCAAAGAGGAGGGCCCCAAACAGTGCGCCCGCTGGCGATCGAGTCGTCGCCATGATGACGAGGAAAATGGCCACGACGACGGTCAGGAGACTCAGCAGGGCCACGAACCGCCCGGCAATCACGTTGTCGCCGGCGACACGTCCGGCAATTCCGACAACGTAGAAAGAAAGCGGCGGATAGTTGTTCGAGAGCAGCGAGTCTGCGGGCGGGTATAAGGGCTGGCCGCTCATCGGCCGATCCGCTTGGTACGCGTTCCAGCCCTCGTTGTAGTTGATCGGGACGCGCATCGGCAGGCGCGCGACGGGCAGCGCCAGCAGCGCCGTCGCGCACAGCGCCAACACGACGTTAGCGAGGGAGAGGTGCAGGTCGGATCGCGTTGTCAAGGAGCGCCCAGAGAGCGGCCATCTTACTTCAGGGCGCCCACAATCACTTCGTCGTCACCGGTCGGCGCGCGCCGGGGCCGGTTCGAGGGACAATCCTGCCACCGTCTGGCTGAACTTCGCACACAAGGCGA
>CAWBBN010000021.1:0-255066 GCA_963787035.1 Vicinamibacteria bacterium
AAGCTCACCGCCCTCCACGCCTGGTTCCCCGGCGGCATCGTCATCGGCGGCGTGCTGGCGTTCCTGTTCACGCAGATCGGCCTCGGGTGGCAGGCGAAGATGCTGTTGCTGCTCGTGCCGTCGGTCGTCTACACCTTCCTGTTCGTCGGCCAGAAATTCCCGGCCACCGAGCGCGAAGCCGCGGGCGTGCCGTTCAACGACATGTTCAAGGAGCTCCTCAGGCCGCTGTTCCTCGTGATCTGGTTCTCGATGTGCCTGACGGCCGTGACAGAGCTCGGGCCCGGACAGTGGTACGCGAACGTGTTCAACGAGGTCATGGGCAGCACCGCGAGGGCGGGCGTGCTCGTGCTCGTCTGGGTGAACGGGATCATGTATCTGATGCGCCAGTTCGCCGGCGGCATCTCCCATCGCGTGTCGCCGATCCTGCTCATCGCGACGTCGGCGATCTCCGCCGCGCTGGGCCTCTATCTCTTCAGCCACGCGACCTCGACGCCGACCGCGTTCATGGCGGCGGCGTTCCTCGCGGTCGGCACGGCATTCTGGTGGCCGACGATGCTCGGCATCACGTCGGAGCGGTTCCCGAAGGCCGGCGCGCTTGGGCTGGCGGTGGTCGGCGGCACGGGCAGCATCGCGACCGCGATTGCCGGTCCGGTGATGGGCGCGCTGAACGATCGCTTCGGCCCGCGCGACATGCTCGCGATCTGGGCGATCATTCCGGTGGTGCTGATCGTCATCTTCGGCGCGATTTACATGCGCGACCGGACAGTCGGCGGCTATCGCGTGGAGAAGATCGGGGCGTAGGAGTAGTGCTGCAGGTGCTGGCAGTGCTGCGGTGCTCGAATTCATTGTGGCGCAGGGCTTCAGCCCTGCCGGATTCATCATGTAGGGCGGGCCTTCAGGCCCGCCACGAGGTATCGACGCGATGAGACAGGCTTTCGGAGCACTCGTGATGACGATCGCGGTGGCGGGGCTCGCGCGGGTTGGCGCGGACGCGGCGTTTCCGGATCAGGTGAAGGTCGAAGGCGGCGCCGTGAAGGGCGCCGTCGCGGACGGCGTGCTGTCGTTCAAGGGCATCCCGTTCGCCGCGCCGCCGGTCGGGGACCTGCGGTGGCGTCCGCCGCAGCCGGTCGTGCCGTGGACGGGAGTGAAAGAGGCCACGGCGTACGGCCACGACTGCGCGCAGAAGCCGTTCCCGAGCGACGCCGCGCCGCTCGGGACCGAGCCGAGCGAGGACTGCCTGGTCTCAACGTCTGGCGTCCCGCGGAGAAGTCCAGCGCCGCGCTGCCGGTGATGGTCTGGATCTACGGCGGCGGCTTCGTCAACGGCGGCTCGTCGCCTGCCGTGTATGACGGCAGCCAGTTCGCCAAACAGGGCGTCGTCCTCGTCAGCTTCAACTACCGCGTCGGCCGCTTCGGGTTCTTCGCGCATCCGGCGCTGAGCGCGGAGCATCCGGGCGAGCCGCTCGGCAACTACGCGCTGATGGATCAGATCGCGGCGCTGCAGTGGGTGCAGAAGCACATCGCCGGCTTCGGCGGCAACCCGAAGGACGTCACGGTGTTCGGCGAGTCTGCGGGCGGCATGTCGGTGCACGCGCTCGTGACGTCGCCAGCCGCGAAGGGCCTGTTCCACAAGGCGATCATCGAGTCGGGCGGCGGCCGCAGCGGCTTGCTCACGATGCGCAAGCTGCACGAAGACCAGCCGAACCAGCCGTCGGCCGAAGCGGTCGGCGTGGCGTTCGCGAAGAGCAACGGGATCGAAGGCACCGACGCGGCGGCGTTGAAGGCGCTGCGCGCGCTGCCGGCCGACAAGGTCGTCGCCGGGCTGAACCTCATGACGATGGGCGGCGCCAGCGGCACGTACGTCGGCGGGCCGATCCTCGACGGGAAGATCATGGTCGAGTCGGTCGAGGAGTCGTACAAGGCCGGCCACAACATGAAGGTGCCGATGCTGGTCGGCGCCAACAGCCTCGACATCGGCTTCTCGTTCGCGAAGACGATGGACGAGGTGATGAAGCCGTTCGGTGCCGACGCGGAGAAGGCGCTGGCCGCCTACGATCCGAACAAGACGGGCAACCTGCAGGCCGTCGGCTACCAGGTGGCGATGGACCGGATCATGATCGAGCCGGCGCGGTTCACGGCGAAAGTGTTCGCCGGGCAGGGCCAGCCGTCGTACCTCTATCGCTTCTCGTACGTCGCCGAGTCGATCCGGGCGAAGACGCCGGGCGCGCCGCACGCGACGGAGATCCCGTTCGTGTTCGACACGGTGAAGGCGAAGTACGGCACCGCGCTGACCGCGGCCGACGAGGCCGCCGCGAAGGCGGCCAACGCCTACTGGGCGAACTTCGCGAAGACGGGGAACCCGAACGGCGCGGGTCTCGAGAAGTGGCCGGCGTACAAGGCCGACACGAACATGCTGCTGGACTTCACCGCGGAGGGGCCGAAGGCGATGGCCGACCCGTGGCAGACGCGCATGGATCTGACGGAAGCGGCGGCTACAACGAAATAGCTCGGTTCACCTGTAGCGCGGGCCTTCAGGCCTGCTTCAACGGCGGCCATCGATCGATTGGCGGGCAGGTCTAAAGACCTGCGCTACAGGCGAATCATTCGTACCGCAAGACCACCATCGGATCGACCCGCGTCGCGCGCCTCGCCGGCAGATAGCTGGCGAGGCACGCGACGCCGGCCAGAATCACTGCCACCGCGGCGAACGTCAGCGGATCGGTGGCGCCCACGCCATAGAGCATGCTCGCCATGAGCCGCGTCGCGAACATCGCCGCGACGGCGCCGACGGCAATCCCGCCGAGGGCCATGCCCATCGCGTTGCGCAGGACCATCGCCAGCACGGCTCCGGGCGCGGCACCGAGCGCCATGCCGGATCCCGATCTCGTGCGTGCTCTGCAGCACGAGCTGCGACATCACGCCGTAGATGCCGATCGCCGCGAGGACGAGCGCGAGACCCGCGAACGACGCCAGCAGCAGCCGCGTCAGCCGCTTCTGCGACAGCGAGTCCTCGATGATCTCCTCCATCGTCTGCGTTCCGTAGAGGGTCATCGTCGGGTTGAACGCGTAGACGGCGCGCTTGATCTGCTCGGCCATGACGCCGGACGCCACTGCGGTGCGCACGATCCAGCCCGAGCCGTTCGTCGCGGCCGGCATGATCGCGTCCGGCAGCTGATCGAATGGAATGTACATCTGCGACCGGATCCGCTCGGTGGCGTCGCGGTCGAGGCCCCAGTGCCGCACGTGGCCCACGACGCCGACGACCTCGTAGTCCGCGTTGACGATGTCGAGGTGCAGCCGCTTGCCGAGCGGATCCTCGTTGGGGAAGTTGGCCTTCGCGAGCTCCTCGTCGATGACGGCGACGTAGGGCGCGCGCTCGGTGTCGGTCGTGCTCAGGAAGCGGCCGCGCAGCAGGTGCAGGCCGAACGTCTTCTGATACTCAGAGCGCACGAGATAGAAGAGCGCCCAGGGCATTTGCGTCTGCTCGGTGGCGTGCGGCCGCCCCGAAATCCAGAACGGCAGCTCGGAGTCGCCGCTCATCGGGATGGAGCCGCCGGCGATGCTGACGGACTCGACTCCGGGGACGCGGCGAATCCGTTCCTCGAGCTGACGATAGCCCTCGCGCTGTGCCTGCGCGGCCGCGTCGCTCGTCGGCGTCCCGGCGAGCGCGAACGTCAGGACGCCTTTCGCGGTGAAGCCCGGATCGACCTGCCACAGCGACTGGAGCGTCCGCACCATGAGACCGGCGGCGACGGTCAGCAGCAGGCGAGCGCGATCTCGGCAACGACGAGGCTTCGCTGGAGGCGGTGACGGCCCGAGCTGCCGCGCGCGCCTTCCTTCAGCGTCTCGCTCGCGCCGGTCCGCGCGCTCTGAAGCGCCGGCGCCGCGGCGAACAGCAGGCTCGCGACGAGAGAGAGGCCGACGGTGAACGCGAGCACCGTCCAGTCGATGCCGACGACGGCGTGCGCCGGCAGGTCGTTGGCGATGCGCGACAGGAAGATCGCGACCACGCCGCGCGCGACGAGCAGCCCCAGCGCGCCGCCGGCGACCGCGAGCAGCGCGCCTTCGGCAAGGACCTGCCGGATCAGTCGAGCCGGCGCGGCGCCAAGCGCGTTCCTGATCGCGAACTCGCGCCGTCGCGCGGACGCGCGGGCGAGCAGCAGGTTGGCGACGTTGGCGCACGCGATGAGCAGCACGAAGCCGACAGCGCCGAGCAGCATGAGGAGCGACCCGCGGATATCGCCGACGAGGTCCTCGCGCAGGGCCACCAGCTTGAGGCCCTTGTCCTTGTTCTCCTTCGGGTACTCGCGCGCCAGGTCCCGCCCGATGGCCGTCATCTCGGCCTGCGCCTGCATCTGCGGTGACGCCCGGCTTGAGCCGCGCGACGGCCTGCATCCCCATCGCCACCGCGCGGTCCATGAAGATCGGATCGCGATTGCCGCCGATGGGCAGGTACCCGCGGATGTTGCGGTAGATCGCGACATCGCTCGAGGCCACGCCGATCACCGTGTACGAGACGCCGTTCAGCAAGAGCGCGCGGCCGACGATCGACCGGTCGCCGCCGAAGCGCTCCTTCCAGTAGGGCGTGCTGAGAATCACGACGGGCGTCGCGCCCTGGCGGTCGTCGTCCGGGGCGAATGTCCGCCCGACGACAGGCTTCACGTCGAGGATTGGAAAGAACGCCGCCGAGACCATCGCGAGGCGCACGCGCTCGGGCTCGCCCTGGCCGGTCAGGTTGAAGCTCTCGCTCCGGAACGCGGCCATGCTCGTGAACGAGCGGGCGCGGTGGCTCCAGTCGAGGAAGTTCGGATAGGACGACGACATGCGCTGGAACTGCGGCGCGGTCGTGTAGAGGACGAAGAGCCGATCCGGTTCCGGGAACGGCAGGCTGCGCAGGAGCACGCCATTGACGAGGCTGAACATCGCCGCGTTGGCGCCGATGCCGAGCGCCAGCGTCAGCACGGCGACCGTCGGTGAAGCCGGGCGCCTTCCTCAGGACGCGCAGGCCGTATCGGAAGTCGGACAGCATGTGGGACTCCTGAAGTCGGACTCCAGACTACGGACTACGGACTACAGGACGAAACGCAGCGTAGCGCAGGCCTCAGCCTCGTCGGCGGGGCTGACCAGCCTCCGCCAAGGCTACGGCGGTCCGCCGAAGCATTTGCGAAGGCGGAAGCCCCGCCCTGACGTACGACGAGCGCTACGCGATTCAACTGTAGCGCAGGCCTTGAGGCCTGCTTCGAACGATGCGACCGATTGCGGCAGGTCTGAAGACCTGCGCTACAGGTGAAACTACGGAACGGGCCCGCCAAAGTTTCACAGGCGGCCTGATAAACTCCATGCGATGTTCGAGTCGCCGATCGTGCAGATTTCGCTCGACCTGACGAGCCTGGACGAGGCCATCGAGATGGCGCAGGTGGCCGTCGCGGCCGGCGTGGACTGGCTCGAGGCGGGCACGCCGCTGCTGCTGGCCGAGGGCGCGCGTGCCGTCGAGACGCTTCGGGCCATGTTCCCCGGGCATCCGATCGTCGCCGACCTGAAGATCATGGACGGCGGATACCTCGAGACGGAGATGATGGCCAAGGCCGGCGCCAGCTTCGTCGTCGTGATGGGCCGCGCGCACGAGGCGACCATCCGGCGCTCGGTCGACGCGGCGCGCGAGTACGGCATCCAGGTGATGGGCGACAACCTCGGCTCGGAGGATCGCGTCGCCAACGCGAAGTGGCTCGAGTCGCTCGGGGTGCACATCGTGATCCACCACATCGGCTACGATGAGCGCGCGCTCGTGAAGGGCCTGAGCCCGATGGACGAGCTCGACGAGATCGTCGAGGCCGTGGCGCTGCCGGTGCAGGCGGTGGGCGGCTTGACGATTCGCCAGGCGATCGACTGTCCGGCGCACGGCGCGCCGCTGGTCGTCCTGGGCGCGCCGCTCGTGATCGACAAGGACGACTTCAAGCCGGCCAGCACGGATCTCTACGACACGCTGCGCGAGATCTGCGGCGAGATCCGGAAGACGCCGTTCAAGCGGCCAAGGAGCTGGAACCGCAACTGGCGGCTGCCGATTGCGGATTGAGGGTGTGGGGCAGGGCTTCAGCCCTGCATTCGGTTGCGCGTTGGCACGACTGAAGTCGTGCCCCACGACCAGACCAGTCCGGCCGACCTGATCGCTCGATGCCCAAGCACCCAACAAGCCGTCGTCCAATACGCGCTCACGCCCATGAGCGTCGAGCTGCGCGAGGTCCCCGTGCCGGACATTGGCGCGGAAGACGTGCTGCTTCGCGTCGGCGCCGTCTCCGTCTGCGGCTCCGACGTCCACCAGGCGTACGGCACGCACTCGTGGGCCGTGAACATCCCCGTGACCCTCGGGCACGAGTTCGGCGGCACGGTGGCGGCGATGGGCGCGAGCGTCCGAGGCTTCCGCGAAGGCGACCGCGTCGTCAGCGAGACCGCCGCCGTCATCTGCGGCAACTGCGTGATGTGCCGCTCGGGCCTCTACAACCTCTGTCCGTCGCGCAAGGGATTCGGCTACGGCGTCGACGGCGCCATGGCCGACTACGTGAAAGTGCCGGCGCGGTGCCTGCACCACGTGCCCGACTCGCTGCCGATGGAGATCGCGTGCCTCACCGAGCCGCACTGCGTCTCGTACAACGCGATGTGCGTGAACGCGACGATTCGGCCTGGCGACGCGGTCGTCGTGCTCGGTCCCGGGCCCATCGGCCTGCTCTGCACGCGCATGGCGGCGCTCTCCGGCGCCAACCCGCTCATCGTCGCGGGTCTCGCCGGTGACGGCGCGCGACTCGCGACGGCGATGAAACTCGGCGCCACGCACGTCGTGAACATCCAGGCCGAGTCGCTGGACGATGTCGTCCGCGGCCTGTCGCCGATCGGCGCCGACGTCGTCTGCGATGCGTCCGGCGCCAGCCGTCCGCTGGACGTGGCGCTGAAGCTGGCGCGGCCCGACGGGCAGGTCGTGAAGGTGGGCTGGTCGCCCGATCAGGTGCCCGTGGACCTCAACCCGCTCGTGCACAAGAACGTGCGGCTGCAGGGCTCGTTCAGCCACAACTATCCGATCTGGGAGCGCGTGCTGCACCTGCTGGCGTCGGGGCTGACGAAGGCGGAGCTCATCGTCGAGCACACGGCGGATCTCGACGGCTGGCGCGGCGCGTTCGACGCGATGCATAGCGGGAAGGCGATAAAGGCGGTTCTGGTTCCGTAGGTTCAAGGTTCCGGGTTCAGGGTTCAGGGTTCAGGAACCAGGAACCAGGAACCCGGAACCAGGAACCACGGAACCCCGGAACCACCGGAACCCAGGAACCAGAATGCCCTCGCTGAGTGGCCGCGTCGCCATCGTGACGGGCTCCACGTCCGGCATCGGACGCGGCGTGGCCGTGCGGATCGCGGAGCTCGGCGCCCGCGTGGTCGTCCACGGGCGCGAGGAGAGAGGCGCCCGCGAGACGCTCGACGCGGTGGCGAAAGCTGGCGGCGCGTCGGCGTGGTACCGCGCCGACCTGGGGCGCGCCAACGAGTGCCGCAAGCTGGTGGATTTCGCCGCCGAGACCTTCGGCGGGCTCGACATCCTCGTCAACAACGCCGCCCTGACGACCCGCGGAGACATCGAGCACGTGTCGCTGGAAGTCGTGGACAGCGTGCTCTCGGTGAACCTGCGCGCCCCGCTGCTGCTGACGCAGGCCGCGATTCCGCACTTCCGGGCGCGCGGCGGCGGCAGCGTCGTCAACATCGGATCGGTCAACGCCTACATCGGCGAGCCGAAGCTGTGCGTCTACTCGGTGTCGAAGGGCGGCCTGATGACGCTGACGAAGAACTGCGCGGCCTATCTGAACCGCTACAAGATCCGCGTGAACCAGATCAACGTGGGGTGGACGCTGACCGAGGGCGAGGATCGGGTCAAGCGCCTCGAAGGCAAGGGCGACGAGTGGCTGGAGGAAGCCGTCCGGACCCGTCCGTGGGGACGGTTGCTTATGCCCGATGACGTCGCGAACGCGGTCGTCTACTTCGCGTCCGACGACAGCGCGCTCGTGACGGGCGCGGTGCTCGATCTGGAACAATATCCGGTAGGGGCGCCGCCGAATTGGTAGACCGGACGGCGGGGCTGAAGCCCCGCCCTACTGTCAACCCGCAACCATCAACCCGCAACCGCAATCCGCAATCGACAATCGACAACCGTGATGAGCATCGGCCCGCGAATTTCCGTCTTCCCCAAGTGCTACTTCGACGAGCTGGTCCGCGGCGAGCGCGACTACGTCCAGTGGATCCACGACGCCGCCACGCTCGGCGGCGAGGGCGTCGAGCACTACGACGAGTTCTTCCCGAGCTACGACGACAAGGACGTCGACCCGGTGCTCGACGCGATGCGCGAGACGGGGCAGGTCACGTCGATGCTCTGCTTCTCGCCGAACTTCACGCATCCCGATCCAGACGAGCGGCTGCGCCAGGTCGAGCGCCAGAAGCGCGCCATCGATCTCTCGGTGAAGATCGGCGCCCGCTATTGCCGGACGCTCAGCGGGCAGAAATACCCGGGCCTGTCGATCGACGAAGGCGTCGCGCGCGCCGCCGAGGGGATCCTGCGGTCGCTCGACTACGCCGTCGAGCGCGACGTCATTCTGTGCCTCGAGAACCACTACAAGGTCGGCGACTGGCTCTACCCGGAGTTCGCGCAGCAGGAGACGCCGTTTCTCGCGCTGCTGGACGCGGTGGGGGAGTCGTCGCACTTCGGCGTCCAGTACGACCCGTCCAACGCGGTCGTCGGCGGCTTCGATCCGATTGCGTTCCTCGAGAAGGTGAAGGAACGGGTGGTCACGATGCATGCCTCGGATCGGTATCTCGTCCCGGGCACGACCCTTGACGAGATCCGTTCGTCAGACGGGACCGTCGGTTATCCCGACAAGTTGCGTCACGGCGAAACGGGACGTGGGACGAACGACTACGACGCCATCTTTCGCATCCTCAAATCGGTGAACTTCGCGGGATGGATTTCCGTCGAAGATGGGATGAACGGCCTCGACGAGCTGGCCCGATCGGTCGAGTTCCTGAAGCAGAAGCGCCAGGAACACTACGGCTCGGCGTGAGGCCGCATGCGATGATCGCACCGAGGGGATGCCGGGCACGAGCGCTCCAACCGCCGACGTAAACGCGTTCCCCGTCCGGATCAGCCGGCTGGCCGCCATCGGGCCCGTCGTCGGCGTCCTGTGCGGGACGATGTCCTATTTCCTGCAGGTCTGGCTCGCGCCGGGCTTCGAGTCCCAGCCGCAGGGCATGTACGGCTGGGTCGTCCTCTTCAACGTCATCGTCTGGACGACGTGGCTGCTGCTGGTGCCGGTGACCTGGGCGCTGGCGTCCTGGGTGCCGATCACCGCCGAGAACCGCACGCTGGCGATCGCGTTCCATGCCGTCGCGAGCATCGTCGTCTCGGCCGGTCACTGCGCCATCGACGCGGCGTCGAAGTACGCGGTGCTGTCCGTGGCCGGGCAGCAGACGCTGCTCGGACGGCCCCTGGCCTACGTGCCGTTGCTGACGTGGACGATCCTGTACGCCTTCGAATGGCAGGTGCTGCTCTATTGGGGCATCGTGGCGGGCTACCACGCCATGAGCGCGTCGCGATCGCTCGAGCGCCGGCAGGTGCAGGAGGCGAGGCTCGAGGCGCATCTGGTCGAGGCGCGCCTCGAGTCGCTGCAGCGCCAGCTGAACCCGCACTTCTTCTTCAACGCGCTGAACGCCGTCTCGACGCTGATCCATCGCGACACGCGGGAGGCCGAGTCGATGCTGGTCCGGCTCGGCGATCTGCTCCGGGCCGTCTTCCGCAGCCAGGTCCAGCAGGAAGTGCCGCTCGCGCGCGAGCTGACGCTGCTCGAGCAGTATCTGGACATCCAGCGCGTCCGCTTCGGCGGGCAGCTGCACGCCGACTTCGACATCGCGCCGGGCGCGCGTGATGTGCTCGTGCCGGTGCTGCTGCTGCAGCCGCTTGCGGAGAACGCCATCAAGCACGGCTTCTCGGGCCGCCCCGACGGCGGGACGATTCGCGTCGCCGCGCGACGCGCCGGCGATCGTCTCGAGCTGACGGTGATCGACGACGGCGCCGGGCGCGCCGGCGGCGCGTCGCCGGCAGAAGGCGTCGGCTTGTCGAACACGAGGGGACGCCTCGCGCACCTCTATCCCGGCCAGCACACCGTCACCGCGGCGCCGTTGCCGCAGGGCGGCTTCGGCGTCACGCTGACGATCCCCTGGCGCGTCGCCGAGCGCGTCCGAGCTCGCCGATCCGCTGGATATTCCGGCGTGATGCACTTGGCAGGCCCTGAAGGGCCGCCTACGTGCAGACTCGCGTGACTCCAGACTGCGGACTTCAGGGATTCTGACTCGGTCCGTAGTCCGTAGTCCGAAGTCGATACCTCTTCCAGATCTCCCCGCCGTCGGGTACCATTGGTGGTTTAGGGTCTCCGCCGGGGGCCCTGTCTGGTGGCTTCATGTCGGATACCGCCACTTCCTCAGCCTCAAAGCTCATCATTCGCGGCGCCCGGACGCACAACCTGAAGGACGTCGACGTCACGCTGCCGATGGGCGCGCTCGTCATCGTCACGGGCGTGAGCGGGTCGGGAAAGTCGTCGCTCGCCTTCGACACGATCTACGCCGAAGGGCAGCGCCGCTACGTCGAGTCGTTGTCGGCGTACGCGCGGCAGTTCCTCGAGCGGATGGAGAAGCCCGACGTCGACCGGATCGAGGGCATCTGCCCGGCCATCGCGATCCGCCAGAAGAACAGCATCCGCAACCCCCGCTCGACCGTCGGCACCACGACGGAGATTCACGACTACATGCGCCTGCTCTGGGCGCGCGTGGGGCACACGTATTGCCGGAACTGCGGCGTCGAGGTCAGCCGCGAGACGGCCGATGTCGTGTCGCGTCGCCTCGCGGCGCTGCCCGAAGGGACACGCCTGCTCATCGGGTTCGACATGCCCGTGGTGGCGGTGTCGGACACGACGCCAGCTGATGCGGACGAGAGCGAGAACGGCGACGCCGCCGATCAGCTGGCAAACGGCAACGGCCACGCGTCACGCGAGGCGGCCGTGTCGGCCCTGCGCGAGACGATCGACAGCCTCGCCCGGCGCGGGTTCCGGCGCCTGCTCGTCGACGGCCAGGCGATCAGCATCGAGGACGTGGACGCTGCGGCGCTGTCTGGACGACCCACGCTGCAGGTGGTCGTCGATCGCATCCAGGTCGAGCCGGACGTGCGCGCGCGACTGACCGACTCGATTGAAACCGCCTATCGCGAGGGCGGCGGGGCGGCGTTCGCGCTCCAGCTGGCCGGCGCGGATGGCGGTGACCCGACGCTGCACCAGTTCAGCGAGCGGTTCGAGTGCCGCAAGTGCGGCATCACGTACGAGGACCCGCAGCCGCGGCTCTTCTCGTTCAACAACCCCTTCGGCGCCTGCCCGACGTGCCACGGCTTCGGCAACGTCATCGAGCTCGACCTGGATCTCGTCGTGCCGGACAAGACGAAGACGCTGCGCCAGGGCGCCGTGGAGCCGTGGACCAAGCCGCACTACCGCGCCGAGCTCGCGACGCTGAAGAAAGAGGCCAAGCGCCTCGGCGTGCCGCTCGACACGCCGTGGAACGAGATGACCGACGCCGAGCGGCAGATCGTCATCGACGGCGACGGCGGCGAGTTTGCCGGCATCCGCGGCTTCTTCGCGTGGCTGGAGCGGAAGAAATACAAGGTGCACGTCCGCGTGTTCCTGAGCCGGTACCGCGGGTACCTGACCTGCCCGGACTGCCAGGGCACCCGGCTGCGCCGCGAGGCGCGCGACGTGCGCGTCGGCGACCGCACCATCGATCGCGCCTCGGCGCTCACCGTGAGCGAGGCGCAGACGTTCTTCACCCAGCTGGCGCTTGGCGAACAGGACGCCGCGATTGCCGGCAAGGTCCTCGGCGAGATCACGCGTCGACTGCAGTTCCTCTCGGACGTCGGGCTCGAGTACCTGACGCTCGATCGGCTCTCGTCGACGCTCTCGGGCGGCGAGTCGCAGCGCATCAACCTGGCGACGTCGCTGGGCTCGGCGCTCGTCGACACGCTCTACGTCCTCGACGAGCCGTCCGTCGGCCTGCACCCGCGCGACAACCTCCGGCTCATCGCGATCCTCCGGCAGCTCCGCGATCAGGGCAACACCGTGATCGTCGTCGAGCACGACGCCGACATGATTGCCGTCGCCGACTACATCGTCGATCTGGGCCTCGGCGCGGGCGAGCAGGGCGGTCGCGTCGTCTACGAGGGCACGCTCGACGGCCTGATGCGCGATCCCCGCTCGTTGACGGCCAAGTACCTGCGCGAGGACCTCGTGATCTCGGTCCCGCAGGCGCGGCGTCGCGGCACGGGCCAGAAGCTGCGCATCACCGGGGCCAGCGAGCACAACCTGAAGAACATCGACGTCGCGTTCCCGCTCGGGACGCTGAGCGTGATCACGGGCGTCAGCGGATCGGGCAAGTCCACGCTCGTGCACGAGGTCATCTACGCGGGCATCAAGCGCGCCAAGGGACAGTCGATCGGCGAGCGGCAGCTCGGCACCTTCAAGTCGATCGACGGCATCGAGTTCATCTCGGACGCCGTGCTCGTGGACCAGACGCCGATCGGCCGGACGCCGCGCAGCAATCCGGTCACGTATCTCAAGGCGTTCGATCCGATTCGCGAGCTGTTCGCCGCGACGAAGGACGCGCGCAGCCGCGGCCTCACCGCGAGCCACTTCTCGTTCAACGTCCCCGGCGGGCGTTGCGAGGCGTGCGAGGGCGAGGGCGAAATCCGCGTCGAGATGCAGTTCCTCGCCGACGTGTTCGTGCCGTGCGACGAGTGCGACGGCATGCGGTTCAAGCCGCAGGTGCTCGAGGTCAAGTATCGCGGCAGGAACATCCACCAGGTGCTCGACCTGACGGTGCGCGAGGCCCTCACGTTCTTCAGCACGTCGCCGAAGGTCCTGCGCCGGCTGCAGGTGCTCGACGAGATCGGCCTCGGCTATCTCCGCCTCGGCCAGCCCGCGACGACGCTGTCGGGCGGCGAAGCGCAGCGGATCAAGATTGCCGCGCACCTGGCCGCGACCGGCGGCGAGCGGCTGCTCTACGTCCTCGACGAGCCGACGACGGGCCTGCACTTCGACGACATCGCGAAGCTGCTGGCCGCCTTCCGCAAGCTGATCGAGCAGGGGCACTCGCTGCTCGTCATCGAGCACAACCTCGACGTCATCAAGACCGCCGACTACGTGATCGATCTCGGTCCCGAAGGCGGCAACGCCGGCGGCGCCGTGGTCGTGGCGGGCACGCCCGAACAGGTGGCCGCGCACCCCGGCTCTCATACCGGGCGATTTCTCCGGCGCGCGCTGGCCTCGTCGCGAGCGCACGCCTTCGCGGGAGGGAAGGATGATTAGAGAGACGGTGGCCGGGCTGGCGCTGGCCGGCCTCGCGATCGCGTGGCCCGCGGCGGCCCAATCCGGCAGCGCCGATGCGCAGCTGGCAGACCTCCAGAATCCCAGCACGCGCACGCGCATCTCGACGCTGCATCGCCTCGGCGAGCAGGGCCGCATGGACGCGGCCACGCCGATGGCGGCGCTGCTCCTCGACGGCGACGACGACGTGCAGTTTGCCGCCGTGGAGTCGCTGCTGAACCTCTACACCGTCCGCACGGATCTGACCAAGCGCGCCTGGGGCGTCCCCTCGATCGGTCGTCCGACGACGCTGGCCGAGAGCGCGTTCGAGGCGGGCCCGCTGGCGACGATCCCCACCGCCGTGCCGGCCGATGTCGTCGCCAACCTGGCGGCCGTCGCGCTGCACGACGACTCGCAGCGCATCCGTCTCGCCGCGGCCTATGGGCTGGGCGTCCTCGGCTCTCCGGCGATGGGCCCGATGGCCTCCAACGCCGTCGAATCGGTGATCAGCAACGTCGTCGGCGCGCTTCAGCATCCCGACGCCGCCACGCGGCAGGTGGTGGCGCGCATCACCGGGCGCGTGTTCGCGCCCGCGCCAGGCGCACGCCGCGCCCAGGCCATCGGCGACGCGCTGGTCGGCGCGATGAACGATCGCGACGAGCTCGTGCGGCGATGGGCGATGGACTCTCTGGGCCTGCTGCACTACGACCGCGCCGTGCAGGCGCTGACCGATCACGTGAGCTACTACGGCAAAGGCGAGGACGGCGCGGCCGCGCTGCACGCGATCGCCCGCATCGCCAGTCCCGGCTCCGCGCCCGTGATGCGCGCGCTGCTCGCGAATCAGTACGTCCCGTTCCGCCTGCTCTCGATCGAGGGGCTGGGGCGCATCGGGGACCGCGGCGCGCTGCCGCAGATCCAGGAGTCTGCCGCGTCGAGCCGCGACCCGGGCGTCCTGCTGGCTGCCGGCTACGCGCGCTATCTGTTCGGCCAGGCCGACATCGTCGCGATTGCCGACGCGCTGGGGAAGCCCGACATCGACATCCAGGCGAAGGTCTATCTGGCCGAGATCGTGATGACGAGCCCGTCGGCGCTGCACCCGCTGCTGCGCACGCCCAACCCGTCCACCCGGATGATCGCCGCCGAGATCCTGGGCACCTGCCGCCAGCCTGGCGAAGCTGCCGCGCTGCAGCCGCTGCAGCAGGACCCGTCGCCGGAAGTCGTGGACGCGGTGAACGAGGCCATCCGCCGGCTGCAGGGCTACGCGGTCGCCACGCACCAGTGAAACGGACGCGGCGCCGGCTGCCGCGGGAGTTCTTCGGGCGCGCGACGCTCGACGTCGCGCGCGAGCTCATCGGCAAGGTGCTGGTCCACGAGACGCGCGCCGGCGCCGCCGCCGGGCGCATCGTCGAGGTCGAGGCCTACATCGGCGAAGACGATCCGGCCTGCCACGCCGCGCCTGGTCCCACGCGGCGCAACGAGCCGCTGTATGGTCCACCCGGCATCGCGTACGTCTACCTGAACTACGGCATCCACTTCCTGACGAACGTCGTCACCGAGGCCGACGGGTTTCCCGCGGCCGTCCTCCTGCGCGCGCTCGAGCCGTGCGAGGGGATCGACCTGATGGAGCGGCGCCGCACCGGCCGTGCCCGCGGCGCGGCGCATGATTCCCGTCGAGGGATTGTGCCGAGGTCCAGGCAACCTCTCGAAGGCGCTCGGCATCACGCTGAAGCAGAACCGGCTGGACATGACGCCGATTCGCCGCTGCGGATCGAGGACTGGGGCCTCGGCGCGGGAGAACTCGCGTGGGGACCGCGGATTGGGATTCGCGTCGGCACCGACAAGCCGTGGCGGTGCTACGAACGAGACTGTCCCGCTGTGAGCGCCCTGCCAAGAGCCCGGAAGACTTGACCTGAACGAAGAAGACACCTGGATTCTGGGATTCTTGGGATTCAGCAATCCCGTGGCGACTCTGCAGAAAACTCCAACCGCTGTGGCCTGCGCCACGGCAAGAATTGCCACGCGACCTCGCCACCAGCTCGGCATCCCGTGACAGATCCTTTCGATCGGCGGAACGGTACGAGACGTGCGTTCGTCGGTCGCGTGAGTCTCGCGTACTTCGACCATGACCCTCTGACCTTTCGGATCATCGGTGCCGCCATGGAAGTGCACCGTCGACTCGGGTGCGGGTTTCTCGAAGCGGTCTATCGGGAGGCGCTTGCCATCGAGTTTCTGGAGCGGGGCATCGGATTCGAAACCGAACACACGTGGCCAATCGTGTACAGGGACATCACGCTGCCGCTGCGGTACCGCGTCGACTTCTTCTGCTTCGGCGCGGTGATTGTCGAGGTCAAGGCCGTCGCGGAACTGGGCCGTCTCGAGCGGAGTCAGACGGTGAACTACGTGCGGATGGCTCGCGCTGAGAGGGGGCTCTTACTGAACTTCGGCGGCGTCAGCCTTCAGATATCGAGCGAGATCGTCAGTCGCTGGCAGTGAGGCCGTCCTCGTCACGAGAGCCCCGATTCCTGAATCCCTGAAATCCCAGAATCCAGGTGTCTGTTCTTGAGAGCCAGCTATTTCTGCGGAGTACCGGCGACCCGTGAGTAGGGAGGCACTGCCAGCGAAATCCCGGCGGCGTCGAGCGCAATTCTGAGGCGCCGCCGCAACTCGCGTCCGACCTCCGCCTGGCGCTGCGGGATGGTCTTCATCCGCGCGCGGATGAGGGTCTGGCCGTCGCGGAATCCCTCGATCCCCAGCACCTCCAGCGGCTCCTGGATCGCGCTGCCGAAGGCGGGCTCCGCCTGCAGGGCATCGGCGGTCTCGCGCAGGATCCGGATCACGCGGTCGCTGTCTTCCCGGAAATCGATCGCGAGATCCACGACCGCGAAGGCGTAGTCGCGCGTCTTGTTGGCCAGCGTGGTCACCGCGCCGTTCGGGAAGACGTGGACGGCGCCTTCGACGTCGCGCAGGACGAGCGTCCGCAGGTTGACGGCCTCGACCGTGCCGCCCTGGCCGTTGATCACCACCGAGTCGCCGACGCGGACCTGGTCTTCGAGAATCAGAAAGAATCCCGCAATCAGATCCCGGACGAGCCACTGCGCGCCGAAGCCGAGCGCCACGCCCGCGATGCCGGCGCCGGTGAGCATCGGCAGCACGTTGATGTTCAGCTCGTTCAGCACCATCAGGAGCGCGATGCTGATGATGACGGCGTTGGCCGTGTTCTGGACGAGCGCGCCCAGCGTCTGCGCGCGCTTGAGCCGTTCGTCCACCGCGTCGGTGTGGCGCCGCGCGACCTCCTGCTCGAGCCGGTTGACGGTGGACGTCACCACGCGCAGCATCAGCCACGCGATGGTGACGATGACGGCGATGCGCAGGCCCGAGGCGATCACCCATTGCAGCGCCTCGCGCCGGCCAAGGCCGAAGTCGAGGTGCTCGCCGATCGCGTCGAGCAGCGGCACGACGCTGACGAAGAAGACGAGCAGGAACGTGATGAGCCGGGTGACGAGCACCGGCCGCGCCATCAGCCGCGGCGACGCCTGGGCCGCCTCGCCGTAGATCGCCTTGAGCATCGCGCGCACGAGGCGCGCGAGCACGGTCGCGACGATCGACGCGAACACGAAGGCGATCCCGATGACGAGGGCGACTTCCGTCCAGTCCGGCTGGTTGTCGAGGAGCGAGAAGGCGACAGGCGTGGTCATCGCGGAAGATGACGGCGCGCGGCACTAGTAGTTCGTGGACGCGCGGCGACCGACGGCCTGCGTGACCGGCACTTCGATCGCAACCGTGCGGTTCCCGCGCAGCACGTTCAGCGTCACGATCGACCCGACGCGCGCGTCGGCAATCAGCCGCTGCAGCTGCCCGCCATCGTCCAGGGTCACGTTGTTGAAGGCGAGGATCACGTCGCCCGGACGCAGCCCGGCCTGGTAGGCCGCCGACGTCCGCTCCATCCGGCTGACGACGATGCCGCGCGTGCGGTCGACGCCGATCTGCACCGCGAGATCGGGCGTGAGCGGGATGGTTTCGAAGTAGCCCAGGTAGCCGCGCTTCACTTCCCCGTAGCGAATCAGGTCGTCCATGACCTTGCGCGCGAGGTTGCTCGGCACGGCGAAGCCGATGCCCTGATAGCCGCCGCTCTGCGAGTAGATCGCGGTGTTGATGCCGACCAGCTCGCCGCGCGCGTTCACCAGCGCGCCGCCCGAGTTGCCGGGATTGATGGCGGCATCGGTCTGGATGAAGTCCTCGTAGCCGGCCGCCCCGATGTTCGAGCGTCGCAGCGCCGAGACGATGCCGAGGGTGACGGTCTGGCTGAGTTGATACGGGTTGCCGATCGCGAGGACCCACTCGGCGACGCGCAACTTGCTCGAGTCGCCCCAGGGGATCGTCGGCAGGTTGTGCGCGGTGATCTTCACGAGCGCGATGTCGGTGAACGGATCCGCGCCGATGATCTGCGCGCGGAGCTCGCGCTTGTCCGACAGCGCGACCTTCACCTCGGTGCCGCGCGCGAGCGAGCCGAGCACGTGCACGTTCGTCAGCACGTAGCCGTCCGGCGAGACGACGACGCCCGAGCCCAGGCTCAGCGAGGGCCCGCGGTCGCCGAAGACGTCCATGTTGCCGAACAGGTACTGGAAGACCGGGTCGTTCTCGAACGGCGACGCCTGGCGGCGGCTCGGCTCGAGCGACGAGATGTTCGTGACGGCGTCTACCGTGCGCGCGGCGACCTCGGTGAAGTCGGGCCCGCTCGGCAGCGGGCGCGGCGGTCGCGGTGCGCGCGGTTTAGCGCGGTGTTGCTGGCCAGGGTGGCCGTCGCGGCGGGTGGTTGCGCGAGCGCCGGGCCTGCCGATCGCAGACGGCCCGTGGGCGCGAACCCGGCCACGAACCCGACGCCGACGAGCAGCAGGCTGTAAAGGATCTGTCGGGCCACGTCAGTTGACTTCGATGCGGCGCGGACCGTCGCCCGAAGCCTTCGGGATCGTCACGGTGAGGACGCCGTCGCGGAAGTCGGCGGTGATGCCCTCGGCGTTCACCGTGGCGGGCAGCGCGAATCGCCTGAAGAACGCGCCGTGCCCGCGCTCGACGCGGTGGTAGCGCTCGCATGGCACGTCGGCCTTGCGTCGCGTGCCCTGCAGCGTCAGCTGTCCGTCGTGGAACCGGATGTCGATGTCGGAGCGCGTCAGGCCAGGCAACTCGGCCGTGACGACGAAGTGATCGGCGGTCTCGTACAAGTCCACCGGCGGCGTCCATCCGGCGCTGTCGGCGCCGGACAGCCGCTCCATGCGCTCCTGGAGCGCGAGCAGATCGCGCAGCGGATCCCAGCGCGTGAAGGCCACGGCAAAAATCGTAGCATGTTTGGCGGGACCCCGGCACCTGTGGTACGATTCGTAGGTTCTACCCACCCAGGACGACCCGATTCTATGGCCACCATTCCAGCGACGAAGCTCCGCAAGGGCATGCTCTTCAAGGTGCAGAACGATCTGTTCCGTGCCCTCGAGGTGAACCACGTCACGCCGGGCAACCTGCGCGGCTTCGTGCGCGTGAAGGCCAGGAACATCCGGAGCGGGATGCTCGCCGACAACAAGCTGCGGTCGGAAGACATGGTGGAGCGCGCCACGCTCGACGAGCGGGCCATGCAGTTCATGTACAGCGACGGCACCGACTACTACTTCATGGACAACGAGTCGTTCGAGCAGGTCCACATCCCGGGCGAAGCGCTGGGCGAGTCGGTGAACTACCTGCTGCCGGAGATGGTCATCCAGGTGGAGTTCTACGGCAGCGAGCCGGTCGGCATCGAGCTGCCGCAGACGGTCGATCTCGTCGTGCAGGACACGCCGCCCGCGATCAAGGGCGCCACGGCCAACGCGCAGCTGAAGCCCGCGACGCTCGAGACCGGTCTGGTCGTGCAGGTGCCGCCGTTTGTGAGCCCCGGCGACAAGATTCGGATCAGCACGGAGACGGGCGAATACCTGGCGAGAGCGTAAGAGACTGCGCCAGGTTCAGGGTTCAAGGTTCCTGGTTCAGGGCTCCAGGTTCCGAACCTCGGACCGCTGGACCCGCTCGGAACCTCGGAACCCTGAACCCCGGAACCCTGACCCCTCACTAGTCCATGGACGTCATCAACAAGTCCGCCAACCGCGGCTGGATTGAAGTCATCACCGGCAGCATGTTCAGCGGCAAGAGCGAAGAGCTGATCCGCCGCGTCCGCCGCGCCGAGATCGCCCGGCAGCGGGTGCAGGTCTTCAAGCCGCAGGTCGACACGCGCTTCGCCGAAGACTTCGTCGTCTCGCACAGCGACATCCGTTACGCGGCCGAGAACGTCGGCTCCGCGCGCGAGCTGCTCGACGCGGTGCGTCCCGACACGGAAGTCGTCGCGGTGGACGAAGGGCAGTTCTTCGACGCCGAGCTGCCGATGATTCTCAGCACGCTCGCCGACCAGGGCAAACGCGTCATCGTCGCCGGGCTCGATCAGGACTACCTGGGCAAGCCGTTCGAGCCCATGCCGCAGCTGCTGGCCATCGCGGAATACATCACCAAGACGCTGGCCATCTGCATGGTGTGCGGCAACCCCGCGAACCACACGCAGCGCCTCGTGGCCAGCAAGGACCGCGTCCTGCTGGGCGCCGGCGGCATGTACGAGGCCCGCTGCCGGCACTGCTTCGACCCGACGCTGGCGAATAAGTAACCGGTCGATCAGGTCGCTCAGGCTGACAGGGCCGCCCTCAGGTCGTTCGACCGCTCCACCGGCCGGACCTGATCGAGCCGCCCGACCGCGATCGACCCGTCCAGACCCGCTCGACCCGCTCGACCCGTCCGACCCGATCGACCTGATAAGATCGCTTCGTATGGTCCGGCTGCTGCCATACGTGCTGGCCGGGATGGGGCTCGGCTTCCTGGTGGCCAACGCGCTGGTGTTCGTCGACTTCGCGCGCTATTGGCGCCGGCGCAAGAATGCCCTGCTGATTTGGGAGGCGCTGCAACCGCGCTGGTACGTCCTCATGGGCCTGTGCCTCGGCCTGGCGCTCGCCCTGCTCATCGTCGTCAACGTCATTCTGGTGCTGCGGACGCCGCATAGCGCCCAGCGGGTCTGGGCGATGTTCGGCGAGGCGATGATGTTCCTGTATTTTGCGGGGGCGCAGCCGCTGAGCCGGCGGATCGGGCGCGGGTTCTACGCCGACGGCGTCTGGTCCGAGCGGGGATTCGTCCCCTACCACCAGATCGGCGGCATCGCCTGGCGGGAAGGCGAGCCGGTGACGCTGCTGCTGATCGAGCGGTTCAAGCAGCTGGCGCGTCCGCTGCTCGTGCCGACAAAGTATTACGGGGCGGTCCGGCGCCTTGTCCGGGACCGGATTGGCGCCCATGAGATCATGTTCGCCGGCGACGCGCTCGGATCTCGGGCGGACACGACGAACGCGACGACGTCTGAGAACTGACTGCGGATTGCTGACTACGGGCTGCGGACTACGGACTACGGAACGGATTAGGTCGGACTCACGGGCCACAAGGAGATACCAGGCGATGGCCGTTCGCTCCACGTGGAAGGGTTTTCTGAAAGTGAGCCTGGTGAACATCCCGATCCGGGTGTTCCCGGCGACCGAGTCGGCCGCGACGCTGTCGTTCAACCAGCTCCACGCGGAGTGCCAGACGCGCATCCAGCAGAAGCGCTGGTGCCCCAAGTGCGACCGTGAAGTGCCCCTGAGCGAGGTCGTCAAGGGCTACGAGTTCGCCAAGGGGCGCTACGTCGTGATGCAGGAGGACGACTTCGCCAAGGTCTCGACGCCCTCCACGCGCATCATCAACCTCGAGCAGTTCACCGACGAAACCGCCGTGGATCCCATGTACGTGGACCGCGCGTACTACCTGGCGCCCGACGGCCAGGTGGCCGCCGACGCCTACGCCGTGATGCGCGAAGGCATGCGCGGGCAAGGTGGGCATCGGCAAGGTCGCGCTCTTCGGCCGCGAGTATCTGGTGGCGATCAAGCCGCAGCAGCACGGCCTGGTGATGTACACGCTGCACCACGCGGCCGAGATCCGCACGATCGACCAGATCGAGGAGCTGGCGACGGTGCCGCGCACGGTGAAGCCGCAGGAGCTGAAGCTCGCCAAGCAGGTGGTCGACATGTTCGAGGGCGAGCTGAACCTCAAGGACTACAAGGACGAATACAAGGAAGAGCTCCGGAAGATCATCGAGGCGCGCGTGGCGGGCGAGGAGTACGTCGCGGAGGAGGTCGAGGAGCCGCCGACCAACGTCGTGGATCTCATGGCGGCGCTCAGGAAGAGCCTCGACGCCGCCAGCTCGGCGAAGAAGAAGCCCGCGAAGGCCGAACTGCCGGCGAAGAAGACTGTCGCGAAGGCGGAGCCAAAGAAGAGGCGGGCGGCGGGATAGCGGGCCCGCGCTCCGCGCGGGCAGGGCCACTCGCTGCGCTCGCGGCCTTCGCCGGCGCGCAGCGCCGGCCTACTTGCGAAGCAGTCCGATCGCCCAGCCGAGCAGGCCGTGGCCCGTGGCGGTCGGGTCGCCGATCCAGCCGGGCGGCGTCAGCCACACGAACGCCAGGATCGCGATGACCCAGAGGTCGTAGGGGATCGTCGCCCGCTCGTCGGTCCAGAAGAACGCGCGCTTGAAGACGCCGCCGACGCCCTGGTGTGACGGCACCGGCAGCTGGTTCAGCGCCAGATAGGTGTAGTAGATCCGGTCCGCGACGGTCACGACCGACAGCACCAGGATCACCCACAGCACGGCCGCCATGCGGTCCGTGAACGCCCCGATCATGAAGAGCACGATGCGCTCGGGGCGCTCCATGAAGCCGACCTTGCACTTCTGGACCAGCGACTCGGCCCGCGCCCTCGCGTAGCTCGTCATCGTCGCGAAGATGAGCGTGAGCGTCGTGATCAGCACGTAGTCGTGCCGGTCGAGCGTGGAGTAGAGGTAGATCAGCCCGGTGAAGAGCGCGAGGTCGGAGAACCGATCGAGCGTCGAGTCCCAGAAGGCGCCGAACTCCGACTGCGTGCCGGTGATGAAGGCGACCTTGCCGTCGATGAAGTCGAAGATGTTGGCGACGATCATGATGACCCCCGCCAGCAGGAAGCGGTCCTGCGCCAGCGCGAAGCCCGCCGCCACGTTGATGAGCACGCCGATGAGCGTCAGGACGTTGGGGTGGATTCCCAGCGCCACCGACGCGTTGATGATCGCGCGCAGTGGGAACATGCACACTGCGCCGATCGCGCCGGTCACGGTCATGGGCGGCGTCGGGCGGCGGAAGGCACCGATATAATCAGAGGTTCGCCGGAGGGCATCGAATCCGGCATGGTACTAGATGGCCATTCACGATCTCAAGGCCCAGATAGCCCGCCTGCCCGAGCAGCCCGGGGTCTATCTGTATTTCAACGAGGCCGGCGAGACGATCTACGTCGGAAAGGCGCGCAGCCTGCAGGGACCGCGTCCGCAGCTACCTGGGCGCCTACGGCATGAGCCCGCGGACCGATGCGCTGCTCGACGAAGCGGTCCGGCTCGAGTGCATCGTCACCGACTCGGTCGTCGAGGCGCTGGCGCTCGAGAACAATCTGATCAAGACGCGGAATCCCCGCTACAACATCCTGCTGCGCGACGACAAGAACTATCCGTACCTGCAGCTGACGACGGGCGAGGCGTTCCCGCGCGTGCTGGTGGCCCGCCGCGTCGAGCGCGACGAGCATTTCTACGCCGGGCCCTTCCTGCCGGCCCGCTTCGCGCGCCGGACGATGGCGCTGACGCATCGGCTGTTCGGGATCCGGTCGTGCAACGAAGTGATTACCGGCAAGCGTGGACGCCCGTGCCTCGAGTACGACATCGGCCGGTGCATCGCGCCGTGCGTGGAGACGATCTGCACGAAGGAGGCGTACCAGGTCGCGGTCGCCGACGCACGGCTGTTCCTCGAAGGGCGCACCGAGGAGCTCGCCGCGACGCTGCGCGACCGGATGGTCGAAGCCGCGGACGCCGAGCGCTATGAGCACGCGGCGCACCTGCGCGACGCGATGCGCACCGTCGAGACGCTGACCGAGCGGCACCAGAAGATGGCGTCGGTCGATCTCGGCGCGCGCGACGTGTTCGGCCTGAAGCTCGGTCCCGCCGGCGCCGTCATGCAGGTCTTCCAGGTCCGCCGCGGCCGGGTCGTCGATCGCGTGGAGCTGGTCACCGAAGCGGGCATGGCCCCGATGGGCAGCGAGTCGGACGTGCTGACGGCGGCGCTCTCGCAGTTCTACGAGACGACGCCGGCGCCGCCGGAGATCGTGCTGCCGGTCGACGTCGAGGACGCCGATGCGCTGGAGACGTGGCTCAGCGAGCGCGCCGGTCGCAAGGTCCGCCTCGTCGTGCCGCGTCGCGGCGACAAGAAGAGCCTGCTGGAGCTCGCGTCGAGAAACGCGGGCATCGCCTACGACTCGCGCTTCAATGCCGAGACGCTCGGCAACTACCAGGCGCTCGAGACGCTGGCGGCGCTGCTGCGGCTGCCCGCGCTGCCGCGGCGGATCGACTGCTTCGACATCTCGACGATTCAGGGCAGCGACACCGTCGCCTCGATGGTCGTGTGCGAAGACGGCCGGATGAAGAAGGGCGAGTACCGGAAGTTCCGCATCCGCTCGCCCATGGACCCATGGACCCAGCGGGGAGCTGACACGACGCACGGACCTACAGCCCACGACCGACCTGACGAACGATTCCTCGACGACTTCGCGGCCATGAAGCAGGTGGTCGAGCGCCGCTACCGGCGCGTGCTCGAGGACGGCGGTCCGTTTCCGGATCTGATCGTCATCGACGGCGGCAAGGGGCAGCTCGAGGCCGCCTACGAGGCGCTCGAGTCGCTGGGGCTGGCGAATCTCGTGGCCATCGGGCTGGCGAAGAAGGAGGAGCTGATCTTCCAGCGCGGCGAGCGCGACCCGATTGCCCTGGCGAGCGACGCGCCGGCGCTGCTGCTTCTGCAGCGCATCCGCGACGAGGCGCACCGCTTCGCGATCACGTTCCATCGCGCCTCGCGCAGCAAGCGGACGATCGCGTCCGAGCTGGACGGCATCCCCGGCCTCGGCCCGCGGCGGCGCCGCCTGCTGCTGCAGCGGTTCGGCAGCGTGTCTGGTGTCCGGCGCGCGACGCGAGAGGAGCTCGAAAGCGCCGTCGGCGCGAAAGTGGCCGACGCGGTGCTGCGCCACTTTCAGGGTTGATGGTTGCGGATTGCGGTTGCCGGGTTGAAGGTCACAGTCGAGCCATGCCTGCGCACGTAGGGCGGGCTTGCAAGGGCCGCGGCGGCGGGTTGCACGGGTTCGCGGGCTTCGCGTACGCTTGTCCACTTGGGCGAAATGCATTCGAGCGGGCCACGCCGTCGCGTCGTGTCGGGGATGCGCCCGACGGGAAAACTTCACCTCGGGCACCTGGTCGGCGCGCTGAAGAACTGGGTCGCGCTGCAGGACACCTACGACTGCTACTACTTCGTCGCCGACTGGCACGCGCTGACCAGCCACTACGCCGAGACCGGCGACATCGTCGAGAACGCGCTCGACAACGCCGCCGACTGGATCGCGGCCGGCCTCGATCCCGAGCGCTCGACGCTGTTCGTGCAGTCGCTGATCCCCGAGCACGCCGAGTTGGGGCTGCTGCTCGGCATGGTCACGCCGATCCCGTGGCTCGAGCGAGTGCCGACCTACAAGGAGCAGATCGATCAGCTGAACGAGCGCGACCTGTCGTCGATCGGGTTCCTCGGCTACCCGCTGCTGCAGACGGCCGACGTGACGATGTACAACGCGGCGTTCGTGCCGGTCGGCGACGACCAGGTGCCGCACCTCGAGTTGTCGCGTGAGATCGTGCGCCGCTTCAACAACTTCTACGGCGACGTGCTGACCGAGCCACAGGCGCTGCTCACGCCGACGCCGCGGCTGCCCGGGCTCGACAACCGCAAGATGAGCAAGAGCTACGGGAATACGATCGACCTGTCGGATTCGGCCGAGACGGTGAAGCAGAAGGTCCGCCAGATGTACACGGATCCGAAGCGGGTTCGCGCCGACATCCCCGGCACGGTCGAGGGCAATCCGGTCTTCATCTACCACGACGCCTTCAACCCGAACGTCGAGGAAGTCGAGGATCTGAAGGCACGGTATCGTGCGGGCAAGGTCGGCGACGTCGAGGTGAAGACGAAGCTCGCCGTCGCGCTCAACAACGTCCTCGAGCCGATGCGCCAGCGCCGGGCCGACGTCCTCGCGAAGCCGAATCACCTCCGCGATCTGCTGTTCGACGGATCGGCCCGCGCGCGCAACGGAGGCGGCCGAGAAGATGGACCGCGTCCGCGAGGCGATGAAGCTCCGGTACCGCTGACAGGAACGGGCACGAAGACGATGGCGCAGGACGCACCGGAGTTCGAGTCGGCCCTCGAGGCCTACCCGGTCAAGCTCGAACATTTCGAGGGGCCCCTCGATCTGCTGATTCACCTCATCAAGCGAAACGAGGTGAACGTCTACGACATTCCGGTCGCGCTGATCACCGAGCAGTACCTCGCGTATCTCTCGCTGATGCAGGAGCTCGACCTCGACGTGGCGGGGGAGTTCCTCGTCATGGCGGCGACGCTGATCCACATCAAGTCGCGCCTCCTTCTGCCGCGGCCGACGCCGGAGCTCGAAGGCGAGATCGACGAAGAGGATCCGCGCGAGGCGCTGGTGCGCCGGCTGCTCGAGCACCAGCGGTTCAAGGCCGCCGCCGAGCTGCTGCACGATCGCGAGACGCTCAGGAGCGCGCAGCACCAGCGCCCCGAGTCGGCCATCGCGGACGTCGTGGACGCGCCCGAGGAGCCGGAGCTCGAGGTCGATCTCTTCAGCCTCATCGGCGCATTCCGCGCGGTGCTCGATCGCGCGAAGACGCGGCCGAAGCTGCTGCTCCCGCCGGAGCAGATGTCGATCGAGCAGCGCATCGAGCAGCTGCTCGAACGGCTGTCGGAGAGCGAAGCGGTCGGGTTCGAGGATCTCTTCGCCGACGCCGACTCGCGCCCTGCGCTGATCGTGACGTTCCTGGCGCTGCTCGAGATGATCCGGCTGAAGCTGATTCGCGTGTTCCAGTCGGGCAGCTTCGGGCCGATCCGCGTCTACAAGCGCGCGCGTCCTGCCGATGCGCCGCACCCCATCATGGATCCTGAGCCGGTCTACAAGGAGCATCACGCCAGCGACGAGCGACGAGCGAAGAACGACGAGCTGGACAGCCAGCGACGAACGACGAGCGACGAGAGCGACGAGCGGAAGAGCGACGAGCCATGAGCGACGAACAGCAGAAGACGGACGACACCGTCACCGTGGACGCCCTGATGGCGCCCACCGAGCCGGCAGACGACGCGCAGCAGGACTCCGACGCCTCTGGCCTGGTCGGCATCGTCGAAGCGATGGTGTTCGCGTCGCCCGAGCCGATCACGCAGAAGCAGCTGCTGAAGGTGCTGGACTCGGAGCCGAAGGAGGACGTGCTGGCGGCGCTCGAGGAATTGAAGCGCCGGTACGCGCGGTCGGTCGGACTGCAACTCGTCGAGGTCGCGGCCGGCTATCAGATCGTCACGCGCCCGGAGCTGCACGAATGGGTGCGGCGCCTGTTCCGCGAGCGCACGTCCCAGAAGTTGACGGTGCAGGCCCTCGAGACGCTCGCCGTCATCGCGTACAAGCAGCCCGTCACCGCGATGGAGATCGCCGAGATCCGCGGCGTGAACACCACCGGCGTCGTCGGCACGCTGCTCGAGCGCGGCCTGGTGAAGATCAGCGGCCGCAAGCAGGTCGTCGGGCGGCCCTTCCTCTACTCGACGACGAGGGAGTTCCTGGATCGGTTCGGGCTGAAGGACCTGACGGATCTGCCAAAGGTCGAAGACATGGCCGACGCGCTCGGCTTCGAGCCGTCGCTCGCGGCGGCCGAGCAGATGCCGCTGGCGGAACAGGCTGCGACGCCGGAAGATCAGGAAGTCCTCGAGGGCCCCGGCGACGAGGACGAAGACGAGCAGGCACTGTAGGCCTGCGCGACTTCAGTCGCGCCGTCGCGGCCAGTGGCCGAACTGAAGCTCGGCCCTACGATCGGTCCGCGACCCGCGGCTTTCTTCAGCGCCCGCACTTCCTCAGGCGACAGGTCCCGCACACGGCCGCTCGGCAGCCCCTTGTCGGTGAGCGGACCAAACCCGACGCGCGTGAGCCGCTGCACCGGGTGCCCGACGGCCTCGCACATCCGCCGCACCTGACGGTTCCGGCCTTCGCGAATCGTCATCATCAGGACCGCGCTCTTCGCATGGCGATCGCGCGCGCCGTGCGCGAGCCGCACCTCCGCGGGCGCGGTGCGCCGGCCGTCGAGCGGGACCCCGCGCTCGAGCTGGCCGATCGCCTTTCCGTCGGGAACGCCGGCGACGGTGACCTTGTAGATCCGATCGACTTCGTGGCGGGGATGGGTGAGCCGCGCCGCGAGATCGCCGTCGTTCGTCAGCAGCACCAGCCCCTCCGAGTCGTAGTCGAGCCGGCCCACGGGGTAGACGTACTCGCGCACGCCCCCCAGCAGATCCATCACGGTCGGCCGACGTTGCGGATCGCGGCGCGTCGTCACGTAGCCGCGAGGTTTGTTCAGGAGGAGGTAGCGGAACTGCTCAGGCGCCCGCACGCGTCGCCCGTCGACGCGCAGGACGTCCGTGGCCGGGTCGGCCTTCGTGCCGAGCTCGGTCACGGTGACGCCGTTGACCGACACGCGACCTTGCCGGATCGAGATCCTCGGCGGCTCGACGGGAGGCGATCCCTGCCGCCGGAGAGCAGCTTTCTGCAGTCGTTCCACGCGCCCTATCCTTCCAGCGCGGCGGCGTAGAATCGTCAACTCGCGCTATCATCGCGATGTAACAACGCGGCGACGGCTCAGCTTCGGTCGCCAGGAACGACAACGAGTTGCCGACGCCCCCGACCGCACGAGCCATCACCGCGTTTCTCGCCGCAATCTGCGTCCTGTGGCCCGCCATCGCCTCGGCGCAGGACACGCGGGAAGGCATCATCATCGCCCAGCAGACGGACAAGGCGGCGCACCCTCCGCCCGAGACGCGGACCAAGCCCGAGATCGTGCTCGGCTACGTGGGAAAGTTCCTGACGCCGAAGCCTCGGGGGTTCTTTCCGGTCTTCGACAGCGTCTACGCCGGCGGCAGCCTGACCCTTGGCGGCGGCTACGGGTGGGCCTACGGCGACAAGGGCACGTTCGCGGTGCGCGGGCTCTATTCGATCAAGAACTACAAGCTGTTCGACGTCCTGACCACTTCGCCGGGCCACATGAACGGCCACCTGACGCTCTTCGGGACCGCGGGCTGGCGAAACGCGACTGACGCGGCCTTCTACGGGCTGGGGATGGGCGCGTCGCTCGCGGACCGCTCGGACTTCGATCTCAAGGAGACGTACGCACGCGGCAACGCCGAGCTCCGGCCCAACGACTGGAGCGTGTTCAAGGGAAGCGTCGGCCTCGAGGCCTACGAGATCGGGCCGAGCGGGAAGAACGACCATTCGATCGAGGGGTCGCTGACGCCGGAGGAGGCGCCCGGGCTCGGCGCCGATCCCGACCTACATCCACTCGCGGGCCACGGCCGGGATCGACACGCGCACGTCGCCGGGCTACTCGCGCAGCGGCGGCTACTACGGCGCGACGATCCACAACTTCACGAACACGAACGGCCCGTACGATTTCAACCGCGTCGAGGGCGAAGCCATTCAGCACATCCCGATCCTGCGCGAGACGTGGGTCCTCTCGTTCCGCGGCAAGGTCGAGAGCACTCTTGGCAACGACACGAGCGACACGCCGTATTTCCTGCTGCCCTCGCTCGGCAGCGGCAGCTCGCTGCGGGCGTACACGAGCTGGCGCTTCCGGGATCGGAATTCGCTGCTGACGCAGGCCGAGTTCCGCTGGATCCCGAATCGTCTCGGCATGGACATGGCCGTCTTCTACGACGCGGGCAAGGTGGCGCCGCGGTTCGATGACCTGAGCTTCAAGGGACTGGCCCACGACTGGGGCGTTGGCGTGCGTTTCCATGGGCCCGGCGTTCACTCCGCTGCGGCTCGAGGTCGCGCGCGGGTCGGAAGGCGTCAACTTCGTGTTCTCCGGGAACGCGGCTTTCTAGCCATGCGACCACGTCCTTCGACTCCCGCTCGTGCGCGCTGGCGCTCCTGGCCGCGTGCGCCGCGGTCGCTGGCCGTCGCCGGCGTTCGCGCCGCTTCGAGGCGCCTCGCCGAAGTTCTATCGCGACGATCCGCTGTCGCGCGCGCCCGAAACCGCCGACGCCGCGCACGTCAGCCGGCAACGGATCGATCTGCTGCCGGATCTGATGTTGAACCTCTTCACCCAGCCGGGCGATCCCGAGAAGAACGTCCGCGCGCGCGACATCAACACGATCGACGAAGTGCCCGACTCGAGCTGGTTCACGAACCGGATCTACGCGCAGCCGCTGACGGTCGACGACGTCGCGCGCGGGCCGAACACGGATGCGGGACCGGTGCCTGGGCGCTGGACGGTGACCGCCGCCAAGGCCGAGGGCTTCGCCCCGGGCTTCACGATGCACGACAACCGCGGCGAGACGTGGTTCGTCGAGTTCGATCCGAAGGGATACCCGCACGCCTCCACCGCCGCCGTCGCGGTCGCAGTACGACTCTTCTGGGCGCTCGGCTACAACCAGGTCGAGTCGTACATCACGACGCTCAAGCGATCCGATCTGGACATCGACCCGAAGGCCACGATCTCACCACGTCCCTGGAAAAAGCGGGCGCTGCGGGCGTCCGATCTCGAGCAGGCCTTTGAAAGGGCCCAGCGGGAGAAGGACGGCTCGTACCGGGTCATCGTCGGGCGCCTCATCTCCGGAAAGATCGTCGGCCCGTTCAAGTACTTCGGCACGCGCGTGGACGACCCGAACGACCTTGTGCCGCACGAGCACCGCCGCTCGCTGCGCGCCCTTCGCGTGTTCGGCGCGTGGGCGAACCTCAACGACATGAAGGGCGGCAACACGCTGGATTCGGTCATCGAAGAAAACGGCCACCATCGCGTCGTCCACTACCTGCAGGACGTCGGCTCTACCTTCGGCGCCGGCGGCGCCGGGCCGCGTGAATGGGACGAAGGCTACGAGTACGTCGTACGAGGGCGAGCCGATGGTGAAGCGGCTCGTGTCGATCGGGTTCGACCTGAGTCCCTGGCAGACGATCCCGTACAAGGTGCTGCCGGAAGTGGGCCGCTTCGAGGGCGACCGGTTCGATCCCGAAACGTGGGTGCCACGCATCCCCACGGCGGCCTTTGTGCGGGCCCGGGACGACGACAATTTCTGGGCGGCGCTGCGGGTGGCGGCCTTCACCGACGACCAGGTGCGCGCGGCCGTGCACGCCGGCGCAGTTCGAGGATCCGGCCGCGGAAAAGCTGCTCGGCGACATCCTCATCAAGCGCCGCGACAAGATCGCCCGGGCCTACCTGCCGAAGCTGACGCCGCTCACGAGATTCGCGCTGGCGGACCGCACGCTGACGTTCGAAAACGCCGCGACCCGGTACGCGGGGCTGCCCGAGCCCGACGGCGGCTATCGCGCGGAGTGGTTCGAGTTCGACAACGCCACCGGGGCGACGACGCGCGTGATTGGCGAGACGACGTCGAAAACCGCCTCGCTCGCGGCACCCGTCGGCGTGCCGGGGCTGCCCGCCGCTGACGGGGCGTACCTCAAGGTCGCGCTCACCGCGCCGGATTCACGGCACCCGGCCTGGAGCCACCCCGTCGACGTGTACTTCCGGCGCGCGGGCGGCGCATGGACGCTCGTCGGCGTGGAGCGCCTGGCCGACGGCGCGCCGAGCCCCTCCGGCAGCTCCAGCTCCCAGACAGCGCAGAAGTAAGTCGCCTCGTTGCGCGTGGGGCAGGGCATGCCGCTCTGTGGGGCAGGGCTTCAGCCCTGCAATCTGACATGTGGGGCAGGACCGCGGCCCGCGGCGTCCGTGCCGGGAACCGCGCGTAGAATACTCGCCGACACTCCGCAGCAGGAGGCCAGTGCTCCGAGAAGTTGGAATCAAGGCGGCGAGCCTGCTCGCGGCGCGCGACGCGCCCGTCGCGCCGTCGATCGCCGAGTCGAGCGTCATCACCTCCGCCGGCAGCCGCGTGCTCATCGCGGCGACGGTCGGCATCGCCTATTACGCTGGCGCGCAGATCGGGTTCCTCCTGAAGCTGCCGCCGGGAACGCCGTCGGCGTTGTGGCCGCCGAACGCGATCCTGATGGCCACGCTCCTGCTGCTCCGTCCGGGCGACTGGTGGATCGCGCTGCTGGCGGCGGTGCCCGGGCACCTGGCGGTGGAGCTGCGCGCGGGCTGGCCGATGCCGCTGGTCTTCGCGCTCTACGTCACCAACTGCAGCGAAGCCTTGATCGGCGTGCTCGGCGTGCGCCTGCTGAGCGACGCGCCCGGGCGCTTCGACTCGCTCCCGCGCATGGCGGCGTACATCGCGGCGGGCGGGCTGCTGGCGCCAATCATCTCCTCGTTCGCGGACGCGGCGGTCGTCTCGACGTTCCGCGCCGACTCCTACTGGGACGTGTGGCGCGCGCGCACGTCGGCCAACATCCTCACCGACCTGACGCTGGTGCCCGCGCTCATTGCGGTCGTCCGCGACGGACGCCGCTGGTTCGCCACGGCATTGCCGCGCGTGCATCTCGAGGCGGTGATTCTCACGATCGCCTCGATGCTCGTCGTCGGGGTGACGTTCGCGTCACCGGATACCACCGTCACCGTCCCGCGCACGTTCGGCACGCCGCTGGGATTCCTGTTGCCCATCCTGCTCTGGGCGGGCGTCCGGTTCGGCCCGTCGGGCGTCAGCCTCGTGCTCGTCGAGATCGCGCTCGTCGCCAACTGGGGCAGCTTGAACAGCCGCGGCCCGCTTCAGAGCCTGCCGCCGCCCGACCGCGTGCTGGCGCTGCAGCTCGGGCTCTCCGTGGTTGCGGTCCCGATCCTCTGTCTCGCGGCGCTCATCGAGGAGCGGTGGCGCACCGAGGCCGAGCTCGGCGAGCGGCTCGCGTTCGAGCAGGTGCTCTCGCGCATGTCGGCGGCGCTCGTGTTCGCCTCCGGCCGCGGCATCGAGGACGCCGCGGCCATCTGGCTTGGCAAGCTGGCGGTCTTCCTGAAGGTCGACTGCGCGTGGCTGATCAAGCGCGGCCCCGACGACCAGCCGCTGCTCGCCTCGAGCTGGGTCGCGCCAGGCGTGCCCGTGATGAGCTCGATCGATCCGCGGCGCGACCTCGGCGGCGTCGTCCGCCGGCTGGACGAGGAAGACGCCGTGCTCGTCGAGAACGTGGACGACCTGCCGCCGGCCGAGCGTGCGCCGCTGCGCCGCCTCGGCGTGCGCGGCCTCTTCTGCGTGCCGATCGGCGCCGCGGGGCGCGTGCTGGGCGGCCTGGTGTTCGCCTCGGTCGGCACGCCGCGCATCTGGTCCGATGTCCTGCGCGCGCGTCTGCAGCTGGTGAGCGAGGTGTTCGCGAGCGCCCTGGCGCGGCAGGCGGCCGACGAGGCGCTCCGCGCCGGCGAGGCCATGAAGTCGTCGATCCTCGCCTCGCTGTCGAGCGGCGTCGCGGTGGTCGATCGATCCGGCACGATCGTCGCCGTCAACGAGCGCTGGACGAGCCTCGCGCACGACCAGCATGAGATCGTCACCGGCGAGGTCGGCGTCGGGGCCAACTACCTCCAGTTGTCGCTCCACGCGGCGGTGCAGGGCGCGCCGCACGCCGGCGCGGTGCACGCCGGCCTCGAGGGCGTGCTGGGGCGGTCGCGTTCGAACTTCACGCTCGAGTACCAGACCGACGGGCCGGCGGGGGAGCGGTGGGCCGTGCTCTCCGTCGTGCCGCTCTCGGGCGCGCAGGGCGGCGCCGTGATCACGCACACCGACATCACCGAGCGGCGCCGGGCCGAGATGGAAGCGGAGCGCAGCCGCCAGGAGCTGGCGCACTTCGCGCGCGTCTCGGCGATGGGCGAGCTGACCGCGTCGCTCGCGCACCAGCTGAACCAGCCGCTCACGGGGATCCTGGCGAACGCGCAAGCCGCACAGCGCATGCTGCACGAACCGGCGCCCGACCTGCCCGAGCTGCGCAGCATCCTCGACGACATCGTCGAAGACGACCGCCGCGCCGGCGAAGTGATTCAGCAGCTCCGCGATCTGATGCGCAAGGCGCCGTCCGAGCGCGTGCTGCTCGACATGAACACCACGCTCGAACGGGTCGTGCGCCTGGTGAGCAGCGACGCCGTGATTCGGAGCGTGACGATCGAGCTCGACCTCACGCCCGATATGGCGATCGTGCGGGGGAATCGTGTGGAGCTGCAGCAGGTCGTGCTCAACCTGCTCCTGAACGCGCTCGACGCGGTGAGCCGCAGCGAGGAGCGCCGGATCACGGTGCGCACGCTGCTGACGCCGGAAGGCATCGAGGTGAGCGTCGAGGACTCGGGACACGGCCTGGCGGGAGGAACCGAGGAAAAGATCTTCGAGCCGTTCTTCACGTCGAAGCCGGATGGGATGGGGATGGGCCTTTCAGTGGCGCGCTCGATCATCGAGGCGCACCACGGCCGGATCTACGCGCGACGCTCGCGACCCGGTCGGATCGATCGTCGCGTTCGAGCTGCCAGCTGCGGGAGGGAGGGCGGTCTGAACGAATAGGAAATACGGACATAGGGAATAGAGACAGGCAGGACTGCAGAGCCTGCGGCGACGGGCTCTGCATCTTCTGCTATTCCGCTATTTGCACCCTGCCCTATTTCCTCATTCCCCCAACAACCCTCCCCAGAACCGCACCAGCCTGAACGTCTCGCTGGCCGCCGCTGTCTTGTCCACCTCGGCGTGCGTGATGAGGCCGCTCAACAGCGCGTGGACTTCGACGTGGGCGTCTTCGAGATGCCGTGCGACCAGGAGCGTCTCCACGGACGGAATCACCGTGTCCTCCGTGCCGTGGAGCAGGTACACGGGGCCCTTCGGCAGCGGCGAGCGTTCCGGCGACAACGAATCCGGATACGCGTCGATGTGCTCGAGCACCGGGAGCAGCCGCGCGCCGAGCGCCTTCGTGTCGCGCGTGTTGACCAGAGTCATCAACGTCTTCGACGGCTCGGGCAACGTCGCGGCGATCTGCACCGACTCGTCGTACACCGCGTGCGCCTTCGTCATGTCCACGAGCGTCAGCTGCGAGGCCGTCAGGTACGTCTCGATGCCGCGCCGCAGCGCGTCGACCTGCTCGGGCGGCACCATGCGATCGGCGATGCCGAGCAGGATGACGGCCACGCCGTAGTCGTGCGGCGCGCGGAAGTGCGGCGGCGTCGACGCCGCCGCGCCGGGAGGCAGCGGCTCGATCCCGCTGCACAGATAGCGCAGCACGCGGGGCAGGTCGCCGTGGCCGCCGAACGAGAACACGTAGGCGACCTTGTCGCGGATCGACGGCCGGCCCGCGGCGACCATCGACAGCCCGCCCGCGAAGCTGATGCCCATCAGGCCCACGGAGCCGTCGGGCGCGAGGGCGTGATCCGCCGCGAGCCACGCCGCGGCGTCTTCGATCTCGTCCACCGACTCGGGCGTGAACCGGTAGCGGACGAGATCCGGCAGCGCGATCGTCATGACGGCGACGCCGCTGGCCGCGAGGTCGCCTGCGAGCCCCTTCAGCCGCGGCTCCTCGATGCCCATGGCGTGGACGCCGGGCGTCAGGATGGCGGTGCGGCGGATCGTGCCCTCGGGGCGATACAACCGCGCGGGGATGGGGCCGTGACGCGTCGGGATCGTCGTCGCGGGTTCCGCGTGCCAGGCGTGCGCGCCCGAGACCGCCACGCGTTCGATCCACCCGCCCAGGTGCGCCGCACGTGCGACGAGCGAGAGGCCGCGGCCGTACGACGGGCCCCAGACCAGGCCGATGGTCAGCAGGGTGAAGAGCACCGCGATGAGCGTCGGGCGGCTTCGGCTGCGGGGCATGCGGCGACAGATAGTAGCGCAGGCCTTCAGGCCTGCCCGGCGTTGGCAGGGCTGAAGCCGTGCGCGAGCGTTGCAGGGCTAAAGCCCTGCGCTACACTTGTGGGTTGGTGACAGAGCAGCGACGCACACGGAAGGTGATCGCCATCGACGGGCCGTCGGGCGTGGGGAAGGGCACGGTCGCGCGCGCGATTGCCGACGCGTTCGGCTATCGGCACGTGGACACCGGCGCCATGTATCGGGCGCTGGCCTGGCGCGTCATCGACCTGGGCATCGATCTCGAGAACGAACCCGCGGTCTCCGCGCTGGCGAGCCGCGCCGACATCGTCGTCGCGAACGGTCAGGTCGCGGTGGACGGCGTGGACGTCACCGGCGCGATTCGCACGCCGCAGATCGATCGGGCCGTGACGTCGGTGGCACGAATGCCGTCGGTGCGGGAGCTGTTCGTCGTCCGCCAGCGGGCGCTCGGACGCGACGGCGGCATCGTGATGGAAGGGCGCGACATCGGGACGGTGGTCTTTCCCGACGCCGACGTGAAAATCTACCTGGATGCGTCGCCGGAAGAGCGCGCGCGGCGGCGCGCCGCGGATCCGGCGCACGGCGGTCGCGGCGAGGCGCTGGCCACGGTGGCGTCCGCGATGGCCGATCGCGATCGCATCGACTCCACGCGCGCGGCCTCGCCGCTGATGATCGCGCCCGACGCCGTCGTCGTCGACACGAGCGGTCTCGCCGTGCCGGACGTCGTCGCGAAAGTGATGGCGATTATCGACGGGACGACGGCGCGTTAATGGCGGGGCTGAAGCCCCGCCCTACTGTACCGCAACCGACAACGCAACCGCAATCCGCAACCGTCATTCTTCCCGATCTTCAAAGTCCTCGGCCGACGCCGGGTCGAGCTCCCAGCGGTGCTTGTCGCGCTCTTCGAGTTTTCCCGCGCCCTTCAATTCCTCGTCGTCGTCGTACTCGAGGCCGAGCGCGCGGCCAATCTCGTCGACGATGTCCTGGTCGGGAGTGGGGTTGTCGCCTCCGGGCGCTTCGTCGCCGGAGCTGTACGCCTGTTCCCAGTCGGCGTCGACGTCGCCGCCGGTGAGGGCCGGGCTGCTTTCGTTGTGCTCGCTCAGATGCTCGCGCGTCCCCGACTGGCCCGAACGCGCCGCGGACGGGTGCCGATCGAGATCGAGGCTCGACGGCGGCGTCGGCGGAAACGCTTCGGCGTCCGGAAGCCGGCGTCGCTCGCGCTGCAGCCCCGGTGGCGGGGCCGCGGGCCGGGCGGCCTGACGAGGCGCGCCGGGCCGACGAGGGTTTCGCGCGGCGGTTTGCGCGGCCGGTTTGACCGCTGCGGGTGCCGGAGCGACCGGCTTCACGGGCATCGTCGCCGCGCGCTTGACCGCGACTGGCTTCGAGGCCGCCGGCCGGGCCTTGGCCTTGACGACGCGGAGTGCGGGCTTGCTGGCCGGAGTCGCGCTTGGCGACCCGGCGTGCGGGCTTCCTGGCTGGCGTGCGCTTGGCGACCCGGCGTGCGGGCTTCCTGGCTGGCGCGCGCTTGGCGACCCGGCGTCGCGCGGCGCGGGCGGCTCGGGCCGGACGCCCCGATTTCCGGCCCTTTCGAGAGGTCCGGGCCGCCTGGCGACGCGGTGCCGCTTTCTTCGCCTTTCTGGCTTTCCTCGCCTTCCTTGCCGTCCCTGCCTTCTTTGCCTTCCTGGCCTTCTTTGCCTTCCTCGCCGTCTCGGCGGCGGAAGCCTTCCTGGACAGTGCTCGTCTGGGCCTCTTGGCCATACGGCGCCCTTTCAGCGGTCAGCGGGGAGACATTGACAGCGCGTCGATAAGTGTCGTATCTTCTAGTGCTTATCCTAATTCAGCCGGCCCCAGTTTACGAGCGGGCGCGCCGGCTGTCCAAGGACACGCATAAACCGGGGCAGCCGGTCCCCGACACCAACCCGGCAATCGATCGATCGAGGAGGACTTGCACGGCATGTCGAACGTTGAACAAGAGTCGCAGACCCCTGCGGCAGTATCCCCCGGCAACGGGACCACTGGAGGAGACGCCACAACCATCCGTCCGAAAGCGCCGAGCTACGACGACGATGCGGTGGATCCGCAGGAATACGCTCGTCTTCTGGACCTTTACGATAACAGCTTCCGCCACATCGCGGAAGGCGAGGTCGTCAAGGGCACGGTGCTGAAAGTCACCGAGACGGAAGTGGTGGTGGACGTCGGGTTCAAGTCGGAGGGCATCATCGCTGTCGATGAGTTCCTCGACGAGAACCGCCAGGTCATCGTGCAGCCCGGGGACGTCGTCGACGTCCTGCTCGAGCGCACCGAGGATCGTGAAGGCTACGTTGTCCTCTCCCGCGAAAAAGCGGAGAAGATGAAGATCTGGGACGAGGTCGAGAAGGCCTACTCCGAGAGGAAGGTCGTCGTCGGCCGCGTCATCGAGCGCATCAAGGGCGGGCTCGCCGTGGACATCGGCGTGCGCGCGTTCCTCCCCGGCAGCCAGATCGACGTGCGCCCCGTGCGCAACCTCGACGCGCTGAAGGGGCAGGACCTCCGGATGCGCGTCATCAAGGTCAACAAGAAGCGCGGCAACATCGTCCTGTCGCGCAAGGTGCTTCTCGAAGAAGAGAACGCCGAGAAGAAGAAGCACACGCTCGAGACGCTGGCCGAGGGCAAGGTGCTGCGCGGCGTGGTCAAGAACATCACCGACTACGGCGCCTTCATCGACCTGGGCGGCATCGACGGCCTGCTGCACATCACCGACATGTCGTGGGGCCGCGTCGGACATCCGTCCGAGGTGCTGAAGGTCAATGACGAAATCGACGTCATCGTCCTGAAGTACGACCCGGCCACCGAGCGCGTCTCGCTCGGGCACAAGCAGCTGGTCGCCGATCCGTGGTCGGCGGTCGCCGAGCGGTATCCGGTCGGCATGCGCGTGAGCGGCAAGGTCGTCAGCCTGACCGATTACGGCGCCTTCATCGAGCTCGAGCCGGGCGTCGAGGGCCTGATCCACGTCAGCGAGATGTCGTGGAGCAAGCGCGTGAAGCACCCGTCGAAGATCCTGAACGTCGGCGACTCGGTCGACGCGATGGTGCTCGGCGTGGACGCGACGGCGCGGCGGATTTCTCTCGGCCTCAAGCAGGTCGAGCAGAACCCGTGGCACGACCTGGCCGAGAAGTATCCGGTCGGCACGCGCATCAAGGGCAAGGTCCGCAACCTCACCGAGTTCGGCGCGTTCGTCGAAGTCGAGGAGGACATCGACGGCCTGATCCACATCTCGGACATGTCGTGGAGCAAGCGCGTCAAGCACCCGTCGGAAGTCCTGAAGAAGGGCGACGTGGTGGACGCGATGGTGCTCAACATCGACGCCGAGAACCAGCGGCTGTCGCTCGGCCTCAAGCAGCTCGCGACCGACATCTGGGACGACTTCTTCTCACGTCACCACGTGGGGACCATCGTCGAGGGCAAGGTCGTGCGCATGACCAACTTCGGCGCGTTCGTCGAGCTCGACGAAGGCATCGAGGGCCTGATCCATGTCTCGGAGTTCGACGACACGCATGGGCAGGAGAAGGTCGAGCTCGTGGTCGGCGAGAACTACCAGATGAAGATCATCAAGCTCAGCCCCGCCGAGCGGAAGATCGGGCTGAGCATCCGGGCGCTGAAGTCCGACGAGTACCGGTCGGATTGGGAGACGTACCAGGAGAGCAGTGGCACCGGCGAAGCCACGCTCGGGGATCACATCCGGTTCAAGAGCTAGAGACCGGTCGTAGCGGGTCAGGCGGTCAGGTTGGCCAGGTTGGCCCGGTTGCCGTGTCAACCGCTGACCGACCGGCCCCTGCGACCTGACGCCTGATCAACCTGAGGGCACCCAATGACCAAAGCGGAACTTGTCGAAGAAGTCTCGCGGGTCTCGGATCTCACCAAGAAACACTCCGAACTGATCGTCGATACCGTCTTCACCAGCATCATCGACGCCCTGCAGCGCGGCGAGAAGATCGAGCTGCGCGGCTTCGGCAGCTTCCGCCTGCGCCAGCGCGAGCCCCGCAAGGGCCGCAACCCCAAGACTGGCGACAAGGTGGACGTCCCGCCGAAGAAAGTCCCGTACTTCAAGCCGGGCAAGGAACTGAAAGAGCTCATCAACAAGGAGCCGCTGCCGCCGCGCGAGGGCGCGGAGGCGCCCGCCGCTGAACGCCGAGGGCGCCGTCGATTGACGGTTGCAGGTTGCAGGTTGCGGGTTGAACTGCGACGAATCGGCAGCCAACCGTCAACCGTCAATCACGTCAATCACTCGATGGAACGACTCTTCTCTCCCTGGCGTCTCGCGTACGTGACCGGCGCATCGTCGACCCCGCAGCCTGACTGCATCTTCTGCCAGGCGGCCGATCACGCGTTTCAATCGGATCTCGTCGTCGCCCGCGGCCAGACGTCCTTCGTCATCCTGAATCTCTTTCCCTACAACAGCGGCCACCTGATGGTGGTGCCCAATCGGCACGTCGCCTCGCTGTCGGCGCTCGACGCCGACGAGCGCGCCGAGATCATGACGCTGACGGCCGCTCGCGGAGCAGGCCGTCACGGAGGTCTACGTCCCGCACGGGCTGAACGTCGGCATCAACCTCGGGAAGGCCGCCGGCGCCGGCGTTGCGGACCACCTGCACGTGCACGTCGTCCCGCGCTGGAGCGGCGATACGAATTTCATGTCGGTGGTTGGCGACGTCCGCGTGCTGCCCGAGGAAGTGCCGGTGAGCGCGACTCGCTTGCGCCCGGTCTTCCAGCGATTGATGGTTGCGGGTTGACGGTTGCGGGTTGTGGGGCAGGGCTTCAGCCGCGTCTTGCGGTCGTGTAGCGCAGGCCTTCAGGCCTGCCATTCTCATGGCGCCCCTGAAGGCGCCCTACTGAGGCTGTGATGCGACGTGTCCTTCTGACTGTCCTGCTCGCTCTCGTGGCCGCAGCCCGCGCGCGGCATCGCCGATCAAGATCATGCTGCTCGACGGCGAGAGCGGCGGCCCCTGGCACAAGTGGCAGCTGACGACGCCCGTGTTGAAGAAGATTCTCGACGAGCCCGGGCTCTTCCAGGTGGACGTCGTGACGGCGCCGCCGGCGGGCGGCGACTTCAGCGCGTTCGCGCCGAAGTTCTCCGACTACAAGGCCATCGTCTTCAACTACGACGCGCCGAACGATCGCTGGCCCGACGCGCTGAAGAAATCGTACGAGGACTACGTCTCGGCCGGCGGCGGCATGGTGAGCGTGCACGCGGCCAACAACGCCTTTGCGGGCTGGGACGCGTACAACAAGATGATCGGCATCGGCGGCTGGCGAGGCCGGACCGAGAAGGACGGCCCGTACTGGTTCTGGAAGGACGGCGCGCTCGCATCCGATCCGTCGGCGGGACCCGCGGGCAGCCACGGGCAGCGCATGCCGTTCCTCGTCACCGTTCGCGACGCGTCGCATCCGATCCTGCGCGGCCTGCCGGCGACGTGGATGCACCAGGGCGACGAGCTCTACGCGCGGCTGCGCGGGCCCGGTCCGAAGGACGTTCTCGCGACCGCGTTCTCGGATCCCGCGAATTCAGGCAGCGGCCGCGACGAGCCGATGCTGATGGCCAACGCCTTCGGCAAGGGACGCATCTTCCACACGACGCTCGGCCACGACATCAACGGCATCAGCTCGGTGGACTTCGTCGTCACGCTGCAGCGCGGCACGGAGTGGGCCGCGACTGGCAGCGTGACGCAGAAGGTGCCGGCGAATTTCCCGACGGCGACGAGCGTGAGCTATCGCACCGACATCGCGTCGATGGATCCGGGGTTCAAGAAGGGGCTGAACGGCCTGGACAAGTAGGGCCGAACTTCAGTTCGGCCGGATCCAGCCTGCGCTCCTATTGCCAGTCGCCGCTCAACTGAAACGCCGCCCAGAACTGAGGAGCCGTCAGCCGGCCGTTGCCAGCGCGGTTCTGGATGAAGGAGAGCTGCGCCTGCCTCAGGGCATCGACCTTTGACAGACCGTCATGCAGCGCGCGATAGAAGGTCGCCATGAATGTGGCGGTGGCCTTGTCGTCAATGGGCCACAGCGCTGAGACGACCGAGCGAGCGCCGGCCGCGTGAAATGCCCGCCCGATGCTCATGGCGCCCTCGCCGGGCAGCGCGACGCCGGTGGCGGACTCGCAGGCCGACAGCGTCACGAGGTCGGCCTTCACATCGAGTTGCTCCGTGATTTCCCAGGACTGCAGGAGCCCGTTGTCCTGAAAGGGTGGCGTGTCGGACGGCGGGTCGGCCAGCCGCAGGCCGGAGTCCAGCAGGAACGTCTCATTGACGACCGCGTGGGTCGCGAAGTGAAGCACACGCGCGTCGGCCAGCAGCGTGCGAACGCGGCCTTCCGTCGCCTCACTGCCGATAAGAGTGCGAGCGCCAGGCCCTTCGAGCGACGCGATCTGGCGCACTTCTTCGGCCGCCCCTGGCAGCGATCCTCCGCGCGCGCTCGTGCGCGGCAACGAAGAGCTCTTCGTCGGATTCGCCTGATGCGCCTTCCTGGATCAGCGGAATCCTCGGAACGCCGCGAGGACGATCCGGCGGCAACGCCAGTGGCCGGATTCCCGACCGCAAGCACGAAGTCGCTGGTCGATGCGGCGGTTGGGGACGGCTGCCGCAGAAGCACGTACGTTGCGGCGGAAGGCGCGACGAGCAAGGGCTTCCACTCGATGAAGTAGTGCTCGTCGGCGCGGCCGCCATGCCGAACGAGCGCGGCAAACGGCAGGGCGGCGAGCGGCCCGTCGGCGACGATCAGCACTCGCGCGCTTCCGCCGATGAGATCTTCGATTGGAGCGACCAGCGCCTCGTAGAGTGTGCCGCCCATCTCTCTCGAGCCGACGGCGTCGCGCCGCGCGTCGAGATTCGATTGCCCGGCGAAAGCCAGCGACCGCGTCGCGCACGTGGGGGAGCGAGATCGGCAACGTGCGCGCGCTCAGCGCGGGAGTGCGTCTGCGGATTCAAGACGAAGACCGTCGTCTCGGGACGGCCGACGGAGTACTCGACCAGGACCGTCCCCGGCCCGAGCGCCGCGAGAACGGCCGAAACCTCACGCCGCCGACGTCGCCAGCCGCTGGGCGCGAGCGAGCTCTGCGGAGCGGAAGTTGCGTCGCAAGGTGCGATTCGCTGGCGTCCAGCTCCATCGCCAGGGTCTGCGAGCGCAGGCTCTGAACCAGGACCGTCCTGCGGGTGTCGATCGATCTCCCGCGCGCGCGACGACGCATCGGCGTATCCTGCCAGAGCGCGGCTCGTCTTTTCTGCTCCTGGGCGAGATCGAACTGCTCCCAGGCGGCGAGAGTTCGCTTGGGCACCGCCCGCTCCGCAAAGGGCACGACGGAGCGCACGAGCTCGTCCGGCTTCGATGATCGTGGAATGCCTCGGTGATTCGATCCGGAACTGGCTAGAAGAGCTGGCGAGTTCGCGTGTAGGCGCTCGCATTGGTCGCTGATTCGAATGCACGAACCAGATAGGCGGTAGTTCGTCGGCCGATTGGGCCTCTGCCAGGCTTACTGCCGCCCGCAGCCATCGTTCGGCCCCGGACGGATTGCCCGCATCGCGCTCGCATTGACCGAGGCACGGTGAGCATCTCCGGCGTGGCATGCCCGCCCTGCTTGGCGAGCAGCCGATGCGCCTGCACGAGGGCGGCGATGCCTGCGGGATCTGGTTGCGCCGGCCGCACACTGGGCTTCCCCTAGCACCAGGAGCGCGTTCGCCAGCCAGCGAGGGGTCGCAGCTCGACGCGTGGAGACCACTTGCTCCGCGAGTCGAGCTGAACTCGTCCAATCGCCGCGACGACGATTGGCGCGGGCGAGCGTCAGCACGTAGCTCCGCCGTACGGATCACGCGTGCGGGCCGCTCCGGTGGTCCAGTGGTCACACTCCGACGAGACGCGGTCGTTGTCGGCCTGCGAGCCCTTCACCCGAGAGCGACGAGCTCGGCCGAGGCAAGGCAGGCCAGGTCGGTCGATCCCTCGCCGCGAAGAGAGCGGCGTGACACTCGTAAGCGATCGATAGCAGCTGTCGATAGAAGGCTGGCGGCAGCGCGGGTGTTTCCGCTGGCTTGATGCCGCGCGAGCGAATTGCAGGAGAATGTCGGGCGACAAGCACCGGCAGAAATCCTCGTCTGAGATGGCATCGGCTGGAAACGCTGGGGGCTCCGCAGCTCACAAGAACGGCGCGGATTCGAAGCACGGCGGCGGCGCCTGCCGGATTGCCGTTCTTGAGATGCGACCGCGCCATGCTGGCCAGCAGCGTCCCCGTCTTCTTCGTGATGCTCCGAAGTGCGCCATGGTGGCGACGTCCGAATCGACGGACGTATGGGGGGCGGACGGGACGGCGAGATGGCAGACAGCTGGGTGCCGCACGTCTGTGATCGCCAAGGTCGCCGGCGAGAAGCCCGGCGAGCACGCGGGCCGATCCTGAGGTGTGTGGCTGCCTGGCGCGGTGCGTTCGAGAATCGCTCACGGCCTCGGAAGCCATGACGCACCGCTTCCAGGCGCTGCTTCGGGAGAGTGCTGGAAGAGGAGCAATGCCAGCGTCAGCCGCGAGTAGCCTTCCTCGAAGCTTCCTGCGAGCGTGAAGGTGTCGGAGCGAGACCGCGCGCCGCAGTACAGCCTCTGCGCGTGCGATGTCGGACTTCTCCAATCGGTCGTCGTACGCGACCAGACCGTTCCAAGCGCCTGTGCGGCGGCGGCCTGAGTGAGCACTCCGGCTCCCGCAGGCGTTTCAGACGGAGCTGCAAAGCCTCGCCGTACGCCTTACGCACTCGTCCGAGGCGAGGACGCGATCGGGCTCGAGCACGTCGATGCGCCACGCGGCGCCGGCGGCCTCGTAGGCCATCGCCTGCAGTCGCGCGTCGCCGAATCTCCGTTGCGACTTTCTGGGCCCGCCGAAAAGACGCAGGTCCGCGTCGATCGACTCGCGCGCTCTCCGCGTTGTTCTCGTCCTTGTAGAATGCCTGTGGACACGGGCGCCACGATCAACGTGCCGAGGCCGGCAATAAGCCAGACCGCCTCGCGGGGTTCGCGATGAGAGAGTTCTTCGGCAAGAGCGCCGCTAGATCGTCACAGCGCCGGCGATATCTCTCCTGTCGGCCGCTGCCAGGCCTTGCGCGGTACCTCGCAACGTCGCGACCCTGCAAGGCGGGTCCGGTCGTGACGCCCCAGAGACCGGGTACCTATTGAAAGCGTGAGCGCTGCGCCCTGGCGGTTGACGGCGATAGTGGCGCCGCCTTTCGGCAGTTCCTCGATTTCGAACTGCCGCGCATCGAACCCGTGGAGGAACCGGCCCTGCGCGACGACGTCGCGTCCCGCGCGTCCGCAGTCCAGGAGATCAAGCGATCGCCGGGCCGGATGCCCGCGCGTGCGCCGGCGCTGGGAGGCCTCGACCGCCTCGACGCGGAGTTGGGCCTGCGCCGTGCGGCGCAGGCCCACATCATGAGGCCGGAGAGAACGAGAGACGCGGCCCGCATTCGAATTGGTGCGCCATTCTAGCCGATACGTTCCTGGCTCTGACCGTGACCACGGCAGGAGCGGCGACGCGGCGTGTGGCGGCGTTCTACTGACCGATGACGAGCGCCGGGCCCTCGGCGAAATCGCAACTGCTTGCGACCGCTCTGCTGATCCATACGAGATGCCGATGTCGCCGTGCACCGGGTCGTAGGCCCCGCTCGTGTGCAAGACGAGGTCCGACCCGGCGAAGCTGGCGACCTCCGACGGCGTCGTCCAGGCGCCCGCCGTCTTTTTCGTGACGAGCAACTGGTAGCGCCTGGTCGTCTGGTTGAAGACCTGGAACGCAATCACCGGCTCGCCGCTGGCATGCGCCAGTGTGCCCGACGCCGAGATACCAGTTCGGCGCTGGACTCGCATAGGCGACCTCGACGTTCCATGTGTTCGAGGATGGGTCGAGCCGAGCCATTCGCACCGATGGTCCGTTGTGATACGCGACCGTCGCCGCGCCCGTGTCGTCGTAAAGTAGCGTGCACGTGCGAGATGAAGTAGTTGGGGTCCCCCGTGGCCTTCGGATTGACCGCGGTGAACTGCCAGGCGCCGCTGACGCTGCGATGGCCGAACATCAGTGATACGCCGTAGTTCTCGAACACAATCGACGGCTGCCCGTCCGGCGCGATTGCCATCGAGCGATACGAGGCCAGCTGGTTGACGGTCTGGAACGACCACGTCGTCCCCGTGCGCTTGCCCAGAACCAGCTTGTTCTTGGAGTTCGAGTACGCTGAGTACGCAGTGCCTGCCTGATCATAGGCAACCAAGGCTGGCCCGTTGCAAGACTTGGAAACGACAGTCTGGATACTCCAGGCCGAGCCGCTGAACTCGGCGAGCCTGAAGCAGTCGGTACGAGATGGCCGGATTTCCAGTGGCGGGATTGAAGGTGAGCGTGCCGGGCTCGCCGGCATTGGCGTCGATTGTTGCAGCGTCCACGCGCCAGCCGGGGTGCGCGCCGCATACCGGAGCAGGGTCTTGCTGGCGCTCTTGCCGGTGCTCACCGTCTGGTTGTATGCAATCAGAGCGGTGCCGTCGGCCGGGTAGGCGAACATGACTAGTTGCCTGAACGTGCCGATCGCTGGGTCGACCGTCTCGCATTGCCACCCGAGCAGGCCGAGCGCGCTGTGCAGCTCGAGGCGCCCTGGGCCGTGATTCCCACGGCCAGCCAGGCGAGTCCGCATGCGATGACGAGACCTGCCAGCCGATTTCTTGAATGTGCCGTCATGGAAGCCCTCAACTGCGGCTCGTGTCGCGCCGCGCGCTTTTGCGATGTCGTAAACAAGAGGTCCCGACGGCACCCGCAGCGTTACATCCACCTGGTGCTAGACTGCGAAAACTGATGTCGGACCCGTCCGGTTCCGAGGTCGACTGGGACCTGCTCGCAGACATAGTCACGCGCTATCGTCATCGCCTGCGGCTGTTCGCCTTGAGGCGCCTCGGCAACGCTGCCGCCGCTGAGGACGCGGCGCAGGAGACGCTGCGGCGCGTCCTCGAGGCCCTCAAGCAAGGGCGCGTTCGAGATCTCCAGGCGCTGCCGTCCTACACGTTCGAGACCGCACGACACGTCTGCCAGCATCTACTGCAAGACAGGGAACGCGCGGAGCGGTCCGCGCGCCTCTCTCGACGCGCTCGAAGGCAAGGCCGCAGAGACGCCCGGTCCATTGACCACCCTCATCACGCGCGAGCGCGAAGCCCAGATCCGTCACGCAGTGAGCGAGCTCGATGAGAAGGACCGCGCGCTGATCTGGATGAGTTTTGTCGAAGGGCTGTCGGCCGAGGTGATCGCTGAGCGTCTCGGGTTGACCGCGGTCAACGTCCGAGTGCGGCGCCACCGCATTCTGCGAAGGATTGGCGCGCGGCTGCGCGTAACATCGGGTCCTGCGAAAGGACCTGTGGAGTAGCAGGTGCCGGACCGTCTTACGTGTGACGACGTGTCGTCTCAAGACCTCATCGCTCGATATGCGGGCGGAACGCTGTCCGAGGAGGGAGCGGCGGCGCTCGAGGCGCATTGCCTCGAATGCGAGGCCTGTGGGGCTGACCTCGAGGCGGCGATGGATCTTCGGAGTGTACTCCTCGCGTCGCCCGCAGAGTTTCGCCCTCTCGATCGCGGATCCGCGGCGGCCCTGAACGTCACGCGGTTGGACGCGACGATGGCCGGCAGTCGCCGCGATTGCCGCCGCGCTGATGCTCGCCGTGGTAGTCGGCTGGCAGTGGGGCCGCACGAGGGAAGATGTCTCGGTCCTTCGCGGGCCCGAGGCTCCGTTTGCGCTGCAACTCTCCTGGCAACCCGATGGTTCGCTTCGCGTGTCGTGGGCCGCTCAGGCCGGCGCCACCATCTACCGTGTGCGCCTCGTGGTCCCGTCCACCGATGGCCTTTCCGAGCAAGTCACGGTGAACGCACGGTGACCTTTCAGGCGGAGACGATGCAGAGGCTTACCGGTGCGCACGTGGAAGTCCAGGCCGAAAACGTGGCAGGAGAAGTGCTCGCACGAAGTGAGCCCATGGCAGTGCCGCCGCGCTGAGTAGCGCAGTTGCCGTGGCCCAAACGGCGCCAATGCGCCGACGCCGTGAGCTCGATGGACTTCGTCGTCACGCTGCAGCGCGGCACGGATTGGGCCGCGACTGGCAGCGTGACGCAGAAGGTGCCGGCGAACTTTCCGACGGCGACGAGCGTGAGCTATCGCACCGACATCGCGTAGCGGCTACTGCTTCGTTTCGACCTTTCCGGGCTCGAGGACCCACGCACCGCACTCCGGCCGCGAAATGGCAATCGAGCTTGGTCCCGCCCGGCCCTTGAGCTTCGATTCTCGCGATGCGCCCGGCTTGGTCATATCCAATGGCGGGGCTGCCAGTTGTGTGCTCTAGGTCGACATCCGACGACTTCATCTGGGTCTTGCTGCCGGTAGCGTGGATCGTGATCATTGCACAGCCTTTGCGGTCGCACATCTCGCATCGCTGTCGCCGTGAAGTAGAGAATGACCTTTTTAAGCCCTGGCGTCGCCCCGGCGCAGGGGTTCTGACGCGTCCGGATCGACCAGCAATTCGAGTTCGTCCGATGTGCGATGGTTGTACTTGATCTGCCACGACTTAGCCCTTCTCCTTGCCAGCGGTCGGGCCGGCGGGGCAGGTATCGCCCGTCGATGAGTCGCAGACCCAGTCATTCGACAAGCCATTCACTGGGTACATCGTGAGCCAGACGGAACCACCCTTTACTCTGATGGGAGGCTCGTCGCTGGCTGCTCTGGTTCCCACGGGCTGGGGAGGCGGCGACTTCTGGCCGCAGCCATAGACCAAGGCCGTGGCGATGCCAAGGGTCACCAAGGACAGCCAGATGACGATCCGCCGGTTCACTCCGCCGGTGTGAGTGTTGTCTCGCATTGTCAGAATCCTCCCGTGATGTCAGTGCAGCATTCGCCGCCCGTTGCTGGAGATCCACCAGATCCGCCCGTGCCATGTATCGCGTGAAATCGTCTGTCCAACCGGTTTCAAGGTGTGCCAGCGCCGTCCGCGGCCGTTCGCATCTGCTCGTTCATAGCCGCTCACCGTGCGCGCCGCCGGGCCGCGACCGCGACTGCGGCCAGCCGCCAACGCAACTCGTCGTTCTGGATACCTTCGAGCGTTCTGAGCCCGTCGTTGGCGCTGAACTGACGAATCAGCAGCGTCCGACCTGATCAGCGCCGCTGCGGCGAGACCAGTAGAGTCGCTCCGCTTGCTGGACCTTCTCCGCCGGCGGCGCACTCTGGCTTGCGCCAACGCCTGGGCGATGAAGCCGGGCGTTGCAGACACGCGGTAACCGCCATTGCGACCAGCGACGCTGAGTCGGTCCCCGCCGGGTCCGGCCTGGCGGCCGACGCGAAGCGCAGGGCGTCCTCGCAGCGAAGGGCGTCGCTGCGCCGAAGCGCCCGCAGCGATGCCGCGCGCCGCGCTCGGCCTATGTAGGCCTCGAGACCGCGCAGCGATGCCGGCGTCGAGCTCCGCGAGCGGCCGCTCGGCCTCTTCGAGTCGTCCGAGCCGGATCAGCAGATCGGCGCGGTTCGCCAGGGTGTACGGCAGCGACGACTGATCGCCCTGGCGTCGAAGATGTCTTCGGCTCGCTGCCGAAGCTGAAGTGCTTCCGGGTACTGCCCAGATCGGCGTCGATACCTGCGAGATCCGAGCTGCGGTGGCGATCGCGTCCGTCGTCCTTGACGGTTTCCGCGAGCGCCAGCACTGCGGCTGACATCTCTCTGGCTTGAGTCGAACTGCCCAGTTGCCAGTGCGATCGCTCGGCGATGAGAAGGCCGGACATCTCGAGCCGACGTGGTGCGGCGGCTCGTACGAAGGCAGTGTCGTCGGTCAACCAGAGCGATAGCTTCTGCAGCCTTGCCTGCACTCGGAGAGACTCGGCGAGTTGAAGGCGTGCCCGAGCGGTCGTCCGCTTCGCGTCGCGATCTGCGCGAGCGCCAATGGCGCGTCGGGCTTCTGTTTCGGCCTCCCGCCTCGGTCCAGCGTGCGGAGCACCCCGAAAGCGCGACGAGGCCATCGGCTGCGACGATGTCGAGTCCGGCGCTGGTCGCATCGGACACGGCCCCGCTGGCGAGCTTCATCGCATCGGCGAGACTGGCCTTCGGTGGCGCTCGATGCTGCTGAGAGTGAGGCGCGCACGTATCTGCTGCCAGGGAACGACTGCGAACGTCGTCGCGAGTGCCAGCGCGCGCTCGATGTCCGCCCGCGCTTGCTTGAGCTCGTTCGAACCATCCAGCATCGCTCCTCGCCGTAGCAACACTTCCGTTTCGCCTTCGGGTTCGATGCCGCTTGATAGAGGTGTTCGGCTTGCGCGAACGCATGAAGTGCCGCCTCTACGTTGAGCGCCATGCTTCCACCGATCCAAGTTGAAGGTATGCGGCCGCGTATTCGCTGTCCGCCGAGATGGCGTGCTCGTAGGCATCACGGGCTGCGTCGGCGCAACCCGGCGGCCTCCTGCGCCCTGCCGAGGTCGACCCATGCGCCTGCATCCTTCGGATGGCGGTTGACCAGCTCCTGGAGTGCCGCGACCGACTTGTCCACATTCCGGAGCAGCGCCTCCCGGACGGCGCGGACGCGAAGCTGGTCGTCGGTCGAGAGTCGCGACTCGTCCGGCACGAGCGACGAGAGGCGCAACAGGTGCGTCTGCGCTGCGCGCTCGTCGTCCAGTTCCGCGTCGGCCTCGGCCAGCCGCGCATACGCGAGCGCGTGCTGCGGGAAGATGTCCACGGCGTGCTGCAGCGCGAGCCGGGCGCTCTGGAATGCGCCGTCGCGCAACATTTCTGTCCCGCGCTCGATACCACTGGTCGGCCTCGGGAGGCACGGGCGGCAGTCCCGTTCCCTGTGACCAGCGCCAGAGGCCAAAGGCCGCGGCGCAGGCAACCACGACCAGCGCAGCCGCGCTCGCCGCGCGCCTGGTGATCGTTCGAGGCGGCGGCGAGGATTGGCTGTGTGCCTGTTCCGGTGATCCGTCCCGTGTCCGGCAGCAGCACGCGGATCGCGCCGACGACTTCTTCGGCCGACTGGAAGCGATCGTTGGGGTCCTTCGCCATCAGCCGCGCGCAGAGCGCGTCGTGGCGGCCGTCGAGTCCAGGCACGCGGCCCGACGGCGGCGGCGGATCGACGCGCAGCACGTTGGCGACGGCTTCATACGGCGTCGGACCGTCGAACGCGCGCGCGCCGGTGAGGCACTCGTAGAGGACGACGCCGAGCGCGAAGAGATCGCTGCGTCCGTCGACCTGCCGGTGCTGCACCTGCTCGGGCGACATGTACGCTGGCGTGCCGACGAGCCCGCCCGAGGTGGCGGGTCCGACGGTCACGGTTGTCGCCTCGGCGACCACGTGCGGCACGAGCGAGGTCTGCGCGATGCCGAAGTCCAGCAGCCGCGGCCGGCCGGACGTCGTCATCATGATGTTGCCGGGCTTCAGATCGCGGTGGACGATGCCGTGGCGATGCGCGGTGGCGAGCGCGTCGGCGACCTGCGAGCAGATGTTCAGCGCCTCTCGCGGCGGCATCGGTCCGAGAGGGATGATGTCGGCGAGCGTCGTGCCGTCGATGAACGGCATCACGATGTAGGCGCGGCCGTCCTCGGTGACGCCCGCTTCGTGGACCGGGCAGATGCAGGGATGATCGAGACCGGCGGCGGCCTGAGCCTCGCGCAGCAGCCGGGCGCGCGCGGCCGAGTCCTGAAGTTTCTGCGAGGAGACGAACTTGATGGCGACGTCGCGCTCGAGCGCGGTGTCGCGGGCGAGATAGACTTCGCCCATCCCGCCACGCCCCAGCAGGCGCTGGATGCGGTATCGCCCGAAGTCGAGGTCGTTCTGGCTGTCGGGCATCCCGCCGTTGCTCCCTGGCCCCGAGGGACTTCGTGAAACCGGCGTGGTGGGCGAGTATACACGCGAAGCTCGACCGTAGTGAGGTACCTCCGAGGGACCGATGTCCGCCCGCATCTTCTGTGATCCGCCGCTGGCGGCCCGCATCGACCGCGCCGAAGCGCGGATGTGCGCCGAGTTCGCCCACCTGGTCGGCTCGCGTTCGCCGGGCGCCCGCGTGACCACCATGCCCCTGGCCGGCGGCCTCGCCGTCTACGCCGGGCCTGGCGCGCCGATGAACAAGGTCATCGGCGTCGGGCTCGGCGACGCGCTGGACGCAGGCGCGCTGGCCGAGGTCGAAGCCGAGTGGGAATCGCGGCGCGAACCGGTGCGCGTGGAGCTCTCGACTCTGGACGACGGGGCGGCTGCGAGGATGCTGACGGCCCGCGGCTATCGCCTGCTCGGGTTCGAGAACGTGCTCGGACGCCGCATCGAGGCCTCGGATGCCGCGGACGCCGGCAGTCGCCGGCGCGGAGATCGTCACGATCGGCGACGAGGATCTCGAGCGCTGGATCCAGATCATGCTCGACGCCTTTGCGCAGCCGGACGCAGGTCCGCTTCCAACGGAGGAGCACCCGCGCGACGAGCTCGCCGCCGTGTTTCGCGACATCTCACGGATGTCAGGTGTGACGCGCTACCTCGCGCGCGTGGACGGCGAGGCGGCTGCAGCCGCGAGCGTGCGGTTCGACGGCCGTCTCGCGCAGCTCACCGGCGCGGCCACGCTGGCGCCGTTCCGTCGTCGTGGCCTGCAGACAGCCCTGACGACGCGGCGGCTCGCGGACGCGCAGCGCGAGGGGTGCGATCTTGCCGTCGTGACGACGAACCCCGGATCGAAATCTCAGCAGAACGCCCAGCGGCACGGATTCGAGCTGCTCTATTCGAGGGCGATATTGGTCAAGTAGGATCGCAGTGGTGCAGGCGCATGTGCAGAGTGCAGAGTGCAGGGTGCAGGTTCATGTATCTCGCGCTGACTGACGAGCAGGAAGCCGTTCGTGCCGGCGCCGAGGCGTTCGCGCGCGAGGCGGTGACGCCAGAGGCGGCTCGCATCGACGAGACCGGCCTCTTCCCGTCGACGGTGATCCAGAAGGCGGCGGCGAATGGCTACCTCGGCCTGCGCGTGCCGAAGGCCTTTGGCGGCCGGGAGCTCGATCACGTCAGCTACGCGCTGACGATCGAGGCCATCGCGCGGGGGAGCGCCACGGTGGCGGTCATCCTCGCCGTCCAGAACTCGCTCGTCGCCGAAGTCATCGCGCGTGCCGGCAGCGACGCGCAGCAGAAGCAGTGGCTGCCTCGGCTCGCCTCGGGTGAGACCATCGGCGCATTCGCGTTGTCCGAAGCGGACGCCGGCACCGACGCGGCGAACCAGCAGACCGTCGCGACGCGCGTCGACGGCGGCTACCGTCTCGACGGACGCAAGGTGTGGGTCGCCAACGGCGAGACGGCGGGCCTCGCGATCGTGTTCGCGGCGACCGAGCCCGGCGCGCGCGGGCGTGGCATCTCGGCGTTTCTCCTGCCGCTCGATCGCGCGGGCGTCCGTCGCGAGCCCGGCGTCGACTCGCTCGGCGTCCGTGGCCTGGGCTGCGTGGATCTGGTCCTGACCGATGTCGTCGTCTCGGAGGATGAGCGGCTGGGCGCCGAGAATCAGGGCTTCGCGATCGCGCGTCACGCGCTGGACGGCGGGCGCGTCGCCATCGCCGCGCAGGCGCTCGGCGTGGGCCAGGCGGCGCTGGACGAAGCGATCGCGCACGCGAAGACGCGCCAGACCTTCGGCCGGCCGATCGCGGAATACCAGGCGGTGCAGTGGTTCCTTGCCGACATCGCGACCGAGCTGGAAGCCGCGCGGATGCTGACGCTCAAGGCCGCCGCCGCCGCGGATCTCCCCGATCCATACGGCCCCGAGGCCGCGATGGCGAAGCTGGCGGCGTCAGAGGCGGCGCATCATGCCGCCGACAAGGCGATGCAGGTGCTCGCGTCCGCGGGCTATCGGCGCGGCTCGGTCGTCGAGCGGCTGTTCCGCGACGCGCGCGCCACGGAGATCTACCAGGGCACGTCCGAGGTGCAGCGGATGATCATCGCGGCGGACGTGCTCGTCGCGCTGACGTCATGCCGCGGGCTGAAGCCCCGGCCTACTGCTTGCGAGAAGTCCCGGCCGACTGCAGATCCGGAGCGCAACGAAGACAGTAGGGCGGGGCTTCAGCCCGCGCCACGCGATTGCGCACGCCTTACGCCAGTAGCGCCTTCGCGATCGTCTGCAGCTGCAGGTTCGACGTCCCCTCGTAGATCTGCCCGATCTTCGCGTCGCGATACAGCTTCTCGACCGGGTAGTCCTTCACGAAGCCGTAGCCCCCGAAGAGATTGACCGCGAGCGACGCCGTGCGCTCCGCGGCCTCCGACGCGTGCAGCTTGCACATCGCCGCTTCGGTGAGAAACGGCTTGCCGGCGTCGCGCAGCCGCGCCGCGTTGTAGACGAGCAGCCGCGACTGCCTCGACGTCCGCGGCCGCGCGCGCCAGCTCGAACTGCACGCCCTGAAAGTCGGCGACGGCCTTGCCGAACTGCTTCCGCTCCTTCGTGTATCGCACCGAATGATCCAGCGCCGCCTGCGCGATGCCGAGCATCTGCGCGCCGATGCCGATGCGGCCCTCGTTGAGCGTCTCGATGGCCACCTTGTAGCCCTTGCCGATCTCGCCGAGCACGTTGGCGCGCGGCACGCGGCACTCCTCGAAGAGCAGCTCGCACGTGCTGCTCGCGCGGATCCCCAGCTTGTCCTCCTTCTTGCCGACCGTGAACCCGGGAAAGCCGCGCTCGACCAGAAACGCCGTGATGCCGCGATAGCCCGCCGACGGATCCACGGTCGCAAAGACGATGAAGAGGCCGGCTTCGTTGGCGTTGGTGATCCACAGCTTGCGGCCCGTCAGCACGAAGGCATCGCCTGACTCGACCGCGCGCGTCTGCAGCGCGAAGGCGTCGCTGCCCGAACCAGCTTCCGACAGGGCGTAGGCGCCGACGGTGCCGTCCGCAAGCATCGGCAGGAATCGCGCGCGCACGTCGTCGTTGCCCCAGCGCGCGATGGCGTTGATGACGAGCGTGTTCTGCACGTCCACGAGCACGCCGACCGACGCGTCCACGCGCGCCAGCGCTTCCACGGCCAGCACCGAATGGAAGAACGACGCGCCGGCGCCGCCGAACTGTTCCGGCACCTCGATGGCCATCACGCCCAGGTCGAACAGCTTCCGGATGAGCTCGGGCGGGAACTTCGCCTGCTCGTCCATCTCCCGGGCGTGCGGCGCGATTTCCCTGGCGGCGAATTCGAGCACCGACTGGAAGAACAGGCTTTCGTCGTCGGAAAGGACGGTCAGCGGGGTCACCTCGAAATCGTAACCCGTAAAGCCCGGGCCCGCCGCCGGACGTCTAAACCACAGGTATCATCGAACCAGCACCCATCATGCCGCCTCGCTATCTCGTGCTTTCCGGACTCCTCGCCGTCGCGGTGGGGTCGGCCTCGCTCGCGGCCCGTCAGGCGCCGGCGCCCGCGCCGCGCCGAAACAGCCGCAGCAACCGGCGTCGCCTCCCGCGCAGGGCCAGCCCGCCGCGCAGCCGGCCACCGATCAGGCCCCGCCGCCGCAGCCGACGTTCCGCGCCGGCATCAACCTCGTTCGCGTCGACTGCATCGTCACCGACAAGAAGGGGCAGCCGGTGACGGACCTGCAGCAGGGCGACTTCCAGGTGTGGGAGGACGGCGCGCCGCAGGAGGTGACGTCGTTCAAGTTGTTCAAGATCGACGCGCTGAACCAGACGACCCCCGCGCGGCCGATTCGAACGACCTTCGACGAAGAGTCCGAGGCGCAGCGCCCGGACGTGCGGCTCTTCTCGTTCTTCCTCGACGACTACCACGTGCGCCGCGGCAACGCGATGCGCGCGCGCATCGATCTCGCCAACTTCGTCCGCAACGAGGTCGCGCCGCAGGACATGGTGAGCATCATGTACCCGCTCGAGCCGCTCGACGCGGTGGTGCTGAGCCGCGATCACGAGAACCTCGCGCGGGCGCTCGAGCGGTTCGACGGGCGCAAGTACGACTACACGCCGCGCAACCAGTACCGAGGACGAGTACGCGAGCTACCCGGCCCAGACCATCGAGCAGATTCGCCTCGACGTGTCGCTGTCGGCCATCAAAGGGCTGATCATCAGGCTCGGCGGCCTCCGCGAGGGCAAGAAGGCGCTCGTGCTCGTCAGCGAGGGCTACTCCAACTACATCCCGCCGCAGATGCAGAGCATGAACGGGCAGGTGCGCGGCCAGGGCAACGCCGCGTTCAACGACCCGTTCGCCGGCGACGGCCAGCAGCAGCAGACGCTCCGCTTCTTCGGCGAGGCCGAGATGATGGGACGCCTGAAGGACATCTACGACCTGGCGAACCGCTACAACGTCTCGATCTACGCGCTCGACCCGCGCGGCCTGGCGGCGTTCGAGCAGGACATCGACGAAGGCGGCGCCGGCATCAGCCTCACGACCGACAAGGAAATGCTGCGGATGACGCTGACGTCGCTGCAGGTGCTCGCCGACAACACCGACGGCCGCGCGATCGTGAACAAGAACGATCTCGCCGCGCGGCATGCGCCAGATCCTCCGCGATCAGAGCGCCTACTACCTGCTCGGGTACAACTCGAGCAAGGCGCCCGTGGACGGCAGGTTCCACGAGATCAAGGTCAAGGTGAAGCGGCCCGGCCTCGACATCCGCGCGCGCAAGGGCTACGTCGCCTTCAATCCCGAGGATCTCAAGAAGGCGCTCGCGCCGATCGAAGGACGATCGTCCGAAGGACGTCGACCTGGCGCTGGCGTCGATCGTGACGCCGGCCGCTCGCGGCGACTTCATCCACTCGTGGATGGGGATGTCGCGCGGGTCCAATGGCAAGACGAAAATCACCTACGTGTGGGAACCGGCGACGCCGGGCACGGCACACCAGACGGCCTCGCACGTCCAGCTGACGGTGATTGGCCCCGACGGCACCCCCTTCTTCAGAGGCAGCAGTCCTCAACCCGGTTCCGCGCCGTCCACCGGGATGGTCGACATCTCCGGACCGTCAACGCCGGCGCCGTCGGCCGCGGCGGTCGCGCGCGCCGGCCGCGTCGTCACCTTCGAAGTCCCGCCCGGCCCGGTCCAGATGAAGGTGCGCGTGCAGGACGCGGGCGACATGGAACTGGACAGCGACTCGCGCCAGTTCTTCGCACCCGACCTGACGACGCCGGACGTGCGCTTGAGCACGCCGGCGGTCTTTCGCGCGAGAACGGGACCAGAAGCGGAGAAGATCCTGAACGATCCCAGCGCCGTGCCGGCGATCGCGCGCGAGTTCCGCCGCACCGAGCGGCTCGTCGTCCGGGCCCAGGCCTATGGCCCCGGCACCGAAGTGCCGGACGTCACCGCGCGCATCCTGAATCGCTCCGGCGACAAGGTCGAGGACCTGCCGTTCACGCCCGACCTGGCGACCGGCCTCGTCAACGTGCCGGTGCCGCTCGCGAACCTCGCGCCCGGCGAGTATCTCGTGGAGCTGAAAGCGAAAGGGAAGGGCGGGGAAGCCAAGCAGCTCGTCGCGTTCCGCGTGACGTCGTAGTCGCCTGGCGCGACTTCAGTGGCGAAGCGCGACCAGGCGGTCAGGCGTAGACGCCGAAGCCGAACAGCGAGAGCACCGCGAAGAGCTCCTCGACCGCGTCGCTGTCGCGATCGAGACGGATGGTCGTCGTCCAGCGTCCGGGCGACGACATCCGAAGCGCTGGCAGCAGGCGGGCTCCGTTGATCCGATCCGCCGTCTGCGAGTTGCGTCCGACCAGGTCGAGCTCGGCCCGCGGCGCCTTGCCATCGAACGAAAATTCCAGCCCCGTCGCGTCTTCAGAAATCACGCTCATCCCGGCCGAGTCGCGATTCTCTTCGCCGTGCTTGTAGCGCCGATAGCCGAACAGACGGCTCTTCGCGAACGCGGCCGCGTCGAGCCCGTCGGGCGCCGGCGGCGTCAGGTCCGGCTGCGAGAGCTCCGCGGTCACCATCTGGCAATCGTGCTGGTTGTCGGAGACCACGAGATAGGGGCCGCGGATTTCCATCGCGACGAACGCGAACGGCGCCGGATGGCCTTCCGACGGCGGCGACGTCCACGTCCACGCCGTGCCGTCGCTCGTGCGCTTCAGGACGGGGCTGACGCCGCCGGCAAACGACATCAGCGCCCCGGAATGCTTCAGCAGAAAGACCGCCGTGGACCGCGACCGCACGTCGCCGCCGGTGGCCTCGCCTGGCGGCAGCTGAAAGTCCGTGGCGCCGATCAGCACCCAGCTGCTGTCGTGCCAGATCCGGCTGGCGTACGCGGCGCCCAGGCTGCCGAGCCCGTAGCGGACGACGGCGAACGGAGCGCCGAGGACGCGGGCGACATCGCGCGGCACGTCGTGCGGCGTCTCGACGCCTTCGGCGAGTCCCGGCGTCGGCCGCAAACACGGTCTCGAACCGTCCGCTGAGAACGCCGAGGACCTCCTGCCGCGCCTTCTGATGGTGATGGCTGCGGATCGCGCCGAGGCTGCACGCCCCGAGGGCGATGACGGCGAGCGCGGCCAGGAGTCTCGGCGACGTGGTCATCGGGTCAGTGCATCGCCTTGGCGATCGCCGCTTCCGCCAGCGGCGCCATCTGCGCGTAGCCCAGCGCGTTCGGATGCAGGTCGTCCTCGCTGAACTCTGCCTTCAGCATACCGCGCGCGTCGGAGATCCCCGGCGCATAGTCGAGGAAGACGTGGCCGTGCGCGGCCGCGTACTGCGTGATCCACGCGTTGATCGCGGCGATTCGGGACATCGGCCGGCGGATCACCTGCGGCACCTGGTCGGGCTTCTGGTGGTAGTCGCTGATCGGCAGGATGCCGGCCAGCACGACCTTCACGCCGTTGGCGGCGGAGAGCTCGGCAATGGCCGCGATGTTCTGCTCGACGTCCTCGTCGGACATCGGGCCGGTGTTGCCGGCGATGTCGTTCGTGCCCGCGAGCAGCACCATCACCTTCGGATGATGCGAGAGCACGTCCGGCCGCAGCCGGATCAGCATCTGCGGCGTCGTCTGGCCGCCGATGCCGCGGTTGACGTAGTGCCGGCCCGGAAAGAAGCCGCCGCTGCCCTCGTCGTCCCAGCGATCGGTGATCGAGTCGCCGAGAAAGACCACGGGCACGGCGTCGCCGGAGCGCGCGAGATCGGCGTTGGCCTGGCGATAGCGCGTGAGGTTGGGCCAGTCGCGCAGGCGCGTGTCGTTGGCCATCATGTCGCGGATCGCGCGCGCGACGTCAGGACAGTCGGGGACTGGCGGCGGAGGCGCCTGCGCGGTTTGCGCGGCCGCGGGGCTCGCGAGACATGCCAGCAGAGCAGTCAGTGCCAGCCAACGCCACACGTGCTTCGGTCCCATCGGCTCCTCCTCGGAAGAGGGGGATTGTATCTGAGTAGCGAGGCGAGGCAATAGGCATCAGGGCAGTAGGCAGCAGCAGGGCGGGGCTTGCCGCGCTGCCAGCCGAAGCCGCAGCTGCCAGCTACTGTTGCTGCTGTTGCTGCTGCTTCTGATTCTCGCGCTCGAGGTCGGCGTCGGCGAGCGGCGCGACTTCCTGTTGCGCCCACTGCGGCTCGGGAAGCATCGGCTCGAGCGCCGTCGGCGCGTTGGAAGGCGCGACCTCCACGGCGACGGCCAGGGCGCTCTTGGCGCCGCCCTTGTAGACGCCGCGCGTCGGCGGCACGTCGGCGTAGTCGCGGCCGACGGCCACGCGGATGTGCCGAAGTCCCGCCTCGACGTTGTTGGTCGGATCGAGGCCCACCCATCCAAGTCCAGGCAGCATCGCTTCGACCCACGCATGCGTCGCCGACGCGACGAGCTCGGCGCGATCTTCCTTCGGCCGCGGCGCGATGTAGCCGCTCACGTAGCGGCACGGCACGCCCAGCCGGCGGCCCGCCGCGATCATGATGTGCGCGAAGTCCTGGCACACGCCGCGCCGCGCCGCCAGCGCGTCGTCGATCGGCGAGTCGACGCGCGTGCTCCTGGGGACGTACTCGAAGTCGCGATGGACGGCGGCCATCAGCACGCGCATTGCGGTGACCGGATCGGCGGCGTCGCCGGTCGGCGTCCGTGCCGCGTCGGCGTACTCCAGCAGGGCCGGCGTCCACGCGGCGAAGTGGCTGGGCTGCAGAAAGTCCCAGTGTTCCCCGCGCGCCGCCATCTGCTGGAGCTCGGCCCACGCCGACGGATCCACGGCAGCCGGCAGCGGCGGGCGGCGGATCGAGCTGCACCTGCGCCCGCGCGGTGATCGTCAGCTCGGTGTGCCGCGGCGGCGTGTCGAAGTGGTGCACCGAGTTGCTCAGGTAGTCGAGATACGCCAAGCACGCGCGCCCGGGGCGTGACGCCGAGCTCGAAGCGCAGGCACCGCTGCGTGCCTTCGCTGCGCGGCTGCATGCGCACTTCCATCAGGCTCTCGCTGACGGGCGTGTCGTAGCTGAAGCGCGTGACGTGGCGAATCGAGTAGTAGGTCGGCACGGGGTCAGGCCGACAGCGCCTGGTTGACGGGATAGCTGACGTACTGCTGGTGGACGGCGGCGCCGATCTGCCCGGCCTGCCGGACGATCGACTGGAGGTACTCGAGCAGGTTGCCGCTCATGATCTCGTCGACCTGGCCGTAGTCGAGCGAGGCCAGCAGGCGGCCGGCCAGGCGCTCCGCGCGGCCGGGGCCGCGTCCTGTCAGCTGCGCGATGGTCTGCAGCGACGCCTGGATGTGCCGCGCCGCGTACCGCACCGACCGCGGGAACTGCGCGTTGAGAATCAGGAACTCGGCAATCCGATCCGACCGCAGGTCGGCGGTGTACTGCCGGCAATACGCCTCGAACGCGCAGCACGAGCGCAGCAGGCCCACCCACTCGACGTACTCGCCGCCCACGCCCGTCGTCGAGGGGCCCGGCGGGTCGCTGTAGTGGACCTCGAGCAGCGCCGCCGTGGCGCCGGCGCGCTCGACATAGCGTCCGAGCTCGATGAAATGCCACCCTTCGCCGTGCGTCATCGTCGCGTTCGTGATGCCCTGGAAGAGATGGACGCCTTCGATGACCGACATCAGGAAGTCGTGCGTGCGGCCGGTCCAGCCCGGATCGGGCGCGTCGCGTCTCACGGAGAGGAACAGGCGGTTGATCTGCTGCCACATCTCGGAGCGAGATCTGTTCGCGAACCTGTCGCGCGTTCTCGCGGGCGCGCGGCGATCGACGCGGCGATGGAGTCGCGGTTCGCGAGGTCGAGCACCTGTCCGGTCGCGTGCGCGGCCAGGTCGGCTGTCGGAGGGCATGCTCGGCGGCATGCGCAGGCCGGCGAGCAGCCGACCCCAGTGCCGCGCGGCGTCGACCGGCGCGCGGTCGAGCGTGAGGTACAGGTTGACGTTCACGAGCCGCGCCGTGTGCTCGGCGCGCTCGAGATAACGGCTCATCCAGTAGAGGCTGTCGGCGACTCGTGAAAGCATCGTCCTCAGTCGTCTGTAGCGCAGACCTTCAGGTCTGCCCACGCGCAGGGCTGAAGCCCTGCGCTACGGGTCGCAACGTCGCACTCATGCGTTCAGTACCCACGTGTCCTTGCTGCCGCCGCCCTGCGACGAGTTCACGACCAGCGAGCCCTTGCGCAGCGCGACGCGCGTCAGGCCGCCCGGCACGATCGTGACGCGGTCGCCGCACAGGATGTACGGGCGCAGGTCGACGTGGCGCGCCTCGACCTGGTCTTCGATGAAGCAGGGCGCCCGCGACAACGCCAGCGTCGGCTGCGCGATGTAGTTGCGCGGGTCGGCTTCGATGCGGTGCCGGAACTCCTCGCGCTCGGCCGCGGTGCTGTGCGGGCCGATCAGCATCCCGTAGCCGCCGGATTCGCCGACCGCCTTCACCACGAGCTCGTCGAGGTGATCGAGCACGTAGGCGCGATCCTCGTCGCGGTCGACAGCAGCCACGTGTCGATGTTCGGGAGGATCGGCTCCTCGGCCAGGTAGAACCTGATGATGGCCGGCACGTAGGCGTAGAGCGCCTTGTCGTCGGCCACGCCCGTGCCGATGGCGTTGGTGACGGCGACGTTGCCGGCGCGGATACGCGTTGAAGATGCCGGCCACGCCCAGCTGCGAGTCCGCGCGGAACGCCAGCGGGTCCAGGAAGTCGTCGTCCACGCGCCGGTAGATGACGTCCACGCGGCGGGGGCCGCCGGTCGTCCGCATGTAGACGACGTTGTCGTGGACGAAGAGGTCGCGTCCTTCGACCAGCTCGATGCCCATCTGGCGCGCGAGGAAGGTGTGCTCGAAGTACGCCGAGTTGTAGACGCCCGGCGTGAGCAGCACGATCGTCGGATCGGGGCGGTGCGCCGGCGCCAGCGATCGCAGCGTCGCCAGCAGCGCCTGGCCGTACTGATCCACCGGGCGCACGTCGTAGCGGTTGAACAGCGTCGGGAAGATGTGCTTGATCACCTGCCGGTTCGTCAGCATGTAGCGACACGCCGCTCGGCACGCGCAGGTTGTCTTCGAGCACCGCGAAGCTGCCCGTCGGGCAGCCGCACGAGGTCGGTGCCGGCGACCGACACGTAGACGTCGCGGCGCACCGGCACGCCGCGCATCTCGCGGCGGTAGTGCCTGCAGCTGTAAATCAGCTCGCGCGGGACGATGCCCTCGGCGAGGATGCGGCCTTCGTTGTAGATGTCCTTGAGGAAGTAGGTTGAGCGCCGTGATGCGCTGGGTCAGGCCGCGCTCGATGACGTCCCACTCGGCCGACGTGAGAATCCGCGGGAGCAGGTCGTACGGGAAGATGCGCTCGGTGCCTTCCTTCTGGCCGTAGACCGTGAACGTGATGCCCTGGTTCAGGAACGCGAGGTCGGCGGCGGACTGCCGCTGCCGGAGCTCCGTCGGGTCGACCGTGAGGAGCCGCTCGAAGAGGTGCGCGTACTGCGGGCGGGCCTGACCGGCCGCGTCGAACATCTCGTCGTACGCGTGGTCCAGGGTGTATTCGCGGAACGGCGCCGTCTGGCCGAGCGCGCCGGAGCCCGTGCCCGTGCCTGGAACGACCGCCATGTCGCATAAGTAAAGGTGGTGCGACGAGGGGTGTCAAGGTCCGCCGGCAAGTGGTCCGTCCACAATCGGGGGTTCGGGTGGCATACTGGGAGCCAGTGGCCTTCGAAGCGACCCTCGGCACGCTCTATCGCTGGGCGGACAAGGTGCTGCGGCTGGACGACACGCCGCCGCGGCTGGCGGCCGCGTACGCCTGGGGCATTACGGCCGGGTTCTCGCCGTTTTTCGGCATCCAGTATCTGGCCGCCTTCGCGGTGGCGATCGTCTTCCGGTTGAACAAGCTGCTGGTGCTGGCCGGGCTCTGCACGAACCTGCCCTGGATCATGGTGCCGTGGTACACCGCGACGACCGCGATTGCCGGCGCCGTGCTCGGCGTTCCGCTTCCCGTCGATCTGCGCGGCGAGTTCGTGTCGCTCTTCAGCCAGTCGCTCCTCGCGCGCGGGTTCTGGGAGCACCTGTTTCATCTGGTGCGGCCGTGGCTGCTGCCGTTTCTGCTGGGGCCCACCGTCGGCGCGATCCTGCTCGGCATGGCCGTCTATCCCGCGGCGCTTCTTGTGATGCTCGCGCGACGGCAGACAGCGAGGAGACGCCGGGGAACAGGGCGTCGCTCTGGCAGAAGCAGGCCTGAAGGCCTGCGCTACACCTTTCGCGCGACTGCGAGAAGCGAACTGCCGAACGGCATCGGCAGCCATCGCAGGACAGCGGCTTCCGACGGCGAGCGCTCCCGACAGCAGCCGCATTGACCGGCGCGGAGGGCATCCGGATGTCCGATTCCTCCGCGCGCGCGCCGGTCAGGCGCTGCGCGCCGCGCGCGGCGAGCATCACGGGGAAGAGCACCGCATTCGTATAGGTGAGCCGCTCGACCACGAAGCCGGCCGCCTCGAGGCGGTCGGCGCAGCATCGGCCGCGTGTAGCGCCGAAGCTCCGCCGAGAGCACCGAGTGGTGCCCGTGCAGGATCGGCATCGCGGCGACATTGACGATCGCCACGCCTCCGGGGACGAGCACCCGGTGCATCTCGGCGATCGCCGCGCGTTCCGCGTCATCCGGCAGCAGATAGAGGACGTCGAACGACGTCGCGACGTCCACGCTGGCGGACTTGAAGGGCAGCGCCGCCGCCGTGGCCTGTGCGATGCGGCTCTGGCCGGCGATGCGCGCCGTGGCCAGCCCGCTCCACGTGAGATCGAAGCCGCAGGCCGTGCCGTACTGGCCGAGCAGCTCGAGGTTCCATCCCGTGCCGCATCCGCAGTCGAGCAGGCGAGGCGCGGATCGTCCGGCGACGGCCGCGGCCAGCAGCGGCGTCACGAACCGACGGAACCCACGGAACCAGAAGTGATCGCGCTCGACCGCGCGCGTCGCGGCGAGCAGACGGTCCATTGGCGCGCTGTCGTCATCCGGTCAACCGCGTCGACGGCGCCGAACCCGCCTGCGTCGCCTACCGCAATCGCACCATCAAACCGACGCCCATGACCGTCAAGATCCGTGCTCGATCCTCTCGCCGAATTTCGTCGGGTCTTCGACCGGGCCGCGGAGAACGCGCCGTACGATCCGGTCGCGGTCACCCTCGCCACGGCGTCTCGTGACGGCAGGCCATCCGCGCGGATCGTCCTGCTCAGAGGCGTCGACGATCACGGGTTCGTGTTCTTCACCAATTACCAGTCGCGCAAGGCGACCGAGATCGAAGCCAACCCGCACGCGGCGTTGTGCTGCTACTGGCCGTGGCTGGACGAACAGGTTCGCGTCGAAGGTCTCGTCGAGCGCGCGACGGCTGCCGAGTCTGACGCGTACTTCGCCAGCCGTCCGCGCGGCAGCCAGATCGGCGCGTGGGCGTCGGCGCAGAGCCGGCCACTCGAGAGCCGCGAGGTGCTCGAGCAGTCGTATCACGACACCGACGCGCGCCTCGCAGGGCAGGCCGTGCCCCGCCCGCCGCACTGGGGCGGCTACCGCATCGTCCCCGAGCGCATCGAGTTCTGGCACGCCGGCACCTACCGCCTGCACAACCGCGTGCTCTACACTCGCGAGGGAAACGACTGGCGACACGAGCTGTTGTATCCCTGACCCACAGACCTACAGACCTACAGACCCACAGACCCATAGACCATGACCCACCATGCCCACTCTGACCCGCGCCGTGCTCGCGGAGTTCTTCGGCACCTTCATCCTGATCGCGTTCGGCGTCGCCGTGGTTGCGCAAGTGAACCTGGGCGGCGGCAACAACGGGCAATACCTCTCGATCAACATCGCCTGGGGCCTGGCCGTGACCATGGGCGTCTACGTGTCCGGAGGCGTGTCCGGCGGACACCTCAATCCGGCGGTGACGCTGGCGGCCGCGGTGTGGCAACGGTTCCCGTGGGCGCGCGTCCTGCCGTACATCGCCGCGCAGACCGCCGGGGCCTTCGTCGCCTCGGCCGTCGTCTTCCTGACCTATCACGACGCGCTGAACCACTTTGATGGCGGCGTTCGACAGGTCAGCGGCGCGCTCGGCACGGCGGGGATCTTCGCGACGTACCCGCAGGCGTGGCTGTCGACGGTCGGCGGCCTGGTCGATCAGATCGTCGGCACGGCGCTGCTCGTCGGCGTGATCATGGGCATCATCGACGAGCGGAACATGCCGGCCCCGAAGGGCCTCGCGCCGATTGCCGTCGGCCTGCTGGTGCTGCTGATCGGCGCGACCTACGGACTGAACGCGGGCTACGCGATCAATCCGGCGCGCGACTTCGGCCCGAGGCTGTTCACTTTCGTCGCCGGCTGGGGGAGCGGCGTCTTCACCGCCGGCAACGGCTGGTGGTGGGTGCCTATCGTCGGGCCGATGATCGGCGGGGTCCTCGGCGGCGGCGGCGTATCGGCGGCGATCGGGATGGCGACATGAAATGAAGAATGAAGAATGAAGAATGAAGAATGAAGAGTGCAGGGTGCAGGGTGCAGGGTGTCAGGAGTCAGCGGTCGCAGCCGACGATGACCGTCTCTGTGCTCTCTGTGCCTCTGTGGCCGCGCCCAAAGATGAATTCCTCTGTGCTCTCTGTGTCTCTGTGGCGGCGTTTCTCCGCGCTCTCCGTGGCCCTGTGGCTTCTCTGGGCGGCTCCGTGGCCCGCGTCAGCGCGCGACACGCCGTTGCTGCTGGTGCTGCAGAAGAAGGCCAACGCCCTCGGCCTGTACGATCCGCAGTCCGGGGCCCATCTCTGGAACGTCGAAGTCGGCGTGAAGCCGCACGAGATGGCGCTGTCGGAGGGCGATCGCCTGGCGTTTGTGACCGACTACGGCGTCGACACGTACACGGATACCGCTGAAGGCGGCCGCACGCTGTCCATCGTGGACATCGCCGGCGCCAGGCGCGTCGGCACGATCGATCTCGGTCGCTTCCGCCGGCCGCACGGCATCGTGGCGGGGTTCTCGGGCCGGCTGTACATCACGGTCGATCATCCGGCCGCCGTGCTCGAGGTCGATCCGGTGAGCCGGCAGGTCGCGGCAGAACATCTGCTGGATCAGCAGCTGCCGCACATGGTCGCGGTGAGCAAGGACGAGCGCTATCTCTACACGGCAAACGCCGGCTCGGGAACGGTGTCGATCATCGATCGCCACGCCAACGTGACGGCGGCGAGCGTTCAGGTGGGCGGAGTCCCGATGGGGCTGGCGCTCTCGCGCGACGGCCGCCGCCTTTACGTCGCGACGCGCGACGCGAACCGGATCGCGGTCGTCGACACCGAAAACCGGACCGTGGCGAAGCAGATCGCGGTGGCCGGCAGCCCCGCGCGCGTGCGGCTGATGCCAAACGACGAGTTCCTGCTCGTCACGCTGATCGGCAGCGGAGAGCTGGCGGTCGTGGCGACCGCCGACGACCGTGAAGTCGCGCGCTTCAAGGTCGGCGCCGCCGCCGAGGGGGTCACGATCGACACCCGGACGGGTTTCGGCTACGCCTCGGCGCAGGGCGCCAACCGGGTCGTGAAGTTCTCGTTGACAGACTGGCGCCCGGTGCTCGACATTGCCACCGACGCCTCGCCCGATCCGGTCGAGGTCGTTCAGGTGCGCCAGCCATGACCCCGCTGCCTCGGCAGGCCCTCGTCGCTCCGCCGCTCGAACACCACGCGCTCGCCGATCCGGCGGCGCGTCCTGCGCCAACGCCTCGACGGCGACTGGCTGCACGAAGACTGGCGCGGCCGGCGCGTGGCTGTTGCGGTCGGCAGCCGCGGCATCGACCGTATCGGCGAGATCGCCCGGACCGTCGTCGCGTGGCTCAAAGCGCGCGGCGCGGACCCGTTCGTCGTGCCCGCGATGGGGAGCCACGGCGGGGCCACGCCAGACGGACAGCGCGCGATGCTCGGCACCTACGACGTCACCGAAGCCACAATCGGCGCGCCGTTCGAGACGTCGATGGACGTCGACGAGCTCGGTGAGACGGCCTCGGGAGTCCGCGCCGTGGTGTCGTCCGTGGTCCGCGCCGCCGACGCGGTGATCCTGATCAACCGGGTGAAGCCGCACACCGACTTCGACGGCGCGTTCGCCAGCGGCCTCATCAAGATGTCGGCCATCGGCCTCGGCAAGGCCGAAGGCGCGATTCGCTGCCACTGGGCGGCGTCCACGCTGGGACACGAGCGCGTCATCCGCGAAGTCTCGACGCTCGTGCTGTCGAAGCTGCCTCGGGCCTACGGCATCGCGCTGATCGAAGACGGGGCGCACCAACTGTCACGGATCGAGACCCTGCGCGGCGCGGAGTTCCACGATCGCGAGCCGTCGCTGCTCGCCGTTGCCCGGCAGTGGATGCCGGCGATCCCGCTGCCCGAAGTCGACGTGCTCGTCCTCGACGAGATCGGCAAGAACATCTCCGGCGCCGGCATGGACACGAACATCGTCGGCCGCGGGGTCGACACGCTCCCGATGCCGAATCGCCGGTCGATTGTGCGGCGGATTTACGTGCGCGGGCTGACCCCGGAGAGCCGCGGCAACGCGATCGGCATCGGCCTGGCGGACGTCGTCTCGTCGCGGCTGGTCGAGCAGATGGATCCGGTCAGCACCTATACGAACGCGATCTCGGCAATGACTCCGGCAACCGCGCGCGTGTCGATCAACTTCAAGACCGACGCCGAGTGCATGAAAGCCGTGCTGCGCGTCGCCGCCGCCGACCCCGCGCGTCCGCGCATCGTCCGCATCCGCCACACGCTCGCGCTCGACCGCATCGTCGTCTCGGAGGCGTGTCTCGAGACGCTCGATCCCCGCGCGCAAGTGCTGGTGCCGCCGACCGAGTGGCGCTTCGACGCGACTGGCAACTTCGACGCGGCGACGGATTTGCTCGCGGCAGTGCACGCGGGACGCTGAGAGTGCAGGGACAAGGTGCAGACGTGCAGATCGGCGCACTGCGACATTCGGCAGTTGCGCATGAACCCTGCACCTCGGATTCCATCTTGCACTCCGCATTCTGCATCTTCGTCACTGACGCATGTCAACACCCCGCGTCCGTCCTTCTGATTCCGATTTCACGATGCCGTCGCTGCGCCTCGAGGGCCGCGTCGCCCTGGTCACGGGCGGCAGCCGCGGCCTCGGGCTGGGCGTCGCACTCGCGCTTGCCGCGCAGGGCGCCGACATCGCGCTGGCGGCACGCGGCGCCGACGAGCTCGATCGCGCCGCGATGGCCGTGCGCGCCAAAGGCCGACGCGCGACGACGATCCCGGTCGACATCGGGTCCCGCGAGGCGCCCGACCTGCTCGTCGAGCGGACCGTCAAGGAGCTGGGCGGCCTCGACATTCTGGTGAACGGCGCCGGCATCAACCTGCGAAAGCCGATCGTGTCGTTCTCGCGCGAGGACTTCGAGGCCCTGATGCGCATCAACCTCGAGGCGCCGATGTTCATCTCGCAGGCGGCCGGTCAGGTCATGCGGGCGAAAGGCTGGGGCCGCGTGATCTGCATCGGATCGATCGCCGCCGAAGTCGCGATCCCGAACGTCGGCCTCTACGCGATGTCGAAGGGCGGATTGCGCCAGATGGTGAAGTCGATGGCGCTCGAGTGGGCGAAGGACGGCGTCACCGTGAACGCCATCGCGCCGGGGCGCTTCTGGACGAAGATGACCGACGCCGTCTTCTCCGACGATCGTCTGTACGACAGCGCCGTGCGGGTGATCCCGATGGGGCGCCCCGGGACGCCCGCGGACCTCGCGGGCGCCGCCATCCTGCTCGCCTCCGACGCGGGCAGCTACATCACCGGCCAGACACTCGTCGTCGATGGCGGCTGGCTCGCCAGCGGCGGCGTCGACGGCTGACGACGCGCGCCGTAAGCCCTTACGCCGCCGGTAACGCCCGGCGTCCCGCCTTTCGCGGAAAGCCGCAGACTCCCTCGAAAATCGACTGGTATGGTTCCTGCTCTGTTCCGGGTGAACCCTCGGAACGGAGTCATAAATGCGTTTGATCAGTTCGACCCTTGGAGCACTAGCGCTGGCCGATCCTGACCGCAGGATGCGGAGGCAGCAGTTCCAGCACGTCCCCGACGCCAACGCCCACCCCGACACCGACACCGACGCCGACGGCGGGAACGGTCGCCATTCTCGGAGAGCGCGGCAACCAGTCGTTCAATCCGAACCCGAGCCCGCTGCCGGCCGACCACAAGCTGACGTGGACGAACAACGACAGCCTCATCCACCGCATCGTCGCCGACGACGGGTCGTTCGATACGGGAAATCTGTCGCAGGGCCAGTCGAGCGCGGCAGTCACGCTGCCTGCGGCCGGCAAGACCTACCACTGCTCGATCCATCCGTCGATGGTCGGCACCGTCAGCGCCGGCAACTAGTCGTCCTCACAAGGAGCCCTCGATGCGTCTGATTTACGGAACCCTGAGTGCCGTGGCACTTGCACTCGTGTTCGCCGGCTGCGGCGGCAGCAGCGGCTACTCGGCGCCGACGCCCACGCCGACGCCAACACCGACGCCCACGCCGACCCCCGGAGCGGTCGTCTCGATCGCCGGCGAGGCAGGCAACCGATCGTTCAACCCGAATCCGTCGACGCCGACGGCGGACGGCAAGATCGCGTTCCTCAACAGCGATCGCGTCGTGCACCACATCGTCGCGAACGACGGCTCCTGGGACGCCGGGAACGTCAACCCGAGCGAGACGAGCGCGACGGTGACGGTTCCGGCGGGCGGCTCGAACTTTCACTGCTCGATCCATCCGTCGATGGTCGGCGTGGTGAACAGCACGGCGGGCGCCACGCCGCCCTGCTCGGGCATCTACTGCTGAGCGATCCGGGGGCGCCGCCGGCCTCCGGATTCCTTGTTGCCGCGCCCCGGAGCCGCGTAGAATGACGCGGATCCGGAGGCGCGCGATTGATCAAGCTCGACGCCGACAAAGCCGTTCACTTCTGTGACGGGCTGACCCGCCGCGACTTCCTGCACGCCGGCGCGCTCGGCCTCGCGGGCCTCGGGCTGTCCCTGACGGATCTCGCCGCCCTCAAGGCCGCCGGAGCGGTGCGTCCTGACAAGGACGTCAACTGCATCTGCCTGTTCCTCGTCGGCGCGCCCAGCCAGCTCGACACCTGGGACATGAAGCCGGAGGCGCCCTCCGAGGTCCGCGGTCCCTACCGGAGCATCAAGACCAACGTCCCGGGAATCGAGATCAGCGAGATCTTCCCGCGGATGGCGACGCACGCGGACAAGTTCGCGCTGATTCGATCGGTGCACTACGCGGGCGTGGCCGTGCACGACGCCGGCCATCAGGTGATGCAGACCGGCCGTCTGTTCCAGGCGCGGCATCGAGACGCCGCACGTCGGATCGGTCCTCGGCTACCTGAAAGGCCCGAAGGGCGACATCCCGCCGCACGTCCTGCTGCCACGGCCGATCGGGAACACCGGCGGCAACATGCCGCACGGACAGACGGCGGGCTTCCTCGGCAAGGCGTACGACCCGTTCGTGCTCGGCGCCGATCCGTCGGATCCGAATTTCAAGGTGCCCGACCTGCTGCCGCCCGATTACCTGACGTCGATCCGCGCGGATCAGCGTCGCAACCTCCGCGATCTGGTCGACGGCGCCGTGAGGAACTTCGAAGCGAGCCCCGACGCGCGTCTGCTGAACTCCTCGTTCGATCAGGCCTACACGCTCATCTCGTCCTCGAAAGCGCGCGCGGCCTTCGACCTGTCGCAGGAGCCCGACGCGCTGAAGGACAAGTACGGCCGCAACCGGTTCGGCATGAGCTGTCTGCTCGCGCGCCGGCTCATCGAGGCCGACGTGCGGTTCGTGACGGTCAACATGTTCGAGACCGTCTTCAACGAGATCACGTGGGACATCCACGGCTCGGCGCCGTTCAGCCCGATCCAGGCGTACCGCGACCTGCTCGGCCCGATGTTCGACAACGCCTACGCGTCGCTGCTCGAGGACCTCACCAGCCGCGGGCTGCTCGACTCGACGATGGTCGTCGCGATGGGCGAGTTCGGCCGGACGCCGAAGATCAATCCGGCCGGCGGACGCGATCACTGGCCGCAGTGCTGGACGATGTCGATGGCGGGCGGCGGCGTGAAGGGCGGACAGGTGATCGGATCGTCCGACGAGATCGGCGCCTATCCGAAGGATCGTCCCGTCGCGGCCGGGTCGGTGGCTGCCACGATTCTGCACGGCCTCGGCGTCGAGATCGACAAGGAGCTGCCGGGCCCACAGGGGCGGCCGATGCCCGTGATCGATCGCGGCGTCGAGCCCGTCAAAGAATTGTTCTAATGAAGAATGAAGAATGAAGAATGAAGAATGAAGGATGCGTGACCGGTCGGGCAGCTGCGGGCGTGGCGTTTGCCGTCGCCCTCACGGCCGGACTGCATGCACAGGCTCCTTCGCGCGGACTGTCGGCCATGCGCCCTGTCGCGGCGCATGCGGCGACCTCGGCGGCTCCCGCCACCAGCGCCCTCTCGACGATCTCTTTTCGCAACCAGGTCATCCCCGTCCTCACGAAGATGGGGTGCAACTCCGGCGCCTGTCATGGCGCGGCGGCGGGGAAGAACGGGTTCGCGCTGACGCTGCGCGGCTATGACCCTGGCGCCGACTACGAGACGATCACGCGTCAGGCCGGCGGGCGCCGCGTCAACAAGCTCGAGCCGGCCAAGAGCCTGATCCTGCTCAAGCCCACCGAGACCGTGCCGCACATGGGCGGCCGGCGGTTCCCGGTCGGCTCGCCGGCCTACGGGATTCTCTCTGGCTGGATTGCCTCGGGGATGCCGGCGCCGCGCGATTCCGACCCGCGACTGGAACGCCTCGAGGTCACGCCCGGCGATCGGACGGCGGCGGCCGGCGAATCGGTGGCGCTCACGGTGACGGCGCACTTCACCGACGGGTCCTCAGCCGACGTCACGCGCTGGACGCGTTTCGGATCCGCCGACGACACCGTCGCGCACGTCGAAGACGACGGCAAGGTCAGCGTGAGAGGGCCGGGCGAGACGGCCGTCAGCGCGAGTTTCCTGGCCGGCGTCGCGCTCGCGCGCGTGCGCTCGCCGTTCCCGGCGACGGTCCCGGAGTCGGCCTACACCGAGCGCGGCGCGCGTCAATGCGATCGACGATCTCGTCCTCGACAAGCTGCGGCAGCTCCACATCGAGCCGTCGCCGCTCTGCACGGACGGCGAGTTCATCCGGCGCGCGTATCTCGACGCGGCCGGGATCCTGCCGACGCGCGAGGAGGTCGAGCGCTTCCTCGCCGATTCGTCCGCCGACAAGCGAGCGCGGCTCGTGGACGCGCTGCTCGCGCGCGACGAGTACGTCGACTACTGGGCCTACAAGTGGTCGGACGTGCTGCTCGTCTCGAGCCGAACACTCGGCCCGAACAACGTCCGCGATTTCTACGGCTGGATCCGTGCCGCCGTGAAGTCCAACATGCCGTGGGACAAGTTCGTCTACGCCATCGCCACGGCGCAGGGCCGCACCGATCAGAACGGCGCCGCGAACTACTACCTGATTCACCGGAGCCCGATCGATCTCGCCGAGAACTACACGCAGGCCTTCCTCGGCCTGACGCTGACCTGCGCCCGCTGCCACAACCACCCGATGGAGAAGTGGACGCAGATCGACTACTACGGCTTCACGAACCTCTTCGCGCGCGTGTCGGTGAAAGACGACGGGACGTTTGTGGGGAAGAACGACACCGCGACCGTCTTTTCGACGCCGGACGGCGACGTGCTGCACCCGAGGCTCGGCATCGCGCTGCCGCCGCGTCCGCTCGACGGCACGCCGATGCCGGCGCATTCGACCGAAGACCGGCGCGAGTATCTCGCGAAGTGGACGACGAGCCCGTCGAACACGCTCTTCCCCGCGCGGTCGTGAGCCGCGTCTGGGCGAACTTCTTCGGCCGCGGCCTGGTGAGTCCGGCCGACGACTTGCGGTTCAGCAACCCGGCGTCGAACGAGCCGCTCTTCCAGGAGATGACGGCAGAGTTCGTGAAGGGCGGCTTCGACGTGAAGGCGCTGATTCGCACGATCATGCTGTCCGCGGCGTACCAGCGTTCGTCGGTGACGACGCCCGCCAACGTCAAGGACGACCGCTTCTACTCGCACTACCTGATTCGACGGCTGCCGGCGGAAGTGATCCTGGATGCGTTTTCCGAGGTGAGCGGCGTGCCCGAAACGTTCATGGGCTACCCGAAGGGCACCCGCGCCCTGCAGCTGCCCGACACGAAGGTGGAGTCGTACTTCCTGTCGGTGTTCGGACGGCCCGAGCGGATCAACACGTCGGCCGCCGAGCGGATGCAGGACCCGACGCTGCCGCAGGCGCTGCACGCGATCAACGGCGACACGCTGAACAAGAAGCTGATGAGCGATCAGGGCGTGATTGCGCAGATGGTCGCGGCGGGGAAGTCGAACGGCGAGATCGTGGAGCAGCTGTATCTGTCGGCGCTCAGCCGGCGTCCGACCGACGCGGAGCGGACGGGCATCCTGGCGGATCTGGATCGCACGCCGGCGGCCGACGCCACGGCGCACCGCCGGCAGATGGAAGACGTGGCCTGGGCGCTCGCGACGTCACGCGAGTTCCTGTTCAATCACTGAAGGCCGGGTGCGACAGGTTGCGGGCAGGTGCGGCAGGTTGCGGCAGGTGTGGGACGACGCCGTTCGCCTGCGGCACCGGCTGTCGTGCTCGCAGTGGCCGTGCGCGTCAGCGCAGTCCGCCGCGACGCCCGCTGCGCCGCCGGATTTCTCCCGCGACGTGATGCCGATCTTCGAGTCGAACTGCCTGCGCTGCCACAACAGCGCGGAAGAAAAGGGCGGCCTTCTGCTCGAGAGCTACGAGGACCTGATGCGTGGCGGCGACGACGGCGTGCCGGTGGTGGCGGGCAACGCCGACGACAGCCCGATCATCCGGCAGGTGGAGGGCCACGCGAAGCCGAAGATGCCGCCGAAGGCCGACCTTCGCCCCGAGGACATCGCGACGCTGCGCGCGTGGATTGCGGCGGGCGCGAAGTACTCGCCGGCGCGCCGCGCGTCGCTCGACGACAAGGTGCCGGCGCTGCCGCAGTCCGGCGGCGCTGCTGGCGGAAGTGCCGGCGCTCGGCTTCAGTCCTGACGGCGCCGAGCTTGCGGTCGCCGGATACAAAGAGGTCAAGCGCTTCCGCGTGCCGTCCGGCATCGAGCGATCCCGCGATTGGCGGGCTGAGCGACCAGGTGCGCGCGCTCGCGTGGAGCCCGGACGGGAAGCTCCTTGCCGCCGGCGGCGGCACGCCGGGCGCGTTCGGCGAGCTCGTGCTGATCGACACCGCGACCGGCTCGGTGGTGCGAACGCTCGACGGCCACCGCGACTACGTCTACTTCGTCGCATTCAGCCCGGACGGCAAGCGCCTCGCCTCGTGCGGCTACGACCGGCAGATTCGGATCTGGGACACGGCGACCGGCAAACCGATGGGCGTGCTCAGGGAGCACACCGAAGCCGTCTACGCCGTCGCGTTCGATCCCGCGGGGACGCTCCTTGCGTCGGCGTCGGCGGATCGATCGGTGAAGATCTGGGACACGGCCAAGGGCGTCCGCCTCTACACGATCACCGAACCGACCGATGCCGTGCTGACGCTGGCGTTTCGTCCCGGCTCTCACGTGCTTGTCGCCGCCGGCGCGGACAAGCGCCTGCGCGCGTGGCGGATCGATGCGTCGGCCGCGACGCTGGTCGGCAACACGCTCGCGCACACCGGCAGCATCATCCGGGTCGCGTTCTCGCCCGACGGCTCGCGGCTCGTGAGCGCGTCGAGCAGCCGCGAGGTCAAGATCTGGAACGCCGAGACGCTGACGCTCGAGCGGGCGCTGGCCGGCCAGAGCGACTGGGTGCAGTCCCTCGCCTTCAGCCCCGACGGCCGCGCGCTGGCGCTTGGGCGCTACGATGGCACGGTCAGCGCTGTTCGATCCGTCGACCGGGCCGCGGCTGCAGGAGTCTGATTCGTCCCGCGCGCGACGCGCGGCGGACGCGCGGAGGGGGAAATGAGCCGGGTCGCAGGTCGAGCAGGTCGATCAGGTCGGCAGTCGCAGGTCGGGCGGGTCGGGCGGGTCGCGCTCGTCGCGATGCTCCTCGCGACGCCGGCGCTCGCGCAGACGCGGCCGCCGGTGCTGCTCGACATCGAGCCTTACGGCCTGCAACGCGGCACCACGGTGACGTTCACCGTGAACGGCGCGAACCTGATGGGCGCCGATCGGGTGCTGTTCGACGATGCCGGGCTGAGCGGCGACGATCGGCGCGATGTCGGATCAGGGCGCCGATATCCGCAAGAAAGTGCCTGGAGAAACCGGCGCCGTCATCCAGGACAAGGCCGAGAAGAACCGCGTCCAGATCACGGTCACCGCCGACGGCGAACGTGCCGACGGGCCGCCACGGGTTCCGGCTCCACACGCCCCTCGGCACGACGTCGTTCATCTCGTTCTGGGTCGGCGCCGAGGCCGAAGCCATCGAGCGCGAGCCGAACGACGCCGCCGACAAGGCGATGGCGTTGACGCCGCCGGTGACGGTGAACGGGTCGCTGCCGAAGGAAGGCGACGTCGACTACTACCGCGTCGACGCGCGCGCGGGCCGGGATCTCGTCGTGCGCGTCCTGGCGACGCCTCTCGGGTCGATGACGGATCCCGACGGTCTCGCTGCTGTCGCCGGATGGACGCGAGCTCGCGTCGAACGACGACTTCAACGGCATGCGCGACTCGCTCGTCGTCTTTCGCCCCGAGGCGGACGGCCCGGTGATCGTGCGCATCGCCGACGCCAACGCCGGCGGCGGCTGGCGCCACATCTACCGGCGCGACGATCGGCGAGCTGCCGGTCATCACCAGCGTGTTTCCGCTCGGCCGCCCGAAGGGGTCCACCGCGTCGGTGCGCGTCGAAGGCGCGAATCTCGGCGGGCACACGGCCGGCGCACTGGGCACGCCGCTGCCCGATCAGCCGCTGGCCGCGCCCGTCCGCGTCACCGGCCTCGACGCCGATCCGATCAACCGCGTCCAGGTGTCGCTCGGCCGCTACCCCGAAGTGCTGGCGGGCGACAGCCACCACACGCTCGCGACGGCGCTGCCTGTCGCGGCGCCCGTGACGGTGAATGGCCGGCTCACGCACGTCGATGGTCGCGCGGACGCCGACTGGTTCCGCTTCACCGCGACGAAGGGCCAGACGCTCGTCATTCAGGTCAACGCGGCGCGCCTTGGCTCGTCGCTCGATTCGGTCATCGACGTGCTCGATGCACGTGGCCGTCCCGTGCCGCGCGCGCGGCTGCATCCGGTGTGGGAGACGACGGTCGACCTGCGCAATCACGGATCGACGGGAAGCGGCATCCGGCTGCTCACGTGGAACGAGCTGCACCGCGGCGACTACGTCTACATCGACCGCGAGCTGCTGAAAGTGGACGAGCTGCCGAAGGGTCCCGACGAGGACACGTCCTTCCAGGACTATCGCGGCCAGCGCATCTGCTTCGAGGACACCACGGCCGAAGGTCACGCGCTGCTGCGTCCCGTCTACAAGGTCGACGTGCTGCCGCCCGGGACGCCGGTCGTGCCGAACGGCCTGCCCGTCTTCGACCTCGTGTACCGCAACGACGACGGCGGCCCGACGTTCGGAAAGGACTCGAAGCTGACGTTCACGGCGCCCGCGGCGGGGACGTACTTCGTGCGCCTCACCGACGCGCGGGGCAGCGGCGGGCCGCGCCACAGCTACCGGCTCTCGATCGCGCCGCCGGCGCCGGACTTCGATCTGTCGCTCTCGCCGTCGAATCCCAACGTGCCGCGCGGCGGCCGCGTGCCGGTGACGGTCTTCGCGTTCCGGCGCGAAGGCTTCGACGGGCCGATCGACGTCGCGCTGAAGGATCTGCCGGCGGGTCTCACGGCAGCGCCGGGCGTGATCCTGCCGGGCGAGTCGAGCGTGTCGCTGACGATTGCCGCCGACGAATCGGCCGGCGACGCGTCCGGCGGCATTCGCGGCCGTCGGTCGCGCCAGGATCGCGGGGCGTGTCTGTGGAGCACACGGCCCGCCCCGACGAAAAGGTCAGCGTCGTCTCGACGGCGTCGCCACCCGATGTGCGCGTCGTGTCGGTGACGCCGGACGTCGTCGAGCTCGCGCCTGGCCAACGCGCGAAGGTGACGGCGACGATCGCGCGGGCAAACGGGTTCGCGGGTCGCGTGCCGCTGTCGGTGCGGAACCTGCCGTTCCGCGTGACGGTGCCGAACATCGGGTTGAACGGCATCCTGATTACCGAGACGCAGGACAGCCGCGAGTTCGAGATCGTCGCCGACGAGAACGCCGCGCCCGTCGAGCAGACGCTCTTCGTGACGGCGCGCGTCGAGACCAACGGCGGCACGAACTCGGAAGCGAGCTCGGCGCCCCTGAGGATTCGCATCATCGGCAAGAGCGCGGCAAAGTAGGCGGCAGTAGGCCGGGACTTCAGCCCGGCGATCGCCGATACTGCGAGGTCGACCCTGCGATCCCTATGAGAATGACATCGTGACATGCGCGGCGTCGTGTGCCTCACGCTCGCTGCTTGCGAGCCTTCCCGTCGCCGCCCGCGCGGCCGAGCCCGTGCGGCTCGACTCCTGGCAACTGCTGACCGATCCCGCCGCCGGCTTCACGGCGACGACGCTGCCGGCCGATGGCTGGCGGCCGGCGCGTCGCCGGCCGCTCGTGGAACGCGCAGTTCGACGATCTTGCGCGACTACTTCGGCGTCGCCTGGTACAAGACGACATTCGAGATGCCGAAGGGGCGGACGCCGCACGTCCTGATCCGATTCGGCGCGGTGGACTACGCCGCCGAGATCTACGTGAACGGCCATCGTGCCGGTGCGCACGAGGGCGCGTACACGCCGTTCAGCGTCGACGTCGCCGACTTCGTGCGATCGGGCACCAACGAGGTGCTCGTGCGCGTCGTCGATCCGCCGCCGACCGCCCAGGGGGCCTCGCCGCGTTTCCCCGACATGCCGTACGAGGAACTGCCTCGAGGCAAGCAGAACTGGTACATCGAGAACGGCGGGCTGTGGCAGCCGGTGACGCTCGACGTGCAGGCAGTCGCTGTACATGGAGCGCGTGCACGTCAGCGCGAAGATCGACGGCACAGTCAACGTGGACGTGGAGGTCAAGGGCGCCAACCTGCCTCGACCGACGACGATCAAGGTGTCGATTCAGGCGCCGGACGGGTCCACCGTCGCGGAACTGCCGCCGGTGCAGGCGTCGCAGGCCGGCGTGCAGCACACGACCGGCGCCGTGAAGTCGCCGCAGTTGTGGTCGCCCTCCGCGCCAGTCGCTCTACACCGTGACGGCGTCGCTGTCAGGACCATCCACCGACAAGGTCACCGATCGGTTCGGCTTCCGCGAGTTCACCGCGCGCGACGGGCAGTTCTTCCTGAACGGCGAGCCGTTCTACATGCGCGCGGCGCTCGACCAGGACTTCTACCCGGATTCCATCTACAGCACCCCGGACAAGGCCTACGTCGTCGATGCGATGACGAAGGGACGCAAGCTCGGGCTCAACCTGCTGCGCTGCCACATCAAGGTCTGCGATCCCGACGTACCTCGCGGCGGCGGACGAAGTCGGGATGCTGGTGTGGTACGAGGTGCCGAGCTGGGACCGCTGGACCGACAAGTCGGTGGCGCGCGGCAAGGCGATCTTCGACGACATGGTGGCGCGCGACTGGAATCATCCCGTCGATCGTGATCCAGAGCCTGATCAACGAAGCGTGGGGCATCGACATGCGCCAGGCGGATCAGCGCGCCGGGCTGGCCTCGCTGGTTCGACGCGGCGAAGGCGAAGACGGCGCCGCTCGGGCGGCTCATCGTCGACAACAGCGCCTGCTGCGACAACTTCCACGTGAAGTCGGACATCGACGACTTCCACCAGTACCTACTCGATTCCCGATAACGCCGCGAGCTGGGACAAGTGGGTCGCCGACTTCGCGTCGCGGCCGAAGTGGAGCTTCAGCCCGCACGGCGACGCGGTGCGCACGGGCCAGGAGCCGCTCGTCGTCTCCGAGTTCGGCAACTGGGGGCTGCCGGAGCTGCCGGATCCGCTGCCGTGGTGGTTCCCCCGCGACTTCGACGGCCGCGCGATTACCCGGCCGGCCGGCCTCTACGATCGGTTCAAGGGATTCGCGTTCGATCGGCTGTTCCCTGACTACAAGGCGCTCGCGCACGAGGCCCAGTGGCGGCAGTTCCAGAGCCTGCAGCACGAGATCGAGGAGATCCGCCGCCAGGGCGCGATTCGCGGCTACGTGATCACGGAGTTCACCGACATCAACTGGGAAGCCAACGGGCTGATGGACGATGTGGCGGCAGCCCAAGGTCTACGGAGAGGCGCTCGCGGACATTCAGCAGGACGACGTGCTGCTGCCGGAGCGCGACGAAGACGAACGGGCGCGCCGGGGATCGGCTGACGATTACGGTCGACTACTCGCGCTACAGCGCAACCGACGCCGGCCGGTGGAACGCTGGCGTGGACGGCCGGCGGCCAGCACGGCGAGGTGCCCGTGACCGCGTCGGTGCCGAGGGCTGGCGTCGCCAGAATCGGATCGCTGGAGATTCCGCTGCCAGACGTTCAGTCGCCGACGCGCGTGCGCGTGGCGCTGGAGCTGAAGGGCACCAACGGCCGCACGCTGGCCAGGAACTTCCAGGACCTCTTCGCATTCCCCGCGACCAGCGCGCCGGCCAACATCGTCGTGTCACGATCCGGCTGGCGCGATGACGGCGCTGCCATGGAAGGCCGGCGCGATGACGTCGGGCACGCCTGGTCGTCACCTCCGCGCTCGACGCCGAGGTGCGACGGTTCGTGGAGGCCGGAGGGCGGGCGCTGGTCGTGCCGCGAGGCGTGATTTTCACGTTTGCGTCGACGCCCGACGCTGAGCGCGCACACCGCGCAACGGCGTGCTCGACGGCAACTGGGTGAGCAACTTCCCGTGGATCGCGCCGTCGCACGCCTCCGCGTCGAGGGCGGCCGTGATCGCCCATCACGGGCCTCGAAGCCGCGTCGGCGACACCGCGCTGGCTGCTCGAGGGCGTGCCGCAGTCGGCGTGGCAGTCGGGCGACGTGCTGGCGGGGATGTTCTTCGGGTGGCTGAACGACAATCATGCCGTGACGGCGCAGTTCACGCTCGGCAAGGGCAAGGTGCTCGTGACGACGTTCGACACCGGCCACTACGCGGACGATCCGTTCACCGCCAACCTGTTCAACGGCCTGCTTTCGTATCTGGCGAGCGACGCCTGCCAGCCGAAGACGGCGCTGCTGGAATAGGTGCAGTAGGGCGGGCCTTCAGGCCCGCCATCTTCCGGGGCGCAGGCCTCCAGGCATCTTCTGTAGCGCAGGCCTTCAGGCCTGCCGAGGGACGACATGAAACTGATGCGGACATTCGCGATCGTGATTGATGTTCGGACTGGGCGCTGTCGCCACCGTGGCTGCACAGGCGCCGCCGTCCACGGCGGCCGGCGCGAAGGTCTACGAACTGCGCACCTACTACGCCGCGCCGGGCAAGCTCGAGGCGTTGCACGCGCGCTTCCGCAATCACACGATCGAGATCTTCAAGAAGCACGGCATGGGCATCGTCGCGTTCTGGGTGCCGGTCGATCAGACGACGGGCGCCGCGACGGGCAACACGCTGGTCTACATCCTGTCGTATCCGAGCCTCGACGCGCGGAAGCAGGCCTGGGACGAATTCGGCAAGGATCCCGAATGGGTGGCGGTGAAGACCGAGTCGGAGAAGGACGGGAAGCTGGTCGACAAGGTGGATTCGGTCTTCCTGGCGCCGACGGATTACTCGCCGATGAAGTGACGAAGGTCCATAGGTCCATGGGTCCATGGGTCTGTAGGTCTGTCCGTAGTCTGTAGTCCGTAGTCCGTAGTCCGTATGAACCTACCCACGAATCACTTCAAGGCCGCCATCGCCGCGCGGACGCCACAGATCGGGCTGTGGAGCCAGGCGGGGCATGGCATCGTCACCGAGATCCTGGCCGACGCGAAGCCGGACTGGGTGCTGATCGACACCGAGCACGCGCCGCTCGACATCGGCGGCGTCGTCGATCAGCTGCGCATTCTCGAGGGCGCGGGCGTGCCGGCGATCGTCCGGCCGACGTGGAACGACCCGGTGATCTTCAAGCGGATCCTCGACGCCGGAGCGCAGACGCTGCTCGTGCCCTACGTGCAGTCGGCGGACGAGGCGCGCAAGGCGGTCGAGGCGACGCGCTATCCGCCGCATGGCAACCGCGGCGTCGCGGCGGTGCTGCGCGGCAATCGGTACGGACGCGTCGCCGGCTATCACCACAAGGCGGCCGGACGAGATGTGCGTGCTGGTGCAGATCGAGACGCGCCAGGCGGCCGACGCGCTCGAGGAGATTTGCGCCGTGGACGGCATCGACGGCGTGTTCATCGGGCCGTCGGATCTCTCGGCGGCGCTTGGCCATCTCGCCAACGCCGCGCATCCGGACGTCCAGGCGGCCATCGCCGATCTCTGCCGGCGCGCCGGGGCTGCGGGAAGCCGATTGGCATCCTGGCGCCCGTCGAAGCCGACGCGCTGAACTACTTCAAGATGGGCTTCACGTTCGTCGCCGTCGCCAGCGATCTCGGCTTGCTGCGCCAGAGCACCGACGCCGTGATCGCGAAGTTCCGCGAGGCGACGAAGGCAAGCGGCTGAGCTGAAAGACACCTGGATTCAGGATTTCAGGGATTCTGAAGGTCCGCGCTGCTCACGCTGAATCCCAGGACTCGAAATCCAGGGTTGGGTTCCACGTGACTCTAGACCCGTGCTTTCGCTTCGATGAGCACCGAGCGCCGCTCGCGCGACGAGTCTTCGATCGCCCCCATCACTTCCTGCACGCGCAGGCCGTCGATGAAGGACGGCTCGCACGCGCGCTTCTGGTGGATGGCCTCGATGAACTCGAAGTTCTGGTCGTAGCGGAACGCCTGCCACGGGTTCTCGGCCGGGTCTCTGCGGCGAGCCGGCGATCTTCTGGAACTCGAGCGGCACAGCCTCTTCCTGGTAGTGGCCGCCCCGGGCCGCGCGCAGCACGCGGAGCGGGTGTCCGAGCTCGTAGACGACGGCGCCGTCGCTGGCGTTGACCTCGCACCAGTCGCGGCTCGTCGGCCCGCCGGCGTAGCCGGTGGCGGTCTTCACGCTCTCGAAGACGCCGGTCACGCCGTTGCCGAACTCCGCGATGCAGCCCACCCAGTCCTCGGTGTCCGAGACGTGCTCGACGCCGTCCGCGTCGACGCGGGTCGGCCAGATCTGCGTCGTATGCGCCATCACGCGCGCGATCGGGCCGATCACCGAATGCGCGAAGTCGAGGCGATGCGACAGCATGTCGCCGACCTCGCCCGAGCCGGCGTCGGCCTTGCGCTGCCGCCAGCCGAGCGCGTCGCGGCCCCAGTCCTGGAATCGCTGCGCGCGGAAGTGCCACGGCGTCCCGATCGCGCCTGACTTCACCAGGTGCCGCAGATATCGCATCGCCGGCACGAAGCGATACGTGAATGCGGTCATGTGCCGCACGCCGGCCCGATCGACCGCCGCCAGCATGTCCTCGGCCTGGGCGACGTTCAGGGCCAGCGGCTTCTCGCAGAGCACATGGCGTCCACTCTCGGCGGCCGCGACGACGATGTCGCGGTGGAAGCGATTGGGCGTGGCGACGATGACCGCGTCGACCGGCGCGTCCTTCAAGAGCGCGAACGGGTCCGTGTAGGTCCGCGAGACGCCGGTGGCCTGCGACGCTTCTGCAAGGGCCGCGGGATTCGGATCGCAGAGCGCGGTGACTTCGGCGTCACGTGGAAAGACGGATGCCTGGGATGTGATTGGCGACGGCGATCTTGCCGGTGCCGATGAGGCCGACTCGGATGGGCATACTGGATGATAGTGAGGAATGAAGAATGAAGAATGAAGAATGAGATCAACGCAATGCCGCGTCGACCTCCGCGCGCGTCGGCAGCGACGGTTGCGCGCCTGCGCGGGTGACCGAGATCGACGCCGCGATCGTCGCGAAGCGGACGGCCTGATCGAGGCTCGCGTTCTCGGTCAGCGCGACGGCGAGCGCGCCGTTGAAGGCGTCGCCGGCCGCCGTCGTATCGACGGCGTGAACCTGGCGCGCCGGCCAGCTCTGGACCGCATCGAGCGCCACGAGCCGCGCCCCGCGGGCGCCGAGCTTCACCAGCACGCGCGCCGCGCCGCGCGCCAGCACCGCTCGAGCCATCGCGTCCACGTCCTCGAGCGGCGTGTCGTCGCCGGTCGGCGTGCCGCCTGCGAGCATGGCGAGCTCCCGCTCGTTCGGGGTGACGTAGTCAGCGAGCGCGAGCAGCTGGTCCGGGACGGGCACCGCGGGCGCTGGATCGAGCACGACGACTGCGCCGGCCGAGCGCGCTTCCGCGGCGGCGCGCATCACCGTCGCCAGCGGAATCTCGAGCTGCAGGAGGACCACTCGAGCGGCTCTCAGCGCCCCCAGCGCCGGCGCAAGGCGTTCGGGCGCATACGTGCCGTTGGCGCCAGCCGCGAGGACGATCTCGTTCTCGCCGTGGGCGTCGATGGTGATCACGGCGACGCCGGTCGCCGCGGCTTCGTCGACCGCGACCAGCCGCGTGTCGACGCCTGCCGCGTTCAAGGCGTCGCGCAGCAGCGTGCCGTTCGCGTCGGCGCCGACCTGGCCGACCATCGCCACGCGACCGCCGAGCCTGCCGGCCGCGGCCGCCTGGTTGGCGCCCTTGCCGCCCGGCACGATCGCGAAGCCGTCGCCGCTGATCGTCTCGCCCGGGGCAGGGAAGCGCGGCACGCGCACGATGAGGTCCGCATTCAGGCTGCCGACGACGACGATCGCGGGCGTCGCTCATCGGGACCGTCCGCCCTTCGCGCGATAGTGATCGACGATGGCGGCCGCGACGATGACGCCGCCGGTGACGAGCCGGCGCGTGGGCTCCTGGACGCCGAGCTGCGCCAGCCCCGCGCCGAGGACGAGGATCACGAGCGCGCCAAGCGCCGACGCGACGACGGAGCCGCGCCCGCCGCTGAGGCTCGTGCCGCCAATCACGACCGCCGCAATCGCGTCGAGCTCGAGGCCGGTGCCTGCGTTGGGATCGACGGCCGCGAGACGTCCCGCCTGGACGATCGCCGCGAGTCCTGCGAGCGCGCCGGCCAGCCCGAACGCCGCGATGCGCACACGCCCCGGACTGATGCCCGCGAGCCGCGCCGCCTCGGCTGTTCGTGCCCACGGCGAGCAATTCGGCGGCCGAAGACCATGCGCGTGAGCATGAACTGCCCAGCGGCAATCACGAGGACGGCGAGCACGGCCGGACGCGCCAAGGCCGAACAGCACGTCGCGGCTGACGAGGTCCACGCGCGCCCCGAGATACATGGTTCGCGAGTCCGTCAGGAGATACGTCGCGCCGCGCGCCATCTCCAGCATCCCGAGCGTCACCAGGAACGTCGGCAGCTGCCATCGGACGCTGACGGCGCCGTTGACGAGTCCAGCGGCCGCTCCGGTCAGCACGGACGCCACTGCAGCCAGCGCCAGCGAATTCGCGGGGCCCGTGAGCACGAGGCCGAAGACGGCCGCCGACAGCGCGAGCACCGATCCCACGGACAGGTCGATGCCGCCGGTGACGATCACGAGCGTCATGCCCGTCGCCACGAGCAGCGTGTCCGGGGCCTGATTGGCCAGCGCTCGCGCCGTCGTCCACGACGCGAAGTGTCTCGTCGTCAGGCCAAAGACGACGACCAGCGCGACAAGGACGAGCGCGAGCCCGATCCAGTCGAGCCCGGCGACGAGCCGGCGATTCAGTGGAGGGTCTCCGCGGTGACGAGATCGACCGGCGTTTCGCGGTCGGCGATCGCCGCGCCGGGATTGCGGAGTCGCTCGAGCGCGTACTCGATGCCGAAGACGGCGAGCTGATCGCCGTGCTGGTCGGCGGTGGCGACGATCGCGCCGTTCTTCGACGAGCGCCTGCACGGCCGTGATGTTGTCGAATCCGGCGACGAGCGTCTGCGCCGTGCGGCCCGACGCGCGCAGCGCCGCGACGGCGCCGAGCGCCATGCTGTCGTTCGCGCAGAGGATGGCCTTCACGTCAGGCCGCTCGGCGATCAGCGCCGTGACGACCTGGTTCGCGCGATCCGTCTCCCAGCCGGCGGTCTGCGAGCGCGCGACGACGAGCCCGGCCGCCGTGGCGGCGTCCTTGAATCCGAGCGCGCGCTGGATCCCGTTGAACGCGTTCGGCGCGCCTTCGATGATCGCCACCGGATCGCCCGCGTGCAGCTTCGACGCGACGAACGCGCCGACGGCGCGAGCGCCCTTCCTGTTGTCGGGCCCGACAAACGGCACGGACAGCTTGCGCTCCGCCATCGCGTCGGCGTCGAGCCGGTTGTCGATGTTCACGACGACGATGCCGGCGTCGACGGCCTTGCGGGCGACGGTGACGAGCGCCTTCGAGTCCGCCGGCGCCAGGACGATCGCCTCCACGCGCCGCGCGATCATCTGCTCGACGATGGCGATCTGGCGCGTCGACGTCCTGTTCGTCCTTGATGCCGCTGGCGACGAGCTCGTACGCCTCGGGATGCGAGGCCTGATGCCGCTCCGCGCCCTCCTGCATCGTCTTGAAGAACTCGTTGGCCAGCGACTTCATGACGAGCGCGACCACCGGCCGCGCGGGCGCTGCCGGACGGCAACCCGATGCGACGCGCGAGCAGGGCGAGGACGAGCGGGAAGAGTCGAATCAGGCGACTCACTGAACGCCTCAGCGGACCGGCGGAGGTCCAGACGACCCGCGCACGATGAGCGTCGTCTCGAGGACGACGCGGCGGACGGGCCGCATCGGGTCGGCGATGCGGGCGATGAGCAGCTGCGCCGCCGTCGCGCCGATGTCGTAGCTCGGTTGCGAGATGCAGGTGAGCGGCGGCTGCGTGGCGACCTGCCACGGCATGTCGTCGAAGCCGACCACCGAGACGTCCTCGGGCGCGCGCTGCTTGCGCTCGTGGATCGCCTGGATGACGCCGAGCGACATCGTGTTGTTGGCGCTGAAGATTGCCGTGGGCGGATCGGGCAGATCGAGCAGCTCGTGCGTCGCCGTCCGCGCGGCCTCGCGCTCGAAGCCGCCGTCGCGGATGAGCGAGGGGTCGACGGGAATCCCGGCGGCTTCCATGCCGGCCAGGAAGCCGCGGCGCCGCTCGGCGCCGACGTTGTGCGCCTCGAGGCCCGCCATCATCGCGATGCGCCGATGTCCGAGCTCCGCGAGATGGCGAACGGCGTCCTTCGAGCCCTCGAAGTTGGTGACCGAGACCAGGTCGACGTTGGGCAGGTGCACCGTGCGGTCGAGCACCACGAGCGGCACGCCGGTCTCGAGGAACTGGTGGTAGATCGCTTCGTCGCACTGCGACGGGATCACGAGCAGCCCGGCGACGCCCTCGGCGCGGAACGTGTCGAAGTAGATTCGCTCGCGTTCGAACGAGTTGTCGGAGTTCGCCAGCAGCGTCGTGTAGCCGTGCCGCTGGATCTCGTCGTCGATGCCGCGGATGATCGCCGTGAAGAACAGGTTCTGGATGTCCGGGATGAGCACGCCGACCGTCGAGCCCTGGCGGACCCGCAGCGCGCGCGCCGCGCGGTTGGGCTGGTAGTTCAGCTCCTTGGCGGCGGAGTGGACGCGCGCCTCGAGATCGGCGCTGACGCGGCCGGACCGGGCCAGCACGCGCGAGACGGTGGCAGTCGAGACCCCTGCCATCGCCGCAACCTGGCGGATGGTCGCCACGTTTGCGGTGTCGCGAGGCCGGACTCCGGACGGCTTGTCGGCCTCATGCTGGGCGTGCTGTGCGTCCCTGGGCACCTGCCGGGATGGTAATCGGTTACACGCTGTATGACAACCGTTTGACTCCTGCGGCGTCCAGCGATACAACCTCCGGCGTGCGCGTTGTTACTTGCCTGTTACTGACCCTCGCCCTGGTTGCAGCCACGCCCTCGGGCATTCGAGGCTCGGGTGATCCGCCTGTCCGCCACCTGGACCGGGCGACGTTCGAAGACAAGGTTCGCGGCGGCTGGGCCGGCCAGATGGTCGGCGTGTCGTTCGGCGCGCCCACCGAGTTCCACTCGAACGGGAAGATCATCGAGGGCGATCTGCCCGCAGTGGGCGCCCGACCACGTCTCCAACGCCATCGACCAGGACGACCTCTACGTCGAGATGACGTTTGCCGCGGTCATGGATCGCGTCGGCCTGCACGCGACGACGGAGCAATTTGGCGAGGCGTTCAAGACGTCGAAGTACGAGCTGTGGCACGCCAACGCGGGCGCGCGCCGGCTGCTGAACCTCGGCATCCCCGCGCCGCTCTCGGGCGATCCGCGCTACAACCCGCACGCCAACGACATCGACTTCCAGATCGAGTCCGACTTCATCGGCCTGATGACGCCGGGGCTGCCGCGTGCTGCCCGGGATTTCTCTCTGCGCGTCGGCCGCGTGATGAACTCGGGCGACGGCCTGTACGGCGGCATCTTCATCACGAGCATGTATGCGGCCGCCTTCTTCGACACCGATCCGCGGCGCGTCGTCGAGGCCGGCCTCGCGGCGCTGCCGCCGAAGAGCAGCTACGCGGCGGTGATCCGCGACGTGCTCGCGTGGCACGCCGCGCACCCGGACGACTGGAAGTCCGCGTGGCTGATGCTCGAAGAGAAGTGGGACAAGAACGACGCGTGTCCTGACGGATCGCTGCAGCCGTTCAACATCGACGCGAAGCTGAATGGCGCCTACGTCGCGCTCGGGCTGCTCTACGGCGGCGGCGACTTCTCGAAGACGCTCGAGGTCGCGACGCGGTCGGGGCAGGACTCGGACTGCAATCCCGTCGAGCGCCGGAGGAATTCTCGGCGTCATGCTCGGGTACGCGAAGCTCCCGGACCAGTGGAAGAGCGGCATTCCCGCGCTGGCCGGACAGAAGTTCTCCTACACGGACTACTCGTTCGACGACATCGTCCAGTCGACGCTGCGGCGCGCGGAGAAGGTCATCGTGGCCGCGGGCGGCACCGTCGATGCGAGCGGCCTCACGATCCCCGCGCAGGTGCCCGAGCCGCCGCCGCTGCAGCAGTGGGACATGGGGATCCCCGACGCGATCGTTCCGGCCAGCGACGCGGCGTGGCAGTGGACGGGCGCGTGGACGCCGCTGCCGGATCGCGACGGCCGTCCGCAGGCAGGAAAGATGACCGACGCGGCCGGCGCCTCGGCGACGCTGTCGTTCACCGGCACGGCGCTGGCGCTGCTTGGCGAGTTCTCACAGGACGGCGGCCGGGCCACCGTGTTTCTCGACGGCGAGCCCGCGCGACCGATCGACGCGTGGATTCCAGAGCGGACGCACGACGACGCGCTGTGGCATGTGTATGGGTTGAAGCCCGGCGCGCACACGCTGCGGATTGTCGTGGCGGCCGCCGCGGACCAGCGATCGACCGGCCACGTGATTCAACTGCGGTCAGCGGTCGTGTACCACCAGTAGGCCGGGACAGTAGGCCGGGGCTTCAGCCCCGGCAAGGCTACGTGGGGCAGGGCTTCAGCCCTGCAGGCAGTTCGTCATCATCGGAGGCATTCGTGAATCATCGCGTGCGTGCATGTGCTCTTACGGTCGGTGTCGTGGTCGCCTCGGTCGTCAGCGGACACGGGCAGACGCCGGCCGCGCCGGCCCCGAAGACCATCGTCGTGAAGGCGGCGCGCCTGATCGACGGCACGGGGGCCGAGCCGATCTCTCATCCGGTGGTCGTGATTCAGGGCGATCGCATCACGCAGGTTGGCGCGGGACTGGCGACGCCGGCAGGCGCGGAGGTGATCGATCTCGGGGCGGCGACGCTGCTGCCTGGCTTCATCGACTGCCACACGCACGTGACCGGGCAGCCCGGCGAGAACTTCTACGTGGATCTCTTCAAGCGCAGCCCGATCGACAGCGCCGTCATGTCGCACGTGTACGCGTGGCGGACGCTCGAGGCCGGCTTCACCACGATCCGCAATGTCGGCGCCGAGGAATACGTCGACATCGCGCTCAGGAACGCGATCGAGCGCGGTGACGTGGCGGGGCCGCGCATGCGGGTGTCCGGGCTTGCCGCTGAGCGCGACCGGCGGCCACGGCGATCTCAACGGCTATTCGCCGTACCTGTCGTTCAAGACGTTCAGCGGCATCGCCGACGGCATCGACGCAGATCCGCAAGGTCGTGCGGATGAACATCCGCCAGGGCGCCGACGTCATCAAGGTGCTCGCCACCGCAGGGGTGCTGTCCGAGGAGGAATCAGTGGGCGCGCCGCAGTACTCGCAGGAAGAACTGAACGCGCTCGTCGAGGAGGCGCACATGTGGGATCGCCGCGTGGCCGCGCACGCGCACGGCGCCGAAGGGATCAAGCGCGCCATCAAGGCCGGCGTGAACTCGGTCGAGCACGCGTCGTTCATCGACGACGAGGGGATCCGCCTCGCGAAGGAGAAGGGCACCTACCTCGTGATGGACATCTACAACGACGACTACATCATGACGGAGTACAAGAAGCGCGGGTACCCCGACGCGATCCTCGAGAAGGAGCGGAAGGTCGGCCGCACGCAGCGCGAGAACTTCAAGAAGGCGTGGCAGGCCGGCGTGAAGATGGCCTACGGCACCGACTCAGGCGTCTACCCGCACGGCGACAACGGCAAGCAGTTCGCGAAGATGGTCGAGTGGGGCATGACGCCGATGCAGGCGATCGAGTCGGCGACGACGTGGGCGGCCGACCTGCTCGGCTGGAGCGATCGGGTGGGCTCGGTGCAGACCGGACGCTTCGCCGATCTCGTGGCCGTCTCCGCGGATCCGCTGGCCAACATCAGCGTGCTCGAGCACCCGCAGTTCGTGATGAAGGGCGGGGTCGTGTATCGGAAGGACGGGAAGGAAGTTCGATAGAGCGTGCCTGGTGCCTGGTGCTTGGTGCGGTGCCAAGTGCAGGGTGCCAGGCGGTGCAGGGTGCGTAGTGCTGTGTCGCTCAGACGTCGCACCGGCACTGGGCACCGGGCACCGCACAAAGCACAAGGCACTAGGCCCCCGGCACTTACTTGCTTCCGAGAACGCTTTTCAGCCGTTCCTTGAGCAACGCCAAGCGATAGTCCCCCTGCACGGGATTGTGATAGCCCCTCGCGCGCTCGTCGGCTGACAGATCGATGCAGCTCTTCATCGGCTCGAAGGCCGTGCCTTCGTGCCACTCGTTGAACGAGTTGATGTAGACGAGAAAGAACCCGCGCGACGCGTTGGTGAGCCGTTGATCCGCCTGCAGCGCGAGCGTGTGGTACAGCGAATCGTCGATGCGCCGCTCGGCGCGCACTTTCGCGGCCTCGCGGCTGAACGGCGAGTCGACGTCGAGCGACGCCGGCGGCTCGAGGCGCGGCGGGTCGTCGCAGCAGCCGTCGACGACGTGACGGCGGGGGATGCCGTCGAAGCCGGCGTTCACGTTGAAGGAGAAGAGAAGCTCCGCGCCGGTGCACTGATGCGCGATGTGCGGCCACGCCGCGGGACGGACGAAGTTGTCGTAGAGGGCGACGCCGTCGAACCCGCCGGCCCGCACGCGATCGACGGCGCTCGAGTCAGCAAACAGGTATACGTGATCGAAGTCATGAGTCAGCGCCGATCGCACGGTGTCGGTGTGATCGGCGCCAGTTGCTGTGAGGCCCAAGATCGGTGGCGAACGACTTGAACACCGGACCTTCGCGGCCGTCGGCGTCTTTCAGCACGAGCATCGCGTCCCAGTGGCGCTGGTCGCCGTACTTCCTGACGAGATACAGCACGTCCTGGGCGTAGTGTTCCTCGCGCCGGTCCGAGTACGGCTCGAGATGAAAGGTCACCTTGAGGTCGTATGCGGCCATCACGTCCATCAGCTTCGGGATCGCCTGGTCCTCGTAGCTCTCCTGACCCCACCAGCTGACGTTGATGCCGCCGGCGCCCGACTCGACGATCCACCGCGCGTGCTGCTCGAGGACCCGATGGCGCGTGGAGTCGTACGGCCCGAGCGCGGGCACCGACATCGCGGCGATGTCGAGCGGCGGCACCCGGTCCCACTGGTTCCAGTGGCGCCAGGGGTGGACGCCGTACCAAGGGTAGTACTCGAAGAGAAAGTGCCGGCTGAGGTCCGAGAACCTGGGCCGAAGCGCGGCCGCCGGGGCCGAGAAGTCAACGGGTGGGGCCAGGTAGCTCGACCGGCGAGGCGGGCGTGGGAACCGAGGGCAGACGCAGGTCTGTCCGCGCGATGACTGCCGCAGAAAGGCTGCGCAGAAATGCGCGACGGCTGAGCACCTGACGCCTCTCCTCCGATGCTAGGCCCGACCTCCCGATTTGACAACCACCACGGCCTCTGGCTACCTTAGGTGGACCTTACGCGATGAATACCCGCGCGATGTGCATGACCTGTTGTTGTTGTCGCGAGGCCCGGAAGGGCCCCCGCGCCGCAGGTCTTCGTCCGCGCCGGCCAGCCACACGCTGAACGCCTAGCCAAGACACAAGACGAACCTGAGGCCCGGGAGGCAACAAACCTTCCGGGCCTTTTTCGTTTCGGCCGCGCCGAAGCCCCGAAGGGGCGAAGGCGGGGTCCCGGCAGGAGTGTCTGGAGCAGAAGATGCGAGCAGCGGCACACACAATCACAGTCGAGGAGGCGGGACCTCGGTCCCGTACCCGGGAGCGCCAGTGGCGGTAGCGATCGACGCGGCCCGCGCGGCCTCGGAGCTCGAAGGGTCGTCCGCCGACGCGATACTCGCGTGGGCCGCGGGCGCCGGCGGCCGCGCGTCGTTCAGCACCGGCTTCGGCGTCGAAGGCTGCGTCCTCGTCCACCTGATCGCGTCGGCGCATCTTCCGATCGACGTCTTCACGCTCGACACCGGCCTGCTCTTTCCCGAGACCTACGCGCTCTGGCAGCGCCTGGAGCAGCGCTACGGGATCACGATTCACGCCGTCCGTCCCGAGCAGACCGTCGAGGCAGCAGGCCGCCAGCGTCGGGCCGTCGCTCTGGGAACGCGACCCGGATCGGTGCTGCGGCCTGCGGAAGATGGCGCCGCTCAAGCGCGCGCTCGAGGGCGTGGACTTCTGGATCACCGCGATTCGCCGCGACCAGACGCCCGAACGCGCGACCGCGCCCGTCGTCGAGCGCGACGCCCGCTACGACCTGTTCAAGGTCAACCCGCTCGTGCGCTGGACGTCGAAGGACGTCTGGCGCTTCGTGCACGCCAACGACGTGCCGTACAACCCGCTGCACGACCAGGGCTACCCGAGCATCGGATGCCAGCCGTGCACGTCTGCCGTCGCCGAGGGCGAAGACCCCCGCGCGGGGCGGTGGCGTGGACGCGAAAAGCGGGAGTGCGGGCTGCACGTCAACCCGATCAACCTGGTGAACCTGATCGAACCTGATCGACCCGATCAACCCGAAGTGACCCGGTCCTACGACCATACCAATGGAGAGAGACCTCGTGAGTGAATCGACGCTTGTAACTCCGCACGGCGGCACGCTCGTTGACCGCCTGGTTCCTGCGGCTGATGCCGCCGCTTTCGCGGCGCACGCCGCGACCCTCGCGCCGCTCCCGCTCGACGCGCGCGAGCAGGCTGACCTCGAGTTGATTGCCATCGGCGCGGCAAGCCCGCTCACGGGATTCCTGGGCAAGGCCGACTACGACTCCGTGCTCGGCCGGCTGCGCCTGGCGGACGGCACGGTGTGGCCGCTGCCGTTCACGCTGGCTGTCGCAGACGCTGTGCCGGTGGCCGTTGGCGAGGAGCGCGCGCTCGTCGACGCCGGCGGTCGCACCTGGGGCACGATCCAGGTGACCGAGATCTTCACGCGCGATCCGAACGCGGAATCGCGCGCCGTCTACGGCACGGACGACCCGGCGCATCCCGGCGTCGCGTATCTCCTCGGTCGCCCGACACGGCTCGTCGCCGGCCCGGTGAAGGTGCTTCCGCTCGCCGCCGACCTGCCGTTCGCCGAGTACCGCTTCACGCCGCGCCAGCTGCGCGAGCGCATCGCCGGCCTCGGGTGGAAGCGCGTCGCCGGCTTCCAGACGCGCAACCCGATTCATCGCGCGCACGAGCACCTCACCAAGCTCGCGCTCGAGGTCAGCGACGGCCTCGTCATTCACCCGCTCGTCGGCGAGACCAAGCAGGACGACGTGCCGGCGGCGGTGCGGTTCAAGGCGTACGAGGCGCTCGTCGCGAAGTACTACCCGAAGGACCGCACCGTGCTGGCGGCCTTTCCGGCGGCGATGCGCTACGCGGGGCCGCGCGAGGCGATCTTCCACGCCATCGCGCGCAAGAACTACGGCATCAACCAGCTGATCGTCGGCCGCGATCACGCCGGCGTCGGCAAGTACTACGAGCCGCTGGCGGCGCAGCGGATCTTCGATCAGTTCGAGCCGAACGACCTTGGCGTCACGCCGCTCCGGCTGGATCCGACGTTCTTCTGCCGCGCCTGCGGCACGCTGGCCTCGTCGAAGAGCTGCCCGCACGACGCGAGCTCGCGGCTCGAGCTCTCGGGATCGAAGGTGCGCGAGATCCTGCGAGCGGGTGGCCGTCTGCCCGAGGAGTTCACGCGGCCCGAAGTGGCGGAGGTCCTGCGCGCCGCGTACATCGCGGCCAGCGGCGCGCTGCCTGCTGAAGGCGCCAGCGCGGCTCCCGTGGGGCAGGGCTTCAGCCCTGCGCGGATCGCGGGTTCATCCTCTGGTTCACCGGGCTCTCGGGCGCCGGCAAGAGCACGCTGGCCGAGGCGCTGAAGCCGCGGCTCGAGAAGGGCCGGCGGGTCGAGATCCTCGACGGCGACGAAGTGCGGACGCACCTGTCGAAAGGGCTCGGCTTCTCGAAGGAAGACCGCGACACCAACATCCGGCGCATCGGCTTCGTCGCGCGCCTCCTCGCGAGGAACGGCGTCGTCGCGATCGGCGCGGCCATCTCGCCCTACGCGTCCACACGCGACGAAGTGCGCGCGGCCGCGGCGAAAGACGGCGTCCAGTTCGTCGAGGTGCACGCGCACGCGACGATCGACGCCCTGGCGGCGCGCGACGTGAAGGGCCTCTACAAGAAGGCGCTCGCGGGCGAGATCGGAAACTTCACCGGCGTCTCCGACCCGTACGAGGCGCCGGCCAACCCGGATGTGCAGGTTCGCAGCGACCAGGAATCGGTGGACGAGAGCCTGGCGCGCATTCTCGGCGTCCTTGCGGCGCGGGGGCTCGTCGAGCCAGCCGCGCTCGAGGGACTGCCGGCAGTGGTGGTGTCATGAGCACTGAAGTCTTTCCGACGTTCCTGAAGCTGTCGCACCGGCGGGTGCTGGTGGTGGGAGGCGGCCCGGTGGCCGCCTCCAAGCTCGCGGCGCTCACCGCGGCGGGCGCCGACATCACGGTCGTCGCGCCTCACGTGGTCCCGGAGATTCGCGCGACGTCGGCGACGATCCACGAGCGCGAGTTCGTCGAGGCGGATCTCGACGGCGTCTGGTTCGTCGTCGCGGCGGCGCCGCCCGAGGTGAACCGCCGCGTGTCGGCGGCGGCCGAGGCGCGCCACCTGTTCGTCAACGCGGTCGACGACCCGGCGCACGCGTCGGCGTATCTCGGCGGCGTCGTGCGCAAGCAGGGCGTCACGCTGGCGATCTCCACGGGCGGACGCGCGCCGGCGCTGGCCGGGCTGCTGCGCGAAGGGCTGGAAGCCGCGCTGCCCGACGACCTCAGCGAGTGGTTCGACGTCGCGGACCGCGCACGGAAGGAATGGAAGGCGCGCGAGATCCCGATGCACAAGCGCCGGCCGAGCCTGCTGGCGGCCATCAACGATCTCTACGAAGGCCTGGCCGTATGACGGGTCGCGTCGCGCTCGTCGGCGCGGGGCCCGGCGATCCGGGTCTCCTCACGCGGCGGGCGGTCTCGCTCCTGCGGAAGGCCGATCTCGTCCTCTATGACGCGCTCGTGCCGGCGGCGATCGTGAACATCGCGCGTCGCGCCACCCGCATTCACGTCGGCAAGCGTCACGGACGCCACGCCATCTCCCAGGAGGCGATCAACCGCCTGCTGGTGCGCGCCGCCTCACGCGGTCAGCGCGTGGTGCGGTTGAAGGGCGGCGACCCGTTCGTCTTCGGCCGCGGCGGCGAAGAGGCGCTCGCGCTGCGCGCGGCAGGCATTCCGGTCGACGTCGTGCCGGGTGTCAGCTCCGCGCTTGCCGCGCCGGCGCTCGCCGGCATTCCGGTCACGCACCGGGGCGTCAGCACGGGCGTCGTGATCGTCTCGGGCCACGCCGAGGCCGGCTACGCGCCGGTCATCGACAGCCTCGCGCCGCGGGCGGCAACGCTCGTCGTGTTGATGGGGCTGACGACGCGCGGCCAGATTGCAGGGCGGCTGATCGAGCGCGGCTGGCCGCGATCGACGCCGGCCGCGATCGTGTCGGCCGCGGGGCAGGACGGCGCGTGCGCCTGGACGGGACAGCTCGACGCCCTGTCCGCCGCGCCGGTGGACGACGAGCGCCCGGGGACGATCGTGATTGGCGAGGTCGTTGCGTTGTCGGCGCTCATCGGCGGCGTCGTGGACACCGTTGCAGTTCAGGGCCGCGAGATCTCGCGGCACTCACGAGGGTAGGGCGATGTCAGCCATGGACGACACCACGACGCTGGGCCGGGCCCGCGTTTCGTTTGCAAAGCAGTCGGATATCGACGAGTTCGCCGACACGCTCGCGAAGTTCGAGCGCGGCGAGATCGGCCCGGACCAGTGGCGCGGCTTCCGGCTCCTGCGCGGCACGTACGGGCAGCGACAGGCCGAGGACGCGCAGATGATGCGCATCAAGATCCCGCAGGGCGTGCTCACCGAGCGGCAGCTGCTGGCGCTGGCCGACGTCTCGGAGCAATACGCGCGCGGCTTCGCCCACGTGACCACGAGGCAGAACATCCAGCTGCACTTCGTCAAGCTCCACGACGCCGAGCCGGTCATGCAGCGGCTCGCGAATGAGGGGCTCACCACGCGCGAAGCGTGCGGCAACTCCGTGCGGAACATCACGGCGTGCCCGTGGGCCGGCGTCTCCGCGGAGGAGGTCTTCGACGTCACGCCGTATGCCGAGGCGCTGACGCGGTATTTCCTGCGTCATCCGCTGAGCAGCGTGCTGCCGAGGAAATTCAAGGTCGCCTTCGAAGGCTGCCTCGAGGACCACGCGCTCACCGCGATCCACGACATCGGCTGGCGCGCGCTCACGCGCGTCGACGAGCACGGCAAGGTCGAGCGCGGATTCCGCGTGGCCGCCGGCGGCGGCACGGCGACGATGTGCCGGTCGGCGGCGCCGCTGCACGACTTCCTGCCGGTGGGCGACATGCTGGCGGCGGCCGAGGCGATCGTCCGCGTGTTCCACAAGCTGGGCGACTTCCAGCACAAGGCCAGGAACCGGATGAAGTTCCTGATCAAGTCGATTGGCTGGGAGGGCTTCCAGGCCGAGTACGAGCGCCAGCTGGCCGACGTGTTCGCCGCCGGCGCGCCCTCGCTGCCCTTCGATCCGGAGCAACCGCCGGTCGAGCAGGCGCCGGACTGGACGCGGCCCGAGCCGCCGTCGACCGAATCGCTGGCCACGCGCGTCACGGCGCAGGGGACGTCGGGCCCGGGCATCCACCCCGAGCCGCGGCCGTCGCTGCTCGTGACGAACGACCAGTTCGTCGAGTGGCAGCGGCACAACGTCACGCGCCAGAAGCAGGACGGCTACGTCGCCGCAACCATCACGCTGCCGCTCGGCGACCTCACCTCCGAGCAGCTGCGCGTCGTCGCGGAGCTGGCGCTGGCCTACGGCGACGGCACGGCGCGCCTCACCATCGATCAGGACCTGATCCTGCGATGGATTCGCGTCGCGGATCTCGAAGCGTTCCACGCGCGGCTGGCGGCGGCCGGTCTGCAGCGGGCCGAGGCCGGCCTGCCGACCAACGTCACGAGCTGTCCGGGCGCCGAGTCGTGCAAGCTCGCGGTGACGCAGTCGCGCGGGCTCGGGCGCACGCTGCACGACGCGCTCGCGGCACGCCCGGATCTCGCCGAGTCCGCGCGCGGGCTCGTGGTGAAGATGAGCGGGTGTCCGAACGGGTGCGGCCAGCACCACATCGCCGGGATTGGCTTCCAGGGCAGCATCCGGAAGCTCGGCGGGAGGGCCGTACCTCAGTATTTCGTGCTCGTCGGTGGTGGTCCGACGGCCGATGGCGTCACGTTCGGACGGCTCGCGGCGAAGATTCCAGCCCGCCGCGCGCCGATCGCACTCGAACGACTGATCGGGCTGTATCAACAGGATCGCCGGCAGGACGAGAGTCCGACGGCGTTCTTCCAGCGCGTCGGGCTGCCGGAAGTGAAGGCCGCCATCGCCGACCTGGAGCTGCTGACCGAAGAGACGGCAGTGGCTGAAGACTTCATCGACCTCGGCGAGGTCACGGCGTTCTCGCCCGAGGTGATGGACGGCGAATGCGCAACATAGACGGCATCGTCCTGAGCTTGTCGAAGGACGAATGCGCCACTTAGATCGGAGCTTCCGATGAGCGCGATTACGCAGCCCGTCGAACGCGAAATTCTCGAAGCCGTGCGCGGCATCAAGTTACGGATCCGTGGAGGTCGTGATTCACGATTCCCGCGTGGTCCAGGTGGTGCGCACGGAGAAGGTCCGGCTCGAGACGGGGCAGATCGGACGTCGACCGAGGATCCATGGGCAGGCCTGAAGGCCTGCGCTACAGGCGACGGCCTGAAGGCCTGCGCCACGACACATAATCCATACCGACCGGACCACCGGAGGTGTTCATGCGACGAGGACAACCGACATGCGCACGACCACGCTCTGGCGGACGGCCGCCGGACTGCTGATGACTCTGTTCACCGCGACCGCCGCTGCTGCGCAGCAGCCGTCGCCACAACCCATCACCGCCACTGCCGCCGTCCCGCCGACGCGATACCGCGAAGCTCGTCGACGAGCTCGCGGCGCGGATCGACGAGCTCGACCAGCAGCTGCGCGTCCTGCAGCGGAAGCTCGAGATCGAGAAGGAGCAGGCGGCCGACAAGGCCAAGGTCACGCCGACGGTCGTTGCCGGACGTGAGGGCTACGCGGTGCGGTCGGCCGACGGCGACTTCCAGTTGAAATTCCGCGGCTACGTGCAGGCCGACAGCCGCTTCGTCGGCGACGGCGACGGCACGAGCGGCCCGACCAACTTCGTGCTCCGGCGCGTGCGTCCGGTGCTCGAGGCGACGGCGTTCAAGCTGTTCGACTTCAAGCTGATGCCCGACTTCGCCGGCGGCACCACCGTGCTGCAGGACGCGTATGCGGACCTGAAGTTCGTGCCGTGGCTCAAGGTGCGCGCCGGCAAGTTCAAGGGGCCGTTCGGTCTCGAGCGCCTCGAGTCGGCGACAGAGCTGACGTTCGTCGAGCGAGGCGCGCCGACCAACATCGCGCCGAATCGCGACCTCGGCGTGATGGCGTTCGGCGACCTCGCGTCCGAGCGCATCGCCTACCAGGTCGGCATCTTCAACGGCGTCGTCGACGGCGGCAGCGCCGACACCGACGATCACAGCGGCAAGGACTTCGAGGGCCGCGTGTTCTTCCTGCCGTTCAAGACGTCGAAGAGCGACACGTTCAAGCAGCTCGGCGTGGGCGTCGCGGCCACCGACGGCAGCCAGCGCGGCACGCTGACGCAGCCGAACCTGCCGACGTACAAGACCGCGGCGCAGCAGACGTCGTTCCGCTATCGGTCGGACGGCACGGCGGACGGAACGTCGCTGGCCGACGGGCGCCACTGGCGCGTCGGTCCTCAGGCGTACTACTACGTCGGATCGGTCGGGTTCCTCACCGAGTACTACGTGAGCAGCCAGCGCGTTCGGCGCGGAACCACGCGGGCCGACGTGCAGGCGACGGCCTGGCAGATCTCCGGACAGTGGGCGCTGACCGGCGAGAAGGAATCCTACCGGGGCATCGTGTCGCCCCGGCGCAACTTCGATCGGTCGAACGGCGGATGGGGCGGGTTCGAGCTGACGGCGCGATTCAGCCAGCTCGTGGTGGACGACTCCGCGTTTCCGTTCTACGCGAACCCGTCCGTCGGCGGCCAAGACGCGAACGACTCGGTCGTGCGGCGTGAACTGGTTCCTCAACAAGTTCGTGAAGCTCACGGGCCAGTACGAAAACATCACCTTCGACGGCGGCGCCCCCAATGGCGGCGATCGGCCGGCTGAGCGCGGCGTCTTCACCCGCGTGCAGTTTGCCTTCTAAGGGGCCACTCATCATGCATCGATCACTTCTCTCCTTCGTCGCTGCGGCGCTGGTCGCGATCGCGAGTCCCGCGCGCGCCCAGAACGCCGTGACGCTGCTCAACGCGTCGTACGACCCGACCCGTGAGCTCTATCAGGACATCAACGCCGCCTTCGCGAAGTCGTGGCAGGCGAAGACGGGCCAGGCGGTCACCATCAACCAGTCGCACGGCGGATCCGGCAAGCAGGCGCGCGCCGTCATCGACGGGCTGCAGGCCGACGTCGTGACGCTGGCGCTGGCGTACGACGTGGACGCGCTCAGCCGGATTGGCAAGCTGATCCCGCCCGACTGGCAGAAGCGGCTGCCGAACAACTCGACGCCGTACACGTCCACCATCGTGCTGCTCGTCCGGAAGGGGAACCCCAAGCACATTCGCGACTGGGACGACCTCGTGCGGCCAGGCGTCTCGGTCGTGACGCCAAACCCGAAGACCTCGGGAGGCGCGCGGTGGAACTACCTGGCGGCGTGGGGCTACGCGACGAAGAAGTACGGCGGCGACGACAAGGCGCAGGAGTTCGTCACGAAGCTGTACAAGAACGTGCCCGTGCTCGACTCGGGGGCGCGCGGCGCGACGACGACCTTCGTGCAGCGGGGAATCGGCGACGTGCTGATCGCGTGGGAGAACGAAGCGCTGCTCGCGACCGAGAAGCTCGGGAAGGACCAGTTCGAGATCGTGGTGCCGTCGATCAGCATCCTGGCCGAGCCACCGGTGAGCGTCGTGGACAAGGTCGTGGACAAGCGCGGCACGCGGAAGGTCGCGCAGGCGTATCTCGAGTTCCTCTATTCGCCGGAGGGACAGGAGATCGGCGCGAAGCACTACTACCGCCCACGCCAGGCCGACATCCTCGCGAAGTACTCGGCTGCGTTCCCGAAGGTGCCGACGTTCACGATCGACGAGGTGTTCGGAGGCTGGACGAAGGCGCAGCAGACGCACTTCGCCGACGGCGGCGTGTTCGACAAGATCTATGAGCCTGGATCGTAGGCAGTAGGCAGTAGGCAGTAGGCAGTACGCAGTAGGGCGGGGCTTCAGCCCCGCCCTCCTGTAGTCCGTAGTCTGTAGTCCGTAGTCAGGAGTTCGCAGAGAGCAATGTCCGCGCGCACGCTTCCAGGGTTTCGGCCGGCGCTCAGCTTCACGCTGCTCTATCTGAGCTTCATGGTGCTGATCCCGCTGGCCGGGCTCTTCCTGAAGAGCGCGGAGCTCACCTGGGCCCAGGTACCTGGCACATCGTGAGCGGCCCGCGCGCGGTGGCGTCGTACGAGTTGACGCTCGGCACGTCGGCCACGGCGGCCGGCGTCAACGCGGTGTTCGGCCTGCTCGTGGCCTGGGTGCTGGTGCGCTATCCGTTCCCCGGCCACCGGATCGTCGATGCGATCGTCGATCTGCCGCTGGCGCTGCCGACGGCGGTCGCCGGCATCGCGCTGACGGCGCTCTATGCCGGCAACGGCTGGCTGGGCGCGCCGCTCGAGCGCGCGGGGCTCAAGGTCGCGTTCACGCCGCTCGGAATCACGGTCGCGCTCATCTTCATCGGCCTGCCGTTCGTCGTCCGCACCGTGCAGCCCGTCCTCCAGGATCTCGAGCCCGAGGTCGAAGAGGCGGCGGCGAGCCTCGGCGCGACGCGGGCGCAGACGTTCTGGAAGGTGATCTTCCCGGCGATTCTTCCGGCGCTCGTCACCGGGACCACGCTCGCCTTCGCCAGGGCGCTCGGCGAGTACGGGTCGGTCGTGTTCATCTCGGGCAACCTGCCGCTCAAGACCGAGGTCACGACGCTGCTCATCATGACGAAGCTGGAGCAGTACGACTATCGCGGCGCGACCGCGCTGGCGACGGTCATGCTCGGCCTGTCGTTCGTGCTGCTGCTCGCGATCAACATGACGCAGGCCTGGCTGCGCCGGCGCAACGGCGTGGAGGGGGCCTGATGAGAGCGCGCCTGGTCCGGGGGGGCCTCATCGGCCTCGCGCTGGCGTTTCTTGGCCTGTGCCTCGTGATGCCGCTGGTCGCGGTGTTCGCGGAGGCCTTCGCCAAGGGGTTCGAGGTCTACTGGGCGTCGATCTCCGAACCCGAGGCGCGGCGTGCCCTGTGGCTGACGGCGGTCGTGGCGGGGCTTTCGGTGCCGCTGAACATGACATTCGGCATCGCGGCGGCGTGGGCCATCGCGCGCTTCCGGTTTCCGGGACGCCAGCTGCTCGTCACGTTGATCGACCTGCCGTTTGCCGTGTCGCCGGTGATTTCCGGCCTCATCTTCGTGCTGCTCTTCGGCGCCCAGGGCGCGCTCGGCCCGTGGCTCGAGGCGCACGACATCACGATCATCTTCGCGATTCCCGGCATCATGCTCGCGACGCTGTTCGTCACGTTCCCATTCGTGGCGCGCGAGTTGATCCCGGTGATGGAGGAGCAGGGCGCCGACGCGGAGGAGGCGGCCGTCGCCCTCGGCGCGAGCGGCGTCCAGCTGTTCTGGCGCGTGACGCTGCCGCAGATTTCCTGGGGCCTGATGCACGGCGTCGTCCTGCTCACGGCGCGCGCCGTGGGAGAATTCGGCGCCGTCTCGGTGGTCTCGGGCCATATCCGCGGCCTGACGAACACGGCACCGCTGCACGTGGAGATTCTGTACAACGAATATCAGTTCGCCGCGGCGTTCGCGGTGGCGTCGGTGCTCAGCCTGTTTGCGCTGCTGAGCCTGGGCCTGCGCCGCGCGGTCGAATGGAGGATGGCGCAGCCGCGATGAGCATCGAAGTTCAGCACCTGTCGAAGCGCTTCGGCACGTTTCAGGCGGCCGACGACGTCAGCCTGCAGGTGGCGTCGGGCGAGCTCGTCGGCCTGCTGGGCCCGTCCGGATCCGGCAAGACGACGCTGCTGCGGATGATTGCCGGCCTCGAGACGCCCGACCGCGGGTCGATCCTGCTGGCCGGCAGGGACGTCACGCGCAGCCGCGCCGCCGAGCGGGGCGTCGGCTTCGTGTTCCAGCACTACGCGCTGTTCCGTCACCTGAGCGTCTTCGAGAACGTCGCGTTCGGACTGCGCGTGCAGCCGGCGAAGGTTCGCCTCTCGAAACAGGGCATCAAGGATCGGGTCCAGGAGCTGCTGCGGCTCGTCCAGCTCGAGACGCTGGCGGAGCGGTATCCGTCGCAGCTGTCCGGCGGCCAGCGGCAGCGCGTGGCGCTCGCGCGCGCGCTCGCGGTGGAGCCGAAGATCCTGCTCCTCGACGAGCCGTTCGGCGCGCTGGACGCGAGAGTGCGGAAGGACCTGCGCCGCTGGCTCCGCGCGCTGCACGAGCGGCTGCACGTGACGACGCTGTTCGTCACGCACGATCAGGAGGAGGCGCTGGAGCTGTCGGACCGCGTGGTGATCATGCACCAGGGCCGCGTCGAGCAGGTCGGCACGCCCGAGGCCGTCTACCACAGCCCGGCCACCGCCTTCGTCGTCGAGTTCCTCGGCGACGTGAACATCTTCCACTGCCGCACCGAAGACGGCCGCACGTACATCGGCGCGCCGTCGCTCGACGCGCCGACCGACCGTCAGCACGCCGCGGCGCCGACGCGCGTGTTCGTGCGTCCGCACCTGCTCGACATCAGCCTCGGATGGACGGACTCACGCCAGTTCCGCGCGGCCGTGCTGATGGTGAATCCGGCCGGACCGATCGTGCGGGTGGAGCTTGAAAGCGAGTGGGGCGCGATCGTGCGGGTGGATCTCTCGCAGGAGCGCTACCGCGAGCTGGGCCTCAGGCCGGGCACGCCGGTCTTCGTGGCGCCGAAGGCCGAGGACGTGTTGATGACGGCGTAAGCGCGAGGGCCGACTTCAGTCGGCCTGCGAGTGGCGCGACTGAAGTCGTCCTGCGGAGTCGCCGCAGTGCTGACGCGCTACGCGTACATGCCGCGCAGCCGCGTGACCGTCGCGACCCGATCGATCGCGACGACGTAGGCGGCCGTGCGCATGTCGGTCTTGTGCCGGAGCGACATCTTCAGCACGGCGTTGTACGCCTCCACCATCTTCTCCTCGAGCTGCCGGTTCACTTCGGCCTCGGTCCAGTAGTAGCCGTGCCGGTTCTGCACCCACTCGAAGTACGACCCGGTGACGCCTCCGCTGTTGGCCAGGATGTCGGGCACGACGAAGACGCCCTTCTCGTGGAGGATCCTGTGCGCGTCCGGCGTCGTCGGGCCGTTGGCGCCTTCGACGATCGCCCTGGCCTTGATGTCGCGCGCGTTGTCGACGGTGATCTGGTTCTCGAGCGCGGCCGGGATGAGGAAGTCGACGTCGAGCGTGAAGATCTGCTCGTTGGTCAGCGGCTCGCCGCCGGGGAAGCCGTCCACCGTCTTGTGCTCCCGCGTCCAGTCGATCAGCTTCGGGATGTCGAGGCCGGCCTCGTTGTAGACGCCGCCCTTCCAGTCGGTCACGGCGACGATCTTCGCCGCGAGCTTCGAGATCAGGTCCGCCGACACCGAGCCGACGTTGCCGAAGCCCTGCACGGCCACCGTCGCGCCGCGCATGTCGATCTCGAGGTGCTTGGCCGTCTCGCGCGTGCAGATCATCACGCCGCGGCCCGTCGCCTCGCGCCGGCCCAGCGACCCGCCGAGCACGACCGGCTTGCCCGTGACGACGGCGGTCTCCGTGCGGCCGACGTGCATGGAGTAGGTGTCCATGAACCACGCCATGATCTGCTCGTTCGTGTTGACGTCCGGCGCGGGCACGTCCTTGTCGGGGCCGATCGCGTCGATGATCTCGGCGACGTAGCGGCGCGTCAGCGCCTCGAGCTCGCGGCGCGACATGCGCGTCGGGTCGCAGATGACGCCGCCCTTGCCGCCGCCGAACGGGATCTGCGAGACCGCGCACTTCCACGTCATCCACGCGGCCAGCGCCGTGACCTCGTCCAGCGAGACGTCGGGGTGATAGCGGATGCCGCCCTTGGCGGGCCCGAGGCTGATGTTGTACTGGACGCGGTAGCCGGTGAAGACCTCGATCTCGCCGTTGTCCATCTGGATGGGGCACGAGACGATGATCTGGCGCTTGGGCGCCGTCAGGATCTTCCAGATGCCGGGCTCGAGGTTGAGGATCCGCGCGGCGCTGTCGAACTCCTGCAGCATCGCGCCGAAGATGGTGTCGTGCCCAGCCATGGACCGGCCTCCGCGGCCGGCCCGACGCCGGCGCCGAAGTAAGATGACGCGCGCAGGCCGGCGCTTGCCGGCGAAGCGCAAACGACTGAGCGTAGCGCCGGGCCGGCGAGGGCGTCAAGCCGGCGGGCCGCGGCCGCAACTACCTGATATCAGGAAAGTTGAACGGACAGGCCGCCTCGGGCGGTGACGTATACTGGGGTTCCGGATGAAAACCGGCGCTAATCAAATCATCACCCCGACCTCAGGGCGCGCCTCGACCTTCAAGACGATTTCCCTGCGTCCCATCGACCCGCTCTACGGCCCCGACGCCGTCGCCGACCTCGACTACGCCAGAGACCTCGCGGATCCCGGCGCCTTCCCGTACACGCGTGGCATCCACGAGTCCGGCTACCGCGGCAAGCTCTGGACGATGCGGCAGTTCGCCGGGTTCGGGACGCCCGACGAGACCAACCGCCGGTATCGGCACCTGCTCGCGGCCGGCGGCACCGGCCTGAGCGTCGCGTTCGATCTGCCGACCTTGATGGGCCGCGACCCCGACCATCCGCTGTCGCTGCGGGCGAAGTGGGGAAGTGCGGCGTCTCGGTCGTGTCGCTCGCCGACATGGAGTCGCTCTTCGCCGGCATCCCGCTCGGCGAGGTCACGACGTCGATGACCATCAACTCGCCGGCGGCGATGGTGTTCGCGATGTATCTCGTCGTGGCCGAGCGGCAGGGCGTGTCATGGCAGGCGCTGTCGGGCACGATCCAGAACGACATCCTCAAGGAGTTCATCGCGCAGAAGGAGTACATCTACCCGCCGCGCCCGTCGATGCGCCTCATCACGGACGTGTTCGCGTTCTGCTGCGCGCGAAGTGCCGCGCTGGAACACGATCTCGGTGAGCGGCTATCACATCCGCGAAGCCGGCGCCACGGCGGCGCAGGAGCTGGCGTTCACGCTGCGCGACGGGATTGAGTACGTGAAGGCAGGGATCGACGCCGGTCTCGACGTCGACGAGTTCGCGCCGCGCATCTCGTTCTTCTTCAACGCGCACTCCGACTTCTTCGAGGAGATCGCGAAGTACCGCGCCGCCCGGCGCATCTGGGCGCGCGTGATGAAGGAGCAGTTCCACGCGAAGTCCGAGCGCTCGTGGAAGCTGAGGTTCCACACGCAGACGGCCGGCGTGTCGTTGACCGCGCAGCAGCCGTACAACAACGTCGTGCGCACGGCCCTGCAGGCGCTCTCCGCGGTGCTCGGCGGGACGAACTCGCTGCACACCAACTCGCTGGACGAAGCCCTGGCGCTGCCGACCGAAGACGCCGCGACGCTCGCGCTCAGGACGCAGCAGATCATCGCGCACGAGAGCGGCGTGGCCGACGTCGTCGATCCGCTCGGCGGGTCGTACTTCGTCGAGACGCTGACGTCCGACCTGGAGCGCGAGGCGTTGGCGTACTTCGAGCGCATCGACGCGATGGGCGGCATGGTGGCCGCCATCGAGCGCGGGTTCCCGCAGCGCGAGATCGCCGACAGCGCGTACCGCTTCCAGCAGGCCGTCGAGCAGCGCGAGCAGATCATCGTCGGCGTGAACGGGTTCGTGGCGACCGACGAGCCGCCGTTCGAGATCCTCTACATCGACGAGTCCGCCGGCGAGCAGCAGCTGGCGCGGATGGCGGACGTCAAGGCACGCCGCGACCCGCAGCAGGTCAGCCGCGCGCTCGAGGCGATGCGCCGCGCAGCGCGGCCGGATCCGACAACCTGATGCCGCCGATCCTCGATGCCGTCCGCGCGTACGCCACCCTCGGCGAAATGTGCGATGTGCTGCGGGACGTGTGGGGCGAGTGGACGGAAGAAGCGGTCATCTAGATTGCAGGTTGCAGGTTGACGGGTTGCGGGTGCGATGAGTTGCGGGCTGAGCAGTTAGGGCCGGGGCTGTCAGTCCGTCGTCCGAGTCGTGCAGCGATGTCCAAAATCCGTGTCGTGATTGCGAAGCCCGGCCTCGACGGCCACGATCGTGGCGCGAAGGTCATCGCCCGCGCGCTGCGTGACGCCGGCATGGAAGTCATCTACACCGGCCTGAGGCAGACGCCCGAGCAGATCGTGTCCGCCGCGCTCCAGGAAGACGCCGACGTCATCGGCCTGTCGATTCTCTCCGGCGCGCACAACCACATCTGCCCGCGCGTGATGGAACTGCTCAAGGAGCAGGGCCTCGACGACGTGCTGGTGGTGATCGGGGGCATCATCCCCGACGTCGACATCCCGCGCCTGAAGGCCATCGGCATCGAGGGCATTTTCCTGCCCGGGACGCCGATGCAGGACATCGTCCGCTTCATCCAGGCACGTGCGGCAGCGCGCATCGGCTGAGCCGAGCCAGGGGGCGGAACTCGGCGCCTGCACTCGCGAGTTCCTGCCCTGACCCTCGTCGCACGTCGCTCGTCGCTGTATACTCTCCACGCATGCCCCACCGGCTGCTGCTGGCCGACGACAGCGTCACGATCCAGAAAGTCATCGAGCTGACCTTCGCCGACGAGGACGTCACCGTCGTCGCGGTCGGCGACGGCGACGCGGCGATCGCGAAGCTCTCGGCGGAAGCGTTCGACGTCGTGCTCGCCGACGTGGGGATGCCGGGCAAGGACGGCTACCAGGTCGCGGAGTTCCTGCGCGACCGACCGGGCCGCCCGAAGGTGCCGGTCCTGCTCCTGACCGGCGCGTTCGATCACGCCGACCCGGCCAGGGTCGCCGCGTGTGGCGCCTCGGCGGTGCTCGCCAAGCCCTTCGAGCCGCAGGTGCTCGTGACGAAAGTGCGTGCGCTGCTGGCCGGCACCGCCGCGCCGTCGGCCACGGCGTCCGCGACCGCCGCTGGACACACCGAAGCACCCATGGCGGTCGAGGCCCTGACGGCCCCTGCCGCCGAGCCGAGGCAGGAGAAGGCGCCGAGCGTGGACGACTACTTCGAGCGCCTCGACCGGGCGTTCGCGAACCTGAACGTCCCGCTCGAGCCGCGCGAGCAGACCGGGCCGGCGTCGCATCTGCCGGCACCGCCGGCGCCGGCGCACGAAACGGCGCCGAATCCCCAGCCCGCCGCGGCTCAGCGGGCCGCGGCGCCTTCGCCCGCGCGCAGCCTGGCGGATCGATTCGAGACCATGCTGGCCGTGGAGCAGGGCGAGCTGCCCGCCTCCGCCCTCGAGCCGCCCGCGACCGGCGCCGACGCCGAGCTCGTCGATCGCGTCGCCCGGCGTGTCGTCGAGCGGCTGGGCGACAGCGCGGTCCGTCAGCTCGCTGCGGAGATCGTGTCGCGGACCGCCGAGCGGCTCGTCCGCGAGGAGATCGATCGCATCAAGGCTGGAATTAGGAACTGACGCTGGCGGGTCCTTCGGAGACGCTGTCGGGTCCTTGGAACTGACGCTGCGGGTCCTCGGAACTGACGCTGTGGGTCTTGGAACTGACGCTGTCGGGTCCTTGGAACTGACGCTGGCGGGTCCTCGGAACTTACGCTGTCGGGTCCTTGGAACTGACGCTGTCGGGTCCGTCGTACTGACGCCGTCGGGTCCTTGCTCGCGGCGACCGGTTCGCGTTTCCCTTGCCCTGTGCCTCCACGCTGACAATCAGCGGCGCCAGCAGCGTTCGGGTGCGACGACAGAGCAGCATCAGCTCGTTGAAGTCCCGCTCGGTGAATAGCTTCCTCGCAAACCCCTGCCGCACTCGAGTCGACGTCTCGCCAAGAGAACCGTTGGCGATCTCCAGGAAGTATCTGAACTGCGGCAGACGATAGCGGTCGAATCCCTCGGCGATGTTTGCCGAAATTGCATCGGCGGCTTCCTGTAGTTCGCTGCAATAGTTGCGATCCGTCTCGCGCTGGCGAGCGACTCAGGATCTCCGCGACCCGCTGGCTAATCTGTTGTCCCAGTTGCCATACGATGAGTTGCTCGTGTTTTCGGATGGTGGCCATGCCATGTTCTTCAGCATGACTCGCGCCACGAAGGACCCGTCGCGAAGTCTCCAAGGACCCGACAGCGAAGCTCCAGGACCCGATGCGAAGCTCCGAAGGACTCGACGCGAAGTCTCCAAGGACCCGAGCAACGAAGCCTGCCGAAGGACCCTGACAGCGAAGCTCCCAAGGACCCGACGCCCTCGTGTACCATGAGAGGTTATGACCGCGCCGCTCCGGCCCTCCATAGCCCTGCCCGAGAAGCCTGCCCTCGAAGGGCTGGAGCAGAAATGGCTCGCCCGCTGGGACCACGACGGCACGTATCGCTTCGATCGATCCGCCGAGCGCGCCAACGTCTATTCGATTGATACGCCGCCGCCGACGGTGAGCGGCTCGCTGCACGTCGGCCACGTCTTCTCGTACACGCACACCGACATCCTCGCGCGGTATCACCGCATGCGCGGCCGCGACGTCTTCTACCCGATGGGGTGGGACGACAACGGCCTGCCGACCGAGCGGCGCGTGCAGAACTACTTCGGCGTCCGGTGCGATCCGTCGCTGCCGTACGACGCCGCGTTCGTGCCGCCGGAGACGCCGGGCAAGCAGCCGATCTCGGTCTCGCGCCGCAACTTCGTCGAGCTCTGCGAGCGCCTCACCGCCGAGGACGAAAAGGCGTTCGAGGCGCTCTGGAAGTACCTGGGCCTGTCGGTCGACTGGCGGATGACGTACTCCACCGTCGGCCGCAAGTCGCAGCGCGTGTCGCAGCGTGCGTTCCTCCGCCTGCTGGAGCGCGGCATCGCCTATCGGCTCGAGGCGCCGACGCTGTGGGACATCGACTTCCGCACGGCCGTCGCGCAGGCCGAGCTCGAGGACCGCGAGGTCCCCGGCGCGTACCACAAGATCCGATTCACGAAGGCCGACGGCGGCGCGATCGACATCGACACGACGCGGCCCGAGCTGCTGCCGGCGTGCGTCGCGCTGGTGGCGCACCCGGACGACGCGCGGTATCGCGATCTGTTCGGGACCGACGTCATCACGCCGCTCTTCAAGGCGCGCGTGCCGATCCGGCCGCATCCGCTGGCGAACCCGGAAAAGGGCACCGGCGTCGCGATGATCTGCACGTTCGGCGACGTCACCGACGTGATCTGGTGGCGCGAGCTGTCGTTGCCGGTGCGCGCCGTGATCCAGCCCGACGGCCGGCTGCGCAACCTGACGTGGGGGAGCGCCGGCTGGGAGTCCGACGCGCCGGAAGCGGCACAGGCCGCCTACAACGAGATCGCGGGCCTGCCGACCAACAAGGCGCGCGCGAAGATCGTCGAGCAGCTGAAGGCGAGCGGCGAGCTGATCGGCGACATCCGGCCGATCACGCACCCGGTGAAGTTCTACGAGAAGGGCGATCGGCCGCTGGAGATCGTCACGAGCCGCCAGTGGTTCATCAAGACCGTCGAATCGCGCGAGGCGCTCAAGGCGCGCGGCCACGAGCTGACCTGGTATCCGCCGTTCATGGAGTCGCGCTACCAGAACTGGGTCGATGGCCTGACGGGTGACTGGTGCGTGAGCCGCCAGCGCTTTTTCGGCGTGCCGTTCCCGGTCTGGTATCCGATCGCGGCCGACGGCTCGATTCAGTACTCGACGCCGATTGTTCCCGAGGAGTCGCAGCTGCCCATCGACCCGTCGAGCGACGTGCCGCCGGGCTATCGCGCGGACCAGCGCGACGTGCCGGGCGGGTTTGCCGGCGATCCCGACGTGATGGACACGTGGGCCACCTCGTCGCTCAGCCCGCAGATTGTCGGCGGCTGGGAAGACGATCCCGATCTCTTCCGTCGCGTGTTCCCGATGGACCTGCGTCCGCAGGCGCACGAAATCATCCGCACGTGGCTGTTCTACACGGTCGCGCGCGCGCACTACGAGCACAACTCGCTGCCGTGGAAGACGACGACGATCTCGGGCTGGGTGCTCGACCCCGATCGAAAGAAGATGTCCAAGTCGAAGGGCAACGTCGTCACGCCGATGGCGCTGCTCGAGGAGCACGGCAGCGACGGCGTGCGGTACTGGGCCGCGAGCGGACGGCCGGGCATGGACACCGCCTTCGACGCAGGGCAGATGAAGGTGGGCCGGCGGCTCGCGATGAAGCTGCTCAACGCGTCGCGGTTCACGCTGGCGCAGGCCGAGCCGCGCGGGCCGGTCGCCGTGCCCGTCGATCGCGCGATGCTGACGAGCCTGGCGGCGCTGGTGAAGGAGTGCACGGCGCTTCTCGACGATTGCCAGTACGCGACGGTGCTCGAACGCACCGAGCGCTGGTTCTGGTCGTTCTGCGACGACTACCTGGAGCTGGTGAAATCGCGGCGGTACGGCGCCAGCGGGCCCGAGCCGGCGGGGTCGGCAAACACCGCGCTCGTGGCTGCGCTGTCGGTGTTGCTGCGGCTGTTCGCGCCGTTCCTGCCGTTCGTGACCGAGGAAGTCTGGTCGTGGTGGCGACGAGGGCTCGGTGCACCGCGCGACCTGGCCCGAGGCCTCCGAGCTGCTCGATCTCATCGGCGGCGCCGACGACCGGGCGGCCGCCGCGCTCGAACGCGCCGCGCTGGTGCTCGGTGAGGTCCGCAAGACGAAGTCCGAGGCCAAGCGGAAGCTCTCGACGCCCGTCGCGCGGCTGGTCGTGCGCGACACGGCCGACAACCTCCGGGCGCTCCAGACGGCGGAGGCCGACCTGCGGTCGTCCGGGTTCGTCGAGCAGCTCGTCACCGAGGCGGCCGATGCCTTCAGCGTCGAAGTGACCCTGGCGGATCCGGAGCCGACCGCGGCCGGCCCCGACAGGCTCAGGGCAGGCCCTGCGGCTTCATGAGCGGTCTGCTGCGCTGAAGCCGTCGGACTACGAAGACCTCGTCCGCCGCGCGCTCGACGAGGACGTCGGCGGCGGCGACGTGACCACGGAGGCCACGGTCGCGCCGGACGCGCGCGGTCACGGCGTTCTCGTCGCGAAGTCGCGGCTCGTCGTCGCGGGCCTCGACGTCGCGTTCGCGGTGTTCAAGGCGGTGGCCGCGGAACGGCCGCTCGCGATCGAAGCGCTCGTCAAGGACGGCGACCGCGTCGAGTCCGGCACCGTCCTGGCCATCGTCAATGGCCCGGCCGCCGCGCTGCTGACGGCAGAGCGCACCGCGCTGAACCTGCTGCAGCGGCTCTGCGGCATCGCGACGGCGACTCGCGCCGCGGTGGACGCGACCGCGGGCCGCATCGCCGTTCTCGACACGCGCAAGACGACGCCGACGCTGCGCGCGCTGGAGAAGTACGCCGTGCGCGTGGGCGGCGGACGCAATCATCGCTTCGGGCTGTACGACCTGGTGCTGATCAAGGACAACCACGTTCGCCTTGCCGGCGGCGTCACGAAAGCGGTCGACGCGGCACGCCGGCGATCGCCGGGCGTGCCGATCGAGATCGAGGCGCAGACCGTCGCGCAGGCGGCGGAAGCGGCCGACGCCGGCGCCGACATCGTGCTGCTCGACAACCTGTCCACCCCGCAGATCCGGGCCGCAGTGGAACGCATCGGCGGACGCGCCAAGACAGAGATCTCGGGCAACGTGACGATTGCACGGCTGCCGGAACTGGCCACGACCGGCGCCGACTTCGTGTCCATGGGCGCGCTGACGCACTCGGTGCAGGCCGCCGACATCTCGTTCGAAATCGAGCCGCTCGGAGCCGCGCAGTGAACGAGGTCGACCGGCCGGCCGCGCTCGCCGTCGATCTGGCGGCGCCGCTCGAACGCGCGCTGGCGGCGGGCGAGCTGTCGCCGCTCGGCGCCGAGCTGATCTACTTTCCCGTGGCCACGTCGACGAACGATCTGGCCGGGCGGCTGGCGGAGCGCGGCAGCCCGGACGGAACGATCGTCATCGCCGACGCGCAGACGGCCGGCCGCGGACGTGGCGGGCACTCCTGGTTCTCGCCGCCGGCGTCAGGGCTGTACGTCTCGGTGATCGTCCGGGGGGCCAGCGGCGCCGCCGACGTCGACTGGCCGCGCTGGCTGACGCTGGCTACCGGCGTCGCGCTCGCGGAAGGCCTGCACGCCGCGTCGGGACTGCCCGTGTCGATCAAGTGGCCGAACGATCTCGTGATGGCGCCGGCCGGCGCCGTTCGCGGATCGCGAAAGCTGGGCGGGATCCTCGCCGAAGCGCGCACCGACGCCGGCCAGCTCACCTACGTCGTCGTCGGCTTCGGCATCAACGTGGGACGCGCCGCGTTTCCTCCGGAGATCAGCGCCCGCGCGACGTCGCTCGAAGACGAGCTCGGACGCGACGTCGATCGCGGAGCGGTGCTGGCGGCGCTGCTGCGCCGCTTCGCGACGTGGCTCGACCGGCTGCGCGCCGGTCGGACCGCCGAGGTCGTCGCCCGCTGGCGCGCGCTCGCCGTCGGCGCGTCCGGATCGACGGTCGAGTGGCATGGCGAGGGCGGCACGCGCCGCGGCGTCACGGCGGGCGTCGACCCCGAGGGCGCGTTGCTCGTGCGCGCTGCCGGCGTCACCGAACGCATCGTGGCCGGCGAGGTGACCTGGCTGTGACGCCGGACGAGTACTGCCGGGAGATCGAGTCGTACCTCACCCGCAAGAACGACGGCCACCTCATTCGCATCGTCGGCCCGTCGTTCGAGCGCGTCAGAAGCTGGGCCGAGCAGGGTGTGCCGCTGAAGGTGGCGTATGCCGGCATCGACCGGCGCTTCGAGCGGTACTACGCGAAGGGACCGCGCCGCCGGCCCATGCACATCGACCACTGCGAGCCCGACGTGCTCGAGGCCTTCGACGCCTGGCGGCGCGCCGTTGGCGTGACGGCCGGCCTGTCGGTCGCACCACACGTCGAGTCGAAGCCGAAGGGGCGCGACAGCCTGGCGACGACGCTCGAACGCGCCGTCGCGCGGCTGACGACGCTTCGTGGCGGCGCGACGCCTCCGATTCCGTCAGAGGTGCTCGCCGCGGTCGTCGCCGAGCTCGATCCGCTGGTCGCGGCAGCGCGGACGACGCGCGGCCCGGCGCGCGAGGCGCTGACGAACCGCCTCGCCGACGTCGATCGACGCCTCATGGACGCCGCACGCGCTCACGTCGACGCGACCGTTCTGGCCGAACTGCAGGCACAGGCCGCGGCCGACCTCGAGCCGTTTGCCGAGCGCATGCCGGCGGCAGCATGGCGGCAGGCGATCGCGTCCGCCGTGGATCGTGCGTTGCGCGCCCGGCTTGGCCTGCCGGCGCTCGCGGAGATTTGACATGCCGGCGCCTGGGGATCTCATCGCGCTCGACATCGAGAAGCCGGCGGCCGGCGGCCGCATGCTGGCGCGCCTCGACGGCCAGATCGTGTTCGTGTCGGGCACGATTCCCGGCGAGCATGTGACGGCGCGCGTCGAGTTCGTCCGCGGCGGCGTCGTGTTCGCGCGCGCGGAGTCCGTCGACGTCTGGTCACCCGACCGTCGAGCCGACGGCGCCGATCGCAATTGCGGCGGCAACGACTACGCGCACATCGCCTACGACCGCCAGTTGACGCTCAAGCGGGATCTTGTCGAAGACGCGTTCTCACGAATCGCGAAGCTCGCGTTGCCGGCCGACGTCCGGCTGCACGCGTCGCCGGAGCGCGGTTATCGCATGCGCGCCCGGCTGCACGTCGACGGCGGACAGGTCGGCTTCTACCGGCAGGCGTCGCACGACCTCTGCGACCCGATGTCGAGCGGGCAACTGCACGAGGGCGCCGCCACTCCGCTCGCTGGCATCGGCCGTGCGCTGCGAGACGGCAAGGTCAGCACGGCGCGCCAGCTGGACCTCAGCGAAGACATTCCCGGCACCGGCCGTGCGGTGCAAATCGAGCTCGATCCCGAAGAGCGCGAGTCTGGCCGCTGGGACGGCGTGCTGGCGATCGAGGGAGTGACCGGCGTGGCCGTTTCGAGACGAGGCCGCGTCCTGGCGAGCCGCGGCGAGCTGACGGTTGCGGACAATCTGGACGTTCCCGGCGGCGGCACGCTTCGCGTGACTCGGCAGGTCGGCGCGTTCTTCCAGGGCAATCGCTATCTGCTGCAGACGCTCGTCGATCGCATCCTGGACGCGATTCCGGCCGGGCCGCTCGTCGACTTGTACGCCGGCTGTGGCCTCTTCGGCCTGGCGCATGCGGCCGCGGGCCGCGGCTCCGTCAATCTGGTCGAGAACGATCGGCTCAGCTTCGCCGACCTCAAGGCCAACGCGGCGCCGCTGGCTGGCGCCGCCACGCCACACGGCGTGGAGGTCGAACGGTTCCTGGCAGCGTCTCCGGGCCTCGACGATCAGACCGTGCTGCTGGACCCACCGCGGACGGGGCTGTCTCGCGAGGCCGGCGCGGCGCTGGCCGGCTCGAAGGCGTCGCGGATCGTCTATCTGTCATGCGACGTCGCCACGCTCGCCCGCGACGCCAGGAAGCTGGCCGATGGCTCGTTCGCGCTCGACGCCCTCGAGATCTTCGATCTGTTTCCGATGACCGCGCACGTCGAGACGCTCGCGGTGTTCCGCCGATGAGGCGCATGCGCGCCAATTCGATTGACGTTGCGCTCGTGACGCGTATAGTTTTGAGGAACCCTCCCGCCGATGAACTCTTCGACGCTCTCACTCCGCGGAACTGAGACGATCCTCGTTGCCGAAGATGAAGACGGCGTGCGCAGCCTGACCCGCGAGGTCCTCGAAAAATACGGGTACACGGTGCTCGAAGCCGCCAACGGCGAAGAAGCCCTGAAAGTGGCCGAGCGGCATCAGGGGCCGCTTCATCTGCTCCTGAGCGACGTCGTGATGCCACGCATGGGCGGACCGGAGCTCGCGCAGGCGCTCGTCGCGCGACGGCCCGACGTCAAGGTTCTCTACATGTCCGGCTACACCGACCACCCCATGGTGCGCCGGGGTGTGGTCAACGCGGGCGTCGCGTTCCTGCAGAAGCCGTTCACCCCGACGGTGCTGGTCTCGCGCATCCGCGAAGTGCTCGAAGCCTTCGCGTAGGGTGCCGCCGCTCATCATCGCCGAGCGCCTCACACGCAAGTTCACCTCCGGCGCCGTCCCCGTGATGGCCGTGGACGGCGCCAGCTTCGAGATCGACGCGGGCGAGTTCGTTGCCGTCGTCGGCCCCTCGGGGTGCGGCAAGTCCACGCTCCTGCACCTCTGCGGCGCGATGGATCGCCCCAGCGATGGCCGGATTTCGATCGGCGGTCAGCCGCTCGAAGCCCTGTCAGACGCCGCTCTGACCCTGCTGCGACGCACGCGCATCGGCTTCGTCTTCCAGTTCTTCAACCTGCTGCCGACGCTGACGCTCGCCGAGAACGTCGCGTTGCCGCTGCTGCTCGACGGCCGCCCTGCGGCACCCGCGCTGGAACGGGCCGCCGCGCTCGCGGCTCGCGTCGGACTCGGCCACCGTTTGACGCACTATCCGCATCAGCTGTCCGGCGGAGAACTGCAGCGCGGCGCGATCGCGCGCGCCCTGGTCCACGACCCCGGAGCTCGTCGTCGCCGACGAGCCGACCGGCAGCCTCGATTCGGCCAACGGCGCGGCCGTGCTGTCGCTGCTCGGCGACCTGAATCGCGAGCTTGGCGTGACGCTGCTGCTCGCGACGCACGCGCCCGACATCGCCGCCGCCGCGACGCGCGTGCTGCACATGCGCGACGGTCGAATCGTCCGCGTCGAGCGGACGGCGCCTTCCGACGCCGCCGGGACATCAGGTGCCGCTCTTTAGGTGGTTCATCGTTCGTCGGCTCGTTCAGGAACCGCTCCGAACGGTCCTGACGACGCTCGGGATCGCGCTGGGGATTGGCGTCGTCCTGGCGGTCAGAATGGCGAACCAGAGCGCGATCGACGGCTTTCGATCGGCGCTCGACACGGTGGCCGGACGCACGTCGCTCGAGATCGCGGGATCCGGCCGAGGGATCGACGAGCGTCTGTTGCCCGATCTTGGCTGGCTCGGAGAATGGGGCGACGTCAGCCCGGCCATCGAGGGCGACGCCGCGGCGATCGTCGGCAGCGGTCGCCAGGAGGAGGTGCACGTCCTTGGCGTGGACATCCTCCAGGATCAGCCGTTTCGGCAATACACGCTGCGCACAAGCTCGGGGCGTCAGCCGGCGGCCGATGAGTTCCTGCGGCTGCTGACCGACCCGACGTCGGCGATTGTGCCGGAGGCGTTCGCGGCCAGGCACGGACTGGCGATCGGCAGCCGCCTGGACGTCGTGTTCGGCGACACGGTGAGGCCGCTCGTCATTCGGGGCGTCCTCGCCAACGACGGTCCCGCGAAGGTGCTCGACGGCAACTTCGTCCTGATGGACATCGCCGCGGCGCAGTGGGCCTTCGATCGGCTCGGCCGCGTCGATCGGATCGACGTCCGACTGAAGGACCCGTCCCGGCTGGACGAGGCGGAAGCGGCCATCAGCAGGCGGCTGTCCGCTGGCCTGGTGGTGCAGCGCCCCGCGCGGCGTGGCGCGCAGGTCGAGCGGATGCTGGCGTCGTTCCAGTTCAACCTGTCGGCGCTGTCGCTCGTGGCGCTGCTCGTCGGCGTGTTTCTGGTCTACAACACCGTGGCCGCGTCGGTGGTGTCGAGGCGGGCCGAAATCGGGATGCTGCGCGCGGTCGGCGCGGGCCGCACGACGACGCTGGCCCTGTTCATCGGCGAGGCGATGGCGCTTGGGACGGCCGGCTGCGCATTTGGCACGGCGCTCGGCTGGGCCATGGCGACAGGCGCCGTCCACCTCACCGCCAGCACGGTGTCGACGCTCTACGTGACCGATGCCGTGCGTGTCCCCGGGCTGTCGGCGGCGGACGTCCTGGGCGCGTTCGCGCTGGGGCTGCCGCTCTCGGTGCTGGCGGCGCTCGCGCCGGCGATCGAGGCATTCCACGTCAGCCCGCTCGACGCGATCGCGTCCACGGCGCAAAGCGCCGGCTGGCGGCGTCCCGGTGCGCGGCCTGTCATCGGCGCGCTCGTGCTCTTTGCGGCGGCCGCGATTGCGGCGCGTCAGGGGCCCGTGCGCGACTTGCCTGTCTTCGGCTTCGTCGCGGGCATTCTCGCGGTGATGGGCGTCGCATGTCTGTCGCCGTTGGTGCTGTTCGTACTGGGACGCGTCATGCCGGTGCGCTGGCCGTTGTTCGCCGTCGAGGGGCGGCTGGCGGCCGCGCAGATCGCCGCGTCGATTCCACGCGTCGCCGTGCCGGTGGCCGCGCTCGCGACGAGCGTGTCGATGCTCGTCGCCATCGCGGTGATGGTCGGCAGCTTTCGGCAGACGGTGATCTACTGGGTGGGGCAGACCTTGCAGGCGGACTTGTTCGTCGCCACCGGCCGCCGCGCAACACTCGATGTGCAGCCGACCGTCTCGGAAGCGCTCGAGCAGGCGATCCTCGCCGACCGGGATGTGGATCTCGTCGATCGCGCGAGCAGCGTCAACGTGCCGTACAGAGGGCGCCTGGTCGTCGTCGGCGCCGACGACTGGACGGTGCTGCTGTCGAAGGGGCGGCTCGTCTTCAAGGCGCCTGCCGACGCCACTGCCGCCATGCGCGCGACGCTCGGGCGCGATGCCGTCGTCGTCTCCGAGAGCTTGTCGCTGCGGTTCGGCGTGAGGCCCGGCAGCGACGTGACGCTGCCGACGCCATCGGGACCCCGGTCGTTCCCGGTCGTCGCCGTCTACTACGACTACTCGACAGACCGTGGCGTCGTGCTGATGGATCGCCGCACGTTCACGAACGCCTACGGTCAGGCGCGCCCGACGGCACTGTCGGTCTACCTGAAGCCCGGACGCGATCCCGGCGTCACGCGCGACCGGCTCCTGGCGTCGCTTGGTTCGGCCCACCACGTGTTCATCCACACGAACGCGTCGCTGCGGTCAGAGGTCCTGCGGATCTTCGACCGGACGTTCGCGATCACCTACGGGCTCGAGGCGATCGCCATCCTCGTGTCGCTGCTCGGCATGGCGGGCACGATGATCACGCTCGTGATGGAGCGGCGGCACGAGTTGCGCCTGCTGCGTCTGGTCGGCGCCGATGCGGCGCAGGTGCGGCGGACCGTGATGATCGAATCGGGGCTGCTCGGCGTTGCGAGCCAGGCGCTCGGCATCCCGCTCGGCTTCGTGCTGTCGCTTCTGCTGATCGACGTGATCAACGTGCAGAGTTTCGGCTGGACGATTCAGTGGCACGTGCCAGTCGCGTTTCTCGCGCAGGCGTCGGCGGTGTTGCTGGCCGCGTCGGTTCTCGCCGGCCTTTATCCGGCGCGGGCGGCCTCGTCTGCTACGCTCTCGGACCTGTAGCGCAGGCCTTCCGCCTTCGCTGAAGCTTCGGCGGACCGCCGTAGCCTGGGCGGAGGCGGCTTCAGGCCTGCCTCGACTGGAGACGATTTGACCATCTCGCGCGCGTGGACGACGGCGGCTCTCGCGGTGCTGGCGACGACCGTGGCGGCCGAGCAGATCTGGAAGCAGGCCTCGCCCGACTACAAGCTGTCGGTGCCCGCCGACCACGTCAGCCACCCGGCCTACAAGATCGAGTGGTGGTACTACACGGGCAACGTCGAGAGCGATCGCGGCCGTCGCTTCGGGTATCAGCTCACGTTCTTCCGCGTCGGCGTGGAGTTCGCGCCGGTGAACCCGTCGCGCCTCGCGGTGCGGGACGTGTTCATCGCGCACGCCGCCGTGACGGACGCCGAGGGCAAGCGGTATCTCTCCGGCGAGCGCGTGAGCCGCGCAGGAGTGGGCGCGGCCGGCGCGGGCACGTTCGAATATCGCGTCTGGAACGGCGACTGGCAGGCGCATCTGGTCTACGGACGGCACAAGCTGCAGGCGCGTGACGACAAGTTCTCTCTCGACCTCGACCTCTTCGAGGACAAGCCGGCCGTCCTGAACGGCGACCACGGCTACAGCCAGAAGGGCGCGACGCCGGGCAACGCCACGGAGTACTACTCGCTCACGCGGATGCCGACCGAAGGCACGATCTTCGTGGACGGCGAGCGCTTCGTGGTCAAGGGCAGCAGCTGGATGGACCACGAGTTCGGCACGACGTTCCTCGAGAAGACGCAGCAGGGCTGGGACTGGCTCTCGCTGCAGCTGGACGACGGCACCGACCTGATGGCGTTCCGGATGCGCCATGCCGACGGCTCCGTGGACACGCAGTCGAGCGGCACGCTGGTCGCGAAGGGGAGTGCGCCTCGGCGGCTGATGGCCGGCGACTTCACGCTGACGCCAGGCCGGCGCTGGACGTCGCCCGCCAGTGGCGGCAGCTATCCCGTCGAGTGGCAGGTGGCGGTGCCCGCAGACTCGCTGCAGCTGGCGGTGACTCCGGTGCTCGACGCGCCAGGAGATCGTCGGCGCGCGGACGTCAGTGAAGTACTGGGAAGGGGCGGTCGACGTGAAGGGCACGCGTGCCGGACAGCCAATCGCGGGGCGCGGCTATCTCGAGATGACGGGCTACGCGGGGACGGCGATGGGGGAAATGCTGCGGGAATGAAGAATGAAGAATGAAGAATGAAGGTTGGGTCAGGCCTGAAGCCAGGAACCGAGAACCGAAGAACCAGGGAACCAGGAGTGCTGGGCAGGCCTGAAGGCCTGCGCTACATACGGCGGCGCGCGGCGTCGATCAGGCCGTTGAACAGCGACTGAAACTCGCCCGTCTCGACGAAGTTCTCGGGGTGCCACTGCACGCCGATGCAGAACGGGTGATCGGCCAGTTCGAGCGCCTCGACCACGGCATCCTCCGCGACGGCGCTCACGATCAAGCCTTCGCCGATTCGCTTCGGCGCCTGGTGATGGCGGCTGTTCACCGAGACGTGGCCCCCATGGCCGGCCAGGCCCAGCAGCGCCGCCAGCCTGGTGCCGGCGGAGACGTGCACCTCGTGCGCCGATGCGTTTGGCGGTGTCGGCACGCGATGGTTGAGCGCCAGCGGAAGCTGGCTGGGGATGTCCTGAATCAACGAGCCGCCGAGCGCGACGTTGAGCACCTGCACGCCGCGGCAGATCGCGAGCACCGGCAGGCCGGTGGCAAGCGCCTGCAGCACCAGCGCGATTTCCGCGGCGTCACGGCCCGGCTCGGCCTCCTGGAACGCAGGATGTCTGTCCTCACCGAAGAGCGCCGGATCGATGTCGCCGCCGCCGGTGAGCAGCAGCGCCCCGACGCCGTCCAGCAGCGTCGCCGGCGAGCCCGAGCCGAGATCGACGACGAGCGGGTCTCCGCCGGCCTCGACGACGGATCGCTCGTAATCCACGGTCTTCCGGTTCGGCGAGATGGCGACGCGAGGGGCGGCCATTACATCCGCACCGGGACGTCGATGCCCATCAGGTCGAGGGCGCGGGTGAGCTGCAGCCGGACGTACGCCACGGCCGCGGCGCGCCACAGGCGGACGTCAGCGCGCTCCTCGTTCAGGATCGGGGCGCGATGATAGAAGGCGTTGAAGGCCTGCGCGAGCGAGAACGCGTGCTTGGCCAGCACCGAGAACTCCAGCGTCCGCACCACCTGCTCGACGATCTCGTCGAGTCGCGCGGCCTCGAGGATGAGGCCCCAGGCCTCGTCGCCTTCCGCGCTCGTCAGCGCCTCGGGTGACAGCGTCTCCACTTGCGCCCGAACGGCGTCGTCGCTGAGCGAGAGCCGCTCGGCCAGCTTGCTGAAGATGTTGTTCGCGCGCACGACCGCGTATTGGAGATACGGCCCGCTCTCGCCCTCGAAGCTCAGCGCCTCGGCGATGTCGAACGCGATGACCTTGCCGCGTGAGTACTTGACCATGAAGTACCGCACCGCGGCGACCGCGATCTGCCGGCCGATGCGTGCGACCTCTTCCGCCGGCAGGTCGTCGTTGCGCTTGGCCACTTCCTCCGCGGCGGTGCGCTCGAGGCGGTCGATCAAGTCGTCGGCTTTCACCCCGAGTCCCTTGCGGCCGGACACTTCGACGAACGGCTTCTTCGCGTCCTCCTCCGACGTCTCGTATCCAAGCTCGCGCGCCGTCTGATGCGAGAGCGCCACCATCTCGTACGAGAAGTGGATCGACCGCTCGGCTTCCTGCGTGTGGCCCATCGCCGCGAGCGCCTGCTTCAGGAGCTTCTGCAGGTACGACTGCCGCACGTCGATGACGTTGTAGGTTCGCGTGCCGGCGCCGAACGAGGGATGCGGTTCGACCGCGGCAGCTGCGTCGCTGGTCGTCGCCCACGTGGTCGCGCCGTCCGTGCGCGTGGCGAACGGGTGGTACTTGAAATCGATGCCGAGCAGGCCGAACTTCCAGAACTGGTTCGCGAGGTCCTTGCCGACGTAGGTGACGGTGCCGTTCGAGCGGACGATGACCTTCTCCCGATCCTCGGCTTCGCCGTCTTCGGGCGCCGACTCGGCCTCCGGGCTCGCGGCGTCCTCGTCGATCCGCATCACCCAGCAGCCCTTCAGCCGCCCTTCGGTCTGCAGGTAGACGATGCCCTGCTGCTTGAGAATCTCGAAGGCGCGCGCCCAGAACTTCAGGCGCAGGATGTCGCCTTCCCAGGTCAGCAGGTCGTACTCGATGTTCAGCCGCTTCATCGTCTCCAGGTGCCGGTGGACGACGGCGTTCGCGATGAGCGCGCCGAGCTCGGCGGTCTCGTTGCCGCCGTGCTCGATGTCGTGCAGCGCACGCTGGCGCAGCTCGAGATGCGCCTTGTCCTGGTCGTACCACTCCGTGACGCGCGCGTAGAGGTCCCAGCAGTAGAAGTCGAACCGCGGCTGCGCGGCGAGCGCCCGCACCTCGTCCAGCGGCTTGTGCTCGAGCTGTTGGAAGCCCACGACGACGTCGGCCACCTGGACGCCGGTGTCGTCGATGTAGTTCTGCACCTCGACGGGGACGCCGCGGAACCGCAGCACGCGGACCAGCGTGTCGCCGAGCGCCGAGTTCCGAATGTGGCCGATGTGGGCCGCCTTGTTCGGGTTGATGGCCGTGTGCTCGACGATGGTCTTGCCTTCGCCGGACTGCGTCGCCGCGACCGCGTCCTTGGCGAGCCGCGCGCGAAGAAAGGCGGGCCGGTCCAGGAAGCAATTGAGGTATCCGTTCGCCGTGGACTCGACGCGCGACAGGCCCTCGACCGGTCCGATCGCGGCGGCCAGCTCCTGCGCGATCGCGCGCGGCGCTTTTCGCAGGCGCCGCGCGAGCTCGAATGCAATCGGCAGCGCCAGGTCGCCCAGCGTGCGGTTCGGCGGGTAGTCGATGACGATGGGCGGCACGTCGCCGGGCGACAGGCCGAACTGCGTCGTGAGCACCGCCTGCAGGCGTGCGCGGAGGACGTCGTGAACAGGGAGAATCATCGTGTGGTGGTTTGACTCGTCTCGGACTCGTGCGGTACGCTTCGCCGTGTTGGTCGCGATGGCCGAACTGACGTTCGCCCTACGTGTCCGCTCGGGTCGCTTGGGCGCCCCAGCGCGCCAGATCGTCGGGCGTGTTCAGGTTTGCCAGCAGCCGTCCATCTCGATCGAACGGCGCGAGCTCGTCGTCGGTGACGAGGCGCGGCTGCAGGCGTTCTACCGCGGCCGCGACGGTTCGCTCGCCGGCGTCGAGCGCGGCTGAGAGCTCGGCGGCGGCGTCGCGTGCATACATGGCGCACAGCGGATGCCACCGGCCGGCGCTTGACCGGGACGACCGCGCGCGCCGACGTGCGCCAGCGTCGCGAGATACTCGACAAACGGCGCGGTGATGAACGGCATGTCGCCCGCCAGCACGAACACGCGATCGGTCGTGGCGGACATCAGCGCCGTGACCAGCGCTCCAAGCGGTCCGGCGCCCGGCGTCAGGTCGTCGACCACCGGGCACGGCGCAGGGCCAGGGCCACGAAAGCCGACGAGCACGATGTTCCGAGCACGTCCCCGAAGCACCGCCAGCTGGCGATCGATGACGGCCACGCCGTCGACGATGAGCGCGCTCTTGTCCAGGCCGCCCAGGCGCCGCGCACGCCCGCCGGCGAGGATGGCCGCACTCCACATGTCGATTCAGCGCTTCGAACCTCTGAATCTATCAGAAAAATGAGGGACGCGGGTATCGGGCGCGTGCTGGTCGCCGCGCTCCATCAGGGCATCGCCGACGAATTGCCGGATCGGCTCGAGTTCTACGAGAACTGGCTGAACGCCGAAGGCCTGCGCAACGGCACGATCGGGCTGGCGCCGCTGGCCGCGGTGCTTGGATTCCTTCGCACCGAGGGCGACGCGTACGACAGCGTGACGCGCCGCGCGGGCGAATACGCGGCGGACTGGATCGTCGAGGAGCTGCCGCCCGGCTATCGGCGCCTCATCTCGGCGTCACCGGCCTTCCTGCGCCGCACGCTGGCCATGCGCGTCGCTCGAAACCTGGTGCAGCGGGCCTACAGCGGCAGCCGCGCGACGGCGCGCGTCCGGCGGGGACGCGGCGAAGTGGAAATCCGCAGCTCGATTTTCTGCACCGTGCGCGGCCGCTCCGAGCGCCCGCTGTGCGTGTTCTACGCCGCGGCTGTCGCGCGTGTCCTCCGGCTGCTGGAAGTCGAGGCGGCCGCTGCCGTCACGTCGTGCCAGGCGGAAGGCGATCGCGTGTGCCACGTCGACGTCCAGCTCGGTCCGGCGCCAGAGCAGTTGCGGCCCGACACGGCCGCGGAGGGCGCCCTTCAGTGAAGCGAGCCGCGGCCGTCGCGTCTTTCGCCCTGCTTGCGATTTCGGTTTCTCCTGCCGCCGCCCAACAGCGTCTCTCGGGCCCGACGCTCGTGATGCCCTTCACGGCGGCCGCCGACGCGCGTTCCGCGTGGCTCGGCGAAGCCGTCGCGATGCTCCTCACCGACGACATCGACGCGATGGGCGCCGGCGTGCTCACGCGGGACGAACGCATCCGGGCGCTCGAACGCCTGCAGGTGCCGCCGCGCGCGGGACTGACGAGCGCGACGGCCATCAAGATCGGGCAGCTCGTCGGCGCGTCGACGGTCGTCACGGGCAGCGCGGTGCTCAACGGCGACGTCCTGACAGTTGGCGTGCAGTCGATCCGGATCGACACCGGCCGCGTGGCCGCGACGTTTGACGAGCACGGGCCGCTCACGGACATGCTCGCGATCCTCGAGCGCTCGGCGCGCCGCCTCGTGCCGTCCTCGAACGTCCCCACCGACGTCGTCGAGAAGCAGCATCCGCCGCTGCCGGCCTACGAGAGCTACGTGAAAGGCCTGCTTGCGGAGACGCCGGCGACGGCGATCACGTATCTCCAGAACGCCATTGCGCTGGCGCCGACCTTCGACCGCGCGCGTCTGGCGCTGGCCTCGACCCAGAGCGAAGTGGGCAACTTCGAGGCGGCGCGCACCGCGGCGCTGGCGATCGGCGAGTCGTCGCCGTCTCGGCGCGACGGCCAGTTCGCGGCCGCGCTGGCCGAGATCAACCTGAAGCGCTTCGACGACGCGTTTGCGCGGCTGCAGCAGATGAACGCGACCGCGCCGACGCCGGAGCTGCTGACGAATCTTGGCGTGATCCAGCTTCGGCGCACGCCGACGGCGCAGCAGGGACGCGCCACGTACTTCCTGCACAAGGCCGTCGAGCTGAACACGATGTCGGCCGACGCGACGTTCAATCTCGGCTACGCGTATTGGGAGGAGCAGGACGGCCAGGCGTCGGTGTACTGGTTGAAGGAAGCCGTCCGGCTGGACCCGGCCGACGCCGACGCGCATTTCGTGCTCGCGTCGGCGCTCGACGCGACCGGCGCCGGCACGGAGGGCGGCCGCGAACGAGAGCTGGCCCGGCGGCTGTCCGCGGGGTACGAAGAAGGGGAGTCCGGTCCGAACGCGACCGCCGTGCCCAAGGGACTCGAGCGCATGGCGCTCTTCCTCCAGCGTCCCGAGGCGGGCCGCGCCGACTCTGCGCTGGTTGCGACCGAGCAGCGCGAGCAACGCGAGATGGCGACGTTCCATCTCGATCGCGGACGCCGGTTTTACGAGCGCGAGGAGGATCGCGCCGCGCTCACGGAACTGCGGCGCGCGATCTACCTGTCGCCATATCAGGCCGAGGCGCACCTGCTCGTCGGGCGGCTGCATCTTCGGGCCGGGCGCACGCGCGACGCGATCGAGGCGCTCAAGATCTCTCTCTGGAGCGAGGAGACGGCCGAAGCGCACGAAGCGCTCGGCGAGGCCTATCTGCTCGAGAAGAACACCGCGGCCGCGCACGCCGAGGCCGAGCGCGCCCTGGCGCTGAGACCCGGGTACGCCGGAGGCGACGCAGCTGTTGAAGCAGGCGGCTCCCGTCCAGCCGCGTCCGTGAGCGTTCAGGGCGAGTCCGCACGCAGGGCTAAAGCCCTGCCCCACGTACGGAGTCAGGGTTTGCTGAAGCGCGGCTCCTGCACGTGGGGCAGGCCTGACCGGCGAATGGAGTTACACTGTCGAGCGGCCCCTGGTCGATGACTTATGAGTGACGACGGCTTCCACGAAATACAGCTGAACGGCAAGCAGCTGGTGTTCCTCTTCATGGCGGCGACCGTCGTGTCGGTCGTGATCTTCCTGTGCGGCGTGATGGTCGGCCGCGGCGTGCGGGCGGACCGCGCCGACGGCGCGTCGAGCGTCGGCGATCTCGCCACCAGCCCGGCCGCGCAGGCATCCACCGGCCCCGCGCCGGCACCTCCGGCCAGGCCGCTGCCCGCGTCGGCGCCGCCGAATCCGCGCGACGACGAGTCCGATGCAAAACGCCCTGACCGAGAAGAACCCGAAGGACACGAAGCTGGCCCCGGCCGGGAAGGCCACGGCCGCCGCCGAAGCCTGCTGCCGCGGCCGCGCGCCGCGCCGAAGCCTGCCGCCGTCGAGAAGCCCGCGGCGGAGAAGGCCGCACCCGCTGAAAAGCCCGCGCCGGCTGAACACGCCGACGCCGGCGCGTCCAAACCGCCTGCGCAGATTGCCGCGCCCGCCGCGCCGGGCACGGTGGCATCGGGTGGTTTCGCGGTGCAGATCACCGCGCTTGCGCGATCGCGGCGAGGCTGACGCCATCGTGAAGCGTCTGGCGGCGAAGGGCTATCCGGCGTACGTCGTCAACCCGCTGCCGGGCAAGCCGCCGGTCTACCGCGTGCAGGTCGGCCGCTTCCCGGAGCGCGCCGAGGCCGAGCGGATTGCCAGCCGGCTCCAGAAGGAAGAGCAGTTCAGCCCCTGGGTTACGCGCTAGCCCTTCTTTCGGGGGCGCTCTTCGCGCTCAGCTTCCCGCGCCACGGGCATCCGGCCGTGGCGTGGATCGCCCTCACCCCGCTTCTCATCGCCGTCGTCAGCGTCGCGCCCGAGCGCGGGCCGACGTGCGCTGCGATCGTTCGGCCTGGGCCTGATGACGGGCGTCGTGTACTTCGCCGGCACCATCTACTGGACCGGCGGCGTCATGGCGCAATACGGCGGGCTCAGCCTGCCGGTCGCCGCGCTGGTCGCGGGGCTGCTCGTCGCCTATCTGGCGCTCTTCCCTGCGTTCTTCGCGCTGGCGCTGCACGTGGCGACGCGGAAGTTCGGACCGCGCGCGCTGCTCCTCGCGCCCGCGCTGTGGACGGCGACGGAGTACGGCCGCCTCACGATCTTCGGCGGCTTCCCATGGGTGCTGCTCGGGTACAGCCAGGTGACCGTGCTGCCTGTCGCACAGCTGGCGGCGGTCACCGGGGTGTTCGGTCTGTCGTGGCTCGTGGCGATGGTGTCGAGCGCCGCCGCGCACGCGACGCTGGCGCGCGACTCCCGGCGCTGGGTGCCGCTGGCTGCGACGGTGGCCGTTGTCGCCGTCGTCGCCGTCTTCGGGCAGTGGCGCCTCTCTGACGATCGGCTGACGACGGCGGGCCGGCCGCTGCGCGTGGGCCTGATTCAGGGCAACGTGCCGCAGGACGACAAATGGGAGCCGGCGCGCGCGGCCGATATCTTCAGCCGGTATCTCCGCTTGACCCGTCAGGCCGTCGGCCAGGGCGCCGAGCTCGTGATCTGGCCGGAGTCGGCGACGCCGTTCTACTTCGGGCCCGACCCGGAGACCGAGGTGCTGCGCAGCCTCGCGCGTGAGAGCGGCATTTCGATGCTGGTCGGGTCGGATCTCTGGGAGCGAACGCGCAGCGGGCCGCCGAAGATCTACAACGCCGCGTTCATGATCGGACGCGACGGGTCGACGGCGGGCGTGTACCGCAAGGTGCATCTCGTGCCGTTCGGCGAGTACGTGCCGATGAAGGACGTGCTGTTCTTCGCGGCGCCGCTGGTCCAGGCCGTCTCGGACTTCTCGCCGGGCACCGACGTCGTGACGCTGCCGATCCCCGCCGGCTCGGTCTCGACCGCGATCTGCTACGAGGTCGTCTACCCCTCGCTCATCCGCGACGGCGTCCTCGCGGGCAGCCAGCTGCTGACGACGATCACGAACGACGCCTGGTTCGGGCGATCGTCGGCGCCATGGCAGCACTTCGCGATGGCTTCGATGCGCGCGATCGAGGAAGGCCGGTACCTGGTCCGCGCGGCCAATACCGGCGTGAGCGGCATGGTGGACCCGTACGGACGCGTGCAGGCTCGCCTCGGATCTCTTCGTCGAAGGCGCCTGGGTGGTCGACGCGCGGCTGCTCGACGACCGCACGATCTACTCGCGGACCGGCGACGTCGTCGCGTGGCTCTCGGTGGCGCTGCTGGTCGCGGTCGTGCTCCCGGTGCGCGCCGGCGGCCGGCGTGCCGGCGTTTGATATGCTTGAGAGATGGCGTTCGTTCTCGACGAGCAGGTAAGGCGCTACCAGGATCTGGTGAAACGCACCTCCGATCTGCGGAGTTATCTTTGACCCCGCTCGCTCCCGCGCGGAACTGGATCGCATCGAGTCTCGCGTTTCCCAGCCGGACTTCTGGAAGGACCAGGCCGAGGCGCAGAAGCTGCTGCAGCGCCGACGCCGCGTCGAAGACGAGCTGACGCTCGCCGAGACGCTGTCCCGCCGCACCGACGACCTCGGCGTCCTCGTCGAGTGGGCCGGGTCGGGCGAGCCGGTCGAAGCGGATCTCCTCAAGGGCCTGGACGACTTCCAGCGCGACGTCGAGCTTGCCGAGACGCGCAAGATGCTCGGCGGCGAGCACGACCGCGTCAACGCCATCATGACCATCCATCCAGGCGCTGGAGGCACCGAGTCGCAGGACTGGGCCGAGATGCTGCTGAAGATGTACGTGCGCTGGTGCGATCGCCGCGGCTTCAAGCGCGACCTCATCGACTACCAGCCTGGCGACGAGGCCGGGATCAAGAGCGCGACGATGATGGTGATCGGCGACTACGCGTTCGGGCTGCTGTCGGCCGAGGCCGGCGTCCATCGGCTCGTGCGCATCTCGCCGTTCGACCAGGCGCAGCGCCGGCACACGTCGTTCGCGTCGGTGTTCGTCTGGCCGGAGCTGCCGGACGACATCGACATCGACATCCCGGAGAAGGACCTTCGCATCGACACGTATCGCTCGAGCGGCGCCGGCGGCCAGCACGTCAACGTCACGGACTCGGCCGTCCGCCTCACGCACTTGCCGACGGGCATCGTCGTGTCGTGCCAGAACGAGCGATCGCAGCACCGGAACCGCGATGCCGCGATGAAGGTCCTGAAGTCTCGCCTCTACGACCTGCGGCTGAAGGAGCAGCAGGCGAGGCTCGACCAGATCAGCGGCGAGAAGAAAGACATCGCCTTCGGCCACCAGATTCGCAGCTACGTCCTGCAGCCGTACCAGATGGTGAAGGACCACCGCACGAAGGAGCAGGTCGGCGACGTCAACCGCGTGTTCGACGGCGACCTGGATCCGTTCATCAGGAGCTACCTGATGAAGAAGGCCTCCGGCACGCTGAGCACGGCGACGGCAGACGAAGACTGATCGGCGTCACGCCGACTTCGCTGACTCAAAGACACCGGGATTCTGAGATTCAGGGGATTCCCGTGACATCGAGCCGGCTGGAGCCTTGAGCCTGTCTGCGACAATTGCTGAATCCCTGAAATCGCAGAATCCAGGTGTCTTTGAAGCCGTATCGCAGCGCAGGTGAATGTCGCCGCTATGGCTGAGCAGCGTCGCCAGAGATTCGAGCGGCACGAAGACCAGGTTCGGCCGGTTGTCGAGCTCGAATGCCAGTTCCGTGACCGACTCGTCGAGCAGGTAGGCGCGCAGGACGGCGTCGAACGCCTCGCGCGTGTGAGGCACGAACGCCGCGCTGCCTGTCTGCGCGCGATAGCTCTGCACGAAGATCTCCGTCGCCGATCGATCCCAGAATGCGGCCCACGGTCCCAGCCGCCGAGCCTTGTCGGGCTCGCGCTCGCGGACGGCTGACAACTGCACGTACGCCGCATAGCTCAGCGATCGCGCCATCGTCGCGATGTCCCTGAGCGGCGATTGCTTCGCGCGGCGCTCCGCGATCGACCTGGCTGGATCCCCCTCGAAGTCGATCAGGAAGAAGTCGCCTTCGTTCCACAGCGCCTGTCCGAGCTGGTAGTCGCCGTGGATGCGCGTTCGAAGCAGGCCGGCCGGAAACGCGCTGACGGCCTGAGCGAGAAGCGCCTGGACGTTCGACTCGGTGGCGAGCACCTGCGTGGCGAGGCGCGCGGCCTCCTCGGGCAGCGACGCGACCCGGCCGCGCAGGGTCTCGAGCGTTGCGGCGGCGCGCTGGCCGATCGCCGCCATCTCCGCCTCGAACTCCGACGCCGCAATCGGCTCCGGCTCGAACGCCTGATCGCCGTGCGGCGTCGCCAGCGCGGCGTGCAGATCCGCCGTGCGGCGGCCCGAGCCGCGCGAGCGCCTCGACGTACCACTCGAACCGATCGGCAATCGGATCCGGCACGGTGACGGCAGACGCGTGAGCGCCGCCGGGCGTGACCTGCAGCGTGCCGGCCGGGGCGTCGCGGTGACGCTGGCCGCTCGTTCGTAGAACCGCGAGACTTCGCCGAGCGCCTGGTTCCATCCGGTCGTCTGATGCGGCACCTGTTCGTGCAGCACCGCCAGCGTCGAGCGCTCGCCGCCGCGGTCGTGCTCCACGACGCCCGCGAGCCGCGGCGCTCTCGGGAACCGCGCGCGTTCGCTGAGATGGAATCCCACTTCGAACTCGGGGTTCGTGCCCGGCTCGACGCGCCGAATCAGCTTGAGGACGAGCCGGTCGCCAATCAGGAACGACGTGTTGTGCTGGTCGCCGCCGAATCTGGCGATCGGCAGGCTGTCGAGCGCGGTCGGTCCGAGGCGATCGGACAGCGCCGGGAAGCGTGTCGTGACGATATGGCCGGAACGCGAGGTGATGACCCGATCGTTGACGATGGCCTGGACCAGCTGGCCGGCGAGGCCAAGATCGAGGCGCTCGTGAAGCACCCCGCGCCGCGCGCCGCTGACGCGCGCCACCACGAGATCGGGCGACTCCTTCAGCAGCTCGTCGGCTGGCACGCCGGCGAGAAACGCCAGCGGCACGCAGTAGGTGTCCGCGCCGCCGTCGGCGTAGCTGACGTCGAGCAGCGTGAGAAATCCCGGCGCCGGCGACGCGCTGACGAGCGCGTAGTCGCGAATGCGCACGGCGTGGAGCGGCCGCGACTTCGCCGAGAACCACCGGCGTGTGGCCAGGTGCTGCGGCAGGTAGAGCCGCTCGAGAATCGACCGGGTCGCCGAGTCGAACGCCTTGTCCCACGCCGGGCCGAGCAGCAGCGGATCGAGGTCGGTGCCAGCCACCGGCTTGGGCGCCGATCGCGGCGCGGGCCGGACGACGACCGGCGGCTCGGGCGCGTCGCGCAGGAGGAACCAGTAGGCGGCGTAGCGGCCGAGCGTGATGAAGTACGGGAGCTCGCCAATCCTCGGAAACTCGGTGTCGCCGGTCAGCTCGAACGGGATGCGGCCCTTGAACGCGCTCAAGTCGAGCTCGGCGGGCTGTGGCGTCCGCGACAGGTTGGCCACGCACAGGATCGTCTCGTCCTCGAACTGGCGGATGAACGCGAGGACCTTCCGGTTCGTCGGCGAGAGCAGCGTCAGCGTGCCGCGGCCGAAGGCGCGGTGGCGGCGGCGCAGCGCAATCGCGCGCTTCATCCAGTTCAGCAGCGAGGCCGGCGAGCGCTCCTGCGCTTCGACGTTGCGTCCCTGGTACCCGTAGACCGGGTCCATGACGACCGGCGCAAAGAGACGCGCGGGATCCGCGCGCGAGAAGCCGCCGTTGCGATCGGACGTCCACTGCATCGGCGTGCGCACGGCGTTGCGGTCGCCAAGATAGATGTTGTCGCCCATCCCGATCTCGTCGCCGTAGTAGACGACCGGCGTGCCCGGCAGCGAGAAGAGGAGCCCGGTCAGCAACTCGATGCGCTGGCGGTCGTTCTCCAGCAGCGGCGCCAGGCGTCTGCGGATGCCGCCGTTGATCCGCATCTGGGGATCGCTGGCGTACGCCTGGTAGAGATAGTCGCGCTCCTCGTCGGTGACCATCTCGAGCGTCAGCTCGTCGTGGTTGCGGAGGAAGAGCGCCCACTGGCAGGACGACGGGATGTCGGGCGTCTGGCGCAGGATGTCGGCGATCGGGTGGCTGTCTTCCTGTCTGAGCGCCATGTACATGCGCGGCATCAGCGGGAAGTTGAAGCGCCATGTGGCACTCGTCGCCCTCGCCGTAAAACGAGCAGACGTCGGCCGGCCACTGGTTCGCTTCGGCCAGCAGCATCCGCCCGTCGTACCGCGCGTCCAGATCGCTGCGGAGGTCGCGGAGGAACTGGTGCGTCTCGGGCAGGTTCTCGCAGGTGGTGCCCTCGCGCTCGATGAGATAGGGCACCGCGTCGAGGCGCATGCCGTCGACGCCCTGGTCGAACCAGAAGCGCATGACTTTCAAGACCGCGTTGCGGACGTGCGGGTTGTCGAAGTTCAGGTCGGGCTGGTGGAAGAAGAACCGGTGCCAGTAATACGCGTTCGCGACCGGGTCCCACTGCCAGTTCGAGGTCTCGCTGTCGGTGAAGATGATGCGCGCGCCCTCGTAGCGCTGCTTCGTGTTGCTCCACACGTAGTAGTCCCGCTTCGCCGAGCCGGCCGGCGCGCGGCGCGCGGCCTGAAACCACGGGTGCTGGTCCGACGTGTGGTTGATGACGAGCTCCGTCACGACCTGCAGGCCGCGGTCGTGCGCGGCGCGCAGGAACGCGCGGAAGTCCTTCATCGTGCCGTACGAGGGATGGATGTCCTCGTAGTGCGCGATGTCGTAGCCGTCATCCCTGAGCGGCGACGGGTAGAACGGCAGGAGCCACAGGCACGAGACGCCCAGCTCCTTCAGGTAGTCGAGCTTCTCGATGAGCCCGGTGAAGTCGCCGATGCCGTCGCCGTTCTGATCGGAGAAGCTGCGGACGTGCAGCTGGTAGATGACGGCGTCCTTGTACCATTGGGGATCGCTGGCTGCTGCCTCGGCGGCTCATGGAGATGTGGCCTCGAATCCTGGACGCGCTGGGGGCTGGTCGATTCTAACCAGCGAGCCCGAGGGCGATGCAAGCCCGGCCGACATATACTCTCCACACGGGCGGCCCCGCCGCGTCTGCCGAGCGCCCGCGAGGCCTTCGTGACGAAAATCTGCAACACCATCCTGGATGCCATCGGCCACACGCCGATGGTCCGCATCAACCGAATCACGAAGGGCGTGATCAAGGCCACCGTCCTCGCGAAGGTCGAGACGTTCAACCCCGGCAACTCGATCAAGGACCGGATGGCCGTCAAGATGATCGAGGACGCCGAGCGGAGCGGCGCGTTGAAGCCGGGCGGCACGATTGTCGAGGGGACGTCGGGCAACACCGGCATGGGCCTGGCGATTGCGGCCGTCATCAAGGGCTATCGCTGCATCTTCACGACCACCGACAAGCAGTCGAAGGAGAAGGTGGACGCCCTGAAGGCCTTCGGCGCCGAGGTCATCGTCTGCCCGACCAACGTCGACCCCGAGGACCCGCGCTCGTACTATTCGGTGTCGTCGCGGCTGGAACGCGAGGTGCCCGGCGCCTGGAAGGCGAACCAGTACGACAACCTGTCGAACTCCGCGGCGCATTACGAGCAGACGGGACCGGAGATCTGGGAACAGACTGACGGCCGCATCACCGACCTGGTCGCCGGCGTCGGCACCGGCGGGACCATCAGCGGCGTCGGGAAGTTCCTGAAGGAGAAGAACCCGAAGATCCGCGTCTGGGGCATCGACACGTACGGGTCGGTGTTCAAGAAGTACAAGGAGACCGGGATCTTCGACAAGAACGAGATCTACCCGTACATCACCGAGGGCATCGGCGAGGACTTCCTGCCGAAGAACGTCGACTTCGACGTCATCGATCACTTCGAGAAGGTGACCGATCGCGACGCGGCCATCATGACGCGGCGCATCTCACGCGAAGAGGGGATCTTCGCCGGCAACTCGGCGGGCTCGGCCATGGCGGGGCTGCTTCAGCTCCGCGACCGGTTCACCGAGAGCGACCTCGTCGTCGTGATCTTTCACGACCACGGGTCGCGCTACCTCGGCAAGATGTTCAACGACGAGTGGATGCGCGGGAAGGGGTTCCTCGAGAAGGCCGGCATGACGGCTGCGACGCTGGTGGGGTCGGGGCTCTCGGGCGAGCTGCGAGCGATCGAAGCCACCGAGCCGATCGACGCCGCCGTCCGCCTGATGCGCGAGCACGACTTCTCGCAGATTTCGATCACGCACGATCGGCGGCTCGTCGGGTCGCTCAACGAGGCGCACCTCTACGAGGCGCTGCTCCGCGACCCCGACGTCGTCAAGCGGCCGGTCCAGGAGATCATGCAGCCGGCGTTCCCCTTCGTGGACATCTCGACCAACGTCGAGCAGCTCGCGACCATGATCACGCCGGCCAATCCCGCCGTGCTCGTGCGGGACTTCAAGACCGACAAGACGTTCATCATCACGCGCACGGACGTCATCCGCCTGCTGTGCTGAGACGCGCCGCCTGCGGTGGGCCTGTTGGTGTGGCTGGTCGTCGCCGCCGGCGGCCTCCAGGCGCGCATGCAGCCCCCGCCATCGACCTCGCGCGCGATCGCGATGACGTTCGACGACCTTCCGGGCGTCCTGGCGCGGCCGACCGCCGACAGTCTGGCCGACATCAACCGCCGGCTGCTCGCGACGCTGCGCATCTCCGGGGCGCCGGCGATTGGCTTCGTGAACGAAGGACGGCTTGACGTCGACGGCGAGCGCGACGAGCGCACGGCGATCCTGCGCAGCTGGGTGGATGCGGGGATGGCGCTCGGCAATCACAGCTACAACCACGAGGGATTCAACGACGCCACGCTCGCCGACTACGAGGCCGATGTGCTTCGCGGCGAGCGCGTCACGCGGCCGTTGCTCGAAGGCAAGGGCAAGACGCTCGTGTGGTACCGCCATCCGTTCAACCAGACCGGGCCGACGCTCGACGCAAAGACGCGGTTCGAGGCGTTTGCGCGCGAGCACGGCTATCGCATCGCGCCGTTCACGGTCGAGGCCACCGACTATCTCTTCACGAAGTTCTACGAAAAGGCCATCAGCGATCGGAAGCAGTCGCAGGCCGATCAGGTCATGACCGAATACCTGCGGTTCCAGGATCTGAAGATGGACTGGGCGCAGGCATTCAGCGTCGAGACGTTCGGCCGCGAGATTCCGCAGGTGCTGCTGTGCCACGTCAACCGGATCAACGCCGACGCGATGCCGGAACTGCTGCGGCGCCTGCGAGCCCGCGGCTACGCGTTCATCACGCTGGACCAGGCGGCGCAGGATCCCGCCTATCAGACCGCGGACAACTACGTCGGCAGAAACGGCGTCTCGTGGCTGCACCGCTGGCGCGTCGCGCTCAACCTGCCGCCGAGGCTCGACGGCGAGCCGGATCCGCCGCAATGGGTCCTCCAGCCATGACGCCGGGCGCCACCGTGTCACCGAAATCGCGCGCCGCGTGGCGCGCGTGGCTCGAGCGCCATCACGCGCGACGCGACGAGATCTGGGTCGTGTACTACAAGAAGCACACGGGCAAGGCCAGCGTCAGCTACGACGAAGCCGTCGAAGAGGCGCTCTGCTTCGGCTGGATCGACGGCCTCGTCAAGCGCGTGGACGACGAGCGGCACATGCAGCGGTTCACGCCGCGACGGAAGGGCAGCGTCTGGTCAGCCGTGAACCTGCGACGCTTCGCACGGCTCGTCGAGCAGGGGCTCGTGATGGAGGCCGGGCACGCCGCCGGCCCGAAGGCCGGGACGAAGGTCGCCGACGTGTCGTGGCTGCGGCCTGACGTCATCCCCGAGGAAGTGGAGCGCCGGATCGGACGGAACAAGCTGGCGCTGAAGAACCTGAAGGCGATGGCGGCGTCGTACCGCAAGCATTTCGTGCACTTCATCGACTCGGCGAAGCGTCCCGAGACCCGCGAGCGTCGCGCCCAAATCGCGATCGAGCTGCTCGAGCAGAACATCACGCTCGAGATGCACTACCGATCGAAGTTGCAGGGCGGAAGAAGAAGAAATGAAGAATGAAGAATGAAAGAATGCTGCATGATGAATGAAGAATCGGAACCGGCCGCTACGGCCGTTGAATCCCAGAAATCAGAATCCGGGTGTCTTGAAGGGCGACTCTTCAGGGCTGCGACGGCGCGTGTGCGTCGGGCGGCGGGGCGGCAATCGCGCCGTTTGGCTGCGTGCCGGCGATGAACGCGTCGGTGATCGCGTCGGGCGCGGCCGACGGCGTGCCGTCGGTCTTGTCCACCTGCGCGAAGACGATGTTGCCGGGCGCGGTGAACTCCGGCTTCTTGTCGCGGCCGCGCGCGGCGAGGTAGCCCTTCATCGTCTCGATCCAGATCGGCAGCGCCGCTACCGCGCCGGTCTCGCCCGGACCGAGCGGCTTCTTCTCGTCGTACCCAATCCACACGCCAATGGTGATGTCCGGGTCGAAGCCGATGAACCACGCATCCGTGTATTCATCCATCGTCCCCGTCTTCCCGGCGATGGGCCAGTCGAGCGCCGCCGCAGCCGCGGCCGTGCCGCGCGTCGTGACGCCCTCGAGCAGGCTCGTCATCACGTACGCCGTATCCGCGCGGATCGCGTCGTTCGGCTCGGGGTGGTTCTCCTCCAGCACGTTGCCCTGACGATCGACGACGCGCAGCACCTCGTACGGCGACATGCGAATCCCCTGATGCGGGAACGCGGTGTACGCGGACGTCGCTTCGAGCAGCGTTTCCTCGGTGACCCCGAGCGCCATCGACAGGTACGGCTGGAACTTGTTCGAGAGGCCGAAGCGCCTGGCGTAGTCGATCGCGACGGCCGGTCCGATGCTGTCGAGCAGCTTCACCGTCGGCACGTTGCGCGAATCCTCGAGCGCGCGGCGCAGCGTGACGGCGCCTTCGAACTTCCGGTCGTAGTTCTGCGGCGAGTAGAGCGGCTGCCCGGGCCCGGCGGGGAAGGCCACCGGCGCGTCCACGATGATCGACGTCGGCGTGTAGCCGCGATCGATCGCCGCCGTGTAGACGATGGGCTTGAAGGTCGAGCCCATCTGACGCCAGGCTTGCGTGGCGCGGTTGAACTTGCTGCGGCCGAAATCGAAGCCGCCGATCATCGCGCGGATCTGCCCCGTCGCGTTGTCGATGGCGACGAGCGACCCCTCGATCTGCGGATCCTGCTCGAGCTCGCCGGTCGCGAATCCCGTGGCGGCGTCGACTGCCGTCAATCGCACCTGCACGACGTCGCCGGCGCGCAGAAAGTCCGGCGTCGTCTTGCGCGTCCAGGCGTAGCCCGCGCGCGGCACTTCGACCGTGAGCGATCCCGCGCGCAGGTGCAGGGCGCCCGCCGGTCCTGAGGTCGCCCCCTTCGTGACCGGCAGCGCGACGGCCGGGACGATGTCGCCGGGCTGCATCGGGCTCTTCCAGCGGTCATCCTGCCAGGTGTCGATCTGGCCGCCCTCGACGATCACGTTGTGCTTCGGACGCCGGAAGCCGCGCCGCTTGTCCACGCGCCGCAGGCCCGCATCGAAGGCCGCTTCCGCGATGCGCTGCAGCTTCGGATCGATGGACGTGTAGACCGCCAGGCCGCTCTCGTACAGGCGCTTGGCGCCGTAATGCTCCTCGAGGTGCTGCCGCACGTCTTCGAGATAGAACGCCGCGAAGCCGCCCTTCGAGGGTCGTCCTGCCGTGATGATCGGCTTCTGCTTGGTCGCGTCGGCCACCGCCTGCGTGATGTAGCCGTCCTCCGCCATCCGCTGCAGCGCGTAATCGCGCCGCCGCTTGGCGGCCGGGAGGTTCACGTACGGGCTCTGGCGCGCGGGCAGGTTGACGATGCCGGCCAGCAGGGCCGCTTCCTCGAGGGTGAGATCCTTCGCCGACTTGCCGAAGTAGAGACGCGACGCGGCCTCCGCGCCGTACGTGCCGTGGCCCCACGGCACGTGGTTGCAGTAGAGCGTGAAGATCTCGCGCTTGGTGTAGCGCTTCTCGATTTCGAGCGAGAGCAGCAGCTCGTTGAACTTGCGCGACCACGTCTTCTCGTTCGTCAGAAAGAGATTGCGCGCGAGCTGCTGCGTCAGCGTGCTGGCGCCGTGCCTCTGGCGCCGGACCAGATCCGTGACGGCCGTCACGACCGTCCGCGGCACGCTGAGGCCGATATGCGTGTCGAAGTTCTTGTCCTCGGCCGCGATGATGGCCTGCCGGAGCAGCGGCGAGATCTGCTCGTACGTGATGACGACGCGGCGCTCGATGGCGAACTCGCCGACGACGTCGCCGTTGGCGGCGTAGACGCGTGTGATGGTGCTCGGCGCGTAGTCGTCGAGCGCCGAGACCTGCGGCATGTCGGCGCTCGATGCGAACAGCATCCCGCTCAGGACGCCGGCGCCAATGGCCAGGACGAACAGCAGCACGATGCCCGCCTTGCGGGCGATGCGGACGACGTAGTGCGCCATGCGCGCTTAGGGCCTAGCGTGGACTGCCGCTGCGCGGCGACGCGACCGCGTGCGCGGGCGCGAGCGGCCGCTGGCGCCGGCGCCGGTGCGGGCGCGGGCGGCGGCGCGGCATGCGCAGGTGGCGCCGGGCGCGCGATCGGGGTCGCCGATGGCGTGCGCGGCCGGAGCCCCAATCGCCGGCGGCGCGCCGATGACGGGCGGCGGCCCCGCCATGATCGGCGGACCCATGTGAGCGCCTCCGGGCGGCACCGCCCGCGGCACGGCGATGATCGGCGGGCCGTTGCGATAGGGAATCGGCGGCGGCTGCACGCCGCCGACGGTCATGCCGCGGCTGGCGGCTGCGTCTCGAGCATGCGCGTGCGCCGGATGGACGTCGGCCGCGTTTCCCGTGGTCACGGTCCCGCCGCGATAGTAGACAACGGGCGGCGCGCTCGTGGCCGGCGGGGTCATCACGCGAGCGGCACGCGCGGGAACGGCGGCGCTGGCGCGCGGGACAGCGCGGACCTCGGCGGCGCACGGCCGGCCCCGCGACGCCGAAGTGGCCGCGTGAAACGGCGACTGGAGGCGGCGTGGTCTGCTGGACGAACGCCGGCGCCTGCGGCGCCCTCGCCAGCGCGCGCACGTCGATCGCGTGCGTCGAGACGCTCCCGCCGTCGGCGAATGCCGTCGAGCGGACGACGGTCCATCCGCGTCCAGGCACTCCGGTGCGCGTGTCCGTGCGGGATGCCCAGGTGCCCACGGGCTTGTCGTTGGCGCCCAGCGGACACCAGCTCGTGTAGCCCGGCGCGGAGGCCCATTGCACCCAGGCCGACGACCACTGTTTGCCCGGCACCCAGAACCAGCCGCCGTTGGATCCGACGCCCCAGCGTCCGTAGTGATGCGTCGGATAGTTCCACCGGCCGCCGTCGCCGACGAAGTTCCATCCGTCGTCACGCCGGCACCAGCGTCCGTGATAGTACGGGTGCCATCCGGCCACCACGGTCGGGTACCAGACGTAGCCGTACGGCGCGAGATAGCTCCACGATCCGCCTTGATCGAACGACGCGCTGTAGCCGCTGAGATCGGACGGCAGGTACTGCGCGGACGTCGTGCCGCGGCGCTCGTCGAGCAGCGAGTTCGACCAGTCGTAAAACGGGTCGCTCTCGGCCGAGTTGAACGCCATCTCCTCGCTGGGCGGCTGACCGCTCCGCACGATGACGCGAGAGCCGGCGAACACCGACGTCGCCGACATCGCCGTCGTCACGTCGGCGTCGCCGCGAATCATCGCGACGTCGAGGTAGACGCCGTCTGCATCCTGGAACAGCGAGAGCCGTCCTTCGCTGCCCACCGAGAGTCGGACCGACGCGGGCAGCGTGTCGACCTGCACGGAGTCGCCGGCTTGCGTGGCCGACACGACCAGGCGTCCGCCCAGCAGTCGAACGACGCCCGTCGCGTTCACGTCGACCGTGGTCTGGGCATCGAGATGGAGGACCGAGCCGTCGCCGGTGACGATCTCGACGTGTCCGTCGCCGGTGCGCACGCGATCGCCGGGGTCGAGCGGCAGGTCGGGCACGGCCATCTCGGACCCGCTCGTGCGGGACACCGTGGCGGCGCCGTCAACGACCGAAATATGCGCAGGTGGTGCGGTCTGGGCGCCCGCGCTCGTTAGAGCAAGGAGCAGGGCGACGAGGGTGGCGAGCGGCGTGAAGCGAGTCATCGGACCTTCTTCCACCGGGGCGTCCGGGCGTCCCGGCCTCGCGCGGGCTGGCTGAGAAAAGCGTAGCACACCCCGGCGAAAGCGACTCGGAAATCAGCCACTTACGAGAATTGTTGGGGATACTGGCGCCTGCGGAGCACGCCGAAAGAGTGACAACGGGACACTAAAGTTTCATACTGGGCGTGTCCTAAATTCACGAGGGGTTATGAGCAAAATCATCGGGATCGACCTCGGCACGACGAACTCCGTCGTGGCGGTGATGGAAGGCGGCCAGCCGGTCGTCATCACGAACGCTGAAGGCAACCGGCTGACACCGTCGGTCGTGGCCTTTACGAAGACCGGCGAGCGGCTGGTCGGGCAGGTCGCCAAGCGGCAGGCCGTCACCAATCCCGAGAACACGGTCTTCTCGATCAAGCGCTTCATGGGACGGCGCTTCACCGAGGTGACCGAGGAAATGACGATGGTGCCGTACCGGGTGGTGCAGGCCGCCAACGGCGACGTGCGCATCCGCGCCGGCAACGAGGACTACGCGCCCCCGCAGATCTCCGCGATGATCCTCCAGAAGTTGAAGCAGTCGGCGGAGGACTACCTCGGGCAGCCGGTCACGCAGGCCGTCATCACGGTTCCGGCGTACTTCAACGACGCGCAACGGCAGGCCACCAAGGAAGCCGGACAGATCGCCGGCCTCGAGGTGATGCGCATCGTCAACGAGCCGACCGCCGCGGCGCTGGCGTACGGGCTCGACAAGAAGAAGGAAGAGCTCATCGCCGTCTACGACTTCGGCGGCGGCACGTTCGACATCTCGATCCTCGAAGTCGGCGACGGCGTGGTCGAAGTGAAAGCGACCAACGGCGACACGCATCTCGGCGGCGACAACCTCGATCAGCGCATCATCGAGTGGATCATCGGCGAGTTCAAGAAAGAGGAAGGGATCGACCTCTCGAAGGACCGCATGGCGCTGCAGCGCCTGAAGGAATCGGCGGAGAAGGCGAAGATGGAGCTCTCCACCGTCGCCGAGACCGAAGTCAACCTGCCGTTCATCAGCGCGGACCAGACCGGCCCGAAGCATCTCGTCAAGAAGCTCACGCGCGCGAAGTTCGAGCAGCTCGTCGAAGACCTGCTGCAGCGGACGATCGGGCCGACGCGGCAGGCGCTGGCCGACGCCGGCGTCGCCGCCAGCGCAGTCGACGAAGTGGTGCTCGTCGGCGGATCGACGCGCGTGCCGCGCGTCCAGCAGATCGTCAAGGACATGTTCGGCAAGGAGCCGCACAAGGGCGTGAACCCCGACGAGGTCGTCGCCATCGGCGCGGCCGTCCAGGCGGGCGTGCTCGCCGGCGACGTGAAGGACCTGCTGCTGCTCGACGTCACCCCGCTCTCGCTCGGCATCGAGACGCTCGGCGGCGTGCTGACGACGCTCATCGCGCGCAACACGACGATCCCGACGCGAAAGAGCGAGACCTTCTCGACGGCGGCCGACAGCCAGACGAGCGTCGAGGTCCACGTGCTGCAGGGCGAGCGTCCGCTGGCGCGCGACAATCGCACGCTCGGCCGCTTCCAGCTGACGGGCATCCCGCCGGCGCCGCGCGGCGTGCCGCAAATCGACGTCACCTTCGACATCGACGCCAACGGCATCGTCAACGTGTCGGCGAAGGACAAGGCGACCAACAAGGAACAGAAGATCACGATCACCTCGTCCAGCGGGCTGTCGAAGGACGAAGTGGATCGGATGATGCGCGACGCCGAGTCGCACGCCGACGAAGACAAGCGCCGGAAGGAAGAGATCGAGGTCAGGAACCAGGCCGACCAGCAGGTCTACGCGGCGGAGAAGTTCGTGAGCGAAAACGCCGAGAAGCTGGGGCCGGAGGCGAAGGCCACGATCGACGCCGCGGTGGCGACGCCTGAAGGCGGCGATCGAGAAGAACGACGCCGCCGCGATGAAGCAGGGCCTCGACGGGCTGATGCAGGCGCAGCACAAGGCGGCCGAGGCGATGTATCGCGCGAGCGGCGCGCCGGGCGGCGGCCCGGGCGGGGCGCCGGGCGGCGGTCCGGAGCCGCAATCGGAGCCCGGCTCCGGCGGATCGAGTCAGGCCGACGGGGTCATCGACGCGGAGGTCGTGGACGAGAAGTAGCCGATGGACTTCTACATCGTGCTCGGGGTCAATCGTGGCGCGTCGCTGCCGGAGGTCAAGAAGGCCTACCGGCGGCTGGCGCGGCGCCTGCACCCGGACGTGAATCCGGGCGACGAGCGGGCCGCGCTGCGCTTTCGCGAGATTGCGGAGGCCTACTCGACGCTGAGCGATCCCGATCGCCGTCAGCGATACGACCTGGTCGGCTACGAGGCGCCGATCGCCGAGGGCCAGGCGCCGGGCTTCGAGGGGTTCGATTTCTCGGCGGCGGTCTTCGCGAACCAGCAGTCGACGTTCGGCGATCTCTTTGCCGATGTCCTGCGCAACGAGCCCGTGCGATCCGGCACGCCGGAGCGCGGGCATGACCTGCACCAGTCGTTGTCGCTGACGTTCGAGCAGGCGGCCGACGGCGGGGAGTTCCATCTGCCGATCGTTCGCCAGACGACGTGCCGCGAATGCGCGGGCACGGGGTCGCTGTCGGTTGCCGCCGTGAAGTGCCCGTCGTGCGACGGCGTGGGCAGCCTCCGCACCGCGCGCGGACACATGGTCTTCACGCGGCGCTGCGAGCGCTGCGATGGCACGGGTGCCCTGAACGCCCGCGGCTGCCCGGGATGCAACGGCGCCGGCACCGTGTCGCGCGCCGGTCAGGTGGCCGTGCCGGTTCCAGCCGGGATTGGCGACGACGCGAAGATCCGGATTGCCGGGCAGGGCAGCGCCGGACGCCGGGGAGGCCCGCCGGGCGACCTGTACGTGACCGTCCACGTGGCGCCGCATCCGCTGTTCAGGCGAGAAAACGACGACCTGCACCTGGTCGTGCCGGTGGCGGTGCACGAAGCCGCGCTCGGCGCGCGCGTCGAGGTGCCGACCATCCACGGATCGACACGGCTGCGCGTGCCGCCGGGCACGCAGTCGGGCCAGCGGCTTCGCCTGCGGGGCCGCGGCCTGCCGTCGCCGCGGTCTGGCCATCGGGGCGATCTCGTCGTGGAGATTCGGCTGGCGCTGCCGAAGGTGCTCGACGAGCGATCGAAGCTGCTGCTGAAACAGTTCGGCGATCTGAACGGCGAGAGCGTGCGCGATCAATTCGAGCGCACATGGAAACCACAGGCCGGCCCGGCGCGAGAGCGCGCCGCGGAGTAAGCCATGGTCACGCGCAGGGGCGGCAAGGCGTACTACATGATCAGCGCGGTGGCGTCGAAGTACGACATCCACCCGCAGACGCTCCGCCTGTACGAACGGGAAGGGCTGCTCACGCCCTCGCGCACCGAAGGCAACACGCGGCTGTACTCGGAAGAGGACCTCGAGCAGCTCGAGACGATTCTCTCGCTCACGCGCGAGCTCGGCGTCAACCTCGCGGGCGTCGAGGTGATCCTCAACATGCGCAAGAAGATGGAGCGCATGCAGGCCGAGGTCAACGAGTTCATGGAGTACGTCAAGAAGGAACTCGCGCGCGGCCTCGACGACTGGGAGCAACGGCTGAGCACCGCGATGGTGAAGTCGTCGCCGACGGATCTCGTGAAGACCTCGACGCGATCGCCCGACGCTCCTGCGACGCCGGACGCGCCGTCGCCGCGGACGCGCTGAACGTTGGTCAACTCGCCAAACCTGATCAGATCCGCAAAACCTGATCGACCCGACCGACCCGATCGGTGATACATTTCATTCGTGACCTGCGCGATCTGCGACGGGACCGGATGGAAGGCGATCGAGGTCGACGGGGTGCGGCGCGTCACGCGCTGCGACTGCTGGCGCGAGAAGGTCGGTGACACGCTGCTGGCCGACGCGCGCATTCCGCGTCGCTACCAGCACTGCTCGCTCGACACGTTCATCACCTACCCGAACGAACGGCTCCTGAACGCGGTCACGCGCGCCAAGCGCTTTGCCGATCAGTTTCCCGTCGTCGACAAGGGCCTGTTTCTCGTCGGCCCGCCCGGCATCGGGAAGACGCACCTGGCGGTGGCTGTCCTCAAGCAGGTGATTCGGGACACCGGCGCGCGCGGGATCTTCTACGACACCCGCGACCTGCTGAAGGTCATCCGCAGCACCTACGATCCGACCAACCGCACGAGCGAGCAGGACATCCTCCGTCCGGTGACGACGGCGGAGCTGCTCGTGCTGGACGACCTGGGCGCGGAGAAGACGTCGGACTGGGTCGAAGAGACGCTGAACCTGATCGTCAACACGCGGTACAACGAGCGCCGGGCGACGATTTTCACGTCGAATTTCGAGGAAAAAGAGGATCGGACCGACCCGGAGTCGCTGCTGGCGCGCGTCGGCTTCCGGATGCACTCGCGCCTCTACGAAATGTGTGACTTCGTCGAGTTCGAGGGGGCCGACTACCGCCACGCGGAGCCGAATTCCGGGCCCAACGAGCTGCTGGCGCTCTGGAAGACCCTCAAGAAGCCCGGCAAGCTGCCGTCTCGCAGCGGCGGCCCCGTCCGCGCCCAGCTGCGCGAGCCTCGCGAGCGCCCCGCCGACACCCGCGCGGACCTGAAATGGACCGGCGGCAAGGCCGGATCTGACAGTGCTGCAGTGCCACGGTGCTGCCGTGCCGCAGTAGGTCGATCGTTACGTTTCCGCACTGAAGCACCGCCGCACTGAGGCACTGCACTTGCACCGCGGCACTGCAGCACCCGACATGTCTGCTGGGTCTCTACCTCCACATCCCGTTCTGCAGTCACATCTGTAACTACTGCAACTTCAATCGAGGTCTGTTCGACGCCGGGCTGAAGGCGCGATACGTCACGGCGCTCGAGGCGGAGATCCGTCGCGCGGGCGACGGCAGCGCGGCGGACACGATCTTCTTCGGCGGCGGGACGCCGTCGCTGCTCGAGCCCGACGAGGTGGGCCGGTTGATCGACGCGTGCCGCGACAGCTTCGCCGTCTCGCGCGGATGCCGAGGTGACGCTCGAGACCAACCCGGAGACGGTCACCGTCGATCGGATGCGCGGGTTTCTGCAGGCCGGCGTGAACCGCGTCAGCCTCGGCGTGCAGTCGCTGCACGATCGCGAGCTGGCGCGTCTCGGCCGTCAGCACTCGGCGGCCCGGGCGGCGGATGCGCTGTCGCAGGTCAAGGCCGCCGGCATCACCGACACGAGCCTCGATTTGATGCTCTGGCTTCCCGAGCAGCGCCTCGAGGATCTCCAGGGCACGGTCGAGGGCCTCATCGCGCTCGAGCCGCAGCACGCGTCGCTCTATCTCCTCGAGCTCTATCCCAACGCGCCGCTCCGCGAGGAGATGGCGCGCTCCCACTGGTCGCTCGCCCCCGACGACGACGCGGCGGACATGTACCTGTGGGCGATGGAGCGCCTCGAGTCGGCAGGGTACGCGCAGTACGAGATCTCGAACGTGGCACGGACCGGCCGCCAGTCCCGCCACAACCTGAAGTACTGGCAGGACGGCGAGTGGCTCGGCTTCGGCTGCGGCGCGCACTCGACGCGCGGCGCCGCGCGATGGAAGAACATCGCCTCGGCCGACGAGTACAGCGCGAGGATCCGGGGCGGCACGCCGGTTGCAATCGATCGCCGCCAGCGAGACGATGACGAGCGCCTCGGGGACGCGCTGTTCACGGGGCTTCGGCTCACGGAAGGCGTGGACCTCGCAGTTGTCGGTGCGCGGTATGGCGTCGATGCGTGGGCGAGATACGAGCCTGCGCTCAGGCCGCACGCCGCGGCGGGCCGCCTGACATTTGACGGCCCGCGGGTGCGGCTGACCCGGCAGGGAATGCTGGTCGCCAACGACGTGATGGCCGTCTTCGTGTAAATTTGCGCTTGCGGTTGTCCGGGCGAAGTTGGCGTACGTTAGGATTGGGTTTCCACTTGGGAGGACGTTCGATGACAGGATTCGACTGCCGGCCGGCTCGACGCCGCCGGACCACCATCCAGGCCATGCTTCTGGTTGCAGGCCTTGGCATGGCGACTTCGGCTTTCGCTCAGCAGCCTCCGGCGCAGCCGGCTCCCCAACCGCCCGCGCCGGCAGGCCAGGCGCCCGCGGCAGCCCAGCCGCCTGCCCAGCCGGCCGCCAATCCGTTCATGTTCGGCAAGGACATGGCCATCCTGACCTTCTACATCAAGCCTGACAAGACGGCCGATTTCGAGAAGGTCATCACGAGACTGCATCAAGCGCTCGCCAACAGCGACAAGCCTGAGCGGAAGCAGCAGGCTGCCGGCTGGAAGGTGTTCAAGGGCTCTGAACCGGGCCCGAGCGGCACGGTGGTCTACGTGAATCTGATCTCGCCGGTGTTGAAGGGCGCGGACTATTCGATCGCCAAGATCATCAACGAGGTTTACCCGGCCGAGGCTCAGGTGCTTTTCCCGGCCTACAAGGAAGCCATTGCCGGGCTTTCTCGCAGCGAGCTGGACATTGTCGCGGACCTCTCCGGGCCCGCGCCGCCAGCAGCGCCGCCAGCAACGCCGCCGGCAGCGCCTCCCCAGTAAGCAACACGATATCGCTCTGGGTCCGTCCGATCCTCCTTCTGGACGGGCCCAGGGCGTAAGCCCTGCCCTTCCTCGCCGCCATGACGAGTCGCGGCACGATCCTCTTCTTCAGCCTGTGTGTCCTGCCCGTGTGCCTGTGGGCGAGTGCGGGCGGGCAAAGTCCGGCGCCGGCGCCGGACGCGCCGCAAGCGACGGAAGGAAAGCCGGTCGAGCGGCTGCAGTTCTCGAGCGACGCCGCCATCGTGACGTACTTCGTCCGAGCCGGAGCGGTCAACGAGTTCAGGAAGATCGTCGTGGACTGGCGCGACAAGGCGGTCGCGTCACTGGATCCGCAGATCGCGCAGCAGCTGCGCGGCTGGAAGCTCTATGAGGCCGCTGAGCGTGGACCTCGAGACTCCGTGGTCCTCGTGTCCGTGATCTATCCCGTGATTCAGGGAGCGGACTACGCGCTGCCCGTCGACCGGAATTTCAACGGGTCGTCCCCTGCTGCGCCGGGACAGGAGATGGTGATCGGGCTGTCCCGCAACGAGCTGACGCTCGTGGAGGACTTCGGCAAGGACGTCCCGCAGCGGTCGCCGCCGGACGGTGTGTCCCCGCCGCGCCCCCCGTCCTCCGAGAGTCCGTTCGTGTTCTCCAGCGACGCCGCCGTGTTGACGCTGTTCGTGAAGAAGCGATCGCATCCCCGGGTTCGAGCAGGCCGTGCGTCGCGTGCACGAGGGCCTGGCGGCAAGCCGACGTCCAATCCGCCTCGAGCAGGCCGCTGGCTGGAAGCTGTTCAGGTCGAAAGAGCCGGGGCCGAACGGGACCGTGCTTTACCTGAGTCTCATCGCGCCCGTCGTGAAGGGCGCGGAGTACTCGGTGCCGCAGGTGCTGCAGGAGGCGTACCCGCAGGAGGCCCCGCAACTGCTGCCGTTGTATCGGGACGCCCTGGCGGGCCTCAGCAGGACTGAACTCCGGCTGCTCGAGGACTTCGGCGCGTCTCCGGTCGCCGGCGCGTCAGAACGCCAGGTTCACGCCCACTGAAAACCGCTGCGGGTGTCCGTGAATCGCGTTGTTCCCGAAGCTGAAGATCCGGTAGTCGACCCTCAGGCGCAGTGGACCGGCGAGATCGATTTTCGCGCCGCCGCCGACGTTGGTGCCGACGCCCTGGTGCTCGATGTCGAGCGACTCGAAGCGTTCCCTGAAATAGCCGCCGCCAATCGTGCCGTACAGCTGCACCTTCGGCACGACCCCCCGGGGCGTCTGAATCAGCACGTTCCCCATCAGCGTTCGCACCGAGGGCGCGCACTCCTCGGTGGTCTTGAAGCAGTCGTCGTCGGCGCGCACCTGCGCGTATTCGCCCTCGAATCCCACGACGAGCACGCCGAAGCCTACGGCGCCGCCCCAGACGGAGCGCGAGCTGGGTGAGTTCTGCAACCCGACGAACGCGGTCAAGTCGGCGCGCGCAGGGAGCGCGGTGACGGAAAGCACGACGAGCGAGAAGGCGGCAAGGCGAAGCGATCGCATCCGATCCGTGAGGTCCTTTCCGGGGCCGCAGCGGCCCACGGGCCCAATGATATGATTTTCCCGCCCGGAGCACTCGTGGACTTCCGTCTCACCGACGAACAACAGCTCCTCCGCCAGACCGTTCGCGAGTTCGCCGAGGCCGAGATCAAGCCTCACGTCCGCGAGTGGGACGACGCACAGCACTTTCCCGCAGAGCTGATTCCGAAGATGGCCGCGCTGGGCCTGATGGGCGTCCAGTTCCCCGAGGACTACGGCGGCGCCGGCATGTCGGCGATCGACTACTGCATCTGCATCGAAGAGCTCGCGCGCGTCGATCCGTCCGTGGCCCTCTCGGTCGCCGCGCACAACGGCCTCGGCCCCGCCCACATCGGGATGTTCGGCACAGAAGTCCAGAAGACAGCGCTGGCTGCCCGGGCTTGCCAGCGGCGAGCAGCTCGGCGCCTGGGGGCTCACCGAGCCGGGCGCGGGCAGCGACGCCGCCGGCACGCGCACGACGGCCGTCCGCGACGGCGACGAATGGGTGCTGAACGGCACGAAGACCTTCATCACTCACGGTGCCAGCGCGGACGTGATGGTCGTGATGGCCGTGACGGATCGCAGCCGCGGCGCCAAGGGCATCTCGGCCTTCGTCGTCGAGCGCGGCACGCCGGGCTTCGTCACGGGCCGCAAGGAAGACAAGCTCGGGATGCGCGCCAGCGAGACGACCGAAGTGCGCTTCGAGCAATGCCGTGTGCCGGCGGACCATCTGCTTGGCGAGCTCGGCCAGGGTTTCATCCAGGCGCTGCAGGTACTCGATGCGGGCCGCATCGGGATCGCCGCGCTCTCGGTCGGCCTGGCGCAGGGCGCGTTCGAGGCCGCCCGCGGCTACGCGCTCGCGCGGCGGCAGTTCGGCCGGGCGATCGCCACCTTCCAGGCCATCCAGTGGAAGCTCGCCGACACCGCGACGCGGATCGAAGCGGCACGGCTCCTGACGTATCGAGCGGCATTCCTCAAGGACCAGGGGCGCCGGACGACGCTGGAGTCGGCGATGGCGAAGCTCTATTCGAGCGAGATTGCCGTGCGCGCGGCCGAGGACTCGGTGCAGATCCACGGCGGCTACGGGTTCGTGAAGGACTACCCGGCGGAGAAGTTCTTCCGCGACGTGAAGCTCACCACCATCGGCGAGGGCACGAGCGAGATCCAGCGCCTCGTGATCGCGCGCCAGCTGCTGGCCTGAGTCCGTGTGACCGAGTCGACCGCGCTCGCCGACCGCGTCCGCGCCGCCGACCCGCGCGCCCTCGCGCGCGCGTTGTCGATCGTCGAGAACGAAGGCCCCGGCGCAGCGTCATTGCTGGCGGCCCTTCACCCGCAGACGGGACGCGCCTGGTCGCTCGGCATCACCGGGCCGCCCGGCGCCGGCAAGAGCACGCTCGTCGATCAGCTCGTGACGCTGTACCGCGCCGCGCGGACAGACCGTCGGCGTGGTGGCGGTGGATCCGACCAGCCCGTTCACCGGCGGCGCGATCCTCGGCGACCGCGTGCGCATGCAGGCGCACGCCGGCGATCCCGGCGTCTTCATTCGCAGCATGGCGACGCGCGGACATCTCGGCGGCCTCGCCAGCACGACCGCCGACGCCGTGAGCGTGCTCGATGCCGCCGGGCGCGACTGTGTCATCATCGAGACCGTCGGCGTCGGACAGGCCGAGGTCGACATCGCCCGCACGGCCGACGTCTGCGTCGTCACGCTGGTGCCAGGCACCGGGGACGACGTGCAGGCGCTCAAGGCCGGGATCATGGAAATCGCCGACATCTTCGTCGTGAACAAGGCCGATCGCGAGGGCGCCGATCGCATGGCCGCAGCCGTCGAGGGCATGCTCTCGCTCGAAGCAGCCGAGGCCGGGGCCTGGCGTCCGCCGGTGATTCGCACCGAGGCGACCCGCGGCGTCGGCATCGACGCGCTGGCCGAGGCGGTCGATCGGTTCCGCGCAGACGCGCGGCGACGAGATCGAACGCCGCCGCCGCACACGCTCCACAGTGCGCCTGCGAGAGCTGGTCGCGTCGCTGTTCATGGGCCGGGTCGAGGCGACGATCGGCGCTGGCGAGCTCGCGTCGCTCGCGGCACGGGTGGCCGCTCGCGAGATCGATCCCTACGCCGCGGCGCGCCTGGCGCTCGCGCGCGTCTGTCCGGACAGCCACTGAGCGCATGAAAGCCCGGCTGGATCACATCGGCATCGCCGTCACCGGACTGGCGGACGCCCTGGCGTTTTACAAGGAGGCGCTCGGTCTCGAGGTGTCGCCGCCGCACGACGTGCCGAGCGAGCACGTCCGCGCCGTGTTCGTCCCGGTGGGCGAGTCGTCTCTCGAGCTGCTCGAAGCGACGTCTCCGGACTCGCCAATCGGCCGCTTCGTCGAGCGCCACGGCCCGGGCCTGCATCACATCACGCTCACCGTGCCGGACCTGGACGCGGCCCTGGCGTCGCTCGAGTCGCGTGGCGTGCGGCTCATCGATCGTCAGCCTCGCGCCGGCGCGCACGGGTCGCGCGTGGCGTTCGTCCACCCCTCCTCGGCGGGCGGCGTGCTGCTCGAGTTGAAGCAGGAGCCCGCGGCGCAGTGAGCTCGACGTCAATCACGCTCGGACGGCTCGAGCTGCGCCCGATGGTGGACGGCTACTTCGCCCTCGACGGCGGCGCCATGTTCGGGGTCGTCCCCAAGACGCTGTGGAGCCGGGTCGCGGCGCCCGACGACCGCAACCGGATCCGCATGGCGATGCGGCCGTGGCTGGTCACGGACGGGAGCCGGCAGATCCTCATCGACGCCGGCTGCGGCGACAAGCAGGACGCGAAGTTCGCCGACATCTACGGGTTCGACCGGACGCGCCACCTGGATCACGCGCTTGCCGACGCGGGCCTGACCGCCGGCGACATCGACTTCGTCGTCGCGTCGCATCTGCATTTCGACCACGCCGGCGGCTTCACGCGCCGCGAGGCGGACGGCCGCGTCGTGCCGCGCTTCCCGCGCGCCCGCGTGTCGATTCGGCGCGGCGAGTGGGACGACGCGATGCACCCCAACGAGAGGACGCGCGCGAGCTACTTTCGCGAGAACTACGCGCCGCTCGTGGAGGCCGGCCTGGTGGATTTCGTCGAGAGCGACGGGGAAGTGGCGCCCGGCCTGAGCGTCCGGCGCACCGGCGGCCACACGATGCACCACGAGATCGTGCGGATCGAGTCGGAGGGGAAGGTCGCGATCTTCGCGGCGGATCTGCTGCCGACGGCGGCGCACGTCCCGCTGCCGTACATCATGGGCTACGACCTGTATCCGATGGACACGCTGGCCTTCAAGCGGGCGTTCCTCGAGGAAGCCGTCGACCGGGAATATCTGATCCTCTTCGAGCACGATCCAGTCATCGCCGCCGGCTATCTGCGCCGCCGAGAGGGTAAAATTGTGGTGGAGCGGGCGCTCTGAACGCGGCACCCTGCACCCTGGCACCCTGTATCCTGACACCCTGATTCCTTCGCGGAGACCTTGAATGAACGCTGAGATCGGCATCATCGGCGGCAGCGGCCTGTACGACATGGCCGAGCTGACCAATCGACAGGAAGTGAGCCTCGCCACCCCGTTTGGCGACCCGTCGGGCCACTACGTGCTCGGCACGCTGCGCGGCCGCAAGGTCGCGTTCCTGCCGAGGCACGGCGTCGGCCACCGGATCAGCCCGTCCGAGTTGAACTTCCGCGCCAACATTTTCGGGATGAAGAAGCTCGGCGTGCAGCACATCCTGTCGGCCAGCGCCGTCGGCAGCCTCAAGGAAGAACTGAAGCCGCTCGACATCGTGGTGCCCGATCAGTTCATCGATCGCACGCGCGGGCGCATCAGCACGTTCTTCGGGCGAGGCATCGTCGTGCACGTCGGGTTTGCGCATCCGATCTGCCCGACGCTGGCGGGAGTGGCCGTGGCAGCCGGAAAGACGGTCGGTGCGACCGTGCACGAGGGCGGCACCTACGTCTGCATGGAAGGCCCGCAGTTCTCGACGCTGGCCGAATCGCGCCTGTATCGCTCGTGGGGCGCCGACATCATCGGCATGACCAACCTGCAGGAAGCCAAGCTCGCCCGCGAGGCGGAGATCTGTTACACGACCATCGCGCTCGTCACCGACTACGACTGCTGGCATCCGGATCACGACGCCGTCACCGTCGATATGGTGATTGCGACGCTGCTCCAGAACGCCAAGACCGCGCAGCAGCTCATCGCCGAGGCCGTGCAGCAGGTGCCGGCGACGCGGACCTGCGGCTGCAAGGACGCGCTGAAGTCCGCGATCATCACGCGGCCCGACGCGATCCCGGCAGCCACCAGGAAGGAACTCGAGCCGATTATTGGCAGGTACATGTAGCGCAGGCCTTCGGGCCTGCCAGCACTTCGCACTCTGAACTGAACCTTGAACCCTGAACCCTGAACCCTGAACCTGACCAATGAGCATCGTCGTCACCGGTTCCATCGCGTTCGACTACCTGATGTCGTTTCCCGGCCGCTTCACCGAGCACCTGCTGCCTGAGCACGTGCAGCGCGTGAGCCTCAGCTTCCTCGTGGACACGATGGACAAGCGCCGCGGCGGCTGCGCGCCGAACATCGCCTACACGCTGGCGCTGCTGGGCGAGCGGCCGCGGCTGATGGCCACGGCGGGGCAGGACTTCGGAGACTACCGGCAGTGGCTCGAGGCCGCCAACGTCGACACGTCGCTGGTCGCCGACGTGCCGGCCAAGTTCACGGCGTCGTTCTTCTGCAGCACGGACCTCGAGAACAACCAGATCGCGTCGTTCTACACCGGCGCGATGGCGAATGCCGCAGAGCTCTCGTTCAGATCGGCGGGCTCAGGTGGATCTGACGATCATCTCGCCGAACGATCCGACGGCGATGCTGCAGTACGCCGACGAGTGCCGCACGCTCGAGATCCCGTTCATCTTCGACCCGGGCCAGCAGTGCGCCCGGATGTCCGGAGACGAGCTGGCGCGGGGCCTCGAAGCGGCCGCGGTGCTGATCCTGAACGACTACGAGCTGGAGCTCTTGAAACAGAAGACCGAGGTGGACGAGGCGACGCTGGTCGCACGCACCGGGATGCTGGTGGTGACGCGCGGTGAGAACGGCTCGTCGCTGATCACCGCACAGGGACAGGTGGACGTGCCGGCCGTGGAGCCGTTCCGGATCGTCGACCCGACCGGCGTCGGCGACGCGTTCCGGGGTGGGTTCATGAAGGGGCTGGTGGCAGGCGCGGACGCCGAGACCTGCGGCCGGATGGGGAGCGTGGCGGCGACCTACGCGCTCGAGCATCTCGGCGGGACGAGCCACGCGTACAGCCGCGAGGAGTTCGCGCGGCGGTACGCAGGGCAATTTGGTCCGTTGAGCGTGGAGCTGTAGGCGGCCTGCAGTAGGCCGGGCCTTCAGGCCCGGCGGACGGATGCCGCCCCTGAAGGGACGGCCTACTGGAGCCTGCAGTAGGCCGGGGCTTCAGCCCCGGCGGGAATAGGCGGCAGCCTAGGTCAATCCCGCGGCGAACCGGGTCCGCGCGGCCGCGAGGATCTGCGCGAACTTCGCCTGCATCAGATTCCACTGCGTCTGGAGCATCGACTGTCGCGCGTCCGACAGCTCGATCGACGTGATCAGGCCATTCTCGTACGACACCTGCGCGATCGACAGGCTCTCGCGCGCCAGGTCCAGCGCCTTCTGCTGCGCGTCGACGACGTCCTTCGACGCCACCCACTCGGTGTAGGCGGACGTCACCTCGAGCCGGCCGCTGTCGAGCGCGGCATCGAGGCTGCTCTTCGCCTGGCGCACTTCCGCCTCGGCGGTCACCTTCCGCGCCGTGGCTGCCGGCGCGGCCATGAGGGGAAGGCGAAACGCGACGCCCACCGCGTAACTGCGGTTCGACGCGTCCACGAACGTGTTGTTCAAGGCATCCTGCTGGTATTGAAGGTTGCCCGTGAGCGCAAAGTTCGGTTTCATCTCTCCGCTGGCCAGCGCGACCGATCGCTCGGCGATCGTCCGCTGCGCGGTGATCGCGCGGAAGTCGGGGCGGCCATCGAGCTTGGCGAGCAGCTCGCCCTGCTCGGGCAGCCTCTCGATCTGTTCGAGCGTCCCTTCGAGCGTCAGCGGCGTGGAGGTCGGGAGCGACAGCACCGACCGCAACGCCTGATAGGCGATGTTCACGTTCGTCCTCGCGCGGATGAGCGTGGTCTTCGCGTTCGCGACGTCGACTTCGGCGCGAAGCACGTCGAAGCGGGCCGCGGTGCCGGCCTCGAAGCGGGTCTTCGCGAGATCCAGCTGCTGCTGCGCGAGCTTGACGCCCTCCTCCGCCACCGACACGCCCTGTTCCTGCAGCAGCGCGCGATAGAACGACTCGACCACCTGCAGAATCAGCTCCTGCCGCGCGCGCTCCAGCGTCGCGCGCGCGCCGTCGGAGGCGGCCGCCTGAATCGCGTAGTTGTTGCGCAGCCGCCCGCCGGTGTAGAGCGGCTGGGCGAAGCTGAGCTGCATGATGTTCTGGCGCGTGAAGGCCGCCTGGAACGTCTGCTCGTTGTCCCCGAAGATGCCCGCCGGAATCCGAATCAGCGGAAACTGCTGCGCGGGCGTGTACGAATACGACAGGTCGAGCGTCGGCAGGAAGTTCGCGCGCGCCTCCTGCACCTTGCCTTCGGCGGCGTGGACGACTTCCTTGTCCACCTTCAGCACGTTGTTCTCGCGCAGGGCGATCTCCAGCGCCTTGTCGAACGTCAGCGCCAGGGGCGCATCTGGGCGGCGCCTGCTGCTCGTCCAGCGTGCCGCCGAACGCGTTCGACGCCGCGATCAGGCCGCCCAGGAGCAGCGCGAGCAGAATCGCTCCCGTCACGCGAAGCGCTGGACTCAGGCGCGCCTCCGCCGTGCGCTTCCGGCGCATCCAGCCCAGGAGGCGCGACAGCAGGAGATACGACACCGGCACGACCAGCAGCGTGAGGAGCGTCGACGTGATGAGCCCGCCGATCGTCGCCACCGAGATCGGCGCGCGGAACTCGCCGCCGTCGCCGCGGCCCATGCGCCGACGGCAGCATGCCCAGAATCATCGCCAGCGTCGTCATGACGATCGGCCGCAGCCGGACCGGGCCCGCCTTGAGCAGCGCGTCGACGACCGAGAGGCCCTCCTCGCGATGCAGCTGGTTGGTGTAGTCGACGAGCAGGATCGCGTTCTTCGTCACGAGGCCCATCAGCATCACGACGCCGATCATGGCCGGCATGCCGATGTGGTGCCCGGTGAAGAGCAGCCCCAGCAGCGCGCCGACGACAGCCAGCGGCAGCGAGAGCATGATGAGCATCGGCTCGGCGAACGACTCGAACTGCGACGCCAGCACGATGTAGATGAATGCGACGGCGAGGATCATCGCCAGGCCCATCGCCGCGGCCGATTCCTGCATCAGCTCGACGTCGCCGGCGAACCCGTGCTCGAAGTTGGCCGGCATCGTGACCGACGCCAGCGCCTTCTGGACGTCCTCGCTGACGTCGCCGAGGGGACGCGAGCCCGAGAGGTCGGCGCCGACCTTGACCTGGCGCCGCCGCTGCTCGCGGTCGATGCTGCTGGGGCCGACGCCAGGCTCGAGGTGCACGAGGTCGGAGGCGCGCACGACCGCGCCCGTTGGCGCATAGAGCGGCGTCCGGCTGATCGTCGCGAAGTCGTTGCGGAACTCCGGCGCGAGCCGGACGCGAATGTCGTGCTCGCGGTCGCCGTCGCGCAGCTTGGTGGGGACGATACCCTCGACCATGCCGCGGAGCTGACCGCCGATGGCGCCGACGTCGAACCCGAGGTCGGCCGCCATCTCGCGGTTGATGCGCGCGACCATCTCGGGCTGCCCCGACACGAGCGAGCTCTTGATGTCGACGGCGCCAGGGATCTGCTTGAGCTTCGTCGTCAGCTCGTCGCTGATCCGCTGCAGCTCCTGCAGGTTGTCGCCGCGCACGTAGATGTCCAGCGGCGGCTCGTTCGGCGCGCCCTGCAGGAACTGCGGCTTGGTGACGCGGATCTCGGCGAACGGAATCTTCGCCATCTCCTCGCGCACGCCGGCCTTGATCTCGGCGATGCCGCGCTTCCGCTGGTTCTTCTTCGTCAGCGTGACCTGGATGTCGGCCGAACGGACCTCGCCCTGGATGCCGACGGTGCTGAATACCTGCAAGGCTTCGGGAATCTTGCCGAGCGTCTGCTCGATCTGTGACACGCGCGCCACGCTCTGATCGAACGACGTGCCGGGTGGCAGGTCCACCAGCACGTGAAATTCGCCGCGGTCCTCGTCCGGCACGAACTCGGTGCCGATCATCCCGACGAGCGACAAGCTCGCCAGGAAGATCCCCCCGGCCAATGCGAGGACCGTCCAGGGGCGCGCGAGAGACCAGCCCAGCACCCGGCCGTAGCCGGCGTCGAGCTTGTCGTACTGATGGCCGATGCTCTCGAAGAACCGGCCCATCCGCGTCCGCGTCCGCTCCGACTCCGGGATGAAGCGCACGAACCGCGACGAGAGCATCGGGTCGAGCGTGAACGCCACGAGCAGCGACATCGCCACCGCGAAGGCAATCGTCAGCGCGAACGACTTGAAGAACTGCCCGACGATGCCGGTCATGAAGCCGACCGGGAGGAACACCGCCAGGATCGTGAAGGTCGTCGCCATGACGGCGAGCCCGATCTGCGCGGTGCCGTTTCGGGCCGCGGTCATCGGGTCTTCGCCCATTTCCATGTGGCGGTAGATGTTCTCGCGGACGACCACCGCGTCGTCGATCAGGATGCCGATGACCAGCGACAACGCCATCAACGTCATCATGTTGATGGTGAAGCCGGCGATATACATGAAGAAGAACGTCGCGATGACCGACGTCGGCAGCGCCAGCGCCGAGATCAGCGTCGAGCGCCAGTCGCGCATGAAGATGAAGATGACGAACACGGCCATGATGCCGCCGAAGATGATGTGCTCGCGCACCTGGTCGACGTTCGACTTGATGAAGTCCGCGTCGTCGTGGACCGGGCTGATCTGGAGATCCGGGAACGTCGGCTTCACCTTCTCGAGCAGCGCGAGCACGCGCTTGGAAATCTCGACCGTGTTCGCGCCGGACTGCTTGCGGACGGCGAACGACACGGCATCGGAGCCGTTCAGGCGCGTCGTCGATTCGCGTTCCTTGTAGCCGTCGATCACCGTGCCGACGTCTTTCACGCGGACCGTGGAGCCGCCGGCGGACCGGAGGATCACGTTCTCGATCTCCGCGGTCGCCCGGAACTCGCCCTTCGTGCGGAGCGCGATGTTCTGGCCCTCGCGCACGACCTTGCCGGCGGGCAGGTCGAGGTTTTCGTACGCGAGCTTGTCGGCGACGGCCTGAACCGGCAGTCCCAGCGCTTCGAGACGGCCGGGATCCAGGTTGACCTGAATCTCGCGGACCTCGCCGCCGTTGACCTGCACCGCGGCGACGCCGTCGATCTGCTCGATCAGGGGCTTCAGCCTGTCTTCGACCGTGCGGCGCGTGACGTCCGACGGCTTGGACGAGCCGACCGCCGAACACCATCACCGGCAGCGCGGCGACGTCGAAGCGCTGAATCGTCGGATCCTCGATCTGGCGGGGCAGCGTGCCGCGAATGGCCGCGACCTTCTCGCGCACTTCCGCGGCGGCCTGCTGCGGATCGATTTCGAGCCTCAGCTCGATGCCGACCTGCGCGAACGACTCACGCGAGTGCGACTCGATGCGCTTCACGCCGTTGATGCCGGCGACGGCGTCTTCGATGGGCTTGGTGACGAGCGTCTCCACTTCCTCTGGTGCCGCGCCAGGGTAGGGCACCGTCACCGTGATGAACGGGAAGTTGATGCTCGGAAACAAGTCGACGCCGAGCCGGCCCATCGACACGAGGCCAAGCACGATGAAGCTCACGATGAACATCGTGGCGAAGACCGGCCGCTTGATCGAGGTATTCGAAATCCACATGATGACGCTCTGCGAACGGCGGAACTGAAATAGCTACTGTTGTGACACCGGCTGATCGACCTTGACCGGGCGTACCGTCGTGCCGGCCTCGATCGGCTTGCGTCCATCGGCGATGATCACGTCGCCCGCCGACAGCCCGGCGAGGATCTGAATCCGGGGGCCGTCGCTGAGGCCTTCGGTGACGCGAACGGGCGTCGCCACGTTGTTGACCACGCGATAGACGACCCACGCGCCGTCGCGCGAGGTGACCGCTTCGCGCGGCACGAGCACGGTCGAGGCGACATGTCCCGTTTCGATCGACGCCGTCGCGTACATCCCCGAGAGCAGCTCGTCTTTCTCGTTCTGCACGCGGACTTCGATCTGGAAATGACGGTTGCGCGCGTCGACTTCAGGCGCCAGCGCCACGAGCCGGCCGGTCCACGTCTGGCCGGGGCGGGCCTGGACGGAAATCAGCGCCGGCATGCCGACTCTCAGCCGACCGGCGTCGAGCTCGGACACGCCGGCCTGAAGCTTCAGCTCGCCCGTGTCGGCGACGACGACGACGCCCTTGTTGTCGCCAGGACCGACGAGCGCGCCGCTGTCGTAGTTGCGCTCGACCACGACGCCGGCGGTCGGAGCCGTGAGGATGGCGTCGCGACGCACTTCGCGCGCGCGACGGAGCGAGGCGTCCACCTGTTGCGCGGTCGCCTCCGCAAGATCGCGCTGCGCCTTCGCGGTGCGCAGCGCCGTGTCCGACGAGTCGAGCCGCTGGCGCGCGAGCGCGCCCTTCTCGAACAGGTTCTTCGACCGGTCGTATTCGAGCTTCGCGTTGGCGAGCGCCGCCTCCGACTGATTCGAGCGAGGCCTTCGCGACCGCGACGGCTGCCGTCGCCGCATCGACCTGCGCGTCGAGCTCGCGTGTGTCCTGCAGGGCGACCGTCTGGCCCGCCCGGACGCGGGAGCCGATGTCGACCAGCACCTTCGTCAGCGTGCCCGACATCTTCGGGACGACCGCGACGCGGCTCCTGGCCGAGAGGCTGCCCGAGATCGCCAGCGACGCCGTGAGCTCGCCGGCGGCGACCGTCGTGACGGGCACCGACGGCGCTTCGACCTTGACGACGTTCTTCGAGGCCTCGAGCGGCTCGGCCGACCCCTTGCCGTCGCAACCGGTCAGGGCAAGGCCCGAGCAGGCGATGGCGGCGGCGACGAGAAGCGGAGAAAGCGACTTACGCATGGTCAGGCACTCCCGAAGTAGTCAGCGCGGCCGCTGAAGCGGCGATGTCATGACACGGCGACGCCACGAACGTCGTCTTGACGCCGGAGCGCAAGCCGGCGATGGCGACGTCGAGCGTGTCGGCCGCCAGCAGGTCCGGGCTCTCGCCAGGGCCGAGGCGCTGGCAGAGATGCAGCGTCGCGGCGCCGTGGAGCGACGCCCAGAGAATGTGGAAGGCGGCGGTGACGTCGAGCGATGCGGGGAAGACGCCAGCTTCCACGCAGCGCTCGATGCGCTCGTGGACGGCCTGCCACATCTCGATCAGCGCCGTGAATCGCTCGGGGTCGGTGATCTCGGGCACGGAGCGGTCGACGAACATCAGCTCGAAGTACTGCGGCTGCTCCTTCGCGAAGAGGTAGTACGACCAGAACGTCGATCGCAGCGCCGCGAGCGGGTCGTCGATGCCCACGGCCGCGTCGCGCGACGACTCGCGCATCATCCGGAAGCCTTCCTCGGCGAGCGCGTAGAAGATTTCGTCCTTGCTCGCGAAGTAGCCGTAGATGGCGGCCGGGCTGTACTCGATGCGCTCGGCGATCTTCCGCATCGAGACGGTGCGGTAGCCCTCCGTCACGAAGAGCTCGCGCGCGGCGTGAAGGATGCTCTCGCGAACGGCCGAGCGTTCGCGGTCGTGACGTTCCTTGATTCCCATGTGGTGTGAACTGTGTTCCCGAAGTGAACGGTGTTATCTGAACGGTGTTCACATCCTATGACGCCTTAGACGGCTGGATCAAGTGCAATGTTTCACAACCGATAAACCATCTATTTTGCAGATACTTACACGGCAGGACTCGCCGGTCAGTTCACCGACCGACTTGCGGGGGCTGGTTGCGGCGCAACTCGGAGAGGGGATAGAAGGTGCCGCGCCAGAAGATGCCGCCGCGGACCAGGGTCAGCAGGGTCGCCCGGGCCTGGACCCCCGCGAAGAGCAGCGCGGCGACCGGCTGCAGCATCGTCGTCCAGGCCGACTGTCCGATCGACGGCGCCGCGACGGCCCCCGACGCGAGCAGCACGGCCACCGAAGTCAGCGCCAGGAGTCGCATCGATCCAGTCAGCAGCAGGGGAAGCAGAAAGTACCCGGCGTGAAGAATCAGGCCCTGACACGCTGGCGACCGCGGCGAGCGCGCTGTAGTTCAGGCCGGCGAACGTGTTTTTCTCCACGCCCCGGACCAGCTCCCCGAGTGACGCGTACCAATCGACGTTGACCGTGCCGCCGCTGGTCCGCAGTCCCGCCCGGAACCCGTGCTGCTTGAGCACCCGGCCGAGCATCAGGTCATCGTCTGGCCGCAGCCGGATCTGCTCGTGACCGCCGACGGCCCGGTACGCCGACGCGCGGACCAGGTTGAACGCTCCTATGCCGATTGACGCGCGGCTCGACGGATCGGGCACGCGCCAGGCTCGCGTGAAAAGCAGGAAGAACATCGCGAAGGCGCCGATCGACCAGCGGACAGCCGGCGAGGGCGAGGTGATCGTCGGGAGCGCCGCAAGATGATCCAGCCCTTCGGTCTCGACGATCTCTACGGCGTCCGCGATGGTTCCCGGTGAAAACCGCACGTCCGCGTCTGTGAACAACAGGAGCTCACCGCGCGTCCGCGCGGCGCCCGCCTGAAGCGCGTGGTTCTTGCCGAGCCAGCCCGCCGGCAGCGACTCGACGTGGACGACCTGAATCCGCGCGTCGGCGGCTGCGGCGGCGTCGGCAATCGCGCCGGTGGCGTCGGCCGATCGGTCGTCGACGACGACGATCTCGAGGGACGGGTAGGTCTGCGCTCGAAGCGTGTCGAGCGTGGCGCCGAGGTGCCGGGCTTCGTCGCGCGCGGCGAGCACGACCGAGACGCGCGGCCCGTCGACGCGACGATCCCTGTTGTCGGTCAGCCGGCCGATGCGTCGCATGCCGATCGCGGCGACGGCGAAAAATCCGGCGGTCAACGCCAGCGCGATCGTCAGCAACAACGAGCCCATCGATCTCCCTCACGCTGCGTCATCGTCTTCCGACGACGGCGATTGCAGCGCCAGCATGGACGAGAAGCGCCGCGTCCAGACAGCCGCGCGCTTGAGCCTGTGGCCGGCTGCGCGCTGCGATATGCTGCGCCCGTGGCCAGGTCAGGCCGCTACGCGGCCCTCGCGCTTCTGCTGCTTGGCGTCATCGCGGGCGTTGCCGTGCCGCTGGCCGCGTGCGCGCGCGATTCCGGCAGTCCACTTGCTCGCCACCTCGATTCGGGTCGGCTACGCGATGGGGCACCTCGTGTGTCATCAGCGTCCCGATCGGTCGTTCTTCAGCTGCGGCCAGCAGTGGCCCGTGTGCGGGCGCTGCGCGGGCCTCTACATGGGCTTCGCGTGTGGCGGCCTCGTCGGCCTGGCCACGATCGGCGCAGGCGCTGCGCGTCGCGAAGTCTCGGACGCCACGCGGCGCTGGCGTCTCGCGCTCGTCGTTGCGGCGCTGCCGACGGCGGTCCTCTGGCTGCTCGAATTCGGCGTCGGGCTGAACCCCGGCTCGCTGATTCGCTGGGTGGGCGCGCTGCCGCTCGGCGTCACGGCGGCGTTGTGGCTGGCGGCGATCGGCCGCGGAGACCTGCGGTAAACTGCTGTGGTGCGAGAAACGACGATCGACCGGACGCAGGGGCTGCACCCGATTCTGATCGCGCTGGCGGCGTGGATCGTTCCGGGGGCCGGGCACCTGTGGGGCGGTCAGCGGGGCAAGGGCCTCGTGTTCCTGGTGATGCTGCCGCTGATGTTCGCCGTCGGCCTGGCGCTCGAAGGCCGGCTGTTCCCGTTCGAGCTGTCGCAGCCGCTCGTCGCGCTCGCGGCGATCGCAGACGTCGGCATCGGCGCCCCGTATCTGGTCGGCAAGGCGCTCAGTCTTGGCGCCGGCACCGTGACGGCGGTGACTTACGAATACGGCAACACCTTTCTGATCGTCGCCGGACTGTTGAACCTGCTCGTGGTCTGCGACGCGTGGGATCTCGTCACCGGCCGCAAGTAGGCGCAACGTGCACAGTCACTTCCTCCTCCTGATTGTCTTCGCGTTCTTCGTGTCGACCGTCTTCGCGACGCTGATGCGCGACGACATCCGTCAGCAGATTCGCTTCGGCGCCGTCCTCTTCGGCGGCTTCGTCGTGGGTGCCGTCGTGTTCGGCTGGCTGATGTTCCCGATCCCGCTCTGAGGCGGCTCGCCGCCGTGCCTTCTTCGTCCCGGCCGTCCGGTGCCAGCCGCGCCCTCGTGCTGTGGGGACCGGTCGCGCTTTACGCGCTGGCGATCTTCGTCGAGTCCTCGATCAGCCACGTCCCCGCGTTTCCGTCGGGCTTCACCGACAAGGACGGTCACGGGCTGTTGTACGCCGGGCTCGCGGTGCTCGTGCTTCGCGCGGCCTCGGGCGCGCGGTGGGACGGCCTGACGTTTCGTGCCGCGGCTGCAGCCGTGGCCTTTGCCGCCGTCTACGGCATCACCGACGAATTCCATCAGTGGTTCGTGCCGGGCCGCACGGCGGACGTCAACGACTGGGTTGCGGACTGCACCGGCGCGGCCGCGGGTGTCGCGGTCGTCCTGCTCATCGCACGCTTCGTGCGGAAGAGATGGAACCACAGATTCCACAGATGACACAGATTTCTTGCGGATCACGCTGACTGTCGCGCGTCTTCAAAGACACCTGGATTCGGGATTCGGGATTCAGGGGATCGTCGCGACATTCGGCGTCGCCGCGGCTTCACCGACGTTCGTCGCACGCGCTGCCTGAATCCCTTGAATCCCAGAATCCTGGTGTCTTTTGAGGACTCGATCGCAGTGTGACTGCGTGACGGCGTGACGAGCGAATCTGCGTAATCGGCGTAATCTGTGGTTACCTGTTCTTGGCTGCGAAGGCGGCGGGATAGAATCACTGGGATCCGATGCCCTACGAAACACTCCTCGTCGATCGTGACGGGCCCGTCGTCCAGGTCACGCTCAACCGGCCGAAGGCGCTCAACGCGCTGAACCGGCAGTTGCTCGAAGAGCTGTCGCAGGTCATCGACGAGATCGCCGCGGACGAATCAGCGCGCGTCGTCGTGATCACGGGCGCCGGCGACCGCGCCTTCGCGGCCGGCGCCGACATCACCGAGATCGCGGCGCTCGGGCCCGCGGACGCCCGCGCGTTCGCGTCGTTCGGGCAGTCGGTCTTCGCGCGCCTCGAGACGCTCGGCAAGCCGGTCATCGCCGCCGTCAACGGCTTCGCCCTTGGCGGCGGGTGCGAGCTGGCCATGGCCTGCACGTTCCGTCTGGCGTCGGAGCAGGCGGTGTTCGGACAGCCGGAGATCGACCTCGGGCTGATTCCCGGCTTCGGCGGCACTCAGCGGCTGACTCGACTCGTGGGTCGGGGCCGCGCGCTCGATCTGGCGCTGACGGGACGGCGTATCACGGCGACCGAGGCTGAGCGGATCGGACTGGCGACCCGCGTCGTGGCGCCCGCGTCGTTGCGCGACGAAGCGCTGGCGCTGGCGAAGGAACTGGCGGCGAAGGCGCCCATCGCCGTTCGCTACATCCTCGCGGCCGTTCACGAAGGCGCCGATCTGCCGCTCGACGCGGCGGCCCGGATCGAAGCCACGTATTTCGGGCTCGTGGCCGCCACCGACGACATGCGCGAGGGCACGCGCGCCTTCGTCGAGAAGCGCAAGCCCGTGTTCTTTGGACGCTGATGCAGACGCTCGAGGGTTCCCAGTCGGCGGCAGGGTTGCGCTTCGCGATCGTCGTCGCGCGCTTCAACGACTTCGTCACCGAGCGGTTGCTCGTGGGCGCGCTCGAGGCGCTCGAAGCCGCCGGCGTCGAGCCGGCCGATCAGACCGTCGATGCGGGTGCCCGGCAGCTTCGAGCTGCCGATTGCGGCGCAGCGCGTCGCCGAGACCGGCCGCTTCGACGCGGTCGTCTGTCTGGGGTGCCTCATTCGCGGCGCCACGCCGCACTTCGAGTACATCGCGCAGGCCGTGTCGAACGGGCTCACGGCGGCCGCCGCGGCGACGGGCGTGCCGATGGCGTTCGGCGTGCTGACGACCAATTCGGCCGAGGAGGCGCTGGAGCGCGCGCAGCCCGGCCCGACCAACAAGGGCTACGAGGCCGCGCAGGCCGGCATCGAGATGGCGACGCTGCTCGTGCGACTCGGCGACGCCGCCAGCGGGGTGGACGCGTGAGCGAGCGTGCCCTCGGCGCCGAACGCGCGCACCAGGCGCGCGAAGCGGCGATCCAGATGCTGTACCAGTGGGAAGTCGGCCGGCTGTCGGTGCCGGACGTCGCCGACTCGTTCTGGCGCATCGGCGACGCGCCGGCCGTCCTGCCCGAGCGGGTCCGCGAGCGGGCGTCCGCGCTCGTCCGCGGCACCGTGGAGCGTGTCGCCCAGATCGACCCCATCATCGAAGCGCAGTCCGCAAACTGGCGGCTGGACCGCATGCCCGTCGTCGATCGGCTGGTGCTGCGACTCGCGATTTTCGAGCTGTTGTACGAGCCGTCGACGCCGCCGGCGGTGGTCATCGACGAGGCGCTGGAGCTGGCCCGCCGGTTCAGCGCCGAAGAGGCCGTGTCGTTCATCAACGGCGTGCTCGACGGCGTGAAGCGCCGCATCGAATCGGGCGAGCTGACCGCCGACCGCACTCCATCATGAGCCAGGGCGAAGACCTCATTCTCGAACGCCGCAAACATCTCGAGGCCCTCCAGGCGCTCGGCGTTCCGATTTATCCGAATCACTTCCGGGCCACCGACACGGTGACGGCCCTCGTTGCGGCGCACGGCGAGGCTGCGGCCGACGCGCTCGAGGCCACGAAGGTCGAGACGACCGTCGCGGGACGGATCCTCGCGATCCGCAGCTTCGGCAAGGCGAACTTCCTCGTCCTCTCCGACGGGCGCGAGCGCATCCAGGCGTACATCCGCAAGGACGCCGCTGCCCGCGCGCGACTTCGAGGTGTTCACGCTGCTCGACTTCGGCGATCACGTCGGCGTCAGCGGACATCTGTTCCGCACGCGCACCGGCGAGCTGACTGTCTGGGCGACGAGCCTGACGTTTCTCGCCAAGTGCCACCTGCCGCTGCCGGAGAAGTGGCACGGCCTGAGTGACGTCGAGACGCGGTATCGCCAGCGGTATCTCGATCTGATCGTGAACCCGGACGCGCGCACGGTGTTCGACACGCGCGCGAAGGTCGTCTCGGCGGTCCGGCGGTACCTCGACGCCCGGAACTTCATCGAAGTCGAGACGCCGGTGATGCAGCCGATCGCCGGCGGCGCGGCCGCGCGTCCGTTCGTCACGCACCACAACACGCTGGACATGGACCTGTTCCTGCGCATCGCGCCGGAGCTGTACCTGAAGCGTCTGGTCGTCGGCGGGATGGAGCGGGTCTACGAGCTGTCGCGGAACTTCCGGAACGAGGGCGTCTCGACGCAGCACAACCCGGAATTCACGATGCTCGAGTTCTATCAGGCCTACGCGGACTACAACGATCTGATGGCGCTGACCGAGGACCTGCTCGTGACCGTCGCGCGCGAGGCGACCGGACGCGAGGAGTTCGAGTTCAACGGGCACACCATCTCGTTCCGCGCGCCGTTCCGCCGGCTGAATCTCCGTGAAGCCGCGGCGTCTGCGGCCTCCGACCGGCTCGGCACGAGCGTCACCGTCGCCGACCTGCGGGACGCCGGGCGTGCCCGCGACGTCGCGCTCAAGCTCGGGATCGAGCTCGCGCCGAACACCACGGCCGGCAAGGCCGCCACCGAAATCTTCGAGCGCTTGTGGGAAGAGCACCTGGTGCAGCCCACCTTCGTCCACGACTTCCCGACGGAGGTCTCGCCGCTCTCGAAGCAGCGGGCAGACGACCCCGACACCGTCGAGCGCTTCGAGATGTACGTCGGCGGGTTCGAGGTGGCCAACGCCTTCAGCGAGCTGAACGACCCGTTGGAGCAACGCCGCCGGTTCGAGCAGCAGCTCGAAGAGAAGAAGAAGGGCGACGCCGAGGCGCACGCGATGGACGAAGACTACGTCCGCGCGCTCGAGTACGGCCTGCCGCCGACCGGCGGGGAAGGGATCGGCATCGACCGGCTCGTCATGGTGCTGACCGGCAGCCCGTCGATTCGGGACGTGATTTTGTTTCCGCATATGCGGAGGAGAGAGGGCGTAGCAGGCAGCTAGGGATGCAGGCAGGAGGCAGATGCGTCGCGCTGTCGTCGCTGACCCACTGCCCCTGCTACCCTGACTGCCTGAACCGACATGCCCTTCGAACTCCACATCGCCCTCCGCTATCTCCTCGCGCGGCGGAGCCAGGCGTTCATCTCGCTGATCTCGCTGATTTCGACCCTGGGCGTGATGGTCGGCGTCAGCGCGCTCATCATCGCGCTCGCGCTGATGACGGGCCTCCAGGGCGAGATGCGGAACCGCATCCTCGGCGCGACCGCGCACGTCTACGTCTCGAAGCGGACCGGCATGGCCGACTATCACGCCGAGGTGAAGCGCCTCGAAGCGGTCCCCGGCGTCACCGGCGCCGCGCCCGCGATCCTCGGCAAGGCGCTTCTCCGCAACGAGCACGACGACGCGTTCATTTCGCTGAAGGGGATCGACCCGGCCCTCGAGCCGGCGGTGACCGACGTCGGCAAGTCGATGATCGAAGGCAGCGTCGCGGCGTTGAACGAGCCGGCGAACGGAGACGACGTGCCCGGCATCCTCGTGGGCGCCGACCTGGCGAGGGACCTGCAGCTGCGCGTCGGCGACTCCGTCACGCTGCTGACGCCCGAGGGCACGTTGTCGCCGATGGGCATGATGCCGCGCGCGCGCCGCCTCCGGGTGGCCGGCATCTTCCGCCTGGGCCTGTACGAGTTCGACGCGGCGTACGGGTTCGTCTCGCTGCCGCTGGCGTCGCGGCTGCTCGACAAGGACGCGGACCTGATCGAGCTGCGCGTGAAGAACTTCTACGACGCGCCTGCCATCGCCCGGCACATCGCCGAGACGTTCGGCCCCGACTACTTGGTGCAGGACTGGGCCGACATGAACAAGTCGCTGTACTCGGCCCTCTGGCTGGAGAAGATGGCGATCTCGATCACGATCGGCCTGATCGTCGCGGTGGCGGCGCTGAACATCATCGCGTCGCTCATCCTCCTGGTGATGGAGAAGAGCCGGGACATCGCCATCCTGAAGACCATGGGCGCGACCAGGCGCAGCGTGATGATCGTCTTCATGCTCCAGGGGCTCGTCATCGGCCTGGTCGGCACGATCGCCGGCGCCGTGCTCGGCACGGGCCTGTCCTGGACGCTCGACCGGTATCAGCTCATAAAGATTCCCGCCGACGTCTACCAGGTCTCGCACGTCCCGTTCGTCGTCCTGCCGCTCGACTTCGCCGTCGTCGTGCTGTCGGCCGTGGTGATTTGCTTCCTCGCGACGATTTATCCGTCGCGCCAGGCGGCGCGCCTGGATCCGGTGCAGGCGCTGCGATTTGAATGACTACGGCTGACTACGGCTACAGACTGTCCAGCGTGACGCGTGTGCACGGTCCGGCTAGTCCGAGTCTGTAGTCCGTAATCATGTCCTTCATCGAAGTCTCCGCCCTGAACAAGCGCTATCGCGTCGGCACGCAGGACATCCACGTGCTGCGTGATCTGTCGCTGACGGTTGAGCGCGGCGAGATGGTCGCGATCGTCGGCGCCAGCGGCGTCGGCAAGAGCACGCTGCTGCACCTCATCGGCGGCCTCGACCGTCCCGAGAGCGGCGAGATCGTCCTCGACGGCCGCAGCCTCGGCGGGATGACCGACGACGAGCGGGTGGCGTTCCGGAATCGGCACGTCGGCTTCGTGTTCCAGTTCCATCACCTGCTGCCGGAATTCTCGGCGCTCGAGAACGCCGAGATGCCGATGCGGATCGCGCGCCGGCCGCCGCAGGAGGCCCGCGACGGCGCGCGCGCGCTGCTCAGCCGCGTCGGACTCGGCGAGCGGCTCGATCACCGGCCGTCGATGATGTCCGGCGGCGAACAGCAGCGCGTGGCCGTCGCGCGAGCGCTGGTGATGCAGCCGGCGCTCATCCTCGCCGACGAACCCACCGGCGACCTGGACGAGTCGACGGCCGAGTCGCTGCACGCCTTGCTCCGCGAGATGCACCGCGAGCAGCAACTCACGTCGGTCATCGCGACGCACAATCCGACACTGGCCGCGGCGTGCGACCGCGTGCTGCGCCTCGAAGGCGGCCGCCTGGTCGCCGTGTGATCCGGAAAACTGGACGCCCTGCCACGCCGCGGCGAGTCTGGCAGGCCTGAAGGCCTGCGCTACAGACGTTCCGCGCATGGGGTGGCGTATGTGCACGTGCAAGCCTGTAGCGCAGGCTTCAGGCCTGCAGCCGGCGTGCACCCTGCCCGAAAGGACAGGGTGCGTATGCCGTATAATCAATGTGTGGTCGGTGGTGCGACGCCGCCAGGCCGGACAACCCAATAACGCAGGTAGGCCGGATGTTCGAACGGTACACGGAAAGGGCGAGACGAGTTCTCTTCTTCGCCCGGTACGAGGCCAGCCAACTCGGGAGCATCTCGATCGAAACCGAGCACCTGCTGCTGGGCCTGATTCGCGAAGGCAAGGGCCTCACGAGCCGCATCTTCGCGCGTTCGCACCTGTCCCTCGAGAACATCCGCAAGGAGATCGAGGGCCGCACCGTGTTCCGGGAAAAGGTCTCGACGTCCGTTGAGATCCCCTTCAGCGCCGAAACCAAGCGGGTGCTGCAGTTCGCGGCCGAAGAGGCCGACCGGCTGCTGCACAACTACATCGGCACCGAGCATCTTCTGCTCGGCATCCTGCGCGAAGAGCGCTCCGTCGCGGCGTCCATCCTCATGGAAAAGGGGATGCGCCTGAACACCGTCCGCGACGACATCGTCCAGCTCCTGAACGAGAAGACGACGCTGACGCGCGTCAAGGAAACGCCGCTGCTGGCGGAATTCAGCCGCGACCTCACCGAGGCCGCGATGAAGAACCATCTCGATCCGCTGGTCGGCCGCGACACCGAGCTCGAACGCGTGCAGCAGGTGCTCTGCCGCCGCACCAAGAACAACGCCGTCCTCATCGGCGAGCCCGGCGTCGGCAAGACCGCCATCGTCGAGGGCCTGGCGCAGAAGATCGTCTACGGCGACGTCCCGCACTTCCTCGCCGACAAGCGGATCCTCGCGCTCGACATCTCGCTCATCGTCGCCGGCACGAAGTATCGCGGCCAGTTCGAGGAACGCCTCAAGGCGATCATGAAGGAGCTGACCGACAGCCCCAACATCATCGTCTTCATCGACGAGCTGCACACCCTGGTCGGCGCCGGGTCGGCCGAAGGCTCGCTCGACGCGGCCAACATTCTCAAGCCGGCCCTGAGCCGCGGCGAGATCCGCTGCATCGGCGCGACGACGCCGGCGGAGTACCGGAAGTACATCGAGAAGGACCGCTCGCTCGAGCGCCGGTTCCAGGCCGTCAAGGTGGACCCGCCGACCGAGACCGAGGCGATTTCGATCATCCTGGGCGTGAAGGACCGCTACGAGCAGTTCCATCACGTCGAGTACACGCGCGAGGCGATCGAGGCCGCCGTGTACCAGTCCAGCCGCTACATCACCGACCGGTTCCTGCCGGACAAGGCGATCGATCTCATCGACGAGGCCGGCGCCCGCGCGAAGCTGCGCGAGGCGGGCTACAGCGAGGAGTTCGGCGAGATCAACCGCAGCATCCGTGTCGCCGTCGAGAAGATGGAAAGCGCGGTGCAGACCAAGGACTTCGAGACGGCGCAGTTCTACCGCGAGCAGGAAGTGACGGCCCGCGAGAACCTGCAGTTCGTCCGCGAGAAGTTCGAGGTCAAGAACTCCGGCAGGAAAGTGGTCGTCGGCAAGCAGGAAATCGACGCGGTCGTCTCGAAGTGGACCGGCGTGCCGCTGACGTCCATCAACCAGGATGAAGGCGACAAGCTCCTGCGAATGGAAGACGAGCTGCACAAGCGCGTCATCAGCCAGGAGAAGGCGATCTCGGCGCTCTCTCGCGCCATCCGCCGGTCGCGCGCCGGGCTCAAGAACCCGAACCGGCCGGTCGGCAGCTTCGTGTTCCTCGGGCCGACCGGCGTCGGCAAGACGGAACTGGCCCGCGCGCTGGCGAATTTCCTCTTCGGCAGCGACCACGCGCTGATCCGCTTCGACATGTCCGAGTACATGGAGAAGCACTCGGTCAGCAAGCTGATTGGCTCGCCGCCTGGATACGTGGGCCACGAAGAGGGCGGTCAGCTCACCGAAAAGGTGAAGCGGAACCCGTACTCGGTCATCCTGCTCGACGAGATCGAGAAGGCGCACCCGGACCTGTTCAACATCCTGCTGCAGGTGTTCGAGGACGGCCATCTCACCGACGGCCTGGGCAATCGCGTCAACTTCAAGAACGCGATCATCATCATGACCTCGAACATCGGGGCGCGGTTCATCCAGAAGAAGGCCGCCCTCGGGTTCCAGTCCTCCGATCAGGGCGAGATCAACCGCTCCGTCTCGGACATGGTGCTCGGGGAAGTGAAGCGCACCTTCAACCCCGAGTTCATCAACCGCATCGACGAGATCATCGTCTTCGAGGCGCTCTCGGACGACGACCTGCGGCGGATTCTCGGGCTGCTGGTCGCATGCAGCTGAACGCGAACCTGGCGGACCGGCGCCTCAAGATCACGATGACCCCGGAGGTCGCCGACTGGATCATCGAGGCGACCTGCAAGGACCGCTCCTACGGCGCCCGCCCGCTGCGTCGCGCGATTCAGCGGTACATCGAGGATCCGCTCTCGGAAGAGCTGATCCGCGGACAACTGGGCAGCGGCGGCGACATCGAGGTTTACCTGGAAGGCGGCGTGCTCGCCTATCGGCCGGTCGGACAGGCCGAGGCAGGCCGGCGACTGGCCTGAGACGTCAAACATCCTGTAGGCTTAGTAGTTTGGGGTGAACCGCGGCTTCCCCCGCCGCGGTCGTAGCCCGCAGGATTCCCAAAATCACATGTACAGGCGGTCTTTCCTGGCCCCGGCACTGCTGTTGTGCCTCTGGGCCGGAGCAGTCAACGACGTAGCGTGGGCACAAGCGCCCGCGCCAGCCAGCGATCCGGGCCAGGCGACGCCGGCCCCGGCCGTGCCGCCTTCGGAGAAAGCCGCCGAACCCGCGCAGAGCCCCTCGCCGGCTCCCGCTGACAAGCCGGCCGCCCCGGCGCCGCAGCCCGCCGTCCCGGCGCCGCAGGCGGCGGCCCCGCAGCCCGGCCCCGCCACCGGTCGGCACGTTGCCTCCCGCGAACTCGCCCCCGCTGGTCCGGTTCATCGAGCTGACGTTCCCGACGCAGGGCAACCAGTCGGTCATCGACCCCCAGACCTACGTCTATTACATCCAGACGCAGATCTCGCGGCCGTCCGCCGGCGTGTGGATCCCCTACAACGACAAGACCGAGCAGTCGCTGCTCGAGGACTTCAAGCGCCTCTGGGGCACGAACTTCCTCGACAACCTCTCCATCGAAGTGGTCGACGACAACTGGCCGAACGGCGTCGTCGGCAAGCGCATCATCTTCAAGATGGAGGAGCGGCAGCGCGTCAAGATCGTCGACTACCTCGGCACGAAGAAGATCGAGCAGTCGAAGATCGACGAGAAGCTGAAGGAAGAGGGCGTCACCATCCGCCTCGACTCGTTCGTGGACCCGACCACCATCGCCAAGGTCGAGACGATCGTCCGCGGCATGATGGCGGAGAAGGGCTACCAGTTCGCCAAGGTCACGCACGAGATCGAGGAGCTGCCGACCGGCCCGAAGCTGGTGCACCTCTCGTTCCACATCGACGACGGGCCGAAAGTCCGCATCAAGAAGATCGACTTCATCGGCAACAAGGCGCTGACCGACGGCGAGCTCGAGCACGAGATGAAAGACAACCGCTCCGAGAGCTGGCTGTCGTTCATCAACGGCCACGGCACCTACAACGAGACCAAGTTCGAGGACGACGCGGACAAGATCCAGGAGCACTACGCGAACAAGGGCTACATGGCCGCGCACGTGGGCGCGCCCGAGATGAAAGTCCTCGAGGACACGAAGGACGGCAGCAAGCGCTACATCCAGCTGAACATCCCGGTCACCGAGGGCGACCGCTACAAGGTCGGCAGCCTGAACTTCGACGGCAACAAGGTCATCAAGTCCGAGTGGCTGCGCCCGCTGTTCAAGATGAACGAGGGCGACTACTACAGCCTCAAGAAGATCCAGAAGGGCATCGAGCAGATGCGCGATGCCTACGGCACCGGCGGCTACTGGGAGTTCACCAGCTACCCGGACATGAAGCCGCGGAACATGCCGGATGCCTCGAAGATGGACGATCCGGCCGCGCTCGAAGCGGCGAAGAAGCAGCCGGCGATCGTCGACATCACGATGAACGTGAAGGAAGGCGAGCAGTACTTCGTCAACCGCATCACGTTCGTCGGCAACACCACGACGCTCGACAGCGTCGTGCGCCGCGAGGTCCGGCTGCTCGAAAACGGCGTCTTCAACACCGAGGCGCTCAAGTTCAGCATCAAGAAGATCAACCAGCTCGGGTACTTCAAGGAAATCGAGGGCGGGCCCGACAACCCGAAGGTCGAGAAGGTCCCCGGCCAGAAGAACAAGGTCGACGTCACGCTGAAGGTCCAGGAGCAGAACCGGAACCAGCTCACCTTCGGCGCCGGCGTCTCGCAGTACGAAGGCTTCTTCGGCCAGCTCTCGTTCTCGACGCAGAACTTCCTCGGTCGCGGCGAGAGCGTGACGTTCGCCGTCATGGCGGGCACGCAGGTCCAGAACTACCAGCTCGCCTTCGCCGAGCCGTACGTCTTCGACCGGCCCATCACCGCCGGCGTCAATCTGTACAAGCGCGAGATCCAGTACTACCTGGCCTACACCGAGGACTCGACGGGCGGCAACCTCACGATGGGGTTCCCGGTGCGCGACTTCACGCGGCTGTTCCTCACCTACACGCTGGAAGTCACCAAGGTGAAGGACGTCAACCCGGCGTATCTCGACCCGGGGACGATCTCGCGCAACCCGTTCCTGGCCGACGCGCTCCTCGTCAACCAGGGCGGTGCCCGGACGATCAGCCAGATCACGCCGAGCCTGGTCCACAACACCATCGACAACCCGATCTTCCCGAACGCCGGCAAGCGCTTCACGCTCAGCTCCGACTTCGCCGGCGCCGGCGGCGACGTCTTCTTCCTGAAGCCGCACGTCGAAGGCGTGTGGTGGAAACCCACGTCCCGGAAGACCACATTCGGCGTCCGCGGGCAGGTGGACTACCTCGAGCCGTACGGCAGCACCGACGCCATCAACATGCCGATCTACGAGCGGCTGTTCCTGGGCGGCGAGTACAGCGTGCGCGGCTACGACATCCGGACGATCGGCCCCCGCGACCCGGTGACGTTCGTCGTGCTCGGCGGCAACAAGGACCTGCTGTTCAACGCGGAGTATCACTACACGATTGCCGGGCCGTTCCGCGTGCTGGGCTACTTCGATGCGGGCCAGGTGAAGGATTTCGGCCAGTCCTTCGCGATCGACTCGTTCAAAATGTCGACGGGCGCCGAGGTCCGGTTCTTCATGCCGGTCCTGAACGTGCCGTTCCGGCTGATCTACGCCCACAACATGAACCGCGAAGGCATGTACGACAACAACCTGGTGCCCGCCAAGGCCAACACGTTCAAATTCGCGGTGGGGTCGACGTTCTAGGCCCGGCGTCGACGGGCCGGCAGGTGACGCACGGCCCAGCTTGTTGCTATACTTAGGGGTTCTTGTACGTCCACTAGAAGGGGATTGGATCTATGAAGGTGTTTGGGGTCTCTCTCGCGCTGGGCGCTTCGGTGCTGCTGGCGCCCTCGCTCGCGCTCGCCCAGGCGCCGGCCGCCGCGCCGGCCGAGGCGCAGCGGTTCGCGGTGATCAACATCCAGCGCATCGCGGCCGAATCGACCGAAGGCAAGGCGTCGACGGCGAAGGTGCAGGCGCTGAACCAGAAGAAGATCAGCGATCTGAACGATCTGAACAAGAGGCTCCAGGCCGATCAGCAGAAGCTGTCGGCGCAGGGCACGATGCTGAACGAGGCGGCGCGCGCCGAGCTCGAACGCAACATCGACAAGGAGCAGAAGGACCTGCAGCGCTCCCAGCAGGATGCGCAGGAGGAAGTGCAGCAGCTCCAGCAGGATCTGCAGAACGCCTTCCAGGCCAAGCTCCTGCCGATCATCCAGCAGGTCGTCGCCGAGCGGAAGATCACGATCCTCTTCAGCCAGGCCGACGCGGGCATCGTCTTCGCGGACCCGACGCTCGACCTGACCGCTGACGTCATCAAGCGGTTCGACACCGCGGCGCCCGCGGCCACGGCGGCGCCTGCGCCGACGGCCGCCGCTCCGGCGCCCGCCGCGCAGCCGGCACCGGCGCAGCCCGCGCCTGTCAAGCCGACGCCGACGCCGGCGCCGAAGCCGAAGCAGGAGTAACCGGCCCTGCCGGGGCCGTCGCCCGCCACCCTCTTCTCGTTGTCGCGTCCGGCGCCACGGTCTCACAGGACCGGGGCGCCCGGGCGCGGTTTGCTGTACGGGTGCGCCGCGAGGCCCGGGTCGTGTACCATCCTCCCGACCGTTCTGGATTCGTGACCGTGGCCATCCACATCCCAACGCTCGTCGACCGCCTGCCGTACCGCTATCCGTCGTACCTGCTGGACTCCATCCTGCAGCACGAGCCGGGGAAGCGGATCGTGGCCGCCAAGAACGTCACGGTCAACGAAGAGTTCTTCCAGGGGCATTTTCCCGGCGCGCCGTTGATGCCCGGCGTCCTCATGATGGAAGCGCTGTCGCAGGTCGCGACGGTGCTGCTGCTCGAGTGCGAAGGCCCCGGGACGCGCGTCTACCTCCGCGGCGTCAACAACGCGAAGTTCCGCCGGCAGGTCGTGCCCGGCGATCGCCTGCGCCTCGAGGTCAGCCTCGGGAAGAGTGCGGCGGCCGCTGGTCAGCGTGCACGGCGTCGCCTACATCGACGAGCAGGTGGTGGCGGAAGCGGATTTGCTGATCGAGCTGCGGCAGGTGGCCGAGATCGATCCGCACGCCATCGTGCACCCGGGCGCCGAGATCGGCGAGGGCACGTCGATCGGGCCGTACGCGACGATTGGCCCGGACGTGCGCATCGGGCGTAACTGCCGCATCGGCGCGTCCGCCGTGATCGACGGCAAGACCGAGCTCGGCGACGGGACGCACGTCTTCCCGTTTGCGTCGATCGGCATGATGCCGCAGGACCTGAAGTACCGCGGCGAGCCGACGCGCCTGAAGATCGGCAAGAACAACGTGTTCCGCGAGTTCGTGACGATCCACCGCGGCACCGAGATGGGCGGCGGCCTCACGAGCATCGGCGACAACAACCTGTTCATGGCCTACGCGCACGTCGCGCACGACTGCCGGATCGGCAACTACACGATCTTCGGCAACGCGGCGACGCTCGGCGGGCACGTCTGGGTCGAGAACTTCGCGACGATTTCCGCGTTCTCGGGCGTCCACCAGTTCTGCCGCGTCGGCGAGCACGCCTTCATCGGCGGCTACTCGGTCGTCACCAAGGACGCGCTGCCGTACGCGAAGACGGTCGGCAACCGCGCGCGCATCTACGGCCTCAACACGATCGGCCTCATCCGCCGCGGGTTCTCGGAAGACACGCTCAGCAAGCTGAAGCGCGCCTACCGGTATCTGCTGGTGTCGCGGCTCAACACCAGCCGCGCGCTCCGCGAGATCGAGCAGGACGACTCGCTCGCCTGCGATGAGGTCGCGCAGCTCGTGGACTTCATCCGCAACTCGCACCGCGGTGTCATCCTGCGGCGTCCGATACGCCGCGCCGAGGAAATGGTGGCCGACGAATAGGTTGTCGATTGCCGATTGCCGGTTGCGGATTGAACAACCCGCAACCGAAACCCGCAACCCGCAACCCGCAACCCGCAACCGCACAATGAAGCTCGGTCTCATTGCCGGCAACGGCCGGTTCCCGTTCCTGGTGCTCGACGCCGCGAGGGCGCAGGGGCACGACGTCACGGTCATCGCGGTCAAGGAAGAAGCGTTTCCCGAGCTCGAAGCCGCGGCCGCGCGCGAGCCGAAGGCGGCCCTGCACTGGGTCTCGCTCGGGCACCTCGGCACCTGCATCAAGCTGCTCAAGGCCGCGGGCGTCCAGCACGCGGTGATGGCCGGCCAGGTCAAGCACGTGAAGATCTTCTCGGGCATCGTGCCCGACCTCACGCTGCTCTCGGTTCTCACGAAGCTGAAGGCGCGGAACACCGACGCGCTCATCTCCGCCGTCGCCGACGTGCTGCGGGACCATGGCATCGAGCTGATGAACTCGACCGCGCTCCTCGAGCCGCTGCTGGCAGGCGCCGGCGTGCTCACGCGACGCCGGCCGGCCGACGACGAGCTCGCCGATCTCGAGTTCGGCTATCGCGCGGCCGACGGCGTGGCGGGCCTGGACGTGGGGCAGTCGATTGCGGTGAAGGATCGCGCGGTGGTGGCGGTGGAAGCGATGGAAGGCACTGACGAGATGATCCGGCGCGCAGGCGCGCTGGCGGGTCGCGGCGTCCGGGTCGTGAAGGTCGCCAAGCCGTCTCAGGACATGCGCTTCGACGTGCCGGTGGTCGGGACGGCCACCATCAACGTCATGCGCGAAGTCGGCGCGACGGTGCTCTCGATCGACGCCGGCCGCACGCTGCTGATTGACGGCCCGGCCGTCGTGGAGGCCGCCGACGCCGCGGGCATCGCGATTGTCGGGCGAGGGAAGGCGGACGCGCGATGACGGCAGGCCGCGTGCGGACCGCGGTGATTGGCGTCGGCCATCTCGGCCGGCATCACGCGCGCATCCTCTCGGACCTCGAAGGCGTCGAGCTCGTCGGCGTCGTCGACGTCAACCCGCAGCGGGCGCAGGAAATCGCGGAGATTCACCGGACGAAGGCGCTTGCTCCCGGCGGATCTCGCCGGCGCCGTGGACGCCGTCGTGGTGGCCACGCCGACCGCCTCGCACGCGGAGGTCGCGCGCCCGCTGCTCGAGCGCGGTATCGCGGTGCTCGTCGAGAAGCCGATTGCGCGCTCGATCGCCGAGGCCGACGCGATCATCGCCGCCGGTCGTGCCGGCGGCGCGATCGTCGCGGTTGGGCACACCGAGCGCTTCAACCCGGCCGTCGAAGCCGCGCGCGGGCGGCTCGTCTCTCCGCGGTTCATCGAGGTGCATCGCCTCGGCACGTTCCCCGATCGAAGCCTCGACATCGACGTCGTGTTCGACCTGATGATTCACGACCTCGACGTCATCCTGTCGGTGGTCGACTCGCCGGTCGCCGGCATCGACGCGGTCGGCGTGCCCGTGCTGACGCCGAAGATCGACATCGCGAACGTGCGCCTCCGGTTCGAGTCGGGCTGCATCGCGAACCTCACGGCAAGCCGGATCAGCCGCGACCGGACCCGCAAGATCCGGTTCTTCCAGCCGGACTCGTATGTGTCGGTCGACTACGCCGCGCAGGAGCTCGAGGTCTGGCGGCTCGTCCGGCCGGCGTCCGGGCTTCCCGCGATCGAAGGCGGCATCGTCCCGGTGACGAACGAAGAACCCTTGAAGCGTGAGCTGCAGGACTTCGTGGACGCGGTGCGCGACCGGCGACCGCCCAAGGTCACGGGCGAGGATGGACGGCGGGCGCTGGCGCTCGCCGCGCAGATTACCGAGCGCATGACCACCGTGGGAGAGCGGTGAGAGACGGATGGCGATGACCGGGGTTGACGCATTGCTGGAACGGGCCGCCGCGGGCGAGCCGCTGGAGCCCGGGGATCGCGTCGCGATCGCCGAGTCGCGCGACGTCCTCGCGCTCGGCATGGCCGCTGACGTCGTGAAGCGTCGCCGTCATGGCGCAGGCGTCACGTTCGTGCGCGTCGCGACGATCGCCGTGGCTGATGCCGCCCACGCCGAGTGGCCCGCTGCCGCCGGCGAAGTGCGGATCGAGGACGCGCTCGTCGATGTCGACGCCGCCGTGTCGGCCGTCGAGTCCGTGGCGGCGCGCGCCGCGGGGCAGGTGCCCGTGACCGGGTTCTCGCTCGCCGACGTCGAGCGGGTCACCGGAGGCGACGCCGCGCGCGCGGAGCAGGTGTTGGCGCGCTTCGCCAGGGCCGGGCTGACGGCGATTGCCGCCGCCCCGCTCGACGAGCTGCAGGCGCCTCGCGAGATGCTCGAGGCTGCGGCGGCGGCTGGATTGCGAGTGCTGCGGTTGACGGTCGAGCGGTCGCCGGCAGACACGCGGTTCGAGCAGCTCGAGCGCGCCTCGATGCTTTGCCAGGCCGGCCGGTTCGAGGCGTTCGCCCCGCTGCCGCGCCGGGTGGCGGCCGCGACGCCGACGACCGGCTTCGAGGACGTGCGGCAGGTGGCGCTCGCGCGTCTGCTGGTGGACGTCGCGCGAATCCAGGTCGACTGGCCGCTCTACGGCCCGAAGCTCGCGCAGGTCGGCCTGACGTTTGGCGCGGATGACGTGGACGGCGTCTCGCCGCTCGAGGAGACCGGCGAAGGACGCCGGAGAGCGCCGCTCGAGGAGATCCGCCGCAACATCGCCGCCGCCAGCGGCGAGCCGATCGAGCGCGACGGTCTGTTCGGGCCACGCCGCTGATGCCGCCGGTGCGCGTCGGCGCGGTTTCGTACCTCAACGCGCGTCCGCTCGTCGAGGGGCTCGGCCGGCGCCCGGACCAGTTCGCCGTCCGCTATGACCTGCCGAGCGTCTGCGCGCGGCTGCTGCACGGGGGCGAGATCGATCTCGGGCTCATCCCGTCCGTCGAGTACGCGCGCGGCCCCGGCTATGCCATCGTGCCGGACTGCGCGGTGGCGTCCGACGGCCCGGTCGCGTCGGTGGCGATCTTCACGTCGGTGCCGATCGAGCAGGTGCGCACGATCGCGCTCGACACCAGCTCGCGAACGTCCGTGGCGCTGACGCGCGTGATGGCGGCGCGTCACTTCGGCATCGCGCCCGTGTTCGTCGACCATCGGCCGGATCTGCCCGCGATGCTCGAGCGGGCGCAGGCGGCGCTCCTCATCGGCGATCCGGCGCTCTTCGCGGACCACGAGGCGCTCGGCCTCCAGAAGATCGACCTGGGCGCGGAGTGGAAGGCGTTCACCGGCCTGCCGTTCGTCTTCGCCTGCTGGACCGGCCGGCCCGGCGCGGTGGACGAGTCCGCGGTGCGCGCGCTGCAGGAGGCGCGCAGCGCCGGAGAGGCCGATCCGATGGGCGTGGCCGCCCGGTTCTTTCCGGACGATCCCCGCAAGGCGGAGATCGGCGGGCACTACCTGCGCGAGCACATCCGCTTCCACCTCGGCGACCGTGAACGCGCCGGGTTGGAGCGCTTCTTCGAGCTCGCCGCCGCCGTCGGGGTCATCGATCGCGCGGAGCCGCTGCGTTGGATGCGGGGGTAAGATCAGGGCCAGGGGACGGGGTGCCGCAGTGCCGCAGTGCCGCCGTGCTGCTGCCAGGAAATGTAGCGCAGGCCTTCAGGCCTGCCAGAGTCGCGGTGCCGCAGTGCAGGGTGCAGGGTGAGCTGATGCTTCAGGACGCTCTCGACAAGGCTGCCGCCGGGCGAACGCCTCTCGCGCGAGGAAGCCGCCGTGCTGTACCGCGAGGCGCCGACGCACACGTCTGGGCCGACTCGCCGATGCCGTCCGTGCGCGCAAGCACCCCGAGCGCGTCGTCAGCTACATCATCGACAGGAACGTCAACTACACGAACGTCTGCGTGGCGCGCTGCAACTTCTGCGCGTTCTATCGCCCTGTCGGCAGCAGCGCGGGCTACGTGCTCGGCTTCGACGAGATCTTCCGGAAGATCGACGAGACGATTGCGGTCGGCGGCAACCAGCTGCTGCTTCAGGGCGGCCACAACCCGGACCTGCCGCTGCCGTGGTACGAGGATCTGTTCCAGTCCGTGAAGGCGCGATACCCCGAGTTCAAGCTGCACGCGCTCTCGCCGCCCGAGGTCATTCACATCTCGCGGCTGTCGCAGCTGCCCGTGGCGACGGTGATCGAACGCCTCGTCGCCGCGGGGCTCGACAGCATCCCCGGCGGCGGCGCCGAGATCCTGGTGGACCGGGTGCGCACGCTGCTGCACTGCGTCGGGAAGGCCACTGCCGACGAGTGGCTCGGCGTCATGCGCGAGGCGCATCGCGCGGGTCTGAGGACGACGGCCACGATGATGTACGGGACCGTGGAGACGCTCGACGAGCGCCTCGAGCACATGTTCCGGCTGCGCGATCTGCAGGACGAGACCGGCGGCTTCACGGCGTTCATCACCTGGAGCTTCCAGCCCGATCACACCGAGCTCGGCGAGAAGCACGGCGTCACGACCGAGGCGACGGGCATCGAGTACCTGCGCACGCTGGCGATCGCGCGGCTCGTGCTCGACAACTTCGACAACCTGCAGGCATCGTGGGTCACGCAGGGCGGCAAGGTGGGGCAGTTGAGCCTGGCCTTCGGCGCCAACGACATGGGCTCCGTGATGATCGAGGAGAACGTCGTCCGCGCGGCCGGCGCCGCGTACTGCATGGACGAAGCTCGAGATCGTCCGCAACATCGAGGACGCCGGGTTCATCGCGAAGCGGCGCAACATGCACTACGAGGTGCTGGGCGATCCGATCTTCCGCGAGCGTCAGGTGCCGCGCATGCTGCACCTCGCCACCGCGCGCGCCGATGGCGATACCTCCGTGCCCGAGGAACTGACCAACTACGCGGCGCGCTCCAAGCAGGGCAAGGCGTCGCGCGGCCAGACGACCTGAATCGACCCGCAACCGGCAACCCGCAACTCTCCCGTGCTGGTTCTTCGTTCCCGCTGGATTCTTCCGATTGCCGACGGTCCACTCCTGAACGGTTGGATCGCGCTCGATCACGGCCGCGTTGCCGCGGTGGGACGCGCCAGCGCGTCGCTCCCGTTCAGGGATGACGCGCCGCTGGTGGACCTGGGAGAGATGGCGGTGATGCCGGCGCTGGTGAACGCGCATACCCACCTCGAGCTGTCGTGGATGGCGGGGCGCGTCCGGCGGCACGAGCGCTTCACCGACTGGGTGCGCGAGATGCTCGGCCTCCGGCGTCAGGCGACCCCGCCGCCGGATGAGATCGCGGCGTCCATCGACGCGGCGATTGCGCAGGCGAGGGCATCGGGCACCGGTCTGGTCGGCGACATCAGCAACTCGCTCGCGACCGTCGATCCGCTGCGCCGAAGCGATCTGCGCGGCGTCGTGTTTCATGAGCTGCTGCGTCTCCGCGCAAGCGACGCGGACGATGTGCTGGAGCAGGGGCTGCTGGCACTGGAGCGTGCGGGCGCGTCGGAGCGGATGGCCGTGAGTCTCGCGCCGCACGCGCCGTACTCCGGTGTCGCCGCAGCTCTTCCAGGGCATCCGCGCCGCGCTCGCGCGCATGCCGTTTCTGCCGACGTCCGTGCACCTGGGCGAGTCGCCGGAGGAGGTCGAGCTGCTCGCGACGGGGCAGGGGCCGTGGCGCCAGCTGCTGGAGGATCTCGGCGCGTGGGATCCGGCGTGGCAGCCTCCAGGCTGTGGACCGGTCGAGTACCTGGATCGGATGAAGCTGCTCGGACCGCGGACGCTCGCGGTACACGGCGTGCAGTTCGGCGTGGACGAGCTCGCGCGGCTGGCCGCGACCGGCGCGACGCTGGTGACCTGTCCGCGCAGCAACGAGTATGTCGGCGTCGGCGCGCCGCCCGTGGAACGGTTCTATCGGGCGGGCGTCCGCGTGGCCATCGGCACCGACAGCCTGGCGAGCGTGGACGACCTCAATCTGTTCGCGGAGCTGGCGGCGCTGCGCGCGCTCGGGCCGGCGGTGTCCGCGGCCTCGCTGCTGGCCAGTGCCACGGTCCAGGGCGCCCGCGCGCTGGGATTCGAGGCCGATTTCGGCACGATTGAGCCGGGGCGCAGAGCGTCGCTCATCGCGATCGACCTGCCGCCGTCCGTGTCGGATGTGGAAGAATATCTGGTCGGCGGCATCGCGCCGTCCGCCGTGCACTGGGTAGAGGATTTGCTCGGCGATCGCGCGAAATACGCGAACTACCGTGAATGCAGTGCCGCAGTGCTGCAGAGTCCTCGCACTGCACCGTGCACTGGGACCGTGCACTGGAGCACCTGCAGCACCGTAGCACTGCAGCACTGCAGAACCGCAACGAATGTCTGTGCGCAAGTATCTGTCGTTCATCCGCTTCAGCCACTCCGTCTTCGCGCTGCCGTTCGCGCTGACCGGCGCGCTGCTGGCGGCGCGGCGTGTGCCGTTCTCGTGGGGCTCCGTGATCTGGATCGTCGTCGCGATGGTGGCGGCTCGGAGCGCCGCGATGGGATTCAATCGTCTCGTCGACGCCGATTTCGACGCGGCCAATCCGCGCACGGCGATGCGTGAGATCCCGCGGGGCCTGATCTCGCGGCCAGCCGCGACACTCTTCGTCGCGATCTCGTCGGTGGCGTTCGTGATTGCCGCCGGCGCGCTCTCGCCGCTCTGCCTGATCCTCTCGCCGGTCGCCCTGGCGATCGTGTTCTGGTACTCGATCGCCAAGCGGTTCACGACCTACACGCAGGCGTTCCTCGGCCTTGCGATGGCCGTTGCGCCCGTGGGTGGGTGGCTGGCCGCCGGAGGACGCGGAGGCCCGGAGCCGTGGCTGCTCGGCCTGGCGATCGGGCTCTGGGTTGGCGGCTTCGACGTGCTCTACGCGTGCCAGGACGTCGAGTTCGATCGCGCGCATCGGCTGAACTCGATTCCCGTCCGCTTCGGCATCGCGCGTTCGCTCGTCATCTCGAGAGCGATGCACGTCGGCGCCGTCGTCTCGATGTTCCTGCTGGGGATGGCCGCATCGCTCGGCCCGATTTATCAGGCTGGCGTCGCGCTGGTCGCCGTGCTCCTCGTGTACGAGCAGTCGCTGGTGCGGGCCGACGATCTCTCGCAGGTCAAGCGCGCCTTCGATCTCAACGGCTACGTCGGGCTGCTGTATCTGGCGTCGACGGCCGCGGCCATTTACATTCGTTAAGGCAGACCGGCGCGCGTCCAATTCACGCCGCTCGACGTCTGAACCAACAAGCCCTTGCAGACCGAACCCCACCACCACGACGTCGTCGATGCCGGCCTCCGCGCCAAGGAGCCCGATCGCATCGCCGGCATGTTCGACGCGATCGCCGGCCACTACGATCTGTTGAATCGCGTCCTGAGCGGCGGATTGGATCAGTGGTGGCGCGCGAAGGCGGTGCGAGCCCTCCGGCTCACCGGACGCGAGACGCTGCTGGACCTCTGCACCGGGACCGCCGATGTGGCGTTGGCCGCCACGCGCGGGGCCAACGGCGCCGCGCGTGTGGTGGGCGTCGATTTCTCGCACGAGATGTTGCGGCTTGGCCTCGCGAAAGTGCACCGGCGGGGCGTTTGGCCCCGCGTGGGGCTGGTGCGTGGCGATGCCACCCGCGTCCCGCTGGTGGACAACTCCGTGGACGCCGCGGCCATTGCATTCGGGATTCGGAACGTCCAGCAACCCGAATTGGCGTGTCGTGAACTGGCACGTGTCGTGCGTAAAGGAGGGCGGCTCGCGGTACTCGAGTTCGGCCTGCCGCGCGCCCGGGCCTGGCGCGCCGCCTATCTCTGGTACTCCAACCGTATGCTCCCGGCGATCGGCCGGCTGGTGTCGCGCCACGGGAGCGCCTACGAATACCTGCCAGAGTCGGTCGGCCGGTTTCCGGCGCCGGAAGAGTTCGGCCGGATGCTCCAGGAGAGCGGCTTCCCGCACGTGACGATCGTCCCGCTGACGCTCGGGATCGTCTACCTGTACGTGGCCGAGCGATAGGGCGGACCCGACCAGTCCGACCCGGATGCTATACTAGCTAAGTCACTGATGTACTTCGATTTCGAGGACGGACACCCCGATCTAGAACGGGTCCCGAGTGCCTTCACGCCTCGCGAAGGCGCGATGGCCTCGGTCATCGTCCACCTCTCCGCCCTCCTGCTCCTCGTCCTGCTGCCGAAGCTGCCGTATTTCCAGCGCCTGGCCGCCGAAAAAGCGGCCGCGCAGGCCAAGCTGGCCGAGCTCCAGAAGCAGCCGCCGACGCGGTTCGTCTTCGTGCAGCCCAGGGTCGAGCTCACGCCGAAGCGGCCGCCTCCACAGAACGCGCCGCTGGCGGACCTCGATCGCAACGCGATGACCCTGCAGCGGCCGCCGAATCCGAAGAACCCGCAGCCGTTCAACCGGGGCAACTCGCCGGAGTTCGTGGAGAAGTCGCCGCCGCCGCAGCCTCCGCGGCCGCAGCAGCAGCCGGGCCCGCAGACGCCGCCCTCGCCCGACAACACGCCGGCGAGCCAGCAGGCCGCCAATTCGGGGAACGACGCCCTGCGCCTGCCGAATGCGATGGTCGATCCGCCCGCGGCGCACCAGGGCGGCTCGTCGGGCCGACCGAACACCGGACCGCTGAGCGAAGCGCTGCGGAACCTCTCGCGCTACGCCGAGCAGGCGGCGTTCGAGAACCCGAACGGCGGGCAGAACAGCAACTTCGGGCCGTCGATCCAGTTCGACACCAAGGGCGTCGACTTCGGGAAGTGGATCCGTAAATTCAAGGCGCAGGTCTATCGCAACTGGTTCATCCCGCAGGCGGCGATGTCGCTGCACGGCCACGTCGTCATCACGTTCAACGTGCACAAGAGCGGCGCGCTCACCGACGTGACGGTGATCGCTCCGTCCGAACGTCGACTCGTTCACCACGCGCGGCCTTTGGCTCGCTCGTCACGTCGAATCCGACCGAGCCGCTGCCGCCCGAGTACCCGTCGGAGCAGTGCTTCTTCACGGTGACGTTCTACTACAACGAGCGGATGCCCGAAGGCCCGTGAGATGCCGACCCGCGCGCAGCAACTGGGCCTCGTGATCCTGCTCGGCGCGCTGACGGTGTACGTCGCCGTGGCGCGTCTTCGCGATGTGACCTGACCGACCTGATCGACCTGACCGACCTGATCGACCCGATCGACCTGATCGACCCGGACATGTTCCCCATCGCCATCCTCGGTCCCACCGCGTCCGGCAAGAGCGCGCTCGGGCTTGCGCTGGCCGAGCGCCTTGGCGGCGAGATTGTCGCGTGCGACTCGACGGCGGTCTATCGCGGCTTCGACATCGGCACCGACAAGGTGCCCGTCGAGGAGCAGCGAGGGATCCCGCATCATCTCGTCGACCTCGCCGAGCCCACCGAGTCGTACGACGCCGCGCGCTACGCGCAGGATGCGTCGGCGGTGATCGCCGACATCCTCCGGCGCGGCCGCGTGCCGATCATCGTCGGCGGCAGCGGCTTCTATTACCGGGCGCTGACGCGCGGCCTCTTTCCGGGCCCGGGCCGCGACACGGAATTGCGCGCGCGGCTGAATGCCTCGGCCGATCGTCGCGGGGTCGAGTGGCTGTGGCGCATGGTGCGGCGCGTCGATCCCGAGTCCGCGCGACGGATCCAGCCGCGCGATCGGATGCGTCTCGTGCGCGCGCTCGAGGTCTACTTCCTCACGGGACGAAATCTGACCTCGCACTTCGCCGAGACACGCGCGCCGCTCGACATGCCGATCACCGCGTTCGGTCTGCGGCTGCCTGCCGCGCTCACGGCCGAGCGCGTGGCGCGGCGCGTGGACCAGCAGTTCGCGCGGGGCGTGATGGACGAAGTCCGGGCCCTGTTGTCGCGCGGAGTGCCGCCCACCGCGCACCCGTTCAGCGGCCTCGTCTACCGCCAGGCGCTCGAGCTGCTGAACGGTGTTCGGGACGAGGCCGCAACCCGCGCGCTCATCGTCCAGGAGAACCGCCGATACGCCCGCCGCCAGTTGATCTGGTTCCGCAAAGAGCCTAACCTACGGTGGGTTGACGGGCCCGGCGAGTCGGGCGATGTCCTCGAGCGCGTCCAGCACGCGCTCTCCGCCATTGCAGGGAGTCAGGCCTGACATGCCGCACAGCCCCGAGTCGAAGGTCGCCGCAGGGCAGCCGAACATCCAGGACGTGTTCCTGAACTTCGCGAGGCGCGAGCGCCTGTCCGTCACGATCCAGCTGATGTCGGGCGACTCGCTCGAAGGACGCATCAAGAACTTCGATCGCTTTGCGGTCATCGTCGAGGTCGCCGGCACGGACCATATGCTCTTCAAGCACGCGATCGTCTCGATTCGCTCGCCACGCGCCGTGGCCAACTACTTCACGCACAGCTAGCCGGGGCGGTCCGGGTGCCGTCCTTCCCGCGCGTCTTCCTCATCGTCCTCGACAGCGTCGGCATCGGCGAGCTGCCCGACGCGGCGAGCTACGGCGACGCCGGCAGCGACACGCTCGGTCACATCAGCCGGCATGCGGGCTTCACCGTGCCGGTGCTCGCGTCTCTCGGGCTTGGCAACATCGCGCCGCTGGCGACCGTGCCTGCGGTCGCGTCGCCCGGCGCGGCGTTTGGAAAGATGGCCGAGGCATCCGCAGGCAAGGACTCGGTGACGGGCCACTGGGAGATTGCGGGGATCGTGCTCGACAAGCCGTTCCCGACGTTCCCGCACGGGTTCCCCGCGGACGTGATGCGCGAGTTCGAGTCGCGCATCGGACGCGGCACGCTCGGCAACGTCGCCGCGTCGGGAACCGAGATCATCGAGCGCCTCGGCGCCGAGCACGTCGCGACCGGCAAGCCGATCGTGTACACCTCCGCCGACAGCGTGTTTCAGATCGCCGCGCACGAGGACGTGATTCCCGTACCCGAGCTCTACCGGATCTGCGACGTCGCCTACGCGCTTGCGGTCGACGGTCTCGGCCTTGGACGCGTCATCGCGCGCCCGTTCGTCGGCGCCGCGCCGCATTTCACGCGCACCGCCAATCGTCACGACTACGCGATGCCGCCGATCGCCGACACGCTGCTCGATCATCTGACGGCGGCCGACGTCCCCGTGATCGCGATAGGCAAGATCGGCGATCTCTTCGCCGGCCGCGGCATCACTCGAAGCCATCCGACGAAGAGTGACGCCATGGGCATGGACCTCGTGGACACCGCCATCGATCGCGAAGCTCGCGGCCTGATCTTCGTCAACCTCGTCGACTTCGACACGCAGTACGGCCACCGGAACGATCCTGCCGGCTACGCCTCGAACCTCGAGCGCTTCGACGTCCGCCTGCGCGCGCTGCTGCCTCGTCTCGGCCCGGACGACCTGCTCGTCATCACCGCGGATCACGGCAACGACCCGACGACGCCGAGCACGGACCATGCGAGGGAGTACGTGCCGCTGCTCGTGACGGGGACGAAGGTGCGCCGCGTGAATCTCGGCACCAGAACGACCTTCAGCGACCTTGGCCAGACCATCGCCGAGAACTTCGGCGTGCGCGCCGCTGTCGCACGGCACGAGCTTTCTCGAGGCCATCCGCGCATGACCCTGATCCGTCAGCAGCTCGAAGCACGCGAGCGGGAGATTCTCGCGCCGCAGTCGGCCAGGTCGGCCGACACGCGCGGCCGGCTCCGGGCCGAGGCCGAAGACGACATCCGTCCAGCCTTCCAGCGCGATCGCGATCGCGTGATTCACTCGAAGGCGTTCCGGCGCCTCAAGCACAAGACGCAGGTGTTCTTCTCGCCGGCGGGCGACCACTATCGCACGCGGCTGACCCACACGCTCGAGGTCTCGCAGATCGCGCGCACCATCGCGAAGGTGCTGCACCTTCACGAGGAGCTGACCGAGGCGATCGCGCTCGGCCACGACCTCGGACACACGCCGTTCGGCCATGCCGGCGAGCGCGTCCTCGACGACCTCGTGCCCGGCGGGTTCAACCACTACGAGCAGAGCCTGCGCGTCGTGGACGTCCTCGAGAACGACGGCCGCGGGCTCAACCTCACGTGGGAGGTGCGCGACGGCATCGCGAAGCATTCGAAAGGGAAGGGCGGCGCGCCGGTCGGCGTCGAGCTGTCGAAGCGCGCGAGCACCCTCGAAGGGCAGATTGCGCGCGTCGCGGATCTCGTGGCCTATGTGAATCACGACATCGACGACTCCGTCCGCGCCGGGCTGCTCAAGGAATCGGACCTGCCGGCGTCGTTCACGACGGTTCTCGGCCACTCGTCCTCCGAGCGCATCGGCACGATGGTCGCCGACGTCGTCTACGAGACGCTGAAGGGCGATCTCACCGAGATTCGCATGGGCGCCGAAGTGCTCGAAGCGACGCTGGGGCTTCGCGAGTTTCTCTTTGGCGCCGTGTACGAGAACGAGATCGCCACCCAGGAATTCAAGAAGGCGCACGGCATCCTCGGCGGCCTGTGGGAGAAGGTCGGCGAGCGGCCGGAGATTTACCTGGACGCGGCGACGATCGCAGAAGGAAGGCCTCGACGCCGCCAGGCGCGACTTCATCGCCGGCATGACCGACCGCTACGCCGTGGCGCTCTTCGAGGAGCTGTACATCCCGCGCCCTGGCTGGCGGGTCGGGCCCTTGCGTTAGCTCCGGCCTCCGGCGAGCTGACGCCGAAACCGCGCCTTCGTCCGCTCGATTGCGAACTGACGCCGAGCGCGGCCGCCATGTGTGGGCCGCCGCGGCACTCGGCGTCCGCATCCAGGCGACTCGAAGCCTCCGAGGACCCGACCCAAGGACCGACAGCTAGCTCCCAAGGACTCCGACTCCAGGACCGCAGCGAATGTCCAGTGACGCGTAGGGTCCTGGGAGGCTACGCCCGAAGGGTCCAGCCTCCGGGCCTAATTCCGTCAGCATGCTATACTTGTGGGTCGGCCCGATCGGCGTTGGGCTGGCCGTAGGTGATGCTGGCGATCGAAGTTGCACGGATGCGGGAAGGGACGGGTCGGCTCGACCAGACCGTCCCCAACTCGGCCCTGGCGGTCGAGGACGAGTACCGTGTGATCGCGCCCGTGGTGCTCGACGCGGCCACGAACAAGGACAAGGAAAACGTCCGCATCGCCGGCCGGATCCGGACGACGATCGAGCTGGCGTGCAGCCGCTGCCTCGAGCCGTACGCGGTGCCCGTGGACGCGGCCTTCGATCTTCTCTATCTGCCCGCCGCCGAGGCGCCGGACGACGAAGAGGTCGAAGTCGCAGAAGAGGACATCAACACGGCGTTCTATCGGGACGGGAGCATCGACCTCGGCGAGATGATTCACGAGCAGCTCTATCTCGCGCTCCCGATGAAGCCGCTGTGCCGCGAGGATTGCAAGGGCCTGTGCCCGCTCTGCGGCGCGAACTGGAACACGACGACCTGCACGTGCGAAGTCCGCTGGGAAGACCCGCGGCTGGCAGGGCTGAAAGCGCTCTTGAAAGACAACGACGATGCCTAATCCAAAGCGACGCCACTCGAAGACGCGGACGGCCAAGCGCCGGACGCACGACGCCCTCGCGCCGGTGCAGACCAGCGCGTGCCCCCAGTGTCAGGAGCCCAGGCGGCCGCACCAGGTCTGCAAGAACTGCGGCTTCTACAGCGGTCGTCAGGTGCGCCCCGTCGACGAGGCGTAATCCGCATCTCAGGTGATTGCCGGCCGCAGCCGCGGCCGGTCCAGCCCCTGTGTCCGACGTTCATTCAGGTCCATCGCCGGCCGTGGCCGTCGACGCGATGGGCGGCGACCACGCGCCTCGACCGATCGTGGACGGCGCCGTGGCGGCCTTGCGCCACCTCTCGGGCGGCGTCCGCCTGATCGGGCCGCGCGAGGCCATTGCCGGCGAGCTCGCGCGCCACGGGCTGGCGGAGGAGCGCGCGCTCGCAATCGTCGATGCGCTCGAGGTCATCGCGATGGACGAATCGCCGGCGCAGGCGCTGCGACGAAAGCCGGGCGCGTCGATTCGCGTCGCGGTGCGGGAAGTCGCGGAAGGCCGCGCGACGGCGGTGTTCTCCGCGGGCAACACGGGCGCCACGGTGATGGCGGCGTGCACGGGGCTGGGACTGATCCCCGGCGTCGATCGGCCGGCGCTGGCGACGACGATTCCGACCAAGGGCGCGCCGGCGGTGCTGCTCGACGCGGGCGCGAACGCGGAGTGCCGGCCGGCGCACCTGCTGCAGTTCGCGGTCATGGGATCCGCCTACGCGCAGGTCTCCCTCGGCTGCGCGTCGCCGCGCGTCGGGCTGCTGTCGATTGGCGAGGAAGCGACGAAGGGCAACGACCTGACTCGCGAGGCGCACCGGCTGTTGAAGGACGCGCCGGTGCACTTCATCGGGAACGTCGAAGCGCGCGACATCTACGCCGGCGTGGCGGACGTGATCGTCTGCGACGGCTTCACCGGCAACGTCGTGCTGAAGACGAGCGAGAGCCTCGTCGACATGGTCGAGACGCGGCTGGGGCAGGAGCTCTCGAGCACGTTCTCGGCAAGCGTCGGGTACCTGCTCTCGCAGCGCGCGTTCCGGCGGTTTCGCCGGCGCGTGGACTACTCCGAGTACGGCGGCGCGCCGCTGCTCGGCGTCAACGGCGTGGTCGTCGTCGGCCACGGCCGCTCGTCGGCCAAGGCGGTGCGGAACGCGATTCTGCTGGCCGATCGGTTTTCGACGGAAGGCCTCGTGGCGCGGCTCGAACGCGGCGTGGCCGCGATAACGGTGAACGAATCGTGATTGCTTTCGTGTTTCCGGGACAGGGCTCGCAGAAAGTCGGCATGGGCCAGGCGCTCGCGTCGACCTTCCCGGAGTGTCGCGAGGTATTTGCGGAGGCGGACGCGGCGCTCGGCGAGAGCCTGAGTCATCTCTGCTTCGCGGGGCCTGAGAGCGACCTTCAGCTCACCGAGAACACCCAGCCCGCGATCCTGACTGCCAGCATCGCCGCGTTCCGGCTGCTCGAGCGGCGCGGCATCCGGCCGTCGTTCGTCGCGGGCCACAGCCTCGGCGAGTACTCGGCGCACGTCGCGGCGGGGACGTTCAGCTTCGTCGACGCCGTGCGCATCGTCCGTCGTCGCGGGCGCTACATGCAGGAAGCCGTGCCCGTTGGCGCTGGCGCGATGGCGGCCGTGCTCGGGCTCGACCGCGCGAAAGTCGCCCAGGCCTGCGAGGAGGCCGCCCAGGGCGATGTCGTGAGTCCCGCGAACCTGAACGCGCCAGGACAGGTCGTCATTGCGGGAAGCACCGCGGCCGTCGCGCGCGCCGGCGAGCGGGCCAGGGCGCTTGGCGCCAGGCGCGTCGTGCCGCTGCCCGTGAGCGCGCCGTTCCATTGCGCCCTGATGAAGCCGGCCGAAGAGCGGCTTGCGCCGGAGCTGCGCGCGCTGCGGGTGCACGCGCCGTCTGTGCCGGTCGTGGCCAACGTGGACGCAGAGCCGAAGACCGAGGCTGCCGACGCCATCGAGGCGCTCGTGCGGCAGATCTCGTCCCCGGTCCGCTGGGAGGACGTCGTCGCCCGGCTTGCGTCCTCAGGCGTCCGCGCGTATGTTGAGGTGGGCCCGGGCAGCGTGCTGAGCGGTCTGGTCAGGAAGATCGACCGCGAAGCGCGGGTGGCCAACCTCGAATCGCCCGCAGACCTCGAGGCGGTGGAGCGCCTCGTCTCCGAGGTAACGGCCTAGCGGCCGTCTGACGGATTCCCCGATTCATGATCGATTTGACGAACCGAATCGCGCTCGTCACGGGCGCGTCGCGAGGGATCGGCCGCGCCATCGTGGAGGCGCTGGCGAAACAGGGCGCCTACGTCGTGGCCGCGTCGCGTGGCGACAACGCCGTGCCGACTGTCGAGGCGGTGCAGGCCTCCGGCGGACGCGCCGAGGCGCTGTCGCTCGACGTGACCGATCCGGCCGCCATCGAGCGGGCGGTGCAGGATGTCGTCGCGAAGCACGGGCGGATCGACCTCGTCGTGAGCAACGCCGGCATCACGCGCGACGGGCTGCTGCTGCGCATGAAGCGCGACGACTGGGACGCGGTGCTGGCGACGAACCTGACGGCGACGTTCACGTTGTGTCAGGCCGCGCTCAAGCCCATGATCAAGCAGCGCGGCGGCCGCTTCGTGGCCATCAGCTCCGTGGTCGGGCAGAGCGGCAATGCCGGCCAGGCCAACTACGCCGCGTCCAAGGCCGGGCTGATCGGGTTCTGCAAGTCGGTGGCGCGCGAGGTCGCCTCGCGCGGCATCACAGTGAACGTGGTGGCCCCCGGGCTCATCGAGACCGACATGACCCGGGCCCTGACGGACGATTCGCGCGGGGACTGGGCGTCGAAGATTCCGCTGGGACGGCTGGGCAGCCCCGCGGACGTGGCACACGCCGTGTGCTTTCTTGCCTCGGACGAGGCGTCGTATATTACAGGACACGTTCTAGCCGTGAACGGCGGGATGTACACCTAGGAGGAAGGGAATGGCGGTTGCGGAAAAGGTGAAAGCCATCATCGTCGAGCAGCTCGGGGTTGACGAGGAAGAAGTCACCGCGGATGCTTCGTTCGTCGATGACCTCGGCGCCGACTCGCTGGACACGGTGGAGCTGGTGATGGCGTTCGAAGAAGAGTTCGGGATCGAAATCCCGGACGAGGACGCCGAAAAGATCACCCGCGTGAAGGAAGCCGTCGAGTACATCGAGGGTCACGCGAAGAGCAAGAAGTAGCGGGGCAGCCACGGCTGCGCCCGCACCGGACGGCGGTGGAGGCAGAGTGAGCAGGCGAGTGGTCGTCACGGGCATCGGGCTGGTGTCCTCGCTGGGCATTGGCAACGAGGCGAACTGGACCGCCCTTCTCGGCGGACAGAGCGGAATTGCGCCCATCACGCGCTTCGACGTGTCGGACTTCTCGACACAGATCGCGGGCGAGGTGAAGGGGTTCGATCCGCTGCGGTTCATCGAGAAGAAAGATGTCAAGAAGATGGACATCTTCATCCAGTACGCCGTCGCGGCGTCGCAGTTCGCCGTGGACGACTCGGGCCTGCAGATCACGCCCGCGAACGCGACGCGTGTCGGCGTGTTCATCGCGTCCGGCATCGGCGGGTTCGGCACGATCGAGCGCGAGCACAAGGCGTATCTCGACGGCGGCCCGCGGCGCATCTCGCCGTTCTTCATTCCGTCGGCCATCATCAACCTCGCGTCGGGGCAGGTGTCGATCCGCTTCGGCGCCAAGGGGCCCAACACCGCGACGTGCACCGCCTGCTCGGCGTCGGCGCACGCCGTCGGCGACGCGTACGAGATCATCAAGAGGAATGCGGCCGACGTGATGATCGCGGGCGGATCGGAAGCCGCGATCACGCCGATGGGCGTCGGCGGCTTCGGCGCGATGCGCGCGCTCTCGACGCGCAACGACGCGCCCGAGCGGGCGAGCCGTCCGTTCGACAAGGACCGCGACGGGTTCGTCATCGGCGAGGGCTCGGGCGTCCTGATTCTCGAGGAGCTCGAGCACGCGAAGGCCCGCGGCGCGAAGATCTACGCGGAGCTCATCGGCTACGGCATGTCGAGCGACGCGTACCACATGACGGGGCAGCCCGAGGACGGCGACGGCGCCGTGCGCGCGATGGAGAACGCGCTCCAGTCGGCGAACCTGGCGCCCGATCGCGTGCAGTACATCAACGCGCACGGCACCTCGACGCCCATCAACGACCCGAACGAGACGTTCGCCATCAAGCGAACTGCTTCGGCGATCACGCGCGGAAGCTGGCGGTGTCGTCGACCAAGTCGATGACGGGGCACCTGCTTGGCGCGGCCGGCGGTCTCGAGGCCGGCATCACGGCCCTGGCCATCCTGAACCAGGTGCTGCCGCCGACCATCAATCTCGACGAAGCCGATCCGCGCTGCGATCTGGATTACGTGCCGAACCGCTGCCGCAAGGCGCACGTGGAGCACGCGCTGTCGAACTCGTTCGGGTTCGGCGGCACCAACGCGTCGCTCCTGTTCCGCCGGTTCGAATAGCGGTGCAGGCCTGAAGGCCTGCGCTACAGGCCTGCGACCGTACAGACGCCTGAAGGCGCTGCGACGCCTGCAGTCGCAGGCCTGCAGGCCTGCACCAACATGGTCCAACGCTGACCCATGAAAATTGCCGTCTGCATCAAGCAGGTCCCCACGCGCGAGTGGCAGCCTCGGCTGGCCGACGATGGCCGGTCGATCCGCGAGCAGGACGCGAGCTGGGAGCTGAACGAGCCGGACGCGTACGCGCTCGAGGAGGCCCTGCGGCTCCGCGAGGCGCACGGCGGCGAGGTCGTCGTCTGCACGGCCGGCCCGGCGCGCGCCGCGCAGGTCCTGCGTGAAGCGCTGGCGCGCGGCGCCGATCGAGCCATCCACGTCGAGGACGCCGCGCTCGGCAACGCCGACGCGATGGCCGTCGGCGCGGTGCTGGCCGAGGCGTGCGGCGGCGAGGCATTCGATCTGATCCTCACCGGCCTGCAGTCAGACGATCAGGGCTACGCGCAGACGGGCGTCGTCCTGGCCGCGCGGCTCGGCCTGCCGCACGCGACCATCATCATGGACGTGAAGATCGACGGCGGCCGGCTGCGCGTCAAGCGCGAGCTCGAGGGCGGCTGGTTCCAGTGGGTCGGGATGCCGCTGCCCGCGGTGCTCACGATCCAGAGCGGCATCAACCAGCTCCGCTACGCGACGCTGAAGGGCATCATGGCGGCGAAGAAGAAGGAGATCCGCAAGGCGACGCCATCGGCGCCCGTGACGCCGCGAGTGGAGATCCTGTCGCTGTACGTCCCGCAGAAGTCGAAGCGGACCGAGATCGTCTCGGGCGGCCCGGCCGAGGCCGCGGCGGCGCTCGTGAAGAAGCTGCGCGAAGACGCGCGGGTGATCTGATCATGGTGCTGGTCATCGCCGAGCAGCGGAACGGCACGTTGAACCGCGCGTCGTGGGAAGCGATCGCGGCCGGGCAGCAGCTCGCCGCAGGATCGCCGGTGACGGTTGCCGTTGCCGGCGCCGGCAGCGAGCAAGCCGCGAAGGAGCTCGCGGCGGCGGACGTCGCCGGAGTGATTGCCGTCACCGGCGCGCACGGTCGAGCACTACACGGCCGACGGCTGGGTCGCCGCACACGCGGCGGTCGTCGCGTCGGTCACGCCGCAGTGGGTCGTCCTCCCGCATACCTACCAGACACGCGACTTCGCGCCGGCGCTCGCCGCGAAGCTCGACCGCGCGCTCGTGACCGACTGCACCGGCATCAAGACCGTCGACGGCAAGCCGGCGTTCACGCGCCCCATGTATCAGGGCAAGCTCGCGGCCGACGTGCGTCCGCTCGGCGAGGCGCCGTGGCTCGTGACGTTCCAGATCGGCGCGTTCCGCGGCGACCAGGCGAAGCGCGGCGGCGTCGCCCGCGAACGTCCGCACGATGGACGCAGGCGTGGACGCCTCCGCCATTCGCCAGACGCCCGAGGAGCCGTTCCAGGAAGCGCGGCAGGCCGTCGATCTCTCCGAGGCCGAGCGCATCGTCGCGGTGGGGCGCGGCATCAAGGGGCCCGAGCATCTGCCGCTCGCGCAGGCCCTCGCCGAGGCGCTGCACGCCGAGGTGGCCGCCTCGCGGCCGATCTGCGACAGCGGCTGGCTCCCCATGGAGCGGCAGATTGGCAGCTCGGGCCAGACCGTCGCGCCGAAGCTCTACGTCGCGGTCGGCATCTCCGGCGCGATTCAGCACGTCGTCGGCATGAAGGGCGCGCGGACGATTGTCGCGATCAACAAGGACGCCGAGGCGCCGATTTTCGAGGTCGCCGACTACGGGTACGTGGGAGACTTGTTCGAGTTCCTGCCCGCGCTGACCGCGGAGCTGAAGAAATAACACCCACCCCGCATGGAGCGCGAAGCCCTCGACGTCGACGTGCTGATCGTGGGCGGAGGGCCGGCCGGCCTGTCCGCCGCGCTCACGCTCGCGTCGCTGCAGCAGTCGCGGGGCGGCGAGCCGCTCGCGATTGCCGTCCTCGAGAAGGCGCGCGAAGCCGGCGCGCACGAGCTCTCGGGCGCCGTGCTCGATCCCCGCGCGCTCGCCGAGCTGATTCCCGACTACAAGGCCGCGGGCGCCCCGATCGAGGCCGACGTCCACGAGGACCGCGTCTACGTCCTTGATGCCGGCGGCAAGATCGCGCTGCCGCTCATCCCGCCCCCGCTCAGGAACCACGGCAACCACATCGTCTCGCTGAATCGCTTCGCGCGATGGATGGCGACGCGTGTGGAGGAAGCCGGGATCGACTTCTTCACCGGCTTTGCCGGCGTCGAGGTGTTGTGGGACGGCACGCGCGTGTCGGGCGTCCGCACGGGCGACCGCGGCATCGACAAAGAGGGCAGGCCGAAGGCGACCTTCGAGGCCGGCGTGGACATCCGCGCGAAGGTCACCATCTTCTGCGACGGCGTCCGCGGCAACCTGACCAAGCAGCTGCTGGCGAAGCTGCCGCTGGCGGAAGGGCGGGAGCCCCAGCAGTACGCCATCGGAATCAAGGAGCTCTGGGAAGTGCCAGCGGACCGCATTGCCGCCGGCACGGTGATGCACACGCTCGGTTACCCGCTCAGGATGGAAGAGTTCGGCGGCGCGTTCGTCTACGCGATGCCGGAAGGCCGCATTTCTCTCGGGCTGGTCGTCGGCCTCGACTATCGCGATCCGATGTTCGATCCGTACGCCGCGTTTCAGCGCCTGAAGGAGCATCCGCTCATCGCGGACCTGCTTGCCGGCGGACAGCGGGTGAAGTACGGCGCGAAGGCGCTGCCCGAAAGCGGCTGGAACAGCGTCCCGCAGCCGTGGATGGACGGCGGCCTGATCGCCGGCGACGCGGGCGCGTTCATGAACTCGTTCCGGCTGAAGGGCATTCATCTGGCGATGAAAACCGGGATGCTCGCGGCGGAGACGGCGTTCGAGGCGGTTCGCGCGGGCGACACGTCGGGCACGGCGCTTCGCGCGTATCAGGATCGAATCGATCGAAGCTGGGTGCGCGAGGAGCTGTACCCGGTGCGCAACGTTCACCAGGCGTTCAACCATGGCCTGCTCGCCGGCTTGACGTTCTCGGCGTTGACGGTGGCAACCGGCGGTCGGATCCCGCTGCGGCTGCATGGCGAGCCCGGCCACGAGATGATGAAGACCCGCGCCGAGTACTACGGGTCGACGCGCGGGCCGATTGCGGCGTCCAACGCCGTGAAGGCCGATCGCGTGCGCACGTTCGACAAGGTCACGTCCGTGCACTTCTCGGGCACGCGGCACGACGAGGATCAGCCGGTGCACCTCCTCGTGCAGACCGACGTCTGCTACAGCCGCTGCGGAGAGGAGTACGGCCACCCGTGCCAGCGGTTCTGCCCCGCCAACGTCTACGAGATGCTGACGAACGCCGACGGCACGAAGCGGCTGCAGATCAACGCGTCGAACTGCGTCCACTGCAAGACGTGCGACATCATGGATCCGTACCAGGTCATCACGTGGGTGCCGCCCGAGGGTGGCGGCGGTCCGCAGTACGACGGGCTGTGAGCGCTCCCGAGCCGAACTGGAAAGCGTCCCGGAGCCTGCGAGCGAAGGCGTCGCTCATCGGCGCGGTCGGCTATCCCACGATCCGGCTGCTCGGCCTGTCGTGGCGCTTCGTCGTCGACGGCCACGAACACCTCGATCGGGTGAAGGCGCAGGGGCAGTTCCCGGTGATGGCGTTCTGGCACGGCCGCATCCTGCCTTCGATTTATTTCTTCCGCGACCGCGACATCGTCGTCATCACGAGCGACAACTTCGACGGCGAGTGGACGGCCAAGATCATCCACCGGTTCGGCTACACCACCGCGCGCGGCTCGACGTCGCGCAACGCGGCGAGGGCGGCGCTTCGGGCGAAGCGTCGCATGGAAGAAGGGCACGCGGTCGGAATTACCGTCGACGGCCCGCGCGGTCCGGCGCTCGTGGTGCAGCCCGGTGCGCTGTGGCTGGCCAAATCGACGGGCAACCCCATTGTCCCGTTTCACATCGAGGCGCGATCGTACTGGACGGCGCCCAGCTGGGACGCCTCGCAGATCCCCTATCCGTTCAGCCGGGTCGCGGTCGTCTTCGGCGAGCCGTTCTATGTGCCGGCTGACGCGGACGAGGCGGCACTCGAGGCCGCGCGGGTCGAGCTCGGCGAGCGGATGCTGGCGCTCAGGCCCCGCGCCCTGGCGCTGGCGACGGAGTGATCGATGCCCTTCGTGATTGTCACGTCCGACGATTTCGCCGACCATCTGACGCCGCCGGGGCACCCCGAGTCGCCTGAGCGCGCCGAGATCCTCGCCGGCGTCGCCCAGCGCGCGCGCGAGCGCGGCGTACGGGTCGTCGAGCCGCGGGAGGCAAGCGATGCCGAGCTGACGCGCGTGCACACGTGGTCGCATGTCGCGGCGATCGAGGCCACGCGGGGCCGGTCCGTGATGATCGACGACGACACGTTCACCTCTCCGGACACCGGGCGCATCGCGCGCCTCGCGGCCGGCGCGGCCGTCGTCGGCGTCGAGCAGGGGAGCGACGCGCTCGTCCTTGTCCGGCCGCCAGGGCACCACGCGGAGCCCGGGCAGGCCATGGGATTCTGCTTCTACAACAACGTCGCGATCGCGGCTGCCGCCGCCCGAGCGGCCGGCGCGGCACGCGTCGCCGTCGTCGACATCGACGTCCACCACGGCAACGGCACCGAGCGGATGTTCTACGGCGACCGCTCCGTGCTGTTCATCTCGACGCACCAATGGCCGCTCTATCCCGGAACGGGCGCGGCCACTGACATCGGGAGCGGAGACGGTCTCGGGCACACCGTCAACATCCCGATTGAAGCCGGCGCCACCGACGGCGACTACCTGGAGATCCTCGACGCCGTCGTCGTGCCCGTGCTTGCGGACTACGCGCCGGAGCTCGTGATCGTCTCGGCGGGCTTCGACGCGCACGAAGACGATCCGCTCGCGCAGATGCGCCTGACGACGCCCGGCTACCGTGCGGTGGCGGCGAGGCTGCGCGACGCGGCGCGTCAGGCGAACTGCCCGATCGTGTTCGTGACCGAGGGCGGCTACGCGCTCGGCGCGCTCGCCGCGTCGCTCGACGCCGTCGTCGACGTGCTGCGCGGCGAGGACGCCGCAAGCGAAGCTCCCGACGCGGCCGTCCACCGGACGCGGCGCGCGCGCGATTGCCGCGGTGCGCGCGGCCCAGGGCGCGCGGTGGCGTAGTCTATAATTCCTGAGTGGCTGTCTATCGACCGCAGGACCTCGATCGCAAGTGGCAGCAGCGTTGGAATGAGACGCGCGCGTTCGAGCCCACCGAGGATCCTGGCAAACCGAAGTTCTACTGCCTCGAGATGTTCGCGTACCCGTCGGGGCACGCGCACGTCGGTCACGTCCGCAACTACATCATCGGCGACGTGATCGCGCGCACGAAGCGCGTGCGCGGCTTCAACGTGCTGCATCCCTTCGGCTGGGATGCCTTCGGCCTGCCCGCGGAGAACGCGGCGATCAAGAGCGGCATCCATCCGGCCGAGTCGACCTTCGCGAACATCGCCCACATGAAGGGGCAGCTCCAGCGCCTCGGCATCAGCTACTCGTGGGACCGCGAGCTGGCGACCTGCACGCCCGAGTACTACCGCTGGAACCAGTGGCTGTTCAACCGGATGCTCGAGAAGGGCCTCGCGTACCGGCGGCGCTCGACGGTCAACTGGTGCCCGGTCGATCTCACGGTGCTCGCCAACGAGCAGGTCGTGGACGGCGCGTGCTGGCGCTGCGGCACCGCGGTCGTCCAGCGCGACCTCGAACAGTGGTTCCTCCGCATCACGGCGTACGCCGACGAGCTGCTCAACGGCCTCGACACGCTCACGAAGTGGCCCGAGAAGGTCCTGACGATGCAGCGGAACTGGATCGGGCGGTCGGAAGGCGCCCGGGTCAAGTTCGCGATTGCCCCGGGGCCGACCTCGGCACCGACGCGATCGAGGTCTTCACGACGCGCATCGACACGATCTACGGCGCGACGTTCGTGCTGATCGCGCCGGAGCTGCCGATTGCCGATCGGCTGGCGGAGACCAGTGCCGACCCCGCCAGGTTCAAGGAACAGCTGCGCCGATTCCGCACGCAGGATCGGACCGCGCGCGTGTCAGGCGAAGTGGAGAAGGAAGGGTTCTTCACCGGCCGCCATGCGATCAACCCGTTCACTGGCGAGCAGGTGCCGATCTGGGTCGCGAACTTCGTGCTCGGCGAGTACGGCACGGGCGGCGTCATGGCCGTGCCCGCGCACGACGAGCGCGACTACGAGTTCGCCCGCAAGTACGCGCTGCCCATCCGCGTGGTCGTGCGGCCGGCGGACGGCGATGCCGCCGATCCGGCCACGATGACCGCCGCCGTGTCGAACGACGGGGTCCTCGTGAACTCGGCCCCGTGGGACGGGATCCCCTCGGACACCGCGCGCGAGAAGCTCACCGCCGAGGCTCGCACGCGCGGGATCGGCGAGGGCACGGTGCAGTACCGCCTCAAGGACTGGGGCATCTCGCGCCAGCGCTACTGGGGCACGCCGATTCCCGTCGTCTACTGCGAGACCGACGGCGTCCAGCCGGTGCCGGACGATCAGCTGCCGGTCCTGCTGCCGAACGTGACCGAATTCACCGGGCGCGGCGACTCACCGCTGGCGCAGGTGCCGGAGTTCGTCAACGCGACGCTGTCCGAAATGCGGCGGTCCCGCCCGGCGCGAGACCGACACGATGGACACGTTCTTCGACTCGTCGTGGTACTTCGATCGCTTCTGCGACGCGAAGAACGAGAGCCAGGCCCTTCGATCCGGCGAAGGTCCGCTACTGGATGCCCGTCGACTTCTACAGCGGCGGCGTCGAGCACGCGATCCTGCACCTGATCTACTCGCGCTTCTTCACGCGCGTCTACCGCGACCTCGGCATGGTCGAGCACAGCGAGCCGTTCCAGCAGCTGCTCACGCAGGGCATGGTGCTCAAGGACGGCAAGGTCATGTCGAAGTCGAAGGGCAACGTCGTCGATCCGGACCTCATGCTCCAGCAGTACGGCGCCGACGCCCTGCGGCTCTACGTGATGTTCGTCGCGCCGCCGGAGAACGAGGTAGAGTGGAGCGACTCGGGCCTCGAGAGCAGCTATCGCTTTCTCGCGCGCGTCTGGCGGCTCGTCGACCACTGGTGCGACGAGGTTCGCGGGCTGAGCGGGACGCCGGCGCCGGCGTCCCTGAACGAGGCCGAGAAGGCGGTTCGCCGCGCGACGCACGAGGCGATTCACGACATCACCGTCGACATCGAGGAGCGGCAGCACCTGAACACCGCCGTGTCGACGATGATGAAGCTCGTCAACAAGCTGTACGAGTTCAGCGGGCAGACGGCGGCAGGCGCTCCGAGCCCGTTCGGAGACGGCCCGGTCGCGACCGCCGGCGCGTCGAGACGCGCGCCGTGATGGCCGAGGCCATCGAGGCGCTCGTCGTCATGCTGTCGCCCTTTGCTCCCCACACGTGCGAGGAGCTCTGGGAGCGGCTCGGACATGAAAGCGGCCTGGCCACGGCGGCGTGGCCGGCGTACGACGCCGGCGCTGCGCGCGCGGAGGAGATCGTGGTGCCCGTGCAGGTCAACGGCAAGGTGCGCGGGCGGATCACCGTGCCGGTCGACGCCAGCGAGGCGGAGATCCGCGAGAAGGCGCTCGCGGACGCGGCCGTGGCCGCCCATGTGACCGGGAAGACCGTCAAAAAGGTCATCGTGGCGCAGGGTAAGCTCGTCAGCGTGGTGGTGGCCTGATGGATCGACGCCGGTTCCTGCTCGGACTTCTGGCGACCGGTGCCGGCGGCAGCGTGGCGTGCGGCTACGCGCTCGCCGGCCACGGCACGTTCCTGCCGTCCTACATCCAGACGGTCGGGATTCCGCAGTTCATCAACACGACGCCGTATTACGAGGTCGAGAACGTCTTCAGCCAGGACGTCCGCACCGAGTTCATCAACCGCGGCAAGTACAAGATCGTCCCCGACGCGACCGGCGTCGACGCGCTGCTGACCGGCGAAATCCTCGCCATCATCATCGCGCCGGCCAGCTTCACCGATCAGGCGCAGGCGAGCCGCTACATCATCCAGGTCACCGCGAAGATCGAGTTCCGCGACATGCACACCAACAAGGTGATCTGGGACAACCCGCAGTGGCTGTTCCGCGAGGAATACGAGGCGTCGGCCGCCGCCGACGCGCTCGACCCGAACGCCTTTTTCGCGCAGGAAGCCAACGCGCTCGACCGCGTCGGCACCGAGTTCGCCAAGTCGGTCGTCAGCACGATTCTCGAAGCGTTCTAAATCGGACTTCAGACTGCCGGGGCTGAAGCCCCGGCCTACTGCCGAGATGCGCGACTGCAGTAGGGCGGGCCTTCAGGCCCGCCGAGGACAGGCTCAGTGGCCACCATCCGCGCCGACGCGTTTCGCCAGCAGATCGCCCGCAAGGCCACCGATCCGGTCGTGCTCATCGTCGGCGACGACGAGCACGAGAAGACCGCGCTCGCGGTGGCGGCCGGCGACATGGTCGAGGAGGACCTTCGCGCCTTCAACGTCGAGCGGCTCTACGCGACCGACAAGTCGGTGACGCCGATGTCGGTCGTCGAAGCGGCACGCACGCTGCCGATGCTCGCCTCGCGCCGCATCGTGATCGTGCTGGCGGCCGAAAAGCTGCTGGTGCCGAAGAAGAAGGGCGCCGCCGCCGAGGACGACCAGGATGGCGGGGACGTCGAGCCGCTCATCGACTACTTCGGCTCGCCGTCGCCAGAGACGACGCTGATTCTTGTGTGCTCGCCGGGCGAAACGCCCGACGCGATTCCGCTGCCGAAGAACCTGCGCGATCACCAAGGCGGTGGCCGCCGTCGCGACGGTCGTCACCTGCAGCGGCCTGGACGGCGGCAAGGACCCGTCACGCTGGGTTCAGGAGCGCGCGAAGGCGGCAGGGCTGGAGATCGACCGGCAGGCCGTGGCGAAGCTCGTCGATCTCGCCGGCGGCGATCCCGGGCGGCTCCGCGCGGACGTCGAGAAGCTGCTGCTGTTTGCGTCGGGCAGCGGGAAGGTCACGCTCGACCACGTGCGCGCCATTGCCGGCGCGCAGGTCCACCACGGCGACGACTGGGCGCTCGTGCGCGCGCTGGAGCAGCAGGACGCCGCCACGGCGCTTCGCGAGCTTCAGGCGTCGCTGAACGAAGACGTCAGCCCGTTCCTGATTCTCGGCCAGATCGCCGGCTCGGTCCGCTCGCCGCGCAGCCGCTATTCGCCGCGCAGGATTCCCGCCGCGGTGGACGCGATCTTCAGGACGGATCAGGCGATGAAGTCGTCGGGCGGGGACCCGAAGGTGCTGCTCGAGCGGCTGATTGTGGAGATGTGCGGGTGAACTGTAGAGGGCTGAGCGGACGGCGGGATGTAGCGCAGGGCTTCAGCCCTGCTTGCCGTCGCTCAGCCGATCCGGCAGGCCTGAAGGCCTGCGCTACTGTCGTGTTCTACGCGGTCTTCGCGAGTCGCTTCACCAGGCGCGACTTGTAGCGTCCCGCCGCGTTCTTGTGGACGATGCCCTTGTTGGCCATCTTGTCCATGAGCGAGATCGTCTTGTCCAGCGCCTTCTTGGCACCGGCCGTGTCGCCCGAGTCGATGGCGGCGCGGATGCTCTTCAGGGCCGTCCGCAGGCGTGCTGCGCATCTGGCGGTTGTGGTCACGGCGCTTGATGTTCTGACGGTGCGCCTTGACGGCGGACGAAAGCTTTTTCTTCGGTGCCACGCGGTCTGTCCTCGTTTCCCGGGCCCATTCGCCCGGCCAGAACCTCCGATTTTAGCACAACATCCGGGCCTGTCGCCGGGTTGATCCCCGTCAAAGCGGCCGAAAAAGTGAACCTGGTACGCTCATTGCTCGTCTTCCTGATTGAGGGCGCGAGTGACGCGGGCGTCACGCGCGAAATCGACGGAAACCTCGGGAATCGCGCATGCGCGATGGCCAAGAGGCCGATAAGAGGTCGGTGATGCGGACAGTTCCGGTCGGTTCGCTGGACACTCTGCTCGAAACGTTGGATCTGCGGCGGCCCGCCGTCGCGGCGCACAGCCGTCGTGTCGCCATGGCCGCCCGCAAGCTCGGGATGGCCGTCGGCCTCGACGTCCAGGAGCTGGCCGACCTGACGACCGCCGCGCTCGTGCACGACGCCGGCAGCCTCCTGGGCCGTCCCACGAACCTCCTCGACCTCGAGGAATGGTGCGGCCTCAGCGAAGACGTCTCGGACATCCTCTGGTATTCCTCGCGGCCGTACGGCCACCACAAGCACGCCCCGCTGACGGCGCGAATCCTGGCCGTGGCGCACACGTTCGACGACCTGATCTCGCCGCGCGAATACCAGGTGCCGATGTCGCCCGAGACCGCGCGCATGGCGATCGCGCGGGAAGCGGGCCGCCGCTTCTGCCCGCTGGCCGCCAACGCCCTGATGATGGTGCAGCCCGAGCTGGTGGATGAGGACGCCGATCGCGCCGTGGCGGAAGTGACGCCGTGCGGCCGCGCGGACATCGACGTCTCGCGCCTCGACGCCGCCGCGGCCTGGCGGATCGACTACCGGCTGGTCACGACCTCGTAAGTGCCCTCGGGCTTCTTGTCCGAATACCGCGGCACCTCGCGTCCGTCGATCAACTCGACAATCTTGTAGATTCGCTTGCGTCGGCCCGAGTCTCACCTCGGTGACCGAGACGATCTTCCGCACGTACGCCTGCGTCTCGCGGTAGGGAGGGATCTTGCGGCCGTACTTCTCGACCGCGCCGGGCCCGGCGTTGTAGGCCGCCAGCGCGAGCTCCGTGTTGCCGTCGAAGCGGTCCATCAGCGTCTTCAGGTAGGCGACGCCGCCACGGATGTTCTGCTCGGGGTCGAACGGGTTGGTGACGCCGTACTGCGCGGCGGTGCCCGGCATCAGCTGCATCAGGCCTTGCGCGCCCTTGTCGGACCGTGCGCGGGGATTCCAGCCGGACTCGACGCGGATCACCGCGCGCACGAGATCGGGGCTGAGCGACTGCTCGGCGGCGCTGGTCTCGATGACCGTCCGGAGCCGGTTCTGGAGCTCGGCTCGGCCCATCGTGAACGACGCGGCCGGGCCTTCGCCGGTGGTGCGGTAGGCCTCAGTGCCGTCCACGGCAAACGTCTGCGCGGACACGCCGGCCGGGGCCGGGTGCTTCGAGAGCACGAGCCGCCCATGTTCATCTCGCCAGGCGTAGATTTCTGCCTGGGCCGAGACGGCGCGCAGGACGGCTGCGAGCGCCACGAGAAACGCGAAGAGTTTACGGCGCAATGGGTTACGCGCGCCGCTGCCGCGTCAGTGCGGCAAGAAGGCGCGCCCGTTACGCCTGAGTTGGGCAGGAGGTGTGCCAGGGAAAGTTCATGGGTCTATGGGTCCATAGGTTCATGGGCAGTTGTTCCCCATGGACCCATGGACTCATCAACCTATGGACCTTTCTGCGCGTCCAGGCCGGCGATGATCGCCGGCGCCTGGGCGAGGAGTGCGTCAATTCCTGCCGGATCCGAGCCGCCGGCCTCGGCAAAATCTGGACGCCCGCCGCCCTTGCCGCCGACGAGCGGCGCCAGCGCCTTCACGATGTTCCCGGCGTGGAAGCGCCCCTTCAGATCCGCCGTCACCGACGACACCATCGTCACGCGATTCTCGGGGCCGGCCGACACGAGGACGACCCCGCCGGTCTTCAGGCGATCGCGCGTGCGATCGGAGAGCTGACGCAGCGCCTCGCGATCGAGGTTGTCCACGCGACGCACCACGAACGACACGCCGCCGATGTCCACCGGAGCCTCGGCGCCGTCGGCGCCTGCCGTGGCGCTGCCGCCGAGCGCGGCCTTCACCTTCAGGTCCTGGACCTCGCGGCCCAGCCGCTTGGTCTCCGCCTGCAGCTTCGCGATGGCGTCGACCGCCTGGTCCTCGCCGACGCTCAACGTGGACAGCACCTGCCGCAGCGCCCCGCGGCGCGCCTGGTGCTCGTGAAGCGCCCCTTCGCCTGTCAGCGCCTCGATCCGGCGCACGCCGGCGGCGACTCCGCTCTCCTCGGTGACCGTGAAGAGCCCGATGTCGCCGGTCGCGCGGACGTGGGTGCCCCCGCACAGCTCGACGCTGAAGCCCGGGATCGTCACCACCCGCACGTGGTCGCCGTACTTCTCGCCGAAGAGCGCCATCGCGCCGCCGGCGATGGCTTCCTCGGTGCTGCGCACCTCGGTCGTCACGAGGGCGTTACGCAGCACCTGCTGGTTGACGATCTCTTCGATCTGCGCGAGGTCGGCCGGCGTGATGGCCGCGAAGTGCGTGAAGTCGAACCGCAGCCGGTCCGGCGCCACGAGCGAGCCGGCCTGCTTCACGTGGGTGCCGAGCGTCTGACGGAGCGCCGCGTGCAGCAGATGCGTCGCCGTGTGATTTCTACGCGTCGCGTCGCGTTTCGCGTCGTCCACGACGGCGGACACGGCCTGCTCGTCGACCAGCGGCGCGCCTTCGACCTGCACCCGATGCGCGCGGGGCAGCCCCGGGCCGAGGCGCAGGACGCCAGTGACGCGCGCCAGCACCGTGCCGGCCTCGTTCTGCAGCGTCCCGACGTCGGAGACCTGGCCGCCGGACTCCAGGTAGAACGGCGTGACATCCAGCGCCACGAAGCCAGTGGAGCCGGCCGGAAGTTCGGCCGACCTGCTTGCGCGACGCGTCGAACAGCGCCAGCACGTGCGCGTCCTTCACGGCCGTCGTGGTGTAGCCCTCGAACGATCGCCCGCGACGCGCAGACGGTCGGCGACCGACGGATCGCTGAACGTGAACTCCTCGGTCTTCTTGCCGTCGAAGGCGCTCTTCGCGCGCGCCTTGTCGCGCTGCGACTCCATTGCGGCGTCGAACGCCGCGCGGTCGAGCGTCAGCTTGCGCTCGCTCGTCAGGTCCTCGATGAAGTCCAGCGGCAGGCCGAACGTGTCGTAGAGGCGGAACGCCTCGTCGCCCGACACCGGACCGCCCGCCGCCGCCGCGCGGTCGAGGAGCTCTTCGAGCTTCGGCAGGCCACCGGTGAGCACGGTGTCGAAGCGTTGCTCCTCGGCGCGGATGACCTGGACGATCGTGTCGTGGCCTGCCTTGAGCTCGGGATACGCCGGGCCCATCTGCGTCCACGAGCACGTCAGTCAGGCGATAGAGAAACGGCTCGCTCATGCCGAGGCGCTTCCCGTGGCGCATCGCCCGCCGCATGATCTTGCGCAGCACGTAGCCGCGCCATTCGTTGCTCGGCAGCACGCCGTCAGCGATGAGGAACGTCATCGCGCGCAGGTGATCGGCGACGACTCGCGTCGAGATCGGCCCGGCGTCCATCGACGTCGCGAGCACGCTGGCCGGTGTCGTCCCGCCGTGCGCCGCCTCGATGGCGACCAGCAGCGGCTCGAACGCGTCCGTGTCGTAGTTCGACAGCGTGCCCTTCATGATCGCCGCGATGCGCTCGAGGCCCATCCCGGTGTCGATCGACGGCTTGGGGAGCGGCTGGAGCGACCCGTCCGCCTGCCGGTCGAACTCCATGAAGACGTTGTTCCAGACCTCGACGTAGCGATCGCAGTCGCACGCAGGACCGAGACACGTGGGCGCGGAGCAGGGGAGATCGTTGCCGCGGAAGTAGTGAATCTCCGAGCAGCGGCCGCAGGGCCCGGTATCGCCCATCGACCAGAAGTTGTCCGCCGCGCCGAGCTCGTAGATGCGATCCGCCGGCACGAAATCCCGCCATCGGTTGAACGCGTCGTCGTCGCGCGGGATGCCGTCCTCGCCCTTGAAGATCGTCGCGAACAGACGGTCCGCCGGCAGGCCCCACTCCTTCGTCAGCAGCTCCCAGGCCAGCGCGATCGCGTCGTGCTTGAAGTAGTCGCCGAACGAGAAGTTGCCGAGCATCTCGAAGAACGTGTGGTGCCTGAGCGACGGCCCGACGTTGTCGAGGTCGTTGTGCTTGCCGCTGACGCGCATGCACTTCTGCGACGTCGTCGCGCGCGTGTAGGCGCGGCGCTCCCGTCCGAGGAACACGTCCTTGAACTGGTTCATCCCGGCGTTGGTGAAGAGCAGCGTCGTGTCGCCGTGCGGCACCAGCGGGGAGCTCGGGACGATGCGGTGGCCGTGTCGTTCGAAGTAGCCAAGGAACGACGCGCGGAGCTCGGACGAGGTCATAACCCTTAATTCTACCGTTGATGTGTGCAGGGCTGAAGGCTGGCAATGCCGGGGCTGAAGCCCCGGCCTACTGCAGTCCTGGATGCCGTAGCGCTCGGTGGGGCAGGGCTTCAGCCCTGCGAACGCGTACGCACGTCCAGTGGGGCAGGGCTTCAGCCCTGCAAGCTCCGTCGGTAGACTGTACCGCATGACTCCGCTCAATCCCGACTGCTACTGGGTGCAGGAGGGCCAGTTGCTCGCCGGTGAATATCCCGGCCACCGCGATGAGGTGCCCGCACGGCAGAAGCTCGGCGACCTGCTCGACGCCGGAATCCGGACGTTCGTCGATCTCACCCAGGCCGGCGAGCTGACGTCCTACGAGGACTGGTTGAAGCGATGAAGCCGAGGCACGCGGCCTGACGGTTCGCTATCAGCCGGTTTCCGATCGTCGACCTGGACGTGCCGACCGTGCCACGCATGCGCGAGATCCTCACGGAGATCACGCGCGCGCTCGATGAAGGCGCGCCCGTCTACGTGCACTGCTGGGGAGGCATCGGCCGTACGGGCACCGTCATCGGATGCTGGCTGGTCGAGCGTGGACAGACCGGCTCGAGGGCGCTCCAGCAGCTGGACGCCATGCGCAAGCACCCGACCAAGAAGCGCTCCCCGTCGCCGGAGATGCCCGAGCAGATCGAGTTCGTGCGCACCTGGGGCACCGGCCGCCGCCGGATGAGCGGCAAATTGGAGGCTTGATGGCTTCTGTAGCGCAGGCCTTCCGCCTTCGCGAACGCTTCGGCGGACCGCCGTAGCCTTGGCGGAGGCGGTCAGGCCTGCCACGCGGCCGCGTCAGGACTGCCGAAGCACCATCGTCGGATCGGTCCGTGTCGCCTGGTGCGCCGGGCGAACGACGGCCAGGCACGCGGCGAGCAGGAACAGGGCAGGCACCGCGGCGAATGTCGGCAGGTCGATGCCGGGCACGTCGTACAACAGCCCGGCCGTCAGCCGTCCGACGAGTGCCGCCGCGCCAAGGCCGACCAGCAGCGCCGGCGCCATCACGCGAAGCGTCTCCGCGGCGAGCATCGAGAGAATCTGTCCACGGCCCGCGCCCAGCGCGATTCGAACCGCCAGCTCACGGCGGCGCACGGTGATCGCGTAGCTCAGCACGCCGTAGAGCCCCACCAGCGCCAGCAGCAGCGAGATCGCCGCAAACGTCCCGACGACGAAGGCGCCCATGCGGGCGTTCCAGAGCGCCGTCGACAGGTGATCGGACATCGTGTCGAGCGCGAGCACGGGCAGTTCCGGATCGAGTGCCCGGACGGCGGCGCGGACCGGACCGGCCAGCCCGGCCGGATCGCGATCGGTGCGAATGTTGATCGCCAGCGCGCGGTCGGGCCATTGCCGCAGCGCGACGTACGCGATCGCGCTCGGGTCTTCGCCGACCGACACGACCTTGCTGTCGGTGACGACGCCGACGACCTGCACCGAGCGCTCGCCGAAGAAGTGGAACCGGCGTCCGATCGGATCGCGGCTCGGCCAGAACCGGCGCGCCATGGTCTCGTTGACGACCGCGACGGCCGGTGCCTTGTCGCGCGTCGTATTCGGCGAAGCGGCGTCCCGATCTCAGCGCCACGCCCATCGTGTCGAAGTACGTGTCGTCGACGGCGTTCACGGTGACGAACTGGCCGTTGCCGCCGGGCGGCGGAGCGTCGCCGTCGAGGAACACCGTGCGGCTGAACCCGCCGTTCACGAACGGCAGCACGGTCGCGAGGCTTGCGCCCCGCACGCCTGGCAGGCTTCTGAGTCGCGTGATGAGCGTCTGCGAGAACGTCTGGCTCTGCGCGTTCGTGTAGCCCTGGGCGCCGAGGTCCACGAAGCCGATCAGCAGGCGCTCGGTGGCGAACCCGGTCGGAATCTGCCGCGCGTTCTGGAAGCTGTGGAAGAAGAGGCCTGCGGAGACGAGCGTCACGATGGACAGCGCGACCTCGCAGATCAGCAACAGATTACGCAGGCCCCACCGGCGCACCGTGTGACCGGCGCCGCGCTCACGGAGGTCCTGAATCGGCGCCGAGCGGAACACCTGGAGCATCGGCGCGAGGCCGAACACGAGCGATGTGCCGATCGCCAGGAGAACGCTGAAGGTCAGCAGCCGGACGTCCACCCCGTCGGCAGCTCGATGACCGGAAGCGTGTTCGTCGGCCTGACGGCCCAGAGCGCGCGCCACGCGGCGGCGCCGAGCGCGACGCCGACGACCGCGCCGCCGAGGCCAATCAGCACCTGTTCGGTCAGCAGCTGCCGGGCGATCCGTCCGCGCCCCGCGCCGAGCGCCACGCGCACCGCGATCTCCGTGCGGCGCGACGCCGCGCGGCCGACCAGCAGGTTTGCGACGTTCATGCACGCGATGAGCAGCACCACCACGACGACGAGCCCGATGGCCTGCGACGCGAGCAGCAGCGTCGGCCGGAGGTTGGGGTCGACGAGCGCATCGCGAAGAGGCATCAGACGGACGCTGCGATCGCGGTTTGCGTCGGGGAAGTCATGCTGGAGCTGCGCCGACAGCGCGTCGAGCTCTCCCTGGACCGCCGGCGCCGTGGCCCCATCAGCCAGGCGTCCGATCATCGAGAACTGCAGCAGCCGCCGCTCGGTCATCGCATCGACGATGCCCGGAATGAATCGCTGGTAGCCGGACATCGGTAGCCAGAGGTCCACGCGCAGGCCGACGTCGGTGCCGGTGAACTCGCGCGGCAGCACGCCGACGACGTCGCAGGCCAGGCCGTTGATGCGCACCGTCCGGCCGACGATGCCCGGGTCGGACGCGAACTGCCTGACCCAGAGCCCGTTCGAGAGCACCGCGACCGGGGCCTGTCCCTCGACACGGTCGTCGTCCGGGCCAATCAGGCGGCCGAGCGCCGGCCCGACGCCAAGCACGCGGAAGTAGTTGCCGGTGACGACGGACGCGAGGCCCTGGACGGGCTCGCCATGGGCCGACAGGTTCACCGGTGTCAGCGTGTAGGCGGCCAGGCCTGAGAGGCCCTTACGTGATCGCGGAAGTCGCGATAGTTCGGGAAGGACGCCGGGTTGAATCCCGGGTTGCGCGAGTCGATCGTGTGCAGCGCGACGAGCTGCTCCTCGTGCGGCACCGGCAGCCCGTGAAAGAACACCGCGTCGACGAAGCTGAAGACCGCCGTCGTGGCGCCGATGCCGAGGCCAAGCGACAGGATCGCCGTGATCGTGAACGCCGGCGTCTTGGCGAAGCTGCGGAGCGCGTAGCGAACGTCCTGCGTGAGCGAGACCAGGTGTTCACGAATCGCGACCGGTCCGAGCCCGGCGAGTGCGCGGCCGATCACCGCCCACGCGCCTCGGGACGTCTGGCGCGCGGACTCGAGATCGCTGGCGAAGGCCAGCTCCATCTCGCGCTCGTACTCGCGGCGGAAGTCGAACGGCAGCAGACGCGACGCGAAGCGGAACAGGCGGTGGGGCAGCCGGTCGCGGGCGTCCATGAGGTCACCGCGTCCGCGTCTGCGGGATCAGGCGCTTGGCGCGCGCGACGCCGAGCGTCGACCTCGAGGCGTCTCGATTCGGCGACTGCCACGGCGCGGCCGAGTTCGGTGAGCTGATAGTAGCGCCGGCGCTCGTCGTCCAGCGCCGGGTCCGGCCGCTCGGCGGACTCCTCGATCAACTCGTCCTCGACGAGACGCTTGATGATGCCGTAGAGCGTGCTCGTGCCGAGTGCGTCGCCGGTGCGGGTGCGAATCTCCCGCATGATGGCGTACCCGTGCTTTTCGCCGTCAGCCAGGGCGAGCAGGACGTTGAAGACGGTGGGACCCAGCGGCAGGAAGCGGTCGGCAGCTCTTGGCATAGTCGCTCGTGATGTGAGCGACTATATCAGAAAATGGAATAGTCGAAAACGCGGTTCGATCACGGGCCGGGCGTCACTCGTCCCAGCCGGCACTGGCAACGCCCTTCAGCACACGCTGGATGCGGTGCGCGTCGAATCCCTGCCTGAGCAGCCAGCCGTAGAGGCGCTGCCGGTCACGCGCGTCCTTCGGAATCGCGGCGCCCCGCAATTTCCGCTGCAGCGCTTCCGCCACCATCCGATCCTCGTCCACCTCGTCGAAGGCTGCCGCGACGGCACGGCGGGCGGTCTCGTCGGGGACGCCGAGCGACTTCACCTCCCGGAGCACGCGGGCGCGTCCTCGCCGGTGGACGACGACGCCGTGGCGCGCCCGTGCGCCGGCCGCGCGGGCGTCGTCGATCAGGCCTCGCGCGGTCAGACGGTCGATGGCTTCTGCGACGGAGGCGTCCGGATAGCCCTTGCGGAGCAGCCGCTCACGGAGCTGCGAGGCCGTCAGCTCGCGACGGCCGAGGAGAACGAGGCCGGCAGTCGTCGCCGCCGCAGGGCTGGTATCAGAGGGAGTGCGCGGCTGCCGGGCCCGCATGCGGCCATCGTACATCGTCTCCTCTGGGAACTGACGCTGTCGGGTGCCGTGCCGAGCTGACGCTGCTGGGTCCTGCCGGAACTGCACCGCACGTGGCACAGGGCATCGCACTGCACTGCAGACCAGGTACGTCGGGACTAGCGCCCGAAGCGGGTGACTTGCGGCGTCGACGAGATCGGCAGGCCCGGCTTCTTCTGGGCCGTCACCGAGCGCGCCATCTCGTCGCGGGTCTCGTCCGACGTCGTCGAGATGCCCTGGACCTTGAGCTTGAACTCGTCCTTGTTCGTCGCCCAGCGCAGCGCCTCGTCGTAGGTCACGAGCTTCTGGTCGTACAGCGCGAAGATCGGCCTGGTCGAACGTCTGCATGCCGTACTGCGACGTGCCGGCGGCGATGGCCGAGTGGATCAGGTGCGTCTTTTCCTTGTCGACGATGCAGTCGCGGATGAACGGGGTGGTGATCATCACTTCGCAGGCCGGCGCGCGGCCCTTGCCGTCGGCGCGCGGGATCAGGCGCTGCGAGACCACGGCCTTGAGCACGGCCGCCAGCTGCATGCGGATCTGCTTCTGCTGATGCGGCGGGAAGACCGCGATGATGCGGTTGATCGTCTCCGTGGCGTCGAGCGTGTGCAGCGTCGAGAACACCAGGTGGCCGGTTTCCGAGGCGTGGAGCGCCGTCTCAATCGTCTCGTGGTCGCGCATTTCGCCGACGAGGATGACGTCGGGGTCCTGACGCAGGGCGCTCCGCAGCGCGTGCGCGAACGAGCGGGTGTCGACCGAGACCTCGCGCTGGTTGACGATCGATCGGTTGTCGCGGTGGAGGAATTCGATCGGGTCCTCGACCGTGACGACGTGCGAGCAGCGCGTCGTGGTTCACGTGGTCGACCAGCGCCGCCAGGGTGGTGGACTTGCCGCTGCCGGTCGTGCCGGTGACCAGGACGAGCCCGCGCTCTTCGGAGGCAATCGTCTTCAGGATCTGGGGAAGGCCGAGTTCCTCGACGCCCTTCACGCCAATGGGGATGACGCGCAGGACGAGGCCGATCGTGCCGCGCTGCTGGAAGACGTTGCAGCGGAAACGGCCCAGCCCAGGCACGCTGTACGCGAGGTCGATCTCGAGGCTGTCCTTGAATTTCTGGCGCTGCTGCGTGGACATCACCGCGGCGGCCATGCCGACGGTGTCCTCGTGGCCGAGGCGTGCTTCCTCGTTGGCCGGAACCAGGTTGCCGCGCACCCGCATCATCGGGTAGCTGCCGACCTTCAGGTGAAGGTCCGAGGCTCCCGCCTCGACGGCGAGCTTCAACAGGTCGTTGACGTGCATTTCCGCGCAGTCCTCCCGATCCACGTTATCGGCGGATGGAGGGACGCGCGTTAATCGGGTGCGGGTTGTTGGTTGCGGATTGCCGTGCAGCTTGCGGGCTGCGGACATTGGCAGGCCTGCTGACGAGCGCAGGCCTGACAGGCCTGCTGAAGCCCGGCCTACTTCCGTGCGCCGACGGCGCGATGGCCCTCGCGCAGGTGCGCTTCGTCCTCGTACACGAACGTGAGCCAGTTGTGCGTGTCGGGCAGCTCGCCGTTCAGGATGTCGAAGAACGTCCGGCGGATGGCCTCGGTGACCGGACGCTTGCCGGTGCCGATCGCCATCTTGTCGACGCTCCGGATCGGCGTCACCTCCACGGCCGTCCCGCAGAAGAACGCCTCATCGGCCAGATACAGCATCTCGCGCGGCAGGACTTCTTCACGCACGTCGTAGCCGAGACCGCGGGCGATGGTGATGACCGAGTCGCGGGTGATGCCCCCGAGGATCGACGAGCTCACCGGCGGCGTGAAGAGCACGTTCTTCCGCACGACGAACAGGTTCTGGCCGCTGCCCTCGCTGACGTAGCCCATCGTGTCGAGCGCGATGCCCTCGGCGTAGCCGTCGAGCACGGCTTCCATCTTGATGAGCACCGAGTTGGCGTAGTTCGCCGTCGCCTTGGCCGCCGCCGGGAACGTGTTTGGCGCGATGCGGTTCCACGAGCTGACGCGCACGTCGACGCCGTTCTCGATCGCGTCGGCGCCGAGATACGCGCCCCACTCCCAGAGCAGCACGGCCGTGTCGACCGGGCAGGGCAGCGGGTTCACGCCCAGCTGGTTGTAGCCGCGATAGACGAGCGGGCGGATGTAGCAGGCCTTGTACTTGTTGACGCGGATCGTGTCGAGGATCGCCGACTCCCAGCCCTTGTAGTCGAGCGGCGAGTCCATCCGGTAGATCTTGGCCGAGTCCAGCAGGCGCTCGATGTGCGCATCCAGGCGGAAGCACGCCGAGCCCTTCGGCGTCTCGTAGCAGCGCGCGCCTTCGAAGACGCCCGTGCCGTAGTGGATGACGTGCGATCCGATGTGGATCGTCGCGTCGTTCCAGTCCACGAGACGGCCGTTCATCCAGATCTTGCCGGTGCCAAAGCTCATGACGGGACTCCCTGCCGGCAGGCCTGAAGGCCTGCGCTACGTACGAATCTGCAGCCCTGAAGGGCTGCGCACGTGCGACAGTCGGCAGCCTGAAGGCCGGCCACGTGCGAAAAATTATGGCATCTACTGCGCTTCGCCGCAAAACGGGCAGCGGTCGGAGCGGGCGTGGAGGGGCTTTCTGCAGTGCCAGCAGAAGCGCGCCTGCGGCGCTTCGCGCGCCCGCAGGCGTGAATGGATGTCCTGCATCGCCTCGGACTGGACGCCGCCGGCCGACTCGCCGGCGGCCACCTGCGCGTGGCCGACGGGACGAGACGTCGCGGCCCAGGGCCATGATGTCGGCCAGCAGCTCCGAGGCGCGCTGGTAACGAACGCCGAGGTCGGGCGCGAGCGCCTTCAGGACGATGTCGTTGACGGCCTTCGGAATCTTGGGGTTCTTCAGCTTCGGGGGAGAGACGAGCTCGCCGGTCATCAGCTTCTCGATGTCGCCCGGCGCCGGCGTCTCGTAGGGCAGGACGCCCGTGAGCATCTGGTACATCGTGACGCCGAGCGAGTAGAGGTCCGAGCCGAACACGGCCTTGCCGCGGAACTGCTCGGGCGCCATGTACGGCGGGCTCCCGATCACGGTCGTCCCGTGCGCGGCGATCTCGAGCACGCGCGACGTGCCGAAATCGGCGACCTTCACGAGGCCCTTCTCGGAGACGAGCACGTTGCCGGGCCGCAGATCGCGGTGAATGACGTTGTTGCGATGCGCGTGGTCCACGGCATTGGCGATCTGCACCGAGAAGTCGAGCGCCCGCTTCAGCTCGATCGCGCCCTCGCGCATGATGATCGTCTCGAGCGTCTCGCCCGCGATGTACTCCATCACGATGAAGAAGATGCCGTCGTGCTTCTCGGCGGTCAGGACCGTGACGACGTTCGGATGGTTGAGGCTGCCGAGCAGGCGCGGCTCGTGGAGCAGCTCTTCGAGGTTGAGGTTCTGCTGGCGGTGCGGGACCTTGAGCGCGACCTTCTTGTCGAGCCATGTGTCTTCCGCGAGATAGACCGTCCCGAACCCCCCGCTGCCGAGCGGCGCGAGGATCTTGTACTTCCCGACGGTCTGTCCGCGGAAGAACATCCTTCGCGGAGTATACAGGCCGATCTGTGCGGGTGCCGGTGCTAGGTGCCTGGTGCGGTGCCCAGTGCCTCGTGCGGGTGCGGAGTGCGGCACGGCACTTGCCTCGCACAGAGGCATGGGAGCCAAGCGATTCGAAGATCTACGGGCCTGGCAACTTGCGGCGGAATTGAGTGACAAGGTCGTGGCACTGCCACGCTGCCGACCGATCCGGCTCGCAGGCCGCATCGCCTGGTTGCGGAAGGGTTCGGCCGCTGGGGGCATCGCGCAGTTTGCACGGACCTGGTGATGGCGCGTTCGGAAGTGATCGCGAAGTCAAGAGCGACGTGTGGGCGATGTCGGCCAGGACGATCGCGATGAGGCCGATGGCGTCGGCGCGCCACGTGGGGCCCGGCAGCGTGACGCGCGTCACATGCGCGGCGGAGAAGGCCTGCAGTTCCTCTGGCGACCAGCCGCCTTCCGGCCCGACGAAGAGGGTCGCCGTCGCCGGAGTCGCGCCACCCGGCTGACGAACGCGGCGCCCGAGGACGCTGACGGCTCGACGAAGGCGATGCGGGCGTCTGCCGTCCGCGAGAGGACGTCGGCCAACGGCAGCGGCGCCCCGATCGTCGGGACGACCGCGCGGCCGGATTGCTTGGCGGAGCCGATCGCGATCGTCCGCCAGCGATCGTGCCGTCGCTCGGCCGCGCGTAGCACCGAAGGCTCGGTGTGCGCCGTGACGATCGGCTGGATGGCAGGCGCCCCGGCCATCGCCGCGTCGCGCACCACGTCGTCCATCTTGTCGCCCTTGAGGAGCGCCTGCGCGAGGGTCACTCGGACGCGGCTCTCGACGGCCGCAGGGATCGCGGCGCCGAGGTCGAGCGTGACGGCCGCCTTCGAGGCCGACGCCACGCTGCGCCTCGCGCAGCAGGCCGCGGCCGTTCAGCACGTGCACCGCGTCGCCGGGCCCGAGCCGCAGCACGCGCACGAGATGCGCGGCCTCGTCGTCCGGCAGCGTGACGGCAGGGGAGTCTGCCGTCATGTCAGGCGCGTAGAACCGCGGCCGGCGCCTTCATCGCGCGGCGCCGCCGGATCACTGCGCCTTCTGCACGATCGCCAGCACGTCGTCGATCTCTTTCGGCACCGCCGCGCTGAGAATCACGGGGTCGCCGTCGGTGATGAGGATCGTGTCCTCGATGCGGACGTGCAGGTGCTTGTCGGGGATCTCGATGATCGGCTCGACGGCGATGACCATGCCGGCGCGGAACGGCTCCTTGTAGTCGCCGACGTCGTGCACGCTCATGCCCACGAAATGGCCGGCGGAGGCCGGCCGCTGGTCGCCGAAGCCGTACTTCTCGTAGATTTGCTTGCTGATGGCGCGCGTCTGCTCGCGCGTGGCGCCCGGCCGCATGGCGGCGATGATCGCCTTCTGCGTCTCGAGCGCGCACTTGTAGGCGCGAAGCTGCAGGTCGTCGAACTTGCCCGAGACCGGCCACGTGCGCGTGATGTCGATGACCTGGTAGTCGAGCGAGCCGCCGTAGTCCATCACGACGAGATCGCCGGCTTCCATCTTTCGGCCGTTGTCGGCGTAGTGCCAGACGTTGACGTTCGGCCCGGTGCCGACGATGGCCGGGTAGCCGTTGCCCTGGACGCCGTTCCTGAACAGGTGATACGTCGCCTCGGCCTCGAGCTCGTACTCGAATCGCCCCGGCTTGGTGATCGCCATCGCGCGCTGGATGGCTTCGGCGCTCAGGCGGCCGTTCAACTTGAGCGCCTCGATCTCGCGCGGCGACTTGATCACACGCAGCTTGTCGATCGCCGGCGTCAGGTCCTTGAGGTCGTAGTACGGATACCGCTCGCGAATGAGCGACGCCCGCCAGGCGTCCTCGCTCGGCTGGCCGCCGAGCGGGTTGTTGAAGTTGCGCGCGAGGCTGATGCCGACGCCGTCGCGGCTGTCGTCGACTTCATCGTGCTCTGACAGGCGCGTCCACAGCGTCTGCACGCCAAACCCGCCGCGTCGCCGCACCAGGAACTCGGTGAGCTCGTTGAGCGGGCGAATCGCGGTGTATCCGCGCTCCTTCGCCTGGTCGCCCTGCGAGAGCCAGTTCTTCCCGTCGGACCGGATCTCGCCGGCCCCCTGCTCGGGAAGGAACAGCCACGAGTCCGCGGTGGCCGCGTCCATGACGAGCACCGCGTTCACGTCCTCGCTGCCGGTCAGGTAGTAGAAGTCGTTGTCCTGGCGGAACCGGATGCCGGCCGGCGGGATCGTGCGGCCGCAGAGCAGCACCAGCCCCGAGCCAAGCGATTGCGCGAGCGCCTTGCGTCGCGCGGTGAACTCGGAGGCCGGGTAGCCAAGCCGCTCGGCGGTGCCGCTGGCGGAGATCAGCACGAGCAGCGTGAGAAGAAGGGGCAGCAGACGTCGCATCGCTCAGATCACCCGTGGGGCAGGGCTTCAGCCCTGCATGTACAATCCGTGTAGCGCAGGCCTTCAGCCTGCTTAGTCACGGCTGGAGGCCGTGGGCGAGAGCCTACCGGCGATGCGGCGTCCGGAGCAAGTGCGCGGCGTGCCAGTCGCCGTCGACGATCAGCGATGCGACGCTGGCGAACGGGGCGAAGGCGTCGAGCGACCGACGCGGCTTCGGGCGGCTGGAAGCCGCTCAGGATCAGCGATCCGCCGCCATCGGCCAGCGACGCGAGCGCCGGCGCCACGGCGACCAGCAGCGCGCCCGTCAGGTTGGCCGTGACGACGTCGGCGGCCGCGGTCCGATCGCTGCGGATGTCCGCGGCGCGCAGGCGAATGCGTCCGTTCAAGCCGTTGACGGCGACGCTTTGACGCGCCGAGGTCAGCGCGTCCTCGTCGTAGTCGATGCCCTCGACGCTTCCCGCGCCAAGCAGCACGGCGGCGATGGCGAGCACGCCCGATCCGGTCCCGACATCCACGACGCGCTTGCTCCGCAGATCGACGTCCTGCAGCAGCGCGAGGCACAGCCGCGTCGTCTCGTGGTGGCCCGTGCCGAATCCCATCGACGGGGGAATGACGATGAGCTGCGTGTCGTGCGGAAGTCCCGGGGGAATGTCCCATGGCGGCGCCACGACCAGTCGCCCCACGCGGACGTGCGTCAGGTGGGCCTGGCTGCGGGCCGCCCAGTCCACGTCTTCGATCTCGACCACCGCGACGCGGCAGCCATCTGCCGCGAACTCATCCCGCAATTGCGCGGCGACGACGGCCGGTCCGTTGCGGATCCGTCAGGAACACGCGCCACACCGGTTCGGCGTCGGAGCCGCCTTCATGCACGGCCGCCAGCCCCACGCCGTCCAGCGCGACGGCGACGCGATCCGGCAGATCGGGATGGGTTGAGAGCGGAGGGAAGGAGAGGTCGAGCGCGGGGACGAGGCGCGCCACGTCAGCCGAAGATGTCCTTCACGCGGTCGAAGATGTTGCGGTCGTCCTGTGCCGACAGCGGCCGCGGCTCGGACTTCTCGGCTGGCAGCGTCTTCGCGAACTGCTCGAGGACCTGACGCTGTTCCTTCGTCAGCTTCTTCGGGACGTTGGCGTGCACGGTGATGCGCAGGTCGCCCCTGCCCCGGCCCGACACGTCCGGCAGCCCCTTGCCGCGCAGCCGGAACATCGTCCCGGTCGCGGTGCCCTCCGGGACCTTCAGCGACTCCTGCTCCTCGCCGAGGCCCGCCACCTTGATGCTCGCCGCCGAGCGCGAGCGTCGTGAAGGCGACGCTGATGTCGCAGAGCAAGTCGTTGCCCTCGCGCTGCAGGAACTCGTGGTCCTGCACCTGCACGACGACGTAGAGGTCGCCGGGAGGGCCACCGGCGACGCCGGACTCGCCCTCGCCCTGGATCCTGAGGCGCTGTCCCGTCGCGATTCCAGGCGGGATCTTGACCGTGAGCTTGCGCTCCTTCAGGACGCGGCCTTCGCCGTGGCACGTGGGGCACGGCTTGGCGATCACCTTGCCCGCGCCGCGGCACTGGCCACAGGTGCGAGCGACGGTGAAGAAGCCCTGCTGGTAGCGCTGCTGCCCGCGCCCGTGACATGCCGGGCACGTCGTCGGCGCCGATCCGGGGGCCGCGCCGCTGCCGCGGCACGGCTCGCACGCCTCGGCCCGCGGAAACTGAATCGACGTCTCGGTGCCGCGCGCGGCTTCTTCGAAGCTGATCTCGATGTCGTAGCGCAGATGCGCGCCCTGCTGCGGCCCGCCGCGCCGGCGCCCGCCTGACCCGAAGAGATCGCCGAGACCGAAGGCGTCGCCGAGGCCGCCGAGGATGTCCTCGAAGCCGACGAAGGTGGACGGGTCGAACCCGGCCGGTCCCTGGCCGCTCAGGCCGGCGTGCCCGAACCGATCGTAGGCGGCGCGCTTCTGCGGATCCGAGAGCACCGCATACGCCTCCGCCGCTTCCTTGAATTTCTCCTCGGCGTCCTTGCTGCCCTGATTGCGATCGGGATGATGCTGCAGCGCGAGCTTGCGGTAGGCGGACTTGAGATCCACCTCCGTGCAGTGACGCTCGACGCCGAGGACTTCGTAGTAGTCGCGCCGCGTCACGCCTGCGCCACCTTCACCATCGCGGGCCGGAGCAGGCGCTCGCCGAGCATGTAGCCGCGTCGCAGCTCCTGGACAATCTCGCCGTCACGCGCGCCCGGCACCGCTTCCGAGGCCACGGACTGGTGCAGGTGCGGATCGAAGTCCTTGCCGACCGTGTCGATCGGCCGTGACCCCGCGCCGCGTCAGGAGCTCCGTGAGCTGGCGGTGAATGAGCTCGACGCCCTTCCGGTACGACGCCGCGGCCTCGTTGCCCGGCTCGGCGTCGAGGGCGCGCTCGAGATCGTCGATGACCGGCAGCAGGTCGCGCAGCACCGACTCGGCGGCGCGCTCGATCGTCTCGAGCCGCTCGCGCTCGACGCGCTTGCGGTAGTTGTCGAACTCGGCCTGCGTCCGGAGCAGCCGGTCGCGCAACTGGTCGCGCTCTTCGATCGCCTGTGCGATCTCTGGCGCCAGCGGCGTCGGCTCGGCCGGGTCTGAGCTGGCCGCGTCCTGGTTGGGAGCGTCGGAGTTGATTGGAATATCCACGTCGATCGTCAGGTTTGCTGAGGCCGCGGCGTGCTGCGGCTCAATTGTGGCTGAGCGCGTCGCCGATGGCGCGCGCCGCGCTTTCGACGGCGCTGATGGCGCGCGAGTACTGCATGCGGGTCGGCCCGATGACGCCGACGCTGCCGCCCCGGCTCCCGTCCAGGTACGATGCCGTGACCAGGCTGAAAGGTTTCAGGTCGGGCAGCGAGTGCTCGGCGCCGATGATGACGGCCAGGCCCGGCGCGTCGAGGTATTCGGTCAGCAGGCGCACGAGCCGTTGTTTCTCCTCGATCATCTCGACCAGCGCGCGCAGCGTGTCGAGCGACATCTCGCCGTGCTGCTGCTGCGCTTCGGCGATGAGCGACGCCGTGCCGTCGACGAAGAGCGCCTGCTGGCCGATGCGGGCCGACAGGGCGCGTTCGGCCATCTGGAAGGCCTGCGCCATCAACTGGTCGTAGAGGCCGCGCGCTTCGTGGATCCGCGCGACGATCGCCGCGCGCACTTCGTCGATGAGCAGCCCCGAGAACTCACGATTGACGTACTCGGCCGCGCGCCTGAGGTCGTCGGACGTGAGCGACTCGCCGCCGTCCACGACCTTCTGCGTGATCTGGCCGTCCTCGGCGATGGTCACGACGAGGACACGGCTGCCGCCGAGCGCGACGAACTCGATCTTGCGGAGGCGCTGGTCCTCGGTGACGGCCGAGAGCGCGAACCCCACGTGATGCGATTCCTGCGACAACACGCGAGACGCGCCGGCCAGCAGCTCTTCGAGCGTGGATCCGTCGATGGCCGCCTGGCGGATGCTGTCCACGATGGGCGAATGGCCGCCAGGACGCCGGTGCTCCAGCAGCAGGTCCACGTAGAAGCGGTAGCCCCGATCGGTCGGCACCCGGCCGGCGGACGTGTGCGGCTGGCGGACGAAGCCCTGCTCCTCGAGACGGGAGAGGACGCTGCGGATGGTCGCGGACGACACTCCGAGCGCGCCGCGGCGAGCCACGACCACCGACGCCACCGGCTCTCCGGTATGGATGTAGTGGCGCACGACCGTCGCGAGGATGCGACCCGACCGAGGGCTGAGCTCTGGTGCTTTCATTAGCAGTCGTCCCGCGCGAGTGCCAAATCCATTATACAGGGGCCGCCTACACGGGGCCGCGCTTCGGCGGCGAGGGCCGGCTCCCTTCGGGCGCCGGCAGGGCCACCGTCGCTTCGCTCCGGCTGGCGGGGCCGCTCGCTTTCGCTCGCGGCGGACTTACCTCGACTCTTCCGTCTTCAGGGTGGGCGCCTCCCACCGGAGTGAGAGCCCGGACTCCGGCGCGTCCGCCCGGCCGCGCCGGACGGCAATCAGCTCGCCGAGGATGGCGACGGCAATTTCTTCAGGCGTGACGGCGCCGATGTCGAGCCCGATGGGCGCGTGGAGTCCGCGCAGCCAGTCCGGCGAGACGCCCGCGTCGAGGAGCGCCTCGGTGAGGCGCGCGACTTTCGCGCGGCTGCCGATCAGGCCCACGTAGCGGAACTCGCGTCCGGCGAGCGACCGGAGCACGTCGAAGTCCTGCCGGTGCCCGCGCGTGAGGACGACGACAAAGGCGCTGGCGGGGATTTCGGCGTTCGCGGCCCACTCGGCCGGCGACTCGACCGTGATCTCCTCGGCAGCCGGGAAGCGCTCGTGGTTGGCGAACTTCGAGCGGTCGTCGATGACGTGCAGCCTGAAGCCGACCGTCGGCGCCACCTGCCCGAGCTGATGGCCGACGTGGCCGCCGCCAATCAGGTACAGCCGCGGCGCCGGTTCGATGGGCTCGATGAACACGTCCATCTGTCCGCCGCAGATGAGGCCCGACTCCTCGGCAATCTCGTCGCTGAGCTCGTAGTGGACCATCTCGGCGCGTCGCGTCTTCAGCGCCTCGCGCGCCTTCCAGAAGGCGTCGTGCTCGTAACAGCCGCCGCCGATCGTTCCGACCGTGCGCCCGTCCGCGAAGACGAGCATCTTCGCCCCGACGCGCTGCGGCGTCGACCCGTGCGCGGCGACGATCGTCACCAGCGCCGCGGATTCGCCCGCCTCGAGCGCGCGGCTGAGCGCCGCAAGGACGGCTTCCATGGGGGAAGTATACGGGGTCTGTGGGTCGGTAGGTCTATGGGTCTGTGGGTCCATGCGGTGCCGTCGGGCGTCCATGGGCGACCCGCCGTACCTACGGACCCATGGACCCATGGACCTACGGACCTAAGCACCCACGGACCTACCGATGCACAGGGCACACTTCCGTAGGCTCGGTGCCGGAGAGGAACGATTCCTTGTAAATCCGCGGGCAGCGCGGGACCAGCCAGTTTGCCGGTGTCGCGGTCGATGTCCACCGTGACGATGCCCGGCGGCTGCGAGAAGGCCTGGTTCGGATGGCCGGCGAGCGCGCGGATCATGAACGACGTCCAGATCGGCAGCGCCGCCTGCGTGCCGCTGAGGCCGAGCGGCTGGTTGTCGTCGAGGCCCACCCACACCACCGTCAACAGCTCCGGCGTGAAGCCCGCGAACCACGCATCGCGCAGGTCGTTGGTCGTGCCGGTCTTGCCCGCGGCGTCGAGCGCGAAGCCGGCGGCGCGCGCGCCGGCGCCGGTGCCCTCGTTCAACACGCTCCGCATCATGTTGACGACGAGGAACGTCGTGTCTGGGCGCGCGATCTTCTTGAGCGGCGGATCGGGCGGGACGATCAGTCCTGGTCCCGGCCACGATGCGCGAGAGCACGCGGAGCGGACGAATCGAGCCCTCGTTCGGGAAGAGCGTGTAGGCCGTGGCGATCTCGATCGGCGTCGCCTCGAACACGCCCAGCGTGATCGACGGATACGCGTGCGCGTCGGTGCCGACGCCGATGCGCTGCCAGAGCCCCGCGACCTTGTCGAAGCCCGCCATCTCGGCGACCTTGATCGTCGCGACGTTGCGCGAGAGCGCCAGCGCGCGCCGCAGCGTGATCAGCCCGTCGGTACTCGTTCTCGTAGTTGCTCGGCGTCCACTGCGCGTCCGGATCCGCCCCGACCTGGAACGTCGTCGGCTCGTCGTCCACGAGCGTGGCCGGCGTGAGATCGGTGCGGCCCTCGGCAGCGGCGCGCTCGAAGGCGGCCAGGTACACGAAGGGCTTGAACACCGAGCCGGGTTGACGCCGCGCGCTGACGGCGCGGTTGTACTGCGACTGGTTGTACGAGCGGCCGCCGACCAGCGCGAGCACCTCGCCCGTGCGCGGGTCGAGCGCGATGAGCGCCGCCTGCGCCTGACGCCCGCGCTTCTTCTTCGCGAGCAGCTCGTCCACGCGCGCCAGGCCGTCGCGCAGCGAGTCCTGCGCGATGCGCTGCAGGTGGACGTCGAGGGTCGTGTAGACGTCGAGCGTGCCGGTCGTCTCGGTCAGCCCGGGATATTGCTCGCCCAGCGTCTGGCCGACGTAGTCCACGAAGTAGGGCGCCTGGGCGTCGAGCGCGCGCTGCACGACCTGAATCGGCTCGGCCGCCGCGCGCTGCGCGGCCTCCGCCGACACGAACCCCTCGTCGGCCATCGCGTGCAGGACGACGTTGCGGCGCTCGCGGGAGCGTTCGGCGGACGCAAACGGCGACCAGGTGTACGGAGACTGGATCACGCCGGCGATCGTCGCGGCCTCGGCGAGCGTGAGGTTGCTGACGTCCTTTCCGAAGAAGAGCCTCGCCGCCTCGGCGACGCCGTGCACGGCGAACGACCCGCGCTGGCCGAGATACACCTCGTTCAGGTACATCTCGAGAATCTCGTCCTTGGACGCCTTGCGCTCGAGGATGATGGCCATGTACTGCTCGGCCAGCTTCCGCTTGAGCGATTTCTCCGGCGTCAGGAAGAAGTTCTTGACGAGCTGCTGCGTGATCGTGCTGCCGCCGACGAGATACTTCTTCTCGCCGCGCAGGTTCGTGACGATCGCGCCGATGGTGCGGATGACGTCGACGCCCGGGTGATCGTAGAAGCGGCGATCCTCGATCGCGAGCACGGCCTGCACCATCCGGGCCGGAATCGCGGAGAGCGGCACCTGGCGCCGCTTCTCCCGGCCGGTGCTGATGAGCGCGGTGAGGAGCGGCGTGTCGAGCGTGACCTTGTCGGTGCGCCGCTCGCCGGCCTCGAGGCCGCTGATGCGAATCACCTGCGGCGGCAGCGGCGTCTTCGGCGGCTCCTTCGGCGCCGCCCGCGGCAGGTCGAACGTCGCGCGGACGATCACGCCCTTCTGATCCCCGTCGCGCGGGATGAGCGCGATGGCGTCGTGCTCCAGCACGAACTCGCCGGGCTTCTCGACGCGCGCGCGCTCGGCATAGCCGAGGTCGTTCAGCCGATCGACCAGCTGCCGCACGCCAAGCGCCTGGCCCCGATAGAGCTCGAACGGACGCGCGTAGACGCGGGGCAGGACGCGATCGCGCTCGCCATGGAGCCGCGCGTCAATCTGCCGCGCGAAGAGGACCCAGTAGTAGCTGACGACGCCGACGACCGCGACGGTGCAGACGAGAAAGAGGACGCCGAGGACGAGCCACGCGCGCCTGGGCACGCGGATGACCAGCCCCTTGAGCCAGCCGAACGGGCGCCGGCTGCGCGAGCGTCCGTGAAGACCGCGACGCCATCAAGTCTTAGACGGTGATGATCCAGTGGGTGCCGCCGTCGATCGGCAGCTCGGCGGTCAGGCGCTCGACGAAGGCCGGACCGTACTTGTTCAGGAACGCGACGAAGCCAATCGTGCGCTCCTGCGGCGTGCCGCCGGGAAATGCGAGCGTCTGCACGTGGACGAATTGCCGGCGAAGCGTCTCGTCGCGGCGCTTGGCGGCCTGGACGATCTTGCCGCGCAGCGCCTTCATGTCGTGCGTGATCTTGCCGAGCGTCGACCGCGCGGCGCCTTCGAGCGTGGGATCGATCGCCGGCACGGCGCGGATCACGGCGTCCAGGCGCGCCGCGATTTCGGCGTCGGCGTCCTGCACGGCGCGCTCGACCGACGGCGGCAGCTGCGCGCGCAGCAACTCGTTCAGCGCGCTTTCGTCGCGTGTGGCGAGCTGCTCGAAGGCCACCTGGTAGCGGCTGAGGAACCGCAGCGCCGCGGCGTCGACGACGGTCGCTGTCGCGCGCGGCTGGATCAGCGGCATCGGGATGCCCGCCTGCGCGTAGACCTGCTTCAGCTGCCCCAGGTACGCCAGCTCGTTCGGGCCCGCCACGTAACAGATCGTCGGGAAGAGCGTGTCCTGCACCAGCGGCCGCAGCAGGACGTTCGGGCTGAAGGCCTCGGGGTTCGACGTCGCGCGCTCGACGAGCGCCGCGCGTGAGAATGCCTGGTCTCCTGCGCTGAACCCGTCCGCTGTCGTCTTGATCGGATGACGCGCCGCCTCGAGCAGGAAGAGGCAGACGCTGCCCTCGGCCGGTTCGACCTGGCTGTGGTAGCCGCGCGCCGTCAGCTCGGCGCCCGCCTGGGCCGCCAGCGCGGAGGTGCGGCCCGGGTGTTCGAGCTCGGCGCGGAAGAGATCGGCCACGAGCGGCTTGGCCGCCGGGTCCGAGCTGTCGAACACGACCAGCCCGAAGGCGCCGAGCGTCCGCTCGAGCCAGCGGCCGAACGCCTCGGGCACGCTGCGCCCGCTCGCGTAGTCGGCGCCAAGCGTCTCGACGAGCGCGCTCGTGAACTCCGTCTGGGGCAGCGCCGCGCCCAGCTCGCGCACGGCGCGCGAGATGTCGTCGGTGTAGCCGAGCGCCGCGGCCGGCCGCTCGCCGGCGCCCTCGGGGGCCTCCGCCGTGACCGTCGCCGGCGCGTCGTCGGCGTTCAGCACCGTGGCGGACGCAATCTCGTTCCAGTCGTGATCCTCGGCGTCGATCCAGAAGACCGGCACGACCGGCACGTCGTGCTCGCGGCGCATGCGCTCGGCCAGACGGATCGCCGTGATGGCCTTCAGCAGCGTGTAGAGCGGGCCGCCGAAGAGCCCTGCCTGCTGTCCCGTGACGATCGCCACGGCGCGGGGATCGGCCAGCGTGCGCGCGGCGGCGCGGGCCTCGGCAGGCGCGTTGCGACGGTCCTGTTGAGCGGTCAGGACGTCAGCGATGGCCTGACGGTTCAAGCGTCGCTCGGTGGCCGCGCGAATGGCCGCGGCCCAGGCCGACGGCTCCGACGGATCGCCCGCGTAGAAGTCCGCGAGCCGCGAATAGTCGAACGAATAGTCGATCGCGAGCCGCCGCATCCACGGAAAGCGGCGAACGTCGACGGCCAGCCTGAGCGCGCTGTCGGAGGACGGAGCTGAAGGAGACGCGGGCACGCGTGCCGGTACTGTGGCATCCGGCGAAAGACGCTGTCAAGGCGCAGCAGTCCCCTGCGCGGCCAGGGACCAGCTCGGGCCGGGTGCGGCGAGCACCGTCTGGCGAGTCGACAGGATCTGCCGAGCACGGCAGTGTCGACGAGCATGGCTCGCAGCTCATCGGCCGCGACTGCGAAAAGATGCTACGATCCGTTGATCGCCCGATTCACGCTGAGGAGCACGAGCGCTGAACGCCGCCGACGGATCTCCCTACGACCCGCCGCCTGCCACTTGTGGCCCTTTCAAGATCCTGCATCAGGTTGGGGCCGGCAGCCTTGGCCCTGTATTTCGCGCGCACGATCCCGCCAACGGCCGGTTCGTCGCGCTGAAGCTGTTCCGGCTCGACCTCACACCTGAACAGACCGAGGCGCTGGCTGCCGCGCTCGAAACCCTCGTCAACGATCAGCCGCGCCATCCCGCCATTGCCGCGGCCGTGGCGTCCGGCGCCGAGGGCCGCGTGCCGTACCTCGCGCAGGAATATGTCGCCGGGGAAGCCCTTGACGCCTCGCTGCGCCAGTACGGTCCGCCGCCGCTCGATTCGGCGCTCGCTGACGCTCGGCTGGCTCGCCGAGGGGCTCGACCGTGCCGCAGGCGAGGGCATTCATCACGGCGCCCTCCACCCGCGCGACGCGATCGTCTCAGCGGACGGGGAGGCGCGGATCATCGACGTCGGCGTCGCCGAGGCGCTGCAGCGTGCGGGTCTGCGTGCCCCGGTGCGCCGGCCGTACTCCGCGCCTGAGCGGGTGGACGGGCGTGCCTGGGGCGGTCCGGCCGACATCTTCGCGCTCGGTGCGATTGCGTACGAACTGGTCACCGGACGGCGCGTTCCGGGGCCTGGCGTGCCCAGCCTGTCGGTGGAAGGGATGACAGGGCTCGACCATGTCACGCTCGGCGAGATCCTCGCCCGTGCGCTTGCCGTGGATCCCGCGGCTCGCTTCGCGTCGGCGTCGGACCTCGTGGACGTCCTTCGGCCCGTGCTCGCGCGCGCCCGCCGCGTCTCGCTCGCGCGGCGACGCAGGAGCGTGCCGGAAGGCGCGGTGCAGTTGCCGCTCGACCACGGCAGCGCCGACGCGGCCGGGAACGACGCCGCAGCGGAGCCGGCCCGTGGACGTCGTCCTTCCCGACTCGCCGCTGACGGCTGTTCCGGCGCCGCACGCGCACGACCCGTCGGACCTGCCGCTGACGATTGCCGGGGTCCCGGCCGCCGCCGGGGCCGACCGCGTCACGCGACGTCCGCGTTCCGTCATCGCGCCAATCGAGCCGGAATCGCCGAGCCCGGCGAGCGCGGCTGTGCTGCAGGGCCCGACCTGGCGCGGCGATGCGCCGGATCCCGTCTCGCGCTGGTCGCTCGCGAGCATGCTCGTGGCGCTCATCGTCGGGCTGTCGGGAGGGTTCGGCCTCGGCTACTGGTTCGCGTGGCGCGCGGCGCTTCGCGAGCATCCCGCGCTGGCGACGCAGGCGGTGCAGGAGGCGCCGCCGACGACTCGCGTCGACGAGCCGCAGGTGAAGCCGGAGCCGGCGACGCAGACACCGCCCCCTGCGCCAGGCACCCGCCGCGCGCCCGCAGGCAGCCGTGCCCGCGGAACCGGCGACGCCGCCGGCCAGCGAGCGCACTCGCGGCAAGCGCGAGAGCGTCCCGCCGGGAAAACTGCTGATCCGATCGACGCCATCCGGCGCGCGGGTCTCGATCAACGGGCGCGTCCGCGGACGCACGCCGCTGATTCTGCGCGACATGCCGCTGCGCGTCCTGGCGGTGACCGTCTCGCAGCCAGGCTACAAGCCGAGCGAGCAGCGCGTCGCGTTGAGCGCCGCACGGCCGACGGCGACCGTCGAGGCCAGGCTCGTGGCCGAAGCCGTCGAGGCCGCAGCGGGCGCAAACGACCGGCAGTCTCTTCGTGGAGTCGCGGCCGTCGAGCGCGCAGGTCTTCATCGACAATCGCAGCATCGGGACGACGCCGGTGTCGGTGCCCGAGCTGTCGCCGGGCAACCACCGCGTGCGGCTGGAGCTGGCGGGGTTCACGTCCTGGGTGACAATGGCAGAGGTCAAGGCCGGCGCGCGCACCCGCGTGTCGGCGTCGCTGGAGCAGCAGTAACACGATGAACGCAGTTCTCGCGCTCGAAGATGGCACGTTCTTCCGCGGCACCTCGGTCGGCGCGACCGGCGAGACCAGCGGAGAAGTGGTCTTCAACACGAGCATGACCGGCTATCAGGAAGTGCTGACCGATCCGTCCTACGCGGGACAGATCGTCACGATGACCTCGGTGCAGATCGGCAACTACGGCGTGTCGGGCGAGGACGTCGAGTCGGCCCGCCCGCAGGTCGCCGGCTTCATCGTCCGCGAGTCGTCGCCCGTCGCCAGCAACTGGCGCGCCGATCGCACGCTCACCGACTATCTCTCGCGCAACGGCATCGTCGCCATCGCCGACATCGACACGCGCGCGCTGACGCGCAAGCTGCGGTCGAGCGGCGTCATGCGCGGGATCATCGCGACCGGCGGCGTCGACCCGGCGGCAGCTCGCCGACAAGGCGAAGGCCATCCCGCAGATGGAAGGCGCGGACCTCGTGAAAGAGGTGACGTGCAAGGCCGCGTACGACTGGCCGGCCGACAAGGACGCGGGCGATCCGGACTATGTCGTTGCGCCCGAGCGGCGCGCGAAGACGCGGCTGACCATCGCGGCGTACGACCTCGGCATCAAGACGAACATCCTGCGACGGCTCGCCGCGCACAACTGCGACGTCCGCGTGTTTCCCGCGACGACGCCCGCGGCGGAGCTGCTGGGGATGAAGCCGGACGGCGTGTTCCTGAGCAACGGCCCCGGCGACCCGGCGGCGCTGCCGTATGTCATCGACAACGTGACGCAACTCGTGGCCTCCGACACGCCGGTGTTCGGCATCTGCCTCGGACATCAGGTGCTCGGCCTCGCGATGGGCGGCAAGACGTTCAAGCTGAAGTTCGGACACCGCGGCGGCAATCACCCGGTGAAGAACCTGGCGACGAACCACGTCGAGATCACGTCGCAGAACCACGGGTTCGCGGTCGACCCCGAGTCGCTGCCCGGTGACGTCAGGGTGACGCACGTGAACCTGTACGACGGCACCGTCGAGGGCCTGCGTCACGTGAACAAGAAAGTCTTCTGCGTGCAGTACCATCCCGAGGCGTCGCCCGGGCCCGCACGATGCGGACTACCTGTTCCGCCAGTTCCTGGACGAGATCGAAGGACAGTAGGCTGAAAGCAGTAGGCAGCAGCGCAGTAGGCACCCGTGCAGCGGCCTGAACTTCAGTTCGGCCAGCCCTGATAACAATGCCTCGTCAGAACGGACCTGAAACGCGTCCTCGTGATCGGCTCCGGCCCGATCGTCATCGGCCAGTCGTCCGAGTTCGACTACTCCGGCACGCAGGCCTGCAAGGCCCTGAAGGCCGAGGGCCTCGAGGTGATCCTCGTCAACAGCAACCCGGCGACGATCATGACGGACCCGGAGTTCGCGGACCGCACGTACGTCGAGCCGCTGACGCCGGAGATTGCCGCGCAGATCATCGCGGCCGAGCGGCCCGACGCGGTGCTGCCGACCGTCGGCGGCCAGACGGCGCTGAACCTGGCGGTGGCGCTGCACGAGAACGGCACGCTCGCCAAGTACGGCGTCGAGCTCATCGGCGCGCAGATCGACGCCATCAAGGTCGGCGAGGACCGGCTGCTCTTCCGCGACGCGATGCGGGAGATTGGCCTCGAGGTGCCGCAGAGCGGGCTGGCGCGCTCGCTGAGCGAGGCGCTCGAGCTCGTGCAGATGACGGGCTTCCCGGCGATCATCCGTCCGTCGTTCACGCTCGGCGGCGTCGGCGGCGGCATCGCCTACAACATCGAGGAGTTCCGCGGCCTCGCGGAGCGCGGGCTCAGCCTGTCGCCGGTGCACGAGATCCTCATCGAGGAATCCGTCATCGGCTGGAAGGAATACGAGCTCGAGGTGATGCGCGACGTCGCGGACAACTTCGTCGTCATCTGCTCGATCGAGAACGTCGATCCGATGGGCGTGCACACCGGCGACAGCATCACCGTCGCGCCGGCGCTCACGCTGTCGGACAAGGAATACCAGCGGATGCGCGACGCCGCGCGGAAGATCATCCGCCGGGTCGGCGTCGAGACCGGCGGATCGAACATCCAGTTCGCCGTGAACCCGGCCAACGGCCGGATGATCGTCATCGAGATGAACCCGCGCGTGTCGCGGTCGTCCGCGCTCGCGTCGAAGGCCACCGGCTTTCCGATCGCGAAGATCGCCGCGAAGCTCGCGCTCGGCTATCACCTCGACGAGATCCCCAACGACATCACGCGCCTCACGCCGGCCTCCTTCGAGCCGACGATCGACTACGTCGTCGTCAAGATCCCGCGCTGGAACTTCGAGAAGTTCCCGGAAGCCGATCCGACGCTGACGACGCAGATGAAGTCGGTGGGCGAGGCGATGGCCATCGGGCGGACGTTCAAGGAAGCGTTCCTGAAGGGCATCCGGTCGCTGGAGCTCGGACGGACCGGACGGCTGTTCACGCCGATCGCGAAAGACGAGGAGTTCGACGAGGCCGCGCTGCGCAAGAAGCTCGTCGTGCCGACCGATCGGCGGATGTGGGCGGTCTTCGAGGCGCTCGATCGCGGCTGGACGACCGAGACCCTTCACGACATCACGAAGATCGATCCGTGGTTCCTGCAGCAGTTCGCCGACATCGTCGCGCTGAAGCACCACGCCGAACGGGCCGGCCTCGACGGCCTGTCGGCGGACGAGCTGCTCACGCTGAAGCGATCCGGCTTCGGCGACCAGGAGACTGGCCGGCATCGTCGGCGTGCCGGAATCGGCGGTCCGCGAGAAGCGGCTCGCGTCGGGCATCACGGCGGCCTACAAGCGCATCGACACGTGCGCGGCGGAGTTCGAGTCGTTCACGCCCTACATGTACGGCACGTTCGAGCCGTTCTGCGAGTCGGAGCCGAACGCGAAGAAGAAGGTCGTGATCCTCGGCAGCGGCCCGAACCGCATCGGCCAGGGCATCGAGTTCGACTACTGCTGCTGTCACGCCGCCTTCGCCCTCGCCGAGGAGGGCTTCGAGACGGTGATGATCAACTGCAACCCGGAGACCGTCTCGACCGACTACGACACGACCGACCGCCTCTACTTCGAGCCGCTGACGTTCGAAGACGTGATGTCGGTGATCCAGAAGGAGGTCGGCGGCGGCGGCGACGTCTCGTGCCTCGTGCAGTTCGGCGGGCAGACGCCGCTGAAGCTCGCGCTGCCGCTGCAGGCGGCCGGCGTGAAGATCATGGGCACGTCGCCCGACTCGATCGACCTCGCCGAGGATCGCCAGCGTTTCTCGCGGCTGCTGTCGGATCTCGGCATCCCGCAGCCCGCGAGCGGCACGGCGACGTCGCGTGAAGAGGCGAGGGGCGTCGCGGCGGAGATCGGGTTCCCGGTCGTGGTCCGGCCGTCCTACGTGCTCGGCGGGCGCGGCATGGCGATCGTCTACGACCAGGCGACGCTCGATCGCTACATGGCCGGCGCCGTGGACGTCTCGCACGAGCGGCCCGTGCTCATCGACAAGTTCCTCGAGGACGCCTTCGAGTTCGACGTCGACTGCGTCGCCGACACCACCGGCGCCGTCGTCATCGGCGGCATCATGGAGCACATCGAGCAGGCCGGCATCCACTCCGGCGACAGCTCGTGCGTCGTCCCGCCGTTCATGGTCGCCGAGAAGCACCTCGACACGATTCGCGACTACACGCGGCGCATCGCGCGCGCGCTCAACGTCATCGGCCTGATGAACACCCAGTACGCCCTCAAGGGCGATCAGGTCTACGTGCTCGAAGTGAACCCGCGCGCGTCGCGCACGGTGCCGTACCTGTCGAAGGCGACCGGCGTGCCGCTGGCGAAGACCGCCGCGCGCGTGATGGCCGGACGCACGCTGGCGGAGCTCGGCCTTCTCGAGGACCTGGACGTCGCCGGCGTGTTCGTGAAGAGCCCGGTGTTCCCGTTCGTGCGGTTCCCCGGCGTGGATACGATTCTCGGGCCCGAGATGAAGTCCACCGGCGAGGTCATGGGCGGGGCCGACAGCTTCGGCGCGGCGTTCGCGAAGGCGCAGCTCTCGGTGGGGCAGCCGCTGCCCGACGGCGGGCGCGCGTTCATCAGCGTGAACAACGCCGACAAGCCGAACGTGCTGCCGGTCGCGCGGGATCTTGCCGAGCTCGGGTTTGCGCTCGTGGCGACGCGCGGCACGGCGGCCTACCTGCGCGCGCACGGCCTCGAGGTCGAAGTGATCTACAAGGTCAACGAGGGCCGGCCGAACATCGCCGATCAGATCGTCAACGGACAAGATCGCGCTCATCGTCAACACGCCGCTCGGCCGCGACTCGTTCTTCGACGACCGCACCGTGCGTCGCGTGGCGATGATGCACAGCGTGCCGTGCATCACCACGCTGACGGGCGCGTCGGCGACGGTGGCCGCGATTCGCGCGCTGCGCACGAAGGCGCTCGACGTCCGCGCGCTGCAGGACTACTACGCCGGCAAGGTGACGGCGTAGCTCGCCACCGATCGCCGGCTGGCTCGCAAGCGCGGCGAGTCCGCCAAAGCTGCGACGCGGAAGTCCGTCGACCGTCGCCGCCATCTGCCGTCGCGCCGTGTGTCGGCCTTTAAGACACGCAGTAGGCCGGCCTTTCAAGGCCGGCATCGCAGCAACTGCCACGCGTCCCCTCCGGAGATCGCGCAGAATCTGCCCCGTCCAGCCGTGAGTGCCTTCGAACTTCGAGGATTGCCTCGATAACACACCCGACACGCCGGCCGCCCCGCTTCTTGCTGTCTCTGCCGGCATGCGATTCCTGCCGGTCTGGCTGGCCGTCGCGCTCTCGGTGGGCGTCGGCTTCGGCCTGACGCTGCCCGCGCCGCCGGCCGCGCTCGCCGCTGCTCTGGCGGCCGCCTTCGGCCTGACGCTCGCCAGCTTCATCCGCGGTGACGGCGCGCGGGTCGTGTCCAGCGCGCTGGGCGGGCTGACGCTCGGCGCCTGGGCGCTCGCGTCGCTGGACGACGGTCGCGCGCGCGATCCTCCGCTGGCCGCCGCGACACGACTGCCTTCGCCCGTCGAGCTCGCCGGCGTTCTTCAGGCCGATTCCGTGCCCGTGGACGATGAGGTGAGGCTGAGGGTGGGCGTGCGCGAGGTGCCCGGGCTGGGCGCCGACGTGACGGGAGATGCGTCGCTGGGCGTCGCGGGCCGGCAAGCCATGTCGGCGTGGCGCGAATGGCGCGCGGGCCGGCGTGTGGTGCTGAAGGCGACCGTCAGGCGGCCTGCGATGTACCTGGATGACGGGGTCGGAGACGACCGGCTCGCGCTGGCGCGGCACGGGCTCATCCTCGTGGGCAGCGTGAAGAGCGCGTCACTCGTAGAGGTCGTCGCGCCCGGATCGCGTCTCGAGGAGGCCGCCGCGTCGCTGCGCGTCTTCGTCCGGCGCGCGATTGACGAGCGTGTGGGCCGCAGGGACCCGCTGGCCGGCAGCATTGCGACGGCCATTCTCATCGGCGACCGCACAGGCCTCGACCACGACGTGACCGACCGGCTGCAGGCCGCGGGCACGTATCACGTCATCGCGATCTCGGGCGGCAACATCGCGATCTTCGCGTCCACGCTGCTGCTGGCCGCGTGGCTGGCGCGCGTGCCGAGAGTCATGGCCAACGCCGGCGCGATTGCCGGCGTGTGGCTCTACGCCGCGCTCGTCGGCGGCGGCTCGTCGGTCGTGCGCGCGGCCGCGATGGCGACCATCTATCTCGGCCTGCAGGCGCGCGACCTGCGGGCGCCGCCGCTCTGTGTGCTCGCGGCGGCTGCCGGCCTGATGCTCGTCGTCGTCGCCGCTGGCGGCAGTCGACGCCGGCTTCGTCCTCACCGTCGGCGCGACCGGCGCGATTGTCGCCGTGGCCGATCGCGCCGTGCGCGTGCGACGCTGGCCGCCAGTCGTGCGGCCTGCCGTCGCGGTCGTCGCGGCGTCGCTGGCCACCGAAGTGGTGCTGTTGCCCGCGTCGGCGCTGCTGTTCGGCCGCGTCACCGTCGCGGGGCCGATCGTCAATCTCGCCGCGGTGCCGGCAATGGCGGTCGTCCAGCAGGCGGGGATGACGGTCGTCGCGTGTCACGCCTGGTGGCCGGCGATGGCGGATGTCGCCGGCCGGGTCGTCATCGCCGCCGCGTGGGTGCTCGTGCGCAGCGCGGACCTCCTGGACTGGGCGCCCGGGCTGGCGTCGCGCGTCCCGGCGCCGTCCTGGATCGCCGTCGGCGCCTACGCGACGGCGGGGCTCGTCGCGCTCGGCGCGGCGTCCTGGCACTGGCTGCCGGGCCGCTGGCGATGGCGCGCGCGGATGGCCGGGACGTGCGCCGCAGCCGCGACGGCCGTGTGGATCGTCGCGCACCCGTGGACGTGGCGGACGCCCTGGAGCGCGGACGGCCGGCTCCACGTGACCGGCATCGACGTCGGCCAGGGGGACGCGACGCTTGTTCGTCTGCCGGACGCGACCACGCTGCTCGTCGACACCGGCGGCCTCGGCGGCCAGTCGTCCTTCGACATCGGCGCCCGCGTCGTGGCGCCGGCGATCTGGGCGCGCGGCGTCGGCCGTCTCGACGGGCTGCTGCTGACGCACGGCGACCCGGACCACATCGGCGGCGCGGCGACGATCATCGACGTCTTCCGTCCGTCCTCGATCTGGGAGGGCATCGTCGTGCCGTCGCACGCGCCGATGGAGGCGCTGCGGGCGCAGGCTCGCGATCGCGGGTTGTCGTGGCAGACGCTGGTCGACGGCGCCGACTGGGAACGCGGAGGGGTGCGCCTGCACGTGTGGAGTCCCGCAGGCGCCGGACTGGGAGCGGCCCAGGGTCAGAAACGACGACTCGGTGGTGCTGGAGCTGCGATACGGCGACGTCTCGATCGTGCTGCCCGGGGACATCGGCCGCGACGTCGAGCGGGAGCTCGCGGCGCGCATTCCGCCGTCACGGCTGCGCGTGCTGAAGCTGGCGCATCACGGCAGCGCGACGTCCTCGTCGGCCGAGTTCCTCGACGCCCTGCGCCCAACCGTCGCGCTCGTCAGTTGCGGGCGCGACAACCGCTTCGGCCATCCCGCGCGGGAGGTGATGGCGCGGCTCGCGGAACGACACGTTCCGGTGGTGCGCACCGACGCCGGCGGCGAGATCGAACTCGAGACCGACGGCCGCACGCTGACGGTCCAGCGCCAGGATCAGGGGCCGTAGCCGAGCCAGTTGCCGAAAGCGCCGAGCAGCTGGACGACGGCATTCGGCGGACTGACGGAGCGAATCTCTTCCGGGTATGCGCTCATGAGCGCGGACAGCGCCAGGATGGTCTGCCAGTTCTTGACGCCGGGCTTCACCATCCCGCTCTGCGAGATGCGCCAGAGGCCCTCGAAGTAGTCGGCGTAGCGCAGGGCGGGCTTGTGCGTGTTGTAGACGCGCGCCGGTTCGGGGTTCGGGTTCCGAAAGGAATGCGGCATCCCGCGTGGCACGCCGACGCGCTCGCCGGTCTTCACCGGCTTCCACGCGCCGTCGATGTACACCTCGAAGGCGCCGGCGAGGACTTCATAGGTTTCAATCGCGGAGGGGTGCACGTGGATGGGCGTCCCGCTGCTTCCGGGCGCCAGCGTCATCTCCATTTCGAGCGCCGCGCCGCCGGTGTCGTCCCCGCTCTTGAGAATCAGGAGCGAGAAACCCATGGGCGCGAGGTCGAGCGTGTCGCCGGCCTTCAGGGTCACGGCGTCTCTTCCAGCCGCTCGGCGCGGTACACGGTGACCGGCGAGCCTTCAGCCACGAACGACGAGGCGGGCGGCGCCGAGAGGGCCTCGACGAAGCCGGGGCCATAGAGCCCGGCGACATCGCCATTGAACTCGGGGTTGCTGGCGGTCCAGATGCGCCAGGGCGGGTGAGAGACCTCGTATTCGAGCGTCGAGCCGTCGCGCGCCTTGCCATAACCCCAGTAGTGCTCGGCGATGAACGATCGCCTCGCTGTCGGCCGCCGGCACCTCCGCTGCGCCGTGGAATTCGGCGGCGATGTGCTGCCACGACGCGCGGACCTTCCAGGCGTATTCGACGCGTCCTTCGGAGGCGACTGCCGGCGGCACGACGCTGCGCATCGGCACGGCGGTGTACGGCTCGTTGTACGCGACGCGCGCGGCCAGGGCGACGACCGTGTGCGGCACCAGCTCGCGGATGAAGGTCACGCCCCGCCTCACCTCGCCGGCGGCCTCGCGACGGACGTAGAAGCGCAGGTTCACCTCTTCGAACCGCTGGTGGAAGGGCAGCGGCAGGCCGGCGATGGCGCTGTTGAGGAACTGGAACCCGACCACCGAGACCATGGCGCGGTCCTGCCAGAGATCCAGCGTCGTCCCGCGCGGAAGGAACGGCGCCAGGTGCGCGGGATCGATCTCGTAGTTCAGCATCACGAGCCATCGCCATTCGGCCGTGAGGAAGGCGCGACGCGTCATCGCGCCTCGCCGGCCTTCACTGCGCGCCACTCCGCGTCCAGCTCGTCGAGCGACTTGTCCTGCATGCGTTCTCCCCGTGCCGTGATGCGCGCTTCCACGTGGCCGAACCGATCGCGGAACTTGTCGTTCGCGCGACGGAGCGCTGCCTCCGGCTCGACGCCAAGCTTGCGCGACAGGTTGGCGATGGCAAACAGCAGGTCGCCCATTTCCTCCTCGGCCCGCTCGACCTGCCGACTGTCGACCTGTCCGACCTGCTCGACCACTTCTCGCGAATCTCGCGCGTCTCTTCCTCGATCTTCGTCGATGACCTGGCTGCCTTCGCCCAGTCAAAACCCACCGCCGCCGCCCGGCTGCCGTACTCGTATGCGCGCAGCAGGGCCGGCAGCGTGACGGGCACGCCACTGAGCAGCGTCTTTCGTTTGTTCGACCCGCTCGACCCGCTGACCCGCCCGACCCGCCGGACCCGGCTTCTTTCGCCTTCATCTCTTCCCACTTGCCGATCACCTCGCCGGCCTTCGTCAGGCGCGGCTCGTCGCCGAAGACATGCGGATGTCGCCGCACGAGCTTCGCGCCGACGTCGGCCGCGGCGTCGGCGACGGTGAAGTGCCCGCCTTCTTCCGCCAGGCGCGCGAGGAAGACGATCTCGAAGAGCAGGTCGCCGAGCTCTTCGCGCAACCCGGCCATGTCGCCGTGATCGAGCGCGGCGAGCGCCTCGTAGGTCTCCTCGAGCAGGAACGGCCGCAGCGAGCCGAGCGTCTGCTCGCGATCCCACGGGCAGCCCTCGGGACCGCGCAGTGTGGCCATGATCCGCACGAGCTCGTCGAACCGATCGCCGGCATCTGCCATTGCTGCGGTATTCTAGACCGCATGACCGATCAGGCGCCTTTGTCCCTGACCTTCACCGCATTCGTGTTCTCGCTCATGCACACGACCGCCGTGCACCTCGGCGACGCCGCCGACCCCAACACCGGCCAGGTCACGCCGCCGAACCTCGACGGGGCGCGGCAGATGATCGACATCCTCGGGCTGCTCGAAGAGAAGACGCGCGGCAACCTCACCGCCGAGGAACGCCAGCTGCTCGAGCAGGGCCTCTACGAGCTGCGCCTCCGCTTCGTCGAAGTCCAGACGGGCGGGCCCAGGATCATCGTTCCGTAGGCGACCCGCGTGGACCCGATCGTGACGCCGTCGGACCGTGCTCGACCCACGATCCGACCCTGATCCGACCTGCTCGACCTGATCGACCCGTCCTGACCCATGCCCTCCCTCCTCTTCCTCGGCTCCGGCACCAGCCACGGCGTCCCGATGATCGGATGCGAGTGCGAGGTGTGCCGCTCGACCGATCCGAACGACAAGCGGACGCGTCCCTCGGTGTACATCACGCTGGCCGACGACACCCGGCTGCTGATCGACACGTCGCCCGATCTGCGCGAGCAGGCGCTTCGGGAGCGGCTGCGCCGGGTCGACGCCGTGCTGTTCACGCACGGACACGCCGACCACGTCCTGGGCCTCGACGAGATGCGCCGCTTCAACCAGCTGCAGCGCGCGCGCATCCCGTGTTACGGCGACCCGCAGACGATTGGCGAGATTCGCCGGACGTTTGCGTACATCTTCGACCGCGACACGCCGGCCGGCGGGGGACTGCCGGAGATCGACCTGCATGCGATCGAGGGGCCGATCGCGCTCGGCGGCGTCGACATCGTGCCCGTGCCCCTGCTGCACGGCCAGCGCCGCGTCTTCGGCTATCGCATGGGATCGCTGGCGTACCTGACCGACGTCAGCGAGATTCCCGACGCCTCGTGGGCGCTCGTGGACGGCATCGACGTGCTCGTGATCGACGCGCTGCGACGGCGGCCGCATCCGACGCACTTCAACGTCGATCAGGCCCTCGCCGCGGCCGAGCGCATCGCCCCGCGTGAGACGTACTTCACGCACATCTGCCACGACCTGGGGCACGCGGCGACGTCCGCGACGCTGCCGCCGCATGTGCACCTGGCATATGATGGCCTGTCGGTCGCCTTTGACAACGGGCTGACCGTGAGTGCGTGGGGCAGGGCTTCCGCCGTCGCTAAAGCTTTGGTGGACCACCGTAGCCTTGGCGAAGGTGGTCAGCCCTGCAACGTGCGACGGCGTCGCCACCACGCCCGGCCCGAGGCCTGTGGACGTCATTCACTTTCCCGAAGATTCGAGACCGCCCCGCTGGCAGCACCCGGTGCTGGCTCTCGGAAACTTCGACGGCCTGCATCGCGGCCACACCAAGATCATCGAGCGCGTGTGCCGCGTCGCCAGCGAGCGGGGCGCGACGGCCGTCGTCATGACCTTCGATCCGCATCCGCCGCGCGTCGTCCGGCCCGACAAGGCGCCGCCGCTCATCATGACGAAGGCCCAGCGGCTCGACGCGCTGGAGCAGGCGGGCATCGACGGCGTGGCGGTCGTGCGATTCACGCCCGAGCTCTCGCGCTGGGATCCGGAGACGTTCGTGCGCACCGTGCTCGTGGAGTGGCTGCACGTGTCGGAAGTGTGGGTTGGCGCGAACTTCCTGTTCGGCCACGACCGTGCGGGCAACTTCTCGATGCTTCGCGCGCTCGGCGCGCGCTACGGCTTCCGCGACCGAGAAGATCGATCCGGTGCGCTACAAGGACTTCGTCGTCAGCAGCACGCGGATTCGGCGGCTGATCAGCGAGGGCCGCGTCGACGAGGCCGGCGCGCTGCTCGGCCACCCGTACACGATCGAGGGGGACGTGGTGATCGGCGACCAGCGGGGCCGCCAGATCGGCTTTCCGACCGCGAATCTCGCCACTTCCAACGAGGTCGTCCCACCGAACGGGGTCTACGCCACCACGGTGCGGCTGGACGGGGTAATCTATCCGTCGGTGACCAACGTCGGCGTGCGCCCCACTTTCGGCGGCGAGCCGCGCGTCGTCATCGAGGCGCACCTGATCGACGTGGCGCGCGATCTGTACGGGCAGACGCTCCGCCTCGGGTTCATCCAGCGGCTGCGTGACGAGCGCCGGTTCGAGGGCGTCGAGCAGCTGACCGCGCAGATTGCCGCCGACGTCCAGAAGGCGCGCCTGCTGTTCGACCAGATGTCACTCTGACCCGCGAGGCCGATGGCGCTGACCACGTTTCGATTTGAGGCCAGTTTTCCCGCGCACCCGGATTACCTGGAGCCGCTCGCCGAACTGGCGCATGCGGTGGTCGTCTATGCGGGGTGCGCCGCGGCCGACGCCGATGCCGTGGCGGGGGAGATCCGATCCGCGCTCGCGCCGAGCCTGAAGGATGCCGGCGGCGGGGGACCGGTGGTCGTCGATTTTCACAAGACGGGCACCGAGCTCACCGTCGAGGTCGCCGCCCCGCACCATGCCGGGCTGCGTCTCGTGAAGCCGGTTCCGGCAACCTAGCAGACATCGACGCATGCGCCTGTTCAACTCGCTGACTCGCCAGGAAGAGGATTTTGCGCCCAGCGGCGATCGCGTGCGCATGTACACGTGCGGGCTGACGGTCTACAACCGCGGGCACATCGGGAACTTCCGGACGTTCGTCTGCCTCGATGTCCTGCGCCGCACGCTGGAGCACGTCTGCGGCTGGCCCGTCCGTCAGGTGATGAATTTCACCGACGTCGACGATCGCACGATTGCCGGCGCGCAGAAAGCCGGCAGGCCGCTGCGCGAGTACACCGACCAGTACATCGCGGCGTTTCGCGAGGACGCCGCGTCGCTCGGTCTCGAGCCGGCCGAAGAGAACCCGCGCGCGACCGACGAGGCCAATCTCGTGGCGATGGCCGACATGGTCAAGGCCCTCGAGACCAACGGCCACACCTATCGGAGCGACGGCTCCATCTACTACCGCATCGCCACGTTTCCGAAGTACGGCGAGCTCGCGCGGCTCGATCAGGAAGGCATCAAGCCCGGCGCCCGCGTCGACTCGGACAACTACGCCAAGGACGATGCGAGGGATTTCGTGTTGTGGAAGGCGACAAAGCCGGACGAGCCGACGTGGGATTTCGGGCTCGGGCCCGGTCGCCCGGGCTGGCACCTCGAGTGCTCGGCGATGGCGCTGCGCCTGCTCGGCGAGTCGCCGATCGACCTCCACGCCGGCGGCATCGATCTGATCTTCCCGCATCACGAAAACGAGATCGCGCAGAGCGAAGGCGCGACGGGGAAGCTCTTCTCGCGGTTCTGGGTGCACGTCGAGCACCTGATCATCGACAACGAGAAGATGTCGAAGTCGCTCGGCAACGTCTTCAACGTGCAGGACGTCATCGACAAGGGGTTCCGGGCGTCGACGCTGCGATACCTGCTGCTCTCGAGCCACTACCGCAAGCAGCTGCGCTTCTCCTGGGAGACGCTGCAGCAGGCCGAGGAAGCCGTCCGCCGGTTGAGCGACTTCCTGGCCCGGCTCGATACGATCACGGCCGGTGGGTCACACGACGAGATCGCATCCGCCGCGACGGCCGCCCGCGACGCGTTCGACGCCGCGCTGAAGGCGGACCTCAACACGTCCGCGGCGCTGGCGGTGATGTTCGACTTCGTGCGCGCGCTGAACACCGCGATGGACGAGGGGCGCTTCGGCGCCGGCGACGCGGAGATCGTCCGCGACGCCTTCGCGCATTTCGATCAGGTCATCGGCGTCATCACGCTGCGAAAGGCGGAGCAGGAGCGGCCGCCCGTGGACCCCGCCGAGATCGAGCGGCTGATCGAGGATCGCCAGGCGGCACGCCGCCGGCGCGACTTCGCCGCCGCCGATCGCATCCGCGACGACCTCGCCGCCCGTGGCATCGTCCTCGAAGACGGCGCGGGCGGGACGCGGTGGAAACTCAAATGACGGTTGACGGGTTGCCGGTTGCGGGTTGCCGGTTCCACTCGTGGGGCAGGGCTTCAGCCCTGCATGTACACTACCCACTTTGCAGTTCACTTGGCACTTTCCAGTTAGCACTTAGCACTGATATGGACGCTCCCGTTCTGAAGACGCCCCTGCCCGGCCCGAAGGCCGCGGCGCTCATCGCCCGCGACAGCAAGGTCCGTGTCGCCCTCCTATACGCGCGATTACCCGCTGGTCATGGCCGGCGGCCACGGCGCGGTCGTCGAGGACGTGGACGGCAACCTGTTCCTCGACTGCGCGGCCGGCATCGCGGTCAACTCCACCGGCCACTCGCATCCCGAGGTGGTGAAAGCCATCGTCGACCAGGCGCAGAAATACCTGCACATGTCCGGCACGGACTTCTACTACGAGCCGCAGGTCCGGCTCGCCGAAGTCATGGCCGAAATCGTCCCGATTACCGGCGGGGTCCGCACGTTCTTCGCCAATTCGGGCACCGAAGCCGTCGAGGCGATGATCAAGCTCGCGAAATACCACTCGAAGCGCTTCGGAATCATCGCCTTCCTCGGCTCGTTCCACGGCCGCAGCATGGGCTCGCTCTCGCTCACCTCCAGCAAGACGACGCAGCGGAGGGGGTTCGGGCCGCTGGTCCCGGGCGTGTATCACGCGCCGTATCCGAACCTGTATCGCGCGCCGGCGGGGATGTCACCCGAGTCGTGCGCGACAGGACTGCGTGGACTGGATCGAGCAGCAGATCCTCGGCCACCTGATCTCGCCCGACGAAGTCGCGGCCGTCGTCGTCGAGTCGATCCAGGGCGAGGGCGGCTACATCGTCCCGCCGATCGAGTTCCACCAGCGCTTGCGCGAGCTGACGACGAAGCACGGCATCCTGCTCGCGTGCGACGAAGTGCAGTCGGGGATGGGCCGGACCGGGAAGATGTTCGCCATCGAGCATTTCGGCGTCGAGCCCGACATCATCGCCACCGCCAAGGGCATCGCGTCGGGGATGCCGCTCGGCGTCTGCGCCGCGCGCGCCGACGTGATGGACTGGCCGCCCGGCGCGCACGCCAGCACGTTCGGCGGGAATCCCGTCTCGTGCGCGGCGGCGCTGGCGACCATCAAGCTGCTGCGCGAGTCGCTCATCGCGAACGCGGCGGAGGTGGGCACGCACCTGCTGGCCGGCGCGAAGGCGCTGATGGACAAGCACCAGATCATCGGAGACGTCCGCGGCAAGGGCCTGATGATCGGCATCGAGCTCGTCAAGGACCGGAAGACGAAAGAACGCGCCATCGAGGCGCGCGACGCGGTCGTCCAGAAGTGCTTCTACAAGGGCCTGCTGGTCCTCGGCGCCGGCCGCAACTCGATCCGCCTCTCGCCGCCGCTGGTCCTGACGAAATCCCAGGCCGACGCGGCACTGAAGATCCTCGACGAGGCGATCGGCGAGGTCGCGGGGCCGTACGTGGGCCCGTACGTAGGGCCGGACTTCAGTCCGGCCGATCGGCAGTCACGTCCGCAGCAGGCCGGGGCTTCAGCCCCGCGCCAGCCAGCTCGCCGCCCTGCCGGCGCGTCACTTGCACGCGATGTCGTGCATGACCATCGCCCGCCAGCAATTCGGCCTTCACGGCGAAGATCTCGCGGTCCGCGCGCTGGAACGCGCAGGGTACGCAATCCTTGCCAGGCGGTACAGAGTTCGCGCGGGAGAAATTGACATCGTCGCGCTCGACGGCCGGTGCCTGGTGTTCGTCGAGGTGAAATCGCGGCAGAACGGGCGCTTCGGCGGCGCCGCGGTCGCGGTGACGCCCTGGAAGCGGCGTAAGATAGTCGCCGTCGCCAGCGAGTATCTGGCCCGGCATCGCGTGGACGCAGGCGCCTGCCGGTTCGACGTGGTCACCGTGGCCAGTGAGCCCGATGGCCCGCGCGTGGAAATCATCGGAACGCTTTTGATGCCTCGAACTCCAATTCCGTCTGAACGCCTTCGACCGCCTGAGGTCGCTGCCTAGACGATGCCCGAGCTGAGAAAAGATCCGATTACAGGCCGGTGGGTGATCATCTCCACCGAGCGCCGCAAGCGCCCCAACGCGTTCCGGTCCGACTCCGCCGTTCTCGTTGAGGACGCCGTGTGTCCGTTCTGCGAGGGCAACGAGGAATACACGCCGCGCGAAGTGCTCTCGTATCGCCGGAACGGCGGCGTGCCGAACGGGCCCGGCTGGGACGTGCGCGTCGTCCCGAACAAGTTCCCGGCGCTGCAGGTGGAGGGCGATCTCGACCGGCAGGGCGAGGGCCTGTTCGACAAGATGAACGGCATCGGCGCGCACGAGGTGATCATCGAGTCGCCGGATCACACGCAGAGCCTCGCGACGCTGCCGGTGGCGTCGGTGGAGCGCGTGTTGTGGGCATATCGCGAGCGTGTGCTCGACCTGAAGCAGGACAAGCGCTTCCGCTACATCCTGATTTTCAAGAACCACGGCGCGGCGGCCGGCGCCTCGCTCGAGCATCCGCACAGCCAGCTGATCGCGCTGCCGATCATCCCGCGCAACGTGCGCGACGAGATTTCCGGCGCGCGTCAGCATCACCAGCAGAAGGAGCGCTGCGTCTACTGCGACATCGTCCGCCAGGAGCTGGACCAGCAGACGCGCGTCATCGCCGAGAACGCGGACTTCGTGGCGGTGTCGCCGTACGCGCCGCGGTTTCCGTTCGAGATGTGGATCCTGCCGAAGCGGCATGGCGCGCACTACGAGGAGGCGCCGCGTCACGAGTATGAGGCGCTGGCGCGGGTGCTGAAGGAGACGCTGCAGCGCATGAACCGCGCGCTCGAGACGCCGCCGTTCAACCTGATCATCCACAGCGCTCCGTTCACGGAGGTGTCGGGAGAGTTCTACCACTGGCACGTGGAGATCATCCCGAAGCTGACGAAGGTCGCCGGCTTCGAGTGGGGGAGCGGCTTCTACATCAATCCCACCGCGCCTGAAGAAGCCGCAGAAGTCCTGCGCGCGGTAACGATCTAGGATAGGGGCCGGGGTCAGGGGCCAGATCGAATTCGTACGTGGAGCAGTAGGGCGGGGCTTCAGCCCCGCCGTTCTCGTGTGTGGGGCAGGGCTTCAGCCCTGCTCGTACGTAGGGCTCGTACGTAGGGCGCGGCTTCAGCCGCGCCGTTCGAGCCGCCCGGCCGAGCTCGCATCTCCCCATCGCGCGTGCCAGAATGCGAGCATGGGCACACAGCCGAAGACGCCGCCCGCGCCGAAGCCAGCCGCGCCACCTCCGCCTGCGCGCGACGCCGATGTCGACGAGGCCAGCGACGAGTCGTTCCCCGCGAGCGACCCGCCGTCCTGGACGCCGACCGCGATCCGAGCCCGACACCGATCGGAAGCCCGCGGAGCGCGATCCGAAGGCGCCCGGCTCGCCTCGTCAGAAGCGCGCGTAGAAATGGCTGGGCCCGCGGGCTCACAGCTCAGGCTTGCACGGGCTGCTCAGCCTGTATTACGATGTGGGTTCGGCACTTAGCGTGACGAGCCGAGCGGGAATAACTCAGTGGTAGAGTGCGACCTTGCCAAGGTCGAAGTCGCGGGTTCGAATCCCGTTTCCCGCTCCAACCTTCGCTCTCGATTGCAAGCGAAGGTTGCCCGCCGTAGCCGTTGGCGGAGGCGGGCCGCGTGGTGCGGCAACCGCGAGCTACGGTTGGCAAGCCAACTCCACTCACCGTCCATGACCAGACGACGCTGTCGCCGCACGTAAGCACGACCGGTTTCAAGCCACCCCACAACCGGTCGATCTCTCCCGAGGGGCGCCGTCGCCAAGCGGTAAGGCAGAGGTCTGCAAAACCTCCATCCCCGGTTCAATTCCGGGCGGCGCCTCCAAACTTCTCCTAGCAAATGCGGTTTCTAGCTTTGGCTTGCGAAGTCCCTGACTGTCCCTTTCTTTGCCCAGTCTGTGCCCGGGAGCCGCACGAGCCGCTGCGCCGCGGCCGCAGATCGCCTTCGCTGACGATGTTGTAGCGCTCGAACACGGAGCGCGTCTTGTGGCCGGCCAACTGCATCGCGACGCGTTCGGGAATGCCGGGGCGAACCATGTTGCGGATCGCGGTGCGTCGCAAGTCGTGAGGAATGCGCCCAGGACAGCCCGGCCGCCGACGCAAGCCGCTGCCCACGCTTTTGTGAAGGCCAGTCCGCTCGCGGTTCCTTCGCGCCGCCACGCCCCTTAGCGACCATCCGGAAGAACACCCACGGCACGATCGTGCCGGATTTTTTCAGCGCGTCACGTCGCTGTTGCGCCTCCAGCAGCGTCCGCAGAATCGTCGGTCATCGGGAACACACGGCCGTCGCGGTTCTTCGTCGTTTCCGGATCCAGCCGAATTTCGCCGGCCGTGAAATCCACCTGGCGCCATTGGAGCGGCAGGATATTCGCTGGGGATCCGCCAGCCCGTGATGTAGGCGAACCGGATGACATCGTCCAGCGGCTCGGAAGATGCCGGATGACGGACTCGACTTGATCGCGATCGAAAGAAACCGCGGCGCATTGTTCTCGTCAGGAGTGGAATGTGCGGCTTGTCGTACAGCTTGTCCGCCTGAAGCGCAAGGCTGAACATCCGCTTCAGTATCGTCAGCTCGCGGTTGATCTCGGCGTTGGAGACAGGCTTGGTGATCGCTGGGAAGTCCCTCGACTGCTCCATCCTCGAGCGCACGCTGGCGAGCTTTCCGAACAACGATAAGTCCAACTGACGTTTCGCAATGACGGCGCCGTACGTCGGCCGTTGTGATGTTGCCCATCAGCCGGCCCCCGAAATACGGTTCGAGGTGTTTCACGATTCGCCTCTCGACCACCTCGATCAATCGTTTCTTGTTCGTGCGGTAGTCGTTAAGTAGATCGGTCTTTGCCTCCTCGAAGCGCAAGCGACCGAGCTTCGGGTGACAGGTAGTCCCCGCTCGATGTCGCCCTCGCGGAGCCGGAAAGCCGGCGCGCATCGCCCTCCTTCGGTGCTAGCTGAGCTCTCTCGGAAGGCACGGCCGTTCCGGTAGGACCTGATCCAGTAGTTCTTCGAGTCCTTCTGCCCGGTAGATGCTGCCCACTATTGCAACTCCTTCCGTTCCGCCAGGAGTTCGGCGGGGCGGATGCCTTCGCTCAAACCACGCGCGCAGTGAACGGCGCACTTGTTAAGCCTCGGGAACGCCGTCGCGGTCCTTGACCACCTTCAGCGCCAAAGCCAAGTCCTCGTCCACCCAAAGAGTCATCCGGCGCTTACCAGTCATATACATTATTATATGGCAATATATGGCATTTATCAGGGTCATTACTGCAGACAAACGAGAGGAGTTGTCGGGCGACTGTCCGAGGGGACCACGGGAGCGCAAGCCTCAACAAGCAGTGGCCTCGCCGACACAGCCGAGCTAGGAGACCGGGCGGACATCATGGCGCGAGCTCGAGCTTTCCTAAGTTGTAACCGGCGTTGATTTGGGTGCATCGCTAGGCGGCCCTCGACTTCGACAGCCCGTGTCTTCGTTCGCCCGAAAGAACTGGTGGAATTGGCCGCCACTCCGATCTCTGTCGAAGCAATCCGAGGCTGGCTAACATCGGCTTGCAGCCGACGGCGGCTGGTAAGATCATGAGCCGCCGCGGCTGAAGCCGGGCGTTAGATGGCCCTGCGGTCACTCGCGCCAACGATCGTCCCGCGCACGAACCGGAGTCTGATTCGCTGATGGCGCTGACCCACGAAGACCTGAAATCCACCCTCTGGGACTCCGCCAACATCCTGCGCGGCAGCGCCGTCGATCGCACGGACTGGAAGGCGTACATCCTGCCGCTGCTCTTCTTCAAGCGGATCTGCGACGTCTGGGACGAGGAGACGGCCGAAGCGGCCGAGCTCTTCGGCGACGTCGACCCGGTCGACTTCCCCGAGGTCCACCGCTTCGACGTTCCCGAGGGCTGCCACTGGCGCGACGTCCGCGAGACCCCGGCGAACGTCGGCGCCGCGCTCTCGCACGCCATGCGCGAGATCGAGCGCGCCAACCCCGACACGCTCTACCGCGTCTTCGGCGCCGCCGACTGGGGCAACCGCGAGATGCTCACCGACGAGATCCTCAAGGACCTCATCGAGGGGCTCTCGGAGGTCTCGCTCGGCAACACGGCGGTCAGCACGGACGTCCTCGGCGACGCCTACGAGTACCTGATCGGCAAGTTCGCCGACGTCACCAAGCGCAAGAAGGCCGGCGAGTTCTACACGCCGCGCAGCGTCGTGCGGATGATGGTCGAGATCCTCGACCCGAAGGAGGGCGAGAGCATCTACGACCCGGCCTGCGGCACGGGCGGCATGCTGCTCGGGGCGATCGAGCACGTGCAGCGCGCGGGCGGCGACCCGCGCACGTTCTTCGGCAAGATCTACGGCCAGGAGAAGAACCTCACGACCTCGTCGATCGCCCGCATGAACCTCGTGCTGCACGGCATCGAGGACTTCCAGATCGTGCGCGAGGACACGCTCCGCAGCCCGGCGTTCACCGACTCGAGCACCGGCGGCCTCGCCACCTTCGACTGCGTGATCGCCAATCCGCCGTTCTCGCTCAAGGAGTGGGGCCGCGAGGTCTTGGGAGGCCGATCCGTGGGGCCGCGCCGCGTACGGCCTGCCGCCCGAGAGCTACGGCGACTACGCCTGGGTGCAGCACATGGTCGCGTCGATGGCGCACCGGGCACAGGCCGCATGGCGGTGGTGCTGCCGCAGGGCGCGCTCTTCCGCAAGGGCGCCGAGGGCAGGATCCGGCAGGCGCTGCTCGAAGCAGGACCTGATCGAGGCGGTCATCGGCCTGGCCCCGAACCTCTTCTACGGCACCGGCCTCGCCGCCTGCGTCGTGGTCCTCCGCCGCGCGAAGCCCGCCGAGCGCAAGGAGAAGGTGCTGGTCGTCGACGCCTCGAGCCTCTTCCGCAAGGGCCGCGCCCAGAACTTCCTCGACCCCGAGCACGCCGAGCAGATCGTCGCCTGGGTACAGCGCCTTCGAGGACGTCGAGGACCGCGCCAAGGTCGTCGACGCTCGACGAGATCAAGGCCGAGGACTGGACGCTCAACATCTCGCGCTACGTGCTGCCGCCGATCGGCGAGGACATCCCGCCGCTGCCCGAGGCCGTCGCCGCGTTCAAGCAGGCGCTCGCCGAGTGCGCGCGCGGCCGAGGACCGCCTGCGCGAGGTGCTGACCGAGGGAGGCTGGCTCGCATGAGCAAGGCGCCCGAGCACCTGAGCCAGCAGGAGCTCGAGTCGCTACCTCTGGGGCGCGGCCAACGCTCCTGCGCGGCCTGATCGACGCCGGCGACTACAAGCAGTACGTCTTCCCGCTGCTCTTCTTCAAGCGGCTCTCCGACGTGTGGGACGAGGAGTACCAGCAGGCGCTCGACGAGACCGGCGACGACGGCGTACGCCGCGCGCCACGGCCAACGACCGCTTCGCGATCCCCGACGGCGCGCACTGGTCCGACGTGCGCAGCGCCTCGCGCGACGTCGGCCGGGCGCTGCTCAACGCCTTCCGCGCGATCGAGGCGGCCAACCCCGAGCGCCTCGCCGGCGTCTTCGGCAACGCGTCGTGGACCGACAAGGCGCAGCTGCCCGACGAGACGCTGAAGAACCTGATCGAGCACTTCTCGCAGCACACGCTGAGCCTCGCGGCCGTGCCGGAGGACGAGCTCGGCAACGGCTACGAGTACCTGATCAAGCAGTTCGCCGACGACAGCGGCCACACGGCGCAGGAGTTCTACACCAACCGCACGCTCGTCCACCTGATGGCGCAGATGCTCGAGCCGCAGGCCGGGCGAGACGCATCTACGACCCGACCGTCGGCACCGGCGGCATGCTCATCTCGGCGCTCGCCGAGGTGAAGCGTCGCGGCGGCGACACGCGCACGCTCGGCCTCTACGGCCAGGAGCTGATCCACATCACGGCCGCCATCGCGCGGATGAACCTCGTCCTGCACGGCGTCGAGGACTTCGAGATCGCCGCCGGCAACACGCTGCAGCAACCCGGCCTTCATCGAGGGCGACCGGCTGCGGACGTTCGACGTGGTCCTCGCCAATCCGCCGTACTCGATCAAGAAGTGGAACCGCGAGGCGTGGCAGAGCGATCCCTGGGGCCGCAACTTCCTCGGCACGCCGCCGCAGGGCCGCGCCGACTACGCCTTCTTCCAGCACATCCTGAAGAGCCTGGATCCGAAGACCGGCCGCTGCGCGATCCTCTTCCCGCACGGCGTGCTCTTCCGCAACGAGGAGGCCGAGATGCGGCGCAAGCTGGTCGAGTCCGACCTGCTCGAGTGCGTGCTCGGGCTCGGGCCGAACCTCTTCTACAACTCGCCGATGGAGGCGTGCGTCGTCGATCTGCCGCACGCAGAAGCCCGCAGACCGGCAGGGCAAGATCCTGTTCATCGACGCCGTGCACGAGGTCGCCCGCGAGCGGGCGCAGAGCTTCCTGCAGGCCGAGCACCAGCAGCGCATCCTCGACGGCCTACCAGGCGTTTGCCGACGAGCCCGGCTTCGCCACGGTCGCGACGATCGACGAGGTGCTCGCGAAGGACGGCAACCTGTCGATTCCGCGCTACGTGAGCCGGCCGAGCAGCGAGTCGAGCAGCGACGGCGAGCGGCGACGTCTGCAGACGGCGTGGGCCGCATTCGACGCGAGCGGCCGCGAGTTCTGGCAGCAGATGGACGCGCTGGTGGACATGCTCGATGGCGTCGTCGCCGAGGAGGCGCGCGATGCCTGAGCGGCTGACGCAAGAGCGGGTGGACGCGGGTCGCGTTCGGCGACGTGGTGCGGCTGGTCAAGGAGCGCGTCGAGCGATCCCGAGGCCGACGGCTTCGAGCGCTACGTCGGCCTGCGAGCACATCGACCCCGGCGATCTCACGATCCGCCGATGGGGCGACATCGGCGACGTCGGCACGACGTTCACAAGCGTCTTTCGAGCCGGGCCAGGTGCTCTTCGGCAAGCGGCGCGCCTACCAGCGCAAGGTGGCTGTGGCCGACTTCGAGGCGTCTGCTCGGGCGACATCTACGTCTTGAGCCGAAGGATCCGAGCGTGCTGCTGCCCGAGCTGCTGCCGTTCATCATGCCAGACCGATGCCTTCCTCGAGCACGCGGTCGGAACGTCGGCGGGGTCGCTATCGCCGCGCATCAACTGGACGAGCCTCGCGAGGTACGAGTTCGCCCTGCCGCCGCTGGAGGAGCAGCGGCGGATTGCGTCGCGCTGCTTCAGCGCGGCTGAGCACGCTCGAAGCTGACGGCTCGACGCCCTGCGTCGCAGCTAGCGCGACGCTATCGGTCGAGCGCATCGTCCCACTCGAGTCTCTTTCAGACGAGCACGCGCCTGGCGTCGAGCACTGCTGAGCACTGCAGTCAGCTATCGACTAGTCGATCGTCCGGACAGTTGAGACTCGCGACTGAGCGTCGCGACGCTACCCTTGACGGCCGAATCCACATTCGAGATCGGACGCGACAGGCTACTCGACTCGGATCTGCTCGATGAACGATCCGCGATCTCGCGGCAAGTACTGTCTGACGAAGGCGACGTCTCTGCTACTCGATGATCCGGCCGAACATCGTGACAAGTCGCCGTAGCGCCATGAGGTGCTTTCGCAGCGCAGATCGTGTCACGACCGGTTACGCGTCAGACACGCTCGTGCCGAATATCTCCTCGAGATTCTCCTGAGCTGACCGGTCTGCACGCGCATTCAGCGCGTGGCTCGCGCAATGCGCACGGCATTCCGAGGTCGACGCGAACGCATCGACGCATCCGAGTCGACGTACCCTGCCTCAGTGCCAGCCGATCGCTGCCTCGAGCAGCGAGTTCGCGATGCACTCCGCGACGTCGAATACGACGCCTTGCAGCAGGCTGCGGCGTCTGCGACGCATGCGCAGATCGCGAGATGCTCGATGAAGCTCTGTCGCACACGAGGTCTGGCCGATGACGCTTCAACGAAGCCAACACCGTCGAAGCCTTCGTCCGCGACCGGCTCTGCGGCGGCGTCACGCACCACACCGCCGTCGGTCCCGGCCTCGCCCGCCGTCAGCGGCCAGATCTCCGGTCTCGGCTGGCACTTCCTCGCGCCGCAGAATCTCCCGCGCCAGCCGCACGAAGTCCTGGTCGAGGATCACCTGCGCGAGGCGCTGATCCGGCTGAACCCGGAGATCGCCGCCCAGCCCGATCGCGCCGACGATGTGCTCTACAAGCTGCGCGCCATCCTCATGGGCGTCCGCACCGACGGCCTCGTCAAGGCGAACGAGGAGTTCGCCGCCTGGCTCACCGGCGAGCGGTCGATGCCGTTCGGCGAGAACGGCGAGCACGTCACGGTCCGCCTGATCGACTTCGACGACCTCGAGCAGAACCAGTACGTCGTCACGACGCAGTTCACCTTCCGCGCCGGCGCGACCGAGAAGCGCGCCGACCTCGTGCTGCTCGTCAACGGCATCCCGCTGGTCGTGATCGAGGCGAAGACGCCGGTCCGCGCGAGCCAGAGCTGGCTCGACGGGGCGCTGCAGGTGCACGACGACTACGAGCGCAACGTCCCGGAGCTGTTCGTGCCGAACGTCTTCTCGGTCGCGACCGAGGGCAAGGAGTTCCGCTACGGCTCGATCGGGCTGCCGGTCGAGCTCTGGGGGCCGTGGCGGATCGAGGCCGACAGCGAGACGCCTGCCGCTGGCGCAGGCTCGAGAAGGCGGTCGACGTCGATGCTGCGGCCGCACGTCGTGCTCGACCTGCTCGCCAACTTCACCGCGTACGCCACCGACAAGAAGAAGCGCCGCATCAAGATCGTCGCCCGCTACCAGCAGTACGAGGGCACGAACAAGATCGTCGAGCGCGTCGTCGCCGGCCACCCGAAGAAGGGCCTGATCTGGCACTTCCAGGGCTCGGGCAAGTCGCTGCTGATGCTCTTCGCCGCGCGGAAGCTGCGCCTGCATCCGGCGCTCAAGAACCCGACCGTGATGATCGTGGTCGACCGCATCGACCTCGACACCCAGATCTCGAGCACCTTCTACGCCGCCGACACGCCGAACCTGGTGCAAGGCCGACAGCCGCGCCGAGCTGCAGCGGCTGCTGGCGCAGGACGTGCGGAAGATCATCATCACGACGATCTTCAAGTTCGGCGAGGCCGACGGCGTCCTCAACGACCGCAGCAACATCATCGTCATGGTCGACGAGGCCCACCGCACGCAGGAGGGCGACCTCGGCCGCAAGATGCGCGAGGCGCTGCCGAACGCGTTCCTGTTCGGCCTGACCGGCACGCCGATCAACCGCGCCGACCGCAACACGTTCTACGCCTTCGGCGCCGACGAGGACGAGCGCGGCTACATGAGCCGCTACGGCTTCGAGGAGTCGATCCGCGACGGCGCGACGATGCCGCTCCACTTCGAGCCGCGGCTGCTCGAGCTGCACATCGACAAGGAGGCGATCGACGAGGCGTTCAAGGAGCTGACCGGCGGCCTCAGCGACCTCGACCGGGACAGGCTCGCGCAAGGCCGCCGCGAAGATGGCGGTGCTGGTGAAGGCGCCCGAGCGCGATCGCAGACGATCTGCGCCGACATCGCCGCGCACTTCCAGGAGAAGGTCGCGCCGAACGGCTTCGGCGCGCAGGTCGTGACCTTCGACCGCGAGAGCTGCGTGCTCTACAAGAAGGCGCTCGACGAGCACCTGCCGCCGGAGATGTCGGACATCGTCATGACGGTGAACAGCGGCGAGGACGAGTACGCGCCGTACCGCCGCGACCGCGACGCCGAGGAGAAGCTGCTCGACCGGTTCCGCGACCCGGCCGACCCGCTGAAGATCCTGATCGTCACGTCGAAGCTGCTCACCGGCTTCGACGCGCCGATCCTGCAGGCGATGTACCTCGACAAGCCGCTGCGCGACCACACGCTGCTCCAGGCGATCTGCCGCACGAACCGCCCTTACGGCGAGGCGAAGACGCACGGCCTGATCGTCGACTACCTCGGCGTCTTCGACGACGTCGCGCAGGCGATCCAGTTCGACGAGGAGGGCATCACGCGGGTCGTCTCGAACATCGCCGAGCTGGTCGGCAAGCTGCCCGAGGCCGATGCAGAAGTGCCTCGCGTACTTCCCCGGCGTCGATCGCACCGTCGCGGGCTACGAAGGGCTGATCGCCGCGCAGGACTGCCTGCCGAACAACGACACGCGCGACCGCTTCGCCGCCGACTTCAGCTACCTGGCGCCGCCTGTGGGAGGCCATCTCGCCCGATCCGGTTCTGACGCAGTACGAGACCGACTACCGCTGGCTCACGCAGGTCTACGAGTCCGTGAAGCCGTCGACCGGCACGGGCAGGCTGCTGTGGCACGTCCTCGGGCCGAAGACGATCGAGCTGATCCACGAGCACGTCCACGTCGACGCGGTCCGCGACGATCTCGAGACGCTCGTCCTCGACGCCGACCTGCTCGAAGCCGTGCTGGGCACCCCGATCCCGACAAGAAGGCGAAGGAGATCGAGATCAAGGTCGCGCGACGCCTGCGCAAGCACGTCGGCACGACCCGCGGTTCAAGGAGCTCGGCGAGCGGCTCGAGGAGCTGAAGGAGCGGCACGAGCAGGGGCTGCTCGTCAGCGTCGAGTTCCTGAAGGAGCTCCTCGACCTCGCGCGGGACGTCGTCGCAGCCGAGAACGCGGCAGACGCCGATCGACGACGAGACGACCTCGGCAAGGCCGCGCTCACGCGAGCTCTTCGAGGAGGCGCGGAACGACGACACGCCGATCATCGTCGAGCGCGTCGTGGACGACATCGACGAGATCGTCCGCGTACGTCCGCTTCGACGGCTGGCAGAACACTCACGCCGGCGAGCGCGAGGTCAAGATGGCGCTCCGCAAGACGCTCTTCAAGTACAAGCTCCACCAGGATCAGGAGCTCTTCGACCGGGCGTATGGG
>CAWBBN010000022.1:0-530386 GCA_963787035.1 Vicinamibacteria bacterium
TTTCGCGAGTCTGCTCGTTCGGCAGGACGACGAATCGCTGGACCACGGAGGCGACGACCTCGCCGCCGATGGAGGTCGCGACGTAGAGTCCGATGGCGATGAGCACGGGAGCGGAGCCTCCCGCGCGACGAGAGCAGAGACAGCACGGCGCCGGCCAGCGCGACGACGAAGAGGATGCGCGCGGCGGGGATACGAATCGCGACGTCGGCATACGAGGCGCCGAAGATGAGCCCCGAGGGCTCGAGGAGCTGGTGCGCGGGCGCCAGCCATGCCTGCGCCGCCAGGACCGCGAACACGGCGGCGACGAGCACGCCCAGATGGCGTTGCGCGTCGGGTCCGACGAACAGGCCGGCTCGAGCGTTCAGCCCCAGCCGTCCGCCGAGCGCGTAGAGCAGGACGCTGCCGATCAGGCTGACGGCGAGCAGTGTCAGCAGCCAGGCCAGCGCCCCGCTCAGCAGCGGCAGCGTGAAGACATAGAACGCGACATCGTGTCCGAGCACCGGGTCGGCCTGGCCGAACGGGGCCTGGTGCATCCAGAGCTGGACGCTCCACCATTGGGCCGCGGCCTGCAGCGCGAAGGGAAGCGCGATGACCGCCGCGAGAATCCTGGCGATGCGTCCAAGCCGTGCGCCGCTCGGCAGCGCCACCGGGACGCCCGGCTGGCCCACCCACACGATCGGCGACGGCGGCAGCGTCGCGCAGCGCGATCGAGAAGTTCGTCGCCAGCAGCGCGAAGGCGCCGAGGATGCCCAGCGCGAAGAGCCACCCGCGCGTCGTGACCTCGGTGACGAAGACCTGGCGATACCCGACCTCTCCAAACCACAGCCAGTCTGTGTAGACGCCGGCGATGGCCGGCAGCCCGATGACGAGCGCGAGCAGCGCGAACACGAGCAGCAGGCGGAGCGGTCTGTTCACGCCTCTGTTTGTACCACGATGGGGACTGTCCCCAAGTACCCCTTCGTGTTCCGGAACGGAACAGGAGGCGCAACCACGGTTGTCATTCCGATACCGGATGGCGGGCTAGAATGAACCCGCCGAAGGGGGTGTGCGTGAGACGGAGTGTCGCAGCGGCCGTGGTGGGAGTCCTTCTGACAGGGTCAGTTCTGCGCGCGCAGGCGCCGCCCGCGGAGAAGGCCGTCGCCGCCGCTCCAGCAGCAGCGGCCGCGCCCCGCAAAGCCGACGCCCGCGCCCGAAGAGCCGCCGGTCGTCACTCACCACGAAATTCACATCGGCACGCGGACCCTTCGCTACACGGCCACGGTCGGGCGCATGCCCATCAAGGCGGACCAGGGAGAGCCGGAGGCGTCGATCTTCTACGTCGCGTACACGCTGGACGGCGTCGCCGATACCGCGAAGCGGCCGCTGATGTTCTCGTTCAACGGCGGTCCCGGCTCCTCGTCGGTCTGGCTGCACCTCGGCGCGCTCGGGCCCCGTCGCGTCCGCATGCTCGATGACGGCGGGATGCCGGCGCCGCCGTTCACGCTGGTCGACAACGAGCAGACCTGGCTCGATCGCACCGATCTCGTCTTCATCGACCCGGTCGGCACCGGCTACAGCCGGCCGGCGAAGCCGGAGCTGGGATCGAAGTTCTGGAATCTCGACGGCGACATCCAGTCCGTCGGCGAGTTCATCCGTCTGTACCTGACACGCAGCCACCGGTGGACCTCGCCGCTGTTTCTGGTCGGCGAAAGCTACGGGACGACACGCGCGGCCGGCCTGTCCGGCGCCCTCATCGAGAAGGGCATCGCCTTCAACGGGATCATCCTCGTCTCGTCAATCCTGAATTTCCAGACGGCGGAGTTCACGAAGGGCAACGACCTGCCGTACGTGCTGTACTTGCCGACGTACGCGGCGACGGCGTGGTACCACAAGCGGCTCGCGCCGGAACTGCAGGCTGACTTCCAGGCGACGATGAAGCAGGTCGAGGCGTACGCCCTCGGCCCGTACGCGACCGCGCTGGCTGCGGGGGATCAGCTGTCGCCCCAGGCACGGCAGGAGGTGGCCAAGACGGTCGCGCGCTACACAGGACTGTCGGAAGACTACGTCGCGCTGAGCGACCTGCGGATCGAGATCCAGCGCTTCTGCAAGGAGCTGCTGCGCACGGAGCGGCGCACCGTCGGCCGTCTCGACAGCCGGTTCACCGGCCTGGACGACACCGGTGTCGACAGCGAGCCGGAATACGATCCGAGCATGGCCGCGATCCGTCCGCCGTTCACCGCGGCGTTCGCGCAGTACGTGTCGACGGAGCTCAACTTCGCCGCCGACGAGCCGTATCACATCCTCGGCGGCGGTTTCTCGACGTGGACGTGGAACCGCGACAACAGCTTCGTGGACACGTCCGAGGCGCTGCGCCGGGCGTTTGCGCGCAACCCGTACATGCGGCTGTTCGTCGCCTCGGGCTACTACGATCTCGCGACGCCGTATTTCGCGACGGCCTACACGCTCAGCCACCTCGGGCTCGACCCCTCGCTCAAGTCGCACGTGAGCGGCGAGCGCTACCAGGCGGGGCACATGATGTACATCGACCAGAAGGAACTCGCGCGGCTCCGGAGCGACGTCGGCGCGTTCCTCGACAGGGCGCTCGCGCCGGTCACCGGACCGGGCGCCGCGGAAGCACCAGCCACAGGGGGCGGTCATGCCAACTTCCGATGACGTGATGCAACTGGCCGAGGCCTGCGCCGCGCGTGTCGATCTGCCGCGGCGGCGCCGCTATCCGAGCTTCGCGGAGGTCGAAGAGCAGTGCCCGGAAGAATACGAGGACCTGCTCGGCTACATCCACGAGGACGAGCTCTACGCGCCGGCCGATCTCGATCGCCAGGAAGATCTCGTCCGCACGATCCAGGTCGCGCTGCCCGAGCACCTGCAGACGCTCGTCGACGAGCTCGTCGACAACCAGGCGGCGCAGGTGTGGCTGCAGCAGGAGGGCGCGTTTCACCTCGGCGTCGCCATCGGTTTGCGCCTGGCGAAGCTGCCGCCGCCCGAGCCCGGCGACGACGACGAGGACGAGGACGAGGACGACGAGCTTCCGTAGAACGGTTGCGGGTTGCCGGTTGCGGATTGCGGGATTGCGGGTTGACGTCAGTACCCGCGGAGTTTTCGAATCGCGCGGCGCTGACGTTTATCGGGCGGCCCGGCCGCCGTTTGCGCGGCGCGAAACACCCGTTCCGCGCGACGGAGGGCCACATCTTCCGGGGGAGTCGGCGGCGTTCGATCCTCGTACAGCAGGCGCGCGTCGGCCCTGGGAATCGACTTGTCGGCGAGCGCCACCACCACGACGGTCTGCCGGCGTCCCGACTCGCGCGATATCAGGATCTGGTCGCCAGTCTTGATCGTGCGATGTGGCTTGCCCGACTGTCCGTTGACGTCGACCTTGCCGCCCTTGCAGGCACGCTGCGCTTCCGACCGCGTCTTGAACAGACACGACACATCCAGCCAGACGTCGAGCCTGACCTCGGTGAGCGCGGGGTCGCCGGACATGTGCGGCCGGCCGGTCAGATCAGGATTTCGACCTTGCCCCGGGCCCTCAGGGCCTCGACGTAGGCCTTGCCCTTGTCGGACTGCGCCTGGCTCTCGAGGAACTGCTGAATCTGCGGCGCGGCCTGCGCGAACGGCACCGTGCCGCCCTGCCGCTTCTCGATGACCTTGATGATGTGGTAACCGAACTGCGTCTCGACCAGATCGCTGATCTCGCCGGGCTTCAGCGAGAAGGCGACCTGCTCGAACGCCGGCACCATCTGGCCCTTGGGGAAGAAGCCGAGATCGCCGCCATGCTGCGCGCTGCCGTCCTGCGAGTACTGGCGCGCGAGCGCGGCGAAATCCTTCCCGGACTTGGCGGCCTTGAGCGCCTCCATCGCGCGCGCCTTGAGCGCGGCCTTCGCCGTGGCGTCGGCCTCGGCAGGCACGATGACGAGGATGTGCGCGGCGTGCACGGCCTCGGGCTGCTGGAACTTGTCCGGGTTCTTCTCGTAGAACGCGCTGAGGTCGCTCGGCTTGATCTCGATCTTCGACATCACCTCGTCCTGGAGCAGCTTGCGGACGACGAGGTTGGAGCGCGCGGTGTCGCGCAGCTTCTCGGGCGTCATGTGCTGCGCCTTGAGCGCCTGCTGAAATGCCTGCTCGGTCGGGAACTGCTTCTTCATCCCGGCGAGCTGCGTGTCGATGTCCGCATCGGACACGACGACGTGACGCTGCCGAGCTTCCTGCGTAAGCAGCCTGAAGGCGACCATGTTGTCGAGGACGCCACGCAGCACGCGATCACGCTGATCGGCCGGCACGGGACGGCCTTCCTGCGACTCGACCTCGTGGACGGCGCCCTCGAATTCAGCCTTGGTGATGGCGTCGCCATTCACGCGGGCGACGGTCTCGGGCAGCACGGCGGCGACGGGCTTGAACTCAGGCGCCGGCGGAGCGGCCGGGGCGCCGGGCGTCGCCGGGGCAGCGGCTGGGACACGTCGCAGGCGTTGCGCCGGTCGCCGGCGGCCGTTGTCGCGGCAGGCTTGGCGGAAGCGGCCGGAGTCGGCGCCGATTTCTGGCAGCCGACGGCAACTGCCGCCAGCGTGAGCAGGCAGAGAAGTCTCGTCACGGACACCGGTCCTTCAGTGGAAGTTACTCTTCTTCGGGCTTGTCGTCGGGCTTGTCGTCTTCGGGCCGGCTGGTGGCGAAGTCGTCGAAGTCGACCGCTGCGGCCGCGTCCTCGCCGCCGTCGTCGAAGGCGCTGTAGATACGGTTGTCGGTCTTCGTGCGGATCGGACCCTTCGGGCCGCGCTGTTCCGCCCCTTTGTATTGATTCTTCTTCTTGCCCTTGGGCGGCGCGTCGGGACCGAAGTCCCGGCCACGGGCACCCGGTCCGGCCGCGCTTGGGGCGCCAGCGCCGTCACGGGACGGGAACGGACGCGGCACCGCCGCCGCCACCGCCATACGGCGGACGTGGACCACCAGCGCCGGGGGGGCCGCCGTACGGACGGGGGCCCGATCCCGGAGGACGGCTCTCACGCGGCTGCGCCTCCTTCACCGCGAGCGGACGACCGCGGAAGCTCTGATTGTTGAGGCGGGCGATGGCCTGCTGGGCGTTGTTGTCGTCGCCGTACTCGACGAAGGCAAAGCCCCGCGGCCGACCCGTCTCGCGATCCGTGGGGAGATAGCAGTAGGTGACGGTCCCGATGGTTCCGAAGTGCTCTCGAATTTCCGCTTCTGTCGCTTCGTACGGAAGATTGCCCACAAACAGACGAACTGGCATGGTCGCTCGACTACTCCGTTAGCCCCAGATGGTAGCACAGGCCCCGGGGCCGTCCCTGGCTCCATTCCCGCGGAGTTTCACCCAACGCCGCGGAGAAATCCGCGGCGGATACGCCAGCTGGTCCGACCGATTTCTCGGCGGTCGGCGCCCAGGAATCGAGAAAATCACCGCCAGGCGCGCTCCGGTGCGCGAGCGACTTCTCCGGCACGGCGGTTGCTGTCGTACATGCCAGACGTGTATGGTGTGCGAGCCATGGGAGTGCCAACTGTGACGTCCAGCACGAGGATGACGCGAGTTCTTGGGACGGCGCTCGTCGATGATCGGCTGCGCGTGGTCGGCCGACGTGTGGGCTGCGTCCGCGCCGGCCGACGCCGGGTCGGGCCGCCATCCAGGCGGCGCAGACTCCGCAGCCGCCGCCCGCCAACGAATTCGTCGGCGACGACACCTGCACCACCTGCCACACCCAGACGCTGAAGGGCACCAAGCACGGCGATCGCGGCCGATCCGCGGACGCCGGCGGCGCAGCACGGGTGCGAAAGCTGCCACGGCCCCGGCAAGGCGCACGTCGACGACGACAACAAGGGGCACATCAACAGGTTCCCGAAGATGAACGCCGCGGGAAGCCAGCGCGGTCTGCGCCACGTGCCACAACAAGGGCGACCACGCGCTCTGGGCGGGCAGCACGCACGATTCGCGGAATGTCGGGCTGCGTCACCTGCCACTCGGTGCACTCGCCGGTTTCCGAAAAGGCGCAGCTGAAGGCGACCGACCAGTTCGCCCTGTGCGGCACCTGCCATCAGGGTGCAGGTGCAGAAGGCGCAGCGCACCTCGCACATGCCGCTGCGCGAAGGCAAGATGCAGTGCACGAGCTGCCACAACCCGCACGGCTCGACGAACGTCAAGCTGCTGAAGGTCGGCAACTACGTCAACGAAGCCTGCTTCGCGTGCCACGCCGAGAAGCGCGGTCCGTTCCTGTGGGATCACGCAGCCGGCCGGGAAGCCTGCAGCTCGTGTCACGACCCGCACGGGTCCACCAACGACCGGATGCTGGTGGCCAAGCTGCCGATGCTCTGTCAGCGGTGCCACATCGGCACGCGGCATCCGTCGACCATCTACGACGCCACGTCACTGGCCAACCGCAGCAACCGGCTGGTCGAACGGAGCTGCGTCAACTGCCACCAGCAGATTCACGGGTCGAATCATCCCTCCGGGATGTTCTTCCTCCGGTAGGCCGCCATGCGCGCAACGACCATCGCTGCTCTGTTCTGCGTTGCTTGCCGCGCCCGCGGCGGCCCGTGCCGCAGGAGCCGTCCGCACCTGCTCCGTCGGAAGCCGCCTCCGAGGCGCGCCGCAATGGCGCGTCGACGTCGGCGCCCAGATCACCTCGGTGAGCGGCGACGAGGCGCGCTACCAGCGCTACCGCGATCTGAGGACCGGAGTCCTCGTCGACGGGTTCCACATCACGCAGGCGAAGAACGACTGGACGTTCAACGCGACGGCCACGCACGTCGGCTACCGCGACCAGAAATACACCGGCGAGGTCGACAAGGCCGGCAAGCTGGTCATGACGTTCTCGTGGGACCAGATTCCGCTCTTCTACGGCTCTGTCGACTCGGACCAGTTCGGACTCCTCTCGGCCTCGCCCTACACGGTGGCAATCGCCCGGCGTCTCCCGGCTGCCGGACAGCCTGCAGACCGCCGTGCAGGCGAACTCCGTCGGCTGCTCAACAGCGCCATCGCGTCCGGCCGCAGGGCGTCGACATCCGGCAGCTCCGGAAGACCGCCGATTTCGCCGTCGTCTACCACGCCACGAGCTCGACCGATCTGCTCTTCCATCTGGTCAAGACGATGAAGACGCGGCGAGCAGCCCTGGGCGCGCGACGTTCGGCTTCAGCAACGCGATCGAGCTGCCAGGGCCGCTCGACCACCGGACGACCGACATCACCGGCCAGGTCCAGTGGAGCACCGAGCGCGGCACCATCCGCGCCGGGTACGACGGGTCGTTCTTTTCGAACAACGTGCCGTCGCTCGTCTGGGACAACCCGCTGCGGGCGACCGACGGCGCCAGCGGCGTCGGGCCCGTCGCAGGGGCGCGAGTCGCTCTGGCCGGACAACTCGACCAACGGCTTGTCGGCGACAACGGCGTGGAATCTCGGCAAGCGGACCAGGGTCTTCGGCAACCTGTCGTTTTCGAAATGGAGCCAGAACGCCGCCCTTCAGCCGTACACGATCAACACGGTGCTTCCGGTCTATCCCGCTCGAGCGGTCGACCGCCGACGTTTCGGCGAGACGTGACCGGCGGTGTACGCCGGGCTGAACTCGCGTCCGAGCGACAGGAGCTGGCTCACCCTTCGCTACAAGCTGTACGACTACGACAACACGACGCCCGAATTTCCGGTGACGCAATACGTCGCCTACGACACGAGCACGAGCACCTTCGCCGATGGCGGCACCGAGGCGCTGTCGTACAAGCGGCAGTACTTCGACGCGGACTATTCCTACAACATCGTGCCGTTCACCGCACTCAAGGCCGGCTACGGGCTCGAGAGCGACAGACGGACGTTCCGGCAGTTCGAGAAGACCGAAGGATCAGACCTTCCGGTTGTCGCTCGACACGACGAGCACGACGTGGCTCATGTTGCGCGCGCAGTACAACTACTCGAAGCGTACCGGCACCGGGCTCGACGAGGAAGTCTTCGACGCGGAGAACGAAGGTTCGGCCGTGCCGCGGCAGTTCGACATCGCCGATCGGAATCGGAACCGGGTGGCCGTCATCGCCACGGTAGCCCCGCAGGAGGCGTTCTCGCTGAACTTCTCCACCGGCTACGTCAAGGACGAGTACGTCAACTCGGAGTTCGGCCTGCAGAATCAGGATGGCCGCTTCTTCAGCCTGGGCGCGGACTACTCGCCGCGGACGCACGTGGACGTCTTCGCCGACTACGGCTACGAGAAGTACGGGACGCTTCAGAAGTCGCGGCAGGCGAACCCGGGCACGCAGGAGTTCGACCCGACCCGCGACTGGACGACCGACGGCAGCGACAACGCGCACACGTTCACGGCCGGCGTGTCCCTGAAGCGCCTCAAGGAGAAGGTCGACGCCGACTGGATGCTGGAGTACAGCAACGCCGCCGACAGCTACACCTACGGGCTGGCGCCGAACCAGACCATCTTCGTCCCGCCGGCCGCCTGGCGCAGTTGCCGGCGTTCAGCCAGGACCGGACGACGTCGATGCTGAACGTGATGTACTACATCAGCCGCCGCGTGGGCCTCGGCGCCGGCTGGCTCTACGAGACGTTCAACTCGGACGACTGGGCTTGGACGCAGCAAACGCTGAACGGGGTGTCGCTGCCCGTGGCGCCGGGTCACATCAGATCGTCCTGACGCGGTACAGCCTACCGGCCGTACACCGGCAACACCGGTTTCCTGAAGGTCCGCTACCTCTTCTAGCGAAGGAGCCTCTGCCGTGTATCATGTGCCGGGGGACCTCATGACTGAGACTCGGATGCTGACTTCGATGGCGCGCCTCGCGCTGGCAGGCACGTTCGTGGCGGGACTGGCGAGCGTCGCGGCGGCGCAGGATCCCGTCAAGAAGGGCCAGGAGCTCTTCACGTCGCAGAAGTGCACGATGTGCCACTCGGTGGCGGGGGTGGGCAACAAGAAGTTCCCGCTCGACGGCGTCGGCGCCAAGCTCAGCGCGGCCGACCTCAAGGAGTGGATCGTCAACCCCGACGCGATGCAGGCGAAGCTGGGGACCGAAGCCGGTGATGAAGATGAAGTCGTTCAAGGCGCTGCCGGCGGCCGACGTCGACGCGCTCGTCGCGTACCTGGGTTCGTTGAAGTAATCGCGCCCATAGCCGGGCGGCCGGCGTCAAGGCCGCCGCCCGCCCTTCTCTTTTCGCGCCGCCAACCATGCGCGATCGATTCCTGCAGTGGCTGCGCCCGGCCACCTACCTGCGCGGAAACTTCCTGACGCTTTTCGGCGCGGCGCTGACGACCAGCACCGCGATCACTATCGTGGCGGTCTGGCTGCTCGAGAGCACCGGCCGCTCAGTCCATCCGTACGCCGGCATCGTCATCTTCGTGGTCCTGCCGGCGCTGTTCGTGCTCGGGCTGATCCTGATGCCGATCGGCGTCCTGCGTGAGCGCCGGAAACTGCGGGCGCGCGGCGAGACGCTGCCGACGCGCGTCGACTTCGGCAGTGCCGAGGTGCTGCGCGCGCTGTCGATCGTCGGTCTGCTCACGGTCGTGAACATCGCGCTGCTCGGCATCGCCTCCTACAAGGGCATCGAGCACATGGAGTCGAACGTCGTTCTGCGGCGCGACGTGCCACGTGGTGATGCAGCCGGAATACACGGCATTCTCAGCTCGCCGCACTCGCGCGTCGGATGCGTCGAGTGCCACGTCGGATCCGGCGCCGGCTGGTTCGTGCGCTCGAAGATGCCGGGCGTCAGGCAGTTGATTGGCGTCACGACCGGGCACTACTCGCGGCCGATTCCGGCGCCCGTGCGGCCAACTGCGTCCCGCCCGCGACACGTGCGAGCACTGCCACAACCCGCAGAAGTTCCATGGGCGACCGCCTGAAGGTGGTCGACAAGTTCGCGGACGACGAGACGAACTCACGCTCGAACACGGTGCTGATGCTGAAGGTCGGCGGGCTGCGGCTGGGACGGCCAGCGGCATCCACGGCCATCACTTGAACGGCGGCCGCATCACGTACATCGCGACGGACGACAAGCGCCAGATCATCCCGCGCGTGACGTTGACCGACGCGGCCGGCAAGACCGTGGACTTCGTTCGACCGAGATCAAGGTCACGCCGCCGAGCTCGAGCGCGGCGAGCACCGGGTGATGGACTGCCTCGATTGCCACAACCGTCCGGGTCACGCGTTCGCGCCGCCGGAGCGCGCGCTCGATCGACGCGCTCGCGGCAGGGCACATCAGCCCGAAGCTGCCGTTCGTCAAACGCGAGGCGCTGCGGCTGGTGAAGGCGGAATACCCGGATCACGATCGGGCGGACAGGCCATCGATCGGGGCTGACCGCGTTCTATCGCGACAAGTATCCGGACGTCTATCGCGCATCGCGGACGGATGCGGAAGGCCATCGCCGGAACGCGCAGGTCTACGCGAGCAACGTCTTTCCCGGGATGAACGTGACGTGGGGGTCCTATCCGAACAACCTCGGACACGAGGAATTCCCCGGGTGCTTCCGCTGCCACGACGGCAACCACAGGCCGCCGACGGGCGGGTGATCTCGCAGGACTGCGACAGCTGTCACAACGTCCTGGCGATGGAAGAGGCGAACCCGAAGATCCTGAAGGAACTCGGGTACGCCGCGCCCTAGAAGGAGGGTGCCATGTTGTCCGGGCTGCTGGCCGTTGTCTGGCTGGCCCTGGCTTCACCACAGGACGCTGCTTGCCTCGGCTGCCACGCTGATCCCATCGGTCGTCGGCGGCCAAAGGAAGCATTTACTGGTGGATGCCCGACGGCATTCCGCCAGCGTGCACGGCGCGCTCGAGTGCACCGCGTGCCACGACGCGATTCACGACTATCCGCACCCGGCGAAACGCAGCAAGGTTCGAGTGCGTCACGTGTCATAGCGACGAGCGAGTTGCCGTCGATCGATCGATCCACGGCGCGGCGCTCGGGGCCGACGCGTGTGAGTCATGCCACGGCGCCCCGCACGACATCGCGAAGCTGAGCGACGGCGCCGGGCACGAGGCGCGGTGCGCGTCCTGCCACGACGGCGAAGTGCGCGACTACAAGGCGAGCATTCATGCCAGCGCCCTCGGCCACGGCGACCACGCGGGCGCCACGTGCAGGTCGTGCCACGGGCCGTCGCATGGCGTGGTGGCCACGAGCGATCCGGCCTCGCCGGTGTCCCGGTTGAAGATCGCGGACACGTGCGGCAGTTGCCACGCGAATCCCGACTTCCTGGCGACAGCACAAGATCCCGTTTGCGCATCCGGTCGAGGCCTTCAAGCTGAGCGTCCACGGACGCGCTCTGGCTGCGGGAAACGAGAAGGCGGCCTCGTGCAGCGACTGTCATGGCAGCCATGCCGTCTGCCGGGACGCGACGCCGCCTCGAGAATCAATCACTGGCGGGTGCCGGAGACGTGCGGGACGTGTCATCCGAAGATTCACGACGCCTATGCGGGAAGCGTGCACGGCAAGGCCGTCGCCAACGGCGTGCCGGGCGCGCCGGTGTGCACGGACTGCCATGGCGAGCACGACATCCTCGCCCGAGCGAGCCAGGCAGCCTGGTCAACGCCGCTCGAGTCTCCACGGTCACGTGCGGCCGCTGCCACGGCGACGAACGGCTTGCAGCGCGCTACAACCTGCCGCTCGATAAACTGCCGGCCTACGAAGACAGCTTCCATGGCCTGGCGATGAGGTCGGGGCGGTTGACGGTCGCCAACTGCGCCTCGTGTCACGGGGTGCACACGATCCTGCCGTCGAGCGACCCGCACTCGTCGGTCAATGCGGCGAACCTCGCGAAGACCTGCGGTGCAGTGCCATGCCGGCGCCGGCGCACGCTTCACGATCGCGAAGGTCCACGTGCTCTCCTGCGACGACGAGCGAGCATCCGGTCGTTCGCAGCGATCCGGAGGTTCTACTGGGTGCTCATACCGCTGGCCCTGGGCCTGATGCTGCTCCACAACGGCCTCGACTGGTGGCGCAAGCTCGTGAGCGGCACGGCCCGCACGGAGACGGCCGAGACGCTGCCGCGGATGAACGGGCACTTCCGCATCGCGCACGGCATGACGATGGCGGGTTTCGTGGTGCTGGCCGTCACTGGCTTCGCCTTGAAGTTCCCCGAGTCGTGGTGGGCGTCGCCGCTGCTCCAGTGGGAAGGCCGCCACGCGCTTCGCGGCGCCGTTCACCGCGGGGCCGCGGTGGTGCTGTTGCTCGGGCTGGCCTACCACGCCGGACATCTGCTGGCATCGCGGCGCGATCGGAAGGTCCTGACGTATCTGCTGCCGCTCGTGGCAGGACGCGCGCGACTGTCGTGGCGATGACGTGGCACAACCTCGGTGGCCGCGCTCCGCGTCCCACCTTCGACGTGTTCTCGTACCACGAGAAGATCGAGGTACTGGGCCTATCTCTGGGGAACGATCGTGATGGCCCTGTCGGGGTTCGTCCTGTGGTTCAACGATGTGTCGCTGGCGTGGTTCCCGAAATGGGTCTCGGATGCGGCCACCTCGCTGCACTACTACGAGGCCATCTTGGCGACGGGCGCGATCGTCATCTGGCACCTCTACATGGTGCTCTTCGATCCCGACGTGTACCCGATGGAGACTCACTGGCTGACCGGACGCATTTCCGCCGACCACCTGAAGCGGACGCGTCCCGGCTACTACGCGCGCCTGAAGGCCCGCGAGGAAGACACCAGTGACTCGGAGGGATAGCCGGAGATCAGCCGGCGCGCTTGTCGCCGCGCTCGAAGGGGAGGACGGTGGCGGTCTCGAGGATCGTCGCGAGGTTCTGGCCTTCCGCAACAGGCATCGCCGACCAGGCCGCGACGAACGCCTCGACCACTTCGGCGTCGAACTGCGACCCGGCGTACCGCCACAGCTCGGAGATCGCGTGCGTGCTCGTCTGTGCCGGACGGTACGCGCGCGCGGTCGTCATGGCGTCGAAGGCGTCGGCGACATGGACGATCCGGGCCAGCATCGGCGTGGCGTGGCCGAGCAGCCCTCGCGGGTAGCCGCGGCCATCGGGGCGCTCGTGATGCAACTCGACGATCGGAATGTGCGCGCTGAGGAACGGGATCTCGCGCAGGATGTGCGCGCCGAGCGCCGGGTGCGTCTTGATGATCTCGAACTCTTCCTGCGTCAGCGGCCCGTTCTTCTGAAGCACGCGGTCGGCGACGCCGATCTTGCCGATGTCGTGCAGCAGCGCACCGAGGCGAAGGACGTCGAGCTGCGGCTGGTCGAGCCCCATCTGCCGTCCGATGATGACCGAGAGCGCGCTGACCCGCTCCGAGTGACCGGCCGTGTAGGCATCGCGCGCGTCGAGCGCGGCCGCGAGCGCCTTGATCGCGCCGACGTAGGCGAGCTCGGTCTGCGCTTCGGCGGCCTGCAGCGAGGTCACCATCTGGTTGAAGGTATCGGTGAAGGCGTCGAGCTCGAGGCTGGATCCGGTGCGCTCGATCTTCCGGGCGAACTCATGGTTGGTGGCGATGACCCGCAGCTGCTGCGACAGCTGGTCGATCGGTTTGGCCAGCACGCGCGCGAGCCACAGGCTGACCAGCGCGCCGAGCGCCATCGCGCCGACGGCGACGATGCTCAGAATCTGGATGGCGTTGCGGGTGGCGCGATGCGTCGAGAGGCCCAGCGTCTCGGTGCCGTAGACGTTGATCGGGCCGCCGTCGCTCAGGCGTCGCACCGCGACCGGCTCGTCGGCGAGATCGAGCGTGCCGTCGAGCGGGAGTTCCCCGCCGCGGCGGAGCAGGGCGCTGCGCTCGGTGGACGAGAGCGTGCTGCCGATGACCTCGTCGCCGGCCAGGACCGTCACCGACGTGCGCAGCTGGCTGGCCAGCGAGGCCGCGTAGCCGTCGTCGATCGCGGTGGCGAGGTAGGCGTAGCCGACGGCCGGGTTCAGGCCGGTCAGCTCGAGACCGGATGCCCGGAAGCGCGCCGACGGCCGGACGATGATTTCGTCGAAGCGGCGCTGGGCGGGCGACGCCGGGCTGCCGTGGAGAAGCTGGTCGGGCGGGAAGGCCGCGCGTCGCGGGCCGGCGCTGGCGATCACGTGATCGGTCGGGTCCACCAGGACGAGCGCGTCGACCGCAAATTGGCCGACGAGCCGATCGAGCTCGCGCTCGAGCGCTTCGGCGCCTGCCGGGCCCGGGCGGTAAGTGCTCAGCGCCTGCGCCAGCGAGCGGTTCTCGGCCATCGCGTTCAGCCGGATCAGGAGTTCCTGCTGCCGGCGCTGTTCGAGGTCGGCAAAGGCGCGCTGCGCCGTGTCGAGGTTCTCCGCGGCCGTCCCGGCGATGCGGTTGCGGGCGTCCATCGACAGCACGACGAACACCGCCACCAGCACGAGGCCAATGGCCGCCGAGGTCGCCACGAGCGTGCGGACGACCAGCCGCGGAGGGCGCCGGGAAGAGGAGTGAAACGTCACGGCCTGAAGATTGCAACGAGCGGGCACACGACCAGCGACTCGTCAGCTGGGCTATCGGCGCGCATCAGGGACGCCATGAGAGCAAGACGCGGGGCGGCGACGTGGATAGAGAATAGCGCGAAACGGCGTGCACTGCCGTGCATCGGGCCGTCTGGCGCCCGTCAGATTTCTGGTCGAGAAGGGAAGATGTCTGACGCGAGCTGGCCGCTAAACGGTTCAGCTTGCGCCACTTGTTCCGAAGTGAGGCAGTTTCGGAGCACGTAGCAGGGTTATACTTACACGACTTGTAACGGACTCTGTGAGTTGGGTTTGGGCACTCACCGGGGGAGGAAATGACCACGATGACATGTTCGGGAACGCAGCGGGCGACTCTTGGCGCTGGCCATAATCGGGGCCATCGCTCCGGCGAGCTGGGCACAGACCAACAACATGCACAAGCTCACGAAGTCTGGGACAGGAATCCCGAGAGCGCGATGCATGTGCCCCCGCTCACAAACGCCAAGAGCCTCGCGAAGATGATGGCGATCAAGCGCATGCCGGGTGATTTCCGAAAGGCCTTCGAACTGGCGGGCCTCGGCTCGATCGCCGACAGCGCCATCGCCACCCTCACGTCGCCGTCTTCCGTGGTCGCCGGCGGCGACTGCGCGACGGTCGACATTCCGGCCGGCGCGATCGCCGACTGCTCGGTCTCGAAGGGCGCCACCATGGAGTGGATGGCCTATCGCCGCCGTGTCGGCAAGAGCGAGCGTCACGACGTGACGCTCTTCTCGTCGGTCGAATGGGCCGGTCGCTCGGCGTTCAAGGCGTTTGCCTTCGACGTGACGACCAAGGATGGCTACATCGAACGAACCTACCGGTTCGTGCTCCCCAAGCCGTGTAGCAACCTGGCCCTCCTGAGCAAGGTCGAGAAGGACACCCGTCCGAAGACGGAGACCTTCAACCTCACGCCCAGCGTGACGGCGAACTGCGATTGCGCCAACGGCAAGCTGTCCACGACCGTCCGTCTGTCTGGCGCGCCGGCGGGGCTGACCCGCGTGCGCGTGATGGTGGATGGCGCCCCGGCTGGCGAACTGACGGCGCCGACCTGGTCGATGAACGGCGACCGCGCCGGCAGCTACACGTTCCAGGCTGAGGGTGCGCCGAACACGAACTACGTGTTCACGCAGAGCTCGATTCGCGTCGACCAGTGCGGGCCGGCCGCCAAGGTGGCGGCGCAGTGCAGCGTCCGCGTCACGCACGTCGAGACCAAGAAGGGCTACGACCTCCAGATCGACACGAGCGGCTCGGGCACGGGCTCGCCGAACGTGCCGGCCACGGTCACGGTGGAGGTCACGGGTCCGAACGGAGTCGTCGGCCAGCCGGTCACGGTCGGTCCGGACGGCAAGGCGACCGTCTCCATCCCGCACAAGAAGTCGGAGGGGACCTACACCGTGAAGAGCACGCTCACCGCTCCCGACACGGTGATCGACTGCAAGCGGTACGGTGGCCCCGGCAACGGATGCGAGGCGACGGCGACCGACACGATCGTGGCGGCGCCTGGCAAGGCGGCGCTCTACGTGGACGCCTTGTTCGGCAAGGAGCGTCGTCAGCGACCGGCGAGTGAGTACGACCTTTCGCCGGCACAATTGGCGGCCCTGGGCTTGACGACGGCAACGGCGGGCGACGCGATGTTCGGTCAGTGCTCGCCGCTGCTCGGTTTCAAGGTGGGTGTCGCCAAGCGCTTCCGCAACAACTGGGAGGTCGCCGGTGACGGCGGCGTGGCGTTCAACCTCTCGTCCGGCCAGCTCGGCAACGGCGTCGACAAGATCAATCCGACGACGCTGCTTGCCGACATCGAGGCGAACAAGTACCTGGGGAACAACGCGTTCATCGGCACGGGCATCACGTTCTGGGATCTCACCCGGAGCGAGACGTTCACGCCGGCGTGGCTGCTGCACTTCGGCATCCCGCTGAACCACAGCTCGGACCGCCCGGTGTACTTCATCGGTGAGGGCCGGTTGTTCTTCGACAACATCGACTCGGTCGACAACAACTACAACTTCTGGGGCGGCATCCGGGTCCGCTTCGGCAAGAACTAGTTCGACGCTGATAGCATGACGATGGCGGGCGGCGTTCCTCGACGGAGCGCCGCCCGTCGTCGTGTACAGTAGGCGGCAGGCGGCAATTCGACGGGACTGACCCGAATGACCGGTCCGACCCGCATCGACCTGCTCGACCCGATCGACCCGCTAGACCTGGTTTTACCCGCATGACCCGATCGACCTGGTTGCTCCCGTGACAGCTACAAGCGGATCAGGCGCCGGCGTTCACTTACCGCATCGACCGCGAGCCATCACTCGTCTTCCTGATCTACGGCACGCGCCAGCCGACTTTCGACGAGTGGCGTGCAGGGATGGACGCGTTGCTCGATGATCCGTTGTTTCACACCGGGATGCCGATCGTCAGCGATCGCCGGCGGCTGGTCGAAGCGCCGACGACCGCGGTGATTCAGATGATGGCCGCGTACGAATACGAGCACCGCGATCGGTTCGGCGCCTGCCGCTGGGCCGTCGTGACTGGCCCGGAAGCGCGCGCCGAGTTCGGCATGGCTCGTATGAGTCAGGCGATGCTGGAAGGCGGACGGAGCCGCATCACCCTCCGGCCGTTCACCGACATCGATGAGGCGATCCGATGGGCGACGACCGGCGAGGAGCCTGCGGAGTAAGCCGGAATGTTAATTGGTGCCGAGGGGCAGAATTGAACTGCCGACACCACGATTTTCAGTCGTGTGCTCTACCAACTGAGCTACCTCGGCACGGCGGGCGGCGCGACAGCGAACCCCCAATTATACCACGCGCTCCCGCCTGTCACGACCAGGCCCACGGCCAGACCTACGACGATTCCGACGGCGACATCGAGAGGGTAGTGCACCCCGATGTAGATTCGCGAAAACGCGATGAGCGCAGCGAGCAGGAACCACCACGCCCTGCGCCGCGGCAGCGCGCTCGCGAGGACGACGGCTGCGGCGAACGACTGCGCCGCGTGTCCTGATGGAAATGAATATGTGGACGGCCGATACTCGCCGACGACGCGTGACGGTTGGCTCGGCGACGAACGGACGCGCCCTGCCGACGATCGGCTTGACGACGCCGTCGACGACGATTTGCGAGAGCGCCAGCGCGAGGACGACCTGCCACGCGACCGGGCGCAGGCGCGGCAGCCATGCCGCCATCACGACGGCGATGACGAGCCAGATCGCGCCCGCGCCGCCGATGGCGCTGAGCGTCCACATCACCCAGTCGAGCCAGGGCGTGTGATAGCCGGAGAGGACGCCGCGCAGCGCGGCGTCCTGCTGCAGCAGCGGAAGACATTCGGTAAGGCGACGGTCGCGTCAGAGTCAGGCGCGGCGGGGAGCTAGACCGCCGCGACCTCGGGTTCGCGAACCATCCCGAGCTCCTTCCGCACACGCTCCTCGATGACGCGCGTGGTCTCGGGATGCTCCTTGAGGAACTGCTTCACGTTCTCGCGGCCCTGGCCGAGGCGCTCGCCGCCGTAGGCGAACCACGCGCCGCTCTTCTCGATCACCTTGTGCTCGACCGCGAGATCGAGCAGGTCGCCTTCGCGCGAGATGCCTTCGCCGTACATCACGTCGAACTCGGCCTCGCGGAACGGCGGGGCCAGCTTGTTCTTCACGATCTTCACGCGCGTGCGGCCGCCGACGACCGCGTCGCCCTCCTTGATGCTCGCGATCCGGCGGATGTCGACGCGGACCGACGCGTAGAACTTCAGCGCGCGGCCGCCGGTCGTCGTTTCGGGGTTGCCGAACATGACGCCGATCTTCTCGCGCAGCTGGTTGATGAAGATGAGGCACGTCTTCGACTTCGAGACCACGCCGGTGAGCTTGCGGAGCGCCTGCGACATGAGCCGCGCCTGCAGGCCCATCTGCGCATCGCCCATCTCGCCTTCGATTTCGGCGCGCGGCACGAGCGCGGCGACCGAGTCCACGACGACCACGTCCACGCCGCCCGATCGGATCAGCACTTCGACAATCTCGAGCGCCTGCTCGCCGTTGTCGGGCTGCGAGACCAGCAAGCCGTCGAGATCGACGCCGAGTTTCTGGGCGTAGGCGGCGTCGAGCGCGTGCTCGGCATCGACGAACGCGGCCATGCCGCCGGCCTTCTGCGCCTGCGCGATGACCTGCAGCGCCAGCGTCGTCTTGCCCGAGGACTCGGGCCCGAAGACCTCGACGACGCGGCCGCGCGGCATGCCGCCGATGCCCAGGGCGTAGTCGATGCTGATCGCGCCGGTCGGAATCACCTCGATCGGGGTGACGCCGCCCTTCTGCCCGAGACGCATGATCGAGCCCTTGCCGAACTGTTTCTCGATCTGGCCGACCGCCATTTCGAGGGCCTTGTTGCGTTCCTTCTGGTCGTCGCGATCCGCCATGGTGCTCCTTCAGAGGGCTGGAGAAACGATGAGCCGGGACGGCCGGCCCATCGGGGGGAATTCTAGGATCGTGCCGGGAGAAAGTCAAGCGAAAGTGCGTCGGGATAGGACGCGTAATCCCTTGTCTTGCAGTTACATACAAAATCGAGGATGCTTGAGCCCGCTCACGGGCGAGGCAGAAATTGCCTGCCCGGATCTGCGCATGATGGCAAATCCTGCGATTCCCGTCGCCCCTCGCAAATGCCCAGTCCGATAGGACACGCCCTGGCGGGAATGGCGGTCGGCTGGGCGATCGCCGACCCGGTCGCTTCCTCCGCGGCGCCGGGCCGTAGAGCCGGTGATTTTTGGCGCCGTCGCCGTGGCACCGGACCTCGATCTGCTGATCGGATTGCACCGGATGTACGTGCACAGCATCGGCGCGACTCTCGTCGTGCTGCTCGTTGCGAGACTCACGCTGGGGCCCGGCCAGTGGCGGCTCGCGCTGGCCCTCGCGGCGGCGTGGGGAAGCCATCTGCTCCTCGACTGGCTCGGCAACGACACCTCCGCGCCCTTCGGGTTGATGGCGCTCTGGCCATTCAGCGACGCGTACTACCAGTCGTCCCTGCGCCTGTTTGACGCGGTCTCCCGCCGCTACTGGCTGCCGCAAGAGTTCATCTGGCACAACCTGGCAGCCGCGATGAAGGAGGTCGTCATCATCGGGCCATTTGCGCTGGCGGCGTTCGGACTCGCGCGCTGGCGCCGGATGCGCGCATGAGGCTGAAGGGCATGCAGCCTTCCGGCGCCGCAGGCGGCTGCGCTGCTGTGCGCGACGGCGCTCGTCTTCCGGCTCGCCGGGATTGGAGCGGGTTGGCTGCCGTCAACCCCCGTGCTCGTGCTGCTTCTCGGCCTCTCGCAGCTCGCTGACTGGTTCTTGCGCGAGGGCTCACGGTTCGATCTCGGAGCCCTGGCCCGCGCCCACGCCTTCGAGATTGCGGCGGCGGCACTGATGGCGCTGACGCTCGCGGTGCGTCTGCCCGGCCTGACCGGGGATCTCGGGCACGTCCCGCTCGACATCGACGAAAACCGCCTCGCCTCGAACATCCAGCATTACTTCGTCACCGGGGAGCTGGTGCACACGACGGTCGAGCACTATCCCGGCGCCGCTTTCTGGCTGTTCTCGGGCGCGTCGTTCCTGCGCTTCATGCGCGGCCTCGGCGCCGGCCTGGTGACGACGCCGGCGCACCTGAGCGTGACGGAGTTCGTCGCGGCCGCGCGGCTCGCGAACGTGTTCGTCGCCGTCGGGATCGTCACGCTGACGGCGCTCATCGGCCGGCGGATCGCGGGCTGGTGGGCAGGACTGCTGGCCGGGCTGCTCGTCGCGATCGCGCCGCTCTCGGTCGACACGACGACGGTCTGCCGCTGCGATCCGGTGATGCTGCTCGCCGTGCTCGGCGCCGTCCACCTGGCGCTGCTCGCCCAGGATCGCCAGTCGAACGGGTGGTTCGTGGCTGCGGGCGCCGCCGCCGGCATCGCGGCGGGCGTCAAGTACTCCGCGGTGTTCGCGATCGTACCGGTGTGGCTCGCCACGCTTGCGCTTGCGTCATGGCCCGACCGCATCAAGGCCGGAGCGCGCGCCCTGGTGGCGTTCGCCGCTGCCATCGCGATCACGCAATCACTTCGTCTGGTACGACTTTCCCAACTTGCTGATTCAGCTGACGCTGCAGGTGGCCATCACCGGGGCAGGCCACTGGGCCGCCTCATCGAACCCGGCCGGGTTCTACGCGATGATCCTCGATCGGTTCGGCACCGGACAGGCACTGACGTTCGCGGCCGTGCTCTTCGCGATCGTGACCCTCGCCACACGGCGGTTGTCGTGGTGGATCCTGGTGAGCTTCCCGCTGCTGTACTTCGGGTTCATGACGTCGCGTCCGTCACAATTCCCCCGGTGGGTGTACCCGCTGCTGCCATTCGTGGCGATCGCGTCGAGCGCGCTCGATCGCGACGGTCGTGACGTTCGTCCGGACAGTCCGCCCCGCAGGAACCACTTCGTGCGCGCGTCGCGTGGGCGTCCGTCGCGGTGATCCTCGTCGCCGTGCTGGCGTCGCCTGTGTGGGGAGGGATGGTGTCGTTCAGCCGCCGTCTCGCGACGCCAACATACGCGTCTGGCGGAGACCTGGATTCGCGAGCACGCGCGTCCCGGCACCGTCGTCGTGCTCGGCCGCGGATGGCTGGACATGACCGGCAGCCCGATCGAGGCGCGCAGGGTGGACGACTTGAAGAAGGCGCTCGACGGCGGCCTCGACGCGTTGAACGGCGCGCAGATGGTCGTCGTGCCCGAGCCGTATTTCAATCACCCGACGCTGCGGCAACTCGGGTTCCTCGACCGCATCCACGTCGCGTGGCGCTTTGGGTCGGGCACCGGCTACGACTACGAGTTCTACGCGGTGCCCCAGCGCTGACGCCGGCTCGCGCCGCGCGAGACTCCAGCGCATCGAGGACTCCTCAGGAGTATTGGTAGACGCCGCGGCCCGTCTTGCGGCCGAGGTGACCAGCCGCCACATAGCGACGCAGCAGCGGACATGCCCGGTATTTCGGATCGCCAAGGCCGTCGTGCAGCACGTCGAGAATCGCGACGCAGACGTCGAGCCCGATGAAGTCCGCGAGCGTGAGCGGCCCCATCGGGTGATTCATCCCGAGTTTCATGACCGCGTCGATCGCCTCCGGCGTGCCGACGCCTTCCATCAGCGCGAAGAACGCCTCGTTGATCATCGGCATCAGAATCCGGTTGGCGATGAAGCCGGGGTAGTCGGCCGCTTCCACCGGGACTTTCCCGAGTGCCTTCGTCAATTCGGTCGCTGTCGCCATCGACTCGTCGCTCGTGGCCTGTCCGCGAATCAGCTCTACGAGCGTCATCAGCGGCACCGGGTTCATGAAGTGCATGCCGAGGACCTTGTCGGGCCGCTTCGTGGCCGCGCCGATGAGGGTCAGCGAAATCGACGACGTGTTCGAGGCGAGCACCACTTCAGGCTTCACGATCTCGTCCAGGCGCGCGAACAGCGACCGCTTGGCCTCGACGTCTTCGACGATTGCCTCGACCACGTAGTCGGCGGACGCCAGCGCGTCGAGCGTGGCCGCCGTCGCGAGCCGGCCGAGCGTGGCGTCGCGATCCTCGGGCGACAGCTTGCCCTTCTCGACGAACTTTCCGAGCGACTTCTCGATGCCGGCGCGGGCGCGATCGAGCGCGGGAGCGGAGACGTCCTGGAGGGTGACGGAGAACCCGGATTGCGCGAACACCTGGGCGATGCCCGAGCCCATGGTGCCCGAGCCGATGACGGCGATACGGCGGGAAGACATCAGCTCGTCATTCTACCGGACCCCCGGAAGAAGCGCAGCGCGCGTGGGAGCACCGTGCGGAGCGGCAGCAGCACCTGCTACCGCCCGTTCACACTGTCTCGATGGCGAGCGCGACGCCGTTGCCGCCGCCAAGGCACAGCGTGGCAATGCCGCGTCGGCCGCCCGTGCGGCGCAACGCGTAGAGAAGCGTCGTCAGCACACGGGCGCCGGACGATCCGATGGCGTGGCCGAGGGCCACGGCGCCGCCCTGGACATTCACCTTCGAGGGATCGAGCGAGAGCTCGCGGGTGACGGCGACCGCCTGCGCGGCGAAGGCTTCGTTCAACTCGATCAGGTCGACGTCTCCGAGCGACCAGCCGGCCTTCTTCAACACCTTGCGAACGGCCTCGACGGGTGTCATCAGGACATACTTCGGCGGCAGCCCGCTGACGGACTGCGCGACGATCCGCGCGAGCGGACGCTTGCCGTGTGCTGCCGCCCAGTCCTCGGACGAAACCACGAGCGCCGCGGCCCCGTCGTTCACGCCGGGCGCGTTGCCGGCGGTGACCGTGCCGTCCTTCTTGAACGCGGGCTTCAACTTCGCGAGGGCTTCGACCGTCGTGTCGGGGCGGATGGGCTCGTCGCTGTCGACGCGAATCGGATCGCCCTTCTTCTGCGGGATCGTGATGGGCACGATTTCGTCGCGGAACCAGCCTGCCGCCGTGGCGGCCGCGGCGCGATGGTGACTCTCGGCAGCGTAGCGGTCCTGATCCTCGCGCGACACGTGATACTCGCTGGCGACGACCTCGCCGCTGTTGCCCATGTGCCAGTGCTCGGACGCGCACCACAGGCCGTCGTGGATCATCAGGTCGAGGATCTCGGCGTTCCCCATGCGGACGCCTTCGCGCATGCGGGGCAGGGCGTACGGCGTGTTCGACATGGACTCCATGCCGCCGGCCACCGCGACGTTCACGTCCCCGGCCTGGATGCCCTGCGCGGCGAGCATCACGGCGCGCAGGCCCGATCCGCAGACCATGTTCAACGTCAGCGCGCCCACGGTGTCGGGGAGGCCGGCGCCGAGCGCCGCCTGCCGGGCTGGGGCCTGGCCTTCGCCGGCCGAGACGACATTGCCCATCAGGCATTCGTCGACGTCCGCTGGATCGATCGTCGGCCCGCGCGAGCGCTTCACGAATGGCGATGGCGCCAAGCTCAGGCGCGGTGAAGCCTTTCAGCGCGCCAAGGAACTTGCCGGTGGGTGTACGTGCGGCGGCGAGAATGACAGGCTTCTGCATCTGGCTATTGGATGCCGGACGGCCGGCTCAGGAGGCAGAGCACGACAGCGTGCGGACGACGCTCTCGCCGAGCACGCGCTGAAGGCGCCTGACGATGAGCGCCTGCGACCGCTCGATCTCTTTCAGCCACTGCGGCTCGCCGTTCACGACAAGGGTCACGCCCGCCAGTCTGACGCGGGTCGCCCGGGCGATCGCCGGCCCGACCGAGACGCGCCAGCGCGAACTGCACCTTCTCGGGCGTCAACGGCTGGTTCCGTAGAAGCGCGGGCAGCACACGTTCGGCGAGAGAGCCCGACGAGTCCATGAGCTGAGTCTATCAGGGGGAGTGCCGGGTCGAGCGGGTCGATCAGGTCGAGCAGGTCGATCGGGTCGATCAGGTCGATCAGGTCTGAGTATCATCGCCGGACATGGATCTCGTCCTCGCTTCAGCGTCTCCGCGGCGCGTCGAGTTGCTCAGGGCTGCCGGATTTCAGCCGGTCGTGGTTCCCGCCGATCTCGACGAGACCGGCCTGCCTGGCGAGACGCCTGCCGCGCATGTCGTTCGCCTGGCCCGTGCCAAGGCGGACGCCATCGCTGCCCGATACCCCGCCGCGGCCGTGCTCGGCGCCGACACGGTGGTCGCGATAGACGACGAGATACTCGGCAAGCCTCGCGACGACGACGACGCGCGGCGCATGCTGGGGCGCCTGGCCGGCCGTGCCCACCGCGTGTACACCGGGGTCGCGCTGGCCGTCGGCGCCGACATGCGCGCCGAGGTTGCGATGTCAGAAGTCACGATGGCGTCGCTTTCACCGGCGGAGATCGAGTGGTACGTCGCGTCCGGCGAGAGCCGGGACAAGGCCGGCGCCTATGCCATCCAGGGCCTCGCGTCGCGCTACGTCACCAGCATTCAGGGCTCCTACAGCAACGTGGTCGGGCTGCCGGTGGCGGTCGTCTACCGGTGGCTGAGAGATCTGCCGGTAATTCATTCACAGCATTGACCCAGCCGGTTTCCGGAGACTATGCTGGCTCAATCCCATCATGACTGGAAAGGCTTGGAAGATCGCCGTCACCACCATCGTGCTGCTGGGCGCGTTTGGCGGCCTCCTGTGGTCCACCCTGCGTGACGGCACCGAGTACTACAAGCACGTCGAGGAAGTGACGGCGCAGCCGAACGACTGGTACGGCAAGCGCCTGCAGCTTCACGGCTATGTCGTCGCGAACTCGATCATGCGCCGGCCCGACACCCTGGACTATCGCTTTCAGGTGCAGAGCAAGGGGCAGGTGGTGACGGCCAGCTACAACGGCATCGTGCCCGACACGTTCAAGGACGACGCAGAGGTCGTGCTGAAGGGGACGCTGTCGCCGCAGGGGTTTGCCGTGGAGCCCAACGGAGTCATGGCGAAATGTCCGTCGAAGTACGAGGCGAAGCCGGGGTCGGCTGCGCCGAAGAGCCCGGGCGTCTGAGCCGCGATCCGCGCAGCGCGCTCCGTCGGCGGGCCCGCCGCCCGCGCATTCAAATAATCCCATGGCCTCACTTGGTTCCCTGCTCCTGCTTGCCGCGTTCGTCGTGTGCATCTACGCCGCCGCGGCGTCGGTGGCCGGGGCGCGGCGCGGTTCCAACGCGCTCATCGATTCCGGTGTCGGCGCGCTCTTCCTGACGTGCGCCATCATGACGGTCGCGTCGGGCATCATCGTCCACGCGTTCATCGTCAACGACTACTCGATCAAGTACGTCCAGCACTACTCCGACGCGGTGCAGCCGATCTTCTACAAGATCACGTCGTACTGGGGCGGGCTCGACGGGTCGATCATGTTCTGGGTCTTCCTGCTGTCGATCTTCGGATCGGTGGCGGTGGCCATCAACCGCGAGCGGCACCGGGAGCTGATCCCGTACGTCGTCGCAATCATCTCCATCGTGGAAGCGTTCTTCCTCTTCCTGATGGTGATTCATCGGAACCCGTTCGACACCTACCTCACGCAGGCGCCGGCGGAAGGCCGCGGGCTGAACCCGCTGCTGCAGAACCCGTACATGGTGATTCACCCGCCGTCGCTCTACACGGGCTTCGTCGGGATGACCATCCCGTACGCGTTCGGGATGGCCGCGCTCATCACCGGCTACCTCGACGACGCGTGGCTGCGGGCCGTGCGGCGGTGGACGATGGTGAGCTGGCTGTTCCTGACGTTCGGCCTGACGCTCGGAATGATCTGGGCCTACGAAGAGCTCGGGTGGGGCGGCTACTGGGGCTGGGATCCGGTCGAGAACGCGGGCCTGCTGCCGTGGTTCACGGCGACGGCCTTCCTGCACTCGGTGATCGTGCAGGAGCGCCGCTCGATGCTGCGCGTGTGGAACGTGACGCTCGTCATCGTCACGTTCCTGCTGACGATCTTCGGCACGTTCATGACGCGCTCCGGGGTCGTCCAGTCGGTGCACGCCTTCGGCGAGGACCGGCAGCTGGCCTACATGTTCACCGGCTTCATGGTGGCGATCGCCACCGTGAGCTTCGGGTTCGTGATCTACCGGCTGCCGCTGCTGCGCTCGCGCCACGAGCTCGACTCGTGGGCGTCCCGCGAGGCGGCGTTCCTCGTGAACAACTGGATTCTCCTCTTCGCCGCGATCTTCGTGCTCTTCGCGACGATGTTCCCGACGCTGAGCGAAGCGCTGACCGGGCAGCGCCTCACCGTCGGGCCGCCGTTCTTCAACAAGTGGATGGCGCCGATCGGGCTGATCCTCCTCCTGTTGACCGGCATCGCGCCGCTTCTGGCGTGGCGGAAGACGACGCTCCTCAACTTTCGGGACGAGTTCTTCTGGCCAACCCTCGTCACGCTCGCAGGCACCGGCGCGCTCGTCGCGCTTGGCGTGCACGTGTGGAGCTCGGGCATCTGCTTTGCCTTCTGCATCTTCGTCACCGCGTCGATCGTGCAGGAGTTCTGGCGCGGGGCCGTCGTGCGTCGCGAGGGCACGGGCACGGATCTCTTCACGGCGCTCGTCGGTCTCGTCGGTCGCAACAAGCGTCGCTACGGCGGCTACATCGTCCATCTCGGGATCGTGCTCGCGTTTCTCGGGTTCGCCGGCGACGGGTTCAAGCGGGAAGAGCAGGTGCTGCTGCGCCCCGGACAGCAATCGACCGTTGGCCGCTTCACGGTGCGGCACAACAGCGTGGACGTGACCGACGACGGGCAGAAGCAGATGATCACCGGCCACGTGACGCTGCTCGAGGACGGCAAGGAAGTGGACCGGATGTATCCGGCCAAGTGGTTCTACCGTCATCACGAAGAGGAGCCGACGACCGAGGTCGCGATCCGGCGGGGCTTCGCGCAGGACGTCTACATCGTGATGCCCGCCTTCGATCCGAAGGATCAGTCGGCGAGCTACCACATCGTGATCAACCCGCTCGTGGACTGGATCTGGTTCGGATTTGCGGTGATCGCCATCGGCACGGGCATCGCGCTTCTGCCGGAGCGCGCCTACAGCTTCGCGGTGGCCAATCTGCCGTCGGAGATTGCCACGACCACGACGACGCTGCTCGTGCTGCTGGCGGTGCTCGGAACAGCGACGAATGCGCGCGCGCAGCATGTCGAGTCGGGGCTGACGGTCCCGGTCATTACCAGGTCGCCGCTCGAGAAGGCCATGCAGAGGAAGCTGATCTGCATGTGCCGTACGTGCGGCCGTGAATCGTTGGCTGAGTGCACGTGCAGCAAGGCCGTCGAGATGCGCGCCGAGCTGGCGAAGCTCGTGGCCGACGGCAAGTCCGAACAGCAGATCGTCGACTTCTACATCGCGCAGTACGGCAGCCAGGAGCCCCTGGCCTCGCCAATCGATCGCGGCTTCAATCGTCTGGCGTGGGCCGTGCCATACGTCCTTGGATCCGCCGGCCTGCTGTTCGTCGGCGTGGTTGCCGTGCGGTGGACGCGCCGGCACCCGGAGGCTCCGGCCGACGCGCCGAAGGTCGAGGCCGCCGAACCCGCGGACGCGGCGCTTGAATCCCGCCTCGACGACGAGCTTCGCGATCTTGACTAGGCGGGACACCCGAAACAGCCGGCGCGCGCGGGCAGCCGCGCCCGCCGTCGACGCGCCCGTGCCGACGCCGATCGCCGACGCGTCGATGTTCTTCGTCGTGTCGGGCCTGGCGCTCGCCGTCGTCGCGGTGATCCTGCTGCGTGGCACCGCCCCCGCCGCCATCGGCGTCATCGTCTTCTCGCTGCTCGCGGCGGGCATCGTCGGGCTGGCGGCCGTCGGCGTCCTCGGTCCGCTCGTGGGGCTGACGCGCGAGCACGGGCCGACGATTGGCGGACGCGCCCGGATTGCGCTCGAGCGCGACAAGGCGCTGACCCTTCGCGCAATCAAGGAGCTCGAGTTCGATCGCGCGATGGGAAAGGTGTCGGACGCTGACTTCATCGAGATGCGCGATCGCCTGCGCCAGCGCGCGCTGCGCCTGATGCGGCAGCTGGACGGCGGCGGAGCCTACCGGCAGCTGATCGAGCAGAGAGGTCGCCGCGCGCGTCGGGCGAGATCGAGGAGCGTCCGGCGCTGCCGAGCGGTCCAGGGCGCTGCGCGCAGTGCGACACGGCCAACGACGTGGATGCGCGGTTCTGCAAGGCCTGCGGTCACCGGCTCGAAGTCGAGACGGGAGGCCAGGCGTGACGCCGCCACGATTCGCAGCGGCGACGTGTTGTCGCGCTGCTGCTGGCCATTCCGGCCGCGGCGCAAATGCCGGACCCGCGCATCATGTCGGGTCAGATCATCCCGTCGCCTGAACTGCCGACGGGCACGGTCACCGTGCGCGTCATCCGGCAGACGATCATGAACGTGGCCCCCGGCATCGACGTCGAGCTGCACGGCGCCGGCGACGTCAGGCACGCGACGACAGGACCCGAGGGACGCGCCGAGTTCCCGGGATTGCCGGCAGGCGCGCGCGTGCATGCCGTCGCGGTCGTAGACGGCGAGCGCCTGCAGTCGATCGAGTTCGACGTGCCCGCGGCCGGCGGCGTGCGCACGATGCTCGCGGCAGGCGTCGGCGTCGGCGAGATGGTGAATGGCGGCCCTGCGCCGTCCGCGGCGGCGCCAGCTGCACCGGTCGCTTCTGCGCCGCCGGCAAAGCCGGGCCAGCTCGCTTTCGCGAACGACACCCGCTTTGCCGTCGAGTTCCAGGACGACACGCTCGCGGTCTTCTACCTGCTCGACATCGTCAATCCCTCGTCAGGTCCTGTCGCGTTGAGCGAGCCGCTCGTGATCGATCTGCCGGCCGAGGCCTCTGGCGCCGGGCTCCTGGAGGGCGGGTCGCCGCTGGCGACGGTCAAGGGACGCCGCGTCACCATTGCCGGCACGCTGCCGTCGGGTGTGACGACGGTGCCGGTGGCGTATCGCATCGAATCGTGGGGTGGAACCTGGTCGTTGAGCCAGACGTTCCCGCTGCCCATCGTCGACGTCGCGCTCGTGGTGCAGAAGGTCGGCGGGATGCGCCTGTCGAGCCCGTCGGCGCCGACGGTGCGCGACACGCAATTGCAGGGCACGGCGTTCATCATGGGGACGGGCGCGTCGGTGCCGACCGGCACGCCGCTGCAGCTCACGCTGTCGGGGCTGCCGCACAGGAGCCGGGTGCCCGTCTACGTCACGCTCGCGATCGCCGGCGGACTGGCGGTGTGGGGCGCGTGGATGGCGATGTCGCAGTCTGCCGCGTCGGCCGCGGCGCTGGCGGCCCGGCGTCGCGAGCTCGAAGGACGCCGTGACCGCGGTCTCGCGGCGCTGGCCGCGCTCGAGCGCCGCCACGTGGCGCGCGCGCTCGAAGAGGACGACTACATCGAGGAGCGCCGATCGCTCGTCGCGGATCTCGAGCGCGTCTACAGCGAGCTCGACGACCGCGGCGGTCTGCCGGGAGGCGGCCAGGGTCTCGCGGCGTGATCGACTTCGACCAGGTCGCCCTGACCGGGGTCGGTCGACACTACGGGCGCCGCCGAGCGCTGCACGACGTCTCGTTCGCCGTGCGCGCCGGCGAGGTCGTCGCGCTCGTGGGCCCGAACGGGGCGGGGAAGTCCACGCTCCTGTCGATTCTCTCGACGCTCGTCACGCCGACCTCAGGACAGGTCCAGTACGGCTCGCACACGGCAGCGTCGGCCGGAGCGACGCTGCGACAGTTCGATCGGCTGGCTGGGTCACGATCTCCAGCTCTATCCCGAGCTGACCGCTCGAGAGAACCTGCTGTTCTTCGCGCAACTGAGCGGCGTCGCGACTGCCGGCGCGGCCGTCGACCGCGCCCTCGCGTCGGCGGATCTCGTCGACCGCGCGGACGACTTCGTGAGCAGCTTCTCTCGCGGCATGCGCCAGCGCCTCGCGCTCGAACGGGCGCTCCTGCACGACCCGCGGCTCGTGTTGCTCGACGAGCCGTTCACCGGGCTTGACCGCACGTCGACCGGTCGTCTGGCCACGCGCCTCGGGGATCTCGCCCGTCAGGGGCGGCTGGTGATCCTGGCGACGCACGACGTCCTGCTCCCGACGGATCTCATCGCGACCGCCGTGTCGCTGCGGGACGGGCGCCTGGCGGGCACACAATCGGGGCGCGCGTGGGCGACCGCTCTGCGTGCCGGCTGCGCAGGGGGATCGCTGACCGTGTTCGCGCGCACGGCGTGGCTCGTCTTCCGGAAGGACGTGACCGTCGAGGTCCGCAGCCGCGAGACGATCGCCACGACGCTCTTCTTCGCGCTGTCGGCGGTGCTGGTGTTCGCCTTCGCGCTCGTCAAGGAAGGCCGCGTGGTCGCCGATGCCGCGGCGGGCATCCTCTGGATCGCGATCGCCTTCTCGGCGACGCTGGCGCTCGGCCGGACGTTCGAGCGCGAGCGTTACGGCGACACGCTGCGCGCCCTGATGCTCGCGCCGGCGGATCGCCCCGCGATCTATGTCGGGAAGCTGGCGGGAGTCTTCGCTCTCGTCGTGGCGGCGGAGATTGCGCTCGTGCCGCTCGTCGCGTTTCTCTTCGGCGCGGCGCTGCTGCAGCGCCCGCTGCTGCTGGCGGGCCTGCTGCTCGCCGGGACGCTCGGGTTCCTCGCCGTGGGGACGCTCTTCGCGGCGATGCTCGCGCGCGCGCGCAGCCGTGATGTCCTGCTGCCGGTGCTGTTGTATCCGGTCACGATTCCCGTCATCATTGCCGGCGTGCGGGGCACGGTCGCGCTGGCCTCGCCCGTCCCGGACGAGGCGATGGCGCTCTTCTGGCTGATGTTGCTCCTGTTCTTCGACGTCGTCTTCGTCACGCTGGCGCTCTGGACGTTCGAGCCGCTGATGACGGATTGAAACGCCAACCCGGATGCTGCAACGCGTCTTTCCTGTCGCTCTGATACTCGCCATCGCCGGGTTCGTCGTCGCGCCGTTCCTGATTGCGGGCGCGCCGTACGAGTCGACGATGGGCCTCGTGCAGAAGATCTTCTACTACCACGCGCCGTCGGGGATGATGATGTTCCTCGGCGCGTTCGTCTCAGGCACGGCGAGCGCGATCTACCTGATGAAGGGACGCCCGGGCGCCGACCGCCTCGCCGCGGGCGCGGCCGAGCTCACCGTCCTGTTCGGTCTCATCGTGCTGACGACCGGCCCGCTCTGGGCACGCAAGGCCTGGGGCGTCTGGTGGCAGTGGGATGCCCGCCTCACGTCGTCGCTGCTCGTGTGGCTGATGTTCACCTCGTATCTGCTGGTGCGGAAGTACGGCGGGCCCGGCTCGGACAAGCTGGCGGCGGCCGTTGCGCTCTTCGGCATGGCGAACGTGCCGTTCGTGTACATCTCGGTCAACGTCTGGCGGACGCTGCACCCGAAGACGACGGTGATTCCGTCGCTCGTGCCGGGCATGCGCGGCCCGTTCTGGTTCGCGACGGCGACGTTTCTGTGCCTGTTCCTGGCGTTGCTGGCCGTGCGCGTGCGGCTCGGCGAGCGTCAGGCGCAGCTGGATGATCTCTACCGCGCCATGGACGACGACGCGTTGGAGGGGGAGTGACCGTGACCCGTGTGTTGAGATTGGGCCTGCTGGCCGCGTTCCTGTGCGTGCCGGCCGTGGCTGCCGCGCAGACTCCCGCGCCGGCGCAGCCTCCGGCGTCGACGTCGCAACCGGCGGCGGCGCAGGACGGCTTCGTGCCGGTGTCGCAGTTGCCGCCGACGGAAGAACTGCCGCCCGGCCCGCTGGTCCTCGGCGCCTACGGCTTCATCTGGGTGGCCGTGCTCGTCTACGTGTGGTCGCTCGCGCGACGCCTCAACGCGGTGCAGAAGGACTTCGACGCCCTGTCGAAGCGGCAGCGGTAGGCGATTGGCGATATGGGCGCGGCGCACCTGATCTTCATCCCGGCCGTGCTCTTCATCGGCGTCGTCATTGGCTGGGTCCTCGGGTCGCGGGCGGCGAAGGACGCCTACGCCGCGGAGCTGCGGCGCCGCGAGCGCAAATCGCCGCGATGATCGCCGGGCTTCACCACGTCCAGCTCGCGATGCCGCGCGGGCAGGAAGCGTCGGCGCGCGAGTTCTACGCAGGCGTGCTCGGCATGACCGAAGTGCCGAAGCCGCCGCACCTGGCCGTGCGGGGCGGCGTCTGGTTCTCGGCCGGCAGCACGCAAGTGCATCTTGGCGTCGAAGAGGATTTCCGCCCTGCGAGGAAGGCGCATCCCGCGCTGCTCGTGCGCGGGCTTCGGGCGCTGCGCGACCGATGCGCGGCCGCAGGCGTGTCCGTCGTCGAGGATCAGCCGCTCGACGGATTCGACCGCTGCTACGTCAGCGATCCGTTCGGCAACCGGCTCGAGCTGCTGGAGCCGGTCTAGCGCGCCCATCATTCCCGGTCAGCGACTCGTGCGCCTCGCCGTTCCCGCCTGCTGATTGGCCTCATCGTCCTCATCTGCGCCGAAGTGTTCTCGGGCGCCTCGATCCAGGTCGGCATCTGGGCGCCCTGGACGTGGCTGATGACGTACTGGCTCGTACTTCGCGCACTTCTTCGTGCTGTGCACGCTGGCGGCGCTGGACGGGCCGCACATCTCTCGGCGCGCTTTACCTGTGGGGAGTGCTGTTCGGCCTCTACGAGTCGTGGATCACGAAAGTCATCTGGTTCGGCTACGGCGGCGACGGCAAGCTGGCGCTCGGATCGATCGGGCCGTACGGCTACTCGGAAATCAGCATGGTGCTGCTGTTCCATCCGGTGGCGTCGTTTCTCCTGCCGCTTGCGGTCGCGTGCGTGCTCAGTCCGCCGCTGCGCGCCTGGTTTCCTGACGTCGCATGGCTCACGGGACGCGGCGCCGTGGCGCGCGCGGCCCAGGTCTACATGGTGCTCTCGTTCAGCCTGACCATGGCCGTGAACTCTGGCGGGCCGATGCACCTCGCGGAGAACCTGGCCCTGGTCGTCGCGCTGTTGTCGATCTTCCTCTGGCGCGCTCGGCCTGGTCTCGCGGCCGTCGCCGCGCCGGGGCTGGTGGTGCTGGGCCGGGTGGGATTCGTGATCGCCTCGACCTATCTGGTCGCGCTCTACGGGCTGACGTATCGCTTCATCCGTCCCGAAGGGCTGCCCTCCGTGCCGGTGCAGCTCATGACGCTTGTGTTCTACGCGGCCGCGGGCGTTGGCCTGTGGGCATATCGACCACGGACGCCGCTCGCACCGGCGCCGGAGGTGACCGACGACGAGCGCCGTCGCCTCGTGGGTGGGCTGACGGCAATTTTCACGCTCGGGTTCGCCGCGTCGTTCGTCGCGGGCGCGCCGGCGCTGATGCTGCCGATCGTTGTGAACTTCGCGATCTGGACCCCGCTGGGGCTCGTGCTGACGAGCCTCGCGCTCGCCGGTCCGGTCTTCTCGCGCAGGCCGTCGTAGGGCCGGCCCGCTCGGCTAGCGTCCGAGGGCCAGACGCCGTGCGAGGATTTCCGGCAATCCCGCCATGCGGATCTTCCGCTGCGCTTCTTCGATCGGATACCGCACGCGATAGAGCTCGATGACCCCCGCGGTCGTGTCGACGATGCCGGCGCCGGCGCGGGAGTCGTTGTCGCGCGGCTGGCCGACGGAGCCGACGTTGACCAGGAACCGCGCGCCAGGGTCGATCGGGATGCGGATCTGATCGGTGTCGCCAGGCCCTGCCGGCAACTCGAGTCGATCGCCGACGCGGCGAAACGCGAGCGCCACATGCGTGTGGCCGAAGAGGCAGACTGGGCGCGTGGCCGTCTCGAATGCCTTGTACGCGTCGAGCTCGTCGAAGATGTAGGCGTCCTCGTCGAAGGGCGACCCGTGGCAGATCTGCACGTGGTCGTCGATGGCGGTCGGGCCCGCCGGCAGCGTGCGCAGGTATTCGAGGTTCGTCGGCGTCAGCGCGTCCGTCGTCCACTGGACGGCGCTTTTCGCGATCAGGTTGAAGCTCTCCCCGTTGTCCAGGCCGGCGGCGACCTTGTCGTGGTTGCCGCGAATCACCATCAGCGGATTCATCGCGCGAACACGATCGACGACCGCGTTGGGGTCTGCGCCGTAGCCGACCAGATCCCCGAGGACGAGCGCGCGGTCGAAGCCGAGCGGCGTCATCGCGCCGATCACCGCATCGAGCGCCTCGAGGTTGCCGTGGATGTCGCTGATGACCAGGTAGCGCACGTCAGTCGTCCAGATGATCGAGCAGCTGCTCGACGAGGGCTTCGACGGCGGCGCCCTCGCCGTCGAGGCGGAGATGTGCCTGCCGATAGGCGGCGCGCCGTGTCTGGTAGAGATGCTCGAAGCGGGGGCGGTCGGCGGCCAACGGCCGCCGTCCGTCCGAGGGCACGCGATCGATCAGCGACGAGAGCGGCACGTCGAGCCAGACGGACAGGCCGTCGCGATTGATGAGCGCACGGTTCTCGGGATCGGCGAAGGTGCCGCCACCGGTGGCGACGACCGCGTGCCGGAGCGGGAGCAGGTCGAGCAGCACTTGCCGTTCGACGTCGCGGAAGTACGCCTCGCCCTCGCGCGCGAAGATGCTGGAGATGGCGCGGCCCTCGCGCGTCTCGATGCGTTCGTCGACGTCTTCGACGCGCCAATCGAGGCGCGCGCCGAGCGCGCGCGCGAGCGTGGTCTTGCCGGCGCCCATGAAGCCGACCAGATAGACCTTGTCAGTCCGCACGACCCAGCGCGGCGAGGGTCTCGAAGAACCCGGGATACGAGACGTCGACCGCTTCGGCGCCCCCGATGACCGTTTCGCCCGATGCGGCGAGGCCGGCAATCGCAAACGCCATGGCGAGCCGATGATTGTGGCAGGCGTCGGGCCGTCCACCGGTCAGGCGCCGAGCGCCGCGGACGTGGAAGCCGTCGGAGAACTCCTCGATGTCGCCCCCCATCGCGCGGAGGCCGGCCGCGAGCGCCGAGATGCGATCGCTTTCCTTGACTCGCAGTTCGGCGGCGCCAGTGACGTGCAGGTCGCCGCCGACGGTCGCCATGGCTGCCAGGGCCGGCAGTTCGTCGATGAGCGCGGGCACCTCGGTCGCCGTCAGGACGAGGGGGCGCAGGCCCCGGGCCCGCACGCGGACGGTGCCGCGGGGCTCGCCGAGCGCCACCGTGTCGACCTGGCGGGTCACCTCGGCGCCGGCGCGCTCGAGGACGTCGAAGAGGGCAGTCCGAGAGGGATTCAGGCCCAAATCAACGATTTCGAGGTCGGATCCCGGCAGGGCGGCGGCGGCCACCGCCCAGAACGTCGCCGACGATATGTCCCCCGGAATCGCGCCAGAGACGGCCGACAGCGGCTGGTTTCCGCGGATTCCTATGGCGTCACCGGACTTTTCGACCGATACGCCAAACGCCGCGAGGGCCAACTCCGTATGATCTCGTGTGGGGACCGCTTCATGAACCCGGGTCAAGCCCTCGGTCTGCAGGCCCGCCAGCAGGATGGCGCTCTTGACCTGCGCGCTCGGCACCGGCGCCGCGAAGTCGATCGGCGTCAGGGGCCCGCCGTGGATCGTCATCGGCAGGCAGCCGCCCTCGGCCTCGAACCGGGCGCCCATGCGCGTCAGCGGCTCGATGACACGCTTCATCGGCCGGCGGCTGAGCGACGCGTCGCCGACGATGGTGCTGGCGAAGGGATGCGCGGCCAGGATGCCGGACATCAGCCGTGTCGTCGTCCCGGAGTTGCCGGCGTCGAGCGCACCGTGCGGCGCCTGCAGTCCGCGCAGGCCGCGCCCGACGATCGTCACCGTGCGCGCCCATGGCGTGTCGTTGCCGCCGGGGCCGATCGTGATGGCCACGCCGAGCGTGCGCAAGCAGGCGAGCGTGGACTGGCAGTCGGCGCCGGGGGAGTAGTTGGTGAGCTCGGTGGTGCCGTGCGCGAGCGCGCCGAGCAGCGCGTAGCGATGCGAAATAGACTTGTCGCCGGGCACCCGGATGCGGCCCGTCACGCGTCTCGCCGGCGCAATGCGGGCGTCCAGGGCCGAGGGCATCCGGCCACTATAGCATGCGCTCTCGCGACGTCGGCGCGCGCCGCGCGCGGGGGCGACGGGGCCGGTTTCCGCGGCTTGACCGGCCAATTTCCCTGTGTTATCCACTTGCCACGCGCGGCGTCGCCGCGCCCGGTGCCGCCCGCATGACGAGTCCGTTGCGTGAGGTCGTTCGCCTGGAATTCTGCAGCGCGTTCGACATGCTCGATTTCGTACAGCTGGTCAGCGACCATCTGTGTCGCCGCGTCGGGTTCGACGAAGACTCGATGCACTGGATCAGCGTCGCCATCCGCGAGTCGGTGATCAACGCCATCAAGCACGGCAACCAGAGCGACCTCGCGAAGATGGTCCACGTCGAGTTCACGACCTCGACCGATCCCGACGCCGGCGGCCTCACCGTCAGCGTCCGCGACGAGGGCGAAGGCTTCGAGCCGGAAGAAGTGGCAGACCCGCTGGCGCCCGAGAACATGCTGAAGTCGAGCGGCCGCGGCATCTTCCTCATCCGCAACTTCATGGACGAAATCGAGCTGCGGCGTCCGCCCGAGGGCGGCATGGAAGTGAAGATGATCAAGAAGCTCGCGAAGGCCGCCTTGTGACGCTCGACGCCGCCGAGCGTTCCTCCTTCCTCGCCACCGCCATCGATTCAGTCCGCCGCGCCGGGCAACTTCAGCGCGAAGCCTTCGGCGGCACGTTTCGCATCGACAAGAAGGGCACGATCGACCTCGTCACCGAAGTGGACGTCGCCGTCGAGCGGATGATCCGCGCGCTCATCGCCGAGCGGCATCCGACGCACGCCGTGCTTGGAGAGGAGCTGGGCGGCCCCGCGACGCCGGCGGCGGCGATCTGGATGTGCGATCCGATCGACGGCACGACGAACTTCGCCCATGGCCTGCCGGTCTTCTGTTCGAGCATCGCGCTCGAAGTGGATGGCGAGCTCGAAGTCGGCGCGGTGTACGACCCGATGCGCGACGAGTTGTTCACGGCCTCTCGCGGCGGAGGGGCGTTCCTGAACGGCGCGCGCCTCACCGTGTCGCGCGCGGCGACGCTGATCGACGCGCTGCTCGTCACCGGGTTTCCGGTACTCGATGCAGCAGAAGCTCGAAGAGATGGTCGCGCTGTTCGCGCGCTTCCTGTCGGAGTCTCGCGCCGTGCGCCGGCTCGGATCCGCGGCGCTCGACCTCTGCTACGTCGCCGCCGGACGATTCGACGGGTTCTGGGAAGAGGGCCTCAACGCGTGGGACATCGCGGCCGGCGTGCTGCTCGTGCAGGAGGCCGGCGGGCGGGTGACGGATCTGTCAGGCAATCCCCTGGACCTCCGCCGTGGACGCATCCTTGCGACCAACGGGCTGCTGCACGACGAGATGGCGCGGCTCATCGCCGGGCACCGCACGCCGTAGTCCTCCCGCGTAGTCGCCGCGCGCGAACTCATTAGAGGACGGTTCGACCGGCCGAGCGCGTGCGGCATCCGCTGAATCCCTGCGAAATCCTCTGAATCGCGCGTTGGCATCAGACGTGCTCTCCAGCACGGCAATGCCCCGGCCGCCGGCCGGGCTTTGACGCGCCGCTGGCGCGTGCGGAGGCACTCCAATGTTGCGACTCTTCCCGGCCGCGCTGGCGATCGCCGCGACCACGGCCATCGCGTCACCCGCACTGGCGCAGGACCAGGGCTTCACCGTATCGCTCGGGTATTTCGGCCCGACGGGCGCCGACGGCCGCGTCAACGGCGACGTGCTGAACGCCGATCGCTGCATCGACGTGACGTTCGCCTGCGAGCCGCTCTTCTTCAGCGTGGGTGATTTCGGCGGCTTCATCATCAACGGCGAGTACGTCTTCGGCCTCGGCAAGTTCTTCGAGGCGTCCGGCGGCGTCGGGTTCTACCAGCGGACGGTGCCGAGCGTGTACTCGAACCTCACGTATCCCGACGGCAGCGAGATCAGGCAGGACCTGAAGCTGCGGACCGTTCCGATCACGGGCATCGTGCGATTCGTGCCGACGGGGCGCCACGCGCCGATCCAGCCGTACCTCGGCATCGGCATCGCCGCCATCAACTGGCACTACTCGGAAACGGGCGACTTCGTGGACCCGAGCGACAACACGATCTTCTCGGCGCGGTACGTGGACAGCGGCACCGAAGTCGCGCCGCTGTATCTCGGCGGCGTGCGCGCGCCGATGGGCGGCGGCTTCCTCGTCGGCGGCGAGATCCGCTATCAGCACGCCGACGCGCCGCTCAGCTCGGACTTCCTCGGCCCGCGTCTCGACCTGGGCGGCTGGTCGTACCTGGGAACGATGACGTGGAAGTTCTAGGGAAATGGAAAATAGGGAATAGGGAATAGGGAATAGGGAAGGGGAAGGGAGAAGAGCTACAGAGTCGCATCGACCCTGCGCTCCTGTTTCCCTATTTCCTATTCCCTATTCCCTATTTCTCGCGAAGCTCGTACAGCGCCACTCCGCCTCCGCTGCAGGTGCGCGTGAAGCCGTCGAGAAACCGCGGATCGGATCGCGCCCGTTCGGCCAGCATGTCCCCGCCTTCGGCCACTTCTTCAATCAGGATGTAGCGAACGTAGCGGCGCGGCCCGTTCAGTGCGCCAGCCCACAGGTCGCCGTTGCCCTCGTGCAGGAAGTCGCGGATGGAGTACCCGACCGAAGAGAGCTCCTGCATGTAATGGGCAAGCGAACCCATGCTGGCCATGATGACGTCGCCGTGGCTCGCGGGCGGAAGGCATCTGGTGACCTCGCGCCGCGCGAACATCCGGGGACGATCCCACTGGGCCTCGAGCACCATGGCCGCCGACGGATCGAACGGGCGCGCCTGCACGAGGACGCCGACCACGAGCATCGCGGCGGCCGGCAGTTGCCAGCGGCGAGGCAGCCGGGCGAGCGCCAGCCCGCAGAAGATCGCGGCAGCGGTCACTGACGGCACCATGTAGCGGATGCGCAGGGGGTGCCCTTCGTAGAACGCATAGAAGGGCAGGGCCGCCGCCGCGAGCCACGCGAGCGCGACGATCGCCGCGTTCGGCACGAGACGCCGCCACCAGAGCACCACGAGCGCCAGCGCGGACGCCAGCGCCGCCCACGCCAGCGCCTCGGAGCCGAGACGGCGCGTGCCCCACCAGACGGCGCCCAGCGATTCGATCGGCCTGCTCTTGTACATCGGGTCGGCCACGTAGAACCCGTCGGTCACGAACCAGGCCCCGACGGTCGCCTTGCTGTGCACGAAGAACCAGAGGATCCCGATGACCGGAAAGACGGCGACGCGCGCGGCCGTGGCCGTGGCCGCGCGAAGGTTGCCGTCCGCCCGCAGCGCCAGAAGGAACGCGCACGCGATCGCCGCCGCCGTAATCGGCCAGGCCTCATATCGCGTCAGACACGCCAGCGCGAGCACGAACGAGCCCCAGGCGAGCCGGCGCGAATCGGACGCCGCAAGCGCCTCGTAGATCAGCGTCACTCCGAGCGCGAGCAGCCCGAGCAGCAGGGGCTCGGTCATCGGCGTGGACTGCAGGTAGAGGAGATTCGGATTCGACGCGATGAGGATCGCCGCCATCGTCGCCGCGATGCGAGAGCCGCCGAGCGCGAGCACAAAACGTGCGGCCGCGTACACGAGCAGGCCAAAGCTCAGGATCGAGATCGCGACGCCCGATGCGCCGGTGCGATAGAACGCATCGACCTGGACGGGCAGCATGTTGAGGAGGTGGGGCAGCGGCAGCCACACGGCGCCGATCTGCAGCCAGCCGGGAGTAAGGCCGTCGAGGATGCGCCGCGCCACGACGAGGTGGCCCTTCGCGTCGTAGTGGCTGAGCGTGAGACCGAGATGCCAGTAGAAACACGCGGCCGCGGTGCCCCACGCCACGGCAAGCCCGCCCAGCCAGATCGCGAGGGGGCGCGCGCGGGGCTCGGCTATAATTTCTTCAGAGGATTCGGTCATGCCGCCCCGGCACGCAACGGCCGGCCCGGCGCGGCGTCACGCAGATGAAAGCACTCCTTCACGCGATTCAGGCCCTGGCGATCGCCATCGGCGGCCCGGGCGTCTTCATTATCGCTTTTCTCGATTCGTCGTTCCTGTCGTTTCCGGAAGTCCCCGATGGCCTTGTGGTCAGCACCGTGCTGGCGCATCCACATTGGATGGTCTACTACGCGGGACTGGCCACCATCGGCTCGGTGCTCGGGTGCCTCGCGCTGTACTTCTTCTTCCGCAAGGGCGGCGAGGCTCTCGTGCGGCGGCGATTCAACGGACCGATGCTGGACCGCGCCACACGATTGAGCCGCCGCTACGGGGTTCTCGCGCTGCTGGTGCCGTCGTTGCTGCCGCCTCCGGCGCCGTTCAAGATTTTCGTGGTGCTTGCAGGCGTATCTGGCATGCCGGCAGTGCCGTTCGCGCTGACGATCGCGTTGGGCCGAGGCATTCGCTACTTCGGGATCGGCCTGCTGACGGTGTGGTACGGGGATCAGGCGACGGCGTTTCTGACGGCCAACGGCAAGGTGATCGCGTACTGGCTGGTCGGCGCCGTCCTCGTCGCCGCCTTGGTGGCATTCGGATGGAAGCGTCTGCGGGCAGGCCGCGGCGTTTTGACCTCCGCCACCGAGGCCGATATCATGCCGTGACGATTGCCCTGATGGCCCCAGACCTCTCCGTCGTCATTCCGATCAAGAACGAAGCCCCGAACATCTCCAATCTCTATCGCGAGTTCACCGACGCGCTGGAGGCGTGGGGACGTCCGTACGAGCTCGTCCTGATCGACGACGGCAGCACCGACGAGAGCTTCCGCCTGCTGGCGGATCTCCAGGCGAAGGACCCGCGCGTCCGGGTGATTCGCTTCCGGCGGAACTTCGGCCAGACGGCGGCGTTCGCGGCAGGATTCAAGTTCGCGCGCGGCCGGCTCATCGCGACCGCCGACGGCGATCTCCAGAACGATCCTCGAGACCTGCCGCGCATGGTCGATCTGATCGATCAGGGCCAGGACATCGTCTGCGGCTGGCGCAAGGACCGGAAGGACACGTTCGTCACGCGGCGGCTGCCGTCGATGATGGCGAACCGCCTGATCTCCTGGTCGACCGGCGTGCGCCTGCACGACTACGGCTGCTCGCTGAAGGTCTTCCGCGCGGAGGTCGTCAAGCCGCTGAAGCTGTACGGCGAGATGCACCGCTTCCTGCCGGCCATTGCCAGCGAGATTGGCGTCAGCATCAGCGAAGTCGTCGTGAACCATCGGGCGCGCCAGCACGGCAAGTCGAAGTACGGCCTCTCGCGGACCATCCGCGTGATTCTGGACCTCATGACGGTCAAGTTCCTGCTGAACTACTCGACACGGCCGCTGCAGATCTTCGGCCTGGTCGGCGGGACGATGCTGTGCCTGGGGATGGGCGTGTCGGCGCTGCTCGCGTACGAGCGCCTGTTCGGACATCAGTCGATCGCGAATCGCCCGCTGCTGCTCTTCGGCATCCTGCTGATCTTCACGGGCCTCCAGCTCCTGACGCTGGGGCTGCTCGCCGAGATGCAGGCGCGCACCTACCACGAGTCGCAGGACAAGCCGACCTACGTGATTCGCGAAGTTCGCGAGACCCTTGCGACCGCCGCGGGCGCTCCAGAACGCCTGACGTCCGTCGGCCGGATGTCTCGCGCGAGACGACAGGCTCCGGGCGTCGAGCCTCGATCCGTGTCGGCCGACGTGCGCCACTCTGCCCGCTGCGGGGCAACGTCACTCGTCAGATACAGCAGCGCGCCGGGCAGGTTGCCGACGATCCCGAGCGCGATGAAGAGGATCGAGAGCGCGAACGCCTCGGGCCGGCCCACCCCCGCGACTCCGAACGTCCAGAGAAAGGCCGCCTGGCCGGTGCCAAGTCCGCTGACGGTCACCGGGAACAGCATGATCAGCAGGATCACCGGCACGGTCACGAAGTACGACGTCAGCGGCAGCCCGATGCCCAGCGACAGGCCCAGACACCAGCACTGCAGGACGCGCAGGATCTGAACGCCGACGGACGCGACGACGACCATCGTCAGCGCGCCGTGGTGATGGCGATAGGCGCGGACCGCCTCGAGCAGCTTCTGGACCAGCCCGCGCAGGCCAGCGCCCGGCAGCCGGCCGACGAGGCTCGACGCCAGGCCGGCGACGCCATCCGAGTAGATCACGAGGGCCAGGCCAAGGCTGGCGAGCCCACCGAGCCCGAGCACGACATACACGCCTGACGGCGCCGGCGCGCTGAAGATGGCGAGGCTGGCGAGCCCGAGAATCAGGATCGACACCACGCCGAGCGCCCTGTCCATCGCGACCGATGCGACGGCCGCCGGCCCGGAGACGCCGTACTTGCTGACGCTGTAGGCGCGCACCGCGTCGCCGCCGACGCTCGGCAACGCCGTTCCGACGAACGTGCTGATGAAGAAGACGCGCATCACGCCCCAGAGTGGGGGAGGCGCGCCGGTCGTGAGTGGGCCGAGCAGCAGGAGCCAGCGCCAGGCCATGAGCGCGCGGTCGAACACCACGAGCGCGCACGACCACAGGATCCACGACGGGATCGCGTGGGCGGCGATGCGTCCGATTTCAGCGGGGTTACTCTTCCAGAGCAGCAGGCCGGTCAGGCCGGCTGCCACCACCAGCCGCACGAAGCGGCTGCCGAGGAGCCTCGTCACTGCGTCGCGGGCAGGGTCTCGGCGTGCCGTTCGGGGTGCTGCTTGACCTTGTAGGCCCGCAGAAGGAACTTCGCGTAGGGCACGAACTGCTTCATCGCGCCGACGTTCACCTGGCAGGGGCTCAGGCAGTTCTTGCAGATCCCGTCTTCGAACGCCGCGCGATGCGCGAGGTTCTCCGCCTTGAAGTAGAGCTCGTTGGCGCCCTGGTCCAGCACGTTGCCGAGCAGGTCCGAGTTCTCGCAGTAGAACAAGTCGCCGTTCGGGTTCAGCAGCAGGCCCTGCGACCGGAACGGGCACGGCATCGTCCGGACGTAGCCGTTGGCGATCATGTCGGCATAGTGCAGGTACATGAACGCCTGGCCCGAGAGGACCGATTCCTCCTGCACGCGCTCGAGGAAGAACTGGCGCATGAACTCTTCCTCGCGCTCCTTGAAGCCGACGCTCGCCTCGAGGTCGCGGTTGCCGAGCATGTTGTCGGTGAACCGCAGCATGTTGAAGACGACGTCGAGCTTCTTCGTGCGCGCCCAGGCGAGAATGTTCCTGGCGTCCTCGAGGTTCGTCGCGAAGATCGTCGCGGCGATGCCGAACGAGAAGTTCGAGTGCTTCGCGGCGAGCGCCTGCATGGCTTCAATCGTCTGGCACGCCTTGTCGAAGCCGCGCTTCACCTGCCGCACTTCGTTGTGGATGTCGCCGATGCCGTCGAGCGACACGCGCATGCTGACGAGCAGGTTCTTCGAGGCGCAGAACTCCACGATGCGGGTGAGCATCGGGATCGCGCGGTGCGGCGTCAGGCCCGTGGTGTTGACGCCGATCTTGCGCAGGCGGGGCAGCCGGCGGTGGAACATCTCCACCAGCTCCGGCAGGTCGTTCCTCGTCGTCGGCTCGCCGCCGGAGATGTTGAGGTTCTCGACTGCGCCCCAGAACTCGTGGTCCATGGCGCCGTCCACCTGCGGCAGCGTCATGTCTTCCTTGCGGTTCCCGCGCTTCCAGTTGTTGCACATCGTGCAGCGGGCGTCGCAGACGAAGGTGCAGTTGTAAATCAGCACCGTCGGCCGGATTGGCTTGAGCTTCGAGACGACCAGGGTGTTGGCCAGGTCTCGCGGCACGCCCGCGGCGGTCCGAGCCAGGTAGTTCAGGCGGAAGGCGTCGGTGGACATCCCGATCGCAGTATAGCATCCCAAGCCACTGTCTATCTTCTACTTGCGGGCGAAACTGAGCCCGAAGGATATGGCGGATCTGCGGTTAGCGCGCCAGTGCCTTCTGCACCGCCGTCGCGAGGCCCGCCCCCACCGCCTCGTGGCCCTGCGCGTTCATGTGGTCGTCCAGGACGTAGAAATCGTCGTCTTTCAGCACTGACGTCGTGTCGAAGGTCACCAGACGCCTCACCCAGTCCGGGTGGGTGTCCGCGCGGGCGACCTTGTCCAATGCCGCAATGAACCGCTTCGGGTGCCCCAGCTCCTGGTTGACCTCGAGCACGACCACCTGCACCGCGTCGAGCGGCGTCTTGCCGGCATGCTCGAGCGCGTTCAGGAACAGGCCGGCCTCGACGTCCGGATCGAGGGTCTGCATCTTCAGCTGATCGGGCTCCGGCGTCTCGAGATGCGTGACCTTCATGAACAGGCGCCACACATACTTGCCGGGGTAGTAGGCGCGCTGCGCCAGGTAGTGATCGACGATCGTCTGATACTGCGCCTGGCTCGTGATCGTCAGCTGGTTGTGCCCGTCGCGGAACGCGCGATTCTCGGGCTGGTCGTTGTCCGCGTATTGAATCACCAGCACCTTCAGGTGCGACGTGTCGAGGCGGTCCAGCATCCGCATCTCGCGGACGGTCGCATAGGACGACACCGCGGCGTTCAGGACCTTGAGGCCGGTCTTCTGCGCGAGGACTCGAGGAAACGACTGGTCCTGGTTCACGCCCCAGCCCATCGCGTGCGAGTCGCCGATCACGATCACGTCAGGAGCGACCAGATCCGCTTCCGTATCGCGCAGCCCCAGGTGATTGACGTCGTACGTGTTGTCGAACTCGAGGTTGCCGAACGTGCAGCCTGGCGGCTTCAGCGTGTACGTGACGTCGGCATCGTAGCGCGCGCACTCCGGGTTGAACTGGATGAGCGCGCGATTGAAGTGCCGGTACACCTGCTGGACGAGACGACGGACCGGCGCCGGTGACGCCGCGGTGAGCCGCGGCGCGTGCAGCATCGAGACGAAGATGATTTCGATGATCGCGCCGGCGACGAGCAGGTTGAATGCGATGTAGAGCAGCCCGCGGCCGATCGTCTTGGCAATTGACATGGCAGGGGATAGGATGAACCGACTTGACCGAGCGCGTGCCAGCCACCATCACGCCGCGTCAGACGACCGTCGCGGTGCTTGCCGTCGTGTTCCTGATCTCGATCGGTGTTTCGGTCTCGGCCATGCTGCCGCTCTCGGCCGGCAGCGCACTGGTGCTGGCGTATCTCTGGATGGCGTGGCCGGGCGTGATGATAGCACGCCGTTTGTACGGGTCTCAACGCGGCCAGTGGCTGCCGTCGCTGCTCGTGGGGCCCGTGTGGGGCTTCGCCGCGACGAGTCTCGTGCTGCTCGCGCTCTGGATCGCCGGCGTGCGCGCGACGTTCGTGCTGGCGCTTGCGCCACTCGGCGCGGCGCTGCTCGTCGTGCCGTGCCGCTGGCTGCGCGGCGCGCTCGTGGCGCCCGCGTACGATCGTCGTGATGTCGCGGCCCTGCTGCTCGTCCTCCTGATCGTGCCGGCGGTCGTCGCGCGACCTTACGCGCGCGTCGGCGAGATGCGCCCGGAAGGCAAGGCCTACCGCGCCTACTTCATCGCGGACTTCGAGTGGGCGATGGCCGTCGCCGAAGAGATCTCGAAGGGCGACGTCCCGCCGAAGAACCCGTTTCTGGCCGGGGATCATCTGCACTACTACTGGCTCGCCAGCCTCGCGTCGGCCATCGAGCATCGCGTGGCCCCGACGATCGCCATCGAGCCGCTGCTCCTCACCAACGCGCTGCTGCTCGATCTCGGGTTCATGGCGTTCTTCTACGCCTTCGTGCGGCAGTTCGTTCGGAGCGCGACGGCGGCGGCGATCGGCTGCGCGTTCGCGATCTTCTTCACGAGCTTCGAGGGCGCGCAGCAGCTCTACGTCTTCTGGCAGCGCGGCGTCCCGCTGGCGGGCCTGCGCGACCTGAACATCGACGGCATCAGCAACTGGAAGTTCGGCAGCCTCAAGGTGGACGGGCTGCAGCGCCTGCTCCTGTATCAGCCGCACCACGCGACGTCCTGGGCACTGAGTCTCTCGGCGCTGCTGGTTCTTCAGCAGGCGCGCGATGCCTCGCGCGTTGCGATCAACCTGCTGGCGGGCGTCCTGCTGGCGGTCGGCCTGCTCGTGAGCTCGTTCATCGCGCTGATGGTCGGGTCCGCGGTGGCGCTGTATCAGGCAGTGGGCCTGCTGATGCAGCGGCGCTGGGGCGCGCTCGTTCTCGGAGGGGTCGCGGCCGGCGTGCCGGTCGGCATCGCGGTGCTCGTGTCGAACCTGCTCGAATACGTCGATCAATCGGCGGGGCCGATCATGAGCGTGGGGCACCTCAATCCGCTCGCCGCGACGAACACGGTCACGGGGATCGCGCTCAGCTTCGGTCCGATCCTGATCGCCGCCGCGGGCGGCGCGTGGATCGCCGTGCGTCAGCGGCTCACCGCGTTTGCCGCAGTCGCCGTGCTCGTGGCCGTCGGATTCGGCTTCTACTTTTTCGTGGACGTCGTCGATCACCAGCACGCGTATGTCGGCTGGCGCGCGGGCCATTTGTTGTTCATTGCCATGACGCCGCTGGTGGGGCTGTTGTGGGAAGACGCCTGGGAGAGAGGCGGCGCGACTCGCGCGGCAGTGGTCGCGGGCCTTGGGATGCTTGCCGTGGCGGCGGCGCCGACAACCGCCATCGACCTCTACAACACGCAGGACACCGCGAATCAGCGTCAGGGCCCCGGCTTCCGGTGGACTGAGATTCTGAGTCCCGGCGAAGTGGACGCGCTGGCCTGGCTCAAGGCGAATACGCCAGAGTCGGCGCTGGTCCAGGTCGACCCGACCCGGCCGTCAGGAACCTGGGCCTACATGCCCGGCTTCGGCGCGCGGAGGATGGCGGCCGGCATGCCGATTTCGATGATCCCGCTGAGGAAATACCGAGAGGCGAGCGACCGGATGCGGAGGGTGTTCCAGGCGAGCGACCCGGCGGTTGTTCACCAGCAGGCCGTCGCATTCGGCATCGAGTATTTCTACATCGGCCCGGCCGAGCGGGCCGCGTATCCGGCCATTGCGAGGCTGCTCGATGCAGCCCCGCAATGGTTTGCCCCGGTCTTTCACAACGACGCGGTCACGATCTACCGCGTCCTGCCCTGAACCTGCCCGCTTCGCCGTAGCGACGCGCGACGGCTAGTCCGGAATCCCGCCGTCGGGCTGCGGGTTCGGCGGCGTGACCTCGTTGAAGGTCACGCTCGACGCGACGTGCGCGTAGCCCAGCCTGAACACGTCGTAGGTGTGCCACTTGCCGCCGATGTTGATGTTCAGCTTGTCCTTCGAGATCAGGCCCGACGGGTTCTTCTGTCGTGCCGATCCGAATCCCGCCTGCTGCAGGTGCCAGATCATCCGGCGGAGCAGCTGTTCGGCCGCAGTGAGCGCCTCGTCTTCGGTGTTGAACGTCGCCGTGAGGCACGGGTACTCGTCGGCCGTGCCGCGCACGATGTCCTCGGCGAGGCCCGTATCGAGCGCGCCGCTCTTGTGGCCTTGCGAGCCCGCGCGGCATCCGCCGGTCGACCCGCCGCCTCCGCCGCCGCCACCGCCGCCGTCGCCACCTCCGCCGCCACCGCCACCGCCGCCGCCACCGCTGGTCGGCAGGGCGGGGGTCTTGAAGACGCCCGTCGCGGACCACGGGCCGTGTCACGCTCGGGTCAGACACCCGCACGCGCCAGTAGAAGGTGGTCGAGGTCAACAGAGACGCGCTGCGGCGTCACCCTGCGTCTGGTTGCCCTGGGGGCCGTCCGACTCGCTGAAGACGATGTGGGTGAAGGCCTGATCGGTTGCGACCTGGATCAGGTAAGTCAGCGCGCCAGCCGGGCCGGTGATCGTCGGCTCGCTGAAGAGCAGCGTCGGCGGATTCGCGTCGACTATCGCGCCGTTGATCGGCGACACGAGCGTCGGCGCGCCGATCTCGACTGGCGTCACGACGCTGAATTTCACCGCGGACGAGAAGGGGCCGGTATTGGCGCCGTCCTGCGCGCGGGCGCGCCAGAAATAGGTGCGGTCGCTGGCGAGCTTGTCCGGCAGGTTGACGGACGTCCGGCCGTTGCCGCCGGGCGAGATGTTGTCCTTCGAGAAGACCATCGTCGAGAAGCCGGCGTCGGCGGCAACCTCAACCCGGTAGGTGAGGGGCCGCTGGCCGCTGCTGCTGGCGTTCTCAATCAGCAGCGTGATCGGCTGCTGGTCGCTCTCGACGTTGGCGTTGAGCGTCGGCTGCAACGGCGTCGGCGCGGAAATATCCACTCCCGGGATGGGCCCCGCCACCGAGGGGCTCAACGGGTTCGAGCTCTTGCTGGTCTCGCAGGCGGCCGCCAATGGCAGCAACGCCACGAGCGCCAGCGCGCGCGTGAGGCGAGCGTTCATGCGTGTATCTCCAACAGTCGGGCTTGCCGGGACCCACGAATCCCGTGCAATTCCGTGTATCGGCACGTTCAGACGTTCGGGTTTAGCGGGACGTCGCCAGCGGCTGGGGAGCCTGACGGGCGGGCAGAGGACGAAAAACGACCCCGGGGGTTGCGACCGAGCGATCGCGACCCCCGGGGGTAGGACGTTCAGGCCGTGAAAACGGCCGGGATTACCGGTTGGCGAACGCCGGACGCGGCCGGCTCGACATCCAGAACTGCTTGACGATCATGCCCGGCACCGTGCCGCTGTCCGGGCCCGCGCGGCCCGTCGGACCGCCGGCGTACACGTAGTGCGGATCCGGGTCGTAGGTGCCGCAGTAGGACTTTCCGAAGCTGTAGATCACGTTGCCGTTGGGGCCGTCCTCGCGGACCGTGAGGTTGAAGTTGCCGTTCCCGAATGTGGCTGTCCAGAGGTACCAACGGTTCGGATCGAAATTGCGCTCGACGCGCTCGCCGCCGACGGTCTCGATGCGCTCGCAGTTCGTGATCACGCGCCACGCGATGGTGTTCTCGGGCTCACCGCGCTTCTCGATCGTGAACCGCCGCGGGTTCGTCGTGATGTCCGACGTGCCCTCCGACATCGCCATGACCTTCGTCTTGCCGCCCTCGGTGCCGCCGTGGACGTTGGTGGCGAGCAAGGAGATCTCGCCGCTCGTCACCGTCGTCGGCAGGACGTACTGGATGTAGCTGACGAGGTCTTCCATCTTCGCGCCCTGGTTCGGGATGAACGTCACCGGACCGAAGATCTGGCCGACGGTCTTGCCGTTGAAGAGCGGGTCGTAGACTTCGTCCGAGTGGATGTAGCCCAGAGGGATGTCGGGCGTCTTGAACGTCCAGTTATCCGACCACGGCCCAAAGTAGGGCCCCTGCTCGGCCCGGGCGTGCCACGTGTACGTCACGTTGTTGTCGAGGTCTGCGACGGTCCACTGCGTCGCGCCCGAGCGGAATTCGCGGACGACCTGGTTGTTCAGCAGGACCTGGAAGTGATAGGCGAAGCCGGTCTCGTTCACGAACTTGGCCGTGACGGGATTCACCTTCAAGACGATGTTGAAGTCGGCGGTCTGAGCGCCGTTGGCGGGAGCGGTCGGCGTGGGCGCCGGCACTTTCAGGGTCGAGCCGTCGGCCGCGGCCCCCGACGAGGTCACCTCGGCGGAGGTGGACGCTGGAGTCGGCGCTGCAGGGCTCGGATTCTTGTCGCCGCAGGCCAGCGCCAGGGCGACCACCGCGGTGGCCCCGATCAAGTAGAGCTTCTTGTCCATCCTTGAACTCCTCGAAACGAGCAATCTAGAAGCGATAGCGGAACCCGCCGCCAATCTGGAAGCCGCCCGCGTGCACTTCAATCGGCGTCGGGGTATTCGGCACGTCCAGCGAGGGGTTCGCATGCGCGAATCGGAGCAGCATCCCGACGCCCATGCTGTGCGTGAGCATGTAGGTGACATCGGCGCCGATGTTGAAGCCCACCGGCGATTTCTTCACGCCCGTGATCGTCGGTGTGACGGTGGGATTGACGTACGGCCCCGGAGGAGGCGAGGTCTCGGTGACCGCGAACTCGGTCACGAACTCCTGCTTCATCGAGAAGAACGTCGGGCCGCCGCCGACCGTGACGTCGATCTTCGGCGTTGCCGCGAAGCGGTACAGCACGTCCACGTGCACCGCGTCCTCGTTGTGCTTGAGGCCCGACGCCGAGAGACTGACCGCACGCGGGTTGTCGAAGACCTTGGGGTCGGGAATCTGGGCAGCGATCGTCGCGTTCCCATCGCCTGATGTGTGGTTGTAGGAGACGCCCACGCCCCACTTGCCGAAGAGCATGTAGCTGCCGCCCACGTCGACCAGCGGACCGTTCTCGTAGGTCTGCGAGACGTCGACCTTGGCCGCCTCGTCATAGATGATGGGTTGCAGGCTCTGTGAAATATCGCCCGACCCGGCCTGGAACCCGAAGTTCACGGACGCCGTGAACTTGCTGTCCTGAGCCTGGGCGGGACTGGCAGCGGCGGCCATGCGCGAGCACGGCCCCCGAGACAAACCACGAACGCAAAGAGGTCATCAAGTCGTCCTCAACTGTTGACTTTGGTCAGCGAGTACCGCCGTGAACGAACCGGACGCCGCCGGTCGCCGATACTCTCGCCCACGTGCTGGGACACGCAGGTCGTACCGAGGTGGGAGAAGTCGCCTTACGTGCCACGGACCACGTACACAGCGGCTCCGGAGAGGGAGAATAGCATGACAAGACCCGCGCCAAGCAGGGAAATTACGAGCGCGGCTTCGATGGGCAGCCCCAGCCGCGCGAAGTAGAACGAAAAGGTCGCCTCGCGCAGGCCGAAGCCGTTCAGCGACAGCGGGATCATCTGCACGAGGAACGACACCGGCACGACGACGGCCAGATGCCAGGGGGAGATCTGCAGGCCGATGGCATGGGCCACGGCCGCATAGAACCCGACGAGGAGCATCTGCACGACGACCGCGCCGCCGAAACAGCCGGCCAGGGCCACTGGTGATTCCTTGAACCGGACGAGGACGTCGAGCAGCTGCTCGAGGCGCGCGCTGACCCACTCGGGATGGAGCCGCTTCAGCGGCCCGAGCAGCCGCACGAGGAACTGCGGAGCCAGCAGCGCCGGCGCCGCCGCCAGCGTGGCGCCCGCGAAGACGACCCACAGCGCCCATGCCGGCACCGGTCCCTGCGGCATGCCTTCCTCGACGGCCATCGTCGCGGCCACCGCGGCGAGCAGCACGAGACCCAGCAGGCCCACGCCGCGATCCATCAGCACGACGGTCGCCGCCAGCGTCCGCGATCGCGCCGGCTTGGCGGTGTCCGCGATGCGGATCACGTCGCCGCCGATATTGCTCGGCAGGAAATTGTTGAAGAAGGTCGCGACGAGAAAGGAGCCCGTGAGCGTTCGCGCGGAGCACGTCCACGTGCTGCGCCTTGAGGAGCAGTCCCCAGCGCCAGGCGCTCGCGAGGATCATCACGAAATAGACGGCGAGCGCCGCGGCCAGCCACGTCAGCGAGGCCGATCGCACGTAGTGCCACAGCCGCGGTGGATCGCTCTTCCAGATGAGGAGCGACAGCAGGCCGACGCTGACGACGATCTTCAGCGCGAGCACGAGCGCACGGCGGCCACGGGCCGACGGGGAGGACCGGTCGGTCGACGATTCAGGCAAGGTCTAGCAGTCTTGGGAGTACGGCGGGTGAGACGCTCACCGGCGACCGCACCAACCACCGTACCATGGGGTGGTCGGGATGTCCAGCAAGCGTAGTTCGAGTGTGGCAGCATAGCGGCCATGGCACGCCAGCACTGTGCACTTTTGCACAGCTCCCAGACAGGCCGCCGTGTCATGCTGCTGGGATGGCAGTCAGAAAGCTCGCCATCGCGAAAACGACGGTCGCCGCCGCCCTTCAATGCCCAGGCGTTCCTGGACGCGGTGGGCGGGCCCCGCTCGAGCACCAAGTACGGCCGCGGGCGAAGTGATTTTCGCGCAGGGCGACGTCTCCAAGGATGTCATGTACATCCAGGCCGGCGGCGTGAAGCTGTCGGTGCTGTCGAAGCAGCGGCAAGGAAGCCGTCGTCGCGATGCTCGGCCCCGGCGATTTCTTCGGCGAAGGATGTCTGGCCGGGCAGCGCGTCCGCATGGGCAGCGCGACGGCCATCACGCCCAGCATCATCCTGCTCGTCAGCAAGGCGCGGATGCTGCGCCTGCTCCACGACGAGCACTCGATGTCGGACCGCTTCATCGCGCACATGCTGACGCGCAACATCCGGATCGAGGAAGACCTGGTCGATCAGCTGTTCAACTCGAGCGAGAAGCGCCTGGCGCGCACGCTCCTGTTGCTCGCGCGCTACGGCAAGCACGACAGGCCGGACGCGCGCGGTCCCGAAGGTGTCACAGGAGACGCTGGCGTCGATTGTCGGCACGACCCGGTCGCGCGTGAACTTCTTCCTGAACAAGTTCAAGCGTCTGGGCTTCATCGAGTACGACGGCCAGGTCCCGCTCAAGATCAACAACTCGCTGCTGAGCGTCGTCCTGCACGACTGAGTCCGCGTCAGAGGCTACTGCTGGCACGCCTCACAGCGCGTCGCGAGCGGCAGCGCGTTCAACCGTCGCTCTGAGATCCCTTTCCGGCACGCCACGCAAAACCCGTAACGGCCGGCATCGAGCGCGGCGCAGCGCGTCGTCGATGCCCGGCCCGCCCTGGGCACGCATCTGCAGCACTGCCCCCCACACCTCACCGTGACCCACGGCGCTGACCAGGCTCGCGCGGCTGTCGCGCAGGACAGCGTAGACGTCGTCCTGGATTCGACGCTGGTGTTCGACCAGCATCTCTCGCAGAGCCGCCGACCGGATTGTCTGCTCTCATCATGGCTTCTCCCGCGTCGTGCAGGATGCGCGAAGACGACGTCGCGTGTCTGTGCGGTTCGGGACAGCGGTCGGCGTCGCACTCGCCGTAGAGTGCCGAGTGAAGGAGCAACACGAAATGAATTCACCACAGCGACAGCACGCAGCGCCAGCACCCTCTCGAGGCCCCGGCTTTCTGGTTGGGGTCATCGACGGGCGCGTGCCTCGGCGCGGGCCTGGCGATCTGGCTGGCGCCGCGCCTGGCCTCCGAGATTGGCGAGCGCCTGACGGACTCGGCTCGAGACGTTCGCGATCGCGCCGGCGATGTCTTTCAGCGAGGCAGCGAGCGCGTCGGCGACGCGGTGGGTGCGGCGACCCGCAAGGGACAGGCCGTGCGCGATGACGTCGCGGAGAGCGTGGCACGCGGTGCCCGCGAGGTGGAACGGTACGCGACCGCGGCCAAGACCGATCGGGCGTGAGCGCGCCGACGTGCGCCGCTGCCGCGCTGATACATCCCGTTCGATGGATGTGCACAAGCGGACAGCGCGCCGAGCCTGCAGGCGCGTAGGCTGATCTCAAGAAAGAGAGCATTCATGCACATGAAATATCGCGATCGGCACGACAGTGCTGGTCCTGGCGGTCGCGACGACCGGTGTCGTGAAGGCGCAGGGACAGGCGTCAGATCACGGTCGACAGGAGACGGCGTGCAGTTCGGCCCGTCACTCGATCCATACCGCCACGGCTACGAGCACGCGTACCGCGACGGCGCGGACCACGCCCGCTCGGATCGCGAGAGCGGCACGAAATACAAGGTGAACTCGAAACAGTCGCGGGACACCGCGAACGGGTACCAGCCGTTCATGGGCGACCGTGGCCAGTACCAGGCCGGGTACCGTGACGGCTACAAAGCCGGCTACGACGCGGGGTACAGCGGTCGCGGGCCCGAGTACGGCGAGGTCTACGGACGGACCGATGCGAACCGCAACAAGTGGGACCAGCCCGAGCGATCCATATGCGTCGCGCCAGTGGGGCGCCTCGGATCTCGCGTATGACGTGGGCTATCGGGACGGCGTCACTTCGGGCCGGTACGATCACGGGCAGAACGCGCGGCCGAACTACGAGCAGACCGACGCGTACCGCAAGGCCAATCACGGGTACACCCACGCCTACGGCGACAGCGCCGCGTATCAGACGCAGTACCGCACCGGGTTCCAGAGGGGCTACCAGGACGGATTACGGCCGATCGCGCTAGCGACCCTCCTGTCGACGGCAGTTCTCATGCCGCGCGATCGCGGCGAAAGGCTCACACGTGAAACTCATCATCGCAACGACTGTGGCGACCACGCTGGCGCTCGCGCCGCTGGTGGCCTCCGAGAACGAACCCGGGCAAGCGTCTCCATGCGGCGTCCGCGGTGCTCTCCGAGGTCATGGCCGCGCCCGACAAGGCCATTCCCGACGAGCTGCTCGAGAACGCCCATTGCATCGTGATCGTCCCTGAGCTCAAGACCGCGGCGTTCGTCGCGGGCGGAAAGTACGGCAAGGGGTTCCTGTCGTGCCGCAACCAGCACGGGCGCCGGCTGGTCCGCACCGGGAGCGGTGCGTATCGAGGGGGGAAGCGTCGGCTTCCAGATCGGCGGCTCATCGACAGACCTGATCATGCTGGTCATGAACGAGCGTGGCGCCGACAAGCTGCTGGCCGACAAGTTCACGATCGGCGGCGAAGCGTCGGCGGCGGCCGGGCCGGTCGGACGCACGGCGACGGCGCAGACCGACGCGCAGATGCACGCCGACATCCTGTCGTGGTCGCGGTCGCAGGGCCTCTTCGCAGGCGTCGCGCTCGAAGGAGCCACGCTGCGCCAGGATCTCGACGACAACGCCGCGATGTATGGCAAGCGCCTCGAGAATCGCGCCATCGTCACCAAGGGCGTGCATGTGCCTCGAGTCGCCATCCCGTTCATCGAGCTGCTGAACCGGTATTCCGCCAAGGAGCACACGAACTAGGTCGGCGGCTCGCGCCGCTGCCACGGGCCGCTCGGCTGTGGCGACGGCGTGAGAGGCCGATCGCAGTCGTGTCGGCCATGACCGGCCCAGACTGCTCGTCCTCCGTCACGTCCCACGACCGAGCGGCACTTCAGGTGCTGCTCGTCGTCGGCCTCGTCGCGTCTGGTCTTTGGGCGTTGTACCGGCTGAAGTCCCTCGTCCTTCTGTTGACGATGGCTGCGCTGTTCGCCTACATCGTTGCCCCGCTGGTGCACCTTGTGGAGCGACCGGTGCGGCTCGCCGGCCGCCGAAGGCAGCTGCCGCGAGGGCTGGCCATCGCCGTGGTGTATCTGGCGCTCGGCGGGTGCGTGACGATCGCCGCCGTGCTGCTGTTGCCGATCGCGAGCGAACAGGCGCACGACATGATCGCCCGGGCGCCGTCCTATGCCCAGTCGATTGCCGCCTGGGAGCATGGCTGGTCACGCGAGTACGAGCGGCTGCGGATTCCCGTTGGGCTGCGGCACAGCATCGACGAGTCGATGACCTCGATGGGCGAGGCGGCCTTCGAGTCCACGCGCGCGACGATCGTGGCGCTCGTCGTCGCCGTGCTGCCCTGGATGATCCTGATTCCGGTCCTCGCGTTCTTTCTCCTGAAGGACGCGTCGGCGCTGCGCCGGCTCGTGGTGACTGGCGTTACCGCACCCCGTTCGATTGCGCGGCCACCAGCTGTTCGAAGAAGCCAACGCGACGCTCGCGGCGTTCATGCGCGCGCAATTGCTCGCGTGTCTCCTGGTCGGGAGCGTCTGCGGGCGTTGGGTTCGCGGCGCTCGGCATTCCGTACGCCGTGTTGCTCGGCGTCCTGGCCGGGGCCCTCGAGTTCATTCCTCTGGTCGGACCCGCTGGTGGTCGCGGTTGCGGCCACGATCGTCGGCGCGCTGCACGCGCCGCTGCTTGCGGTCTGGGCGCTGACGTTTCTCGGGCTGGTCCGGATCGTCGAGGACTACGTGGTCTTTCCGCGCCTGATGCGCCGAGGCGTGCGACTGCATCCCCTGGCAGTGATCGTGGCGGTTCTTGCGGGCGCCGCGCTCGGTGGGATCGTCGGCATGTTTCTGGCGGTCCCGATTGCCGCCGTGGCGTCAGTGCTCGGCCGTCACCTGATCGGCTGGCATAGCGACGAGGCGACGCCGGAGCCCGAGAGCAGCCGTCTGTGCTGTTCAGGACAGCGTGATTCAGCCGGCCCCCCTATAGTCAGGGCATGAGTCATGCCCGCCCCGTCTACGTAGAGACCGACAGTCCTCCAGAGTTTCAATCAGGAACGCTACAACGCATACGCGCGGTTGCTCTCGCGACCCGATCCGAAAGGCATGCCGCGCCGCGCCAACGTGAGCCGGTGGGCGGGGGAATCCGACCGCCGAGGCACCCGGCTTCCCGGGATCCTGATGGCGTGGATGCAGCGTCGCCATCTTGCGCTCGATGTCAACGAGTCCGGAACGGCCCTGATCTCCTAGCGGTGAACGCTCGACGTTCCCAGAGAGAACTCCATGATTACCGTTCTGATCGTCGTGCTCGTCCTGATGCTCCTCGGTGTCGTGCCCGCGTGGCCGCATAGCCGCGGCTGGGGCTACGGTCCCAGCGGTGGCGTCGGCGTCGTGCTGCTGATCCTGGTGATCCTGCTGTTGAGCGGCCGCCTCTAGCGCGTCAGAAGCAGACCCATGAAACCCATCACGGCACTCGCGCTCGCGCTGCTCGCCGGCCTGACCACGAGGAACAAGCGATGACGGCAATTGTCTCGATGACCGCTGAGTGGGTGACGCGCCTCGCGAACGACGAACGGCGACGCGACGAGGTCCAGCTGCGGGCGAAGCAGGCGGTCGATCGACGCACGGACCTCGTGAGCCAGCATGGCCGCCGCATGCTCGACGAGCTCAGGACCACCGTCGTGCGCGACGTGGAGGCATTCCGACGGGAGTTTCCGGGCGATCCGGTGCGTGCCTTTCTGATCGAGGAACACATGGACGGCGGGTTCTCGGTCCGGAGACTCGAGCGGCCGACTGCGTCGATGGCGATTGTGCCGACCGCGGCCGTGGGCTCGCTGTCGTGCGAATACCTCTTCACGTCGGCCAACGGCACGCCGCCGCGGCGTGACCTCCTGGATTTCGTGTTCACGAACAGCACCGACAACACGCTGCAGCTCAAGCTGCAGGGCACGGCGCAGGTGTTCACGGACTCCGACACGCTCTCCGAATATCTGCTGGTGCCCGTGCTGACGGGCCGGCCGCGTTGAACCGTTCACCGCTACTTGTGCCTCTAAAGGAGGCCGTCATGATTGGAACCCGAACGATGGCCGTCAGTGTTCTCGGATTCGTTTTGTCCGCGCATCCCGCGCACGCCCAGGACCGGGCGCGCTACCGGGATTTCGCCCTCGGGAGCACGCGTGTCTTCGGTGTCCACGCTCGCCAAGACCACGGCCGGCGACGCCAAGACCATTCACGCCCGCCCGGCGCTGATGCAGGAGCTCGAGTGGCGCCCGCAGTATGTCTCGAACTTCACGGCGTCGAGTGCCGACCCGGTGCAGAAGATCGTTTTCAGTTTCTACAACGACCAGCTGTCGAAGATGGTGGTGGACTACGACCGCGACCGTACCGCCGGAATGACCGGCGGCGACATCATCGAGGCCCTGTCGATCAGCTACGGCCCGGCGGACAAGCCGGTGCTCCGGACGGCGCGGACGACGCCGACCGAGATCGACGGGGAGTCCAGCGTGGCCATCGCGCGATGGGGCGACGCCGACTACGCCGTGGTGCTCTATCGCGCCGACAGCAGCTACGGCAGCACCGCCAGCACCCGCTTCCAGCTGGTCGTCTCGTCACCGCGGCTCGACGCCCTGGCGCACACCGCGGCCGTGCAGGCTGCTCCGGCAGGATCAGCGCGAGGCGCCGCAGCGGGAGATTGCGCGCCACCAGAAGGAAATCGACGACGCCAAGCTCGCCGCCGCGCAGGCGCGCGAGGCAAACGTCGCCGCCTTCCAGCCCTGAGCCCTGCGCTCGACCACGTAGCGCGCGACCGTACGCAGGCGCCGGCGAACCGGCAGGAGAGAAATCGAATGGCAACCGACATCGTCTACGGCGACGCCTCGCGTCAAAGCATTCTGCGCGGGGTCAACCGTCTGGCCAACGCGGTGAAGGTGACGCTCGGGCCACGGGGCCGGAACGTCATCATCGGATCGCGATTCGGCTCGCCGACGATCACCAAGGACGGCGTCACCGTCGCCAAAGAGATCGATCTTCGCGATTCGCTGGAGAACATGGGCGCGCAGATGGTCAAGGAGGTCGCCGCCAGGACGTCGGATATCGCCGGCGACGGCACGACGACCGCCACGGTGCTGGCGCAGGCGATCTACCGGGAAGGCGCGAGAAACGTGACAGCCGGCGCCAATCCCATGGCCCTGAAGCGTGGCATCGGCCGGGCGGTGGAGGTCGTCGTCGACGCGCTCCGCGCGCAATCGAAGCCGGTGTCGGGCCCGATGATCGCGCAGGTCGGCACCATCTCGGCGAACCACGACGAGACGATCGGCAGAATCATCGCCGAGGCCATGGAGAAGGTCGGCAAGGACGGCGTCATCACGGTCGAGGAGGGCAAGACCCTCGAAACCACGCTGGATGTCGTCGAGGGCATGCAGTTCGATCGGGGCTACCTCTCGCCGTACTTCGTGACGGATCCCGAGCGGATGGAAGCGGTGCTCGAGAACGCGGTGATTCTCGTCCACGAGAAGAAGATCGGCGCGATGAAGGACCTGCTCCCGCTGCTGGAGCTGGTGGCCAAGGCGGATCGCCCCCTCCTGATCGTCGCAGAAGACATCGACGGGGAGGCCCTGGCCACGCTGGTCGTCAACAAGCTGCGAGGCACGCTGCGGGTGGTTGCCGTCAAGGCGCCCGGTTATGGAGAGGGCCGGCGCTGGATGCTGGAGGACCTCGCGGTGCTGACCGGCGCGAAGGCGGTCACCGAGGATCTCGGCGTCAGCGCTCGCGTCGATGACGCTCGAGAATCTGGGCAGCGCCAAGAAGATCACGGTCGACAAGGACAAGACGACGATCATCGAGGGCGCCGGCGAGCGCGCGGCCATCGATGGCCGGATCAAGATGCTCCGGACCCATATCGAGGACGCCACATCTGACTACGACCGCGAGAAGCTGCAGGAGCGCCTCGCCAAGCTGGTCGGCGGCGTCGCGGTGATCAAGGTCGGCGCGGCGACCGAGTCGGAGATGAAGGAACGCAAGGCGCGCGTCGAGGACGCCATGCACGCGACGAAGGCCGCCGTCGAGGAGGGCATCGTCGCGGGCGGCGGCGTGGCGCTGCTGCGCGCCGGCACGGCCCTCGAGGCGTTGCAGCCTTCCGGGCGACGAGCAGGTCGGCGTGCGGATCATCCTCCGGGCGATTGAAGAGCCACTGCGCTGGATCGCGACCAACGCCGGCCACGAGGGCTCGATTGTCGTCGCGCGTGTGAAGGCCCTGCCCGAGCAGGAGGGCTTCAACGCCCAGTCGGAGCGCTACGAGAACCTGATCGACGCCGGCGTCATCGATCCCACCAAAGTGGTCCGGTCGGCCCTGCAGAATGCCGCATCGGTGGCCTCGCTGCTGCTGACGACGGAAGCCGTCATCGCGCAGCGTCCGGATCCGCAGAAAGCTGCGGCGTCCGTCCGGCGAAGGCATGGGGATGGGCGGGATGTACTGAGCACCGTCGGTGCCCCCGCCGCGTTGACGGCCCTCGGCCACGCGGCCTAGAATTTCGTGTTTGTCCCACATCCTGATGATCGCCCCGGAGCCGTTCTTCGAGCCCCGGGGGACGCCCTTCAGCGAGTTCCATCGCATCCGCGCGCTCACCGATCTCGGGCACACGGTCGACCTCGTCACGTATCCGTTCGGCGAAGACGTCTCGATGCCCGGGCTGCGCGTGTTCCGCTGCCTGCGGCCGCCGTTCATCCGGCGGATCGGCATCGGCCCGTCGTTCGCGAAGGTGCCACTCGATCTCGCGCTCACGTTGACCGCCATCCGCCGCGCGATGTCGACGCGCTACGACGTCGTCCACTCGCATGAGGAAGGCGCCGCGATTGGCGTCGTGCTGGCCGCGCTGCTGGGCGTGCCGCACCTCTACGACATGCACTCGAGCCTTCCGCAGCAGCTGACGAACTTCAAGTTCAGCCGTTCGCGGATCCTGCGGTGGTGCTTCGAGCGGTTCGAGCGCGTGGCGGTCGGACGGTCGCGTGTGGTGATCGTGATCTGCCCCGAGCTCGAGCGCCTCGTGAAGGAGCTTCGGCCGGCGCTGGATCCGGTGCTCATCGAGAATGCGCCGGGCGCCGGCGATGTCGTCCCCGGCGGCGATCGCGCGACGATTCGCGCGCGCTACGGGCTCGACGTGCGGACGCCGCTCATTCTCTATACCGGAACGTTCGAGGCGTACCAGGGACTCGATCTCCTGTTCGCGGCAATGAAGGACGTCCTGCGCACGCGCCCGGACGCGCGGCTGCTGCTGGCGGGTGGGCGGCCGCCGCAAGTGGAGCAGGCGCGCCGCGAGACCGAGGCGCTCGGTCTCGGACAGGCCGTGATCTTCGCCGGCGAGCGCCCGGCCGACGAGATCCCCGCGCTCCTCGACGCGGCGGACGTGCTGGTCTCGCCGCGCAGCCGCGGCACCAATACGCCGCTCAAGATCTACCAGTACCTCCGCTCGGGCCGCGTCATCGTCGCGACGCGTCTGCTGACGCATACGCAGGTGCTGGACGACTCGGTGTCCATCCTGACGCCGGCGACCGCGGACGGTTTCGCCGCCGGGATGCTGCGCGCGCTGGACCATCCGGACGAGACCGCGCGGCTCGGCGCCGCGGCGGCGACGCTGGCCGCGACGAAGTACAGCTACGAGGCCTACCTGGCGCGCACGCGCGAAGCGGTCGGCCGTCTCGGGCTCGCGGCGCCCGCCGCCGTGTCCGGAAGCGCAGTGTGACGGCCAACGGCTCCACGCCCGGCGTCAAGTCGGATCACTACAGCTACACCGTCTACGCCGATCCGGCGATGGCCGACTCGTTCGATCAGGCGCGTTTCGGCGGGCCGATCGGATCGCTGCAGGCCGAGATCCAGGCGCGCGTCATCGCGGAGTTCGCCGGACCGCTGGCCGGGAAGACCGCGCTCGACGTCGGCACCGGCACAGGCCGCGCCGCGCTGATCATGGCCGGCGCCGGTGCGGCGGTCACCGCAATAGACGCGTCGGCGGAGATGCTGCGCGTGGCCCGCGCGCGCGCAGACCATCGCCACGCCGGCATTCGCTTCGAGGTCGGCGACGCGCACCATCTGGCGCATCCCGATGGCGCCTTCGACGTCGCCGTGAGCCTTCGAGTGCTGATGCACACGCCGGGATGGCGGCAGTGCGTCGCGGAGCTCTGTCGCGTCGCGCGCCAGCGCGTCATCGTGGACTTCCCGGCCACTGGAAGCGTGGCGTCGATCCAGTCGGTGACGCGCCGGATTGCGGCCGCGGCCGGCGGGAAGGTCGAGGCCTATCGCGTGTTCACCGAGGCGACGATTCGGCGTGAGCTCGAGGCCCACGGGTATCGCGTCACGCGCATCCACCGCCAGTTCGTCCTGCCCGTCGCGTTTCACAAGCGCATCGGCTCGCGCGCCTTCACCGAGGGGCTCGAAGGCGCACTGGCGTCGACGGGCGTGTTGAGGCTGGCCGGCTCGCCCGTGACCATGCTGGCGGAACGGTGAAGGTCCTCGTCACCGGCGCGACCGGATTCACCGGCGGCCATCTCGCGCGCCATCTCCTCGCCGGCGGCGACCAGGTTCGCGCGCTGGTGCGCGATCGCGCCGCCGCGCGCGATCTTGCTGACGCGGGCGTCGAGCTCGTGACCGGCGATCTCGAGCGACGCGAGGATCTCGACGCGGCCGTCAACGGAGTCGAGGTCGTCTATCACGTCGCCGCGCTCTATCGTCAGGCAGGACTGCCCGAGTCCACCTATCGCCGCGTCAACGCCGAGTCGGCCGGCTGGATCGTGCGCGCCGCGGCGGCTGCCGGCGCCCGCCGCGTCGTCCACTGCAGCACCGTCGGGGTCCACGGCGACATCGAGCGTCCGCCGGCGTCCGAGGGCGCGCCGCTTCGCCCGGGGGACGTCTATCAGGTCACCAAGCTGGAGGGGGAGCGCCTCGCGCAGGCGGCGGCGAGCGAGACGGGAATCGAGCTGACGATCGTGCGGCCCTCGGGCATTTACGGACCTGGCGACCGCCGCTTGTTGAAGCTCTTTCGCGGCGTCGCCCGCCGGCGGTTCGTCATCCTCGGCGACGGCCAGATCTTCTACCATCTGACCCATGTCGACGACCTCGTCGAAGGCTTCCGCCTTGCGGGCTCGGTCCCCGGCGCGGCCGGACGTGTCTACATCCTCGCGGGTGGGGAAGTGACGACGCTGAACGAGCTGGTGCAGATCATTGCGGAAGTGGCCCGCGTGCCTCCGCCGCGGGTGCATCTGCCCGTGTGGCCGTTCTGGACGGCGGGTGCGATCTGCGAGGCACTCTGCGCGCCGTTCGGGCTCGAGCCGCCCATCTATCGCCGGCGCGTGGACTTCTTCACGAAGAGCCGCGCGTTCGACATCACGCGCGCGCGGGCAGAGCTCGGGTTCGCGCCGCGGATCGATCTTCGCACCGGAATTGCCGGCACGCTCGACTCGTACCGCAAGGCAGGGTGGCTGTGAGCGCGAACCGTATTCCGCGGGCGCAGCAGGATCTCTTCGGGGCGAGCGAATCGGCGCGCGCCAAGTACGCGCGGCTCATCGTCGGGCGATCCGGGTGGGGCGCGCTCCTCAAGTACGAACTGGTGCAGCTGCTGTCGCAGTGGGTGCCGGGCGCGCTCGGTCTCGTGCTGCGCAAGCGCCTGTATCGAATGCTCCTCGGCGCCTGTGGGCGAAACGTCGTCTTCGGTCAGGGCGTCGTGCTGAGGCACCCGCACAAGATCCGCATCGGCGACAACGTCGTCGTCGACGATCACTGCCTGCTCGACGCCAAGGGCGAGGACAACACCGGCATCACGATCGGCAGCGGCGTCTTCATCGGCCGCAATACGATCCTCTCCTGCAAGAACGGGGACATCGTCCTCGCCGACGGCGCCAACATCGGCTTCAACTGCGAGCTGTTTTCCGCGGCGCGCGTCGAGGTCGGAAAGGACGCGCTGATCGCCGCGTACTGCTATCTCATTGGCGGCGACCACGACTGGCGGGATCCGTCAGTGCCGGTCCTGGCGCAGGAGCGACGCGCGTCGGGTGTGTCGCTCGGCGCCGGGGCCTGGCTGGGCGCTGGCGCCAAGGTGCTCGACGGCGTGACGATCGGCGAAGGCGCGGTGATTGGCGCCGGCGCCGTTGTGCGCGAGGCGGTGCCCGCCAGGGCCGTCGCCGTCGGCGTGCCGGCCCGCGTCGTCGGCCAGCGCGAGCCTCTCTAGCTGGCCCGGCCTGCGGGCCGTGCTGGCGCGAAGCTTGTAGACGCAGGCCTCCTGATCCTCGAACACCAGCGTCAGATCCTCAGGGAAGTTCTCGAATGCGGGTCTGCACGGCCGTCCACGCCTGCGGCCGGTAGAGGCTCTTGTGGAACACCACGAACGTCACGCCCAGGCTCTCGAGGTCGTCGAGGGTCCGCACGTCGGGAAAGTCCGTCAGCGTCTTGAAGAGCGTCTCGTGCAGCCGCGGCGTGATGCCGCTGTAGCCGTGGATCGTCTTCTGCCAGTGCGCCATCGAGTGCACCATGAACTCGGACTGGCGCAGGTTCGAGGTGCCGTCGTTCTCCGGATCCAGTGGGAACTCGGCGACGGCAAACGGCGACGGCTGTGAGGCAAGCCAGCGATCGGCCGCTGGCAGCGAGAATACCTGCGGCGCGACGGGCAGCGGCGCGGCGAAGAGCTCGCCGACCAGCGCGGCCGACGCGGCGGCCGCCCAGATCGAGCGAGCGCGCGCGGCCAGGCGAGCGGTCAGCCAGTCGAAGCCGGCTGCCGCCAGAATGGCGACACCGAGCACGGTCACGAGCGTGAAGCGCGACGGCACGCGGATGAAGCTGAAGCCCGGCCAGTCGTAGACGAGGCGATAGAGCCCGAAGCTCGGACCGAGCGCGAGCCACAGCGAGACTCCTGTGAGCGCGACGTAGAAGAGAAGCACGCCCCGGCGACGCATCGACTCTCGAAAGCGACGGAGTCCCTCGAGCATGGCGTGCGCCCCGCCGAACGCCGTGATCGGCACGACGCGCACGAGCGCGAGCCGCAACGCGAGAAGGAGCGCCACGACGACCCAGACGCGCCAGGGCTGGCGCACCGAGGCGACGACATCGGTTCCGAGCTTGAGCCGGAATCCGTCGTCCGTGGTCGCGACGACTGCCGATGAGCAGCGCCGGGAGGAGCAGCAGCGACGCTCGCTGCCGCAACCGCGCGCGCGAGCCGGTGATCGCGAGGCGCCTGTGGATCGGTCGAGGCACGCCACGCGCCCGCCAGGCCGAGCAGCAGCGGCAGGTAACCGGGGAAGAGCACGGCGTTGGCTTCGCGCATCACGTCCGCGTCGGTGAACCGCGCGAGAATGGCCCGATGCAGGTGCGTGGGGGAGGCGATGAAGCTCGCCGCGTTTGCCGAGAATCGAATCGAGTCGGCGAGCGAGCGCTGCAGGCCCACTTCGAGTTGCGCCTGGCGATACGGCAGAAAGACGGCCAGCGGCCAGCGCCGCCACGAGAATGACGGGGAGGGCCGCCTGCTCGAGCATCTTTCCCGTGAGCCTCGTCTCGCCAAACGCCGCATGCCAGGCGATCAGGCCGAGGGACGCGAGCAGGATGAAGATCGTGCCGTGGCCGCTCGTGAGGAGTTCTATGCCGAGGAAGCCGCACGCCCACCATGCGTGACGCGCGCGCCGGGTCTTGAGGAACATGTGCAGCGACGCCAGGCAGAACGGCAGCCACTGAATCGTCGCCAGGTGCAGCTGCCCGGTGCGGAGAAAGCGCGGCGGGCTGAACGCGAAGATCAGGCCGGCGATCACGGAGCCGCCAAGGCTCATCCCGAGCCGGCGCGCGAGGACGAACGTGCCGACGCCGCAGAGCACGCACGCCAGCAGCAGCACGGCATTCAGGGCCAGCACCGGATTGCCGCTGACGACGAGCACGGGCGCGGCCAGCAGCGCGCTGCCGATCGCGTTCTCCGAGTAGGCCAGCGTGTGCGGCAGCGGGTAGAAGATGTTGGCGTCGAAGATCGACAGCGGCTGGTGGACGATCGCGTGGAGGTCCCAGCCGATCGTCCAGAGGAACAGATTCGTGTCGGCGCCGAGGGGGAGCACGGTGCTCCCGGGGTGCGCCGAGAGCGGCCAGGCCATGACGACGGTGAGGGCCGCGTAGAGCGCGCCGGCCGCGATCGCCTCGATCCACAGCGGTCGCTCCAACGGGGCGCTCATCGCGCTATGCTACAGTAGAAAATCGGGTTGCCCGCCGATTCCGGCCATTCAGCGCACCCTCAACCCGTGACCTCACCAGCCCCCGGACGACGACTGAACATCCTGCAGGTCTGCGATCACCTGGGTTGGGAAGGCTCGCGCATGCACGGGGTGAAGCGGCTCTTCGCGTGGATGATTCCACGCTTCGACCGGACACGCTTCAACGTGTCGCTGGTGAGCCTCCGCAAGAAGGACCTCTCGGAGGAGACGCTCGAATCGCTCGGCGTGGAGATCGAGTACCTGCATCGATCGAAGTTCGATCCGGCGACGCTGCCCGCGCTGCTCAAAGTCATCGACCGCCGCCAGATCGACATCCTGCACCTGCACGGCTACGGCGCGACGACGTTCGGTCGCATGGCGGGCGCGATGCGGCGGCTGCCGACGATCCTGCACGAGCACGCGAACCTCACCGACACGCCGTGGTTCCAGAAAGTGGCGGACCGCACGCTCGAGCCGTTCACCGACATCGCGCTGGCGGTCTCGCGCAGCACGGCCGACTTCGTGCGCGACGCGCGGCTCGTGCGGCCCGACAAGATTCGCGTCGTCTATCTGGGCGCTCCCGTGGAGGAGTTCGGGGCGCTCGCGTACTCCAGAGGCGGTGGCCGCGGCGCGGGCGACGCTCGGCATCCGCCCCGAGGAGTTCGCGATCGGCACGATCACGCGCCTTCACGACTCGAAGGGCAACGAGTATCTGGTCGAGGCCGCGCGTCAGGTCGTCGATCGTCATCCGAACGCGCGGTTTTTCCTGGCCGGCGAAGGTCCCCTCCGTCCCGCGCTCGAGGCCCAGGCGGCGTCGCTCGGGCTGGGCGATCGGTTCGTGTTCGCCGGCTTCGTGAAGGACGTCGCGGCGACGCTCTCGGCGTTCGATCTCAGCGTCTTCCCGTCGCTCTGGGAAGGCACGCCGCTCACGGCGTTCGAGGCGCTGGCCGCCGGCAAGCCGATCGTCGCGACGGACGCCGACGGGCTGCTGGACATTCTCGACGCGGACCGCACCGCGTGGATCGTGCCGAGGCGCGACGCGGCCCGCCTGGCCGAGCGGATCGTCTACGCAATCGAGCACCCGGACGAACGCGCGGCGATGGGCGCCCGGGCGCGAGAGGCTGGACGGTCGTTCGACATCAACGCGTTCGTGCAGAAGATGGAGCGGCTCTATCCGATGCTCCACCAGTTGTCGCGCCCGACGCATCGTCGCGGCATCCTCGAGCAGGACCTCTCGTTCCTCGGCCGGCAGGTGCCCGCGTGACGCCCGCGGCGGCGCCCGTGCGCGCGTCCGACGGTGGCCGCACGGTCGACCTGCGTCCCGGGCTCGTGGCGTCGCTGCTGGTGCTCTGTGTCTACGGCGGCTTCGCGCTGTCCGTCGACTTTCCGCGCGACGCCTTCGGGTTCCAGAGCGACGAGGCGACCTACTACATGATCACGTACAGCCTGGTACGCGATCACGATCTGGAGTATCGTCGCGCCGATCTCGAGCGCGTCTGGCACGAGTTTCCGGCGGGTCCGACCGGCGTGTTCCTGAAGACCGGACGCTCGGTCAACTTCCGCGTCAATGCTGCGTTTCCGTTCGTGCACGTCCGCTACGGCGCTGACCCGGACAACGCACGCCTGTACTTCGGCAAGTCGTTCATCTACCCGCTTGTCGCGGCGCCGTTCGTCTGGCTGCTGGGTACGAGCGGGTTCCTGTTCCTCCACGCGATCCTGCTGGCGCTCGCGATCTTCTGCGCGTACCTGTTCCTCGAAGCGCGCATGCGGTCCGATCTGGCAGCCGTGCTGGCGTCAGGGTTCTTCCTCGCCTCGATCGTCCCCGGCTACATCGTCTGGACCACGCCGGAGTTGTTCAACCTCGTGGTGGTGACCGTCGCGTACTTCTGCTGGCTCTACAAGGAAGTGGCGCCTCCGCGGCTTCCGGAGTGGATGGCGTGGCTCAGGACGAACCGGTCGGACATTGCGGCCGGCGTGTTGCTGGGAGTCGCCACGTTCTCGAAGCCGACCAACGTCCTGTTTGCCGGGCCGATGCTCGCGGTGCTGGCGCAGCGCAAGCGCTTCGGGCGCGCGGTCTCGGTTGCCGCGGCGGTGTGCGCCGTCGCGGGTGCGTTCTACGTCGCGAACCTCGTGAGCTCCGGCGATTGGAATTTCCAGGGCGGCCAGCGCAACACGTTCTACGGGCCGTTCCCGTTCCAGACGCCGCAGGTGGGGTTCGACATCGGCGTCGACAAGGTCACTGACATCATCCTGACGCACATCATCTTCGACCCGAACGTGTTCTGGTCGCGGCTCGGCTGGAACCTCGTGTACTTCGTCGTCGGGCGCAACTCCGGGATGCTGCCGTATTTCTTCCCGGGCCTCTTCGCGCTGGCGGCGTTTCTCTGGCCCGGCAGAAAGCGGTTCCTCTGGCAGTGGCTGATCGTCGCGGTCGCGGCGTGCGAGGTGGTGCTCTTCGCCATCTGGATTCCGTACGACTACTTCGGCGGCGGCGGCGTGATCGGCAACCGGTACTTCATGAACACGTACGGGCTCATGCTGTTCCTGATGCCGCCCGTCGAATCGCTGGCGACGGCGCTCGTGCCGTGGGCCGTCGGGGCGCTCTTCACGGCGCGCATCGCGTTGAACCCGTTCTACTCGTCGTTCAATCCCGCGTCGCACACCGAGAGCGGCCCGCAGCGGCTGCTGCCGGTGGAGTTGACGCTGCTCAACAACCTGCCCATCACGACGCGGAGCGAGCGGGTGCGCGTGTGGTTCGGCACGTCGCCGCGCTTCCAGGTCTACTTCCTCGACGACAACGCGTATCCGCGTGAGGGCGAGGCCTTCTGGGTGCGCGGAGATTCACGTACGGATCTCGTCCTCAAGGCCGTCGATCCCGCGACGACGCTGCGGCTGACGGTGAACGGCGGCAGCACGGCGGTGCATGTCGCGGCGAAGCGTCAGCGGGGCGTCGGTCTCGAAGGACCTCGCTCCCGGCGAGTCGGCGCTGCTGGAATTGCCGCTGCCGTCCGGCTTCCCGTACCAGGGCGCCAGGGCGTGGTCGGTCACGTTGTCGGTGTCGGGCGGCTTCGTCCCGATGTTCACCGACGGCAGCCGCGACAACCGTTTCCTCGGCGTCATGGTCACGCCGGAACTGGTGCCGTGAGCACCATTGCGGTCGTCACGTCGAGCCCGCCATTCGTGGAAGGCGGGCACCTCGTGATCGCGCGCTCGCTCGTGCAGGCGCTGCGGCAGGCGGGCCACGACGCCGACCTCGTGCTCACGCCGGCGAACCGTTTCACCCGCCAGGGGTCCGCGTACCTCGCGAACTGGCTCACAGACGTCGGGCGCACGTCGGACGACCGCCCGGTCGACCAGGTCATCTCGCTGCGGTTCCCCAGCTACGCGGTCCGCCATCCGCGCCATGTGTGCTGGCTGAACCACACCATGCGCGAGTACTACGACTTGTGGGATCGGTTCAGCGATTCGATTCCGCGACGGGCGTGGCTGCGCGAGCGCGTGCGCAAGCGGCTGATTCACGGCGCGGATCACTATCTGCTCGCGCGGAAGGTCACCAGGCTGTTCACGATCTCCGAGACGGTGCGCCGTCGGCTGCCGTGGCCAGGGCTCAACGCCTCGGTGCTCTATCCGCCGCCGCCGCCGCGCGACTATCGCGTCGACGACTACGAGCCGTATCTGTTCAGTGTCTCGCGCTTCACGCCGCTCAAGCGCCTCGATCTCGTCGTCGAGGCGCTGGCCCAGCCAGACGCGCGGGGGATTCGTGCGGTGCTGGCCGGCGACGGCGAGCAGCGGGCGGAGATCGCCGCACTCGTCAGAGCGCGAGGCCTGAGCGATCGCGTCACGCTGCCGGGGCGGCTGAACGACGCGGATCTGCTCGGGCACCTCGCGCGCTGCCGCGCGGTCGTGTTCGCGCCGCAGGACGAAGACTACGGGTTCGTCACCGTGGAGGCGTTCGCGGCGTCCCGGCCGGTGATCACGTGTCGCGACAGCGGCGGCCCCGCCGAGCTCGTGAGGCACGAAGAGTCCGGCCTCGTCGTGGACCCGACGCCGACCGCCCTTGCGCGCGCCTTCCGGCGAGTGATCGACGACCGCGATCTGGCCGCGCGCCTCGGCACGGCGGGCCGTCGCGTGGCCGACGGCCTGACGTGGCCGGCCACCGTGAAGCAGCTGCTCCTGTAAACTGGTCGGGTATGGCGTACCGCACTCCGCTCGAAGCCCGGATCGCAAAGAAGACGACGAAGGCGATTGCCGACTTCGGCCTGATCGAAGACGGCGACCGCGTCATGATCGGTCTCTCGGGCGGCAAGGACAGCTGGGCGCTCATCCAGATCCTCGACGTGCTGCGCCGGCGCGCGCCGATCGACTTCTCGCTCGTAGCCGTGAACATCGACTCGGGCTACGAGGGCTATCAGCACGAGCTCGTGCGCCAGACGTGCGCGGATCGTGGCTGGGAGTTCCACCATGTGCCGACGTCGATCGGCGACACGATCGACGCCGTCCTCGATGCGGACGACACGCCCTGCTCGCTCTGCGCACGCCTGCGGCGAGGCGTGCTGTATCGAATGGCCGCCGAGGTCGGCGCGACCAAGATCGCGCTCGGCCATCATGCCGACGATGTCGTCGAGACGCTGTTGCTGAACACGTTCTTCGCCGGCGCGCTGAAGGCGATGCCGGCGCGCCTCGTGTCGGACAACGGCCGGCACGTCGTGATCCGGCCGCTCGTCTACGTCTGGGAGGAGGAGGCCCGCGCGTATGCCAAGGCGTGCGAGTTGCCGATCATCGGCTGCTGCTGTCCGGCCTGCGGCGACCTGAGCCTGCAGCGCCAGCGGATCAAGCGCCTGCTGATGGAGCTCGAGCGCGAGCATCCCGACCTGAAGTCGTCGATCCTGAAGTCGATCGGCAACGTGCAGCCTCGGCATCTGCTCGATCGGCGGTTGACGACGTCGGTGGCCGAACTGAAGTTCGGCCCTGCGAACGTCACGCCGGCCCCGACGAACCGTCTGCCGAGGAACCGTCTGCCGTCCAGGCCGAACTTCAGTTCGGCCGGCTCGTGTGATCCCGCTCGCGACCTTGCGACGGTAACGTCCCTCAATCGTGCGCGCCGTCCTCCAGAGGGTTTCGAGCGCCAGCGTGACGGTCGACGGCCGTTCGACCGGCACGATCGCGCACGGCCTGCTCGTCCTCCTCGGCGTCGAACGCGGCGACGGTCCTTCCGATCGCGACTACATCGTCTCGAAGGTCCGCGAGGTGCGGATCTTCGCCGACGAAGCCGGCAAGATGAACTTGTCCATAGGCGATGCCGGCGGGGCAGTGCTCGTGGTGTCCCAGTTCACGCTCTGCGGCGACGTACGCAAGGGACGTCGGCCCTCGTTCGACGGTGCGGCGCCGCCCGCCGAGGCGAGGCTGCTCTACGAGGACGCCGTCCGCGCGCTGCGCGACGCCGGGCTTCGCGTCGAGACCGGCGAGTTTCAGGCGACGATGCAGGTCACCCTGGTCAACGACGGGCCGGTCACGATTCTCCTCGACAGCCGGCGGACGTTCTGATCGCGATGCGCCGCGCGTTCTTCCTTCCTGTCCTCGTCGTCGCCGCCTGGCTTCAGGCCGGAGCGCTCGCGCGCGCGCAGCAGCGGCCGCTGACGACGGAGGACCCCGAGGTGATCGGCGACGGGCGCCTGCTCGTCGAAGCCGGAGTCGAGACCGGCTCGAACGCCTGGTATCCGCTGTCGGGGCTCCACGGCGATCGGTTCGCGGTGCCGGTCGGTCTCTGTCTGGGGATTGGCCGCTATGCCGAGTTGCAGCTCGACACCGGCTACAACTGGCTCGGCATCGACAGCCGGGAAGATGCGCCGCTGGCGTTTCGCGTGCCGGCCGACATCACGCGTACCTCCGACATCATCGACGTGACCGTCGCGACCAAGCTGCGGGTGTTCGCCGAGGGCCGCCATCGTCCATCGATTGGCGTGCGTTTCGAGACGCGACTGCCCAACGCCTCGAACGAAAGCGGCCTCGGCCTCGACACCACCGATTTCTTCTTCAGCATCCTGGCCGGCAAGACGATCGGCTCGTTCCGCATCGTCGGCAATGCGGGCATCGGAATTCTGGGGAACCCGCTCGTCGCGACGATTCAGTCGGACGCGTTTCGCGGCGGCCTGTCCGTCGCGTACGCCGTCACGCGGGCCGTCGACGTCGTCGGCGAGATCAGGGGCCAGGAGGTGTGGTTCGCGACCGTCCCGCCGCCTGGCGCCGAGCCACTCGGAGAAGTCCGCACGGGCGTGCGCTACTCTGCGCGGACGGATTCGGTTCGACGGCGGCGTGCTGTTTGGCTTCACGGAACGGTCACCTGACTTCGGCGTCATCGCCGGCATGACGCTGGTGGAGCAGGCGTTCAAGTGACGTGCACCGGCAGGTAGAACTCCTTCAGCGACTGGGCCTCGTCGGCGACGCGGGCTGAGGTCCAACCCAATTCGTCGCGCAGGATGGACTCGAGCTTGAGGACGGCCTCGTCGCCCGGATAGCCCGCCGAATCCCAGGCCGGTCCGCCGGAGGACGACGTCCTCGAGCGTCATGGCCATCTCGTTGCGGATGGCCTCGACGACCTGCGCGCCTATGACTGGCAACGACGGAGTGATGCGCTCCGCGAGGTTGCGGCGCTCGCGCACGTATCCGGCCACCTCAGAGGCTCTCGCGCCGTACAGCCGCTGGAGATGAGCCCAGGCCTGCGCATCGATCGACGGGAAGGGCGACGGCGTGCTCATCGGGCAACGATCCTGGCAACGGAGTACGCCCCGTGACCGGCGGAGCGCTCTTGCCGAGTTGCGCCATTGCCAGCGTGACGGCGCGCTGGGCCAGGGCTCGCGCCGTGGTGTATTTCACGCCCATCAGCGTGATCGCGCCGTCGATGCCATCGGCGCGATGCTCGCGGACGATCGCCCGGTCGGCGAGCTCAACCTTGCCCAGCCGGACGTTCGCCGGCACGACGCCGCGCTGCACCAGCGCGACGTCGCGTTCGCCGATGTCGAGCGACGGGAACGCCTGGTTGACCTCCGTCAGGAAGCTCTCGAGCTCGTCGGGCGTCACCATGCTGGCATCGGCGCCGCAGGGCTTCGAGCCGTGCCACGTGCCGATCGACAGCCGTCCTTGCCAGGGCAGGGCGAACAGCAGTCGTCCCGACGCGCTCGTCGCGCCGCACGCGACCTCGGGCGCAGGACGCGTCGTCACGAGGTTCATCGCCTTGACGAGCGGCGGCGACCAGCGGACGCCGAAGGCCGCCATCAGTCGTCCCGCCGCCGCGCCCGTGGCGTTGATCGTCACGTGCGCGGTGATCCTCAACGCCGCGCCGTCGACGCTGTCGCGCGCGACGATGCCTGCGACCGTCCGTCCCTCGCGAATCGGCTCGATGGCATCGACGTAATTCGCGAGCACCGCGCCCGCCGAGGCCGCGGCCAGCGCCACCGAGAACGTCAAGCCGTTCAGCGTGCTCGGTGCGGTAGTCGTACCAGAGGCCAAGCGAGCCTGGCGGCAGCAGCGCGCCCGTGTCGATGCCGCGGCGTTCCGTGGCGTCGATCACGCGCCCGGGCGGCAGATGCAGGAACTGCGGGACGTCGCGATTGCGATCCCATGCAAGGAGCGCGTCGGCGGCGAAGCCCGCGCGCAACAGGCCCTCGGCCTTCCCGCCGGGACCACCGGCGATGACCGCGAACTGCTGGGGCGCGATGAACTGCGGAGCGATGCGGGCCCATGTGCGGCGTTCGCGGACCGACTCCCGGAGGCGCGACAGATCGGCCGTCTGCAGATACCGCAGGCCGCCGTGCAGCGTCCGGTGGTGATGAAAGGAGGCCGCGCCGGCGAAGTCGTGGCGCTCGACGAGGGCGACGTGCAGCCCGCGGGTCGCGGCGTCCCAGGCCGCCATCAGCCCGTGGATCCCGCCTCCGACGACGAGCACGTCGAATCGCCGGGCGGTGAGCGCATCGAGATCACGAACCATCGGGGAGCGTCGCGGACAGGTGCATTATAGTTAGTGCTCGTGCCGAGCGCGTCCCTGCCCGAAGCGCCCCTCACCGCGCGCGTCCGGGCCTACTGGAACGACCACATCCACGACCTGGCGATCACCTCGCATCCGGTCGGCTCTCCCGGGTTTTTCCAGGATCTCGACGAGTACCACTTCGACAAGCTGCATCATCTGGTGCAGCTCGTCCCGTTCGACGGCCTTCGCGGCAAGCGCGTGCTGGACGTCGGCTGCGGGACCGGCGTGGACCTCGTGCGGTTTGCGCAGGGGGGCGCCGTCGCGATCGGCGTGGACCTGGCCGACTCGGCCATTGCGCTTGGCCCGCCAGAATTTCGCGCAGCGCGGGCTGGCCGCGAAGCTCGTCGTCGGCGACGGCGAGCGTCTGCCCCTGGCCGAAGCGTCCGTGGACTACGTGTTCGCTCACGGCGTCGTGCAGTACACCGCCGACGGCCAGCGCGTGGTGGACGAAGTCCGTCGCGTGTTGCGGCCCGGCGGCGAGGCCGTCTTCCAGGTCTACAACCGCATCTCCTGGCTCAACGCGCTGTCGAAGCTCATGCGTGTCGATCTCGAACACGAAGGCGCGCCGGTGCTCCGCAAGTACAGCCCCGACGAATTCAGGGCGCTGCTTGGCGGCTTCAGCGACGTGCGGCTGGTGTTCGAGCGCTTTCCGGTCAAGAGCCGGCTTCACGGCGGATGGAAGGGGCTCGCGTTCAACACGATGTTCGTCGGCACGTTCAACGCGCTCCCACGATCGTGGGTCGAGCGCTACGGATGGCACCTGCTGGCGTTCTGCCGGAAATAGGCATGCTCCCGTTCAGCAAGGCGCACGCGTACGGCAACGACTTCCTCTACGTGCGCGCCGCGGACCTCGAGGGGCGCGAGTACGGCCCGGCCGCCATTCGCCTCTGCGATCGGCACACGGGCATTGGCGCCGACGGGCTGATCATCTACGAGCCCACCGAGCGCGGCGCGTCGATGACGCTTCACAACGCGGACGGCGGCAAGGCGGAGCTGTCAGGCAACGGACTGCGCGCGCTGGCCGCGTTGATCGTCCGCGAGCGCCGTCGACAAGGCCGAGATGCCCGCTCCGTCGTCGAAATCGAGACGACGGCAGGGCTCCGGACGCTGCAGCTCACGTCCATGGACGGCTCCGCGCTATGTCTTCGAGGCGGACATGGGCCAGCCGGCCGGCATTCGTCAGGCGACGCTCAGCGCCGCGGGCGAATCCGTGACGGCGACAGTCCTGACGATGGGGAACCCGCAGCTCGTGGTGCTGGGCCCGCTGCCGAGTGACGAGCGGTTCGCACGGTTGGGGCCGGCGCTCGAGCGCCACGCCGAGTTCCCGGCGGGGACGAACGTCGAGTTTGCGGTGGTCGAATCGCCAGGACGCGTGCGGATCCGCATCTGGGAACGTGGAGTGGGACCGACCGAGTCGTCCGGCACGGGTTCGTGCGCCGCCGCCGTGGCCGCCGCGGTCCACGGCGGCGCCGCTCGTCGAGTCGAGGTGATCGCCCCGGGCGGGAGCCAGATCGTCGAATGGACCGACGGCGGGCGTGCGGCTGACCGGATGGGCCGAGATCATCTGCGACGGGACGTTCGAGGCGGCCGTGTAGGAGGACGCGATGGATTTGCGCAGCGACCTGCGGGACGCGTGGCGTCTCGCGCGGCACGAGCCCGGGTTTGCGGCGATCGCCATCTTCACCGTGGCGCTCGGCGTCGGCGCGGCGACGATCCTCTTCAGCCTGGTGAACGGTGTGTTGCTGCGGCCCCTGCCGTGGCACGACGCCGATCGGCTCGTGCGGGTCTCCGAAACCCGCAAGGGCGCGACCCGCAACTTCCCGGGCGCGCTCACCAATGGCACCTTCCTCGCGTGGGCCGAGAAGCCAGCCACCATCGACGGCCTCGCGGCGTGGACGAACGACAAAGTCACGCTGACCTCGTCGGGTGGCGCGCCCGAGCGCATCGACGTCGTCGCCGTCACGCCCAGCCTGTTTCCGATGCTGCGCGCCGACGCGATCGCCGGGGCCGTCTTCAAGCCCGGCGACGAGCAGGAAGGGCATCCGCCGGTCGTCGTCCTGTCGCACGCGCTCTGGCAGCAGCGCTTCGCCTCCGATCCGCACATCGTCGGAAAGCTGGTGCGCCTCGATGGCGAGGCGACGACCGTCGTCGGCGTGATGCCAGCCGGCTTCGAGTTCCCGAACGCGACAGCGCGCGCCTGGACCCCGTTCCTGATGCGCAGCGTCGCGGGCAAGGAGCCCGGGTCGACCAACATCCAGCTGTTCCAGGCCATGGCGAAGCTGCGGCCCGGTGTGACGGCTGCGCAAGCGGCATCGGAGGGCAACGCGCGCGCCGCGCAGGCCCCGGCGCTGAACATGGTCGGGATGGCGGTCTTCGGGACCAAGAGCCCGGCCGAACTACAGGTTGTGCCGGCGCTCGAGGCGATGACCTCGGAAGTTCGTCAGCCGCTCCTGCTGTTCCTCGCCGCTGTCGGTCTGCTGGTGCTGACCGCGACGGCGAACATCGCGAGCTTGCAGCTGGTGCGGGCCGCGGCGCGACGTCGAGACACCGCAATCCGCACGGCGCTCGGCGCGGGCGCGGGCCGCCTGGCGCGTCCGATGATCGTCGAGAGCGTCGCCCTTGGCGTGCTGGGCGGCGCGGCGGGCCTGGCGCTGGCGGCGGGACTGCATCGCGTGCTGCCGGCCGTCATGCCGCCGCGATTTCCGCGGCTCGACGCCGTGCACATCGACCCGACCGTTGCGCTGTTCGCGATCGGGCGTGTCGCTCGCGAGCGCGGTCGTGTTTGGCGTCGTTCCGTCGTTCCTGGGGAGCCGCGTCGACCTCGTGTCGGTCCTGAACGAGGACGGCCTGGCGCCGGCGGGTGGCGGCGCGCGCACGGCAACGTCGCGCGCGCGGCGAGCCATCATCGTCGGTCAGGTCGCGATCGCGTCAGTGCTCCTGATTGGCGGCCTGCTGCTCGCGCAGAGTTTCGTGCGGCTGCTGCAGGCGGATCGCGGCTACGACCCGGTCAACGTGCTCACCGCCCAGATCACGCTGCCGGACGCGACGTATGACGGCGCCCGTCGCATGGCGCTGCTCGATCGCACGCTCGACCGGCTCCGCGCGATGCCCGGGGTGACTGCCGCGGCAGCCGGGACGACGCCACCGTTCTCGCAGCGCGAGATGCTCACGGCGTTCACGATGCCGGCGTCCGGCGACGGAAAGGGCCCCGTGGAGGTGCACGCCGCGAAGCGTCACGTCAGCGACGGCTGGTTTGCGGCGCTGGGCATTCGCGTCGTCGCTGGCCGGACGTTTAACGCCTCGGACGCGCGGACCTCTCGGCGAGTGGTCGTCGTCAACCGGACGTTCGCACGCGACCTACCTGGGAGACCGGCCTGTCGGCCGGCTGCTGCCGCTCGGCAACAACCAGGGCGGGGACGAGGACTGGGAAGTGATCGGCGTCGTCGAGGACGTCCGGCAGCGCGACATCAACGAGCGTCTGCAGCCTGAGATCTACGCGGACTATCGTCAGCTGTCGAAGGGCTTCGACGCGTCGGAGGCGACCTTCGTCCTTCGGACTGCCGCCGCGCCTTCGGCGTTCGGCGACACGCTCCGGACGCCTGGTGCACGACCAGGACGACTCGCTGGCGTTCGACTCGATCGTGACGCTGGAGGATCGCCTGCGCGACAGCCTGGCGGAACCGCGACTGTACGCGCTGCTGCTCGCGGCCTTCGCGGTCTCGGCGCTCATCGTGGCAGGCGTCGGCCTCTTTGCGGTGCTGTCGTACAGCGTGACGCAGCGGGCGCGTGAAATTGGCGTGCGGAGTGCGATTGGCGCCCGGCCGATCGACATCGTGCGGCTGGTGCTCTCGCAGGCGCTCGGCATGGCCGCGGTTGGCGTGGCCCTTGGGCTGCTGCTGGCCACGGCGGCCGTCCGCGTCCTGTCCGGCTTCCTGTACGGCATCGGGCCGTACGATCCGGTGACGCTCGTTTCCGCGGTGGCGCTGCTGCTCACGGTGGCGCTGGCGGCGGCGGTGATCCCGGCGCGTCGTGCGGCGCGCGTCGATCCGATCAGCGTGATCCGATCCTGAGCGCGGGCCTCTCCCGCGCTCGCCACATCACTTCCAAAAACTGCGTACGAATCGTGCGTGGGCGCGGCAGCGTTCTGCCGCGTTCGCCTAGCGGGGACGTTTCGTGGAGCGTGGGGGCAGCGGGGCTTCCGATCCCGGAACTCGTTCTGCTGCCGCGGCGAGCGAGGCCGTGACGCCTTCGAGGTGCGCCTTGGCCTGGAGGTAATCCTGGCTGGCAAGCGCCTTGCCCGCTTCATCGGTGGCCTGGCGGGCCGCCGCGATGGCGGCGGCGAGCTGAGCCGTGAGCGCAGGCGGCCTGATGCGTGCTCTCCGCGGACTGCAGCTTCGCGGACGTGACGGCGATCGCCGACGTGACTTCAGCCAGCAGGCGTTCGGCGTCGCTGCGGGTCGCGGCCTTCTGATCGGCGGCCATCTTCGCGGCGTTCTGCGCGCGCTCGCGGCTGTCGAGCGCGTAGTTGAGCGCGAGTCGATAGTCGCGATCGCCGACGGCGGTGTTCGCGTGATCGAGCGCGTCCTGCGCGGCCTTCAGCTCTTCGACCGCGTACTTGTCGGCGCCCGCCGCGCGCGCGGCGTCGATGGCGCCCTGGGCCTGATGCAGTTCCTTGTCGGGAGGGTCGCCGCAGCCAGCGGCCAGGACGAACGCGACGAATACCGGCAGCAGCCGGAGGAACCGAACGGCACGCGACATCGCGCTTGAGTATATACGGGTCTGACGACGTGGGAAGCGAAGGCATCGTGCGACAGCGGCGTGAACGAATGCACTCGGCCGCGGACCGGCCGCGCGAGAAACTCGCGCGCATCGGCGCGAGCGGACTCGGCGACAACGAGCTGCTGGCGCTCGTGCTGGGCCACGGCGGACGAGGGCAGTCTGCGCTGACGCTGGCGGCCGCGCTCCTGGCGCGGGCTGGCGGAGTCACCGGGCTGCCCGCAGTGATGCTTGGCGACTTGCGTCAGGAAGCCGGAGTCGGCGTTGCACGCGCCGCGCAGGTCGTCGCGGCCATCGAGCTGGGACGCCGGACGCTGTGTCCCGCGCCACCGAGGCGCCGCTTCCTGCGGCCGAGCGAATGTGCCGAGTGGCTGCTGCCGCAGTTCGGCGGACGTCCCGTGGAGCAGTTCGGTGTCGTCCTGCTCGACGCACGGCGTGGCGTGATCGCCGCGCGCATTGTCTCGACCGGATCCGTGGACGCCAGCACGGCCGATCCGCGGGAGATCTTCCGCGAAGCGATCCTGGCGCGGGCCGCCGGTGTCGTCGTGTTTCACAATCACCCGTCGGGCGATCCGACGCCGAGCACGGAGGACGTCGCGGTCACGCGCCGCCTCGTCGCGGCGGCGACGATCCTCGGCGTGGAGATGGTCGACCACCTGGTGCTCGGCGCGGGGCGATACTTCAGCTTCCACGAACACTCTGGGCCGTCGTGGAAGACGTGAGGAGTGGCCGGTGCCCGCCGGACCGTTCGCTACTCCTGGCGAAGCGCGACGGCGGGCGCAATGCGAGCGGCACGCACGGCGGGCACCACGGCCGCGACGATTGAGCCTAGGGCAAGCACGAGCGGCGCGGTGATGAATGTCACCGGATCGAGCGGCGTGACACCGAACAGCAGCGACGTCAGATAGCGGCTGAGCCTGCGGCTGCGAGCAGCCCCAGAGCGGCGCCGACGAGCGCCAACGCAAGCGCCTGCCGCGCAACCATCCGGACCAGATGCGTCGCGCGGGCACCAAGGGCCGCGCGGACGCCGAGTTCACGCGTGCGCTCGTGCACCGAGAACGCCAGCACGGCGAAGACGCCGACGGATGCGAGCACGAGGGCCAGGGCCGCGAAGAGGCCGACCAGCGCCGCCCGGAAGCGCGGACGAGACATCGACTCGTCTTCGATCTCGCGCATCGTGCGAACGTGGTCCACGGCTTCATTGCGATCGACTCGCGCCACGGCCGCCTTGACGGCTGCAGTCACCGTGTCGGGCGGGACGGTGGTCGCGATGGCCAGCTGGCTCCAGCCCAGGGGTTCTGCGCGATCGGCACGTAGATCTGCACCGGATCGTCCGTGTCGCCGGGCCTCCTTGATCTGCCGGACCACGCCGATCACCTGCCGCACTACAGGTGTAGGCCCGTCCGGGCCCATGGCGTCGATGCTGACCCGCAGCGCGAGCGCGTCGCGGCCGCGCGCGAAGCGGCGCACGAACGACTCGCTGACGATGCACACCGGTTGTGATGTCGCCGAGTCGGCCGCGGTGAAGGCACGTCCGCGGAGAATCGGGATCCCGAACACGTCGAAGAAGTGCGTGCCGGTGATTTGATAGTGCGCGGTGGGCATGTTCGCGGAATCCGGTTTTGGATCGCCGACCACGAAGAAGGCCTGCCCGATGTCGAAGCCGTCGAGCGGGAAGCTGCCGCTCCAGCTGGCGGCGCGCACGCCAGGGATGACCGACAACTCGCGGTCCACGGCCTCGTAGAACGCGCCGGTTGACGCGTCAGTCGGATACCGGGAGCTCGGCAGGCTCACTGCCATGGTCAGGACGTCGCTGTTCCGATAGCCGGCATCTGCGTGCGAGAGCGACGACAGCGTGCGAAGGAGGAGACCCGCGCCGGCCAACAGGATGACGGCCAGCGCGATCTCGACCACGACGAGCGCGGACCGGATCCCGCCGGCCCGATTCGTGGCGCGGCGCGAGCCTGCGGCGAGCGCCGCGGTCAGCGACACGGTCGTGGCGTGCCAGGCGGGGATCACCCCGAAGAGGACGCTTACCAGGATCGAGAGCCCGACCGCAAATGCGGCCACCCTCGCGTCCAGCGCGAGCGTGATGCCGTCCGGCAACGTGTCCGCCGGCATCGCGGACGGCGCGATCGTCAGCGCCAGCCAGGCGAGTCCCAGTCCGGCGGCGCCACCCAGGGCGCCGAGCAGCAGGCTTTCGATGAGGAGCTGGCTCCCCAGATCGCGGCGCCTGGCCCCGAGCGCCGCGCGGACGCCCAGCTCGCGCGTCAACCCGGTTCGCCGGCGTAGCGGCGTTTCCAGAACGCCTCGCTGACCACGACGACGCGCGTGCCTGGGGCGGCGTCGGCCGCCAGGAAGGTGCGACCTGTGACGGGGTGCGACGCCGAGCACGTCGAAGAACGCCGACGTCACCGCCTGCGCGCGCAGCTTCTCGGGCGCGCCGGACGGCGTCGACAGCGTGACGCTGGCGCCGGCCACCGCATGTCGCGCGCGAAGGTCATGGCTCCTCGCCTGGTTCCCGGGACAATCGGCCCGCGTCGGTAGGCTACAATGAGGGTTTCGGGTTTCCTTCGACGGCCCGGCAGACCATGCGGATCCTCTACTTCGACTGCTTCAACGGCGCCTCGGGCGACATGATCCTCGGCGCGCTGCTGGATGCAGGGCTGCCTCTGGAGGCGCTCAAGGCCGCGCTTGGCAGCCTGGCGATTGAGGACTTCGAGGTCACGACCGAGCGCGTCCTCCGGGCCGGGGTGTCGGCGACGAAGTTCCGGCTGATCGAGCGGCATCCCGAGCCGGTTCACGCGCACGGCCACTCACACGACGATTCGGATGCTCATGGGCACGACCACCCGCACGAGCATCGTCACGGGCATGGCCACGGCCACGAGCCGTCGCACGGTCATGTCCATTCGCACGACCACGGACCATGCTCATGGCGAGGGGCATCATCCGCACCGAAGCCTCCCCGAGATCCACACGCACATCGACCGCTCGGCGCTGACGCCCGCCGGGAAGGCGCGCGCCAAGGCGCTGTTCCAGCGGTTGGCCGAGGCCGAGGCCGCCATCCACCAGATGCCGGTCGATCGCGTCCACCTCCACGAGGTCGGCGCCCTCGACTCGATTGTGGACATCGTCGGAGCCGTCTTCGCGCTCGACTGGTTCAAGGCGGACGAGATCGTGTGCTCGCCGCTGAACGTCGGCCGCGGGATGGTGCGGTCGGCGCATGGAGTCTTCCCGGTGCCCGCGCCGGCGACGGTCTCGCTGCTCGGCGCCGCGCCGATTTTCTCGCGCGGCCCCGAGGCTGAGCTGCTGACGCCCACGGGCGCGCTGTTGCTGACGGGACATGCCGCCCGGTTCAGCGCCGTGCCGGCCATGCGCGTCACCGCCACGGGGTATGGCGCCGGCGATCGCGACTTCCACGAGACGCCGAACGTGCTGCGCGTGCTCGTCGGCGAGGCCGACGCAAGTCACACGCACAGAGTGCTCGTCGTCGAGTGCGAGATCGACGACATGAACCCGCAGCTCTACGGCCCGCTGATGGACCAGCTGTACGCGGCCGGAGCGCTCGAGGTGTTCTACTCGGCGGTGCAGATGAAGAAGAACCGTCCGGGCACGATGGTCACCGTGCTGGCGCCGCCGGAAACGCGCACGAAGATTGCCGACACGCTCTTCCGCGAGACGACGACCATCGGCGTGCGCTACAGCGAGCGCGATCGCGAATGCCTGACGCGAGAGTGGCGGAGTGTCGAGACGCCGTTCGGCGCCATTCGCATCAAGATCGCGCGTCGCGGCGACACGATCGCCAACGCCCAGCCGGAGTTCGACGATTGCGCGAAGCTGGCGCAGGCACTCGGCGTGCCGATCAAGGACGTCCACGCCGCGGCGCTGAAGGCGTGGCTGGAGCAGCGCGGCTGACATGCGTTTCTACCTGACGACCGCGATCGACTACGTCAACAGCCGGCCGCACCTCGGCACCGCCTACGAGAAGATCGGCGCTGACGTCATCGCCCGCTACAAGCGCCTCTCGGGCATCGAGACGCGCTTCCTGATGGGCAACGACGAGCATTCGCAGAACGTCTTCCGGAAGGCGAAGGAGCTCGGCCTCGATCCGCACACCTACTGCGATCAGATGGAGCAGGCCTTCCGCGCGGTCTGGGCAAAGCTGTCGATCTCGTTCGACGACTTCATCCGGACGACCGAGCCGAGGCACCGCGCCGCCGTCCAGAAGATGGCGCAGGCCTGCTACGACCGCGGCGACGTGTACGAGGGCCACTACGAGGGTTGGTACTGCGTCTCGTGCGAGTCGTTCAAGCAGGACAAGGATCTCGTCGACGGCAAGTGCGCGATCCACCTGACGACACCCGAGTGGATCCGCGAGAAGAACTACTTTTTCCGGCTGTCGCAGTATCAGCAGCGGCTGCTCGATCACTACGCCGCGCATCCGGAGTTCATCCAGCCGGACATCCGGCGAAACGAGATCCTCCGGCTCGTCGAAGGCGGGCTCGAGGACATCTCGATCAGCCGCGCGGGACAGTCGTGGGGCATCCCGCTGCCGTTCGACCCGTCGAGCGTCGTCTATGTCTGGTTCGACGCGTTGATCAACTACGCGGCGGCCGCCGGCTACGGCACCGATGACGCGCTGTTCGACACGTGGTGGCCCGCGAACCTCCACGTCGTGGGCAAGGACATCACGCGGTTTCACTGCGTCGTCTGGCCGGCGATGCTGATGAGCGCCGGGCTGCCGCTGCCGCGTCAGGTCTTCGGCCACGGCTGGGTGCACTTCAAGGGCCAGAAGATGAGCAAGTCGCTCGGCACCGTCGTCGATCCGCTCGAAGCCGCGGATCGCCTCGGCCCCGATCCGTTGCGGCTCTATCTCGTCAAGGAGATTCCCTACGGCGGGGACGGCGACTTCTCGTGGGAGCGGTTCGAGGAGCGCTACAACGTCGACCTCGCGAACAATCTCGGCAACCTCGTCAGCCGGGTGACGACGATGGTCGAGAAGTATCGCGGGCTGACGCTGCCTGCGTCGCCGGTCGCGGCCGGACCGCTGAAGGCCGTCGCGGCCCAGTCGCTCGAGGCCTATCGCGCGGCCATGGATCAATTCGCGCTGCACGAGGCCGTCGCCGCCGCGTTCCGGCTGGTGGACGCCACGAACGAGTTCATCGCGGCGTCCGAGCCCTGGACGCTCGCGAAGGACCCGGGCAAGTCGGATCAGCTCACCGGCGTGCTGTTCGACGCCGCGGAAGCCGTGCGCATTGCCGCGGTGTTGCTGCTGCCGGTGATGCCCGACCGCGGGCGCCGAAATTCTGCGGCGCGCGGGCGAGGAGACCCCGGTCGCCCAGGTCACACTGGATGCCGCCGCCTGGAAGAACACGCCGCGCCACCTGGTGAAGGGGCCGGCCCTCTGGCCGCGCCTCGAGGTGGGAACGTCCGCGTCCGCCAACGACGCATCAGGAGAGAAGTCCGTGAGCGATCAGCCCGTCGACTCCGATCACGCCTGCACCGGTGGCATCCACCTCCGCGCCTGGCGGCGCTACGGCGGACAAGCCTCCCGCATCCCCCTCCGCGCCTGCCGGCGCTACGGGGGACAAGCCCCCGCGCACCCGTGACCATCGACCAGTTCATGGCCATCGAGCTGCGGGTGGCCAAGGTCCTGGCGGCCGTCCGCGTGCCGAAGTCCAAGAAGCTGATCGAGATGCGCGTGGACGCCGGCACCGACGAGCGGACGATCGTCGCGGGGATCGCCGAAGCCTACGAGCCCGAGACGCTCGTGGGCCGGAAGATCGTCATCGTCCACAACCTCGCGCCCGCCAAGCTGATGGGCATCGAGTCGAAGGGCATGGTGCTGGCCGCCAGCGCCGAGGGCGGCAAGCCCGTGCTGATCGATCCGGGCCAGGACGCCGCGCCCGGCACGCGCGTGCGGTAGCGTCCTCTTCATTCTTCATTCTTCATTCTTCATTTCGTGATCGACTCCCACTGCCACCTCGCCGACGACGTCTTCGAGGCGGATCTCGAGGCGGTGGTCGCGCGGGCGAGAGAGGCCGGGCTCGAGGCGGCGATGTGCATCCTGGCCGCCGGCGACGAGCAGGAAGCGCGTCGGGCCGGCAACGTGCGCGCCGTCTGGCCGTCGGCGCGCTTCGCGGTCGGCGTCCATCCGCATCAGGCCAGGGAATGCGCCGGACAGCCGGGCCGCGCGGAGCGCCTGCTCCGCGACGCCTTCGCGTCGCCCGACGTGGTCGCCGTGGGCGAGATCGGGCTCGACTACCACTACGACTTCTCGCCGCGCGACGTGCAGCATGACGTCTTCGTCGAGCAGCTCGCCACGGCGCGGGCGCTCGGCGCGCCCGTCGCCATCCACACGCGGGAGGCCGACGAGGACACGTTCACGACGCTCGCGCAGGAGGGGCAGGGGGTGCCCGGAGTGTTCCATTGCTTCACGGGTGGCGTCGCGCGGGCGCGGCGCGCGCTCGACCTGGGGTTTCACCTGTCGCTGGCCGGCATCCTGACGTTCCCGAAGGCCACCGACCTGGTGGAGGTCGCGAAGTTCGCCCCGGCCGACCGTCTGCTCGTCGAGACCGACAGTCCGTTTCTCGCGCCCGTGCCTCATCGCGGGAAGCGCAACGAGCCGGCGTTTGTCGCACGCGTCGTCGACCGCCTCGCGGAGATCCGGGGGGAAGATCCGGCAGACATCGCACGCCAGACCACCGTGAATTTCCGGGCGCTGTTTGGCCGGAACACGGCCTCCGCGCGTTGACACTCCGCGCGAAGATATGGTCAGATCAACCCGCCTTGAACCGGTCCGTCGATAGCCCTCCGCCCGATCTCGTCCGGCTGTTCGAGCCAATTCGCGACGATCTGGTCCGGGTCGAGCGCGAGTTCGGCCGTCACCTGCAGTCGCAGGTCGCGCTCATCCCCAAGATCGGGAAGTACATCCAGCAGAGCGGCGGCAAGCGCGTGCGCCCCGCGGTGCTGCTGATGGCGGCGCGCCTCTGCGGCTACCAGGGCGAGAACGCCGTGCTGCACGCGGCCGTCGTGGAGTTCATCCACACCGCGACGCTCGTCCACGACGACATCATCGACGACTCCGAGTTCCGTCGCGGCCGCCTGGCCGTCCACTCGCAGTGGGGCAACGACATCACGGTCCTGCTCGGCGACTTCCTCTACATCAAGTCCATGTCGCTCGCGCTGTCGCAGGACTCCCTCGACATCGTCCGCCTGCTGTGCGACGTCACGCTGCGGATGATCGAAGGCGAGCTGTACCAGCTGACGAAGAACGGCGATATCGGCATCACGGAAGACGAGCACTTCGACATCATCCGCCGCAAGACGGCGTACCTGTTTGCCGGCTGCGCGCAGATTGGCGGAATGCTCGGCAACGCGACGCTCGAGCAGCAGGGCGCGCTGCGCGACTACGGGTTCAACCTCGGCATCGCGTTCCAGGTGATGGACGATCTGCTGGATTTCACCGGCGACACGACGGCGCTCGGCAAGCCCGTCGGCGGCGACCTGCGTGAAGGCAAGGTCACGTTGCCGATCATCCGGCTGCTCGCCGAGTCCGATCAGGCCACCCGCAAGCTGGTCGCCGACGTCGTCGAGGAGAAGAACGTCACGATCGAGCGTTGGGCGGAGATCACAAAGCTGCTCCGGCAGTCGGGCGCGCTCGACTACGCGATGACGCGCGCGAACGAATACGCGCTGGCGGCTCGCCAGAAGCTGTCGGCGTTCCCGCCGGGCCCGGAGCGCGACGCGCTGGCAGCGCTGGCCGATTACGTATTGCTTCGAGATCGCTGAGCGGCCGAACTGAAGTTCGGCCCTACGGGTGTCGCACCCCTCGGCCCTACGAGTGACCCACCCTGGTGTGCCGCCCGCCGAACGCGTTCGCGAGCTTCGTGAGCTGATCCGGCGTCACGAAGAGCTCTACTACATTCAGGCCAATCCGGAGATCTCCGACGCGGAATTCGACGCGCTCCTGCGCGAGCTGCGGGCGCTGGAGGAGGCGCATCCCGATCTCGTGACGCCCGACTCGCCGACGCAGCGCGTCGGCGGACGGGCGGCCGAAGGGTTCCAGACCGTCGAGCATCGCGCGCCGATGCTCAGCCTGGACAACGCGTACTCCGAGGACGAGCTTCGTGAGTTCGATCAGCGCGTGCGCCGTGGGCTCGACATCGCCGACGGCGATTCGGCGCCGGCGTACGTCGCCGAGCTGAAGGTCGACGGCCTCAGCATGGCGCTCTCGTATGAGAACGGTCGGCTCGTGCGGGGGGCGACGCGCGGCGACGGAGAGCGCGGCGAAGACGTCACGGCGAATGTCCTGACCGTGAAGGCGATCCCGCATCGGCTGAAGGGCGCCCCGGCGGGCGTGCTCGACGTTCGCGGCGAAATCTACTGGCCCCGCAGCGGCGTTCGACGCCGTCAACGAGGCGCGTGTCGCCCGCGAGGAGCCTCCGTTCGCGAATCCACGGAACGCCGCCGCCGGTGCGATGCGAAACCTGAACTCGCAGGCCATCGCGGACTACGGCCTCAGCTTCTGGGCGTACCAGGTGGTGGGCGACGCCGGTGTGACGACGCACGAGGCGTTGTTGAAGCAGCTGGCGTCATGGGGATTCCCGGTAGAGGGCGATTACCGGATCTGTCCGGACATCGACGCCGTGACCGCCTTTTGCCGTCACTGGGGTGACGCGCGGCGGGCCCTCGACTTCGAAACCGACGGCGTCGTCGTGAAGTTGAACGAGCTGGCAGCGCGCGAGCGCCTTGGCACGACGTCGAAGTTCCCGCGGTGGGCGATCGCGTTCAAGTTCCCGGCCGAGCAGGCCGAGACGACGCTGCGGGAGATCGTCTGTCAGGTGGGCCGCACGGGCGCCGTGACGCCCGTGGCGGTGCTCGAGCCGGTGCTGCTGGCCGGGTCCACGATTGCGAACGCGACGCTCCACAACGCCGACGAGATCGCGCGGCTCGATGTGCGGATTGGCGACCGCGTCATCATCGAGAAGGGCGGCGACGTCATCCCGAAGGTCGTTCGAGTCGTCGATCCCGATCGCGCCGGACGCCCCGAGGCCTGGCGGATGCCGGCCGAGTGCCCGTCGTGCCGCAGCACGCTGGTGCGCCCCGAGGGCGAGGTCGTCTGGCGTTGCGAGAACGCGAGCTGCCCGGACCAGCTCAGGCGGCGGATCGAGCACTTCGCCGGGCGGATTGCGATGGACATCGAAGGCCTCGGCGCGGCGATCGTCGACCAGCTCGTCGAGCGCGGACTCGTCAAGGACGTCGCCGACCTGTATGCGCTCGAAGCCGAGACGCTGTCGGCGCTGGTCGTCGCGCCGCGCGAGGCGAAATCCGAACGGGCGCGGCCGAGAAAGCTCGGAAAGGTCGGCCTGAATCTCGTGGCGCAGATCGATCGCAGCCGCAAGAACGAGCTCTGGCGCCTGCTGCACGGCCTGGGGATTCGTCACGTGGGCGAGCGCGCGGCGGTTGTGCTCGCTCGCGCCTTCGGAAGTCTCGACGCGATCAAGGACGCCAACGCCGGCCAGCTCGAGTCGGTCCACGAGATCGGTCCCGTGGTCGCCGCGTCGATTCGGCAGTGGTTCGACGAGCCCCACAACCGTGAGCTCGTGGCACGTCTCGCGGGCGCCGGCGTGAACGTCGAGGCGACCGCCGCCGAGCGCGCCGCGGCCGTCGCCGGTCCAGGCCCTCTCTCCGGCAAGACGTTCGTGCTGACGGGCACGATGGCCCAGATGACGCGCGAGCAGGCCACTGAGGCCATCGAGGCCCTGGGCGGGAAGGTGTCGGGATCGGTCAGCCGCAAGACTTCTTATGTCGTCGTCGGCGCGGATCCGGGGAGCAAAGCCCAAAAAGCGCTCGAGCTGGGCGTGACGACGCTGGATGAAGCGGCGTTCCGGGACCTTATAATGCCGTTATGAGCCGCCGATTCGCGCTGGTGACCGTGTTGCTGGTCGCCTCAGGCTCGTTTCTGGTCGGCCTCATCGTGGCCGGGTCGCTGACGCCTGCGCCGGCGGACTCGAGAACGAACCGGCTGCCGGCGGCCGCCAGCGGCCGGACGGCGGCGGTCACGCTCGTCAATTTTGCCGACATCGCCGAACGCATCAACCCGTCGGTCGTGAACATCGACGCGACGTCGCTGACGCCCGCCAGCGAAGACGGCGGCACGGTGGACAAGAACGGGTACGTCCACCCGTGGGAATCGCCGCACGATCGCGACATCGCCAAGCCGCGCCGAGGGACGGGCGCCGGCCTCATCATCGAGTCCGACGGGCACATCCTCACGAACGACCACGTCATCGAGCGGGCCGACCGGATCATCGTCAAGCTCTCGGACGGCCGCTCGTTGAAGGCGCACGTCGTCGGGTCCGATCCCGACACCGATATCGCGCTGATCAAGGTCGACGGGGCCGGGCCGTTGCCGGCCGCGCCGCTTGGCGAGTCTTCCTCTCTGCGTGTCGGAGAGTGGGTCTGCGCGATTGGCAACCCGCTGGCCTACGAGCACACGGTCACCGTCGGGGTCGTCAGCTTCGTCGGAAGGAAGCTCTTCGACCTGAGCCTCGACAACTACATCCAGACCGACGCGGCCATCAACTTCGGCAACAGCGGCGGCCCACTGATCAACGCGCGTGGGGAAGTGATCGGCATCAACTCGGCGATCAGCGCGAAGGCCAGCAACATCGGGTTCGCCGTGCCGATCGACCAGGCGCGCGAGGTGATCCCGCAGCTCAAGCAGTACGGACGCGTGGCGCGCGGCTACATCGGCGTCGCGCTGAAGGACGTCGATCCCGACCTGCAGGCGTCGCTGCACCTGACCTCCGCGCACGGCGCGCTCGTGCAGGACGTCACGGAAGGCTCTCCGGGCGACCGCGCGGGGCTGCGCGCGTACCGATCTCATCACCGCCGTCGAAGGGCGGCCCGTGTCGACCAACGACGAGCTGATTCGGCTCGTCGCCTCGATTGCGCCGGGGACGAACATCCGGCTCGACGTGGTTCGAGACGGACGGCCGGTCCCCGTGCTCGTGAAGCTGGCCGAGCGGCCGGGACGCCTGCAGGATTCGCGCGACAACGGCTCCGAGCGGCCCTCGAGCGACCGTGAGCCCGAGGACGCGCCTTCGCTCGGCGTGGCGGTGCGCGAGCTGGATCGGGCAGACCTGAGCGAGCTCGGGCTGCCGCAGTCCGTGCACGGCGTGGTGATCTCGCGCGTCGAGCCGCTCAGCCCCGCGTCCGACGCCAGCCTGTCGCGCGGCCAGCTGATTCTCGAGGTCAACCGCCGTCCGGTGGCGTCGGCCACCGAGTTTCGTCGTCTCGTGGCGGGCGCGCACGCAGGCGACGTGTTGACGTTCTATCTCTACCTCCCCGACCAGGCCCAGCGCGCCCTCAGGACTGTCAGAGTCGATCGCCCGTGAAGCCACGGATCCTCGTCATCGATGACGAATCCGCCATCCGCGATTCGTTGCGGATGATTCTCGAATACGAAGGCTACGAGGTGCAGGGCGCGGCGACCGGCCAGGACGGTCTCACGCTCGTCGACCGCGATCCGCCCGAGCTCGTGTTCCTCGACATCAAGATGGCCGGGATGGACGGCCTCGAGGTGCTGCAGCGCCTGAAGGCCGGTCACGACACCCTGCCCGTCGTCATGATCTCGGGCCATGCCACCGTGTCGACCGCCGTCGAGGCCACCAAGCTCGGCGCGTTCGACTTCATCGAGAAGCCGCTATCGACCGAGCGCGTGCTGGTCACCGTGAGGAACGCGCTCGACCGGCTCCGCCTGGTCGACGAGAACGTCACGCTGCGCAAGGCGCAGGAAGTGCGGCACCAGCTCGTCGGCGACAGCGCGGGCCTGCGCGGCACGCTCGACGCCGTGAAACGGGCGTCGCCCACCTCGGCGACGGTGCTCATCACGGGCGAAAGCGGCGTCGGCAAGGAGCTCGTGGCGCGGGCGATTCATCGCAACAGCCTGCGCGCGCGCGAGCGGTTCATCCAGGTGAACTGCGCGGCGATTCCGGACGATCTGATCGAGTCCGAGCTCTTCGGCCACGAGAAGGGCTCGTTCACCGGCGCCACCGAGAAGCAGGTCGGCAAGTTCGAGCAGGCCGATCGCGGGACGATCTTCCTGGACGAAGTCGGCGACATGAGCCTCAAGACGCAGGCCAAGGTGCTGCGCGTCCTGCAGGAAGGCGAAGTCGAGCGGCTCGGGTCGTCGCGGACGATCAAGGTCGACGTCCGCGTGATCGCGGCGACCAACAAGGACCTCGAGCAGGAAGTCGAGAAGGGGAACTTCCGCGAAGACCTCTACTTCCGTCTGAACGTCATCCCCATCCACGTGCCGCCGCTGCGCGAGCGGACCGAAGACATCCCGACACTCGTGCGGCACTTCCTGGATCTGCTGGCGCGCGAGAACAACGTCCGGCCGAAGCGGATCACCGAGGCCGCGCTCACCGGGCTGCAGCGCCACCGCTGGCGGGGGAACATCCGCGAGCTCCGGAACACCATCGAGCGCCTCGTGATCATGACGCCCGGCGACACGATCGACGCCGGGGATCTGCCGCCGATGGCGGCACGCAACGTCGACCGAGGTGCGCGACGTGCCGGCTGCGCGGGGCGGCGAGTCGGAGCCGCCGCAGGCCGGCACGCTCCGCGAGCACAAGGAATTGGCCGAACGCGCGTTCCTGGTACAGAAGCTCCGGGAAACGGGATGGAACATCTCCAAAACCGCCGATTTGATCGACACGCCCCGGAGCAACCTGTACAAAAAGCTCGAGCAGTATAAGATCTCGCAGGAGACAGACGGCTAACGGTCCGTAGTCCGTAGTCTGAAGTCTGAAGTCTGAAGTCTGAGAAGCGAAGCGCCGCAGCCAGGCCAGACGATCGCCGCTCGGTTCAACCGCGGGGCGGGCAACCGCATCGTGAAGTGGACGGAGGGGAGGAAAGTCCGAACTCCATAGGGCAGTGCGCCGGGTAACGCCCGGGCAGGGTAACCTGACGGAAAGTGGCACAGAAAATACACAGCTGACGTCGGTCCTTCGGGATCGGCAAGCAATGGTGAAAAGGTGCGGTAAGAGCGCACCGCGCCTCTGGCAACAGAGGTGGCAGGCAAAACCCCGCACGGAGCAAGACCAAATAGGGAGGCGCTCGAGGACGGCCCGTCCGAAGCCTCCGGGTAGGTTGCTTGATCCTGGCAGCGATGCCAGGGCTAGAGGAATGATCGTCTCGCCGGAAGCTCGCCGCAAGGCGGACGACGGCGGACAGAATTCGGCTTACCGGCGTGACTGCGGCGCTTCGCTTCCTTTCTCTCTTCGCCGTTCTGGCGCTTGTCGGGTCGCTCGGGCTCGACGCGCAGGACCTCGGGATCCGCCAGTACAAACCGAAGTCGACGCTCGTCGTCCCGGCGCATGCCGTGGCGCGGGCGAAATATCCCGTCATCGACATCCACAGCCATCACGACGACCTCACGCCGGACCGGTACGCGCAGGTCGTGCGGGAGATGGACGGCCTCAACCTCCAGATCCTCGTGAACCTCAGCGGCGGCACGGGCCCCGAGTTGCAGCGGAAGCTCGACGTCGTGCGCACCAGCGCGGCGCCGACGCGCATGGTGCAGTTCGCCAACCTGGATTTCAGCGACATCGACCAGGCCGGCTACGGGGCGCGGCAGGCCGCCCGCCTCGCCGCCGACGTGAAGGCCGGCGCCAGGGGCCTGAAGATCTTCAAGAACTTCGGCATGACGGTGAAGTACGCCAACGGCGCGCGCGTGAAGGTGGACGACCCGCTGTTCGACGAGGTCTTCGAGACGTGCGCGCGGCTGGACATTCCCGTCCTGATCCATGTCGGCGAGCCCGCGCCGTTCTTCGACACGGTGGACGAGCACAACGAGCGCTGGCTCGAGCTGCAGGTGCACCCCGAGCGACGGCGGCCGCCAGAGCGGTTTCCGTCGTTCGAGACGCTGGTCGCCGAGCGGAACCATCTGTTCGCGAAGCACCCCCACACGCGGTTCATCGCCGCGCACTTCGGGTTCCACGCCAACGACCTGGGGCGGCTGGGGAAGCTCCTGGACGATCTGCCGAACGTCTACACCGAGACCGGCGCCATCATCGAGGAGCTGGCGCGCCAGCCCCGCGCGGCGCGCGCCTTCTTCGTGAAGTACCAGGACCGGATCCTCTTCGGCAAGGACACCTACGTGGCGTCCGAGTATCCGATGTTCTTCAGGACCTTCGAGACCGCCGACGAGTACTTCGACGGCTACCGCGACTACCACGCCTTCTGGAAGCTGTACGGGCTCGACCTGCCGGACGGCGTGCTGCGAAGGCTCTATTACGGCAACGCGCTCAAGGTCGTCCACGGGCTGCCTGCCGAGAGCTTCCCGCCGCTGACGCCCGCGACGAACTGACGCTCGACGTCCGTAGCGCAGGCCTTGAGGCCTGCTATGGCTTCAGCGCGGCGCGCGCCTCGGCCAGCGCGGTCGCGGTCTCCTGGTTCGAGGGGTCGATTCGAGCCGCTTGCTCGAACTCTCTGACGGCTCGCGGCATGTCGCGACGGCTGGCGGCGATCAGCCCGAGGTTGTAGTGCGCCTGCGCGTTGCCGGGATTGATCCGCAGCGACGCCTCGAGCGCGGTCGCCGCCGGGTCGAAGCGCTTCAGCATCGCGTACGCCGCGCCGAGGTCCGACAGCGCCGCCGCATCGTCCGGGTGGGCGGCAGCGACGCGCCGGAGGTGGGGAAGGGCCTCGGCAGGCCGATTCAGCGCGAGCAGCGTCGTGCCGAGGTTGTACTCGGCATCGGCGTAGGTCGGATCGATCTGGATGGCCCGCTCGAATTCCTTCAATGCCTCCGCCGGACGGTTCGCGGCCCGGAGCGAGGTCGCGAGCGTGTTCCTCACCACCGCGCTGTCGGGCCGTGCGCTCACGGCCTGACGCAGAAACGCGATGGCTTCGTCCAGTCGCCCCTGGGATTCGAGCACCGAGCCAAGATTCGCAAGCGCCACGAAGTCTCCCGGGTACTTGACGAGCCGCGCGCGCATCAGCGCCTCCTGCAGCGTCAGGCGATCCTCGGGCCGCGCGGGCAGGACCTGCACCCAGAGATGAGCCATTTCGTCGATCGCCCGGTTGCCGCCGCGCACGCGCTCGGGAGGCGTGTGCGGGTTGCGCACGTTGCTCGACGAGTTGTCGAAGATCCACCGCATCGACAGGACGGTGCCCTTCGGCAGCGACAAGGGATCGGCGAGCTGGTAGACGCCCTGCCACTTCATGTCCCAGTCGGAAATCCTGATCAGCCACTGCACGGATCCGTCCGGCAGCTTCGCGGTAGCCTCGACGATCTTGCCGAGGTAATGCGCGTGCGGGTAGACGCCGAGCACCTGAACCGGCACGGGCAGCACGAGCTCGTCGGTCACCTCGAACTGCGCGTCGCCTGCCGGGATGTCGAGCGCGCCGTCGTGCTCGAGCTGCAGGAGCATGGGCACGCGGGTCGCGGGTGTCTCGCTGAAATACAGACCGATGGCGGGTTGGATCGGCTCGCTGCGGCCTGATGGCTGCAGGTGCATGTTGAGAATCAGGTCCGTGTCTGGATCGAGTCGCCACGGCGTGTCGGAACGCTCGGCGAGCGCCGGTGTTCCCGGCTTCCAGAACAGGAAGTGGCTGTCGGGCTCGAAGCGGTTCGAGGCGAGCGTCAGGTCCATGCCGGGGAAGCCCGGGCCCGGCGATTGCGCGTCGAGCACGCGGCCGGCGCCGCTGGTGTCGAGCAGCACGTTGGCGTGGTGCACGAGCCGCGCGTTGCCCGGCAGGATCTCCATCGCGCGCACGTAGCGCGTGCGCGTCACGGTCGACGGAAGCACAAGATTCCAGAAGACGTCCCCGCCCTCGGCCGGCACGACGAACGGCTCAGCCGCACGGAGGACGAGATCCGGAGTGCCGAGCTGCCAGCCGGCGGGGTACGTCGGCGCCGCGGGAAGCCTCGACGGGTCGCCCTCCGGCGCCCCCGCGGCCGCCCACGCCGCCAGCGTCGCGATGTCGGCGTCGGTCAGATGGCGCTCGCCGACGAATCGCCCGTGGCCCGGCATCCGGAGGCCACGGCGGCATGTAGCGGCGTCCGGTGACCTTGGCGATCTGCCGCGCGTGCTTGCGCGCGTCCTCGTAGCTGACGAGCGCGAACGGCCCCGGTCCTCCTGCGTGATGGCAGGGCGCGCAGTTCTTGAACAGGATCGGCGCGACTTCGCCGGTGAAGGTCGGTTGACTCGCGGCTCCGCGGCTGCAGCTGGTCGGCGAGCGCCGCGAGCGCGACGGCCACTGCCGTGCAGCGTCCGCCGCGTCATCGCGTCACATCGGCGATCAGGCAGCCGACGGCCGGCGTGGAGTCGAGGCTCGAGCCTTCTGGCCCTGCGCGACGGCCGTGAGCACCTCGTCGAGGTCGTGCCTGGTTGGCGCCGGCCGCATGCGGCCGATGTCCACGTAGCGGTCGTCGATGCGCCCTCGTGTAGACGAGTACGGGACCTGCACTCGACGGCACGAAGACGGCGGCTTCAGGCGTCGCCGTGGCGCCGGCGAGGTGCACGAGGCGATGCGCAGGATCCCGCAGCGCGCGGTCGGCATATCCGTAGTCGTGGAGGTAGGCGCGCACGGTCGCAGCCGTCTCGGCGGGATCCACGAACACGAGATGAAACGCCACGTGCGCCGCGACAGCGCGCTGTTCCAATCGCTGAAGCTCCGGAGCGTAGCGCGCCGCGACAGGGCAGTCGGTCCTGGTGAAGACGAACACCCAGGCTCGCGCGGCCGACGTGAAGGGGCGTACCGGCGTGCCGTCGAGGTTCTCGAGCGTGAGCTCGCGGGCTGGAGGATCCGCGCGCACCACGGGTGACGCGGCGAGCACGGCGACGAGCGCTGCCGCAATCACCTCTGCACGCCGGAGCCGGCTGCCGGCCTCCACGTCCCGGATTATAGCTGCGAGATTCGGCCGTCAGCGGCGGAGCCGACGGCGTCGCGACGAGCCCGGTGCCCTCGCGAACGACGACGAAGCGATCGGCGGGGACGTGCTCGACGCTGTCGTGTCCGCCGTTGGGCCAGGCGACGTCGATTCGATCCGCGGCTGTTGCGGGTCCGAGGCCGAAGTGCGCGCGCAGGTCGTCGTGCGAGTAGTAGCTCGACTGGCTGAGAATCGCTCGCGCCTGCGTGCGCCCGCCGGCGGTGACGCGAACCGTCGCGCCGAGGCCCAGGCGGTTTGATGTGGTGCCCTGGAGCTCGACCGTCAGCCAGTGGTTGGCGCCGTGGTAGTCGTTCCGAAGCAGAGACGGCGGCTCGTTCATGTTCATGACGAGCACGTCGACGTCGCCGTCGTTGTCGAAGTCACCGAAGGCGGCGCCGCGGCTGGAGCGGGGCGTCGTGATGCCGGGGCCGCCGTGCTCCGTCTCCTGCGCGAACTTGCCGTCGCCGCGGTTCAGGAACAGCACGCGCGGACCCTTGTGCGGGTAGCGCGGAAAGCGCTGCTCGATCTCCGGGTAGACGTTGCCGGTCATGTACATCAGGTCCTGCCAGCCGTCGTTGTCGAAGTCGGCGATGGCCGCGCCCCACTCGACGAATCTGTTCTCGACGGCCAGGCCCGCGGCCGTGGCGACGTCCTCGAACTGACCTGCTGCCGGTCGAGCGATAGAGCGCGGGGATGTCGTCCGCGAAGTGCGTCTTGAAGAGATCGAGGCGGCCGTCCGCGTTGAAGTCGCCGACGCCCACGCCCATCCCGGCCTGCGGCATGCCGTTCTCGCTGAGGCCCGCGCCGCTCGGAAGCGCGACGTCGGTGAAGGTGCCGTCGTGGTTGTTGTGGTACAGGATCGCCGACGTCGAATCGGACGCCACGTAGATGTCGACCCAGCCATCGTCATCGAAGTCGGCGGCGAGCGCCGTCATCGAGTAGCGGCCGGTGACTTTCGCGATGCCTGACGGCTCAGACACGTCGACGAACGTGCCGTTGCCGGCGTTGTGGTACAGCAGGTTCGTGTCGGTCGGCAGTCCTTTCGGCCCGCAGTTGACCGGGATGCCCTTCCACAGGCAGTTGACGCCTTGCCCGGGTTCGCTGGCCGTTGCGAGATCGAACTTCAGGTAGTTCGAGACGAAGAGATCGAGCCGGCCGTCGCGGTCGTAGTCCACGAACGAGCAGCCGGATCCCCAGCGCGCCGGGCCTGTCGTCGGCAGCCCCGCCTTCGCGGTGACGTCGTCGAAGCGTCCGTCACCCGCGGTTGTGAAACAGATAGTTCCGCCCGAACGACGTGATGAAGAGATCGACCGCGCCGTCGTTGTCGTAGTCGCCCGCGCAGACCGACGAGGCGAAGACGGTGAGGCCGAGGCCGGACTGAGCCGTGACGTCCGTGAACGTGCCGTGTCCGGAGTTCCGATAGAGCCGCGTGGTTGGCCCGGCAGCGGCAATCGCGGGGTCCTCGGCCCTGGCGCCTTCGGCCAGCCGCGTGCCGCCGAGCACCAGCGCGTCGAGCCAGCCGTCGTGGTCGACGTCCACCCACGCCACGCCGGCGCCGTTGGTCTCGATGATGAATCGCTTCCGCTCCAGGCCGCCGTAGACGGACGGCACCGTCAGGCCGGCCGTCGCCGCGATGTCGGTGAACGTCGGCGACGAGCCGGCTCCGCTCCGCCCGCATCGACACGCCGGCGAGCGTGAGGACGCCCGCGGCGCAGGCGATCAGGAGAACGACATGGCGGCGCATGGCTGGCTCACCGCGGCTGCTGCGCGTCGGTGAGCTTCGAGGCGACGTCGAACTCCTTGCCCGCCTCCTCGGCGTGTCCGAGCTTCTGCAGTGCCTGCGCGAGCAGGTAGTGCGCCGACTTGTTGTTCGGGTCGTAGTCGACGGCGCGCCGCAGGAAGCCCTCGGCCGTGCCCGGGTCGTTGGTCGCCAGATACGCGCGGCCGAGGACGATGTACGGGCCGCTGAAGTACGGGTTGATCCAGAGCGACCGTTGGAGCGCCGCGATGGCGGCGGTCCACTGCTGCTGACGCGCGTAGCTCTCGCCGAGCCGATACTCGGCCATCGCGTTCAGCGGGTTGAGCGTCAGCTCCTTCCGGAAGAATGCGATGCCCGTCGTCCACTTTCGCCCGCGAGATCGCGATCACGCCGAGCAGGTAGTTCGCCTGTGGCAGGGTAGCGCTCATCGCGAGCGCTCGCTGCGCCTCCGCTTCCGCGGCGTCATTGAACTCCAGACGGACCATCATCTGCGCCGTGAGCAGATGCGCCGACGCCGATTCGGGAGGCACGCCAAACGTCTCGGCCAGCTCCACGCGCGCCTTGTCGTTCTGCGAGGTCTGGATGTACGCCATCCCCAGCACCTGCGCGAGCTCCACGTTGTCGGTCGCCCAGCCGCGCGTCTCCTCGAGCAGCGGCAGCGCTTCCTTGAGGCGGCCGGCCATGTAGTACGAAAGCGCGAGCACCTGCACGGCTTCCTTGCGCTCGACCGATCCGTCTGGCAACTGGTGCGCGACCGGCGCCAGGGCGTCGATGGCCTTGACGGGATCGTCCAGGTGATAGAACGCCACGCCTTTCAGGTATTTCACTCGCGCGTCGTCCTGCGGAAGCGACTGCAGCTTCTCGAGCGCCTGCGACGGACTGGCCCGACGAGATGAGCGCGTGAATGTCGGTCAGCGTCTGCTGCAGGTCGGCGCGGTCGCCGGCCGGCGCTTGCAGGACGAGCGCCACGAGGAGAAGCGTCGCGATCATGGCCGGACGCCTTGTCCTTCGGTCAGCGTCAGCCGCTGATCGGCCTTGACGTGCGTCCAGTGCTCCTCGAGGCCGTTCGGCCAGCGGACGTCCACGCGATCGGCCTGTGTCGCGGCGCCGAGGCCGACGTGCACCGTGAAGTCGTTCTGCGACAGGTAGCTGCCGCCGCCCTGGACCTCGCGAAGCTGCGTCACGTCGCCGGTGACGACCCGAAGGCGGGCGCCGATCGCGCTGCGGTTCGACGTCGTGCCGACGAGCCGCAGCTCGAGCCAGTGGTGATCCGGCGGCGCCGAGGTCAGGAAGACGTCAGGCGTGTCGTGCACGTTGTTGATGGCGACGTCGATCGTGCCGTTCCCGTCGAGGTCGCCGAACGCGGTGCCGCGACCTGCCTTCGGCGTCGTCACCGGCGGCCCGAGCCGCTCGCTGACGTCGTCGAACCGGCGTCCCTCGATGTTGCGGTAGACCACCTTGCGCTGCTCGTAGCCGACCTCGGTGCGCAGCGTGCGGACTTCCGGATAGACGTGGCCGTTCGTCAGGAAGATGTCGAGCCAGCCGTCGTTGTCGAAGTCCGCGAAGCCGGCGCCCCAGCCGAGCCAGCGGCTGTTGAGGCCGAGCCCCGCGTCGAACGTCCGGTCCTCGCACGCGCTGCCGCCGAGGTTGGCGTAGAGCGACGTCGTGTCGCCGGCGAAGTTCGTCTTCAGGATGTCCATCCAGCCGTTGCGATCGTAGTCGCCGATACCGACGCCCATGCCGGCCTGCGGCTTGCCGTCCTGGCTGTACGCGCAGCCGGCGCGGACGCCGATGTCCTCGAACGTCCCGTCGTGACGGTTGCGGTACAGCGCGCTCGGGTTCGAGTCGTTGGCGACGTAGAGGTCGGCCCAGCCGTCGTTGTCGAAGTCGACGGTCGAGACGCCGAGGCCGAACGCGCCGTTGGACTTCGTGATCCCCGACGCCTCGGAGACGTCTTCGAACGTGCCGTCGCCGCGATTGTGGAAGAGCGCGTTCTTGCCGCCTTGAAGCCCGGGCGGACCGCACGCGACGGCGACGCCCTTGTAGCGGCAGAGTCCCGAGTCGGGCGTCGGCGCGGTCGCGAGGTCGAGGTCGATGTAGTTGGCGACGAAGAGATCCAGCTTGCCGTCGCGATCGTAGTCGAGGAACGCGCAGCCCGTGCCCCAGCGCGTCTTCGAGTTCCCGACACCGGCCTTGTCCGTGACGTCGTCGAAGTGCCCGTGGCCGTCGTTGTGGAACAAGCGATTGTGCCCGTAGTAGGTGACGAAGAGGTCGACGTTGCCGTCGTTGTCGTAGTCGCCCGCGCAGGCGCCCTGGCCCCAGCCCCACTGGTTCCGCAGGCCGGCTGCCTCGGTGACGTCCTCGAATTTCCCGCCGCCCAGATTGCGATAGAGGTGCGGACGCGGTTCCTCGCCCTTCGGGAAGCCCTCGAGCGTCGTGCCGTTCACGAAGAAGAGATCGGTGCGTCCGTCGTTGTCGTAGTCGAGCATCGCGACGCCGGACCCCGTCGTTTCGAGCAGATAGCGGTTCGTCGCCTTGCCGCCGAACGTGGTGAGCCCGGTCAGGCCCGCCTCGGGGCCGAGCCGGCGAAAGGAGAAGGGCACCGCCTGATCCGCCGGCGTTGCCGCCGTCGTCGCAAGCGCCAGCGCCGCCGTCGCCACGAGGTGTCCGGTGCGCATCCGCTACGGTTCCCTCGGCGCGCGGCGCTTCGAGACGGCGCGCGGCCTCCAGGTGCTGCCTGGCCTCGGCCGTCTCGCCCTTCTGCGTCAGCGCGTCAGCGAGCGCGTGCTGCGCCGGGGCGCTCGACGGATCGAGGCGAACCGCCTCGCGGAATTGCGAGAGGGCGCCGTCGAGATCGTGCTCGGACATCCGCTTCCGCCCGACGCTCAGCGCGAAGATCGAGGCCTGCTGGTTCGACTTGATCGCGTTCAGTCGATCGGCCTCCGCGAACGCGGCCGTTGCCCCTGCGGTGTCCTGCTGGCGCTGCAGGATCTGCCCGATGCTCAGATACGCCTCCGGCGACTGCGGCTCGATCTGGATCGTCGTCTTGAACTCGGCGAGCGCCTCGTCCTGTTTGCCAAGCTGGCGCAGCACCGTCCCGAGCATGTAGTGCGCTTGCGCGTACGCCGGCTTCACGGCGAGCGCCGCGCGAAACTCGTCAACGGCCTCGGGCAGCCGCCGCGTCTGCCACAGCACCACGCCCAGAGTGTAGTGCGCATCTGCGAGGTCGGGGCCGAGGCGCACGGCCTCGCGCAGGGCACGCTCGGCGCCCTCGAAGTCATCCTGTTGCTTCAGCGCCGTGCCGAGATTGTAGAAGGCCTCGGCATATGCCGGTTCGTCGCGCACGAGCGACTGAAGGACGGTCACGGCGCCGGCGAGGTCCGCCTTCTGCAGCAGCGCCGTGCCGAGGTTCAATCTGCCGATGCGATTGTCCGGGTGGGCGGCGACGAGTGATTGAAAGGTCGACACGGCGAGCTCTGCGTCGCCGCGCTGCATGTAGGCGAGGCCCAGGGCGTTCGGCGCGTCGAAGCTCGCCGGGTCCAGCTCGATCGCCTTCTTGAGCGGGTCTATCGCGGCGTCGGGCTTTCCGCGCTCCCTGAGCGTGATGCCCAGCCGCGTAAAGGCCACCGCGAGCGTCGGGTTCAGCCGCGTCGCGGTGGTCAGTTCCTCGATGGCCGGGTCGAGGTGCCCCTGCTCGCGAAGAACGGCCCCGAGATAGTAGTGGGCCTCTGCGTGTCGCGGCTGGATGGCGACCGCCGCGCGAAGGGGAGGGAGCGCCGCCTCGTAGTCGCGACGCAGGAACTCGGTGACGCCGAGGTGATACTGCGCGTCGAACAGCGTCGGCTCGAAGCTCGATGGCGCTTCTGAATTGCGCGACGGCGCGTCGAGTGCGGCCCTGCTGGCCGAGAACGAAGCCGTAGCGGTCGTAGGCCTCGGCCATGCCTGGCGCGCTCGAGATCGCCGCGCTCAGCTCGCGTGCGGCGCCGTCGAGATCCTTTCGCGCCTCGAGCACGAGCCCCAGGCCGTAGTGCGCGGACGCAAGAGTCGGCTCGCGCTCGAGCGCCTGGCGAAACTGAGCCTCGGCGCGATCGAGGTCGCCAGCCGTGAAGAAGCGTTGGCCAGCCGCAACCAGGCTTGCGGCGTCGCCGGAGGGACGCGCTTTCGGGCTTTGCGAGAGGGCAGGGCTGGCGAGAGCGACAACGAGCCCGGCGGCGATGGCGACGAGCCTCACGATCGGATCTTATACAGACCTGCCAGACCCGATCGACCTGCCGAGACCTCGACTCGACGCGATGCGGCAGTGTCCGGCGCCGAAGTGGCGCCAGACACCGCCGCTGCTGTGCTCAGAACGTGAACTTCGCGGCGAACTGGAAGTTCCGCTGCAGGTCGCTGTTGCCGTACGCCGTAGAGTCGATGACGCCGGCGTGCTTGTTGGCGTTCCCAGGCACTCCGACCGTCGAGTCGGGCTGACCGAGGTTTACGACGTTGAACAGGTTGACGGACTCTATCCGCACTTCGATGTCCTTGCCGTTACCGAACCTGAAGTGCTTGAAGATCGAGGCGTCAGTGCGCCGGTAGTACGGGCCCCGGAGCATGTTGTACGGCATGTTGCCGAATGTGCCTTTCGCCGGACGGCCGAAGGCGCTGTTCGGATCGCCAATCGGCGCCGCGTTGAACCACTGCGTGCGGTCGTCTTCGGGCCGTCGGCGTTGCCGATCAGGTTCGGGCGATTCGTACCCGTGTCCCGATCTGCGCCGGCGTCGTTGTATCCGACGTCGAACGGCACGCCGCTCTGGATCGTGTGGTTGGCGTTGAACTGCCACCCGCCGAGGATCGCCTCCATCACGTTCGACATGTCGGCGCCATGCTTCCTTCCCTTGCCGTACGGGAGTTCCCAGACGAGCGTGAGGTTGAAGATATTGGTCCGATTCCAGCCCTGCACGCCGTAGTTCTGGTTCGGATCCCAGAGGAAGTAGTTGTCGCTGTGCCCTTTGGCCTTCTGCCAGGTGTAGTTCGCCGAGATCTGGTAGCCGTCGGAGAACCGCTTGTTCAACTTCGTCTGCAGCGAGTCGTACCAGTTGGTGGCGCAGTTGCAGAAGTAGTTGATGCCCTGGCTCAGCTTGAACGCCCCTCCGAGGTTCTGCTCGGGAGTCTTGATGCCCGAGTAGAACGGCCTGCGGTCGTTCTGCGACACGCCGCTGGCGAACCCGTCAATCGTCGGCTGGTTCACGTTGAACTCCGGCCCGTCGCCCGCGAACACCGACGTCCCGCGGTTGCCGACGTAACCCACCTCGACCGACATCGAGTCCGTCAGCTGCCGCTGCACCATGACGTTGAACGCGTTGACCGCCGGCGGCCTCTGCGTCCTCGGGTTGGTGTGCGGCGTGACGCCGGCCGGCAGCAGGAACGTGCCGTCCGCGCCCACGGCCGGGACCGGCGGCGGCGGTCCGGTCCCTGCGCCAGGTTGAACGCGGCGAGATAGCTCTCCGCGCCGGTCAGCGACTGGCCCGCGAGCACCGGCAGGTTCTGCGTGACGCTGTGGCCGAACAGCGACCCGAACACGCCGATGTCGTAGCTTCGGCCGAAGCCCGCACGGATGACGGTCTTCTCATCAAACTGGTACGCCGCGCCGAGACGCGGTGCCCAATTCAGGTGATTCTTCACGTTGCCGGCGAGATCGATCCCGCCGACGCCGCCCACCAGGATCTTCGCGGTGTCGAGATCGAACCAGCCGCCGTTGCCGGCTGCGTTGACCGTCTGCGGGTTGATGATGTCGAGGCGCAGGCCGTAGTTGACCGTCAGCTTCGATGTGGCGCGCCACGTATCCTGCCCGTAGTAGAAGTGGCGCCACTGCAGTTCCCGCGCATCCGTGCTGCTGCTGACATAGCGGGCGAACGACGAGACATCGCCCAGCAGGAACGTCGCGAGGCCCGAACCGCCGCCCGTCGGACCGCGGGTGCCGTCCGCGTTGAAGCTGAGCTCGCCAGAGCGGTGCGAGTCGCTTGGCACGCGCAGGTTGTAGGCGCGCCGCACGTCCGCGCCGACCTTGAACGTGTGGTTGTTCCAGATCTTCGTCAGGTTGCCGACGATCTGCCACTGCTTCTCGTCCTGGTCCAGCGGGCAGTTGCAGCGGTTCACGCCAAGGCCGGAGCCCGCGTTGAATCCGCGATCGCCGTTGACGAAGAACGCCGAGAGACCGCTCGTGAAGTTCTGGTCCAGGTTCAAGTTCGGGATGCCCGCGTCCTTCGACGGCGTCGTTCCGAAGTCGAACGGCGTGACGTTCACCTTGTACTGGAACCACCCGAAGCGGACGTCCATGAGCAGCGTCGGCGACAGCGTCTTGTCGTAGCCGAGGGCGAGGCTCTGGTTGCGCACGTCCGAGACACCGCCGAGGCTCACGAGCGCCGCGCCGCCGCCCTGGCCGAAGGCCGTCGGGCCGTCGCGCAGGAATTTGGCCAGGCTGTACCGGCCGAACAGGTTCGAGCTGTTGTCGACCCGGTGATCGATGCGCACGTCGTACTGGTCGGCGTGGAACGACTCGACGCCGTTGGCGACGTAGTTGTTGCGCGTGCCGCCGTCGGTGCCGTCCGCGTTGGGCATCGGGATCAGCTTGAGGATGTTCTGCGCCTGCGGCGACAGCCGGCCCGTCGGGATGACGTTGCCCGCGAACTGCGGCCGGTTGTTCGGCGCGGCGCCGCCGGCCGGGTCGAAGATGTTCACGCCGTACGCGCTCAGGTCGCCGTTGCGCGCGGCGGCCGTCGGCACCGTCAGCAGCTGCGATCCGCCCTGGTTCGCCCGCTGGCCCTGGAAGGCGCCGAAGAAGAACGTCTTGTCTTCGATGATCTTTCCGCCGAACGTCCCGCCGTACTGGTGCTTGCTCGTGTCGGGAATGAACTTGCCCGTCGACGGATCAGGCCGGGCCTGCGTAAACGGATTCCGCGCTTCGAAGTTGTCCCCCTGCCAGAACTCGAAGACGCTGCCGTGGTACTGGTTCGAGCCCGACTTGGTCTGCACCGAGACGACGCCCGCGGTCGCCTGGCCGAATTCGGCGTCGTAGTTCTGCGAGGTGATCTTCGTCTCGCCGATCGCGTCGAGGTTCGGGTTGACGACGATGATGCCGAGGATCGGGTCGCGGTTCTCGGTGCCATCGAGCTGGTAGCCCGTGCCGCTGAAGTGCTGCCCGTTCACCATCGTCTGCACGGAGCCCTGCGGGTTTTCGCTGGCGGCGTGCTGCCAGCCGAGCTGCTGCGTGCCGGGCGTGAGCAGGATGAACTTGGTGAAGTTGCGATCGAGCACCGGAAGTTCTGTCAACTGCTTCCGATCGAAGGAGCTCGCCACGTCCGCGCGGTCTGTACGGAGCAGCGGGGAACCGCCGGTGACCTCGATGCTCTCGGTCAACTGGCCGACGCCGAGCTTGATCGTGAGCGGCGTCTTTGTGTCGACGCTGACGAGCACCGACGGAATCACGGCGGACTTGAAGCCGGTGAGCTCGGCCTTGACCTGGTACGTGCCCGGCAGCATGCGTTCTTTGGTGAAGTAGCCGGACTCGTTCGTGACGACCGTATCGACGGTGTTGCGCTCGGTGCTGGTGATGGTGACCGTGACGCCGGGAAGCACGCCGCCGCTTTCGTCCGTGACAGTGCCGCCGATGCTGCCATAGACGGCCTGGGCGAGTGCTGAACCGGGGAGCGCAAGGACCAGCGCAACGAGCAGCGCGATCACGGCTGGCCGACCGCGCAAGACCTGCACGATGCCGGACTGAAACATGACGCAGCCTCCTCGAGTCTCGCCGTTCTTGAGGATCGCCCCGCCGAGGAAGGCGCGGAGGGAGGGGCAGCAGGTCGGCGGTGGGGAGGCCGTCGGCCGGTTGCCGCCGCGCGTCGGTCACATGACCGACCGGAATTCGGCACCGGAAGCGATCACGACGAAACGGGACGATGCTAGTAGTGGATTGGTATTACCGTCAACGTTTTTCTTATCTAATGGATGAGTTTTATGGATGGGTTATCCGGAGGGCGTGAAGTAACCGATTACCGAAGAAATTTCTGCTGATTCTCGCCCAGAGGCTTCCGCCGGCAGCGTTACACCGTCAGTCGAGTGGTCAGCCCTCCACGCTCCCTCGCGGCTCCAGACACGTGACCACTTTCCAGCCGGCAGCAGCCCAGTGACGGCGTGCGCCTGCCAGAGTCACCGTACAATTTCAGCGGATGGCTTCTTACGTGGTCACCGGCGGCGCCGGCTTCATTGGATCCCACCTGGCCCAGGCGCTCGTCGGGCGCGGCGAGTCGGTGCGGGTGGTCGACAGCTTCATCACCGGCAAGCGCGAGAACCTCGAGGCGGTCGTCGGGCGCGGTCGAGCTCATCGAGGGCGACCTGGCCGATCCTGACGTGGCCAAACAGGCGGTTGCCGGCGCTGATTACGTGCTCCATCAGGCGGCGATTCCATCGGTGCCGCGATCGGTGGCGGACCCCATGACGTCGCATCGCGCCAACGTCGACGCGACCTTGCAGCTCTTGCTCGCCGCGCGCGACAGCGGCGTGAAGCGGATCGTCTACGCAGGGTCATCGTCGGCGTACGGCGATGCGCCGACGTTGCCGAAGCGCGAGGACATGCCGGCGGCGCCGCTGTCGCCGTACGCGCTGCAGAAGCTGATCGGCGAGCAGTACATGCAGATGTTCACCACGCTCTACGGTCTCGAGACGGTGACGATCCGCTACTTCAACGTGTTCGGTCCGCGCCAGGATCCGTCGTCGCCGTACTCCGGCGTCATCGCGCTCTTCGCGACGGCGCTCCTGGCGGGGAAGCCCGTGACGATCGTCGGCGACGGCGAGCAGACGCGCGACTTCACCTACGTGTCCAACATCGTCGACGGGGTGCTGCGCGCCGTCACGGCGCCGGAGGCGTCCGGAGAGGTGATCAACGTCGCGACCAGCCAGCAGATTTCAATCAACGAGCTGGCGACGACGCTGGGCGCCGTGATCGGCACGTCGTTGCCGCCCGTCTATGCCGACGCGCGCGTCGGCGATGTGCGCCACTCGCTGGCCGACATCAGCAAGGCGAAAGAGCTGCTCGGCTACGAGCCTGAAGTCGGCCTTGAAGAAGGGCTGCGCCGCACGATCGACTGGTACCGCCGCCAGTCCTGAGAGTCGTCTGTCGCTGTAGCGCAGGCCTTCAGGCCTGCCTAATTCCCGACCGACACTTTCAGCGCGACGCTGAACCCGCCGAGATTGCTCTCGTTGAACTCCGCCGCGACGCCCGGCGCGCCGATCGCGTTCGGGATCCCGGTGAAGCGCGCCTCGCCCGAGACGAACACCCACTTGTGCACGGCGTACTCGACGCCGCCCAGGATGACGAAGCCGTTGAAGCGTTCGTCGGTGTTCTCGCCAGGCTCCGCAAATTCCGCGGTCTCCTTGAATCGCAGCGACGTGTAGCCGCCGCCGGCGTACGCCACCGACTTGCCCTTCGGTTTGAAGCGATAGCCGCCAGAGACCGTCACCGGCTCCATGGTGATCGTGTCGGCAATGCCGAGAGGAAAGACGTCTCCGTCCAGAACGATCACGCGCTGCCCCGTGTTGCTGAAGTGCTCGAATCCGACGTCGGCGAACAGGTGGCCGAAGATCACTTGCCCGCCGCCGCCGTAGAAGAGCCCGCCCCGGTGGCCGAGCACGGCGTTGAAGCTGTCGCTGGCGAGGAACCACTCGTAGGCGAGGGAGCCGTAGCCGCGAACGCGAAAGAACGGGGCTGGCGGGCGTGGCGGGCTTCGCTTGCCGTGTACGTCGCTGCTCGACGTGGCCGGGGCGCGATTCGGCGGCGGCGGCCCTGACACGAGACGAACACGACCCTCGAACACGTAGCCGGTCTCGAGACCCGGCAGCGCGTACTTCTCCGGCAGCCGCACCAGATACCACTGGCCTTCCTTGGCGATGGCCTCGAGATCGACGTCGATCGGGAGCGTCGCGAGCAGCTGGCTCGGGCTGCGCCGCCAGACGGCGGCGTGGTCGGTTGTGGTGCGGACGATCGAGGTCTGCGCGGCGGCGCCAGCCGAAATCGTCGGTGCCTGTTGCGCGGTGACCTGTAACGCGCTGGCGAGCCACAGCGCAGCGGCTGACGCGACGATGGACACAGGGCGGGTCATCGGCTCACTCCAAGTCCCCGAAGCGTGTTGCGCGGGTTGATGACGCCAAAGCCCGTGTCGTTGTCCCGGCCTGGCACGCCGACGTCCGTCGCGAAGTGCTCGATGGCCCACTCGACGGCCTTCGGATCCGTCACGCCCTGGTTCATCAGCAGTGCCGCGAGCCCGGAGACGTGCGGTGTCGACATCGACGTGCCCTGGAAGAAGAAGTATCCGAACTGGTCGAAGATGCCTTCGCTCGCCAGCTGCTGGTCGATGGTCTGCTGCAGGATCCCGTCGCCGTAGCCGTCGTGGTTCGCGTCGGCCGTGATGTCGCCGCCCGGCGCCGCGATCTCCACGTAGTCGTTGCTGTTCGAGTAGTAGGCGCGGTTGAAGTTGAAGTCCACGGCCCCGACGGCGACGAGACCCTGTACGGAGGGCGCATACGCCGCGGGATAGAAGGGCGGGCTGCCGGCATCGCCGCTGTTGCCAGCTGCCGCAGCGACGAACACGCCCTTGTCGATCGCGTAGAGGATCGCGTCCTTCACCGGCGGGACGTCCTGATCGAACCCGAGACTGAGGTTGATGACCTTCGCGCCATGATCGGCGGCGTAGCGGATCGCGATCGCCAGCAGGCTCGCCGTGCCCACATTCGGCGCGCCCATGGCTTCGTCCCACGGCCCGCTCGACGACCTTGATCGGCATGAACGCGACGTTGAACGCCATGCCCGCGACGCCCACGCCATTCCCGGTGCGCTCGCCGATCGTGCCGGCGACGTGCGTGCCGTGGCCGTCGAGATCCACCGGCGTGTCGTCGTCCCAGATGAAGTCGTGCGGAGAGACGAACGTGGCGCCGGCGAGATCGGGTGCCTGGCGGTACGCGCCCTGATCGAGGTACGCCATCCCCGAGTCGATGACCGCGACGATCATCTCGGCGTTCGCGCCGGGATTGATGTCCCACGCGCGCTCCATGCCGATTCGCTGAAGGCCCCACTGATACTGATAGTAGCGGGTCGTTCGGCACGTAGGCGAGGATCGCCACCGGATCCGGTGTCGCGTAGACGATGCCCGGCTGCGCCGCGAGCTCGGCAGCCGCGGCCACGACATCGGCGTCGGCCGGCAGAGTGACGATGGAGAAGTCCGCGTTGGCGGGATACGAAATGCTCTGAGCGCCAAGGCGCGCGGCCAGCGACTGCAGCGTCGGCCGACGCCGCGCCGTCGACGGTCTTGACGACGATGCGCCCGGGCGCGAAGCGCGGACGCGGGAGGGCAGCCAGCCGTGTGTGTTCGGCCGCCAGCGTGAGCGGCAGCGCGCCGCCTGCCAGCAGCTGCTGCTTGAGAGTCAGGGGCGTCGCCTGCGCATGCGGCGCGCGCGCCGACCACGTCGCGACCACCAGCGCAACCGATAGGCGGCAATGAGGACACGAATCCACGAGTGACGGACATGAGGATCCTCCGAGGGGCGTGCAGGCCCTCAGAGCGTGACAGCTGGGTTTCGGGGCGTCAAGCCTGAGCAGGCTCGGGGCGATATGGCGTCAGCCTGGGCACGAATCGCCGCACGGCACGGGTGTAGCGCTCGTACGCGTCGCCGAACCGCGCGCGGAGCATCGGCTCCTCGAGTGCCGGAATGTAGACGGCGTTGATGAGCGTGAAGAGGCCCGCCCACTCGGCATGTGGCGTCGATCGCAGGCCGCACGCCTCGGCGAGCAGCAGAAGGATCACCCCGCTGATCATGGGATTTCGCACGAACCGGTACGGCCCGCTGACGACGAATCGTCGCGGCGGATCCCAGGGCGCGAGCGTGCCGCGGCCCCGGGTCCAGAAGTGATAGTTCGACCAGACGACGAGCACGAGACCCGCGACCGCGCACGCGATACCCGCGATCAGCAGCGCGATATCGAGCGGCGCCTCCGGCGCGGTGAGCCGGCTGTGCGCGCGGCGCGCGATCCACCACGGCACGAGCACCGTGACCGTGCACGGCAGCACGAGAATGGACACCAACTGACGAATCAGCATGGCGGCAAACGGCCTCGCCTTGTCTCGAGCTAGTGGAACCAGCCCACCAGTTGTGCCCAGTGAAACCACCGGACCCAGCCGACGATGCCGAGAAGCGCGCCGAGGATCGAGAGCACCAGCCAGAGCCGCAGCGTTTGAGGGTCCGCCGTCCCGGTGTGCCATGGCGCTACTCCTTTCCGTCCGTCCGTCTGTTCCTTCTGGTTGCTCACCAATCGCTCCTGGTTCAGCGCGGCGGCGCCGAGCATCCCGCCCATGCCCATCGACTCGACGGCGCTGCTCGGGATGAGCATCAGCGCGCCCTTCTCCTTCAGACCCTCATAGAGCATGTTCATGGCCCGTAGATGGAGAGCCGTCGGGTTGTTCTGGTACGACTTCGCGGCCTCTTCGAACGAGTGCGCGATCTCCATCTCGGCCTGGCCGAGAATCACGCGCGCCGCCTTCTCGCGGGCGGCCTGCGCCTCGCGCGACATCGCGTCCTGCAGCGCGCCGGGAATGACGACGTCGCGCATCTCGACCGACGAGACGGTGACGCCCCACGGGTTCGAGCGTTGGTCAATCAGTGTCTGGAGCTCCGCCTCGATGCGCTCGCGTCCCCGCAGCAGCTCGGTCAGCGTCGTCCGGCCGATGATGTCGCGGAGCGCCGTCTGCGCCGCCCAGCTGACAGCCCCGGCGTAGTCCTGCACCTCGAGAGCGGCCTTCTGCGCGTCGTGCACCATCCAGAAGAGCACGGCGTCGACATTGACCGGCACCGTGTCCGACGTCAGCGTCTGTTCGGCCGCGAAGCTCGTCGTGATCGTGCGCTGATCGATCCACACCGTCACCCGATCGATGAGCGGCACGACCCAGAACAGGCCCGGGCCCTGCAGGCCGGTGAACCTGCCCGAGCCGCAGCACCACGGCGCGCTCCCACTGCTGGGCGATGCGCGGCGACAGCATCAGGATCGACGCCGAGCGGGGCCATCACGAGAGCGGGATGGGATTGCTCGTGGCGATCGTGGCAGCGAGCCCGATGCGCGACGGAGACGAACAGCACCAGCACGGCGACCACGTTGATGCGCCCGAGTCGACTGCAGCTCCGAGCGACCGCCGATGATTACGGGGTCCATTTACCTGCCTCCTGTTCGCCGGGCGCCGAGCGCGCCCAGGACGTCTTCGAGCGAAAAGCCCTGCGACTCGGCGTCCGCCAGGACGCGCGTCGCAAAGGCGCGCAGCAGCCGTTCGCGTTCGCGCTGCGGAATGGGTTTCGGGGGAGTCGTGCTCACGAAGGTGCCGACCCCGCGCCGGGTCTCGAAGACGCCGTCGCGCTCGAGCGCGGCGTAGACGCGGGCGACGGTGTTGGCGTTGACACGCAGCTGGACGGCCAGCTCGCGGACGGTCGGGAGCTGATCGCCGGGCCGCAGCTTCCCGGTGGCGATGGCGGCGCGGATGCGCGCGCTCGAGCTGCGCGTAAATCGGCGTCGGGTCCGACGGGTCGATGGCCAGCGCGAGGCTCACCGCCACTCGCACTATTGTATTAGTACACTAGTACAATGTCAAATCCCGGGCGACTGTGCTAGGTTCCGCCTGTGTGCCGTCCACTTCATGCCAGAATCGTTCCCGGTCGTCGTGGTGACCCTCGCAGTGGTCGCCACGAGCGCCGCCGGCAGGTCGCAGTCTCCTCCGGCGCAGCCGGCACATCATGGCGCGAACCCGGCGGTCTCGCCCGACGGCCAGCTGATCGCGTTCGTGTCCGACCGCGACGGCGAGGAAGACATCTACGTCGTCAAAGCCGACGGATCGAGCGCGCGTCGGCTGACCAGTGTCGGCCGCACCTCGCGGCCGCACTGGAGCGCCGACGGCCGACAGCTTGTCTTCAGCGTCAGCGCCGACGAGAGCTCGCGAGTCTTCGCGGTCTCCCTCGAGGGCGGGGCGGCGGCGGAGATTGCGCGCTTCGAGGCGCGCGGCACGCCGGTGCCCATCGGCGACGGCTCGCGCTTCGTGTACGGCGTCGGCGGGTGGACCGAGATGCAGCTCGTCGTCTCGCGCGCGGACGGCTCCGCGCGGATGGCGCTGACATCGGATCGCGCCGCGTACTGGTGCCCGGGCGTATCCGCCGGCGGGGACCAGGTCGCAGCGGGACGGAAAGACGCAGACGGGATGCAGATCTGGATGCTGAAGACCGACGGGTCGGGAGCTCGTCAGGTGACGCGATTCACGCCTGAACAGGGAAGTCCCCAATGTCCGGCGTTCTCACCAGACGGTCGCCGCCTCGCGGTCCAGGCCGAGGCCGGCCATGTCGGTCATCTGTGGCTGGTCGATCCCGCGAGCGGCGAGGGCATGAAGCTCGCGGCGCACACCGACGCCTATCGCGACGAGCTGCCCGGCGTGGTTTCCCGACGGACGGCGTCTCGCGTTCCAGAGCGATCGCACCGGGCGGTGGGAAATCTGGACCATGAATGCCGATGGCAGCGACGCGCGCCAGATCACGCGATGACGCCGGTCACGGCTTGATCTCCACCAGGCGCGTGCCCGTCCTGTCCATGACGACTTCGTAAAGCCGGAATGCCGGCTGGCCTTCGGGTCCCTGCGCGTGCAGCGCCTTCTCGAGATCGGCCGCTGCGCTGACCAGTGAGCCGAGCGCGTTCACGGTGTCGGCCGCCTGCGAATCCGACTTGCCGCCCACCGACTTCAGCACGCCGCCTTCGAAGTCGAGTGACAGCTCTCCGCTGCCCCAGCCGCGCAGCTCGCGGGCGTAGATGGGCTCCTGCGTGCGATCGGGAATGCGGACGAGCGTGACCTCGACCGGATGATCCCTGGCGTTGGTGTAAGACACCACGAGAAAGATCTTCGTGGGGTAGATGGGGATGCCTGTCTCGTGTTCCTTGCCGTTCTCGAGGGTGTAGAACTTCGGGCCTGCGCACGCGCACGTCAACCCGGCGGTCAGGAGCGCCACAGCGAGAAGAGCCGATCGGTGCATGGGACCTCCTGACCGGATGCTCGGCGTGGTCGAGCGTCCGGTCAAGAGACCCGGCGCGAACAGTGTGCAAGCCCAGCCGTGTCAGCGCCGGCCGTACCCGTCGCTGTAGCCCTGGCGGAACCCTGCGCGGTAGCCTTCCTGGTAGTCGCTGCGCGACCCGAGATCGCCTTGATAGCCGGCGTCGGCGAGCAGCAGCTCCTGCTGCCCCTCGAGATCCCAGTGGCTGCGCGACGCGTCTTCGCGTCCGGCCTCGCGTCCGTCGGCCAGGCCACGCGATTGCCCGGCGCGATAGGCCGTGCCGTGGCGCGGCGCATTGGCGCCGAACGCCGTGCGATACGCCGTCATGAACGCTTCGCGGTACCCGGCCTGGAATTCTTCGAGCGGCCCGACGTCGCTCCGGTAACCGCTGTCGGCAGACTCGAGCTCCTGCTGGCCGTCCAGATCCCAGTGTCGCCGATAGCGATCGTCCTGTCCGGCCTGACGGCCCTCTTCCTGACCGCGCTGGCGGCCGGCCTCGAACGCGCGCGACGTGCCGGGTTCCTGTGACGCCGGAGTGATCACGGCGCTTTGATTGATCCTCGGTCGCGGCGTCTCGCGTTCGAGAGCTCGTTCCTCGAGAGGACGCCGTCGTGGTTCAGGTCGTACGCGCGGAAGTCGCGGTCGTTGCCGCGCCACTCGTCGCGTGTGATCACGCCGTCGCGATTCAGATCCATATCGTCGAAGCGGACGCGCCCCTGCGGCTGCGCCACCAGCGTGGTCGCGCCGAGCATGAACGTCGCGGCGACGAGGACGACACGGCTGTGCCGTGAAGCGTGAAGAGTCATCGGTCCTCCTGCGCAGTTCATGGAGCAAGAGGTGTGCCGGCAGCGGCCTCCCGCAGCTCGACCGGTGGGCAGATCTCGCCGTCGAATCCAACGACGCGGACGAGCCGGCAGGAGTGATGCGAAGCCACAGTGACGGCGCGCGCGTGCCGAGCCTGATATCTTCTGACGCTGGTGCCGTGTCTCCGTCATCGTTCGCCGCTATACTGCCGGCCTCTTCTTCGCGGAGGACTTCGTGGCTGACGTCTCGTCGCATGCGCCGGGCAGTTTCTCGTGGGCCGAACTGGCCACCACCGATCAGGCATCGGGCGTCGCGTTCTACCGGCGCTGTTCGACTGGGCCGTGGACGAATCGCCAGTCGGTCCTGGCGAGACGTATTCCATGTTCCAGCTCCGCGGACGTCCCGTTGCCGCGGCATACACGATGCGGCCGGAGGAGCGGCAGGCCGGCGCGCCTCCGCACTGGAACATGTACGTCACCGTCTCGAGCGCGGACGACAGCGCGAAACGCGCGGAGGCGCTGGGCGGGACGATCATCGCGCCGCCGTTCGACGTGATGGACGTCGGCCGCATGGCCGTCCTGCGCGATCCGTCTGGAGCGTTCTTCCAGATCTGGGAGCCGAGGAAGCACGTCGGCGCGATGGTCGTCAACGAGCCCGGCGCGCTCTGCTGGACGGAGCTGGCGTCGCGGGACGCGAAGGCCGCGAAGGCGTTCTACACGGCGCTCTTCGGCTGGACGGCGAAGGACAGCTCGGCGGACGCGCCGATGGAGTACACGGAGTTCTCGGTCGGCGGGCAGCCGTCGATCGGGATGATGCCGATGCCTCGACCACGTGCCGGCGGAGGTGCCGTCGTACTGGCTGCCGTACTTCCAGGTGGCGGATTGCGACGCGAGCTTCGCGAAGGCGAAGGCAGCTTGGCGCCGGCGTACATCGTGGCGCCGCAGGACATCCCGAGCGACCGGGCGTTTCGCGGTGCTGGCGGATCGTCAGGGGGCGATGTTCGCCATCTTCACGTTCGCGCGCGGTTAGTCTCCGGTTCCGACGGACGGGGCGCCGCCCGCCGCCGCGTCCGCATCGTGCATCGCTAGCCGAGATATCGGCGTGCGCCGAGGTGCCCAGCCTGGGGTTGTGTCGAACAGCTGAGCAATAATCTACCTCGTGCGTGCGAGGTTTCTGCTGATCGCACTGGACTCGGCCGATCCGGATCTCCTGCTGCAGTGGTCTGCTGACGGGACGCTGCCAACGCTCGCGGCGCTGCGGTCGCGCGGCGCGCACGCGCGGCTGACCGGGCCCGAGACCGTCAGCGCCCACGGCGTCTGGACGTCGATCTGGAGCGGCGTTTCGCTCAGCCGACACGGCCGCTACCTGCGGCGTCCCTTGCGCGCTGGCAGTTACGATCTGGTGACCGCCGATGAGGCGTGCGACGCGGCCCCTCCGTTCTGGAGCGCGCTCGCCGAGCAGACGATCGCGATCCTCGATGCGCCGGACGCGGAGCCGATCCCCGGCCTTCGCGGCCCGCAACTGCTCGGTTGGGGCAGTCACCACACGCCGGCGGCAGTGCAGTCGGAACCCAAGGGGCTCGCGGCGGAAATCGAAGGGCGCCTGGGCGCGCGGATCATGAGCGACGAGACGCAAGGGAGTCGGTCGCGGGACCGTCGCGTGCTCGATGAACTGCTGGAACGCGTGCGTCGCCAGGGACACGTCGCGCGACACCTGCTCGAGGGCTGCGACGGCGCGGTGGTCGGCTTCGGCGACCTCCACGCGGCTGGCCACCGCTTCTGGAAGTACGGGCCGCGGGCGGCGAGGCCGATTCGAGACGCGCGCCTGTCACGCGCGCTTCAGGACGTGTACGTCGCCGTGGACCAGGAGATCGGCCAGATCATCGCGACGCTCCCGGCGGACGTCCACGTGGCCGTGCTCTCGAATCACGGGATCCGGGAGGGGTATCCGACGGATGAACTGATGCAGGCGTTCTGTCATCGACTTGGCTATCAAGTGGCGCACCGCCGCGGTCCGATCGCCGCCGGCCGTGAGGCGTCGGGTCGCGCTGGGATCGAATCGCGGCGCGCCTCGGGCGAGGCCGCCTCGGCGACGGGCGAGACGGACTGGCAGGGACGGATTGGGACCGCACGACCGTGTTTGCGATCCCGGGGCTCTACACAGGGTTCCTGCGCGTCAATCTCCGCGGCCGCGAGCCGCGCGGCATCGTCGATCCCGCCGACTACAGGACGCTGCTGGACCGGGTTGAAGCGGACTGCGCCAGGTGGTCGATGCGGCCACTGGAGAGCCCGCGGCGGAGCGCATCACTCGCACCATCGACGCCTTTGGCGGCGGCATACCGGAGCGGCTGCCCGACCTGTTTGTCGAGTGGCGCCTCGCCTCGTCTCCACGCGCGCGCCACCCACGAGCCACGCTGCAGGCGCGGCGCCTCGGCGCGCCCCGGGCCAACCTCCACTCGCGAACGGGCATCGCCTTCGTAGCCGGGCCGGCGGTCCAGGCCCGTGGCGACGCGGGAGAGTTGTCGCCAACCGATCTCGTGCCCCTGTTCCGCGGCCTGGCCGGCGCGGGTCCGGCGGACCCGGCCGCAGCCCGCCATCCGCGCGTTCGCGCTGAAGCAGCCATCGTGAGCGAGTGGAGCACGATCGATCGGAACGACTACGCAGATCTGGCGGCCCTGTACCACCGCACGCGGCCGAGTTGTCCGATCGAGCTGGTTGACCGGCTTGTGAGCCATGCCGATGTCCATGCCGGCGATTCGGTGGCCGAGATCGGCGCGGGCACGGGTCTCTTCACGCGGCTGCTCTCAGGGCGCGGACTGGCCATCACCGCGCTCGAGCCGGTGCCCGAAATGCGCGCCCAGGCCGAGACGCTGGCGGACGTCACCTGGAATGCCGGCACGTTCGAACGGACCGGCCTGCCCGACGCGTCGCAGCGGTGGGTGGTGTCCTGCCAGGCCTTCCAGTGGGCGGACCGTGCGTCCGCATTGCCCGAACTGCGGCGCATCCTCTACCCGGGCGCCTGGTTCACGACGCTGTGGTACGCCTACGACGTCTCGCGAGAGCCGGTGCTGCAGCGGACCTTCCAGCTGTTGCGCGAGCGAATCCCCTCGTATGCGTACGTCGATCGCACCACGCGCGCGCGGCGGCTCTCGTCGCGCCTGTTGAGCGCGCTTCCAGCGGGGTCGCAGCGGGCGCTCGGTCGTCTCGCTCCGCTCCGCAACGGTCGGGGTCCTCAGCTCCAGCACTCCGGAGACTTCGGCAAGCTTGTCTACCACGAGGCGCGAATCACTACGCCGGTCGATCGCGAGGGCTATCTGGATTTGTGGCGCAGCCGCAATCGCCTCAGGACGCTCGGCCGCGGCGGCGCGTTCGACGCCTTTCTCGCGTCAGTTGCCGAGGACCTCGAGCGGCATCGCGTGGAGGTCGTGGATGTGCCCTACGTCTTCAGTGCCTGGTCGGCTCGCTCGCGACGCTAGGCAGGATCCACGCAACTGCAGTTGCTAGCGTTTGATGTGATTCCACGGAAGCCGACAACGGCAGTTTGCAGTTTGCCGCACGACTGCGCCGCCCGCGGACGTTGACACCGTGACACGCGCTCGCTAACCCGTCCGCCCTCACACACTTCCGCCTTCAACTCCTCCGACGCGCGGCCTGGGCATCGCGCTTGCCATTGGACGTCGGCGACCGCGACCCGTTCACGAGAGCCCGACCTCCTCTCCGAGCGCCCTTCGCGGTTCAGGGGAGGCCAGGACGAATCCACGCCCTGGCCGCCCCGCCTATCGAGGAGGAACATCCATGGTCCGCACAGTCGTCGCCTCACTCGTCGCGCTGCTGCTCGCCGCGCCCGTCATCTCGTACGCGCAGCAGGCGGCCCCGGCCGCGGCCGCGCCCGCCGAGAAGGCCGGCCCCACCGTCAACATCAACACCGCCACGTCCTCCGAGCTCGAAAGCCTGCCCGGCGTGGGCCCGAAGCTCGCGCAGCGCATCATCGACTACCGCGAGAAGAATGGCGGCTTCAAGAAGCTCGAAGACCTGATGAACGTCCAGGGCATCGGCGAGAAGAACTTCCTGAAGCTGAAGAGCAAGCTGTCGGTGACGCCGCCGGTGAAGCACTGACACTCGGCTAGCTGGGTGACGCGGGCGCCAATCCGCCCCTTTGGGAAGGATCGGCGCCCGCCCCAGGCCGAAGACCATGCGCGGCTACTCGCTGGTGGAACTGCTCGTGACAGTCGCGATCGTTGCCACGCTCGCCGCGATCTCGGTGCCGATGCTGGGCAACTCGCTCGAGCACTCGCGACTGAGAGGAGCGGCGTTCCATATGTCCGCGCGGCTTTACCTGGTGCGCTCGCAGGCCGTCCGCCGGCACGGCTATGTCGCGCTCAGATTCAAGACGGTCAACGGCGCGGTGCAGTACCAGACGTTCGCTGATGGGGACGGGGACGGCGTGAAGAGCGCGGACATCACGAGCGGACGCGACGTGCCGCTCGATCGTCCCGAGGCGATCGGCGATACGCATCCGGGAATCGAGTTCGGCTTCGTCGCCGGATGTCCACTCATCGACGGCTCGCCCGCCAGCGGCAATCCGGTTCGCATCGGCACCAGCGGCCTGCTCTGGTACAGCCCCGGCGGCGAGTCCACGACCGGCACGCTCTACATCCGGAGCCGCAGCGAGGCCTACGCGATCGTGATGCTCGGCGCTACCGGCCGCACGCGACTCCTGCACTGCAGCCCGACGAACGGCCAGTGGACGGTCGATGGACGCTGATCGCCGCGCCGCACGGCGCGTCGCATTCCGGAACGGCATTCTGCCGCCGCGCGCGCGGCTGCGGCCAGGGGGAGACGTCGTGCTCGTGAACCTCTCCAACTCCGGTGCGCTGGTGGAAGGGACGTTCCGCTTTCGTCCAGACGCTCGCTGCGAGCTCTCGGTCACCGAAGGCGCTCGCGAGTCCACGCTTCGCGCGCTGGTCGTCCGGAGCTTCGTCGCGCGGCTCGACCGTGCGGGCCCTGTGCGATACCGCGCGGCCATCAGATTCGATCGGACAGCGGAATGGACCTCGTCGATGACGACGTTCGATGGGTATCGGATTACCGAGGCGCTGGCGGCCCTCGACGGTCCACGGGTAGCTGCTACCCGGGAGCCCCGGCGCACGGGGCCGGCGCCAGCGAAAACGGCTGGAATATCTCACGAATCTCGGAGGCGGTAACGTGGCATCTCCCTTGAAGTCAGGAACGGTCCAACGGTCGGTTCATATGCGGGCTCCGGGCACCCTCATGACTGGCGACAACTGGGCACCTCCTCCCGTCGTTCTCGCAGGCCGGCGCCGACGCGATCGCCGGCGTGGCCTGGCGTCGATGTGCGCCGCGCTGGCGTCCACGCTCAGCCGCACCGGCGCGGAGGCCTTGCGCGCCCGCCTCCTCGACAGCGTCCACCGGATTGTCCCCAGCGCGCGGCTGATCTCCATCCGCGACTGGCGGGTGGGCGAGTCGCGAGTGTCGCCGGCGGCCGACTCGCCCTCGGTGTTCGAGATCCCGACCAGCGATCCGCGGCGCATCGCGATCCTCGACGCCATCGCGGCCCCCGGCCGTCGTCTTGACGACTGGGATCTGCAGACGCTGGCCGTCACCAGCCAGATTGCCGCGCTGGTCCTGGAGATCGAGAGCCTGCGGACGACGCAGCAGGCCGAGCCGACTCGCCGGGTCGCGCACGAGCCGGACGGGGCCGCGCCGTTGATCGGCTCGACGCCCCTCATGCAGCGCCTGCGGCAGACGATCGAACGAGTGGCGTCGAGCGACTTCACGGTGCTGATCGAGGGGGAGTCCGGCACCGGCAAGGAACTGGTCGCTCGCCAGATCCACGAGCTGAGCAGCCGGCGCGAAGGTCCGTTCGTGCCGATCAACTGTGCGGCGCTCGTCGAGACGCTGCTCGAGGCGGAGCTCTTCGGAATCGAAGACCGCACCGCCACCGGTGTGCGCGGACGTCGAGGCAAGTTCGAGCACGCGGACTTCGGCACGCTGTTCCTCGACGAGGTCTCGGACCTCTCGCTCTCCGCGCAGGCCAAACTGCTGCGCGCGATTCAGGACCTCGCCGTCGAGCGCGTCGGCGGCAACGGCGCCCATCGCGTCGACATCCGTATCGTCGCCGCGACGAATCGCAGCCTGAAGGGACTCGTCGCCGAAGGGCTGTTCCGCTCGGACCTCTACTACCGGCTCAGCGGGGTCGAAGTGCACGTGCCGCCGCTCCGCGAGCGCCAGAGCGATGTGCTGGAGCTCGCGCGGTACTTCCTCGATCGCCATCGAGACACACGGACGCTCGAGCTGACGCCGGAAGCCTGCGACGCGCTGCTGCTGTATCAGTGGCCTGGCAACGTGCGCGAGCTGCAGCGCGTCATCGAGAACATGATCTGCCTCGCGCAATCGGAGAAGGTGCGCCTGGACGATCTGCCGCCGAGCATCCGCGGCGACTACGAAGCCTTCGTGTTGCCGTCGATTGCCAGGGACGACACCTTGCGTGCGTGGGCGAGCCGGTACGCGCGTCTCGTGTGGCACCGCTCCGGTCAGAACAAGCGCAAGGCATGCCGCGTGCTCGGCATCAGCTACCACACGCTGGACGCGCATCTGCGCTACCGCTCGCGCGTGCCGCACGCGCTTGCTCCAGCCGACCACGACGACCGGCGAGCCCGGCGCACCTCGCCCGCCTCGCCGGTCGCTTCTCCGACGGAGGACACGGCCTGAGGTCGACGGCCGGGCTCTGACCGGACCGCACGCGCAGGTGTCAGAAGGGCAGTCGAACGCTGCGAGGTCGCGCATCTGCCATTGCCGGTGCCAGCACCGGAATGGGAGAAGAAGGATGACCCGCAGAATGTTCCAGCTGGGAGGAGTCGTGACAAAGGCGATGATCGTGGCGATGCTTGGGGGCGGGACGGCCGCCGCCCGAACGCCGGCGCAAGGGTCGCCGCCGATGCCGCTCAAACCGATCAAGCAGGTGTCGGGCCGGGCCGAGCTCGGGCTGACGGTCAGCGTGTCGAGCACCAACGACGGCGGCATGCTGCTGTCGGCAACAGCCGTCGATCTGTCGTTCCGTAAGGTGGTTTACGCCGACGGCCGGTACCAGGCGCAGATCGAGCAGGGACGCGATCGCATCGCCTTCGCGGGTTCTGCAGGGCGAATGGTCGTGACCTACGGATCCAAGTCGCTCACGTTGTCCGCCGACCAGGACGATCAGCAGCCGGCGCGCGTCAGGGCGCTGATTGTCTCTTCACCCGCCCTCCGCCAATTCCGGCGTCTCGTGGCGCAGCTGGAGGCGACGGGAGATGTCAGCCCGGAGGTTCTCGGTCTGCGGGTCACGGGCGCCGTCGTGAGCGAAATCGACGGCGACGAGGGCGCCGTGCGGCGATTGAGCCGCGAGCTGAGAGCGAAGTTCAGCGCCAACGTGAAGAAGGCCCGCCTGCGCGCGTCGTGCTACGACGCCTACCAGGACCTGGTGGTGCGGGCCGCCGCGCAGATGGAGCAGTGCATGGGTCAGTTCAGCGTGTGGAACCCGATGCGGCAGGTCTGTGCGGGCGTCTGGACGCTGCAGGTCGAGTCGGCGTGGTTCTCGTTTCTGAGCTGCTCGGCGATTCCGCTGAAGTAGCACACCGAGAGGAGACGAGGCGCCTTCAGGGGCGCCTCGTCTCGTTCCATCCGGGGAGGGCATCATGGGCGCACGCGTGCTCGCAATCGTCGTGGAGATCTTCGTCGGCCTGGTCCTGGCGGGCGTCGTCGTCGGCGGCGTGGTGCCGTTCGCGCACGGCAGCGTGGGGCCTGTCGGCGCGGCGTTGATTGGCGTCGCGACGGTGGTGCTCGTGATCGCGGCCGGCGAGGCGCTCCGGCGGCGGCCGTCGCGGCCGTGAACGTCGGTCTGGCCGTCAGCGTGCACCGATCTCTGCCTTGACCCTCTCGGGACGCGCATAGTACCTTGGGATGTTCGCCATCCCGCTGCGCGCCTACATGAGCCAGGTCGAGTCGTCGGGTACTGCTGAAAACCCCGCTCCACGCGCGCCACGTCGCGCTCGGCGCCCGAATGGTCCCCTTCGGCGGCTGGGAAATGCCCGTCGAATACTCGGGGATCTCCGACGAGCACATGACCGTGCGGACCGGCGTCGGCCTCTTCGACGTCAGTCACATGGGCGAAGTGGAGATCGCGGGGAAGGACGCCCTCGCCGCCGTCCAGCGCATTACGTCCAACGACGCGGCGAAACTCAAGATCGGCCAGATCCAGGTACTCCGGCCTGATGACCGCCGACGGCACGTTCGTCGACGATCTCCTCGTCTACCGGATGGCCGACCAGCACTTCCTGCTGGTCGTGAACGCCTCGAACATCCCGGGCGACTTCGCGTACATTCGCGAGAACATCGCCGGCGTCGGCGACGCGGTCGCCGTGAACTCGAGCAACCGGTACGCGCTCGTGGCGCTGCAGGGACCGAAGGCGCGCGAAGTCCTCCAGACCCTGACTGGCGTGGACCTCGGCGCGATCAAGTACTACTGGTTCGCGACCGGTGAGGTCGCCGGCATCCGCGCGACGATCTCGCGCACGGGCTACACGGGCGAGGACGGCTTCGAGGTCTTCGTGGCGCCCGCCTACGCCGAGCGCCTGTGGGACGCGATCCTGAAAGCCGGCGAGCCCGTCGGCATCAAACCGTGTGGGCTCGGCGCGCGCGACACGCTGCGCCTCGAAGCGGCGATGCGCCTCTACGGCAACGACATCGACACCACGACGAGCGTGCTCGAAGCCGACCTTGAATGGATCCTTTCGTGGACCAAGGGCGACTTCATCGGCCGCGAGGCCCTCGAGCGCCAGAAGACCGCCGGTCTGAGCCGGAGGCTCGTCGGCTTCGAGATGGTCGATCGCGCCATCGCCCGCCACGGGCATCCCGTGCTCATCGACGGCCAGCCCGCGGGCGTCGTCACCAGCGGCACGCAGACGCCCTTTCTGAAGAAGGCCATCGGCATGGCCTACGTCCCGGTGGCAACGCCGGTTGACGCCGAGATCGAGATCGACATCCGGGGCCGTCGCGCCAAGGCGCGCGTCGTCCCGCTGCCGTTCTATAAGCGCCCCAGGAAATAGGACATGTATCCGACTTCTCTCAAATACACGAAAGACCACGAGTGGATCAGCGTGGAGAATGGCGTCGGCAAGGTCGGCATCACCGACTTCGCGCAGGTGCAGCTTGGCGATGTGGTCTACGTGGAGCTGCCGGACGTGGGCGCGTCGCTCACGGCGGGGCAGTCCTTCGGCACGATTGAATCGGTGAAGGCCGTGTCCGAGCTCTTCGCCCCCGTGTCGGGCGAGGTCGTCGAGGTCAACGCCGCGCTGAAGGACAAGCCGGAGCTGGTGAACTCCGCGCCGCACGACACGTGGATGGTCGCGATCAAACTGGCCAACCCGTCGGAAGCCGGCGAGCTGCTCGACGCGACCGCCTACGACGCCCTGGTGAAATGACGGTACCTCACGACGCCTTCGAAAGGCGCCACATCGGCCCCCGCGAGGACGACCTCGCGGAGATGCTCCAGACCATCGGCGCTGCTTCTCTCGACGCGCTCATCGACGAGGTCGTCCCGCCGGCCATCCGCAGCCCGCGGGCGCTCGATTTGCCGGCCGGCGTTCCCGAATACGACTACCTGGCGTCGGTCCGGGCGCTTGGGCTCAAGAACAAGATCGCGCGCTCGTTCATCGGCCTCGGCTACTACGACACGATCACGCCGCCGGTGATTCTCCGCAACATCATGGAGAACCCCGGCTGGTACACGCCCTACACGCCATACCAGGCCGAGATCGCGCAGGGCCGTCTCGAGTCCCTCCTCAATTTCCAGACGATGGTGAGGGACCTGACGGGGATGGAGGTGGCGGGGGCCTCGCTGCTCGACGAGCCTACGGCGGCGGCCGAGGCGATGACGCTGCTGCACCGCGTGCAGCCGAAGCGTCCTGGCGGCAAGGAGCGCAACACGTTCCTCGTCTCGGCGCGCACCTGGCCGCAGACCCGCGCCGTCCTCGAGTCGCGCGCGGAGCCGCTCGGCCTGACGGTCAAGGTCGTCGATCCCGCGGACATCCGGTTCGACGAGTCGGTGTTCGGCCTGCTCGTGCAGTACCCGGACGAGTTCGGATCGGTCGAGCCGCTGGCGGCGCTGACCGCCCGCGCGCACGACGCCGGCGTCCTCGTCGCGGTCGCGACGGATCTTCTTGCGCTGACGCTCCTCACGCCGCCCGGCGAATCCGGCGCCGACGTCGTCGTCGGCAACTCGCAGCGGTTCGGCGTGCCGCTCGGCTACGGCGGCCCGCACGCGGCATTCTTCGCGACACGCGAGTCGTTCGTCCGGCAGGTGCCGGGCCGCATCATCGGCGTGTCGGTGGACTCGAGCGGACGCACGGCCTACCGGATGGCGCTTCAGACGCGCGAGCAGCACATCCGCCGCGAGAAGGCGACGTCGAACATCTGCACGGCACAGGCGCTGCTCGCCAACATGGCGGCGATGTACGCCGTCTATCACGGGCCGAAGGGGCTGAAGGCCATTGCGTCCCACGTGCGCAGGCACACGGCGACGCTGGCGTCGATCCTGACCGGGCTCGGCTACCGTCAGCTGAACGCCGTCTACTTCGACACGCTGCGCGTCGACTTGAGCATGGTGCCACGGCGTCGAGCGCCGGATGATCGAGGAGGACGCGCTCGACTCGGGGCTGAACTTCCGCTACGTGGACGACCGCACCGTGACGATCTCACTCGATGAGACGGTGCGTGAGTCGGACCTCACGGCAATTGCCGGAGTGTTCGCGCGCGTGGCCGGGAAACCGGTTCCAGAGGTCCCGCGCATCGATGCGCCGGCGCTGCCGTCGGCGCTTGCGCGCACGAGCGCCTTCCTCGAGCACCCGGTGTTCAACAAGCATCACTCCGAGACGGAGATGATGCGCTACATCCGCAGCCTCGAACGGAAGGACATCGGCCTCGACACGTCGATGATCCCGCTCGGGTCGTGCACGATGAAGCTGAACGCCGCGGCGGAGATGATCCCCGTCACGCAGCCCGGCTTCTCGCGCATTCACCCGTTCGCGCCGCCGAAGCAGGCGGCCGGTTACGCCGAGGTGTTTGCCGGCCTCGAGAAGGCGCTGGCCGAGATTACCGGCTTCGCCGGCGTCTCACTGCAGCCGAACTCCGGCGCCCAGGGCGAGCTGGCAGGCCTGCTCGTCATCCGGGCGTGGCACCAGAGCCGCGGCCAGGGTCATCGGAACGTCGTCCTCATCCCGGCGTCCGCGCATGGAACGAACCCGGCGAGCGCGGTGATGGCCGGCATGAAGGTCGTGGTCACTGCGAGCGACGCGAAGGGCTACATCGACATCGCCGACCTGAAGAAGAAGGCCGACGAGCACGCGAGCGACCTCGCGGCGTTGATGGTGACGTATCCGTCGACGCACGGCGTCTACGAAGAGGGCATCCGCGAGATCTGCGAGATCGTCCACTCGCATGGCGGCCAGGTCTACATGGACGGCGCGAACATGAACGCGCAGGTCGGCCTCACCAGCCCCGCGCTGATCGGCGCAGACGTCTGCCATCTCAACCTGCACAAGACATTTGCGATCCCGCACGGCGGCGGCGGTCCCGGCATGGGGCCGATTGGCGTCGCGACGCATCTCGTGCCGTTCCTGCCGGGCCATCCGCTGGCTGCGGTTGGCGGCGAGCCAGGCGATTCCGGCGGTGTCGGGCGCGCCGTGGGGCAGCGCCAGCATCCTGCTGATCTCGTACGGCTATATCAGGATGCTCGGCGCCGAAGGCCTGACGAACGCGACCCGCTACGCGATCCTCAATGCGAACTACATCAAGTCGCGCCTCGAGCGGCACTATCCGGTGCTCTACACGAACACCAGGGGCCGCGTCGCGCACGAGATGATCTTCGACCTGCGCGCGTTCAAGACCGCGGGCATCGACGAGATCGACGTCGCGAAGCGCCTGATGGACTACGGCTTCCACGCGCCGACGGTGTCATTCCCGGTGGCGGCACGTTGATGGTCGAGCCGACCGAAAGCGAGCCCAGGGAAGAGCTCGATCGGTTCTGCGACGCGATGATTCACATTCGCGCCGAGATCGAGACCGTCGTCAGCTGGCAAGGCAGACCCGAAGGACAACGTGCTCAAGAACGCCCCGCACACGGCGGCGATGTGCACGGACGACGGGTGGAGCCACCCGTACTCGCGACGTGAGGCGGCGTATCCGCTGCCGTGGGTCGAAGCGCACAAGGTCTGGCCGGCGGTGGGTCGCATCGACAACCCGTACGGCGACCGCAACCTGATGTGCGTCTGCCCGCCGATCGAAGAATACGCGTCCACCGTGGACGAGTAAGACGTCAGCGGGCGCGCCGCGCTCGGAGCGTGAGGAAGTAGCCGCTGAGATTTCGCGTCGGCCATCGGGCCAGCGGCTCGAAGGCCGCGAGCACGCGAAGGAACGCCTCGCAGGCTCCTGGCGTCGCCACCCGATCGAGAAGGCCGGCGATCGCAACCGCTGGCGCTCGAGGGCAGTGCATCACGGTCCCGAGCGCGAGAACCTCGAGGCCGGCCTCCGCGCAGAGCGCGCGGAGCGCTCGGGGGCCGCAGGTTGCGCCCATCCTGTACGGAATCACACCAAGCCGCTCCAGAGAGCTCGACGGAAGCGCGTTGCGCAGGCGAACGACTGGATTGGCGAGATTGTCGAGCGTCAGCAGCAGCTCGCCGTCGGGGTGCAGCACCCTCGCCAACTCGCGCAAGGCGTCACGGATATCGTCCGGCGAGTCGAAGTGGTCGAGCGTCGAGTTCGAGAAGATGCGATCGAACGCGCCATCCGGGAACGGAAGGGACCGCACGTCCGAGGCCACGAGTGCCATCGCAGGGTCCCGCACGCTCCTCACCATTCCGAGCGACCGATCGATCCCGACGACCTGTCTGGCGTGGCGCCGCAGCAGCGGCAGCAGGCCCGCCGCGGCGACCTCGTCGAAGACGTCGGTCTTCAGAAGGCGGCCGACGGGCTCGCTCGGCAGCCAGCTCTCGCAGAGCGCCGTGTTCACGCGATCGGAATAGGTGCGCCACGACCGCTGGGGACGTGTCGCGACCCAGCGCTCCGCGACGGTGTCCCAATAGCCAGCCGGCGCGGCCACCGTCAGCCCTGGCGACCGAAGACGCCGAGCGACCTGACGAGCCGTGACTCGAAGGGAAGCCTGACGTCCAGATTGCGGACGCGGTAGCGCGCGAGCGGGGCGTACAGTCGGCTCAGCGAGACCACCAGCGGGTTCGTCCGCCGGTAGGGGTCGGTGAACTGGCTGCCGAGGAACATCAGCGGGAAGTCCAGGTCCCGGACGAGGCGTCTGGTCTCGGGCTCCATCCAGGGCGAGTCGTTCTGCACGTTGCGGAAGTTGAACCTGGCCCAGTCCTCCAGGCGTTCCGGCGTCTCGAGGCCGCGCTCCAACGCGAGCGGCGAAGAGCTCCGTGCCCGGGTACGGCGTGTAGATGTTGAACGTCTTGACCGCGCGCGGGTTGTCGGCGAGCAGCCGATCCGCGAGCTGGATGCTCTGGCCCAGTTCCTCGGGCGTTTCGGTGGGCATCCCCATCATGAACAGGTAGAGCGGCACGAAGGGGTACGGCGCCAGCCGGCGGTTGGCCTCGATCGCCTCTTCGACCGTGATGTCCTTCTTGATCAGGTCGAGCACGCGCTGGCTGCCCGATTCGATGCCCACGGTGAACCGCTTCACGCCGGCGCGCACCATCAGCTCGAAGAAGTCGCGGTCCATCCGGCAGAGCGTGTCGGCCCGAATCTGCAGCTTGCTGATCGTGATGCCGAGGTCGGCGCGGACGACGCCCTCGAGGATCCCGCGCGCGCGCTCGAGGTCGATGAAGAAGTGGTCGTCGGAGAACAGGAACCCGCGCACGCCGTGATCCGTGATGAGGCGGCGCATGTGCTCGAGCACCGTATCGGGTTGCATGGCGCGCCAGCGCCGCTGATGCATCACCGGATCCCAGCAGAACGCGCAACGGAAGGTGCACCCGCGGCTGCTGTTGAGCGTCACGGAATCGACGCCAAACAGCTTCCGCCGGTACAGGTTCATGTCGAGCAGGTGATACGAAAGCGAGGGCTGGCTGTTGAGATCGACGAACGCCCGGGGCGGCGTCGACTTGACCTGTCCGGCCTCCTTGTAGAAGATGCCGTTGACCGTCGAGAGCGGCGCGCCGGTCTCGAATGCCCGCACGAGCTCGGCCAGCGTGTCTTCGCCCTCTCCCACCGCCACGATGTCGACGGCCGGATGCCGGACGGTCTGATCGGGAAGCAGGCTGCCGTGGATGCCGCCCCAGACGACCGGCACGTCCGGATGCCGCGCCTTCACGCGCTCGGCGACTTCGACGGCGCGCAGGATCTGCGGGCCGGTCATGCAGGTGATGCCGACGCAGATCGGCCGCTCGTCGAGCGCGGCCTCGAGCGCCGGCTCCCACTCGGGATCGGCGAACTGATCGACGATGCGCACTCGATAGCCCAGCCGATCGAGCGTCGTGGCGGGGCAGAGCAGCGAGAGCGGGATCTCGACGCGGCGGTGCGCCTGGAAGCCGCGGCGCGGCGCCGGATTGAAGAGCAGAACGAGCGGACGTGTGTCCGAAGTGTTCACGGTCGTCAGGGCCTCCTGCGCACGGGCGCCCTCACGACGCGACGCGTTGCGCCGATGAGTGCGGGGTCGAACGCTTCGAATTCTCGTGGCCGGGGCAGGTGCGCCGGCGAGCGGTGCGCGAATGCGTACGCGCCCACGATGGGCGCAAGAGGCGAGACGGGGATTCCGCTTTCACGCGCGACGAGGCGCGCCAGGGGCCGGAGCGCCTCGAGCCGCACCGCCGTCGGAGTGCCGTGCGCGTGCAGGAGCATCGCGGCCTGTTCCAGGCTCACGTTGCCCGCCCGATCGCCGAGGCCGTTCACGGTCACGTCGAGGCCGGACGCGCCTGCGCGCGCGGCCGCCCAGGCATTCGCGGTGGCGAGGCCAAGGTCGTCGTGCCCGTGAAAGAAGATCGGCAGCGCGATGCTCTCGACGATCGCCGCCACGCGATCGTGCAGCGCGAACGGCTCCGCAGCGCCGCTCGTGTCGTACAACGTCAGCCGCCGGGCACCCGCGTCCGCGGCGGCTCTGGCAATCGTGAGCAGCAGGCGACGATCGGTCGTGAAGGCATGCGGGAAGCCGGCGCCCAGCTCGATTCCGGCACGTGCCGCCCGGCGCAGAGCGGAGGTCAATTGCCGGATCTTCGCAGCAGGTGCTGCCGGCGGCCGATGGCGCGACAACGGCATCAGCAGGTCGACGCGATCGAGGACCTCGGCGCATCGTGCGACTTCATCCTCCACACCAGCGGCGGTGGCGTAGACGAGCCCGGAAAGGCAGATAGCCCCTCGCGGCAGCGACCGCGCGCGCTCCAGGTCCCTTGCCACGCGGGCCGGCGCGACGACCTCGGCCTCTTCGATGCCGGCGCGGTCGAGTGCCCGCAGGATCCGCGCCCGGGCCGCGGGGCTGAAATCCACCCCGGGCGTATCGAGGCCTTCGCGCAGCGTGACGTCCTTCAGCCGCACGCCGGACGTCCGAGGCTGATGTCACTGCTGCACCTCGCCCGTACCGATCACGAGTTCGGGCAGCACTTGTCCTGCGGACTCGGCGGTACCTCCCGTCACGTTGACGAGCAGGCGACTGCCTTCAGGGAAGCGCCCGGCCGCAATCTCGCGCACCGCGGCAGCGAGCCCCATCAGTCCAGCTTTCTCGACAATCTCGCCGTGACGTGTGGTGATCGCGCAGACCCGCGGCCGCGAGGTGATCGAGTGTCGTCAGTCCATCGATCGGCTCCGCCAGCCACCTGTCGAAGTCGTCGCGATCGATGGTCGTCAGGTCGCCCGCAGTTGCCGACAGCAGGCGTTTCAGGTCCTCGAAACGTGCGGTAGGTCTTTGGCGCGCCGTCGTACATCACACGGGCCAGGAGGTCGCCAGTGCTCGATGGCAGCGGTGCGTCGGCCGCATCCCCTGCGCCGCGCCAGGCCCGCACCATCGGGCAGTTGGCCGCCTGCTGGACACCGAGAAACGATGGCAGACCGCCGAGTCGTGCGCGGAACGGCTCCAGCATCCTGTAGATCCCGATCGGCGCGAACGCGGCGCTGATGCCCTGGACGAAATGCGTCGGCGGCTGATGGGACAGCAGGTGTTCCAGCACGAAGCCGCCGATGCAGGCTGCGGCTTCATGTCGCCAGCCGAGATCCGGGACGCGCGGTATTCCTTCGCGCTTCGCGAACGCCGCGGCGGCCGGCTTCACGTCGGCGGCGCTCTCGACGGCCACCACATGGACTCCGGGTGCGGCGAAGGTGCCGGCGTCGAGCAGCGGTCAGGTTCTCGGCTGGCAGGAACAGGAACGTTTCGATCCCGGCGCGAGAGGCGTATAGCGTCAGGGCCGCGCCCGTGTTCCCGCCCGACTCGAAGACGATGCGACTGTAGCCCGCACGCAGGCAATGTGCGGTCGTCACGCAGCCGTCTACGGACTTGTGCGTGTGCGTCGCCATCAAGGAGGTGCTGTCGAGCACGTCGACCGTGACGCCTCGGTGCACGAAGAGCGGGACCACCCGCATGCCCTCACCGAGACTGGTGCGCGGCAGCAGGGGCTCGAGGGCGTCGGTGGCCGGGCTCTCCCAGAGCCGGCATGCCTTGCGGTATCTGAGGACCACACTGCGATCGGCGGGGCAGCTGCGATCGATCGCGCGTTCGAACGCATCGAGGGCGGAGGCGGCTGATTGTCCGTCTGTGATGCCGATCATTGCGCGTCCTCGTAGCCGTCGTGATGCACGAGCTCCTCGAGCGGGCGCAAGGACTTTGGGCCGTGGGGTCTCCGCCGGAAATCCGAGAGGTACAAGCGTCACGGGTTCAACCGACTCCGGGAGTTGCAGCAGCGCAGCGAGCTCCCGTGACAGTGTGTCGCCATGAGATTCATACGCCGAAAGGTAGACACCGCCAAGCCCGGCCGCATGGGCCGCGAGCAGCAGATGGCCCGTCACGAGCACACCGTTCTCCCGAAGGCGGTCGTGCGCCTTCCGGCGATCGACGCAGACGGCGACGACGACCGGCGCGTCGAGCAGGAAGTCTGCTGGAAAGGCGCTCTTTCCTGGAGGGCACGCGGCGTTCTTCAGGGCGACGATTCGTGCCTTGATGCCGGAATCTCGCACGACCACGAAGCAGCACGGTTGCCCGTCCATGGACGATGGGGCGTGACGAGCCAGATCGAGCACCTGGTCGAGCATGTCGTCCGAGATCTCATGGCGCTCGAATCGGCGAATCGATCGACGCGTGCGCAGGGCATCCTGGAGCGTCACGCGTGCAGCCTTCGACCGAGGTACGCCGGGGCGATCGCGCCGACCAGCGCTCCGGGCAGCCATCCGCGGCGATACCAGTCCAGTCCGATGTGCACGAGATGCCCGCGGAGAGTCGGCCGCTCGGCCGCGTCACGGACTCGCGCGTGGCGCGCGAGCGCCTTTGGCTCGGCCAATGCCCTGGGCGCGACGGCGGCGGCGTCGGCGTCCTCGAGCAGTTGCCGCACGGCTGGCTCGATCGCACGCGCGATCAGCCGCCCCGTGCGAGCTGGCGAGACGCCGGCGTATTCCAGGGTGCCGCCGAGAACGCCGCCGGAGTTGCTGATGAAGTCCGGCGGGACCAGGACGCCGCGCGCCCAGAGCATCTGCTCGGCGCCGGGCGTCAACGGGTTGTTCGCGCCGGCGCACACGAAGGGCGCGGTGATCCGCGCCGCGTTGCCCTCATGAATGGACCCGCCTCTGGCGCACGGGCAGAGAAGGTCCACCGGAAGTTCGAGCAGCGCCTCGCGCGGGAGCGTCTCGGCGCCGGAGACGTTCACAGGGGTTCCTTCCAGGATTGACTTGCGCAGTCCGCGGACGTCAAGACCGTGGGAATTGTAGATCGCGCCCGCGGCCGTCGAGATCGCGACAACTGACGCGCCTTCGTCCTGGAGCAGGCCGGCCAGCGTCGCACCCACGTGGCCGAAGCCCTCGATCGCCACACGACATCCGGCCAGCGATCGGCCGCGGTGTGCCAATGCGGCCCTGACAGTGGCAATGCATGAGGTGGCGGTATGGAGGCCGGAGCGGTTGTTCTGCCAGTCGTGCGGGCCGACACGCTGGTCGAGCGCCTCCATCATCCAGCGGATGTCGGTGGCCTCGGTGCCCATGTCGGCGTCCGGCACGTAGCGGGCGTCACGAAGCAGGTCCGAGGCGGCGTGCGCGAAGGCGCGCAGCCGCTCGCGTCTCTCGGCAAGCGGACGGGTGGGATCGCCGAGGACGCCGGCCTTGGCGCCGCCCTGCGGCAACCCGAGGAACCCGTACTTCAGCGTCATCGCTCGCGCCGCGAGCTCCAGCTCCGCCGGGCCGACGTCGGGCAGCAGGCGCAGTCCACCGCGCGCGCGGCCGCCGACCGTGGAGTCGATCGCGACGAACCCGATCGACCTCGCCCGACGTGCGAAACGTCTCGGTGCGTGACTCCGCTGGCGTGCCGGTCAGCGGGAGTTCTCCGGCATCGCGGAGAGCTGATCGACCCTGGCGTGAAACGCCGCCATGAGCGCCCTGGTGATCGTCCCGGGACGCCCGTCGTTGATGACGGTGTGGTCCACCTTGACGGCCGGCACGATCTCCCGCGTGCTGCTGGTGATGAACGCCTCGTCAGCTTCCAGCAGATCGGCGTCGTGCAGCGTGGTTTCGTCGACGGGGACGCGGGCCTCTCGACAGAGATCGAGCACCAGCTGTCGTGTGATTCCCGCCAGGAGTCCGGCCTCGAGCGGCGGTGTGCGGACGACGCCGCCGGAGACGACGAAGAGGTTGGACTGGCTGCACTCGGCGAGCTCGCCGCGGTGGTTGCGCATCACCGCCTCGAAGCCGCCGGCGCCCAGCGCACGCTGCATCGCCATGCGCGTTGTTGAGCAGGTTGTTGGACTTGATGAGCGGATTGAGCGCCTCGGGCGCGTTGCGCTGAATCGGCACGATGGAAAGCGCGACGCCCTCGTCGTAGATCTTCGGATCCGGCGCTTTGTGCGCCCGCGCGATGATCACCAGCGTCGGCACCGGCGTCGCGGCCGGGTCGTACGTCAGCTCGCCGATGCCGCGCGTGAGCAGTATGCGGATGTAGGCGTCGGGCCCGCCTGGCGTCCATGGCGACAGCGACGCCGCCTTCATCGTGTCTTCGATCCGCGCCGCGAACCCGTCGTCGCCAAACGGCACGGGTAACGCGATGAACGACGCCGACTTGCGCAGGCGCGCCAGGTGGCGATCGAGCAGGAAGGGCTTCCCGTAGTACGAACGACAGACTTCGTACACGCCTTCGCCGTACAGGAAGCCGTGATCGAACACCGGCACCACGGCCTGATCTTCAGGCGTGATGCGGCCGTTGACGTAAACCGCGCCGGGCATGGGCCGCGATCCTACCTCAGGACCCGACTGCGTCGCCCGTAGCACCCAGTGCATCAGTCCGAAGCACCCGACGGCGTCAGCTCCGTGCACCTGCCCCCGTAGGTGCAGTGATAGACTCGCGATCGTCCATGCGGATTCTAAACAGCGCGCAGATGCGGGACGCCGACCGGCGGACCGTCGAGGACGTCGGCATCCCATCGATCGTGCTGATGGAGAACGCCGGCCGCCAGGTCGTGGCCGCGATCGAGGCGATGTTCTCCGACGTCGGCGAGCTCAAAATCGCCGTGCTCTGCGGCCGCGGCAACAACGGCGGCGACGGATTCGTCGTCGCGCGGACGCTGCTGCAGCGCGGCGTCGACGTGTCGACGTTCCTCGTCGGCGCCGTCGCCGAAGTGCGCGGCGACGCGCGCATCGAATCTCGAGGTCCTCGGCAACCTCGGCCACACGATCGTCGAGATCAACGACTCGCCCGACTGGGAGCTCCACTTCTCGGAGATTCGCGGCTGCGATCTGCTGGTCGACGCGCTCTTCGGGACGGGGCTGAAGACGCCGCTCTCGGGACTCTTCGAGACCGTGGTCGCCGACATCAACGCGGCGGACCTGCCGGTGGTCTCGATCGATCTGCCGTCGGGGCTCTCGGCCGACAGCGTCGAGCCGCCCGGCCCGCACATCGACGCGACGCTGACCGTGACGCTCGCCGTGCCCAAGCTTCCGCTCGTGTTGCCGCCCGGCGAAGCGCACTGCGGCGACGTCGTCATCGCCGACATCGGGATTCCGGAAGCCGTGGTCGCCGCGGTGGAAGGGCCGTACCTCGAGCTGCTGACGCGCGACCTGGTTCGCCCGCTCATCGAGCCGCGCCCGGCCGATTCTCACAAGGGCGACTACGGCCACGTCCTCATCGTCGCTGGAGGGCGAGGGAAGACCGGCGCGGCGTACCTGTCGGCGATGGGCGCGCTGAAGTCGGGCGCCGGGCTCGTGTCGGTCGCGACGCCGGCGTCGAGCCAGCCGATTCTCGCGGCGATGGCGCCCGAGTACATGACCGACCCGCTCGTCGAGACCGCGGACGGCGCGATTGCCGCGGAGGCCCTGGAGCACGTGCTGACACGCCAGGTGGACGTGATCGCGTGCGGACCGGGCCTCGGGACCGCGCCTGGCACCGTCGCGTTCGTGCGCGGCCTGCTGCAGCGCGCGGGCGTGCCGCTGGTGCTGGACGCCGATGCGCTGAACGCGTTCGCACACGCGCCGGAGCAACTCGTCGGGCCGGAGGGCCGCGACGTGATCATCACGCCGCATCCCGGTGAGCTCGCGCGGCTCGTCGGCGTCACGACCGCGGACGTCCAGGCCAACCGCATCGAGATCGCGCAGGGCTTCGCCGAAACGCACCAGCTCTACGTCGTCCTCAAGGGGCACCGCTCGCTCATCGCGACGCCAGAGGGGCACGTGTTCGTGAACCCGACCGGCAATCCGGGAATGGCCACCGGCGGAATGGGCGATCTGCTCACGGGCATGGTGGCCGCGTGGCTCGCGCAGTTGCTCGACGCTGAGGCGGCCTGCAAGCTGGCCGTCTATCTGCACGGCCTCGCTGGCGACCTGACCGAGGTGGAGAAGGGCGAGGTCGCGTTGACGCCGAGCGACGTGCTGGCGCGTCTGGGCGACGCAGTCGCCGAGCTGATGGGGCGCCGGAAGAAGGAAGAGTAGGCCGGGGCTTCAGCCCCGGCGAGCGCCGACGCCTACGTGCGACGCACGTCGATTCGCCGCGCGTCGCCGTCGTGCTCGAGGCGCACCTCGACGACCGGACCGCGCGGCATCACGTCCAGCCGCTCGGCCCACTCAATCGCCATCACCGTCGACGCCGACAGCAGATCTTCGAGCGCGAGGTCTTCGACTTCGCGCGGGGACAGCCTGTAGAGATCGACGTGCTGCAACGTCAGGGCCGGTCCGCGATATTCCTGGACGATGGTGAAAGTGGGGGAGCTGACGGCGTCCGGGTCGAGGCCGAGGCCTTCCGCGAGGCCGCGGACGAAGACGGTCTTGCCCGCGCCGAGGTCGCCGTAGAGAAGAACGATCGTACCGGGGGCGATCTGCGCGGCCAGCGCGCGTCCAGCCGCGTGGGTGTCGGATTCGGATTGTGCGAGTTGCGGCATGGGCGGCGGGGCCGCGGCGTTCAGCAGGGCTGAAGCCCTGCCCCACGTACGTCGCCGCTATTCCGACCGGTAGTTCGGCGCTTCCTTCGTGATCGTGACGTCGTGCACGTGGCTCTCGCGCGCGCCGGCCGGCGTGATTCGCACGAGGCGAGCCGATCGCTGCAGGTTCGGGATGGACGCCGCACCGCAGTAACCCATGCCCGCTCGCAGGCCGCCCACGAGCTGATGAATCATCGCGGCGACCGACCCCTTGTGCTGCACTCGTCCCTCGATCCCTTCGGGCACGAGCTTGTCGGTGTTGCCGGAATTGAGATCGAATTCGTCCTGGAAATACCGGTCGCGGCTGCCGCGGCGCATCGCGCCGATCGACCCCATGCCGCGGTATTCCTTGAAGCTGCGGCCCTGGTAGATGATCATCTCGCCCGGGCTCTCGTCGGTGCCGGCGAAGAGGTTGCCGATCATCACGCTCTGCGCGCCGACGGCAATGGCCTTCGTGATGTCGCCCGAGAAGCGGATGCCGCCATCCGCGATCACCGGCACGCCGTGCGGCGCCGCCGCGCGGGCGCATTCCATCACGGCGGTAATCATCGGCACGCCGACGCCGGCGATGATCCGGGTGGTGCAGATCGATCCGGCGCCGATCCCGACTTTCACGGCGTCCACGCCCAGCTCGATCAGCGCCTCGGTGGCTTCGGGCGTCGCGACGTTGCCGGCGACGAGGTCGAGCTCGCGGTGCTGACGCCGCAGCCGCTTCACGATGTCGAGCACGTTCTGCGAGTGGCCGTGCGCGGTGTCCACGACGATGGCGTCGACGTGCGCGGCGACGAGCGCCTCGGCGCGCTCCATCGTGTCCTTGGCGATTCCGACGGCCGCGGCCACGCGCAGGCGCCCGAGCGAGTCCTTGCACGCGTTGGGGTACTTCACCATCTTCTGGATGTCCTTGACGGTGATGAGCCCCTTCAACCGGAAGTCCTGATCGACGACCAGGAGCTTCTCGACCTTGTGCTCGTGCAGGATCTTCCGCGCGTCCTCGAGCGTGGTGCCGACGGGCACGGTGAACAGCGGGTCCTTCGTCATGACCTCGCTGATCGGCCGGGTGACGTTGGTCTCGAATCGCAGATCGCGGTTCGTGAGGATGCCGAGCAGCCGCCCCTCTTTGCGTCCGCCCTCGGTGATGGGAACGCCGGAGATGCGGTACTTCTGCATCAGGTCCATCGCCTCGTGGATGCGGTTCTCGGGCGCGAGCGTGATCGGGTTCACGATCATGCCGCTTTCCGACCGCTTCACGCGGTCGACCTCGGTGGCCTGCTCCTCGATCGACAGGTTCTTGTGGATGACCCCGATGGCGCCGTGCTGCGCCATGGCGATCGCCAGCAGCGACTCGGTGACGGTGTCCATCGCCGCGCTGACGAGCGGCACGTTGAGCGTGATGTTGCGGGTGAACCGTGTCGTGACGTCGACCTGGTTGGGCACGACCTGCGAGTGCTGTGGCACCAGCAGGACGTCATCGAAGGTCAGGGCAGTGGCGATGGCGGTGCCGAGGTCGATGGCCGAGGGCGCGGTCTTCAGTTCCATGTCTCCCATCCGTTCGGCCGGGCCGTCACTGCCCGACGCCGTGACACTTCTTGTATTTCTTGCCGCTGCCGCAGGGACACGGGTCGTTCCGGCCGACCTTCGGTTCCTCGCGCTTCACCGTCTTGATGGCGTCGTCGCCGCCCGTGCGGGCCGGCTTCGGCTTCGACGGCGCGAACGGGTTCGGTCCAGGCGCGGACTCCGGTTCCGCCACTGCCGCCGATGACGATCCGCGTCCCGGGAAGCCGCTGTTCAGCGCGGCGGCAGGGTCGTTGAGGATGAGCGGGGTCCGCCGCGGCGCCGGACGCCGCACGGGCACGCCCGGGGCGCCGTCCTCGGAGAACACCGGTCGCAGCCACCACATCGCGCGGACCATCTCCTCGTCCACGCGCGCCTTCATGTCCTGGAAGAGGGTGAAGCTCTCGCGCTTGTACTCGACGAGCGGGTCGCGCTGGCCGTACCCGCGCAGGCCGATGCCTTCCTTCAGGTGGTCGAGGCTGTAGAGGTGATCCTTCCACTGCGCGTCGACGATCTGCAGCATGATGTCGCGCTCGACCTTCCGCGTGAAGTCCGGGCCGAGCGCAGCCATCTTCTCGTCGTAGCTCGACTTGGCACGATCCCAGATCCCGTCGTAGATCTCGGTCGTGTTCAGCGCGTCGACATCGACCTCCTTCAGCGACTCGGGGTCGAGGCCGAACACGCGCGTCACCTCCTGGCGGAGCGCGTTCCCATCCCATTCCTCGGGATCCGTCTCGGCGCCCGCGTAGCGCTCGACGACCTCGCCGAGCACGTCCTCGGCGGTCTCCAGCAGGTACCCGTGCGTGTCGATCGGGTCTTCGTCCTCCGCCATCTTCACCTCGCCCTCGAGCAGCTGACGGCGCAGCGAGTAGATGTTCTCCCGCTGCTTGTTCATCACGTCGTCGTACTCGAGGAGGTGCTTTCTGACGGAGAAGTTCTGCGCCTCGACCTGCTTCTGCGCGCGCTCGATGGCGCGCGTGACCATGCCGTGCTCGATCGGCACGCCTTCTTCCATGCCCAGGCGCTGCATGAGACCCGAAATGCGGTCCGACCCGAAGATGCGCATCAGGTCGTCTTCGAGGGACAGGTAGAAGCGCGACGAGCCCGGGTCGCCCTGACGGCCGGCGCGGCCGCGCAGCTGGTTGTCGATGCGCCGCGCCTCGTGACGCTCGGTGGCGATGATGTGCAGTCCGCCGACGCCGACCACGTCGTCGTGCTCCGCGTCGCACTGCTGCTTGAAGAAGCCGAAGATGCGCTCCCAGTCGGAACGGGGGACGCGATAGAAGCTGTCGATGTGGAAGAAGTAGACGAACTCGTCGTCGTCCACGAACTTGAACTGCTCGCGCGTGAGCTTCTCGGCGACGTTCTCCTCGGCGAGCGACTGCTGGCGGGCCATGTACTCGGCGTTGCCGCCGAGCAGGATGTCCGTGCCGCGGCCCGCCATGTTGGTCGCGATGGTGACGTTGTTCTTGCGGCCCGCCTGCGCGACGATCTCGGCTTCCTGCGCGTGGTATTTCGCGTTCAGCACCACGTGCTTGATGCCGCGGCGCTTGAGCATCGTCGAGAGCTTCTCGGACTTCTCGATCGAGACGGTGCCGACCAGCGTCGGACGGCCCGACGTCTGCTTCTCGATGATGTCGTTGACGATCGCCTCGTACTTCTCACGCTCGGTGCGGTAGACGGTGTCGGGCTCTTCGACGCGGACCAGCGGGCGGTTCGTCGGGATGACGTTGACGTCCAGCTTGTAGATCTTCGCGAACTCTTCCGCCTCGGTGTCGGCGGTGCCGGTCATGCCCGACAGCTTCTTGTACTTGCGGAAGTAGTTCTGGAAGGTGATGGTGGCGAGCGTCTGGTTCTCGCGCTCGATCTTCACCTTCTCCTTGGCCTCGACGGCCTGATGCAGCCCGTCGCTCCACCGGCGGCCCGGCATCAGGCGGCCCGTGAACTCGTCGACGATCACGACCTGACCGTCCTTGATCATGTAGTCGACGTCGAGCTTGAAGACGATGTGCGCGCGCAGCGCCTGGTTGACGTGATGGAGCAGCGGCATGTTCGCCGGGTCGTAGAGTCCCCCGGGTGCAGCCGGTGCGCCAGCAGCTCTTCGGCTTTCGCCATGCCGCTCTCGGTGAGCGTCACGGTCTTGTGCTTCTCGTCGTGGATGTAGTCGCCGGTCGCTTCGAGGCGGTCGCGATCCTCGCCCTTGGTGTCGCCGCGAGTCACTTCGCCGGCCTTGAGCCGCGGGACGATCCGATCCACCTCGTAATAGAGGTCGGTCGATTCCTCGGCGGGCCCTGAAATGATGAGCGGCGTCCGCGCTTCGTCGATGAGGATGCTGTCGACTTCGTCCACGATCGCGAAGTGATGTCCGCGCTGGACGAAATGCGCCAGCTCGAACTTCATGTTGTCGCGCAGATAGTCGAAGCCGAACTCGTTGTTCGTGCCGTACGTGATGTCGCAGCCGTAGGCGACCTGCCGCTCCTGGTCGTTCAACTCGTGCTGGATGACGCCGACAGTCATCCCGAGGAAGCGGTAGATCTTGCCCATCCACTCCGAGTCGCGCCGGGCCAGGTAGTCGTTGACCGTGACGACATGGACGCCCTCGCCTGCGAGGGCATTCAGATAGGCGGGCAGCGTGGCGACGAGCGTCTTGCCTTCGCCCGTCTTCATCTCCGCGATCTTGCCCTGATGCAGGACGCAGCCGCCGATCAACTGGACGTCGAAGTGCCGCATGTTCAGCACCCGGCGTCCGGCCTCGCGCACCACGGCAAAGGCCTCGGGCAGGAGGTCGTCGAGGGACTCGCCGTTGGCGACGCGGGTCTTGAACTCCGCGGTCTTGTCGCGCAACTGGGCGTCGGTCAGGGCGCGCGTGGACTGTTCCAGCGCGTTGACCTGGTCGACGATCGGACGGATCTTCTTCAGCTCACGTTCGTTCTGTGTGCCGAAGACTTTCGCAAGCAGTGTGTCGAGCATGAAGATCGAGGGGAAGCGACGAACTCCTGGAACCCGGAACCTCTGGAACCCCCGCAACCCTATGAATATCAAACGATTGTACCAGCGGCTCAGGAGGTGGTCAATGCGGACCACCACCCGTAGCGCAGGCTTCAGGCCTGCCACGAACCGTTTGATGCCGGGTGATTGCAGGCCTGAAGGCCTGCGCTACAGGCGATCGGTCAGGGCCGGGCGCTGTTCAGGAGGAACTGCAGCGGGTTGAGCTGACGGCCGTAGACGAGCACCTCGTAGTGCAGGTGATCGCCAGTGGCGCGCCCGGTGGCGCCGGCGTAGCCGACGACGTCGCCGCGGCGCACCAGATCGCCGGAGTGGACGCGGAAGCTGTCGAGATGCGCGTAGCGCGTCGAGATGCCGAAGCCATGGCTCACGACGACCATGTTGCCGTAGGAGCCGGAGGCCGCGGCGGTCTCGACGGTGCCGTTCGCCGTGGCGTAGACCGGCTCGCCCTTGTCGGCCGAGATGTCGAGGCCGGTGTGGAACTCGCGTTCGCCGGTGAACGGATCCTTGCGGTTGCCGAACGAATCGGTCAGCCAGCCGCGCGTCGGCCAGATCGACGGCGTCGCTCCGGCCAGCGCCTGACGCCGCGCGACGTCGCCCTGAACGACCTGCAGGCGGCTCTCGAGGCTGTAGAGGAGGTCGCGCAGCACGCCGAACGTGTCTTCAGGCGTCCGGAGGGCCGGCGTGAAAAGACCCTCAGACGAGCGTGGACCGCCCGCCGCCCGCGACTTGACGATCGCCGGCAGGTGCTCCATCGCCTTGGCCGTTGCGCCGTCGACGACGGCCTTGTCGCCCAGCTCGCCGATGGCGGACTGCAGCGCCTGGATTTCGTTGGTGAGCGTCCCGGTCGCGACGCGGAAGCTGCGGTTCTCGACGTCGAGCCGCTCGCTCGTGGCGCGCAGGTCGGCGATTTCGCTCGTCGCGCTCCAGCGCAGACCCAGGCCGACGAGCACCGGCAGGACGAACAGGGCGCCTACGCCGAGCACGAAGGGAAGGGGACGCACGCCGACGCGGCGGTAAACGCCGGTGCGACGGTCCGCGATGACGACCGTGAAACGGGGCTTCGATTTCACTATGAAGTCAGTGACTTGCAGGTCGTTTGACCAGCCCAGCCACAGAGCTGCGACTGTATCACACGGATCATGTCGACCGGAATCGGGAAGATCGGTAGGGCGAAGAAGGCGGCGAACATGCGTCACGGCGTGTCACCGCGGAACTGAAGTGCCTCGGCGACGTCCTCGACGCTCACCTTTTCGCGATCGGCGAGATCTGCCACGGTCCGCGCGACCCGAAGCAGCCGGTAGAACGCCCGGGCGCTGAGGGCCAGACGTTCCGATGACTGCACGGCAAAGGCGTGCGCGTCGGGAAGGACGCTTCCGGTCGATGGACGCAGCGCCGGAACGGCCAGTCGCGCGTTCAGTGCGGCTGCCTGACGTCGACGCTGGCGTTCGCGCGCGGCGACGACGCGCGCGCGAACCGGGGTGGAGGGCTCGCCGTGTTCGGCGCCCGCCAGATCGCTCGCAGGGACGGCGGCGACCGACACGACGAGATCGATCCGATCCCGCATGGGACCCGACAGCCGTCCTGCGTAGCGCTCCACCAGCGGCCGGGGACATCGACAGGCCCGGCGCGGGTCGCCAAAGTAGCCGCACGGGCACGGGTTCATCGCGGCGACGAGCATGAACCTCGCTGGGAAGGTGCTGGTGCGCGCGGTACGCGCAATCGTGACGGCGCCGTGCTCCATCGGTTGGCGCAACACCTCCAGCGCCCGTCGCGAGAACTCCGGCAATTCGTCCAGGAACAACACCCCGTGATGCGCGAGGCTGATCTCACCTGGCCGGGGCTGCGATCCGCCGCCCGCCAGGGCGGCGTCCGAGACCGTGTGATGCGGCGCGCGAAACGGCCGCAGCGTCACGAGTCCGGCGCCCGGCGGCAGCAGGCCCGCCACCGAATGGATCGTCGTCACCTCCAGCGCCTCGTCTCGCGTCAGCACCGGCAGCAATCCCGCCAGCCGTCGCGCGAGCATCGTCTTGCCCGCGCCGGGCGGGCCGACGAAGAGCAGGTTGTGCCCGCCGGCCGCGGCGAGCTCGAGCGCGCGGCGGCCCATCGCCTGGCCATGCACGTCCGCCAGATCGGGGATGTCGTCCCGCGGTCGCGACTCCGGCGGCGCGCGCGACTGGCGGAGCGCGACGCGGCAGATCGCCGTTGAGCGTGGCGACGGCTTCTCGCAGGGTGTCGACAGGCAGCACCTCGAGGCCGGACACGAGGCTGGCCTCGGCGGCGTTGGCGGAGGGCAGCAGCAGCTCGCGATAGCCATCGCGCCGGGCGCCGGCCGCAATCGGCAGCACGCCACGTGTCGGGTGCATCGAACCGTCGAGCGAGAGCTCGCCGATGACGAGCGCGTTGCGCGCCGTCCGGCTCGTCACGACCCCGCTGGCCGCCAGCACGCCGAGGGCAATCGGGAGGTCGAACGCCGCGCCGGCCTTTCGCACGTCGGCGGGTGCGAGATTCACGGTGATGCGTTCCTGTGGGAACTCGAACCCCGAGTTGCGGATCGCGGCCTTCACGCGATCGCGGCTCTCGCGGACGGCCGTGTCCGGCAGTCCGACCATCACCAGCGCAGGCAGTCCGAAGCTCAAGTCGACTTCGACGGCAACGGCGACGGACTCGATGCCGTGCAGTGCCGCCGTCTGGACCGAGGCCAGCATGCGCGCCGTTCGTGCAAGGAGCGGGGCGGCGCGTGCCGTTGCCGAAGTTCGAGGAAAGACGGGGGATTCGTCGCGACGAGGCCGCGCAGTACGCGCTTTCTGCGCGGCGGGCTGGCGGTCTTGCGGGCAGGAACTGCCACGCGCGATTTGCAGCGACGGCAGGCCTGAAGGCCTGCGCTTCGCAACGCTTCGGCGGACCGCCGTAGCCTTAGCGCAGGCCTTCAGGCCTGCCATCAGCGCCGTCTTATTGATCGGACCGCGTGTAGACCGTCAGCCGCTGGCCCGGGCTGATCTGGGTGCCGTGCAGGCGATTCCACTGCTTCAGCGAGCTGACGCTGGTCTCGAACGTCCTCGCGATCGACGACAGCGTGTCGCCGCGCCGCACGCGATAGATGTGGCGCACGGTGTCGCTCGATCCGCTCGACGTCACGAGCGCCGCGCGCTCCACGACCGGATGCGAGTCGCTCGCCGTCGGCGTCGTCCGCTCGGGCTGCGACGCCATGAGCGTCGTGGGCGCCAGCGGGATGATCAGCTTCTCACCCGGACGGACCCGCGAGCGAACCGAGAGGTAGTTCGCCTCCGCGAGATCGGTCCGGCTGACGCGCAGCTTGCGCGAGATCGTCAGCAGCGTCTCGCCCGACTTCACCGTGTGCCAGTTCAGCGCGGCGCGCTCGGACGCCGGCAGGCCGTCGAGTCGAGTGCGAATCGTCGTCCGCCGTCCCGGCAGGCACCTTCAGTCCGTAGCCGGTGCCGCGCACCGGCGTCGTCCAGCGCCGCAGCTCGGGGTTCATCTGCTGGATGACGTCGACCGGCGATCCCGTCCACTCGGCGACGCGACGGAGATCGAGCGGCCCGCTCACCTCGACCGTGTCGTGCGCCGGCGGCTCGCCCATCGCGAACGTGAAGCCGTACTGCGCCGGGTTACGCGCGATGATCATCGCCGCGAGGATCATCGGCACGTACTCGCGCGTCTCGCGGGGCAGCCACTTGCGGTTCGAGCTGAGGTCCCAGAAGTCCGTGCGGCCCGTGCGCTTCATCGCGCGCAGGACGCGGCCGGGGCCGCCGTTGTAGGACGCGAGCGCCAGGTGCCAGTCGCCGTCGAACTGGCGCGACAGCGTCTTCAGGTACTTCGCCGCGGCGTGCGTGGCCTTTTCGGGATCGGAACGTTCGTCGATGTACCAGTCGTGACGCAGGCCGTTCTCGACGGCCGTCGCGTGCACGAACTGCCAGACGCCGCGTGCGTTCGCGCGCGACAGCGCGTTCGGCTTGAACGCGCTCTCAATCAGCGGCACGTAGGCGAGGTCCAGCGGCAGGCCTTCCGCACGGAAGACGCTCTGGATCATCGGCAGGTACTGACTCCCGCGCTCGAGGCCGTCCTGGATGAACGGACGCAGGCGACCCTGGAAGAGCTCGACGTACCCGAGCACGCGCTCGTTCATCGGGATCGGCACGTCGTGCTCGTTCTGCGCGAGGTCGGTCTGAACGGCCGCCGCGACCGCCGGCGTCGCGACGGTACGCGTCTCGGAGGAGTCGCTCAGCGCGAGCAGTTCGTCGATGGATGCGGGCTCGGCCGGCTTCTCCGAGAAGCCGTCGCCGGTGGCGAGCGTGGCGACTTCAAGCGCGCTGATGCGATCGACCAGGCGATCGAATTGCGCGCGCAGCCGCGGCTCCATGCGCGCGCCGCCCGGCGCGTTCAGGAGGACGTCGATCGCGCGGTTGAATTCGTTCCGGGCCTGTTCGAGGTGGCCCAAATCAAGATCGCGTTTGCCCTGGTCGTAGATGCGCTGGGATTCGTCGAGGACGGCCTGGACGGGATCCGCCGGAGCGGCCGTCTGCGCCGGCGACTGGGCGGCGTTCACCGCGGCCGGCGCGGGCGGCGGCGGCGGTGGTGGCGGGGTCGTGCGCACCTCCGCCCGGTGGGGGAGGATGCCGCAGCCGACCATCATTCCGCTCAGCGCAACGGCCGCCAGCTTCGGCAGCCAGGAGTGATTCACCATCGGGTCTCCGCGAAAGGCGCCGCACGAGCTGTGCCAAGCTGGGCCGCCGCCTGCAAAATCGCTGGACGGCAACGGGTTGGAAGGCTCGCCTCGACCCGGACGTGGGCCGGCGGCTGACTGCATAGCCTGACGGGGGCCAGACTTCTCTCGGCCCGTCGCCAGCCTGTCGTGGTCGCCCCCAACGGGGGCTCCCGGCCGTTCCTAATTACCTTTCATCGACCTGAAACGGGTTCTTCCGTAGCTGGGACCGGAAAAACCGGAGTCACCGTACCATGCGCTGTACTTGTCAGTCAACCTCTAAGTCACATCAAATCAATGAGAAGGGAGCTAGCGCTCGAGCATCGCCGGCCGTGGAGAACACTCCCTGCGCCTCACCGATGTCCCGGGCTGCCGGGGTAATGATCGTGCGGTCGCCGATGGCGATCCGCTTTCCGAGTTTGAGCGCCATGCGCACGTCGTCTTCGCAGACGAATGCGGCCGGGGGCTCGGTTGCGCCGGGTTGAACAGCGGGCGCGGAAACCGAGGTGCCGGCTGACGGGCTGCCGGGCCCGGGCGGTCCCCCTCCGGAATAGCCGCGGGACTTGAGGAAGTGGTCGACGCGGCGGTTCAGGGCGTCGGCGGAGATTCCGGCAGGTGGCGGCGGCGGCGCGACCCGTGGCAGCCGGGCATCGCCGCCGATCGCGGCGGACTGCGCGGCGCCTGCGCCGGCGGCCAGCCGACGGTCGTGCCGGCCGGAGCTCGTAGGCCAGTCGCTTGATGTTCAGCAGGTGGCGTGGCGAGATGTTGTCCGACGTGATGTTGCCGCCGAACCCGCCGCAGCCGAGCGTCATCGCCGGATCGAGGCCTGTCGTCAGGCCGATCGATCCGTGCGTCGTCGGCGTGTTCACGCAGATGCGAAACGCCGGCTTGTGCAGGCCGAACTCGAGGATCACCGCGTCGTTCTGCGAGTGGATCGACATCGTGTGGCCCATGCCGCCGTACCGCAGGATTTCCTTGCAGCGCTCGCAGCCTTCGCGCCAGTCCCTGACGACGTAGTAGGAGAGGACGGGACAGAGCTTCTCGATCGAAAGCGGAAAGTCACGGCCAACGCCGGTCAGCGGCGCGATGAGCGCGCGCGTTCCCGGAGGCACCGCGAAGCCCGCCTTCTCGGCGACAAGCACCGCCGACTTCCCGACGAGTGCCGGATTCGGCAGGCGCTGAGGCGAGACCAGCACTTTCGCCAGCGCGTCGGCCTCGGCCGGCTTCAGGAAGTACCCGCCTTGCGCCTCGAACTGCCGCCGCACTTCTTCCGACACGGCTTCGTCGACGACGACCGAGTTCGGCGACGAGCAGAGCACGCCGTTGTCGAACGACTTGCCGATGAGGATGTCGGAGGCCGCCTTCGCGAGATCGGCGGACGACTCGATGTAGCAGGGCGCGTTGCCGGGCCCGACGCCGTACGCCGGCTTGCCCGCGCTGTAGGCGGCGCGCACCAGGCCCATGCCGCCCGTCGCGAGGATCACGGCGATCTCCCGCGCCTTCATCAGCTCCTGCGTGCCCTCGAGCGTGACCGTCGTCATCCAGCCGATCGAGCCGTCGGGCGCACCGGCGCCGCGCGCGGCCTCGTTCATGATCTCGGCGACGCGCGTGATGCACTTCACGGCGGAGGGTGCGGGCTGATGACGATCGCGCACCGTGCCTTCAGCGCGATGAGGATCTTGTAGATCGCCGTCGACGTCGGGTTCGTCGACGGCACGATGGCCGCGACCACCCCGAAGGGCTCGGCAATCTCGATGACCTTGCGATCCTCGAGGCGGTTCACGACGCCGACGGTCTTCATCGGCTTGATGAACTCGAACACCTGCTCCGACGCGAAGAGGTTCTTCTGGACCTTGTCGGCGACGACGCCGAAGGTCGTTTCCTCGACAGCGAGGCGCGCGAGCGGCTCGGCGTGCGGCGTCACCGCCGTCGCCATCGCGGTGACGATGGCGTCGATCTGCGCCTGCGAAAGCTCGGCGAGAACGGCCTGGGCGATTTTGGCCTTGCGGGCGAGGGCGCGGGCGTCGGCGATGGAGGCGAGATCGCGATCGGTCTGAGCGGCCGGCATGGACACGAGAGGGATCAGCCGAGGATGCGCTGTTCGACCTCGGGGTGCGGCCGCGGGATGACGTGCACCGACACCAGTTCGCCGACACGTCGCGCGGCGGCGGCGCCCGCATCGGTGGCGGCCTTCACGGCGCCGACGTCGCCGCGCACCATGACCGTCACGTACCCGGCGCCGATGTATTCCTTGCGCGTCAGCTCGACCAGGGCGGTCTTCACCATCGCGTCGGCGGCCTCGATGGCGCCGATCAACCCGCGGGTTTCGATGAGCCCAAGTGCTTCGCCAGCCACGTGTTCAGGATGCTCCGAGGCGGACTGTACCATATTGCCCCACGCCCAACAACGGCGGTATCATCGGGCGTTTTCATCAGACGCCACGCACAAAATTGCCATGACCCCACGCTCGCTTGCGTTGTCCGTGTGTCTCGCCGCCCTCGTCGCGGCTCCCGCCTGCCGGAAGAAGCAGGTGGACCTGCCGCCCGTCGCGACGCCGACGATCACGTTCTCGTCCACGCGAATCCCGCTCGGCAGTCCCGTCGAAGTGACCTACAAGTTCCAGGTGGCGCAGGGCGCGACCTTCGACGACAACTACATCGTGCTCGTCCACTTCCTCGACTCGGACGACGAGTTGATGTGGACCGACGATCATCAGCCGCCGGTGCCGACGAGCACGTGGAAGCCGGGCCAGACGATCGAATACAAGCGCACGATGTTCGCGCCGATTTACCGCTACGTCGGGCAGGCGAGCGTGCACATCGGCCTCTACTCGCCGAAGACGTCGAAGCGGCTCCCGCTGGCGGGCGAGTCGAACGGCCAGCTCGAATACAAGGCGGCCTCCATTCAGCTGCTGCCGCACTCCGAGAACGTGTTCCTGCTGTTCAAGGACGGCTGGCATCCGGCCGAGACCGCCGCGAACAACTCCGCCGTCGAATGGCAGTGGACGAAGAAGTCGGCGACGATCACCTTCAGGAATCCGAAGAAGCCGAGCACGTTCTACCTCCACGCCGACAATCCGGGGACGTACGCCGAGCCGCAGGTCGTGACCCTGAAGGTGAACGGCCAGCAGATCGAAACGATCCCCGTGACCCCGCACGTCGAGTTCGTGCACAAGACGCCCGTTGACGCTGGCCCAGCTTGGCAGCGGCGACATGGTCGAGGTGACGCTCGATCTCGACAAGACCTGGATCCCCTCGCAGGTGCCAGGGCTCGGGCAGCCACGACCCGCGCGAGCTCGGGCTGCGCGTCTTCCACGCGTTCGTCGAGCCGCAGTCATAGGAAACGCAGTAAGGAAAGATGACCTGTCGCGCCGCGTCAGTCGTGTCGCCGTCGCGACGGTGGTGCTGGCGGGAGCCGCTCGCCCGGCGAGCGCTGAGCTCGTCCTGCTGACGACCGGGCGCACCCTGTCTGTGAAGTCGCACAGAGCCGAAGACGACAAGGTGACGCTGGTGCTGCGGCAGGGCGGCGAGCTGACGTGCCCCGCCTCGCTGATTGTCCGAATCGATCCGGACGAGGTGCCGTATCCCGAGGAGCCGACGGCGCCAGTCGACGCGCTTGCGGTCGCCAGGCCAGCGCGGCCTCTGACCGGCCCGTACGCCGACGTCATCAAGGCGGCCGCCTCGCGGCACGGGCTTGATCCGAACCTGGTGCACGCGCTTGATCCGCGCCGAATCGAACTATGAGCCTCGCGCGCGATCCTCGCGCGGTGCTCGCGGGTTGATGCAGCTGATGCCAGCGACGCTGCGCGCTTACCAGGTGAGGAACGCCTACGACCCGGCCGCCAACGTCGAGGCCGGGACCAGATACCTTCGGACGTTGCTCGATCGCTTCCCGCTCGCCCAGGCGCTCGCCGCCTACAACGCCGGCGCCGACGCGGTTGTCCGGTACGGCGGCGTCCCGCCGTTTCCCGAGACACGTGCCTACGTGACTCGGATCCTCACGACGCTCGACGCCAACGGCGTCGCGGAGCGCTAAGTCACCGCCCCTTCGAGGGGCTTTCGCGTCCAAAGATCCGAAGATCGGCAGCCCGGCTGCCGGACCAGAGTTGCTATAATCGCGCCGATGTCCGGCGATCGCCGGTAATCTGCTGTCTGACAAGCGCTTGCGATGGAATATCGCTGTAGGCTTGGAACCGCGGGGGGCGAGCTCATCGACGGCGTCTACGTCGCCGAGAGCGAAGCTCAGCTTCGGCGCGAGCTGGAAGAGAAGGGCCTGCTGGTCCTGTCGATGCGGCCGGTGGGGCTGCTGGCGGGGCTCCTGCCAGGCGTCGGCCGGCGTCGGCGCATCCGCACGCCGGGTTTTCTGGAATTCAACCAGGAGCTCGCGACGCTCCTCAAGGCGGGCATGCCACTGGTCCAGTCGCTCGACCTGCTCCGCGGCGGCCTGACCGACCCGGTGTTCAAGCCGGTGCTCGACGCCGTGTACGAGCGAGTGAAGGCCGGCGCGCAACTCTCGGATGCCTTCGAGGAACATGGCGAGCTGGTGCCGCGCATCTACACGGCCTCGCTGCTGGCGGGAGAGCGCAGCGGCAACCTCGAAACGGTGTTGCGCCGCTACGTGGCCTACGCCAAGCTGGTCGGCGGCGTCCGCCGCCGGACGCTCAGCGCGCTCATGTATCCCGTCGTGCTGCTCATGCTTGCGCTGGTCGTCGTCGGCATCATCGTCGCTGAAACTCGTGCCGGCGTTCTCGCTGTTCTATGCGAGCTTCAACGCGGAACTGCCGCCGATCACGCGGCTCATCGTGGCCATCTCCGATTTCGTTCGAGGCTACGCCGTGTTCATCGTCGCCGGAGGCGTGGCCGCCTTCTTCCTGATCGTCGGCTGGTCGAGACGGCCCGGCTCGCGGCGCCGGATCGATCGCTTCATGCTGGACGTCCCGTGGGTCGGCTCGATCGCGCGAAAGTTCGCGACGTCGCAGATGGCGCGGACGCTGGCGACGCTGCTGGCCGGAGGCATTCCGCTCGTGCAGGCGCTCGACGTCGCCGCGCGGTCGGTCGGCAATCGCTACATCGCGTCGGAGCTCGAGTCGATGGGCCAGCGCGTGCGCGAAGGGCAGAGCCTGGCGGCGACGATGCGCGCGCGGCCGATCTTTCCTGACGTCGCGGTGAAGATGACCGAAGTGGGGGAGTCCACCGGCGCCTTGCAGGACATGCTGAACAGCCTGGCGGACTTCTACGACGAGGACCTCACGACGAACCTCGAGCGCTTCGTGACGCTCGTCGAGCCGGTTCTCCTCATCATTCTCGGCCTGGTGATCGCGAGCCTGCTGCTCGCGCTCTACCTGCCGCTCTTCCAGCTTTCGTCGGTAGTGCACTGATGGACTCGACCGATCTCACCCACGACGGCGCAGACGCCGCCGCAGCCGACCACGCGGCCGAAACGGCCGACGCGCGCCGTCTGGCCGAGCGGTACCGGCTCGAGTTCGTCGACATGGATCACTTCCGGATCGACGGCGAGCTGTTCCGCTCGATTCCCGCCGAGCTGATGCTGCGCTACGGGTTCGTGCCCTGGCGCCGCGAAGGCAAGGCGCTCGTCGTCGTCGTGTCGGACCCGCGCGACCAGCCGATGTTCGACGAGCTGTCGGCGCTGTTGTCGACGCCGCTGAAGGTGGCCGTCGGCGCGCGATCCGCCATCCAGTCGATGCTGAAGAAGAGCGAGAGCTCGCAGCGTGTGCTGGAGGACGCGACCGAAGGGTTCGAGATCCAGCTGCTGAAAGAGGACGACGGCGGCGAGGACAGCCTCACGGTCGAGCGGCTGACGAGCGACATCAGCCCGATCATCCGGCTGGTCGACTCGGTGATCTTTTCAGCGCTGCAGCGACGGGCGAGCGACATCCACATCGAGACGCAGGACGACGCCGTCCACGTGAAGTACCGGATCGACGGCGTGCTGCAGCCGGCAATGCGGTCGCTGCAGAAGCAGTTCCACTCGTCGATCATCTCGCGCATCAAGGTCATGGCCGAGCTCGACATCGCCGAGAAGCGCGTGCCGCAGGACGGCCGGTTCAAGCTGCGCGTGCCGGGCAAGACCATCGACTTCCGCGTCTCGATCATGCCGAGCGTTCACGGCGAGGACGCGGTCATCCGCATCCTCGACAAGGAGTCGATCAGCGAGCAGTTCACCGAGCTGCGCCTCGACATCCTGGGGTTCCCGGAGCTCGAGTTGCGCCGCTTCCGCAAGTACATCACCGAGCCGTACGGCATGGTGCTCGTGACCGGGCCGACCGGCAGCGGCAAGACGACGACGCTCTACGCGGCGCTCTCGGAGATCAAGTCGATCGAAGACAAGATCGTCACGATCGAAGACCCGGTCGAGTATCAGCTGAAGGGGATCACGCAGATCCCGATCAACGAGAAGAAGGGCCTGACGTTCGCGCGTGGCCTGCGGTCGATCCTGCGACACGACCCGGACAAGATCATGGTCGGCGAGATCCGCGACCCCGAGACGGCGCAGATCGCGATCCAGTCGGCGCTGACCGGCCATCTGGTGTTCACGACCGTCCACGCGAACAACGTCGTGGATGTGCTCGGACGCTTCCTCAACATGGGCGTCGAGCCGTACCAGTTCGTGTCGGCGCTGAACTGCGTGCTGGCGCAGCGGCTCGTGCGGTTGATCTGCGTCCATTGCAAGCGGCCGGCGACGATCACCGAAGCCGCGCTCGTGGAGTCGGGGCTCGATCCGGCTATGCTGGCCAACACGCGTTTCTTCGAGGGCGCCGGCTGCATCGAATGCGGCGGCACGGGCTACAAGGGCCGCACCGCGGTCTGCGAACTGCTCGACCTGACGGACCGGATTCGCGACCTGATTCTCGATCGGCGGCCGACCTCCGAGATCAAGAAGGCCGCCCGCGAAGAGGGCATGCGCTTCCTGCGCGACTCGGCCGTCGAGCAGGTGCTCCTCGGCCGGACGACGCTCCGGGAGATCAACAAGGTGACGTTCGTCGAATGAGCCTCGTCTCGACACTCTTCCGGCCGTCGCGACCCTCCGTCGCGGTCGACGTCGGCGCCTCGCGCGTGGTCGCCGTGCGCCTTGGCGCGGGAACGCCGCCGGCGGCGAGCTACGCCGTCGAGGCGCTTCCGTCCGGGAGCCGTCGTGCCGGGTCTGCTGACGCCCGAACATCGTCGACGAGACCGCGGTGGAGCAGGCGGTGAGCCGTGCGCTCGACGCGATTGGCCGTCCGGGGCGCCTGGCGCTCGTCGTCCCCGATGCCGTCGCGAAGGTCTCCTTGATTCGGTTCGAGAAGGTGCCGACGAGCGGTCACGATCTCGAGGCGTTGATCCGCTGGCAGATGCGGAAGAGCGTGCCATTCCGCGTGGACGAAGCGCAGGTCACGTGGGCGGAGGGGCAGTCGCTCGAGGCTGGAGGGCGCGAGTTCGTCGTGGCCATCGCGCGGCGCGAAATCATCGCGCAGTACGAGAATGTCGTCTCGCGCGGCGGGTCGCACGTGGGCCTGGTCGACCTGGCGACCTTCAACCTGGTGAATCTGGTGCTCGCGCAGGAGGCGCCCGACGACTGGCTGCTCGTCCACGTCGCCGCGGACTCGACGACGCTGGCCATCGTGCGGCGAGGGCAGGTGATCTTTTACCGTCAGCGCGGCGTCGACGCGGAGGAAAGCCTGGAAGACCTCGTGCATCAGTCGAAGATGTATTACGAAGATCGGCTGTCGGGTCGCGGCTTCGGACGCGTGGTCTTTTCCGGCGCCGCGTCGGGACCCGAGGGGGTCGCCGGGGCGGACCGGCTGCGCCGGCTGCTGGCGGATCGGCTGCAGGCAAAAGTGGACGCGATCGATCTCGGTCGGTCGGCGACGTTGACCGATCGGATTTCTGCGAGCCCCGCGCTGGTCGATCAGCTGGCGCCGCTCGTGGGTATCCTGTCGCGGGAGCCGGCGGCATGAGCCTGAGGACCAACCTCGCGACGCGGCCGTTCTACAACGAGCGCGCCGTGCAGGTCCTGCTCGTGATCGCGGCGGTTGCCGTCGCCGCCATCACGCGTCTTCAACGCGCGGCAGTTGTACGCGCTCACGTCGAAGGATCGCGCGCTGGTCGCCGCCGCCGACACGGCCGAAGACAAGACGCGCGGGCTCAGCCGCGACATCGCGCGGACGCGCACCGGCATCGACGCCGCGCACGTGGCGGACGTCTCCGCCGCGGCGCACGAAGCGAACGTGGCGATCGGGCAGCGCGTCTTCTCGTGGACGGATCTCTTCAACCGCCTCGAGGCCGCGCTGCCAGGGAACGTGCGCCTCGCATCGGTGAAACCGGAAATCGACCAGCAGGGCCGCCTCGTCGTCACGGTTGGCGTCGTCTCGAAGAACGTGACCGGCATCGAAGGGTTCCTGGACGCGCTCGAGAAGACCGGCGCCTTCCAGGGTCTGCTGTCGCGGCAGGAGCACGAGTCGAAGGAAGGCTTCGTCGAGGCGAGCGTCGAGGGGATCTACGACCCGTCGAACGCCGGGAGCGGGGCGCGATGACGCTGCTGGCGCGTGTGGCCAGCGAGCACCGGCGGGTCCTCGTCCCGCTCGGCATTCTGGCCATCGTCAACGTCGGCGTTCTTGCGCTGGCCGTCTATCCGCTGTCGCTGAAGGTGGCCGCGAGCCAGCGCAGGGCTGATGCGGCCGCCGGACGCCTGGCGCAGGTCGAGCGCGAGGTCTCTCGCGTGCATGCCACGCTCGCGACGACCGAGCAGGCGGACAAGGACCTGGCACGCTTTTACGCGGACGTGCTGCCGCGCGACGTCTCGGCGGCGCGCCACCAGACGTATGCTCACCTGGCGGCGCTCGCCGACGAGCACAACCTCGCGGTGACGCGGCGGACCTACGCCATCGACGAGGCCTACAAGGGCAGACTGCAGCGGCTGCAGATCGCGATGGTGCTGACCGGCGAGTATCCCGATATCCGCGATTTCATCTACGCGCTCGAGACGTCGCCGGAGTTCGTGGTGATCGAAGACGTGAGCGTCGCCGAAGGCGCGCGGCTCGAGTCGGGCCTCACGGTCAACCTGCAACTGGCGACGTACTTCCGGGGCGACGGCGCGCATGGCAGCTGAGTCGCGGCGCCAGCTCTGGCTGCTCGCGATCCTGTCGGTCACCCTGATCGGCGTGCTGTGGTGGCGACTCTCGCCGGAACCGGTGGCGGGCCCGCCGGCGACGGCTCGACCGGCCCAGGCGGCCGCGGCCCGGCGGGGAAGCGCCGCGGCTGGGGGCCTCGCCGTCGAGGCCGTGCATCTCGACGCGCTGGCGGCCTCGCGTGCGAAGCCGGATGAGGGCACGCGCGATCCGTTCCGGTTCAATGCGCCGGCACCCCCGCCGCCCAGGCCGGTGACGCCGGTGGCCGGGCCGGCAGGCACGCCAGGCTCGCTGTCGCCGCTGGCATCGGTGCCGGCTGGACCGCCGCCGATGCTGCTGAAGTTCATCGGCATTCTCAAGCCGGCGTCGACCGCGCCGATCGCGGTGCTGACGGACGGGAAGAACGTGTTCTACGGGCGCGAGGGAGAGACGATTGAAGGCCGCTACCGCATCGAGCGCATCGGTGTGGAATCGGTCGAGATGGCGTGGGCCGACGGACAGGGCCACCAGGTGATTCGCCTGTCCGGGATCCTAAACGGAGAGTGGCATTCGTGAGACACACGCTCGCAAGGCTGGCCCCGATTGCCGCGCTCGCGCTTCTGCTGAGCGGCTGCGCTGCTAGCATGGCGTACAAGGACGGGAATAAGTCCGCCAAGGTAGGCGACTGGGACGCGGCGGTCGGACACTTTCGCATCGGCAGTCCAGGAGGATCCGGACAAGCCGGAATACAAGATCGCCCTCCAGCGAGCGATGATCGAGGCCTCGCTGCTGCACGTCGCCGCCGGCAAGCTCTTCGAGGAGAAGGGGCAGCTCGACGCAGCGCTGCGTGAGTTCCACCGCGCGAGCGAATACGACCCGTCGAATCGCGAACTGGCCGCCCACGTCAACGAGCTCGATCACCGGCTGATGGCGCAGATCGAGGCCGGCCGTCCGAAGCCCGCCATCGACTCGATGCGCGAGCGCGCGCGCGGGATGCATCCCGAGCCCACGCTCAATCCCGCGTCGCGCGAGCCGCTCGATCTCCATTTCACCGGCAGCGTCCGCGACCTGCTGAAGTTCATCAGCGGCGCCGCGGGCATCAACATCACCTTCACGAGCGACTACCGCGACCCGCCGCAGATCTCGCTCGATCTGACCGGGGTCACGCTCGAGCAGGCCCTGCAGCAGGTGCTGTCGGTCAACGGGTTCTTCTACAAGGTCCTCAACGAGCGCACGATCCTCGTCATCCCCGACACGGCGCAGAATCACAGCAAGTACGAGGAGATGGTCGTCCGCACCTTCTACCTGTCGCATGCCGACGCGCAGGACGTGGTGCAGCTCGCTGAACGCGGTCATGCGCGTCCCTGGCGTGCCGCTCGTGCCGGCGTTCTTCGCGAACAAGACCCAGAACTCGATCACCGTCCGCGCCTCGGCGCCGCTGGTCACGATCATGGAGCGGCTCATCGAGCAGAACGATCGCCCGCGCGCCGAGATCCTGATGGACGTGCAGATTCTCGAGGTGAGCCGGCAGCGCGCGAAGCAGTTCGGGCTGGACCTGACGCAGTACTCGATCACGGGCATCTTCTCGCCCGAACGTTCGCCCGTCCCGGCGACGGGGGGCGGCATTTCGAACGTGCCGTTCAACATGAACACGCTCTCGCGAGGCATCAGCGCGGCGGATTTCTTCCTGTCCGTTCCGGCGGCCATCGTCAATTTCCTGGAGACGGATACCCAGACGAAATTGGTCGCGAAGCCTCAGCTGCGTGGCCAGGAGGGCGAAAAGATCACGCTGAACCTCGGCAGCGAGATTCCCGTGGCGACGACCACATTCGGATCCGTCGGCGGCGCGGGCAGCATCGCGACGACGCCGGTGTCGTCCTACAACTACAGACCGATCGGCATCAACATCGAGGTCACGCCGCGCGTGACCTTCGACGCCGACATCGTGCTGGAGCTCACCATCGAGAGCAGCTCGCAGGACCCCGACGTCAACATCGCGGGCCAGAACTTTCCGTCGTTCGCGTCGCGCAAGGTGACCACCCGGATCCGGCTGCGCGACGGCGAGTCCACGCTGCTGGCGGGCCTGCTCCGGGAAGACGACCGGCGCAACTACAAGGGGTTTCCCGGGCTGATTCACGTGCCCGTCATCCGGAGCCTCTTCACGTCGAACGACATCTCCAATACGCAGACCGACATCGTCATCCTGATGACGCCGCGCATCGTCCGCGGCCACGAGTTGACCCAGCAGGACATCGATCCGGTGTACATCGGGTCGCAGCAGAACCTCGGCCTGAGCGGTCCGCCGCCTCTCATCGCTGCGCCCGAGGCGATGCCCGCGCCATCCGGAGTGGCTCCGGCGCCGCCGCCGAATGGCACGATGCCGATGCCGACGCCGAGCCCGACGTTGCCGCAGCCCGGCATCCAGCCTGCGCCGCAGGCGCGCGCCTGCACCTCCGGCCACGCCGCAGGAAGGGGTGCAGCAGGCCGCGCCGCCGCTCCAGCCAGAACCAGCGCCCGTCACGGCGCCCGCTCCAGCCGACCAGTCGGCGCCGGTCGGCGGCGTCGTCGTCGCCGTGACCACGCCCGCGACAGAGTTGCGGATGGGGGGCGGACCCTACACGGTGCCCATCTCGGTGAGCGACGCGCCGCGCCTCAGCACGATCAGCCTGACGCTGACCTACAACCCGGCCGTCCTGAAGGTGCGCACCGTCCAAGAGGGCAGCTTCATGCGGCAGGGCGGCGTGACGGCGCAGTTCACGCAGCAGGTCGACGCGGTGAACGGACGCGTCGACGTCACGGTCGTGCGCGGCGGCGACGTCGTCGGGGCCACCGGATCCGGCCTGGTGGCGGCCGTGCTGTTCGATCCGGTCGCGGCAGGCTCGACGCCCATCCGCGCGTCAGGCGCGGCGACTGGACCAGGGGGCGCGCCCGTCGCCGTTCGGGCGGCGCCTGCCAGCGTTACAGTGAAGTAGGAGCAGGGGAAAGTGATCGCAGGTCGAGGTGGCAACGTGATGGCACGCCTGCGCAGCGCGCGGGGGTTCACGTTCATCGAGCTTCTGGTCGTCACGGCGCTCGTCGCGATTCTCGCGTCGGCCGTGATGCCGCTGGCGCACGTCGCGATACAGCGCGAGAAGGAAATCGAGCTTCGGCGCTCGCTGCGTGACATCCGCACGGCCATCGATCACTACAAGGACGCCGTGGACGCCGGACAGATTCCGGCGACGTCGGTGCGCGCCGGATCGGAAGGGTATCCGCCGGACCTGCAGACGCTCGTCAACGGCGTCGAGACGTCGGCGACCAACGGGAACGGGACGACGCTGCTGAAGTTCCTGCGCCACGTCCCCGTGGACCCGATAACGGGCACCGCCGAGTGGGGAATGCGCGCCTACGAGGACAAGCCGGACTCGAAGTCCTGGGGCGGTCAGGACGTCTACGACGTCTACAGCAAGAGCGCGGGCACGGCCCTCGACGGCACGAAGTACGCGGACTGGTAATCCGCCCTATGGTGAGAAGGTTCCGATCTCGTCTTCATCGCGCCGGCGGCTTCACGCTGATCGAGCTGGTCATCGTGATGTCGCTGATCGTCCTGCTTGCGACGATCGGCTTGACGGCGTACCGCTCGAGCATCAAGCGCGGCAAGGAGGCGGTGCTGCGCGAAGATCTGTTTCGGATGCGCGACGCGATCGACCAGTACTACTCGGACAAGGGGAAGTATCCGGCGGATCTGAATGAGCTCGTCGCGGCTGGCTATATGCGCCGTTTGCCGGACGATCCGATGACGCAGAAGAACGACTCGTGGCAGGTCGTGCCCGCGGAGCCCGATCCCAACAACCCCAGCAACGAGCCCGGGATCTACAACGTGACGTCAGGCTCCGAAGCGCTCGCCCTCGACGGGACGAAGTATTCCGACTGGTAGCGCCGGACGGCGGGACGGGCTAGTTGATCGTCACGGGCACGAGGTGACGTCGACCGTCGCGGTCTTCCCGCCGGCAGCGGCAGTGACGGTCGCGTGCTCGTCGTCGTCAGGCTCGTGGTCGCGGTGCCGCTGCTGTCGGTCGAGACCGACGAGAACTGCAGCGTCCCGGCCGTGGTAGTGAACACCACGGGCACGTTCGGCAGTCCGTTGCCGGAGGCATCGCGGACCTGCGCGATGATCGTCGCCGTGCCGCCGCTGACGGGCAGGTGCTCGGGTCGGCGTGGATGACGATGTTGTCGGCCGCGGCGCCGCCGAGCGATCGTCACAGTCGCCGCGTTGCCGGCCGTGCTGCCGCTTCCGGAGGTTGCGCCACCCGAGAACGCCGACACCGTGGCGGTGCCGGACAGGCCGTCCGCGAAGAACTTCACGGTCGCCTGGCCATTCGTGGTCTCGGCCGACGTCGGGTCGAGACGACCGAGCGTCGTCGTGAAGGTGACGAGCGTTCCGTTTTGAACCGGCGTGCCGGCTTCCTCGGTGACCGTCGCGATGAGGTTGAACGAGCCGTCGTTGGCCGGCGAGGCGGACGCGTAGAGCGCGATGACGGATTTCGTCGGCGCCGTGAGCGCCATGTGCGTGCAGCTCGTCATCGAGACGACCAGCGCCAGGCTCGCGATCGGCCAGGCACAGCGGGGTGCGCGGAACCCACGTGCTATCATCCGAAAACAAGCATAGTGAAGCGATGAACGCAGCGCAAGCGACCTCTCCCGTTGGTCGACGCGGCGCCAGCCGCGTCGCGACGAGCGGGGTTTCGCGATGGCGGCGTTGCTCGTGGCGATGGCGGTGATGGCCATCGCGATGTCGGCGCTGCTGCCGGTGTGGCACACGCTCACCGTGCGCGAGAAGGAATCCGAGCTGATGTGGCGCGGACAGCAATACGACCGCGCGATCCAGCTGTATCGCAAGAAGAACGCCGCCCCCGGTCCCCCGAATCTCGACGCCCTCGTCCAGGGGCGCTTCCTCCGGAAGAAGTTCAAGGATCCGATCACGAATGACGACTTCGCGCTGATCGGCGTCAACGCCGCCGCGCCTGCGGGGCCGGGCGCCACACAGGCGGCGCAGCCGGCGATCGGGTTCGGGCAGCTGATTGGCGGCGTCCGCAGCAAGAGCAAGGCGCGGTCGTTCAAGGAGCCGGACGGCGCGACGACGTACGACGCCTGGACGTTCAGCTATGTCGCGTGGAAGAGCCCCAATCAGGCGACCGGCGCGCCCGGCGGCGGTCCTGGGGCCGTCGTGGGCGTGGGGCAGGGGACAGGCGGCGCCGGTGGATTCGGACGGGGCGGGTTTGGCGTCTGGCGGACAGGGCACGGGACGTCGAGGGCCGGGAGACGGAAGGCCGCCACGGCAGGGGCGTCCACCCGGCGAGCAACGCCCGACGGAACCCGGGCCGGGCCGCGACAGTCAGCGACCGCCGGTGATCATCGAGAGCCCGCCGCAGTAGGCCGCTATCGCTCGAGCGCGTCCATCACCGCGTCGTGCACGAGCGGCCGCAGCTTCGCGAGACCGTCGTTCGGATCCGCGGGACGCATCCGGATGCACGCGGTTCGTCAGCAGCACGACGTAGACGTCCTTCTGCGGATCGATCCACAGCGACACGCCCGTGAAGCCGGTGTGCCCGAATGCGGACGCCGAGAGGCGATGTCCGCAGGATGACGTGGGACGCATGAGATCCCATCCGAGCGCGCGCGAGCTGCGCGGGACCCGGCTCGGCGTCAGGAAACGTCTGAGCAGCCACGGCTCCCCGAGCGCGGTCTCCTCGGTCAACGTCCGCAAGCACGAGTCTGGCGTAGGCGCCGACGGCGGGCGCGGTGCCGAAGACGCCCGCGTGGCCGGCGACGCCTCCGAGCGCCCAGCCGTTCTCGTCCTCGACCTCTCCCACCAGCAATCGCTTGCGCCAGTGCCGGTCGTCGGCCGTCGGCGCGATGCGCGGCCGCAGTGCTGCCGGCGGCCTGAAGAGAAGGTCCGGGTGTCCGAAGGCGGCATCGAACTGGGCGTCGAGCGGCGCGCCGCCCGCGTCTTCGAGGATGATCCCGAGGAGGATGAACCCGAGGTCCGTGTAGATGGATCGCGAGCGGGGCGCGTATTCGAGCGGCAACGTCGAGATCTCGTGCGCGAATTCCCGTCGCGTTTCGCCGCGCCGGTAGAGATCCCACCAGGCGGGCAGTCCGGCGCAGTGCTCGAGGAGATCGGCGACCGTGACCGCCGAGCGGTCCGCGCCGCGCCAGTCGGGCGCGCAGGCTGCGACCGGCGACGTCAAGAGCAGTCGGCGCGAGCGCACGAGCGACATCGCGACAGGCGTGGTCGCAATCACCTTCGTCAGCGACGCGAGATCGAAGATCGTCTCCGAAGTGACGGCCGCAGCCGTCGGCTCGTACGTCAGCGTGCCGGCGACCCACTGCCAGAGCACTCCGTCGCGGCGTCCGACTTCGACGGCGCAGCCGGGGAACGCCCGCGATTGCCGCGCCTCGTCAATCAGCTGCGCGACCGCCGCGAACTCGGACATCGCTACTGCGTGAAGGCGTCGCGGCTGACGCTGGTGAGGTACTCGGTGCCGCGCGGCGGGTGCACGAGGCTGTCATAGGAGAACAGCACGATGCCGTTCGCCCCGAGTCTCCTCGCGGTGAGGATGTTGTCCACGGTCTGCGCCGCGGAAAGCCGGTAGGCGCCGATGCCGGCCCACACAGGGCGAGTCCCCGCGACCTGTCGCACCGAGGCCACCTGCGTGGCGAACGTTCGGGCATCCGGCGTGTAGACCATCGGGCAGACGACGTCGATCCAGCGATTCTCGACCCACATCGACCAGTCCTGGAACCGATGGCTCAGACGCTTCCTGCGCGTCGGGATAGACCGCGGCGCTCACGATCGCGTCCGGCCGGCGTTCCTTGACGACGGTGCGCAGCCGCATCACGAGCGCGTTGAGTCTCGAGCGCCGGAAGCCGGCCCAGCGATCCGGATACGTGTCTGTCGCGGCGATGAGCGCGGCCACGCTCGACGGGTCGAACCGCCTGCGCTCGGCCGGCGTCATCGCGGCATCGAGGTCCTGACGAAACGCCTGCAGCGCGCCGAGGCTGTAGTCGAACTGCGGTCCCGGATAGCGGATGTAGTCGAGGTGCACGCCGTCCACGGGGTAGCGCTGCGCGAGGTCGTCCACGATGCGGATCACGTGAGTCGCGGCGTCCGGCAGGATTGGGGACGCGAACAACCCTTCCACGTCATCGGCGGCGCGCGTCCAGCGCGCGAGCTTGCCGACGTACTCGGGGCTCCTGACGTCCGTGTGGGCGAGGTCGTAGGCGAGCGGCCGTGGCACCATCAGCCACTCCGGGTGGCGCCAGACGATGTGCGACCGGGAGGACGCGAACTCGGTGGCCGACGAAATCAGGTTGACGTCGATCCACGCGTGGACGCGGAGGCCCTGCGCGTGCGCGCGACGCAGGACGACGTCGAGCGGGTCGAAATCGGCCGGCTGACCGGTGAGCGCGTCGGCGCGGGGCTCGATCGAGTTCGCGAAGTACGCGTCGCCGCGACCGCGCACCTGCACGAGCAGCGTGTTGAAGCCGCTGGCGCTGGCCGAGTCCACCAGCGAGGCAATCGAAGCCGGTGACGTGAGGCTGGCTCGCGTGACCCAGAGCGCGCGCACTTCCGCCGCGGAAGACTGTGCGTGCTGAATGCCGGTTGACAGCAGGACGGCTGCTGCGGCGATGGCGACGGAGAGCAGGAACCGGAAGCGTCTCGGACTGTCGTGGACGCGAGCGGGGGGAGCGAGCATCGACTGAGCCACTGTATCTGTCGCTTCCCCGCAGTGTCAACGCAAGTTGACAGGTCTGTGGGGCGCTCTCTATCCTCGCTCGCGGCTATCGCGCGACTCTTCGAATGGTTGTACTTGGCATCGACGCGGGGGGCACCAAGACCGTCTGTCTGCTGGCAGACGAGGATGGACGTGTCCGCGCGTCGGCTCGAGGGCCGGGCGCGAACCTCGCGGCGCTCGGCGAGCTCGAGGTCGAGAAGGTGCTCTACGACGTCATGGAGCAGACCCTGGCGTCGCAGTCCGAGGTGCCGGCCGTCATCTGCCTCGGCATCGCCGGCGTGGATCGCGCCGAGGACGCTGCCGTCATTCGCGGCATCATGCGGCGAATCGGCCACAAGGCGCCGGCGCTGGTCGTCAACGACGCGCTCATCGCGCTCGAGGCTGGCGCTGGCGTCGGCCCGGGCATCGTCATCATCGCCGGCACGGGATCGATCTGCTACGGACGGAACGAGCGCGGGCAGGCGGCGCGGTCCGGCGGATGGGGACCCGTCCTGGCCGACGAAGGCAGCGGGTCGTGGATCGGTCAGCGGACCGTCCGGGCCGTGATGCGGCAGTTCGACGGCCGCGGTCCGGCCACCGCGCTGACGCCCCGTGTGCTGGCGCATTTCGGGATCGCCGAGCCGCAGGAGCTCGTGCAGGAGATCTACTATCGGGATCAGCGGCGGAAGCTGGTCGTCTCCCTCGGAGGCGAAGTCGAGGCGGCGGCGGCCGAAGGCGACGCCGTGGCGCGCCAAATCGTCAGCGAGGCTGCGGCGGAGCTCGTGACCGCGGCGCAGTCCGTGGCCGAGCGCCTCGAACTGCGCGGCGTGCAGTTCCCGCTGGTGCTGGCGGGCAGTATCTTCCGCGTCATGCCGTCGCTGCAGGCCGACGTCACCGCGCGTGTCGCTGAAGTGGCGCCCCGAAGCCAGCCGTCGCTGCTCGACGTCGAGCCGGCGCTTGGCGCCGTGCACCTCGCGTTGGCCGAGGCCAGAGGCGGCGCGCGGATTCCGACTTACGTGTGAGAGAAGGGAACAGCTGACCCGTGAAAGTGCACATCCTGAAGAACGAGGCTGCCGTGGCGCTCGCCGTCGCAACCCGCGTGACGCGACTGCTGGCGAACGGCCCTCGGCGGTCCTTGGCCTGCCGACGGGGAACACTCCCGGTGCGGCTGTACGCGGAGCTTCGGCGCCGGCATCGACTCGGGCAGATCGATTTCTCGAAGGCCAGCACCTTCAACCTCGACGAGTTCTGGGGCCTGCCGTGGACGCACCCGGCAAGTTATCGGGCGTTCATGGAGGAGCACCTGTTCCAGCACGTGAACCTCTCGCCGCGGCGGATCCATTTCCTGAACGGCATGGCGAAGTCCGCCGACGTCGAATGCGCGCGATACGAAGCCGCCATTCAGCGGGCTGGCGGGCTCGACCTGCTGATCCTCGGCATCGGAACGAACGGCCACATCGGGTTCAACGAGCCGGCGCCGTCGCTGACGGCAGACACGCATCTCGCGCGGCTCGCGCCGGCGACGCGTCGATCGAACGCGCATCTCTTCAACGGACGTCAGGGTGCCGTGCCGCCGGAGGCGTTGTCGATGGGAGTCGGGACGATCCTGCGGAGCCGCGCGGTGATCCTGATGGCCACCGGCGCGTCGAAGGTGGACGCCGTGCGCGCGGCGGTGCACGGCCAGGTCACGTCGAGGATGCCAGCCTCGCTGCTGCAGCTGCACCGGGACGTCGAGCTGGTGCTCGATCAGGCCGCGGCGGGCGGACTGCGCTAGACGATCAGGACGGCGGGTGCTGCAGCAGTTCCTTCAGGCGGGGCTCGATGTCCTCGCCGAGCGCCTCGCGCAGCTGGTCGTCCGCTTTCTTGATGCGTTGTATGGCCTTCAGGTACGACAGGCCCGTCTTCTGCATCACGACCGCGGCCTTCACGTTCCAGCGCGCCTTTCGCAGCAGCTTGTCGGCCTCGTCGTACTCGAGCCCGGTGATGATGTTGACCATGCGGCGCGCGCGGTCGCGCAGCTTCTCCGACCCGGTCCGGACGTCGACCATCAGATTGCCGTAGGTCTTGCCGATGCGGACCATGGCCACGGTGGTCAGCATGTTCAGGACCATCTTCGTGGCCGTGCCCGCCTTGAGCCGCGTCGATCCGGCGATGACTTCCGGGCCGACCGCCGGCGCGATCGTCAGATCCACGAACGTCTGGAGCTCGGTCTTGGGATCGCAGGTCACGAACATGATCGTGCTGCCCGCCTTGCGCGCCCTCGTCAGCGCGCCGCGCACGAACTGCGTCATCCCGCTGGCCGACACGCCGACGACGACGTCGCGCTTGGTGGGGCGGAAGCGGCTGATCGCGCGCACGCCCTCTTCGTAGTTGTCCTCGACGCCTTCCCGCGCGCGGAAGGTCGCGCCGCGCCCGCCGGCCATGACGGCCTGCACGAGTGTCTGGCTCGTGCCGAAGGTCGGCGGCATCTCCGCCGATTCGAGGACGCCGAGCCGTCCGCTCGTGCCCGCGCCGACGAAGACGATCCGTCCGCCATTCTTCAGCGCGTTGGCGATCATGTCGGCGCCGACGGCAATCCGGTCCTTCTCGCGCTGGACCGCGGCGACGACCTTGCGGTCCTCGGTGATCATCAACTCGACGATGTCGTCGGCCGGCAGTTTGTCGATGGCGAGCGTGGCGGGATTGATGGCTTCGGTGGGCAGCGCTTCCCACTTCGAACGAAAGTGCATCACGACCTCAGGCCCGCGCGATCGGCCACACGGGATGCGGGATTGTAGATCAGCGCGGCAGCGGGGCAACCAGACGATTGGTATATCCTGTCGCTGCCGCTACAACCGGCGGGAGGGGGAAGGAATGTCTCCGCGCGTGTCTCGTCGCAAGTTCATCGGGGTCACCGGCGCCGCCGGCCTGACCGGCGCCCTGGCGACGGGCGTCGACGCCGGCACTCGTTCGTCGGGTCGCTCAGGCGCCGAAGAGCGCGCCGCCGACACCCCCGGCGTCCGCCCGCTGATGATCTCGAGCGCCAACGGCCTGGCCGCGCTCGAGACCGGCATGAAGATCCTCAAGACGCCGACTGCCACGTCGCGCCTCGACGCCATCGTCGAGACCGTCGCGATCGTCGAAGCGGACCCGAACGACGACAGCGTCGGGTACGGCGGCCTGCCGAACGCCGAAGGGGACGTCGAGCTCGATTGCTCGATCATGGACGGCCCGACCAACGGGGCCGGCGCGGTCGCGGCGCTGAAGCGCATCAAGTTCCCGTCGCGTGTCGCGCGGCTGGTGATGGAGCGCACCTCGCGCGTGCTGATCGTCGGCGAGGGCGCGCTCAAGTTCGCGGTCGCGCACGGCTTCCCGGAGGAGAACCTGCTCACGGAGGCCTCGCGCGAGAAGTGGCTCCGCTGGAAAGAGCAGATGAGCGACATCGACGACTGGGGCCCGCCGAAGCGCGATGACGTCCCGGCCTATGCGCCGCCGCCGAAGGCGTCCTACAACAGCCGCGAAGACCTGTGGCGCGAGCTCGGGATCAATCCCGAGAAGGCCTGGGGCACGATCAACTGCCTGGCGCTCGACGCGAAGGGCGACCTCTCGGGCATCACGACGACCAGCGGCCTGGCGTTCAAGATTCCGGGCCGCGTCGGCGACTCGCCGCTCATCGGCTGCGGGTTGTACGTCGATAACGAGATCGGCGCGGCCGGCTCCACTGGCGTCGGCGAAGAGTGCATCAAGGTCGTCGGCGCGCACATGGTCGTCGAGCACATGCGGCAGGGCATGCACCCTCGCGAGGCGACGCTGGCGGCGATCAAGCGCGTGCTCTCGAAGCATGGCCCGAACGTCACGTGGAACCTGAATTTCTACGCGATGAACAAGCAGGGCCAGCACGGCGGGGCGGCCATCCAGAGCGGCAGCACGTACGCGGTGCACGACGGCACCTCCGCGAAGATCGTCGAGTCGGCGTACGTGATCGAGCGCAAGAAGTCCTGAGGCCAGGCCGTGGCGGAGACGCCGGAGGACGCCGCATCCGCCAATCGGCTCGACGCGCGATCGGCCAGCCTGGTGGACGCGTATCTGGACCATCTGCGCATCGAGCGTCGGCTCTCGACCAACACCCTCGAGAGCTACGCACGAGACCTGACGCAGCTCGCGCGTTTTGCGGCGGGCATTGAACGTCCGCTGACGAGCCTGGACCGCGTGGCCCTCGAGGAGTTCGTCCGTGACTTGATGGCGGGCGGTCTCGCCGCCCGCTCGGTGGCGCGCACCGTCGCGGCAACGCGCGGTTTCTACAGATATCTCGCGCTCGGCCGCCACATCGCCGCGAATCCGGCCGACGACCTGCAGCCGCCGCGGACCTTTGCGGCGCTTCCGAACTACCTGTCCATCGAGGATGTGGATCGCCTGCTCGCTGCGCCAGACACCGCGACGCCGCGCGGTCTTCGCGATCGCGCGTTCATCGAGTTGCTCTACGCGACCGGGCTTCGCGTGTCAGAGCTCGTCGCGCTCAAGATCACGGACGTCAACCTCGAAGCCGGTTTTCTGACGACCAAAGGGAAGGGCGGGAAGGAGCGCCTCGTGCCTGTCGGCGACGAAGCCGTCGCGTGGCTGATGCGGTACCTGCGCGACGGGCGGCCGGCGCTGCTGGACACGCGATCGTCGCCGCGACTGTTCGTGAACGCGCGCGGCGGCACCGCGATGACCCGGATGGGCATCTGGAAGACGCTGAAGGGCTACGGCAGGACGATCGGGATCGCGCAGCGCCTGAGCCCGCACGTCCTGAGGCACTCGTTCGCGACGCACCTGCTCGAGCGTGGCGCCGACCTGCGCGCGATCCAGGTGATGCTCGGCCACGCCGACTTGTCCACGACACAGATCTACACGCACGTGCTCGAAGCTCGCTTGCGCGCCGTGTACGATCGCTTCCATCCCGGCCTTAGTGACAGGCCACTGGATGACACGCGGCCGCCTGCTCGCGATCCTCGTCGCCGTTGCGATCGTCACCGTCATCTGGATGCTGCTGCCGCGCCGTGCACGCGAGCTGACGCTGGCGCCGACCCACGGCTCGTGCGCGGCGCGATTCACGTCCATACGACGCGGTCCGACGGGGCAGGCACACCTGACGACGTGGCGCGGGCGGCGCGGCGCGCCGGCCTGGACTTCGTCATCCTGACCGACCACGGCGATGGACTGCGAGCGCCAGATCCGCCGCGCTACGTCGATGGCGTCCTCGTCATCGACGCGGTCGAGATCAGCACGGCTGACGGCCACTACGTCGCGCTCGGCATCGGGCAGGCGCCGTATCGTCTCGCCGGCGACGCGCGCGATGTCATCGACGACGTGCACCGGCTGGGCGGGTTCGGGTTCGCGGCGCATCCGGATTCGCCGAAGCCGGACCTGCGATGGCGCGAATGGAACAGGTGCTCCGCTCGACGGGCTCGAATGGCTGAACGCCGACAGCGAGTGGCGCGACGAGACGCGCGTCGACGCTGGCGCGCGTCCTGCTGACCTACTGGTTTCGCGGGCCCGAGTCGATGGTCGCGCATGTTCACCGACCGGCCGCTGACTCTCGAGCGCTGGGATCGGCTGAGCGCGCGTCGGCGCGCGTCGTCGCGCATCGCGCGGCCGATGCGCACGCGCGGCTCCCGCTCGAGTCCGGCGCCGAGCCTGGCGAAGGGCCGTCGCTGCACGTGCCGTCGTACGAGAGCAGCTTCACGCGCGATGGCGACACGGGTGGTGCTGGCCGCACCGCTCACGCGCGACCGACGCCGCCGCGGACGCCACGGCGCTGCTCGCCGCGCATGCGCGCCGGCCACTGCGTTCACCGTGATCGATGGCATCGCGGGGCCGGCAGCGCCTCGAATTTCACGCGGAGTCCGCAGGCGCGCGCGTCGCAGATGGGCGACGAGCTCGTCACGTCCGGAGCGCGTCACGCTGACTGTCGCGTTGTCGCCCGACGTGCCCGACGCGTCGCTTGTGTTGCATCAAGAACGGCCAGGAGATCGCCGGACGAGCCTGGCGATCGCGGACTCGACGCGTGGTACGACAGTCCGGCGAAGCCCGGCGTCTATCGGATCGAGGTGCGGCTGCCCGGCGCGCCGGGTGCGCCGCCGGTGCCGTGGATCGTCAGCAACCCGATCTACTGCGCCACGAGCCGCGAGTGCCGCCCGCACCCGGCGCCGTCAACGGAGGTCGTGCGAACCTTGACTGATGGACAGGGCAGTCGTGCCTGGGCGATCGAGCGCCAGCCCGACGTCGGAGGCAAGACTGCGAGCCGGGCGCGTCGCCCGGTGGCGAGATCGGCCGAGCACTTCACGTGGCGCCTGGCCGGCGGTGCGCCGTCAGGCCAGTACGCCGCGCTCGCGCTCCCGGTGTCCGCAGCGGACTTCGCCGACGCGGATCGGGCTGCGTGTGAGGCTGCAGGCGCCGCGGCCGATGCGCATGTCGGTGCAGCTGCGCGTGCCGGAGGGCGGGCGGCCTCAGGTGGCAGCGATCCGTCTACGTCGACGCGACACCTCGCGCAAGTGGTGGTGCCGTTCTCGGAGATGCGCGCCATCGAAGGCGGCCGCGACGCGCGACTCGAGCCTTCGCGCGTCAACACGCTGCTGCTGGTGGTCGACACCGTAAACGCCGTGCCGGGATCGGCAGGGGAGTGCTGGGTCGGCGCGGTGCGTGCGGTGCTCCGATGCCGATGCCTACGTCCGCGCGGTAAGCAGCAGGTACGCGGCGCCAGCGCCGAAGAGCAGGTTCGGCGCCCACGCGGCAAGCAGCGGCGGCAGCATCCCGGCGCTTCCGACCGCGCTGAACCCGTTGATCGTGATCCAGTAGACGACTGCCAGGACGATCCCGACGGAAATTCCGTACAGCGCGCCGCGACGGCCTGTCATGACCGCGAACGGCACGGCGATGAGCGTCATGATCAGCGTCACGAGGGGGAACGACACCTTCTTGTAGAGCGCGACACTCTGCGGCACCACGTTCACCCCGCTCCGCGCGAGGTAGGTGATGTACTGCCGCAGCTGCCCGTAGGTCATGCGGTCGGCGTCCGGCGACTCGGTCGCGAAGTAGTCGGGCGCCTCGAGCTTCAGCTCGCGCGAGGGGAACGTCACGAACGCCTTCAGGTCGATGCTGTTCGTGAACTCGCGTACCCACCCGCCGGTCGACTTCCACACCTGGCCGGAACCCGGCTCGTAGGTCGCGTTGGCCACGTAGACGCGTCGCTTCAGTCCGCCATGATTCGCGTTGAACTCGAAGACCGACAGCCCGTTCAGCTCGTGCAGCCGCGGGTCGTAGTACGTGTAGTTGTAGATGCTGCCGTCGCGCGCGATGAGCCACTTGCGGTTGACGACGTCGAATGTCCGCGGTGAGCCGCCGCGGATGACGTGCCGCAGCGCCGCCGCCCGCCGGTTCGAATACGGCAACACCCGCTCCTGCAGCATGAACATCGTCCCGCTCGCAAGCGCCGCCAGCGTGACCAGCGGCACCGCGGCGCGATACAGGCTGATCCCGCAGGCCTGCATGACGACGAGCTCGCTGTTCTTGGTCAGGATGCCGACCGTCACCATCGAGCCGATCAGCACCGTCAGCGGGATGATGAGAAAGACGAACTGCGGAGTCTGATAGTAGAAGTACTCGAGCATCATCGAGCCGGTCGTCTGTCCCTTGAACAGCTTGTCCGACATGTCGATGAACGTCGAGATGTAGAAGATGCCGAGCAGGCCGATGAAGGTCAGCGACGCGATCTTGATGCCGAGCTTGGTCACGTAGCCGTCGAGCAGCCGGAACGACGGGAGCGCGACGCGCGGGACGCGGACGACCAGCACCACGCGTCTGGCCTTCGCAGGCGACGGTTTCGCGGCGACCGCTGCCAGACTCGCCGGCGTGTTCCGTGGCGTCGGCCGCGGGCTTCATGAACCGCCGCCAGACCTGCCACGAGTCGGGAATCGAGAAGCGAATCGGCTTGTCGGCCGACCGCGCGCGCCAGAAGAGCAGCGCGATGCCACCGGCGCCCAGCACGATGTCGGGCGCCCAGACGGCCATGGGCGGCGAGACCAGCTGGCCCTTCGCCATCTGGCGGCCCATGTACTCGATCACGTAGTAGATGAACACCACCGCGATGCCCGGCACGAACGCCGCCAGCTTGCCGCCGCGGCCGTGCTGCAGGCCCAGCGCGAGACCAATGACGCCGAACACCAGGCAGGCCACCGGGATGGAGAACTTGCGATGCAGCGCCATGATCGGCGAGTGCGCCGGAAGCTTCTGCTGCTTCAAGTCGACGACCCGCTGATTGAGCTCCGCGATCGTCATCTCGTTGTCGCCCTTCGAGATCTCGCCGCTGTTGAAGACCGTGTTGGGATCGAGGCCGATGATGAGCTGCGCGAAGCGGGCGACTTCGTACTTCGACGGGTCCTTCAGGTTGGCGGTGTGCTTCGAGCCGTCGTTCAGCACGAGATCGACGGTGCGCTTCTCCTTGTTGATGGCGAGCCGGCCGGCGGCCGCGGTGAAGACCGTCGGCTCCTCGGGCTTCGACGTGTCCGCGAGGAACACGTCGCGCCAGCCGCCGGTCGTCGGCGCGTCGCCGATGTACAGAATCTGGTTGGGGAAGTCCTCGAAGAACACACGCGGCTTGATCTCGTTCTCCGCGCGCGCGGTGATGACGCCGTAGACGATCTCGCGGAACGACTGGTTCGCGTCGGGCAGCGCGTCGATCATGATCCACGACGTCGCGGCCCACGCGAGGCGCCGCCACGAACAGCACCGGCCGCAGCAGGCGGTAGATGCTGATGCCGCACGCCATGAACGCCACCGACTCGCGATCCGACGAGAGGCGGCCGAACGCGATCAGCAGGCCGATGAGCAGCGCAATCGGGATCGTGATCGCCAGCGCCTGCGGGATGAGCGTGACGAGGACGCGGACGACGATCGTCCACGAGACGCCCTTCGAGATCAGCTGCTCGCTGTAGTCCGCGAGCGGCTGGATCATCAGGAGGAACGTGAAGACGACCAGCCCCAGGAGGAAGGGCAGGATGAGTTCCCGGATAATATAGCGATCGATAATCCGGAACATTCGGCGCCGGCGGGATTCCTGACAGAAAGCCTATCACACGCCTCCTGATGACGAAGGTCGCCCTCCTCTGGCACATGCACCAGCCGTTCTACCAGGATCTGGTGACCGGCGAGCACATCCTCCCGTGGGTCCGCATGCACGCGCTCAAGGACTACTACGGCATGGTTGCGCTCCTGCGCGAGTTCCCGGACGTCCGCATGACGTTCAATCTCGTGCCCTCGCTGATGGTGCAGCTCGAGGAGTTCGCCGAGGATCGCGCGCGCGACCGCACGCTGGATCTCGGGCTCACGCCGGCGGCCGCGCTGACCGACGACGACAAGCGGTTCGTGCTGGCGAACTTCTTCCACGCGCAGCGCGCGCGGATGATCGACCCCTATCCGCGATACGCGGAGCTGCTGCGCAGGCGCGATCAGTCGAACGGCGACGCGTGGCGTCAGTTCACCGACGCCGACTTCCGCGACCTGCAGGTCTGGTCGAAGCTCGTATGGGTCGACCCGTTCTTCGAGACCGATCCGCGCATCGTCGCGCTGCATGCGAAGGGGAGCGGCTTCAGCGAAGAGGACAAGGCGTCGCTCCGGGCCGTGGAGCTCGACGTGCTGCGCGCGGTGGTGCCCGAGTACCGGGCCGCGGCGGCCCGCGGCCAGGTCGAACTGGCCGCTTCGCCCTTCTACCATCCGATCCTGCCGCTCCTGTGCGACACCGACGTGTACCTCCGGACCCACCCGCAGTCGCGGATGCCGCGGCACCGGTTTCGGCATCCCGAGGACGCGCGCGCGCAGCTCGAACGCGCGGCCGCCGATCACGAACGGCGCTTCGGCGTGCGCCCGACGGGTCTCTGGCCGTCGGAAGGGTCGGTCTCGGAGGCGATGGTGCCGCTGGCGGCCGGCGCGGGCTTCTCGTGGATGGCGACCGACGAGCTGATCCTCGCCCGGACGCTCGGCGTGGGACTGCCGCGTGACGGGTCCGGGCATCTCGAGCAGCCGGAAGTCCTCTACCGGCCGTACACGCTGAAGTCCGGCGGCGCGGAGATCGCGTGCCTGTTCCGCGACCACGTGCTGTCGGATTTGATCGGGTTCACCTATGCGTCGTGGAACGCCGACGCCGCGGCTCGCGACTTCGTGGGCCGTCTGGTCGAAGGCGGACGGCGGTATTCGGCGCGGACCGGCGGCGGGGAAGCCGTGATTCCGATCATCCTGGACGGCGAGAACGCGTGGGAGCACTACGAGGGCCAGGGCCGTCCCTTCCTTCGAGCCCTCTACCGGGCGCTCGGCAGCCATCCCGAGATTCGGACCGTCACGATGGCGGAGGCCTGCAAGGGACCGACGGCCTCGCTCAGCACGATCTTCCCGGGCTCCTGGATCAACGCCGACTTCTATATCTGGATCGGCCACCCGGACGACCATCGCGGGTGGGGGCAACTGGCCGACGCGCGGCAGGCGCTCGAGTCGCCGGGCGCCGGGGTCTCAAAGGAGTCGCTCGAGCGGGCCTGGGACGAGCTTTACATCGCCGAGGGGTCCGACTGGTTCTGGTGGTACGGCGACGACCACTCGTCCGAGCACGACCTCGAGTTCGACGACCTGTTCCGGCGGCACCTCAGAAACGTCTACCGGCTGATCGACAAGCCGGTTCCCGAGGAGCTCTTCGTCACGAACATCACGACCGAGCCGCCGCAGGCCGTGACGCACGCGCCGACCGGGATGCTGACGCCGACGCTGGATGGCGAGGTCACCAGCTACTTCGAATGGGTCGAGGCGGGGGAGATTGAGGTGTCGTCCGCGGCGGGGGCGATGCACCAGGTGGCGCCGAGCTCCCGGCAGGAGGTCACCGGCGTTCGCTTCGGATACGACCGGGACCACCTATACGTCCGCGTCGACCTGGCCCGCCGAGCCCAGGACGTCCTGGCCGACAAGGGACAGGTCCGGCTCACCTTCTTTGCCCCCGCCGGGGTCCGGGTGGCCGTCGAGCGGGACGGCGCCGAGATCACGGTTCGCATGCTCGACCAGACGAGCCCCGGCGACTGGCGCGCCCGACCCGCCCATCGGGCGCGGGCCGCAGCGGCAACCATCGTCGAGCTGGGCGTTCCCTTTGCCGACCTCGGCGTCGAGGCCGGCCAGCCGCTGAGCTTCTCAGTCGGGCTGTACCGGGACGGCCACGCGTTGGAGCAATACCCGCCTCATCATCCGCTCGACTTGATCGTCCCCGGCGCCGACTTCGCGGCGCGGCACTGGTCGGTGTAAGGCGGACTTCAGACTTCGGACTACGGACTTCCGACTGGCCGCGACCTACGCCCGGGCTCGCGAAATCGAGAGCAGGAGTTCTTCCTGAAGTCCGCAGTCTGAAGTCCGTAGTCCATTAGGTCTCCCAACCAACAACCAGGTCCGCAAACCTTCCACAGGCGGGTTCTACGGGGCATTTCCTAGTGAGTCTGATAACAAGTGTTATGTAAACTTAAACGCTCAGGAGAAGCCGGGAACTGCCTGCCGAAGCCCTGCTTCCGGGGTCGCTCTGGGCGTCTCGCGCAGGCGTCGACTTCCTCGCGCTGCACGCTCGCTGTCGGGTCGCTCCGGGATCGGCTGCCGCTGGAAGCCGCGTCGCTCGACGCAGTGCTGGCCTGGAGGCGTTGGGCGCCGACGAGCGTCTCTGCCGCGGTTCAGCGGGACTCGCGGCCTGAGTCTGAGTCCGTAGTCTGCAGTCCGCTCGAAATCTACTTCGCCTTCCGCAGGTCGCGGATGATGCCCTCGAGCGCCTCGATGATCTCTTCGCGGTCGGCCTTCGACTTCGTGAAGCTGAGTCGCAGCTTGAAGGCCTTGTTGTCGGGCCGATAGCTGAACGTGAATGCCTTGGGCCGGCCTCGGGTGGGTTTCGCGGCCGCCTTTCGGGCGTCTTCGCGAGTCATGCCGCCCTGGGTGGCAATCTTCTCAATCAGGGCGGCCATTTTCTCGAAATCACCCTGCCTAACCACCTGTAACAGCAGTGACTTAGAGGTAATGTCTGCCAGCCGACAAAGGTTCTTGATCTCGTCCGGCATGCCTTGGAGGGCGAGGGACTCGGTCACGGCCACCCGGGACTTCCCCAGCTTCTTGGCGAGCATCTCGTGCGTGTAGCCGCACCGCTGCGCGAGCGACGCCATGGCTTCGGACTCTTCGAAGGGCGTCAGGTCCTTGCGCTGGATGTTCTCGACGAGCGCGACCTCGAGGACCTCGTTGTCGTCGCCATCCCGCAGCACGCCAGGCAGCTCACGAAGGCCGACCTGGACGGCCGCCTGGTAACGGCGCTCGCCCGCGATGATCTGGAAGCGGTCGCCGCGCTGCCGCAGGATGAGCGGCTCGATGACGCCCTTCTCGGCAATCGACGCCATCAGCTCGGACAGGTCGCCCATGACCTGCCGCGGCTGGTTCGGGTTCGGGTCGATGAGGTCGATGGGCACCATCCGGCCGACCGGCGCGCCGCCCGGCACGGTGATGGCGTCCACGTAGTGGGCGTCATGACGCATCCGCAGGGTGTCTGGAAGCCCTCGCTTAGGCACGGTCGATCACCTCTTCACAGAGCATGTAGTACTCGCTCGCGCCGGTGGAGTCGGGCGCGAACGTGAAGATCGATTCCTTGTAGGCCGGGCTCTCCTCGAGCCGCACGCTCTTGGAGATGGTCGTGCGGAACACCTTGGCGCCGAACACCTGCTGAATCTGGTCGCGGATGTCCCGAGCCAGCGACGTTCGCTTGTCGTGCATCGTAATCACGACCCCCAGGATCTGGAGCGCCGGATTTGCCCGCTGGCGGACCTTCTCGATGGTCTCGAGGAGGTCGTCCGTGCCCTCGAGGGCGAAGTAGGAGGACTGAATCGGCACCAGCAGGTGGCTGGCCGCCACGAGCGCGTTCACCGTCAGCAGGCCCAGCGTGGGCGGGCAGTCGATCACGATGGCCTGGAAGCGATCCCGGACCGCCTCGATCCGGTCCTTGAGGCGGAAATGGGCGTCGAGCTCCCCTACCAGGCGCGCCTCGAGCTTGGCGAGCGCGATGCGCGACGGCGCAATCGAGAGATTCGCGACGGGCGACTGCACGATGACGTCTTCAATGCGTCCGGTGGGCTCGACGATGACGTCGTACATGGACCGGCTCGACCTGCCGCATGTCCAGGAACGACATCGTGCTGTTGGCCTGCGGGTCGAGATCGATGAGGAGCGTCTGGCGGCCCCGGAGGGCGAGAGCCGCCGCAAGATTGATGGCGGTCGTCGTCTTGCCGACGCCGCCTTTCTGGTTCGCGATGGCGACAATCATTCGACGGCGGCCATCTTAACACCGCCGTATCGGCTGAGGCGGGATTACATCTTGTACTTGCCGAGATCGTCGCTGTCGAGGCTCTCCAGCCACTTCTGGAGGCGCTGGGCGGTGGCCCGCTCCGGCACGGCTTCGGTCGTCCGGGCGTGCTCGATCACCGATTCCTCGACGAAGATCGGCGCCCGCGCCCGCAGCGCGAGCGCGATCGCGTCGCTCGGCCGCGCGTCGATCGCGACCGGCTCGCCCCGGACGGTCAAGTGGATGAGGGCGTAGAAGGTGTTGTCCTTGAGGTCGCAGACGACGACCCTGTCCACGGCGCCGTCGAGCGCCTGAATGACGTCGCGCAGCAGGTCGTGCGTCAGCGGACGTTGCGGCACGACGTTCTCAATCTGCAGGCCGATGGCGTTGGCCTCCGCCGCACCGACCCAGATCGGCAGCACGCGCTGGCCGTCCTGGTCACGAAGAATGATGATTGGATCGTTCGTGACGGGGTCGAGGATGAGGCCCTTGATGGTCATTTCGACTTGCATGACGTCGCTTCCTGGCGGGGCTGAAGCCCCGCCCTACGTACTGGTTAGACCCCGATCGACCTGCGCGACCGGATCGACCCGACGGACCTCGCCCCACAGGCTGTTCGGGCCCGCGCGACGGATTGTGACAGGGACCGTCCGGCCGATCCAGTCGGGCTCCCCCGGCAGATTTACGACGGCGTTCCCGGGCGTCCGGCCCGAGACTTCAGTCGCGTGACGCCGGCTCGCCGCGTCCACGAGAACGTCGACGGTGGACCCGACCATCGCGCCGTGGAGCTGCAGCTGAATCTCGCGCTGGAGTTGCTGCAGAGCGACGATGCGCCGGGTCTTCTCGGCGTCGTCCACGGCGTCCTGATACCGCTTGGATGCCAGCGTGTTCGGCCGCTCCGAGTACTTGAACGAGTACATGCTCGTGTAGCGCACCTGCCTCGACCAGCGTCATCGTCTCGTCGAAGTCCTCGGCGGTCTCGCCCGGGAACCCGACGATCATGTCCGTCGAGATGGCCAGGTCCGGCATCTCCGCGCGGAGCCGGTCGATGAGCGCGAGATACGACTCCCGCGTGTAGCGGCGCCGCATGGCGTTCAGGACCCGCGTCGAGCCGGACTGGACCGGCAGGTGGAGGTGCTTGCAGACCTTTGGGAGATCGCGCAGCGCGGCGACGAGCCGATCGGTCACGTGCCGGGGATGCGGGCTCGCGAACCGGATCCGCTCGATTCCCGGCACCTCGTGGACGGATTCCAGCAGCCCCGCAAAGTCGCAGCCGGCGTCGTCCGGCGCCTGATAGTGATTCACGATTTGGCCGAGGAGTTGGACCTCGCGGAGTCCCTGGGCGGCCGCGGCCCGCACCTCGTCGAGGATTTCGGCCTTCGGACGCATGCGCTCGTGCCCGCGCGTGTACGGCACGACGCAGAAGCTGCAGGTACTCGTTGCAGCCCTCGATGATCGTGACCCAGGCGCGAACCGGGTCGTCTCGCCGCGTCAGGCCGAACGGGAATGCCACGTTGTCGTGCGCGCCGAGGTCGATACGGGGACGCTGGGCGGCCTGAGATTCCTCGATGAGGAGCGGCAGCATGCGGGTGCGCCGAGTGCCGACGACGACGTCCACCATTGAAGAGCGCTTGAGGAGCGACTGCCCTTCCTGCTGCGCGACGCATCCCGCCACCGCCACCACGGGATCGCGCCCCGTTTCCTCCCCCAGCACGCGCAACTCGCCCAGGCGCGTGTAGAGCTTCTCCTCGGCGCGCTCCCGGACGCTGCAGGTGTTGATGACGACGACATCCGCGTCGCGGTCGTCCTCGGTGCGGTCGTAGCCGGCCGCCTCGAGCAGTCCGGCCATCTGCTCGGAGTCGTGGTAGTTCATCTGGCAGCCGTAGGTTTCGATCAGGTACTTGCGGCTCACGTTCGTCCCTTCGCCCGGCGACCTTCGCTTTCGCCTTTCGCCTTGTGTTCGTCTTTCGCCCTGCGGCGGGCCGCCAGCATTTCCGCGGCGCTCGCCCGGACGCCATCGGTCACTCCGGCGCCGACGATCATCCTGGCGAGCTCCAGTCTCGCGGTTGGCGCCGTCGAGTCGCGCGACCTTCGTCGTGGTGCGTCCGTCGCGGACCTGCTTGGTGATCTGGAACTGCACGTCGCCGTGTGCGGCAATCTGCGGCAGGTGGGTGATGCAGAGCACCTGCGACGAGGCGCCGAGCTCCTGAAGCCGCTTCCCCACCGCGTCGGCTGCGTGGCCGCCGATTCCGGCGTCGACCTCGTCGAAGATCAGGCTCATTCCGCGGTCTCGGCGGCCGGTCAAGCTGCGGATGCCGAGCATCAGCCGAGAGAGCTCGCCGCCAGAGACGACCTTTGCCAGGGGCCGCAGGTCCTCGCCGGGATTTGGTGAGACAAAGAACTCTGCAGTATCAACTCCTCGCGGGCCCCACCCTGCCGGCGGCAGCGGCATGTCGTTGAAGCGGATTTCGAAGCGCGTGCGCTCCATCGCGAGCCCGGCCACCACGGCAACGAGCTCGCGCGCGAATCGCTTCGCGTGCGTCCGGCGCTCGCCGCCCAGCGCAGAGGCCGCCTCGAGATACTCATGCTCCGCGCGCTCGACGAGCGTCTGTATCTCCGCAGCCCGTTCATCCGAGGCCGCGAGCGCGGCCAGCTGGCGATCGCAGTCCTCGAGATGCGCCAGCACGGCGTCCAGATCCTGACCGTACTTCCGTTTCAGCCGATCGAGCAGCGCGATCCGGTCCTCGACCTCCTGCAGCCGTCCAGGTGAGGCGTCGATCTGCTCGCCGTAGTCCCTCAGAAAGAACGCCAGGTCCTTCAGCTGAGACTCGACCGCCGCCCGGCTTTCGGCGTACGGCGCCACACGCGGGTCGAGCGCCGCCAGATCGCCGACGCGCTTCCAGACCGTTGCCAGCGCGTCGAGTACCGCGCCGTCCTGTTCGTACAGCAGCTGATACGCCTCGGAGCTGGCGGCCAGCAGGCGTTCCGCGTTGGCGAGAACTGCGCGCTCGGCGGCAAGCGCCTGGTCCTCGCCAGGCTTTGGCGCCGCCTGCCTGATCTCGTCGCGCTGGAACGTCAGCAGATCGATCCGCGCGAGCTTCTGCCGTTCGTCCAGGCGCAGGGTTTCAAGCTCGGCTCTCAAGGCGCCGAGTCGCTGGAAGGCGTCCGCGACTTTCGCGCGGGCTGGCTCGAGGCCCGCGTACGCGTCGAGCAGGTCGAGATGGCTGTCGGGCTCGAGCAGTCCCTGGTGATCGTGCTGGCCGTGCAGCTCGATGAGACGCGACGCGAGATCGCGAAGCGTCGCCGCGGTGGCCAGTGCGCCGTTCACGAACGCGCGACTGCGGCCCTGCGCGGTGAGTTCCCGGCGGACGATCACCTCGCCGTCGCCGGCGTCGAAGATCGCCTGGATCGTCGCGACGTCTTCGCCCGTCCGCACGAGATCGCTCGACGCGCGCGCGCCAAGCAGCAGTCCGACCGCTTCGACGAGGATCGACTTGCCGGCGCCCGTTTCGCCCGTCAGGACGTTCAAGCCGGGTTCGAACTCGATCTCGACTTTGTCGATGACCGCGAGGTGTTCGATGCTCAGGTAGCGCAGCATGGCGCGCCGAACTTGGGAGGAGGCGTCGGTGGCGCGGGTGATGCCCGTCACCTGCAGCGCAGGCCTTCGGACCTGCCAATCGCCGCAAGTTCCATCGTAGCATACCCTTGAAAGGATTCCGGTCGAGTGTTACGCTACGGGGCATCGCGCTGTCCCAGCGGCGCATTGCTATGTGGCGGAGGGTTCGTTGCGCGTGCTCGGCATGTACGTCCTTGCACTACAGGTGCAGGGTGCGGCAGGGTCTGACCCGGCGGCCGGCCAGGATGTGTTTGAGCTGGTCGCACGCTCGAGTCCGATTAGTAAGCTCGTCCTGCTCGTTCTGATCCTTTTCTCGGTCACGTCCTGGGGGATCATTCTCTTCAAGCTCTGGGCTCTGAACCGCGCCGAACGCCAGTCGACCGCGTTTCTTGACGTCTTCCGCCGCAGCGCGAAGTTCTCCGAGGTGCAGGCCGTCTGCAAGAACCTCTCGGAGAGCCCGCTCGTCGGCATCTTCCAGGCCGGCTACGCCGAGCTCAACACGCAGCTCCGTCAAGGCGTGCCCACTCAGACGGGCGCGACCGTCGCGGCGCGCGTGACGCTCAAGAGCCTGCCTGCCCTCGATCGCGCCCTGCTGCGCGCGGCCGGCGTCGAAGTGAACAAGCTCGAGAGCCGCGTGTCGTTCCTCGCGACGACGGCGAGCATCACGCCGTACATCGGTCTCTTCGGCACGGTCTGGGGCATCATGGCCGCCTTCCAGGGCATCGGCCAGACCGGCTCGACGAACCTCGCCGTCGTGGCGCCCGGCATCGCCGACGCGCTCATCGCCACGGCCGCGGGCCTCTTCGCGGCGATTCCGGCGGTGTACTTCTACAACCACCTCGCGTCGCGCGTGAAGCTGCTGGCGTCCGAGATGGACGACTTCTCGCTCGAGTTCTTGAACATCTCGGAACGCAACTTCACGTAACGCGCCGCCGAGACTGTCATGCCCAAGCTTCAAGCGCTCGAATCGGCCGGCGGCAATCGCCGGGGCCGCGCGCGTCGCGTCTCGACCGTCCTGGCCGAGATCAACGTCGTCCCGCTGGTGGACGTCATGCTGGTGCTGCTCATCATCTTCATGGTGGCGGCGCCGATGATGCAGCGCGGCTTCGACGTGAACCTGCCCGTCGCGCGCCGCGCCGAGCCGAAGGAAGGCGAGCGGATTTTCGTGAACGTCCCGCTCGCCTATCGGACCAACAAGATCGTCTATATCGGTGACAAGGCCGTGCGCATCGAGGTGCTCACCGAACGCGTGCGGCAGGAGCTGTTGACCAATCCCACGAAGGACGTGTTCCTTCGCGGGGACGGCGCCGTGCAGCTGCAGGAGCTCATGGACGTCATGGATCGCCTGAAGGACGCCGGCGTCCAGAAGGTCGGCATCGTCGCGAAGCTGCCCGGGGAGCGCTGAGCCGTGACCATGGACGCCGTCAGCCCCATCCTCGTCGATCGCGCGCGCGAGCCGCAGGGCCTGCGCATGACGGTCGTCGTGTCGCTGGTCGTGCACGGCGTGGTGGCGCTGATTCTGTTGTTCGGTCCGCCGCTCGTGCCGGTCGACACGACGCCGCACACCGTCATGACGATCAGCCTGGGCGGAGCCACCGGGGCGAAAAGCGGCGGAGCGACCCAGATGGCTGGAGCGACCACGCAGAAGGCCGAGCCGGACACCAAGCCGTCTCCCGCTCCGCCGGCGGTCGCCAAGCCGGAAATGGTGATTCCGAAAACGACGACGAAGGCTGCGCCGCCGCCGAAGGCGACTGCGAAGATCCTGCAGGACGAGAAGCCCAGGGCTCTGCCGAAGGCGGCACAAGCGTCGACGGGTGATGCGCGCATCCAGACGTCGTCACGCACCCAGGGATTGGGCCTCTCGACCGGCGGTGCCGGTACTGGCGGCTACCTCGACGTCCAGAACTTCTGCTGCCCCGAATACCTGACCACGATGGTCCAGTTGATTCAGCGGAACTGGAACGGCCAGCAGGATGTCGCCGGACAGACGCTGATGAAGTTCACCGTCCTGCGCGACGGGCGAATCAGCGGGATACAAGTCGAACGGGGAAGCGGCTATTTCGCGCTCGATCAGGGCGCCCAGCGCGCCTTGATCGCGACCCGTCAGCTGCCGCCTCTGCCCCCGCAGTTTCCGGATCAGAGCCTGGCCGTTCACCTCAACTTCCAATACGTGACCCACTGATGCGCCTACGATTCACGCTCGCCCTGTCCGTCGCCGCCGCCGCGCTCGGAGCCGTCGTCATCGCAAGCCAGCAGGCTCCGACGTCACAGCCCCAGCAAGGCGAGGTTCGCCTGAATATCAACGGCGCGCCAGGGATGCCGCCGAAGTACGCGGTCCCCGACTTCATCGCGCTGTCGCCGGACCCCGAGGTGCAGGCCGCAGCGAAAGTGCTCGGCCAGGTGCTGTGGGACGACCTGAACTTCGAGCGCGAGTTCTACATGATCCCGCGCGACACGTACGCGTCGATTCCGGCGGCGAAGTCGATCGACGCCGTGCCGTACGATCGCTGGAAGGAGCTCGGCGCGGATGCCGTGGTTTCCGGAACTGTGACCAAGGACGGCGCGAACCTGAAGATTCAGGTGAAGCTGTTCGGCGTGCAGGCGCAGCAGTCGGCGTTCTCGCGCGAGTACTCGGGCCCGGCCGGGAATCCGCGAGCGTTCGCGCACACGATGGCCGACGAGATCCACAAGCAGCAGCGCGGCCTGGACGGCGTCGCGCGCACGAAGCTGACGTTCTCGTCGGATCGCGACAAGGAGAAGATTTCCGGCACCGTCGAGAACCGCGAGGTGAAAGAGGTCTACATCTCCGACTACGACGGCGAGAACCAGCGGCGCATCACGGTGAACCGCGTGCTGAACATCACGCCGAAGTGGTCGCCCGACGGGCGGTCGATCGCGTACACGTCGTACGCGCGCGGCTTCCCCACCATCTTCATCTCGCTCATCTACGAGGGCCGGCGGATCGAGCCGTCCACGCCGGGCACGCAGAACTGGCTGCCGGTCTGGTCGCCGGACGGCACGAAGATCGTGTTCACCTCGAACCGCGACGGCAACCCCGAGCTCTACGTGATGAACCGTGACGGCTCGAACGTGCACCGGCTGACGAACAACCCGGCGATCGACACGACGCCGACCTGGTCGCCCAACGGCAACCAGATCGCGTTCACGTCCGACCGCTCAGGTTCGCCGGCCATCTACGTGATGGGCGCCGACGGGCTCAACCTCCGCCGTATCTCCAGCGAGGGCTACTGCGACCGCGCGACGTGGAACAGCTCGTCGGCGTTCAACGAAATCGCCTACGTCTGCGGCCGGGGCGGGTACGATATCAAGGTGTACGACCTCGCCAGCGGCGAGATCCGGCAGATCACCAACGGCGAAGGCAGCAACGAGAGCCCGGCCTTCGCGCCCAACGGCCGCCACATCGCGTTCACCTCGACGCGTGCCGGCGGCAGAACGCAAGTGTTCGTGATCAGCCGCGACGGCAAGGATGTGCGGCAGATCACGCGCGCCGGCAACAACTACACGCCGGACTGGTCGCGCTGACCTCAGGTCCGCGTTTGCTCGGAAGGAGCCTCACGACATGACATCCCGCCTCGGATCCCGCTCGGGCCTGCTCGCCGCGATGGTCGCGCTGAGCCTCGTTGCCGGTGCGTGCCACAAGAAGCAGCCGCCAATCGCTCGTCCGCTGCCGCCGCCTCCGCCGGCTCCCATGGAGCCCGCGCGTCCGCCCGCTCCGCCCGAGCCGGCCAATGCAGGGGCGACGACGCCGGTCGCGCCGCCCGCCGAGGACGCGATCGCCTCGGCGTCGCTCGACGACCTGAATCGGAATTCGCCGCTGAAGCCTGTCTTCTACAGCCTCGATAATGCGGACGTGGATCAGGCCGGGCAGCAGGCCCTGCAGGGCAACGCCGATGTGCTCAAGAAGTACACGACGTGGCAGGTGACGATCGAAGGGCACTGCGACGAGCGCGGGACCGCGGAGTACAACCTGGCGCTCGGCGAGCGCCGCGCGACCGCCGCCCGCACGTATCTGCTGTCGCTCGGCGTGTCTGCCGATCGGATCAAGATCGTGAGCTACGGCAAGGAGTTCCCATTCGATCCCGGCCACGACGAAGCGGCCTGGTCGAAGAATCGCCGGGCGCACTTCGTGGTGACCGCGAAGTAGGCCGGCTGTCGGAGTACGGACATGCGATCTACGAGGATCATGCTCGCCGCCCTGCTGCTCGTGGGCGCGACCTCGCCGCTTGGTGCGGCCAACCGCGAGCACGAGCAGCTGATGGCCGACATCCGCATGCTGCAGGAGCAGAACCAGCGCCTGCAGCAGGCGCTCGTCAGCCTGGCTGACACGTTGAAGACCGTGACGGCGCGCCTGGACGAACAGGGCGCCGCCACGCGCAAGGGGTTCGCGGATCAGAAGCTCGTCGTGGATTCCGTCGCGGGCGACCTGCGCGTCCTCCGCGAGAAGCTGGACGAGACGAACGTGCGCCTCACTTCCCTTTCGCAGGATGTCGACGGCGTGCGCGACATGATTCCGAAACTGGCGGCGCAGCCGGCGCCGCTGACGTCTGCGGATCCGAGCGCGGTGCCCGCGCAGCCGCCGTCGCCGGGCACGGCCCCGGCTCCCGCGGGCGCGACGCCGCTCGGCGCCGGCGCCGAGCGGGGCGAATGCGACGGGCACAACCCCGCGGCGGCTGTACGAAACGGCCTACGCCGACTACACGGCCGGCCAGTGGTCCCTGGCCGTCCAGGGATTCGAGACGTACCTGAAGACGTATCCGAAGTCCGATCTTGCCGACGACGCGCAGTACTACATCGGCGAGTCGTACAGCGGCGACAGCCGGTTCCGCGAGGCGGCGGCCGCCTACGAACGGGTGATCTCGGACTACCCGCAAAGCGATATCCTTCCAGAGGCGTATTACAAGGTCGGGATCACGTACGAGCGGCTCGGACAGCCGGATCGCGCCCGCACCGCGTACCGAGTACGCCGTGAAGGCCTTTCCAGACACAGACGCGGGCCGCCTCGCGAAGCAGCGGCTCGATGGTCTGAACCGGCGGCCCCGCTAGAGGCGGCCGCTGTTTACGCCCGCGGGGGACGCGGGCGAACCGAAGGACGGAACGTCAATGGGCAGCGTCAACAAAGTCATCCTGGTCGGCAACCTCGGACGCGACGCGGAGCTCCGCTACACGCCGGGCGGCGCGGCAGTCGCGACTCTCAACCTGGCCACGACCGAAACGTGGAACGACAAGGAAGGCCAGCGCCAGGAGAAGACCGAGTGGCACCGCGTCATCCTGTGGGGCAAGCAGGCCGAGACGCTCAACCAATACCTGCAGAAGGGCAAGCAGATTTACATCGAGGGCCGTCTGCAGACGCGCCAGTGGGACGACAAGGACGGCAACAAGCGCTACACCACCGAGGTCCGCGGCGATCGCGTCGTGCTCCTGAGCGGAGGCGGCGGTGGTGGCGGCGGCGGACAGCGGCAGCAGACGCGCGGCGAGTCCACGTCGCATCCCGAGCCGATGGACGTCGGCCCGGAGCTGAGCGAGGACGATATTCCGTTCTAGGAACTGAAGGTCCAGTGGGTCGTATGGGTCCATAGGTCCATGCGGATCGGCTTCGAAGGTGCCGTTCCTGCGACTGCCCATGGACCCATGGCACCTGATGAGACTTATGGACTTGTCGGAGGCAAGAGTGTCTGAGATTCCGCGCGTCGAGAAGCCCTGGGGCTACGAGATCCACTGGGCGAAGACCGACCGCTACGTCGGCAAGATCATCCACATCAACAAGGGCCACGCCCTGAGCCTGCAGTACCACAACAAGAAGGACGAGACGATCCTCCTGTGGTCGGGCAAGCTGCTCTTCGAGATTCAGCAGGACGGCGAGCTGAAGAAGCATGAAGTGACGCCGGGCGAGCGCTTCCACGTCACGCCGGGCACCGTCCATCGCATGACGGCGATCGAAGACTGCGACGTCGTCGAGGTCTCGACGCCGGAGCTCGACGATGTCGTCCGCCTCGAAGATCGCTACGGGCGATCAGAGGCCAAGAAGTAAGTCCGCGAACTTCCACGAGTTGCCGTACGTAGGGCCGGGCTTCAGCCCGGCCATACCCATTTCCTACCGGCGCACGGTCGATGCGCCCGCCAGGTACGCCTCGACCGGCGCGAGCGTGCCCTTTGCGGCGGCCTCGCGCGCCGCGATCGCCAGCTCGTGGCTGTCCGAGTCTGCGAGCACGCGCCACGCGCCGGGCAGCGCTGCCGGCGTCATGCTGAATTCGCGGACGCCGAAGCCGACGAGCAGCGACAGCACCACCGGATCCGACGCCAGCTCTCCACAGACCGACAGCGGGACGTGGCGACGGCCGGCGAGCCGCGGGAGCCGTCTGAGCACGCGCAGCAGCGCCGGATGAAACGGTTCCGCGATGGCCGCGACGCGCTCGTCGGTGCGATCGGCCGCGAGCAGGTACTGCGCGAGATCGTTCGTGCCGAGCGCGAGGAACTCCGCTTCGACGGCAAGCAGGTCGGCGGTCAACGCCGCCGCCGGGACCTCGATCATCGCGCCCAACGGCACCTCGGGCGTGGACACCCCTTCGGCGCGCAGCGCCTCCCTGGCCGCGTCGAGTTTCGCGCGCGCCGCGCGCACTTCCGAGGCGCTCGTCACGAACGGCAGCAGAATCCGGACGTGGCCCTTCGACGCGACGCGGAGAATGGCGCGGAACTGCGTGTCGAGGATCGCCGGCTGCGCCAGGCCCAGCCGGATGCCGCGCACGCCGAGCGGCCGGTGTCGTTCGAGCGCCGGATGCGACGGCACTCCGGACGTCAGCGCCGCGGCTTGCGCGAGGTCGATGTCGAACGTGCGAATCGTCACCGGCGCCGGCGCGAAGGCGGCGATCACGCGGCCGTAGGCCTCCGCCTGCTGCGCCTCGCTGGCCGGGCCCGCCAGGCCCTGCACCGTGCCATTGAGCAGCAGCGACTCGGATCGGAACAGGCCGACGCCGTCGGCGCCGGCATTGAGCGCGCTGGCGACGTCCTCGAACCGATCGACGTTGGCTTCGAGGCGAACGCGCACGCCGTCGCGCGTCGCCGAGGTCCCGGGACCCGCAGGGCGCGCAGGGTATTGCTCGCTCGTTCGCGTGGCCTGCCGGCGAGCCATCGCGGCCAACTCGAGCTCGTCAGGCCCGATGACCAGCACGCCGTCTTCTCCGTCGAGCGCGACCATCTCGCCCGGCGTCACCTGCATCGACGCGTCGCCGAGCCCCACCACCGTCGGGATTCCCAGCGAGCGCGCGAGGATCGCGGTATGGGAGGTCCGGCTTCCGCCGTCGATCGCCAGGCCGCGCACCAGCGACCAGTCGACTTGCGCCGCGACGGACGGCGACGGGTCGTCAGCGACGATCACGAACGGCCCCTCGCCCTGGGCGAGCACGTCCTGCCATCCGCGCGAGCCGCCGCGCAGGTTCATCCGCAGCCGTCCGATGAGGTCCGCGACGTCGCCCCCGCGCTCTCGAAGATACGGGTCGTCGAGGTTCTCGAAGAGGCGCGAGAGCTCGTCCAGCGCGCGCTGAACCGCCCATTCGGCGTTCGCCCTCTCCTCTCGAATGAGCAGCGCCGCGCGGCCCGTCAGCAGCGGATCGTCGAGCATGAGGATCTGCGCGTCGAAGATCGCCGCCAGGTCGGCGCCGCGGCCCTTCGCCAGGCTTTCACGAATCGCGACGAGCTGCTGCCGGCTCTCGGCCCGCGCGCGCTCGAGGCGTCCGAGCTCGTCTTCGACGCGGCCCTCCGCGATCGGCGCGCGCAGCGTCTGTCCACGGCGCACGAGCACCACGGCGCGTCCGACGCCCAGGCCCGGCACGACGCTCGTCCCGGTGAACCGCCGCATCAGGCGTTCTCCCCGAAGCCTGTCGCGACGAGCCCGCGCAAGCCCTCGACGGCCAGCTGCGCATCCACGCCATCCGCCTCAATCGTCAGCGTCGAGCCACGCGACGCGGCGAGCAGCAGGATGCCCAGGATGCTCTTGCCGTCCACCGTCTGATCGCCGCAGGTCACTCGCACGGCGGCCGCGAAGCGGCTCGCGGCCTGCACGAAGCGCGCAGCGGCGCGCGCGTGAAGCCCGAGCGGATTTGGCACCACCACTTGCGCCCTCGCCCTCACGCGGGCGCCTTGCCGCCGCCGGCGCGGCTCTCCAGCAGATCCGACACGACCCAGACGGCGCCCTGTCCGTGCTCACGCACCAGTCGCGCCACCGCCTTCAGGTCGCCCGTATCGCGCAGCGTCGCGAGCTTCAGCAGCATCGGCAGGTTCACGCCCGTGACGACTTCCACGCGGCCCGGCGCGAGCAGCGTCACCGCGAGATTCGACGACGTGCCGCCGAACATGTCGGTCAGCACGAGCGTTCCTGCAGCGGTCGCGACCTCTTCGATGGCCTGCGCGATCTCCGTCCGCGCCTGATCCACGTCGTCGTGCCAGCCGATGGAGACGGCGCTCACGTTCGCGAGGTCGCCCACGATCGCTTCCGCGGCGTTGACGAGCTCCGGCGCCAGTTGCCCGTGCGTCACGACGACGACGCCCACTGGCAGCGTGATGGGCCGGGGCGCGGCGTCGGGTGAGGATGGACCGTCCGTGGTCATGCAGGCTGCTCCACGTCGCGATGCCGAACGCGCAGCTGCACGTCGTCGGCACCGGCCAGGGCTTTCGCGAGGTACTCCGCGACCATGACCGACCGATGGCGGCCGCCAGTGCAGCCGATGGCGATGGTCAGGTACGCCTTGCCTTCGCGCACGTATTCCGGCAGCAGGAACTTCAGCAGGTCCACGAGCTTGTCGAGGAATGGCTGCGTCAGCGGCTGTTGCATGAGGAATTTGACGACGGGCCTGTCCTTCCCGGTCTTCGGCTTCAGCGCCGGCACGAAGTGCGGGTTCGGCAGGAATCGCACGTCGAACACGATGTCGGCGTCGAGCGGCACGCCGAACTTGAAACCGAAGCTCAGGAGCGTGACGAGCAGCGGACGCGTGGCGCCTTCGGCCGCCGCGAAGCGCATGAACCGCTCGCGCAGCTGGTGCACCGTCAGGTGCGTCGTGTCGATGATCTCGTCGGCCAACGCGCGGATGGCCCCGAGGCGGCGGCGCTCGGCGAGGATCCCTTCCACGACCGGCCGGCCGTGGGCGAGCGGATGCGGCCGCCGCGTCTCGCTGAACCGCCGGACGAGCGTCTCGTGGCTCGCCTCGAGGAAGATCAGCATCGGGTCGAGCCCGGGGGTCCGCTTCAGCGATCGCCACACGCGCGGGAACTCGCGGAGGAACCCGCCTTCCCGCACGTCGATCACGAGCGCGACTTTCGGCAGCACGGCGCCTTCGCGCCTGGAGAGCGCGGCCAGCGTCGGCACGAGCTGCGTCGGCAGGTTGTCTACGCAGAAGTAGCCGAGGTCTTCGAGCGCGCGGATCGCCTGCGACTTGCCCGCGCCTGAGAGGCCCGTGAGCACCACGAACCGGCCGCGTGCCGACGGAGGGCGCGTGCGCCGCGTCTTGCTCATCGCGGCTCCCCTGGCCGCGCCGCGTCGAGGCGCGCCGCCAGCGCGCGTGCGCCGTGATAGCCCTGCGCCTTCAGCAGCTCGTTCCGCGCGGCGACTTCGACCAGCGTCGCGACGCTTCGTCCCGGGCCGACCGGCATCCGGACGAGCGGCACGCGAACGCCCGCGACGTCGTGCCACTGGTCGTCGAGGCCGAGCCGTTCGTGGTCGTGGCCGCGATCCCATCGCTCGAGTTGCACGACGAGCCCGACGGTCTTGGTCGGGCACACCGCCGACACGCCGTAGATCGCCTGGACGTCGATGAGCCCAAGCCCGCGCACTTCCATGAAAAATCGCGTCGCTTCCGGGCCCGTGCCTTCCACGAACGACTCCGCGCGCCGCCGCAGCTCGACGACGTCGTCGGCCACGAGACGATGGCCGCGGCTGACGAGCTCCAGCGCGCACTCGCTCTTGCCGATGCCGCTCTCGCCAAGGATCAGGACGCCGAGGCCGAGCAGGTCCACGAGCACGCCGTGCACGAGGACGCGCTCCGCCAGCAGCAGGTCGAGCCGGGCGTTCAGCCGGGCCATCGCGGTGCCCGTCGGCGTCTCGGTGCCCAGCACCGGCAGTCCCGAGCGTTCGCACGCCGCCAGCAACTCTGTCGCGGGCGAGAGTCCCGCCGTGACGACGATCGCGGGAAGGTCTGCCGTGGCGAGACGCTCGGCGATCGCGAGCCGATCGGATGCGCTTCGGCTCGCCAGGAACTGCACCTCGGACTCGCCCAGGATCAGGATGCGGCCCGCGCGGAGGTACTCATGAAAGCCGGCCAGCGCGAGGCCGGTCTTCTGCAGATGCGGGCTGCGGACCAGGCGATCGAGCCCGGTTTCGCCGGCAAGCGGACGCAGCACCAGTCCCTGCGGATCTGGCGAGGGCGCAGCAAGCGCTCGTATCGCGACGGCGGGCGGCACGGGCATGCGACAGCGTGTCCGCTATTTGCCCGGCTCGACGAGACCGAATTGTCCCGCCTGACGCACGAGCACGCTGAGGCCGTCGGTCTCGACGTTGCGGAACAGCACGAACGCCTCGCCGCTGGCCGACAACTCGATGGCGGCGCTTTCGATCGACATGGGCTTGAACTGGGCGCGGCTCAGGCGCACGATGCGCGGGCCGCGGGCCGCCGGCCCGGCCGTGGCCGCCTCGCCGTCCTCGGCGGGCGCCGCCGGCGGCTTGCGGCGGCGACGGGCGTCCCACTTCCCTTTCATGTGGGTCGCCTGGTTTTCGATCTTCTCGACGCTGCCGGAGAGCGCGGCCGTCCACGTGGCGCCGGCGGCGCGGCCGCTGAGCATGTGATCGCCCCGGACGTGGACGGTCACGTCGGCGCAGTGGCCCGTCTTGTCCAGCGCCAGCTTGACCTGCGCCGAGACGAGGGCATTGCCGAGAATTCGCTCGAGGCGCGCCAGCTTGCGATCGACCAGCCGGCGAATGCCTGGGGTGATATCGACGTGGCGGCCTGTGAGAACGAGTCGCATGGCGACGTCCAGCGCGCCGGGGACCGGAGCGCTCAGTAAAGAACCTTGCGCTGATTCGACGTCGGAATCTTCAGCTCCTCGCGGTACTTCGCGATGGTCCGCCGGGCGAGCACGAGGCCCTCGCGCTGCAGGATGCTGACGATCTTCGAGTCCGACAGGGGTTTCCGCGGATCTTCCGATTCGATGATCTTCTTGATGCGCTGCTTGATGGTGACCGACGAGACGCTTTCTCCGTACGACGAGCTGATGCCGCTGTGGAAGAAGTACTTCATTTCGAACACGCCCTGTGGCGTGTGCATGTACTTGTTCGTCACGACGCGGCTGACCGTTGACTCGTGCATGCCGATGTCGTTGGCGACGTCGCGCAGCACCAGCGGACGCAGATGCTCGATGCCGTGGTCGAGGAACTCGCGCTGGAAGTTCACGATGCTCCGGGCCACCTTGTAGATCGTGTTCTGCCGCTGCTGCACCGACTTGATCAGCCAGCGCGCGGCGTTGAACTTGTCGCGCACGTAGGCGCGCGTCTCCTCGCCGTGATCGGCGCCCTTGTCGAGCAGCCGCCGGTACGTCGGGCTGATCCGCATCTGCGGCAGGCCGTCTTCGTTCAGCCACACGACGTACTCGTCGTCCACCTTCTCGACGTAGACGTCCGGCGTCACGTACTGGGACTGCGCCGGGTTGAAGCGGCTTCCCGGCTTCGGATCCAGGTGCCGGATGACCTCGATGTGCGTCTTCAGCTCCTCGATCGGCATCGCGAGCTTGCGCGAGATCTCGGGAATCTGGTGGTTCTGCAGCGCGCGGAGATGCTCGGTGACGATGCGCTCGGCCGGCGAGTTGTCGAGGCCGACGTGACGCAGCTGAAGGAGCAGGCTCTCCTGCAGGTCGCGCGCGGCCACGCCAATCGGATCGAAGCCCTGCACCATCACGAGCACGCGCTCGACGTCCTCGACCGGCCAGGGGCCCATCGCGGCGAGCTCGTCGAGCGATGCGACGAGATAGCCGTCGTCATCGAGGTTGCCGATGATGGCTTCGCCGATGTCGCGCGTCGCGGGGTCGTCGGTCTGCAGCGAGAGCTGCCAGGAGAGGTGATCCGAGAGCGAGCTGCTGCTCGACAGCGTGTTCTCGATCGGGGGCAGCTCCTTGACCTCTTGCGGCGCGCGCGGGCGATAGCCGTCGTCGAGGTACTCCCCGAAGAAATACTGGTAGTCGGCGTCGTCCCAGGTGTCGGGGCGCTGCGGCTCAGGCTTCTCGGGCGGCTTCTCTTCCGACGTCTGGGCCTCGGCGACCTGCGTGTCCTCCGAGGAGATCTCCTCGAGCATCGGGTTCTCGACCATCTCCTGGTTCAGCAGATCCTTGAGCTCGAGCGTCGACATCGGCAGCAGCTTGATAGCCTGCTGCAGCGATGGCGTCAGAATCAGCTTCTGAACGAGCTTGGTGTGAAGTTTCTGCGAAATCGCCATGGCCGGAAAAGTGCCGTCTTCGGCATCTTAATCCAAGCGGAAGTCGGTCCCGAGATAAATCCGACGCACCTCTTCGTCGCCCGCGAGGCTGGCGGGCGTGCCGGCGCGAAAGATGTTGCCGTCCGTCACGATGTATGCGCGGTCGGTGATTTTGAGGGTCTCGCGCACGTTGTGGTCCGTGATGAGGACTCCGATGCCGCGCTCCTTCAGGTGGTGGATGATCTTCTGGATATCCGTCACCGCGATGGGATCGATGCCGGCGAACGGCTCGTCCAGAAGGATGAACTTCGGCGACATCACGAGCGCGCGGGTGATCTCGGCGCGGCGTCGCTCTCCGCCGGAGAGCGTGTATGCCGGTGAGGCAGCCACTGTCGTCAGGCCGAGCTCGGCCAGCAGCTCGCGCGCGCGCTGACGGCGCTCGGCGCCCGACAGCGGCAAGGTTTCGAGGATCGCGAGCACGTTCTGCTCGACCGTGAGGCCGCGGAAGATCGAGGGCTCCTGAGGCAAGTACCCGATGCCCCGACGCGCGCGCAGATACATCGGATCGTCGGTGACGTCTTCGCCGTCGAGCGTGACGCGGCCGGAGTCCGGCGCCGTCAGCCCCACGGTCATGTAGAACGTCGTGGTCTTGCCCGCGCCGTTCGGCCCGAGCAGGCCGACGATCTCTCCGGAGGTGACTTCCAGGCTCACGCCCTTCACCACCGTCCGTCCGCCGTATGCCTTCGTGAGCTCGTGCGTTTTAAGCGTCGCCATTCACTTGGGAGGTGAGGTCGTGACGCCTGGGCTCGTGGTTGGAGTGGGCGCTGAGCCGGGGACGGGAGCTGCGCCGGGCACGCAGGTGTTGTTGGTATTCGTGGCCAGCGTGCGGCTTCGATCCTCGCCGTCCATGAGGATTCTATCAGTCGTTCTCCAGAAGGTGCAAGTCTTGCCGGTGCTCTGCTTGCAGTTCTCGATGACGGTGACCGGCTTGCCGCGCATGAAGTACCGATCGTCCGCCGCGAAGTACGTGAGGCGATCTCCGGTCGACGTGCGGATGTCGGTCTTCAAGTTGACCTGGTCGTAGGCTTCCGCGCGTTCGAGCGTGCCGCCGTCTTCGGCGAGATACAACTCGATCTTCGAGGCCCGCAGGTCGCCAGTCTGGCCGATCATGTGCGCGTTGATCGTGTACGTGTTGCGATGCAGCGCGTCCTCGTAGTGCATGTCATCGGCCGTTGCAATCGTCGGCACCTTCTTCGGCTCCTTCGACTGCTCGTCGGTCTGCTGCATGACTTGCGTCGAGCGCACGTTCCGGCTGGCAAAGAGGTCGCCGGTCTTCTCGTCGATGGTGATGGTGTCGGCCGAGACGGCCGTGTCGCCCTGCCACAATCGCGACGAGCCCGTGTAGATCGCCTTGTCGGCGTCGCCGTCGTAGTTGAGCGCGTTCGCCGTGACGTAGGCCGGTTGATCGTCCTTCAGCATGCCGGGCGTCTTCGGCTCTGGCTTCGCGGGCTTGGCCGGCGCGGCGGCCTTCTGGCGCGGCACCGCGCCCGACTCGCTGGACCTGCTTGACCCGTTGGACCTGCTTGACCCGTCCGACCTGCGGGACCCGCCGTGACGCCGCGCTGCTTGCTCGGCTTCATCACGCTCTGCACGTCGCCGTTGGCCAGCATCTTCGGGCCGTCGAACGTCAGGTCGATATTGGTGGCGACGACGGTGATGCGCTCGTCCTGGACCTGCGGAGGCAACGGCCCGATCTTTCCACTCAGCTCGAGATGGCCCTTCGTCACCAGATATCGCGCATCTGCGGCGCTGGCCGTCGTGGTCCCGTCCACGAAATGGGTGCCGCCGCCGAAGCGGGCATCGTCCAGACCCCCGTCAGGCGTGAGCACCGCCGTCAGGATGCTGGCGTGCGCGAGGCGGGGGTTGGGCTGTCGCGCTTCGCGGAACTCGACACGGTGGCGGAACGTCGCGCCCGTGAGGCCCTTGCCCGGCTCGCCCTTCCCTTCCATCACCTCGGACTGAATCGTCCGCTCGGGGTTCGTGCCGTCCGGAGGAATCGTCAGCTGCACGTGTTGCCGCGCCAGCAGGCCCGTCACCGCGCTGTCTTCGCCAAGCGTGACGTCGACGACCTCGCCCGAGATGCGCCGCCCCGGCTTGCCCTGCGACCCTGCCATCTGAATGGCGCTGCCGCCCACGAGCACCGAGTGCTGGATCGTCTCGCCGTCGTCGGCGAAGTTGATGTTCATGTCGCGCGAGCCCATCGCCTGCAGGCCGCCCTCGGCGGGCTGCGCCATCGCGATGCGCGAGTTGCCGCGAAGCTCCAGCGACTTGATCGCCTTCCCGTCGTCGGTGAGATAGGCCATCGCGGTGTCGGCCGAGATCGTGCGGTCGCCGCGGACGACGTTCATCGTGCGCTCGAAGCGCATGTAGTTGTCGCGGCGCGCGTAGCCGAACGCGCCCGCGATGATCTTCGCGCCGGGGTCGTCCGTCTTCTTGTCGGCCGCGACGTTGATCACCGCCTGGTCGAGCAGCCACAGGACGTCGCGCTTCCTGTCGTACGTCATGCCGACGCCGGAGCCGCTCATGTTCCCCTTCGTGAAGTCGACCTTGTGCGGCGCGCGCACGACTTCTTCGCCGCTGCTGTAGGTGGCCTCGTCGGTCGTCACGTGGAGGCCTTCGTCGTTCTCCAGAACGACGTGGCCCTTGGCCTCCATGTGCGACTGGTCCTTGCCGATGACGCCCTCATCCGCGCTGATGTTGAACTTGCGGCCCGACCGATCGGTCGTGAGCTTGAACTTCGAGAACTTCAGCGTGCCGTCCTGGTAGGTCAGCATCCCGTCGAAGTCGATGAAGCCGGGGACCTTCAAGCCATTCGCCTGCGACACGCGTCCCTTCTTCGTCTCGATCATGGCCTGCGGATCCGCGCGCTGCACGAGCGCGTCGGCGTTCTTCCGCTTGGGCTTCCGGACGGAGATGAAAATGCCGATCAGCGTCGCCGCGGCCAGCAGCACCATGACGATGCGGACCCAGCGTTGCCATCTCATCCCACGGTCTCCTGTGGGACGGGCTCGATCTGCACGGGCTGCTCGGACGGCCGGAGGTCGGCAATCGTCAACTCGAGGTACGTCTCGCCGTTGAACTGGTTCTGCTCGAGCGAATAGGCGACGTCGATGGGCGCCTTGTGGTTCTCGAGGAACGCGTGCCGTTCCACGCCGCGCCAGGCGATGGCGCGCATCACCCGGCCCCCCTGCCTCAGCGCCATCTTGAAGTGGCGGTCCTTCAGCCGTCGCGGCCCATCAGCGATCTCGACGCCGTACGCGCTGAAGACCGGCTTGGGATTCCCCGCGCCGAACGGTCCGAGGCCGACGATCTCAGAGGCGACCTTCGCGGTGAGGTCGCGGAAGTCCAGTCGCTGGTCGATGCGCAGCCGCGGACGCAGATCGTCCGGGCCGAGACGTTCGTCGGCGAAGTCGTTCACCCGCTGGCGAAGCTCCCGGATGCGGCCGGACTCGAGCATCAGGCCGGCCGCGACCTTGTGCCCGCCGAAGCGCTGCAGCAGATCCGAGGCCGACTCGAGCGCGGCCAGCATGTTGAACGACGGGATGCTGCGGCACGAGCCGTGCGCCTCGTCGCCGTCGATGGAGAGCACGATTGCCGGCCGATGGAAGGCGTCCACGAGCTTCGACGCGACGATGCCGATCACGCCGCGGTGCCAGCCCTCACCGGCCACAACCAGCACGGTGCGCGCGCCGATGTCCGGGTCCGTCTCGACGATCTTCCGCGCCTCGGCGACGATGGCCGCCTCTTCCTGCTGACGCCGCGCGTTCTCGATGTTCAACTGCTCGGCCAGCCCGCGCGCTTCTTCGGCCATCGCGTCGTCACTCGCAAGAAGGAGTCGCATCGCGATGTCCGGGGTGCTCATGCGTCCCGCCGCGTTCATGCGAGGCGCCAGGCCGAAGCTGACGTCGTAGCTGTCGATGCGCTTGCCGGTGAGCCCCGCCGCGTCGATCAGCGACTGCAGCCCTATCTTGTGTGGTCCCTTGCTCAGCAGGTCCAGGCCCAGCCGTGCGATGACGCGGTTTTCTCCCACGAGCGGTACGACGTCGGCCAGGGTGCCGATGGCCGCAATCTTCAGAAAGGCCGGCAGCCATTTCTCGCGGCCGTGCTCGCGGCAGAGCGCCTGGACGAGCTTCAGCGCGACGCCGACGCCGGCCAGGTGCTTGTCGGGATAGAGACAGTCGTGCCGTTTGGGGTTGATCACCGCGAGCGCCGGCGGCAGCGACTCGCCCGGCTCGTGATGGTCCGTGATGATGAGGTCCAGACCGAGCGCAATCGCGCGCTCGGCGGCTTCCGCCCCGCGGATGCCGCAGTCCACTGAGATGACGAGCTTCACGCCTTCCGCGTGCAGCCGATCGATCGTGCCTGGCTGCAGGCCGTAGCCGTCCTTCAGCCGCTCGGGGATGAAGTGGCCGACGTTGCCTCCCAGCAGCTCCAGCGTGCGGCGCAGGATGACGGTGGACGTGATGCCGTCGACGTCGTAGTCGCCGTGAATCGCGATGCGCTCGCCCGTCGTCAGCGCGCGCTCGATGCGAACGAGCGCCGCGGGCAGGCCCGCGAGGCCTGACGGATCGTGCAGATGATCGAGCGAGGGCTTGAGAAAGCGGGCCGCCGCGTCAGGATCGTCGATCCCGCGCAGCGCCAACAGCCGAGCGATGACCGGCTCGAGGCCGAGGGCCCGCGTCAGGCGCTCGACGGTGGCGTCGTCGGCCTGCGCGTGCTCCCAGAGCGGCGCGACCATGCGTCAGCTCGACGCCTCGTCGGCGAAGTCCTGGCCGAGCCGACCCATGCGCCTGAACTTCTCGTACCGGGCATCGAGCCGCTCGGCGGGCGTCCCGCGGGACGTAGAGGCAAGCGCCGAGACCAGCGCCCGATCGAGCAGCGTCGCCGCGGCCGAGGGGTTCGTGTGGGCGCCGCCGACCGGCTCGGGAACGATCTCGTCGATGATGCCGCGCGCCTGGAGATCCGGCGCGGTCAGCTTGAGGGCTGCGGCCGCCTCGACCTTGCGCCCGCTGTCGCGCCAGAGAATCGCGGCGCAGCCTTCCGGCGGAATGACCGAGTAGACCGCGAACTCGTGCATCAGAATGCGATCGCCTATCGCGAGGCCCAGCGCGCCGCCGCTGCCGCCCTCGCCGCAGACGTTCACGATGATCGGCACGTCGAGCATCGCCATCTCGCGCAGGTTCAACGCGATCGCCTCTGCGATGCCGCGCTCTTCGGACTCGATGCCCGGGTACGCGGCGGGCGTGTCCACGAACACGATGATGGGCCGGTTGAACTTCTGGGCCATCTGCATCGCGCGCAGCGCCTTGCGGTAGCCCTCGGGCCTCGCGTACCCGAAGTTCCGGAAGATCTTCTGCTTCGTGTCCGCGCCGCCCTTGTGATGTCCGACGACCAGCACCGGCTCGTCCTTGAAGCGCGCCATGCCCGTCACGATCGCGTGATCGTCGCCGAAGCGGCGGTCGCCGTGGATCTCGGTGAACTCGGTGAAGAGCATCGAGACGTACTCCAGCACGCTCGGCCGCTCGGGATGACGGGCCACGAGCACGCGCTGCCAGGGCGTCAGGTTGCGGTAGAGCTCCGCTTGAATCGACTCGATGCGCCGTCGAAGGCTGTCGATCTCGGCCTCGCGCTCGGTGGTGACCGGCATCATGGCGAGCGCCTCGATCTCCTTCCGCAGCACCCCGATCGGCTCTTCGAACTCCAGCAGCTCAGGCATTCTTTTCTATCATCGCAGATGGACCGCGCCCGGCCCACAGATCTTCTCCACCTCGTCCACCAGCACGGACGACGGCTTGACGCGAATATGGGCCGAGACTTGCGCGCGGACGCGCATGGGCTGGGCGCCCTTCAGCACGAGCTGGAACGTGACGGGCTTGTCGCCGCGGTGCCGCGCGAACAGATCCGCCAGCGCCTCGAACGTCGCCCGGCCGTGAGGCGGCACCGTGACGGTGATCGCCATCTCTCGCGCGAGCCGCTCGCGCACGCTGCCGATCGGCTGGACGTCAGAGGCCAGAATCCGGCTCGCCTCATCATCCCGCTCGAGCTTTCCGCGCACGATCACGAGCGCCCCGCTCTCGACATGGGCGCGGCACGTCTTGAAGGTCTCGGGAAAGACGACGACTTCCAGCGTGCCGGCGCGGTCTTCGAGCGTGATGACCGCCATCGCATCGCCCTTGCGGGTCTTGAGCGGACGGATGGCCGAGATGATGCCGCCGACACCGACGTCTTCGCCGGCGCGCGCCGCAGGCCTGCCGTTGTCGCCTGACTCGCTGGCGACCTCGAGCCCGTCGTCGGCGCCCTGGAGGTCGGCGATGGTGCGGGCGCCGATCTCGGCGAGGTCGGCGGCGTGCGCGTCCATCGGGTGGCCCGTCCAGAAGAGCCCGAGGGCCTCCTTCTCGGCCGCGAGCAACTCCATGTCGGTCCACGGCGTCGCGTCGGGCAGCACCGCCTGCGGACGCGCCGCTTCGGGCGTCTCGTCGCCGACATGGAACAGGTCCGCCTGCCCCAGCTCCTTGTCCCGCTGCACCCGCGCGGCGTGCTCGACCGCCTGGTCGAGCGCAGCCATCAGCCGGGGCCGAAGCACGCGCAGCCTGGCACCTGCCTCACCCGTGGCACCTGCCCCCAGCGCGCTCGAAGCGCCCGCACGCTGCCGCACCGGTGCCCAATGAATCGAGCGCGCCTCCACGAACGAGCGCCTCGAGCACCCGCTTGTTGACGAGGCGCAAGTCGAGCTCCTCGCAGAGCTCGTTGAGCGAGTTGAACCGCCCGCCGCGGGCCTCACGTGCCTGCAGCATCGACTCGATGGCGCCCTGGCCGACGTTCTTGATCGCGATGAGCCCGAATCGGACGCCGGCCGGCGTGACGGTGAACGCGAGCGCGCTCTCGTTGATGTCGGGCGGCAGCACGGGGATGCCGCGGTCGCGGCACTCTCCCAGGTACAGCGGCGATCTTGTCGGTGTTCTGCGATTCAATCGTGAGCAGCGCCGACGCGAAATGCCATGGGTAGTTCGCCTTCAGGTAGGCGGTCTGATACGCGAGCAGCGCGTACGTCGTCGAGTGCGACTTGTTGAAGCCGTACCCGGCGAAGTGCTCCATCAGGTCGAAAATCTTCGTGGCCTTCTTCTCGCTGATGCCGTTCTTCACCGAGCCGGTCACGAACTTCTCGCGCTGCGCCTGCATGACGGCGGGGTTCTTCTTGCCCATCGCCTTGCGGAGCACGTCCGACTGGCCGAGCGAGAAGCTCGCGAGCGTCGCCGCCACGCGCATGACCTGTTCCTGATACGCGATGACGCCGTAGGTGTCCTCGAGAATCGGCTGCAGCTGCGGCAGCTCGTACGCGATCTCCTTCTTGCCCTGCTTGCGCGCGATGAAGTCGTCGACCATGCCGCTGCGGAGCGGTCCCGGCCGGTAGAGCGCGTTCAACGCGATCAGGTCGTCCAGGCGCTGAGGCTTCGCCTTGCGGAGGATTTCCCGCATCCCGGAGCTCTCGAACTGGAACACCCCGAAGGTCAGGCCTTCGCCGAAGAGCTCATACGTCTTCTGGTCGTCGAGCGGGATGGTGTCGATGTCGAGCCGGGTGCCGGTCGTGCGCGTGATCTCGGCAAGCGCGTCCTGGATCAGCGTGAGCGTGCTGAGCCCCAGGAAGTCCATCTTCAGGAGACCGACGCGCTCGATCTCCTTCATCGCCCACTGGGTGACGATTTCGTCGCGTCCGCCCTTGTAGAGCGGCGCATAGTCGGTGATCGGTCCCGGCGCGATGACGACGCCCGCGGCGTGCGTGGACGCGTGGCGGGCCATGCCCTCGAGGCGGCGCGCGACGCGGAGCAGCTCCTCGACTTTCGGGTCGGCCTGCTCGAGCTCCTTCAGCGCCGCGTTCTCCTCGACGGCCTTGTCGATGGTCATGTCGAGCGCGGGCGGAATCAGCTTGGCGACCTTGTTGGCGTCCGCCAGCGGGATGTCGAGCGCGCGCGCGACGTCCCTCACGGCCGCCTTCGCCTTCATCGTCCCGAACGTGATGATCTGGGCGACGTTCTCACGGCCGTACTTCCGCGTGACGTACTCGATGACCTCGCCGCGACGGCGCTCGCAGAAATCGATGTCGATATCGGGCAGCGACACGCGCTCGGGGTTCAGGAAGCGCTCGAAAATGAGGTCGTACTGCAGCGGATCGACGTCGGTGATGCGCAGGCAGAACGCGACCAGGCTGCCAGCCGCCGATCCGCGCCCGGGGCCGACCGGAATCCCCTGCTCGCGCGCATAGCGGATGAAATCCCAGACGATCAGGAAGTATCCGGCGTAGCGCATCCGCTTGATCATCTCGATCTCGTACGCGAGCCGGGGTTCGTACTCGTCGAGACCGTGGCGGAGAGAGCCGGCCGACACCATCGCGCGCAGTCGCGGCAGCCGTTCGGCGAAGCCCTGGCGGACCATGTGCTCGAAGTACGCATCGAGGGTGTAGCCCTCGGGCACGGCGAAGTCCGGCAGGTGGTTTTCGGTCGCGCTGAGATCGACGTTGCAGCGCTCGGCGATTCGAACCGTATTCGACAGCGCCTCCGGGAACTCCGTCCCGAAGACGTGCGCCATCTCGTCGCCGGTCTTCAGGTAGAACTGGTCGCCGTGATAGCGCAGCCGGTCCTTGTCGTGGACCGAGCTGGCCGTCCCGATGCACAGCAGGACGTCGTGGGGGACGTGATCGCCCTGTTGCAGGTAGTGGACGTCGTTGGTGGCGACCAGGCCCAGACCGAGCTCGCGCGCGATCGGCGCCAGCCCGCGGTTGACGATCTTCTGGTCCTCGATGCCGTGCCACTGCAGCTCGAGGAAGAAACGGTCCTTCCCGAGAATGTCGCGGAAGGTGGCGGCGGACTGCATGGCCTTCGCGGACTGATCGGCGGTGAGCGCCTGCGGAATTTCGCCCTTGAGGCAGCTGCTCAGGCCGATGATGCCCGCCGAGTGCCGCGCGAGCAGTTCCTTGTCGATGCGCGGTTTCCGGTAGAACCCCTCGGTGTAGCCGGCCGACACGAGCTTGATCAGGTTGTGCCAGCCTTCTTTCGATTCGGCCAGCAGCACCAGATGGTTGTAGTTCTCGCTGACGGGCCCGCCCCGATCGTGACGGCTGCCTGGCGCGACATAGACCTCGCAGCCGAGGATCGGGTTGAGGCCCCGCTGCCGCGCGTGATCGTGGAACGTAATCGCCGAGAACATGTTGCCGTGCTCGGTGACGGCAACCCCGGGCATGCCGTAGCCCTTCACCTGCTCGAGCAGCTCGTCGATGCGGCAGGCGCCGTCGAGCAGCGAGAACTCGGTGTGCAGGTGAAGGTGAACGAACTCGGTCATCGTCTGATTGCCGGTTGACGGTTGACGGTTGCGGGCTGCAAGCGCGACGGCCTGAGCCCGAGCGCCGGGTGGCCCCCAACCCGCAATCCGCAACCCGCAATCGGCAATCATCAATCTATTCCCACTCGATCGTGCTCGGCGGCTTCGACGAGATGTCGTACACCACCCGGTTCACGCCGCGCACTTCGTTCACGATACGCGACGAGATGACGCCGAGCAGTTCATGCGGCAGCCGGGCCCAGTCGGCCGTCATCCCGTCCTTGCTGTCCACCGCTCGGACGGCGATCGTCGACTCGTAGGTCCGCGCATCGCCCATGACGCCGACGCTCTGCACCGGCAGCAGCACGGCGAAACTCTGCCAGAGCGTCTTGTACGAGCCCGGCCTTCTTCACTTCGTCCACGACGATGGCGTCGGCGCGGCGCAGCAGATCCAGCCGTACCTTGGTGATCTCGCCGAGGATGCGCACGGCGAGGCCCGGGCCCGGGAAGGGCTGGCGGACCACGAACTCCTCGTCCAGGCCGAGGTCGCGCCCGAGGCGGCGCACCTCGTCCTTGAAGAGCTCGCGCAGCGGCTCGACGAGCTTGAACCGCATCCGGTCCGGCAGGCCGCCGACGTTGTGGTGGCTCTTGATCGCCGACGGACGGCCCGACGACGGAGACCGATTCGATGACGTCGGGATAGAGGGTGCCCTGTGCGAGGAAGTCGAAGGAGCCGAGCGCGGCGGCCTTCTTCTCGAAGACGTCGATGAACGTGCCGCCGATGATCTTCCGCTTGCGCTCCGGATCCGTCACGCCGGCGAGAGCCGTCAGGAACTCGTCGGACGCATCCACGAACTCGAGCGGCAGTTTCAGCTTGTCGCGGAAGCGCGTCTGCACCTGGACGGCCTCGTCCTGACGCAGGACGCCGTTGTCCACGAAGATGCAGGTCAGCCGATCGCCGATGGCGCGATGAATCAGCACCGCCGCCACCGTCGAATCGACGCCGCCGCTCAGGCCGCAGACCACGCGCCCCGTCGCCGACCTGCTGGCGAATCCGCGCCGTCGCCTCGTCCACGAACGACGCCATCGTCCAGTCGCCCGTGCAGCCGCACACGTCGAAGGCGAAGTGCCGGAGGATCTCGAGCCCGCGATCCGTGTGGGCGACTTCTGGATGAAACAGCAGGCCGTAAAGGCGGCGATCGGGCGCTTCCATCGCCGCGACCGGGGCGTTGGCGCTCGTGGCGACGACCGTGAACCCGGGCGGCGCGGCTTCCACGTAGTCGCCGTGGCTCGCCCAGACGCGCAGGTCGTGCGGCAGGTCGCCGAGCAGTCTCGCCGACGGGCTCGTGACGTGCACCGTCGCGTGGCCGAACTCGCGATGCGAGGCCGGGGCGACGCGTCCGCCGAGCAGGTCGGTCATCAGCTGCATGCCGTAGCAGATGCCGAGCACCGGCATGCCGAGCGTCAGGACGTCGACGTCGCACTTCGGCGCGCCATCCTCGCTCACGCTCTTCGGTCCGCCTGAGAGGATGATGCCGACGGGCTTGCGCGCCGCCAGCGTCTCGGGCGGCGTGTGGAACGGCAGGATCTCGCAGTAGACCGACAGCTCACGAAGCCGCCGCGCGATGAGTTGTGTGAATTGCGACCCGAAGTCGAGGATGAGAATCGTCTGATGTGACACGATGCGGGTGGCCCGGATGCTGGGAGCGGACGCCGCCGCGCAGACGCGCAGCGTATCCGAAGTATTATAGCGGTGGCGCTGCTGGGCCGCCATGCATCTCGGGTCTGGTCGTCCGGCCCGATCTTCCCGAATGCCACGACTTCTCGCGGTCTTCGTCTGCCTGACCACGGTCGGGCTCGCGACATCGGCGCGCGCGCAGCTCACGCCGACGGCGCCGCCCGCGACGGCGCCGTTCCCCCCGCTCACGAAGACCGTTTTCCCGGAGGAGCCGAAGAGGTCGCGTACGCCCAGCCGACACGTTCGTGCTGGAGCCCGCGATGTCGATCGAGCTGGACGACACGCCGTCGGGCCCTGCGGGCTTCGATCAGAAGACGGCCTACGTCCCGCTCGGCAGCGGCCGCGTCGTGGCCATCGACCTCGACCAGGCGACGCTGAAGTGGAGCCGCGACATCATCTCGAACATGGCGCCCGTGGTCTCCGGCGGCCTGGTCGTCGTCGCCGGCGACGAGCAGCTGGCGGCGTTCGATGCGGCGACGGGCGCCGAGCGCTGGGCCGTGCCGGTTACCGGTGGATTCTCCGCGCCGCCGCTGGTCGACTCGGGCTGGGCCGTGGCCGTGGCGGCCGACGGCACGGTGCTCACGATTCGCGCGGCCGACGGCAAGGCCCTGTGGAGCCGTGCGGTGGGCGTCAAAGCCGCGGCGACGCCGTTCATTGCCGCCGATGGCGTGTACCTGTCGCTGGAGGACGGCCGGATCATGAAGCTCGCGCTGCTGACCGGCGAGCCGCAATGGGAGCACAAGCTGCCGGGGCGGCCCGGCGAGCTGCTGGTGCTCGACGACCGGATCTTCGTCGGTTGCGCCAACAAGCGCTTCTATTGCCTGAACCCGAAGAACGGCAAGGAGCGCTGGCACTGGCGCGTCGGCGGCCGTCCGGTGGGACGCGCAGCCGTCGACGAGAAGCGCGTGTACTACGTCGCGCTCGACAACATCCTGTGGGCGCTGGATCGCGGCAACGGCGTCATGAAGTGGCGCGCCGAATTGCCCGTCCGCGCCTCGGGCGGGCCCATCGTCATTGGCACCGTCGTGGCCGTCGCAGCGATGGCGCTCCAGATCAACGGCTACCGGGCCCAGACGGGCGTCGCCGCCGGCATCGCCGTGCTACCCGCGGCAGATCTTGCGGGCCCTCCGCAGGTGCTTCCCGACGCTCACCCGCTCGTCGCCTCGGTAGCGATCGTCACACGCGAAGGGACATTCACGCTGTTGAAGCGGCAACTCGAGCCGCTGCCGGTGCCCATGCCCTACCCGTTCGGCGACGAGATTCCGACTCAGCGTGATCAACGCAGGAGCGCCACCGCCGTCCCAGTAACAAGGAGCGCTGTCACGCTGACTTCGCCGTCCCAAATAGACACCTGGATTCTGGGATTTCAGGGATTCAGGAGCAACGATCCAGGCGACCGGCGCGCCCGCAGCGGGACGCAATCTCCGTGAATCTCAGAATCCTGGTGTCTTTGCCGTTCCTCAGCGCGTGCTGGCCACGGCGCGCGCGAGGCGAGCGACGCCTTCCCGGATCTCGGCGTCGGACGGCTGCGAGAACGAGAGCCGCAGCGTGTCGTGGCCGCTGTCGTCGACGTAGAACGCGCTGCCGATCACGAAGCTGACCTTCGCCTCGAGCGCGTGGGCCAGCACGGCTTCGGCATCGAGACCGCCGGCGAGTCTGCCCCACAGGAAGAACCCGCCGCGGGGCATCGTGCAGGACATGCCGTCGCCAAGGCTTTCGGCGAGCGCGCGTTCCATGACCTCCCGCTTGTGCTGGTAGTGCGCGCGCAGGCGTTCGCCTTGCGTCGCCAGCACGCCGCGGTGGATCGCCTGGTGAATGACGCGCTGATCCAGCGCGCCGGCGCAGATGTCCGCCGCCTGTTTCGCGAGATCGAACTTCGCGATCATCTCGGCCGGTGCGACCACCCAGGCGACGCGGAACCCCGGCGCGAGCGTCTTGGAGAAGCTGCTCAGATAGATCACGCGCCCCGACGTGTCGTCCGCCTTGATCGGCCGCGTCTCCTCGCGCGTCGCGCGATCGGGAAAATACAGCTCGCCATACGGATCGTCCTCGACCAGCAGCACGTCGCGACGCTCCGCCCACTCCAGCAGCCGGCGTCGCTTCGCGAGACCGATGAGCAGCCCCGACGGATTCTGGAAGTTCGGCACCACGTACAGGAATTTCACGCGGCGGCCCGCTGACCGCAGCGACTGCAGCGTCGAGTCGAGCGCGTCGACGTCGATGCCGTCGGCTTCCTGCCGCACGCCGACCATCTCGGCCTGCGTGTTCCGGAACGCCGAGATCGCGCCGGTGTAGGTCGGCAACTCGACCAGGATCACGTCGCCGGGATCGATGAGCAGGCGTCCGACGAGATCGAGGCCCTGCTGCGAACCGGTGGTGACGAGCCGCTCTTCGAACGTCGAGCGGATGCCGTGCGACTCGAGCACCTGGCCGATGTCGTCCACGAGCGGCCGGTAGCCGCGCGTCGCGCCGTACTGCAAGGCGTGCGGATCGTGGCCGTCCAGCAACTCGTTCGTGATCTCCCTGAAGGCGTCCCACGGGAACGTCGTCGGGTCGGGATAGCCCGCCGCGAATGAAATCAGGTCCGGCACGCGGGCACCGACGGCGCCCATCTTCCGGATGGCCGATTCGCGCATCGCGGTGGCGCCGCGCGAGAGAAACCGCTCGTAGGTCATGACACCAGTCCTGGCACCGTGCCGAGCGCCGCGGCTTCCGCCGGCGACGCCCGTCGCACGAGGCCCGCGTACGTGGTCAGCGCCGCGAGGCCGAGAAACTCGAAGAGAAGGCCGCGGCCAATCCACGCCAGCAGCTGCAGCGGCAGCATCGCGAGGCCGACGATCGGCACGAACCCGATGAAGCCCAGCGCGGCCGTCGCGAGAATCGAGGCCGCCGTGGCGATGAGGACGAGGAGAAGCACCACGGCGAAGACGCGCAACACGGTGCTTCGCTGCCCTCGGATGAACCCGGGGAGTCCGACGATGGCGCGCGCGACGCTGCTGTCGCGCGACACGACGAGCACCTGCAGCAACAGATAAATCAGGTTGATGATGGTGATGGCGGCGACGAGCAGCGTCGAGGCTGCGGCCGCGCCAAGCGTTCCGAGCCACGCGACGTTCCACGCCGTGCTGACGCGATACAGCGAGACCAGCGCGAGGAGATACACGCCCACCGTCATCCCGTAGACGACCAGCAGTCCCAGCCCGAGGCGCACGAACCGGTGGCGGAACCGCGTGCTCGCGTCGGAAAACCTCTCGAGCGAGAAGCGCTCGGCCTGGCGCACCGTGTCCACGCGAAGGGGCGGCCGCTCGACAGCCGGACCTGCGCGATCGGCGTCGACCAGCACGCCGACACTCCCGGCTTTCACGACGAACATCAGAATCGAGCCGCCGACGAGCACGACGGCGACGCCGGCCAGGTATGCGCCGAGCGCGGCCCGATGCTCGCCAAGCGCGGCGATGGCGATGCCGAGCGTCTGCCGCAGGTCGCCCGAGACGATTTCCTCGACGCTGCTGCCAACGAGCAGCGTCACGAGGAACGCGGCCCCGACCACCGGCACGACCAGCAAGGCCTTGAACGCCGATTCGGCCACGAACTGGATCAGCACCACCTGCCAGTTCGCGGCGGTGACGAGCGCGCCGCGCTTCAGGGCGTTCTTGATCGGTTCGGTGAGCGGCATCGAGCGAGCGCGGAGAGCGAGGCTGACGGGACTGTCGAGCACTATAGCACCCCGCCCCAGAGGCTCATGGCAGGTGCCCGGCATGCCCGATTCTGCCGGCGATCCGGTATTCTCGACCTGTGGACTCTGGTCCCTCTGGCCGGCGGCCCGTGCCGCCGGTGCCGTCGCCTGCGCTGGAGCGCCGTCGGCTCGCGCGGGCAGCCATCGGGGGCCTGACGCTGGTCCTGCTTGCGGGCGCGGGCGGCTGGCTCGCCGAGCAGTGGTTCATCGGGTCGTCCGACACGACCACGCTGCGGCGCGTCGCGGCCGAAGTGCAGGACGACTTCGCCGGCCTGTCGAGCGACCTCGAAACCGCCACCGCCCAGGTCGCGGGCACGCGTGAAGCGCGCGCGCCGGCGGGCCCTGACAACACGCGGGCCCGCGCGCTCTTCGACACCACCGCGGCGATCGCCAATGGGCGCGCCGGCATCGACGCCATCTCGGTCTATGCCGAGGGCGGCCAGGCGGTGGCGTGGGCCGGGCGACCGTCCAATCTCCCCGACATCAGAATCCTCGGTCCCGAAGCGCTGTTCGTGGCGCCGGGGCCGGCGGGGCTTCGCCTCGTCCACGTCCGACCGATCACCGACACGGGCAAGGAGGGCCGGCGCCTCGGCAGCATCGCGGCCGAGCACCAGCTGACGCGCGACAGCAGCACGCACCCGGGCCAGGCGACCTTCACGCTCGAGACCTCGCTCGTCCCCGTCTCGCTGCGCCCGCGGTACGAAGGCAGCGATTCCACGCCGCCATACGGCTTCCTGCTCAGCGCGCCCGACGGCGCTTCCCCTGCTCGAAGCGGAAGTCTCGCCGCGGGCGCTGGCGGATCTCCGGCTCGCCTGGCGTTCGCGACTGGCCGACCTGCTGCTCGCGCTGGTCGCCGCGGTCCTGCTCGTGCTGGCGGTGCTGGTCCGCGAGGCGCAGGAGGCGACGCGCGAACGCGCGGGGTATCTGGGGTTGACGGCCGGGCTGGTTGGCCTGCTGCTGGTCGCTCGGGCCCTGTTGATGATTGCCGTGCCGCCGGAGTGGCGACTCTCGACGCCGACGACGGCGCTCGGTCAGTTCGTGCTGCGGTCGGCCGCGGACCACCTGTTCACGGCGCTGCTCCTCCTCGCGCTGGTCGTGATTGCCGGCGACCTCGTCGAGCGCTGGCGGCTTGCACGCCATGCGCGTCGGCGCCGGGTCGCGAATACCCCGGCGAGCCAGGTCGCGTTCTGGATCGTCCAGGCCGTCACGGCGACGACGATTGGCGTGGGGCTGATCCTCCACGAGCACGTCCTCTCCGCCATCGTGCGCGAGAGCGGCACCGTCGGGCTGCGCTTCAGCCTGCATCCGTTCGAGGCCGAGCGCCTGACGCTCCTCCTCGGGACCTGCTGCCTCAACGCCGCCGCCTTCTGGGCCTGCGTGATTGCCGCGAGACTGGCGGCGACGTGGTGGCGCGTCCGCCGCCAGGCCATCGCGGTGCGCGTCAGCCTGGGCGTCGTCTACATCACGATTCCGCTCGTCGCTTCTCGCGTCGGCGACCAACGCACGCGTGTTGTCGGACACGCTGCCCCTGGTGCCGTGCGTGATCGGCATCGTGCTGGCGGCCGCCGCGTCGCGGTGGGTCGCGCCTCGATACCGGCATGCCTCGCAGGGCTTGCGACTGCTCGTCGCGTACGTCGCCCTGGCGCTTCCATCGCTCGTGCTCTACCCGGCGATGATGGCGCTCGAGGACCAGGCGCTCAGCGAGACGATCGCGCACAAATACACTCCCGAAGTCCTGAATCACCGCAGCGAGCTGCGCGTGCTCCTGCGTCGGTCGCTCGACGATCTCGATGGCGTGCCCGGGCTGGCGGATCAGTTTCCGGCCGAAGGCACTGTCGCCGCACGGCCGGATACGGATCGCGCGTACTTCCTGTGGTCGCAAACCGAGCTCGGCCGCCAGCGCCTCACGTCGTCGGTCGAGCTCTACACCGCCGACGGCAACGTCGTCAGCCGCTTCGCGCTGAACCTGCCCGCCGAGTTCCTGGTCACCGACCGTCCGGTCGAGGCGTCCTGCAACTGGGTGATTTTCGGCGAGGCGCCGCCCTCGACGGACGACCACGTGCTGCTGCACGCCGGGCGCGCAATCTGCGCCACCGACGCCAGCGGCGAGCAGCATCGCGTCGGCATTCTGCTCGTGCACGTCGTGCTCGACTACGGCACGCTGCCGTTTGTCGCCGCGGAGGATCCGTACGCGCAGCTGTTCCGGCCGACTGCCACCGAGGAGTCCGAGGTGCACGGTCGGGACATCTCGTTTGCGGTGTACGGCTGGGGCCGGACGCCGGTCTACCCCACCGCCGGCACCGCATGGCCGATCGACCGCGATCTCCTTCAGCGGGTCTTCCGCGCGGATCGCCAGGCATTCTGGACGGTGCTGGCGCGTGGTGACCAGACGTATCGCGTGCTCCTCAGCAACGATCGCGCGGGCATCTACGCGATCGGCTACGCCATCCCCCGGCCTATCGAGCACGCCGTCTCGCTGGCCGAGATCGGCACGCTGGCGGGCGTCACGTTCCTCCTGATCGCGATCGGCCTCGGGCTCCTCGGTCGGCTGGCCGGCCGTCAGCCGGTGACCGGCCGGCAGCTGCTGCGGGAGATCCGCCAGAGCTTCTACCGGAAGCTCTTTCTCTTGTTCGTCGCGGCCTCAGTGGTCCCGGTCCTCGGTCTGGCCTTCGTCACGCGCGCCTATGTCGCCGGGCAACTGCGTCGCGGCCTGGAGGAGGGCGCGCTGCGCACCGCATCAGCCGCGCGGCGCGTGATCGAGACGGTCGTCAGCCAGCAGCGGCGCGCTCGCGGCGATCCGGGCGTCCTGGACGACGACATCATGATCTCGGTGAGCCGGATCATCGACCAGGACGTGAACGTGTTCGTCAACCCGACGCTCATTGCGACGAGCCAGCGCGACCTCTTCGCGTCGGGGCTGCTGCCGACACGCACGCCTGCCGAAGTCGCTCGCGCGATCGCGATGGACCGCCAGGCCAGCTACATCGGCGATGAACGCCTCGGCGGGCTCGAATATACGGTGGCCGCCGTGCCGGTCCGCGACGGCGAGTCCGGCGCGATTCTCACGGTGCCGCTCACGCTGCGACAGCAGGAGATCGAACGAGAGATCGATGCGCTCGACCGACGCGTCACGCTGGCCGCGGTGCTCTTCATCCTGCTCGGCGCCGGCATCGGCTATGTCACGGCCGAGCGCATCGCCGATCCCGTGAACCGCCTGACGCGCGCGACGGGCCGCATCGCGAGGGGCGATCTCGACGCCCGCATCCACGCGTCCACGGCCGACGAGCTCAGGCGACTGGTGGACGCCTTCAACCAGATGGCCGACGACCTCAAACGTCAGCGCGCGGAGCTCGAACGGACGAACCGCCTCGCCGCGTGGGCCGACATGGCGCGGCAGGTTGCGCACGACATCAAGAACCCGCTGACGCCGATCCAGCTGTCGGCGGAACACCTCCGCCGCGTGCACAAGGACGCCGGCGCCCCGCTCGGACGCGTGCTCGAAGGGTGCGTCGACACCATCCTCTCGCAGGTCACGCTCCTGCGGCAGATCTCCAGCGAGTTCTCCAGCTTCGCGTCGTCGCCCGTGGCCCGGCCGGCGCCCACGGAGATTCCGGCCGTGATCGACGAGGTGACGGCGCCCTATCGCGCCGGCCTTCCGGACAACGTGCGGCTCGTCGTCGAGAGCGAGGACCGGCTGCCGATGATTCAGGTGGACCGCGGACTGTTGTTGCGCGCGCTCGTGAACGTCATCGAGAACGCGCTGCACGCGATGCGCGGAGGCGGGACGCTGACGGTCCGCACGTGGCGTGTGGACGGCGCCGTCCAGATTGCCGTGGACGACACGGGCGTCGGCATGGACGCCGACGCGCTCGAGCACCTGTTCGAGCCGTATTTCTCGACGAAGGCGACGGGCACCGGGCTCGGCCTGACGATCGCGAAACGCAACGTCGAGCTCAACGGCGGGACGATTGCCGTCGAGAGCGCGAAGGGCCGCGGGACGTGCGTGACGATTACTCTGCCGGCCCCGCCGGCTGGTCCGGCTTCCGCCTGAGGCGACTGACAATCATCCCGATGAAGGGCGACACCAGGTAGCTGTAGGAAATCACCACGAGCACGCTCTGCGGGTGCGTGACGATGGCCGTGATCAGCACGGCGAAGAACAGCAGAACCCGGAACGGGCGCCGCGCCTGCAGGTCGATCGTCTTGAAGCTGCGGAACCGGACGGTGCTCACCATCAGCAGCGCCGGAATCACCACCAGCAGCAGCGCCGGCAACGACGAGCGGAATTGTGTCAGGCCCTCGGGATACGCGAAGACCGTGGCCGCCAGAATGCCCGCCGCGGCCGGGCTCGGCATGCCCACGAAGTAGCGTTTGTCCGTTGACGCCGACTGAATATTGAATCGCGCAAGCCGCAGCGCCGCAGCCGTCACGAACAGGAAGGCCGCCGCCCAGCCGAGGCGACCGAGCGTGCTGAGGCCCCACGCGAACGTCAGCACGGCGGGCGCCATCCCGAACGAGATGATGTCGGCCATCGAGTCGAACTGCACGCCGAACTCGCTGGCAGTCCCGGTCATCCGCGCGATGCGCCCATCGAGCATGTCGAGCACGACGGCGATGCCGATGAGCGGCGCGGCCATCTCGAACTCACCGCGCATCGCGTAGATGACGCACGCGTAGCCGCAGAACATGTTGCCCATCGTGAAGAGGCTGGGCAGGATGGCGACGCCGCGACGCGGACGACGGGCCGCCGGGTGGTCGGACGCCGGCTTGGTCACGGCAAGCCGGAACGGACGCGGCGGAGTGACAGGCTCCATCAGGCGCCGCTCCCCTCGGTGCCGAGGCGCGCGATGCGCGTCACGCCGCTCAGCACGCGGTCGCCGACATGCACGGCGATCGTCGCGTCGGGCGGAAGGTAGATGTCCATGCGCGAGCCGAACTTCATGATGCCGTACCGCTGGCCCGTTTCGACCTGGGCGCCTTCGGCCAGGCGGCAGACGATGCGCCGCGCGAGGAGGCCGACGACCTGGCGGCAGACAATCGTCTGGCCTGCGCGCTCAATCCAGATCTCCGTCCGCTCGTTCTGGCTTGCGGCTTCGGCGCGGTACGCCGGGAGAAATCGTCCGGGCGTCTCCAGCACGCGGGTGACGCGTCCCCCGATCGGCACGCGGTTCACGTGCACGTCCATCGGCGACAGGAAGATGCTCACCTGCTGCCACGTTCCCGGCGGCGCGCCCGCGCTTTCGGCCGGGCCCGCGACGAGCACGCGGCCATCGGCCGGCGAAATCACTTCACCTGGCGCATGGACCGCCGGTCGATCAGGATCCCGGAAGAAGAACACGAAGAACGCCGCGAGCACGAACGGCACGATCGCTGTTCCATAGAACCCGAACGCCGCCAGCAACAGCCCGACCAGGATGGCGCCGCCGATGAACGGGAACCCTGCGCGATCGATGCTCATGCTCCGGGTATTGTAACCGTCGAGGTAGGCCTCCCTGAAAACACGAAGGGCCCCGCGATCCACGGGGCCCTCCCTCATCGAAACCCGCGCGGCCTTGTCGGCCGGGGCTTCCGTCCTCAGGACACCTGACCGCGGCGGACGATGTCTTCCATCCTGTCCTTGAGGCGGAGCTTCTGTTTCTTGATTTGCGACTCTTCGACTTGCTCGGGTTCGGTCAGGAAGTGGCGGGAGGAGAGTTCGTGCAGCCGTTCGTCAAGCTCGTGATGGCGGGTGGAGAGATCGCGATACTCGTGATCAGACGCCATCAGGCGTTCCTTCAACTCGTGCGTCTCGACAGCCATATGCCGCCTCCTTCTGAGTGTGGGCAGGGCCGGCGCCGCGAGGCCGACCCACGAGTCGGACCTCTCAAGGCGACACCCTACTACAACACTCCCGGCCCCTTCAAGCCGGATCCGTGGCGCGGATGGGGCCGACCAGCGGCTCGCGCCAGAGAATCAGTGCATCCTCGACCGGGTCGGTGTAGTAGTCGGCCCGCACGCCCCGCACGCGAAACCCGAGACCTTCGTAGAGCCTTCGCGCGGCGTGGTTCGATCGCCGCACCTCGAGCGTCGCGCGTTCGCCGCCGGCTTCGAGAGCTGTGTGCAAAACGCGGCCCAAAAGGTGGGTGGCCAAACCACGCCGTCTGAGCTCGGGTCAGCACCGCCAGGTTGTTGATGTGCACCTCCGGCAGGAGGAACCACGTGGCGCAATAGCCGGCGACGGGACGGTCGAGCGTGCGAATCACGAAGATGCGAGTCACGGCCGGGTTGTCGAGCTCGGCCTCGTACATCTCGCGAGTCCAGGGACGCAGGAACGACTCGGCGTCGACCGCGAGGATGCCGTCGAGATCGCCGGGACCGCGCAGCAGCTCGACGACGGGGAGCGCGCCGGCGTCGGACACAGGGTCAGCCGACGCGCGGCGCCGCGGCCCGTCGGCGTGCGAGCTCGGCGTCCGGGCGCCGGACATAGACAGGCCGAAGCGCGTTGAGCGGCGTGGCGCCATCGAGCGCCGCCCGCAGCTCGCCAAGTTCGGCCACGAGCGGTGCGACAAGCGGCGCGTCGATGAGGCGCGCGCCGGGCATGGCGGCGACCACGTCCTGGCCGTACACGATCGCGCCGCTGCCGATGAAAACGTCGGGACGCGCGCCCTCCGCGCGCCAGGCGTCGAGGACATCAACCGGCGGCGCCGCGCGCGGCTCGTCAATGGCGCGCGTCTCCAGCGGCGAGCCGGGCGCGACGGCGTATCGCGCGGCGAACACCTCGCCGCGCGCCCCGTCGAGAAAGACGGCGATCTCACGCGCCGAGACATCGGCGCGGGCCGCAGCCACCGCGAGCGCATCCAGCCCGGAGACACCGACGACGGGCAGGCCCGTCGCGAACGCAAGCCCCTCGATGGTCGCGAGGCCGACGCGCAGCCCGGTGAACGGGCCGGGTCCGAGTCCCACGGCGAGGAGCGTCACGTCGCCGAGCGTCAGCCCGCACGCCTCGAGCGCGGCGAGCGCCTCGCCGGGCAGGCGCATGCCATGCGGCCGCGATCCGTCGCCGGCCTCGCGCGTACACGACGACGCCATCGCGGCGCACCGCCACGCTGCCGTCCGGCGTCGAAGTGTCCAGCGCAAGCGTCGCCACGACTTGTAGAATATACTGCCGGGGATCCTGCCCGCGCCCTTCCGACACTGATGGCCGCTCCGTCGAACGAAGCCCAGGCGACCGCCTCTCGAGGCGGGTTGACGCCGGCCATGCGTCAGTACCACGAGGCCAAGCGTCAGTACCGCGATGCCATCGTGTTCTTCCGCATGGGCGACTTCTACGAGATGTTCTTCGAGGACGCGCTCGTCGCATCCCGCGCGCTCGATCTGACGCTCACCTCCCGGTCGAAGGACGCATCGGGCGGCGCCATTCCCATGTGCGGCGTGCCGTTCCACGCCGTGGACGGCTATCTCGCGCGGCTCGTCCGCAAGGGCTACCGCGTCGCCATCTGCGAACAGGTCGAAGACCCGCGCAAGGCCAAGGGCGTCGTCCGGCGCGAGGTCGTGCGCGTCGTGTCGCCGGGGACGCTGCTCGATCAGAACTATCTGGACGCGCGCGAGCCGGCCTTTCTGATGAGCCTCGGCCCCGATCGCGGCGACGTGGTCGGCGCGGCGCTGCTCGACCTGACGACCGGTGAGTTCGTCACGGGCGAGTACGCCGGGCCCGCGCGGTGGCAGGCCATCGACGACGAGCTGAGCGTGTTGCGCCCGCGTGAGCTCGTCGTGCCTGAGGGGACGACGCTGAGCGAGCATGCGCCCGAGGCGGCACGCGCCGGCATCCCGGTGACGACGATCGAGGCGTGGCATTTCGATCGCGACGCCGCGACTCGCACGCTGCTCGATCAGATGCGGACGCCCTCGCTCGACGGCTTCGGCCTGTCCGCCGACGCGCCCGCCGTGCAGGCGGCCGGCGCGCTCGTCGCGTACCTGCGAGACACGCAGAAGGCCGACCTCGCGCACGTCCGCACGATCACGCTTCGCCAGCAGAGCGATCGGCTGCTCGTGGATCCGATCACCCTCAAGCACCTCGCCGTCGTCGAAGGCGCCGAAGGGGGACGCGCAGGATCGCTGCTCGACGAGCTCGACGTCACGATCACGTCCATGGGTGGCCGGCTGCTTCGGACGTGGCTGCTGCGGCCGCTCGTCGCGATCGAGCCGATTCGCGATCGACTCGATGCGGTCGAGGAGCTGGCGTTTCGCGGCGTCGAGCGCGCGAAGTTCCGCGACGTGTTGAAAGCCGTCCAGGACATGGAGCGGCTCGTCGCCCGGGCCGCGCTTGGAGCCGCCGGCCCGCGCGATCTCGTGGGGCTGAAATCGTCGCTGGCCGCCGTTCCCCGTGCCCGGCATCTGCTTTCAGAACTCAGGGCGCCGCTCATCGGCAGCCTGATCGCGGAGCTGGACGAGGTCCCCGAGATCGGGCACGCGATCGAGGCGACGCTGCTCGACGAGCCTCCGGCGCTGGCACGAGATGGCGGCCTGATTCGCGACGGCGTCGATTCCGAGCTCGACGACCTGCGCCGCATCAGCCGATCGGGCAAGCAGGTCATTGCCGAGATGGAGGACGCCGAGCGAGCGCGCACCGGTATCGCGTCGCTCAAGATCCGGTTCAACCGCGTCTTCGGCTACTACATCGAGGTGTCGAAGGCGAACCTGCACAACGTCCCGGCGGACTACCACCGCAAGCAGACGATCGCCGGCGGCGAGCGCTTCATCACGCCGGCGCTCAAGGAGTACGAGGAGAAGGTCCTCGGCGCCGACGAGCGGATCCTCGAGCGCGAGGTGGAGCTCTTCGAGGCGCTGCGCGCTCGCGTCGCGGGGGCGGCGGCAGAGGTCCAGGCCACGGCCCGCGCGCTCTCGGCGCTCGACGTGCTCGCATCTCTCGCGGAGATTGCGTCGGTCCGGAACTACACGAAGCCTCACATGCACGACGCCGACGCCATGGCCGTCGTCGATGGCCGTCATCCCGTCGTCGAGCGGCACGCCGCGGATGCGTTCGTGCCCAACGACATCGCGCTCGACGGCTCGAGCTGTCAGCTGGTGGTGTTGACCGGCCCGAACATGGGCGGCAAGTCGACGTACCTGCGACAGACGGCGCTCATCGCGTTGATGGCGCAGGCCGGCTCGTTCGTCCCGGCGCGCGAGGCCAAGCTCGGAATCGTCGATCGGATCTTCGCGCGCGTGGGCGCGTCGGACAACATCGCGCGCGGCCAGTCGACGTTCATGGTCGAGATGCAGGAGACGGCCGCCATTCTCCATCTCGCCACGTCGAAGAGCCTCGTGGTCCTCGACGAGATCGGCCGTGGCACGGCGACGTTCGACGGTCTGAGCATCGCGTGGGCCGTGGCGGAATACCTCGCGACGAACCCGAAGGCGCGGCCGAAGACGCTCTTCGCGACGCACTATCACGAGTTGACGGACCTGGCAGACTCGCACCCCGGCGTCGTGAACTTCCACGTCACGGCCCGCGAGTATCACGATCAGATCGTCTTTCTCCGGAAGATCGTTCCGGGCCGATCGGATCGCAGCTACGGGATCCAGGTCGCGCGGCTCGCCGGGCTGCCGCCGACGGTCATCGCGCGCGCCCGCGAGATCCTCAGCGGCCTGGAGCAGGACGAGCTGGTACGGGGCGGCCGCCCGACCGTCACCGACGCCTCTCCGCACCAGCAGCTCGGGCTGTTTGCGCCGCCTGTCGCACAGCCGGACGACGGCGCTGCGTGCCAGGCTTCGCGAGCTGGACATCAATCGGCTGACACCGATCGAGGCCCTGACGCTCCTCGCGTCGCTCAAGAAGGACGTCGACGGTTGAGCCGCCGCTGGTTCGCAGCGGCTGCCCTGCTCGCGCTCTTCGCGACGCCCGCGGCCGGCGGACCATACGATCCCCGCTTCGAATTCCACACGATTCGCACGCCGCACTTTCAGATTCACTTTCACTCGGGCGAGGAGGCCGCTGCCGCGCGCCTGGCGGGGATCGCCGAGCACGTGTTCGATCGCCTGACGCCGCTGCTGGGTCATGTGCCGGCCGGCCGGACGCACGTCGTGCTCGTCCACCAGAACGACCAGCCGAACGGGTTCGCGATGGTCGTGCCGTGGAACGCGATTGAGATCGACGCCGTGCCGCCCGTCGGCAGCGACGAGCTCGGAAACACGGATGACTGGCTGACCTATGTCTTCACGCACGAGTTCTCACACGTCCTGCATCTGGATCGATCGCGCGGTTGGGCGAGCGTCGCTCGCGCTGTCTTCGGCCGCACCGAGATCGCGTTTCCGAACCTGACGCTGCCCGAGTGGCAGATCGAGGGCTTCGCGACGTTCGTCGAGAGCCAGGGCGGTCAGGGCCGTTTGCACGCGGGCGATTTCCGGGAGGTCGTGGATGCCGGCGCCCGCGCCGGCCGGCTCGAGCCACTCGATCGTCTCAACGGCGGCCTCATCGACTGGCCGTCTGGCACCGGCTGGTACGCCTACGGCGCCCGGTTCCATGAATACCTGGCGCGGGCTTATGGCACCGATCGGATCATGGCGCTCGCGAAGCGGACGTCCGGCCGCTTCCCGTACTTCACGTCCGGCGCGTTCGATGGCATCTACGGCAAGACGCTCGCGATGCTGTGGCGCGAATTCGAAGCATCGGAGATGGTTGCGGCACGCGCGGCCACCGCGGCCGATGCTGCGCCGGGCAGCCGACTCACCCACCTCGGATTCACCGTGAGCACTCCGCGCGTGGACAGCGACGGCGCGATCTGGTTCAGCGCGTCGAACCCGCACGGCTTCCCCGCGCTCTATCGACTGCGGGCCGGCCGTCTCGAGCGTGTCGTCGATCGCTATGGCGGGAGCGGGCTCACCGTCGGCCGCGACGTCGTCCTCTTCGATCAGCTGGAGCTTGTCCGCGGCGCCGGGCTCTCGAGCGATCTCTACGCGTTCGACCGCGTGCGCAGGTCGGTTCGGCGACTGACGCGTGAAGCGCGCCTCGTGGATCCTGACCTCTCGCCAGACGGCACGCGGCTCGCGGTAGTGCGCACACGGCCCGCCGGGCGCGAGTTGTTGATTCTCGACGCGACGAAACTGCTGGCGGCCGGCCGTCCGATCGCGGACCGACGGCCTGCCGATTGTCGCGCGCCTCGGCGACGACGGCGACGTCTTTGCGATGCCCCGATGGTCTCCGGATGGCACCCGTCTGGCCGTCGAACGCCGCCGGCTTCACGGCCTGTCGGAGATCGTCGTTCTGAATTCGGATCTGTCGGAGGCGATGCCGCCGATCTCCTCGCGCGGCCGCAACACGACGCCCGATTGGACGGCGGACGGTGGCCGGATCCTGTTCGCCTCGGATCGCGACGGCGGCCCGTTTGCTCTGTTCAGTGCGTCGACGGCTGGCGAACCGTCGCTGGTGAAAGTCCTCGCGCCGGCCGGAGGTGCGCTCTCTCCTGCTCGAACTGCGGATGGCCTCGTCTTCGTGGGATACACCGTCGCCGGTTCTGATCTGTTCGCGACAACCCACAATCTGCAATCCGCAACCGACAACCCGCAACCCGCAATCGACAACCCGCAACCGGCAACCGTTCCGCAATCCGCAACCAACAACCCTCAATCGGCAACCGCGTATTCGCCGTGGCCGACGTTCGCGCCGCGCGGCTGGCTGCCGTTTGTCGAAGAGCGTGACGACCGGTGGCGGCTGGGCGGCACTGTCACCGCATACGACGTGCTGCAGCGGCACGTCGCGACGCTGAGCGCCACCTGGGCGGTGACGGGCGGGGCCGACGCGTCGGCTCTCGTGCCGGCCGGTCGGCCGGACTGGTCCGCGTCGTACTCGTACGCACGCTGGCAGCTGGTGCCGTTTGCAAGCGCGAGCGACCGCACCTCCCTCTTCGACGCGCTCGATCAGAACGGCGGCGTCGTCCCGCTCGCCGAGCGCGAACAGGACGTGGCAGGAGGCTTCTATCGCACGTTCCGGCGCGTCAAGTGGGCGCAGGCGCTGCTCGGCGAAGCGCGGCTCGATCGGATCACGTCGGACATTCCCGGCGCACGCGCAAGCGTCGACCGCACGGCACTCGCCGCGGCGTGGACGATCGACACCACCCGGCGGTACGGCTATTCCGTCAGCGCCGAGCACGGAATCCGGGCGGGCGCCACCGCGGAAGCATTCAAGGAGACGGGCGACGACGATCGCACCGCGCAGGATTTCACCGCGGACATTCGCGCGTACGTGCCCCTCGGGTTCAGTCGCGCAGTGCTGGCGCTTCGCGCGGCTGGTGGCACGTCCAGCGGCGCCCCGGGCGTTCGGCGCCTCTTCCGCCTGGGCGGCAACGACGGCGACCCGTCGCCAGGCACGTTCGGCGACGACGCGATCAGCCTGCTGCGAGGATTCGAGAACGGCGAATTCGCCGGCACGCACGTGGCGCTGGCCAACCTCGAGGCGCGAATTCCTCTCGGGTGGCCACAGCGGGGCTGGGGGACGTGGCCGATCTTTTTCAGAAACGTGCACGCGACGGCGTTTGCCGATGTCGGCAATGCGTGGCGCGACACCGCGAGCTGGGCCGACGCCAAGGTCGGCGCCGGCGGCGAGCTCTCGACGGACGTCGTGGTGTTCTTCGGAGTGCCGCTGACCTGGACGGCCGGCGTGGCCTGGGGGCACGACGGCGCCGGCGTCGTGCCCGATCAGCGAAGCATCTATTTCAGGGTGGGACGGTCGTTCTGAAGGCGGACTTCAGACTGGACTAGACTTCGGCTAGCCCTTCAGCGCGTCGAGCTGCTTCTTCGCGTCCGCGGCGTAAGGCGACGTCGCGAACTCGGTCGTCACGCGTTCGAACGCCTGCCGCGCCTCGGTTGTCTTCCCCGCCGCCACGTACGCCTGACCGAGCTGCAGGAGAATGGCGTCCACCGGCAGGTCGCCCTTGGCGTCCAGCGAAAGGTCGCGGAGCGTGGCGATCGCGGCGTCGTACTTCTTGTCCTGCACGTCGCACTGCGCCAGCGCCAGCTTCGCCATTCGGCCGTACAGCCCTTGCCCGTCGGTGTCGACGAGTTTCTGATACTGAGCGCGCGCGTCAGCCGTGCGGTCCAGCGTCGCGAGCGCCGCGCCTGCGCGGTACCGCGCGAAGAGCCCCGCGTCGGTCGACGGGTACTGGTCGGCCGTCGCTTCGAACTTCGGAATGGCGGCCTCGAGCTTCGCGCGCTCGCTGGGGTAACTGCCAGGGGGAGGCGGCGGAGGCGCCGGCTGGCCCGGCAAGGCCTGCACCGGCGGCACGACCTGCGCCTCGGTGATGGTCAGCGCCTGGGCCAGGAGGCCTGCGGCCTCGTCTGCCCGATGGGAGCGATACCAATAGAGGCCGCCGGCGATTGCGCCGACGATCAGCACGACGCCAACAAGGGTCGTGACGATGGATCGGTTCTGATCGAATCGCGCGTACGCCTGCTGCAGCGTCTCGCTGATCTCGTCGTGCTTCAGATGCTGTCGTTCGCTCGTTTTCATAGATGAGTGCGGCCCCGACTGCCGAACACTTCATTCTAGCTCAAGCGGGCCGATCCGGCTACTTCAGCACCTTATCGAAGAACTCCTGCTGCACCTGCCCCGTTGTCGTGTCGGCCTTGACGGTTCCGATGGCCTTCACGATACCCGCCACGCGGTGCTCGACGAGCATCCGTCCCAGCTCCGGCGTCGCGACGTCGCCGTTGCCGGCGTAGTGATTCGGGAACCGGCCGTACCACCAGATGGCGGTGTAGAGATCCGGCAGTTGCAGGCGATGCTGATCCGCGCCCGACTCGCTCGTCGCCCGATCGAGATGCACGAGATCGGGCCGGAGCGCGAGCAGCGTAGCCGTTTCGGTTTCGCCGGCGTGCATGTCGGTTGAGGGATCGGATTTCCTGACGCGCGCGACTTCGCTCGCGAAGGCCTGATCGCCGCCAGGCTCATGCAGGTAGACGACGTAGTCGCGCTGGTGTTCGAGCTGCGCCTGCACGAAGAAGCGCAGGAAGTTCGGGTTCCCGCCGTGGCTGTTCACGATGAGGATCTTCTTGAAGCCGTTGCGGGCGATCTCGGCGCACGTCGCGTCGAGCAAGTCCCAGATCAGCCGCGCCGGCAGCGCAAACGTGCCCGGCTCGTGCCGCGCCTCGTAGATCTGCCCGTAGAAGTAGTCCGGGAAGACGACGGCGTATTCCTGCTTCACGGCGCGAGCGACCAGGTCGCGCGACTGAATCAGATCCGAGCCAATCGGCGCGTGCGGTCCGTGCTTCTCGAGAATGCCGATCGGCAGGACGGCCGTCTGGTGCGACTTCTCGAGGGCTTTGGGCCAGTCGCTCGCGGTGAGCTCGTCCCAGCGGGTGGGCAGATCCTGGGCCGCCGCCGGTGTGGAGACGAGCAGCAGCAGGCCGAGAACGGCAAGGCGCATGACGGAACCTCCGGGCAAGAAGGATGGACCGCCGCAGGCTATCAGAGGTGGGACCAGAGGGGCGAAATGGTGCGCGTGCCCAGACTCGAACTGGGGACCTTCCGCTTAGGAGGCGGATGCTCTATCCACCTGAGCTACACGCGCACGTCGGGTGCAAGTCCTAGTTTACCAGTGAGTTCGATCTCGTTTCCTCGTCCTCGTTGCACGGAAGCGGATGCTCCTGTGGGTCGGCCTCGGGATGCTGCCTACTCTCGGCGATGGATTTGGCAACCCGTATCCCGAAATCTGCGGCATCAGCGGTTCGCCGGCAACGGCTCGGGGCACTTCGAGGCCGCCCCTCGAGACGTGGCAGTCACGTAACAGTTCCTGAGGGATTCCCCCAATTTCGAGCACGGGCGCGCTTCAGCTACAATCGGCGCCCTTCGGGAAAGGGGCCATTCATGTCGCTCGATCTGACGGCTCGCCCTTTGCCTTTGACTCGGGGTATGGACGACGTGCCGCGCCTGCGGCCGCTCCCGGATCGTCGAGGTGCGGATCGCCTCGAACTTCCGCGCTGCCGCGTGTGCGCGATGACAAACTCCGTCGTCGTTCGTCGCGCGCCCACCATGATCTATTCGCGCTGCCCGGACTGCGGCGATGTGCGACCGATCGCCAAGCCTCTTCGTGATCTGCCACTGCGCGCTGCCGGTGAGTAGCACCGCTAGGACATCCAGTTGATCGAGTCACTCACGCAGCTTCCGAAGTCTTCGACTGCAGGCGCAGACCCGGTTCGGCCAGGCCCCTGAGCCAGGCCGTCGAGCCAGTCCTCCGCGATACGGAGATCGCCACGGTCGTTGACGGCTGCGGCCTTCAGTGCGCCGGCCTTGACCCGCTTCCCCACTTTCGCGGCGGCCTGGGTGCACCGTGAGGCCGGCCGGGCACTGCCGGTGAAGGACTCATCGACGTCGTCAGCTCCGATTGTCACGCAACTTTTCCCTTAGTGTTTTCATTCCGATCACGCGCGTGCGCCTTCACCTGAACTCGTACTCCTCGATGAAGATGCCAACCGCGTCGAACCATCGCGCGGCTCGACTTGTGCATTTCAGCCAGGCATGGACGACGTTGACATGACGCGTGACCATTCGGCCGAAGCCGGATCGCAGGGCCCCGGACCGCCTCGAATTCCCGCTCTGCCGTGTGTGTGGGCTGGCGGACCACGTCGTGGTCCTTCGGACGCCCTACGTGGTGCATCTGCGCTGCCCCGAGTGCGGCGACGTGCGACCGATCGGCAAGCCTCGTCGCCATCTCCCGGAAGCGTCGGCAGTAGTCGTCCGACGCTCGAGGTCGACGCCGATACTCCCTCCGCGTTTGCCGTGGCGCCGACGAATTCCCGCCCCTGAGAGTGCGACTGGCGTTCCTGTACAGCCAGCTGTACAGAAATTGAACCACCGTGTAGAAATGTCGCTGCCACCTCAGGCGCGAAGCTGACCTCGGTCGGCAAAATCACTCGAAATTCCTTGTGGTCAGCAATTTGCCTTAGTCCCCGCGATACCAGCTCAACTGAGTGGAGCGTCAGGGCATGCCAACGTCGACCATCGAGCCCACCATTTCCGGCCAGCTGCTCGACGGACTGATCGCCCTTCGGGAGGGCGACTTCTCGCACCGCCTTCCCACCGATCTGACCGGCGTGGAGGGCAAGCTCGCCGACACCTTCAACGACGTGATCGCGATGAACCGGCGCATGGCCGAGGAGCTCGCGCGCATCAGCAGGGTGGTCGGCACAGAAGGACGCCTGTCTGCTCGCGCCAGCGTCGGCGACGTGAGAGGGTCCTGGGCCGCCTCGATTGACTCGGTCAACGCGCTCATCGCCGACCTCGTGCATCCCACGACGGAGACGGCGCGCGTGATCGGCGCGGTAGCCAAGGGCGACCTTTCCCAGACGATGGCGCTTGAAGTGGACGGGCGTCCGCTCCAGGGCGAGTTCCGCAAGACCGCGGTGACCGTCAACACGATGGTCGACCAGCTCGGGTCGTTCGCGTCGGAAGTCACGCGCGTGGCGCGCGAGGTCGGCACCGAAGGCAAGCTCGGTGGCCAGGCCGTCGTCCAGGGCGTGGCGGGCACCTGGAAGGACCTCACCGACAACGTGAACCTGATGGCCGGCAACCTGACCGCGCAGGTGCGCAACATCGCCGAGGTCACGACGGCCGTCGCCAACGGCGACCTCGCGAAGAAGATTGCGGTCGACGTCAAGGGCGAGTTCCTGGAGCTGAAGAACACCGTCAACACGATGGTGGACCAGCTGCGGTCGTTCGCGGCGGAAGTGACGCGCGTGGCCCGCGAGGTCGGCACCGAAGGCAAACTCGGCGGCCAGGCGCGGGTCGAAGGCGTGTCGGGCACGTGGAAGGACCTCACCGACAGCGTCAACTTCATGGCCGGCAACCTCACGAGCCAGGTGAGAAACATCGCGGCCGTCACGACCGCCGTCGCGCGCGGCGACCTCACGAAGAAGATCACCGTCGACGTCCAGGGCGAGATCCTCGAGCTGAAGAACACGATCAACACGATGGTCGACCAGCTCTCGTCGTTCGCCGCGGAAGTCACCCGCGTCGCGCGCGAGGTCGGCTCGGAAGGCAAGCTGGGCGGTCAGGCGAGCGTCCCCGGCGTGGCGGGCACGTGGAAGGACCTCACCGACAACGTCAACTTCATGGCCGGCAACCTGACCAGCCAGGTCAGAAACATCGCGACCGTCACGACCGCCGTCGCGCGCGGCGACCTCACCAAGAAGATCACGGTCGACGTCCAGGGCGAGATCCTCGAGCTGAAGAACACCGTCAACACGATGGTCGACCAGCTCTCGTCGTTCGCCGCGGAAGTCACCCGCGTGGCGCGCGAGGTCGGCACCGACGGCGAGCTGGGCGGCCAGGCCGTCGTCCCCGGCGTCGCCGGCACGTGGAAGGACCTCACCGACAACGTCAACCTGATGGCCGGCAACCTGACGGTCCAGCTGCGCGACGTGTCGAAGGTCGCCACCGCCATCGCGAGCGGCGACCTGACGCAGAAGGTCACGGTCGACGTCCGCGGCGAGATCCTGCAGATCAAGAACGTCATCAACACGATGGTCGACCAGCTGCGGTCCTTCGCCGCGGAGGTCACGCGCGTGGCGCGCGAAGTCGGCACCGAAGGCAAGCTCGGCGGCCAGGCCATGGTCCCCGGCGTGTCGGGCACGTGGAAGGACCTCACCGACAACGTCAACTCGATGGCCGGCAACCTGACCGGCCAGGTCAGAAACATCGCCGAGGTCACGACCGCCGTCGCGCGCGGCGACCTCACGAAGAAGATCACGGTCGACGTCCAGGGCGAGATCCTCGAGCTGAAGAACACCATCAACGTGATGGTCGATCAGCTCTCGTCGTTCGCGGCGGAGGTCACGCGCGTCGCGCGCGAGGTCGGCACCGAAGGCAAGCTCGGTGGCCAGGCCGTCGTCAAGGGCGTCGCCGGCACGTGGAAGGACCTCACCGACAGCGTCAACTCGATGGCCGGCAACCTGACCAGCCAGGTGAGGAACATCGCCGAAGTCACGACCGCCGTCGCGCGCGGCGACCTGAAGAAGAAGATCACCGTCGACGTCCAGGGCGAGATCCTCGAGCTGAAGAACACCGTCAACACGATGGTCGACCAGCTGTCGGCGTTCGCGGCCGAAGTCACGCGCGTCGGCCGCGAGGTCGGCACCGACGGCGAGCTCGGCGGCCAGGCCGTCGTCCCCGGCGTCGCCGGCATCTGGAAGGACCTCACCGACAACGTCAACCTGATGGCCGGCAACCTCACGGTGCAGCTGCGCGACGTGTCGAAGGTCGCCACCGCGATCGCGAGCGGCGACCTCACGCAGAAGGTCACGGTCGACGTCCGCGGCGAGATCCTGCAGATCAAGAACGTCATCAACACGATGGTCGACCAGCTGCGGTCGTTCGCGGCGGAGGTCACGCGCGTCGCGCGCGAGGTCGGCACCGAAGGCAAGCTCGGCGGCCAGGCGGTCGTCCCCGGTGTGTCGGGCACGTGGAAGGACCTGACCGACAACGTCAACTTCATGGCCGGCAACCTCACGAGCCAGGTGCGCGGCATCGCGGACGTCGTGACGGCCGTCGCCAACGGCGACCTCACGCGCAAGCTCACGGTCGAGGCCGAAGGCGAGATCGCCGAGCTCTCCGACACCATCAACGGGATGATCGAGACGCTGGCGACCTTCGCGGATCAGGTCACGACCGTCGCGCGCGAGGTCGGCGTCGAGGGCAAGCTCGGTGGCCAGGCGAGCGTCCCCGGCGCCGCCGGCACGTGGAAGGACCTCACCGACAACGTCAACGGCCTCGCGGCAAACCTGACGACGCAGGTCCGCGCGATCGCGGAAGTCGCGACGGCGGTCACGAAAGGCGACCTCACGCGATCGATTCAGGTCGAGGCCCAGGCGGAGGTGGCGGCGCTCAAAGACAACATCAACGAGATGATCCGCAACCTCAAGGACACCACCGACAAGAACGCCGAGCAGGACTGGCTGAAGACCAACCTCGCGAAGTTCTCACGCATGTTGCAGGGCCAGCGCGACCTGCTCACCGTCGGTCGGATGGTGCTTTCCGAGCTCGCGTCGGTCGTCTCGGCGCAGCAGGGCGTGCTCTACGTCCTCGACGGGGCCGAGGACGGCGCCGGGCTGCGGCTGCTGGCGAGCTACGCGCATCAGGCGCACGACGCGCTTGCGATGCGCCTCGACCTGGGCGAAGGCCTCATCGGACAGTGCGCCGTGGACCGCCGCAAGCTGGAGCTCCGCACGGTGCCGTCCGACTACCTCAAGATCTCGTCGGGCCTCGGCCAGGCTCCGCCCGTCAATCTCGTCGTCCTGCCGATCCTGTTCGAAGGCCAGGTCAAGGGCGTGCTCGAGCTGGCGTCTCTCGATCGCTTCAACACGATGCACCACGCCTTCCTCGACCAGCTGATGGAAAGCATCGGCATCGTCCTGCACACGATCGAGGCGAATACGCGGACCGAGGACCTGCTCAAGCAGTCGCAGTCGCTCGCGCGCGAGCTGCAGCTGCAGCAGCAGGAACTGCAGGGGACGAACCAGCAGCTCGAAGAAAAGGCCGAGCTGCTCGCCGAGCAGAACGTCGAAGTGGAGCGGAAGAACACCGAGGTCGAGCAGGCGCGGCAGGCGCTCGAGGAGAAGGCCAAGCAGCTGGCGCTCACCTCGAAGTTCAAGTCGGAGTTCCTGGCGAACATGTCGCACGAGCTCAGGACCCCGCTCAACAGCCTCCTGATCCTGTCCGACCAGCTCTCACGCAACCCGAGCGGCAACCTGTCGGCCAAGCAGGTGCAGTTCGCCCAGACGATTCACGCGTCGGGCAACGACCTTCTCACGCTCATCAACGACATCCTCGACTTGTCGAAGATCGAATCGGGCACGGTCGTCGTGGACATGGAGGACTACCCGCTCGACCATCTGCGCACCTACGTCGAGCGGACGTTCAGGCATGTCGCCGAGGCGCAGCGGCTCGAGTTCACGATCGACATCGACCCGAAGCTGCCGCGCGCCATCGAGACCGATCCGAAGCGCCTGCAGCAGGTCTTGAAGAACCTGCTCTCGAACGCCTTCAAGTTCACCGAGCGCGGATCGGTGAGGCTCCTCATCCACCCGGTTCGCGACGGCTGGAGCACCGAACACGACGCGCTGAGCCGCGCCCGATCGGTGATGGCCATCTCGGTCGTCGACACCGGCATCGGGATTTCGGCCGAGAAGCAGCAGATCATCTTCGAGGCGTTCCAGCAGGCCGACGGCAGCACGAGCCGGAAGTACGGCGGCACCGGTCTGGGCCTGGCCATCAGCCGCGAGCTTGCGCGTCTGCTTGGCGGCGAGCTGGTCCTGCACAGCAGCCCTGACCGCGGCAGCACGTTCACGCTCTTGCTCCCGCAAACGGCCTCGAGGGCGCGGGGCCGCAGCGTGGTCATCGGGCCCGACCGAATCGGCCGTTCCGCCGTCCGTTGCCCTGCCGGTCGGGCAGACGCCGGTGGCGGTGGCTGCGGCGGACTCCCCTGCTCCAGCCGCCGACGATCGGGATGCCATCGTCCCGGGCGACCGGGTGCTGCTCGTCGTGGACAACGATCTGGGTTTCGCCGGCGTCCTGATGGACCTCGCCCGCGAACGCAGCTACAAGGCGATGTCGACCGCTTTCGGCGCCGCAGCCATCGCGCTGGCCCGCGAGCGCCAGCCCGATGCGATCACGCTCGACATCTGCCTGCCGGACATCGACGGCTGGCACGTGCTCGATCGCCTCAAGCACGATCTCGCCACGCGCCATATCCCCGTGTACGTCATCACGACGGAGGAGAACACCGAACGCGCCTTGCAGCTCGGCGCCATCGGTGTGCTCACGAAACCCGTGCACACGCGCGACTCCCTGAACGTCGTGTTCGACGCGTTCGCAGAGCGGGCCTCTCGTGAGCAGCCGACGCTGGTCGTGCTCGGCCCGGATGACGTCGCCCGCCACCGGCTCGCGGGCGCGGCCGCGGACTCACAGGCCGTCGTGCACTCGGCCGCGACGTGGCGTGACGCCCTCGCCCTCGTCGATCGCGGCCACGTGGACTGCGTGGCGATCGACGCCGCCGACTGCGAAAAGGCGCTGGCGGCGATGGCGAAGTCGACACGCACGCAGGTTCCCGTTGCCGTGTTCGCGCCGGAGGGGCTGTCGAAGCGCGCCGAGGCCGAGTTGAAGCGTCTGGCGGCTCACCGCACGGTGCGAGTGGCGCAGTCGCCAGAGCGCTTCCTCGACGCCACGGCGTTGCTGATGCATCGGCCGTTGACGGCGCTGACGCCGACCGGCCGGGGCACGCTCGAGCGCCTCTATGGCGGCGACACCGTCCTCGCCGGCCGCAAGGTGCTCATCGTCGACGACGACATCCGGAACATCTTCGCGATGACGACGGTGCTCGAAGGCTGCCAGATGTCGGTCATCTCCGCCGAGAACGGCAGGGAAGGGATCGAGAAGCTGCGCGCCACGCCCGGCGTGGAAATCGTGCTGATGGACATCATGATGCCCGACATGGACGGCTACGACACGATCCGCGCGATTCGCCGGATTCCGACGTTCAAGCAGCTGCCGATCGTCGCCGTGACCGCCAAGGCCATGAAGGGCGACCGCGAGAAGTGCATCGAAGCCGGCGCGTGGGACTACCTCCCCAAGCCGGTGGACAGCGAACAGCTGCTGTCGGTCTTCCGCAGCTGGCTGCATCGGTAGGCCGCGATGGAAGGCGTCAAGGTCCTCGTCGTCGACGACACGCCGCAGAATCTCGTCACGCTCGAGGCCGTCCTCGACGACGGCTCGATCGAGGTGGTGGGCGTCCGCTCGGCGCGCGAGGCGCTGCGCGCGGTGCTCGACGACGAGTTCGCGGCCATCCTCCTCGACGTCAACATGCCCGACATGGACGGCTTCGAGGCGGCGGCCTTGATTCGTGCCCGGCCGCTCTCGGCGCACACGCCGATCCTGTTCGTGACGGCCTACGCCGGCGAGACGCAATTGAGCCGGGCGTATTCGCTCGGCGCGGTGGACTTCATCCAGTCGCCGGTGGACCCCGCCATCCTGCGCGCGAAGGTCGGCGTCTTCGCGGACCTGTTCCAGAAGCGCGCCGAGATCAAACGGCAGACCGAGCAGCTGCGCGAGGCCGAGGAACGTCTCCGCCACCGGGCCGAGTCGGCGCTGCGCGAGAGCGAGGATCGGTTTCGCGTGCTCTGCACGTCGGCGCCGGTCGCGATCTTCCAGCTCGACGCCACGGGGCGGTGCGTCTACGTGAGCCCGCTCTGGGAGCCCACCACCGGCCAGGCCGACGTCGACGCGCTCGGGTTCGGATGGGCGGAAGCCGTCAGTCCGGGCCGGGCGGCGCCGCTGCTGGCGTCGTGGCGGGAGGCGTTGCACGAAGGACGCGTCTGGTCCCACGAGGAGGCGATCACGCGCCGCCGCGACGAGCCGAAGCGCTGGCTCTACGTGAAGGCCAGTCCGATCCTCGCCGAGCATGGCGAATCGGTCGGGCACGTCGGCACCGTCGAAGACATCACGGCCCGCAAGCAGACCGAAGAGCAACTGCTCGACGCCGACCGCCGGAAAGACGAGTTCCTCGCGATGCTCGCCCACGAGCTGCGCAACCCGCTGGCCGCCATCGGCAACGCGGCGCTCGTCGCGCGGTCGCCCGGCCTCGAACACAAGCGGGAGTGGAGCATGGACGTGATCAGCCGCCAGGTCGGCCAGCTCTCGAAGTTGATCGACGATCTGATGGACGCCTCGCGCGTCCGCCTCGGCAAGATCGAGCTTCGGCGCGATCGCCTCGATCTCACGGGCGTCCTTCAGCGCGCGATCGACGCGGTGCTTCCGGATGCCGACGCCAGGAATCAGAAGCTGGTGCGGCACATCCCTTCCGCCGGCGCCATCTGCGTCATCGGCGACACGACGCGCCTCGAGCAGGTCTTCGTGAACCTCCTCACCAACGCCATCAAGTACAGCCACGACGGCGACGTCATCACGATTGCCGCCAGCTACGAGGAAGAACGGGTCGTCGTCAGCGTCCGCGACAACGGCATCGGACTCGATCCCGCCGTCGCGGATCGCATCTTCGATCTCTTCGTCCAGGGACACACGAGCCTCGACCGCGCGCATGGCGGGCTCGGGATCGGACTCTCGCTGGCACGACGGCTCACCGAGCTGCATGGCGGGACCGTCGCGGCACGCAGCGACGGCCCGGGGCGTGGCGCCGAGTTCGTCGTGACGCTGCCGGCCACGACAGCGGAGCCGCTCGCGGAGCCTGGCCCGAACGGCCTGCTCGGCACGTCGAGCAAGGCGCGGAACAAGCGCGTCCTGGTGGTGGACGACAACGTGGACGCCGCCAGCGCGCTGGGGATGCTGCTGGAGTCAGCCGGCTTCAGCGTCGTCCTGGCCCACGACGGGCAGGTCGCGCTGACGCGCGCGACGGAGTCCCGGCCCGACATCGTGCTGATGGATCTGGGGCTGCCCGTGCTGGATGGCTATCAGGTCGCCGCCGAGCTCCGGAATCAGCCCGGCGGCGACGACCTGATGCTCGTGGCGGTGTCTGGCTACGGCCCCGGACAGGACTACGGCCGAGCCGCCACTGCCGGGTTCGATCATCACCTGGTGAAGCCGGTCGACTGCGTGGCGCTGCTCCACCTGCTCATCGACGAGGCGGGCCCGCGCCGGCGGCGATCCGACCTACCCCGCGTTTCGCCGCGCCGAGATCGGTGACACGTCGATCGCGAGCGCGATAACGATCCCGACCACCGGCCAGAACGTCCACTGGCCGGCGAACCAGTGCTGCACGGCGGAGTACCAGAGCAGCGTCGTCGGCAGGAAGATGAACCCGAGGAGGATCATCAGTCCTGTCGAGAAGATGCCCGCGAACCACGAGCTGAACAGCCACAGCAGCGCGATGACCAGCCGCGGCGCGCTCAGCGCGACCAGCGTCAGCAGACAGGGCATGCTTTTCCTCCGTTCCGCGTTCGTGTCCCCTTCTTAGTATTGCAGCACCGAGAAGATCTCTTCGCCGCTGAGCTGCTTGCGTCCGTTCAGAAACTCGAGCTCGATCAGGAACGCCAGCGCGTGCACGTTGCCCCCGAGGCGACGGACGAGCGCGGACGTGGCCTTCGCCGTGCCGCCGGTGGCAATCACGTCGTCGACGATCAGCACGTTCTGCCCCTTCGTGACGGCGTCCTCGTGCACCTCGAGCGAGTCGGTGCCGTACTCGAGCGCGTAGCTTTCCCTGGCGGTCGCCGCCGGAAGCTTTCCCGGCTTGCGGACCGGCACGAAGCCGGCGCCCAGGCGATCGGCGACGGCGCCGCCCAGGATGAAGCCGCGGCTCTCGATGCCCACCACGAGATCGATGCCCTTGTCCACGAACGGCGCGGCGAGCGCACCGATCACGTCGCGGAACCCCTCCGGGTCGCGCAGCAGCGTCGTGATGTCGTAAAAGAGGATGCCCGGCTTCGGGAAGTCGGGCACGTTGCGGATCTTCGCCTTGAGCGTGGTCGTCATCGAGTGTCGAGTCCTTGGTTCGGCCGGCTGGCTACGGCAGTATGCGGAAATCATGAAAGCGTCCAGAGGGCGGTGATTCGTCGACCCTCACGTCGTTCACGCGCGACCCTGTCGGCCCGCGCCGGATCGTGCGCTCGAACCGCAGCACGGCCTCGGCGTCGCCTTCCACCTCGACTTCGACGCCGCCGTCGTCAAGGTTGCGGACCGTGCCGCGCAGGCCGTCGAGCCGTGCCGCGTCGCGGGCGAAATAGCGGAAGCCGACGCCCTGCACCCGTCCGGTCACGATCAGCCGTCGCGCGACGAGCATGAACCGTTGATTATACCGACCGGCGTGACAGAATGACGGACGCCAGTCCGCACCCGCCGGGCGCCTCGCCATGACGCTATCCGGACCTTTCGTTCCCGACGAACGCCGCAAGATCGGCCGCCGTTTCACGGACGCGCTCGTCCTCGCGGCCGAACTGCACGCCGGGCAGCGGCGGAAGGGCAAAGGGCCTCCGTACGTGGCCCACCTGCTGGGCGTCACGGCGCTGGCGTTCGACTTCGGCGCCACCGAAGACGAAGCCATCGCGGCGTTGCTTCACGACGCGATCGAGGACGCACCGCCCGAACTTGGAGCCGCTGGCGTCCGGCGGCTGATCGGCGAGCACTTCGGCGCGACAGTCCTCGACATCGTGGAAGGCTGCACCGACAGCGACGAAGTGCCGAAGAAGCCGTGGCGCGAGCGGAAGCACGCCTATGTCGCGCACGTCGCGGCCGTAGACGCGTCCACGCTGCTGGTCTCGGCGTGCGACAAGCTGCACAACGTCCGAGCCATCGTCCGTGACTATCGTCTCCTGGGCGACGATCTCTGGTCGCGGTTCAGTCCCGAGGCCGGCATGCAGGGGACCGTCGGGTACTATCGCGGGCTCGTGACGGTGTTTCGCGCCCGCGCGGACGCGGCGTCTCCCGGTTTTCGGCGCCTCGTGACCGAGTTGGAGGGCGAGGTCGACACGCTCGAGCAACTCACCGGCTATCAGGGCCGCTGGCCTTTGTAGGCGGCCTGCAGTCCGCTGGCCGATTCGCCGGCATCCGCCGTTAACATTCGCAAGCTTTCGACACACACAAACATTTAACATCCGTAATCCGCGTGAAGCGCGCGGCATTGATGTCGTCGATGAGTACATCGGAACTTCTTCCGGAGTGCTCATGCGCAGACTCATCCTTTCCTTCTGCTTCCTCGCGTCCGTCCTCGGCACTTGCGCTGCTGCCGCCGAGACGACGGTCATTCCAGGGTTCCGCGAGCACGTCGTGATGTCGGGCCTCACCGATCCGACGTCGTTTGCGTTTCTGCCTGACGGCCGCGTCATCGTCACGCAGAAGGACGGACGGCTGTTCCTCGTCGTCGAAGGCAGGCCTCTGACATCGGCGATGCTCACGCTGCAGCCCAGCGAAGAGAACGAACGCGGCGTGAGCGGCGTGACCGTGGATCCGGATTTCGCGGAGAACGGCTACATCTACGTCTATTACACGACGTCAGCGCAGTCCTGCTTCGGGCCGACGTGCGATCAGGCGTCGCGCGCCGCTGCGCAGAGTCAGGCCGTATCCCGGACCGAAGAATCGGGTCTCGCGGTTCACGCTTGCCGGTGATGCCGTCGACCCCGACAGCGAAACCGTGATTCTCGACGGCATCCCCTCCGACTCCGGCTCTCACAACGCCGGCTGCATGGCGTTCGGACCCGACGGCTACCTCTACGTCACGACCGGTGACGGCGGCGAGACGCTGCGCACGCGCAGGATCTCGACAGCCTCTCGGGGAAAGTGCTGCGCATCGCCGCCGACGGTTCAGTGCCAGCCGACAACCCGTACGTCGGTGTGCCCGGCGCGCGCGGCGAGGTGTGGAGCCTGGGGTTTCGCAATCCCTGGAAGTTCACGTTCGACGAGCGCGGCCGTCTTCTCGTCGGAGACGTCGGCGAGAACGACTGGGAGGAAGTGAACATCGTCACGCGCGGCGGCAACTACGGATGGCCCTGGTTCGAGGGCCCGGAGCTCACCGACGACGGGCGCGAGGCGCTCGGCGACGACGCCGATGCCGCGCTGCTCGCGTCGAGCAACATGCCCGCGACCGTCAACTCGAGGCGACCGCCGCGCCGGTCGCGCGTCGCCGAGATGCACTACCTGCCTCCGGCGTACACCTACCCGCATGACGGCCTCAGCGAGGCGATCATTCTCGGCGCCGTGCCCGGCTCGCAGAGCAACTACCCGGACATGTATCGGCAGCGGCTGTTCTTCGCGGACCTGATCCAGCAGCACGTGTGGTCGATCAGCCTCGACGGCGACGGCACGCCGGCCGTGCAGCCATTCGCCGACGGGGTCGGCTTGACACGCAACTCAAGGGCGGCCCTGACGGGAACGTCTGGTTCGTGTCGTTCTCGCGCGGGGTGCTGGCGCGGTTCGAGGTGGATCCGGCCTCGGCATCGGTGCGGTAGACTGCCGGCGTCGTGGACACGCCGCTCTCGACGTCGTGGCCCGTCGCGCGTTCAGGGCCGATCGCGGCGTGGGCGTTTCTCCGTATTCTCGGCGCGGTCTACTGCATCGCGTTCCTGTCGCTGCTGCCCCAGATCGACGGGCTGATCGGGCCCCGCGGCATCCTGCCTGCCGGCGAGTTCCTGGAGGCCGTGCAGCGGGCCTACGGCACCAGCGCGTACTGGTTCGTCCCCACGGTGTTCTGGTGGAGCGCCTCGACGCGAGCGCTCCTGCTGGTGTGCGGTCTCGGGGCGCTGGCGTCAGCGCTCGTTGTCGTCGATCGCCTCACCACCCCGGCGCTGGCGGTCTGCTGGATCGCCTATCTCTCCGTCGTCGGCGTCGGCCAGGAGTTCCTGTCGTTCCAGTGGGACTCGCTGCTGCTCGAGGCCGGCGCGCTCGCGATCCTCACGTCGGCGTGGCCGACTGCGCTTGCGTGGCTCTATCGCTGGCTGCTCTTCCGCCTGATGTTCATGTCGGGCATCGTGAAGCTGATGAGCGGTGACGTCACCTGGCGCAATCTCACGGCGCTCACCTATCACTTCGAGACGCAGCCGCTTCCCAACCCGATTTCCTGGTACGTGCATCAGCTGCCGGCAGCCGTGCTCCACGGCATGACGGCCGGGACACTCGTCGTCGAGACGCTGGTGCCGTTCATGTACTTCGGCCCGCGACGCGTGCAGGCGATTGGGGCCGGTATCACGGTCGCCTTCCAGTGTCTGATCTTCCTCACCGGCAACTACACGTTCTTCAACGTGCTGACGATGGCGCTCGCGCTGTGGCTGCTCGACGACGAGACGGTGCTCGCTGGCCTCCCGCAGCGCTTTGTGGGACGCGCACGGCGGATTCTCCCAGGCCCGCCGTCCGGCTGGCGCCGCTGGCCCGTACAAGTCGCCGTCGCGATCCTCGTGTTCGTGAACGCCGTCACGTTCTGGGAGGCGCGCGGCGGCGCGCTGCCGTCGAACATCGCCGTCGTGGAAGCCGGCCTCGAGCCGTTGCGACTCTCGAGCGGCTACGGCCTGTTCGCGGTGATGACTACGACGCGACCCGAGATCGACCTCGAAGGCAGCGATGACGCCACGACGTGGACGTCGTACGTGTTCTATCAGAAGCCCGGTGATGAGCGACGGCCGCCGCCGTGGGTGGCGCCGTATCACCCGCGCCTCGACTGGCAGATGTGGTTCGCCGCGCTCAGCGACCCGTCGAGCGACCGGTGGGTGCTGGCGCTGGCGCGACGGCTGCTCGAAGGATCGCCGCCGGTGCGCGCGCTTCTGGCACCCGGGCCCTGGAGCGATCATCCGCCGCGATACATCAGGGCGACGCTCTACGACTACCGCTTCACGGACTGGACGACGGGCCGCGCGAACGGCGCCTGGTGGACGCGAGGCGCAGGGTCGCCGTACCTGCCTCCGCTGATGCTCGACGCTGACGGCGCCCTGCGCCGGGCGGACTGACCCGTTTCCGCGCATCCACGTCCCGACTTCGAACACCTGGAGCCGCGTTCGCGCCCGTAGTGCCCGGACGGGCTGGCATCTCACCGTGGCACAGGAGTTGCCCCTGAAGCCGTCCGGACAATCCTCCTGGAGACTGCCTCGTGACCCTGTTCCGCGACCTGCACTTCGCCGCTCGCAGCCTGCGCAAGTCGCCGCTCTTCACGACGGTGGCGGTGCTGTCGGTCGCTCTCGGCATCGGCGCCAACGCGGCCGTGTTCACGCTGCTCGACCAGGTCGTCCTGCGCGCGATGCCGGTGAAGGACCCGCAGGCGCTCGTGCAGTTGAGAGCCGCGGACGGTTCGGAGAGCTTTGGCGGCGGGATGGGCGACGGCTCGGAGCTGTCCTATCCCCTGTGTCGAGACTTCGCAACGCGCACGGACGTGTTCGACGGGGTCTTCTGCCGCGCTTCCGCGGCCCTGAACGTCGGTTCGACCGGCCGCTCGCAGCGTGTGGTTGGGGAACTGGTCTCGGGCATGTTCTTCCAGACGCTGGGCCTCACTGCGACTGTCGGGCGGACGCTCGTGCCAGACGACGATCGCGTCGTGAGCGGGTCTCCGGTGGCGGTGCTCTCCTACGACTACTGGAAGTCCGCGTTCGGCGCACAGCAGGACGTGGTGGGCCGCAAGGTCGTCATCGACGGACATCCCTTCACCGTGGTTGGCGTGGTGCAGGAGGGCTTCCGTGGAATGGACCTGGCGGCTCCGGTTGACGTCTACCTGCCGATTACGATGCAGCCGCAGATCGGGCCGTCGTGGCTGAAGATCGACACGCGGCGCTTCCGCTGGGTGCAGGTGTACGGGCGCCTCAAGCCGGGCATGACGCCAGAGTCGGCGCACGCCGCGCTGCAGCCGTTCCTGAAGTCGATTCTCAGCACCGAGTCCACCGACGCCTCGTTTGCGACCGCCGCGCCGGACGCGAAGCAGCGCTTCATCAACACGACGCTCGTCGTCGAATCCGCCGAACAGGGACGCTCGGGCCTGCGCGATCAAGTCACCAAGCCGTTGCAGATCCTGATGGCGGTCGCCGCCGGCGTGCTGCTCATCGCGTGTCTCAACGTCGCGAACCTGCTCGTCGCCCGTGGCGCGGCCCGTCACCGCGAGATCGCCCTGCGGCTGGCCCTCGGCGCGGGCCGCCGCCGCATCGTCGGCCTGCTGCTGCTCGAGAGCCTGCTTGTCGCGACCGCCGGCGCGGTGCTCGGCCTTCTCATCGCGTCGTGGGGATCGAGCGTGCTGGTTGCGTTCTACACGACTCCCGACAACCCGCTGGCGATCGATCCGTCACCCGACGGCCGCGTGCTCGCCTTCACGACGGCCGTCGCCGCGTTGACGGCGATCGTCGCGGGCCTCGTCCCGGCGCTGCGGGCGACGCGAGTCGATCTCGCGCCGACGTTGAAGGGATCCGGCGGCGCCGTGCTGGGCGAGCAGGCGCGCCTGCGCAAGACGCTCGTCGTCGCGCAGGTGGCGCTCTCGTTCCTGCTGCTCGTCGGCGCCGGCCTCTTCGTCCACAGCCTGACCAACCTGCTGAAGAGCGACCCGGGTGTGCAGGTGGAGCGCCTGCTGGTGTTCAGCCTCGACCTCGAGACGAGCGGCTATCGCCCGCCGCGTGATCGACAGTCGGCCGACCGCCTTCTCGAGTCGCTCAAGCAAAACGGCCAGGTGCGCTCCGCCAGTTACGCCTTCTTCGGCTTGATGGAAGGCGGCGGCTGGGGCATGGGATTCACCCTCGAGGGCGAGCAGCCGAAGCCTGGTCGCAGCTTTGACGCGCTGTGCAACGCGGTGACGCCGGACTACTTCACGACGCTCGGCGTGCCGATCGTCGCCGGCCGCGCATTCACGACGCGGGACGCCAACGCGCCACCAGCAGGTACGCCCGGCTGGCCGTATCGTGAAGCCGTCGTCAACGAGGAGTTCGTCAAGCAGGTACTACGGCGGCAGGAATCCGATCGGCCGACACGTCGGAATCGGCGAAGACCCAGGCACCGCCACTCCGATCGAGATCGTGGGCGTGTCGAGGACCGCGAAGTACATCCGCCTCCGCGAGGAGCCGCGACCGCAGATCTTCTTTCCGTACACCGAGGCCGAGAGTATTCAGAGCGCGACGTTCTTCGTGCGCACGGCGGGCGACGCGTCGCAGGCCATCGGCATGGTGCGGCGACTCGTCGCCCAGATGGACCCGAACCTGCCGGTCTTCAACGTCCACACGCTCGAGGAGCAGGTGCAGCGCTCGGTGGCGAGCGAGCGACTCATCGCGAGCCTGTCCGGCGTCTTCAGTGCGCTGGCCACCGGGCTCGCGATGGTGGGCCTGTACGGCGTGATGTCGTATACCGTGACGCGCCGGACGCGTGAGATTGGCATCCGGATGGCCCTCGGCGCCATGGCGCGTGACGTCTCGCGCCGGGTCCTGGGAGAGGCCGGACTGCTGGTGGCTCTTGGACTCGTGGCGGGAGGCGCCGCGGCCTGGTGGTTGAGCCGCTATATCAGCAGCCAGCTGTACGAGGTGACGCCGGTCGACGTGGCCAGCTACGCCGGGGCCGCGGCGCTGCTGACAATCGTCGCCATGCTGGCGACGCTGGTGCCCGCCCGCCGCGCGGCCCGAATCGAACCCATGCGAGCCCTGCGCGACGAGTAACGTCCTGGTAACAGGCAGGATAGGCTCAGCTTGAAGGCCGGGCACCCAGCCTGTAACATTAGCGGCGCAGACGAACTAGTTCTGTCAGCTCGGCCGCCGTCGTGAGATTCAGCCGTCTCGCCCGACCCCTGCCAAGCCACCGTGGATGGGCCACGCAGCTAAGTGCGTTCTGTACGGCATCCCGCCCCGCGGGAGAGATGAGGCATGATGAGTCGAAAGTTGTTCGTCGGAAACCTGTCCTACAACACCACGGAGGATTCGCTCGAAGGCCTGTTCACGCAGGTCGGCGCCGTCGAGTCCGCCCGCGTGATGCGCGACATGGCCACTGGCCGTTCGCGTGGGTTCGGGTTCGTCGAAATGCAGAGCGAAGACGATGCCCGGACGGCTATTGAGAAGTTCAACGACACGGAGCTCGACGGTCGCCGCATCGCGGTGAACGTCGCGCAGCCGAAGCCGGCGGGCGGCGGCGGCAATCGTGGCGGTGGTGGTGGTGGCGGCGGGTTCGGCGGGCCTCGGCGCCGCGAGCCGCGCTGGTAGTAATTCCGGCGGACGTCACATCTGCAGCGCGGGCTTGAGCCCCTGCTGCGTTGAGGCGTCCGCCTCTCGCCCTGCCGGCGGGACATACTCCCGCTCTCGCCGGCGCAATCCCCGATAACGTTCGAACGCCGCACGCTCCGGTTCCAGGCCGAGCCACGTCCGCCAGGTGCTTCCGCGGAACGTGTGCGCGAACATCCGCGGCGCGTGCGTCAGCACGAACCACGGGTCGTGCCTCAGCGCCGCCGGGATGTGCCGCACCTTCATCCACCGCTCCGCCTTCCACCGCATGAACTCGACGTCGTCGGCCCGCAGGTGCGCGGTGCGGACGACGGCAGTCGTGCCGTCGTACTCCTCGAGCGCCTCGCTGACGATCAGGCCGCGCTCGCGGAAGTCGCGCGTCATCGGCGTGCGCGGGTACGGCGTCGGGTGCTGGATGTAGGGCCAGTCCACGTACTGCCGCGCGAACGCGAGGTTCGTCTCGATCGCGTCCGGCGTGTCGTCCGGGTTGCCGACGATCAGGCCTCCCACGACGAACATGCCGTGACGATGCAGATGCGCGATCGCCTCGATGGACGCGTTCCCGATTGTCCGGCCGCCCTCGCGCCGCGCGTTCTTGGCGCGCGCCTTGAGAAACACGAGGTCGTCCGACAGGACGTTCTCGATGCCGAGGAACACGTAGCGGAAGCCCGCCTGCCGCATCAGCGGCGCGAGCGTCTCGCCGTGTTCCGCGATCGCCGACGTCATGCCCTGCACCACGTAATCGAGATCGGACAACCCGGCGTCGACGATCGCCCGGCACAGCGCCTCGAACCGGCGGACATCGAGCGTGATGTTGTCGTCGACGATGAAGATCGTCCGGGCGCCGTGCGCCCGCGCGTCGGTGATGTCGGCGAGCACGCGCGAGAAGTCGAACGTGTGGAAGTTCCGGCCGCGCATCTCGATGATCGAGCAGAAGCTGCAGTCGTACGTGCAGCCGCGCGACGTCTCGATGACGTCCACCTGTCGACCGAGCAGCGTGTAGCCATCGAGCACACGCGCGGATCGGTTCGGCAGGTTGATGTCTCCGTTCTTCAGCGACGCCACGGGCCGATCCGGGTTGGCGACCATCCGGCCGTCGCGGCGCCAGGACAGCCCCGGGATGTGGCTGAAGTCGCGACACTCCTCCATCGCGCGCAGCAGCTCACGAAACGGATGCTCCCCTTCCCCGCGCACGACGACGTCCACTCCGGTGCCGGGATCCGCGTAGGCCTCGGGCGCCAGGCTCGGGTCGTACCCGCCGACCACGATCGTCGTCTCGGGACGCAGGCGCTTGATGTGGCCGATGAGGCGCAGCGCCGTGCGGCGCTGGAACGTCATCACGGACAGGCCGACGACGTCGGGGCGATGCCGATCGAGTAAAGCTTCCACTGTCGGCAGGACGCGATCCTGCACGAGGATCAGGTCGGCGACGGCGACGCTGTGGTGAGGATCGACGTTTCCCGCGAGCGACGTGAGCGCGCCGTTCGGCATGCGGACGGCGACCGGCGCCATGTGCTCGAACGAGTCGGGCATCGACAGCAGCAGGACCTGCATCGGGGCCTTTCGCGGGGAAGCGGTGCGGAGGAGTGTATCAGGCCACGACGCGTCACGCGCGCGTCCTCTCAATTCAACTTCGCCGACGGTGCACCCCGAGGATGGGCTAGAATTCAGCCACTCCTCATGCCCATCCTTCAACTGGTCCCTTCTCAGAGCGATTCGTCCCTGACGCCGTCCGACAGGGCGTCGGTCGTGAGGTCGGCGTCTCGTCGCCGCCCTGCTCGGCCCTGGCACGGTCTCCGGATCGGCCGCTCCGGGCGACCGCTCCGGCGCCGGCGAAGGCCGCTCCGTTCGGCACCCCGAGGAAGGCCGCCCGTTCATCCGCGCCTACCAGCCGCTCGAGATCGGCGGCGGCTCGCAGACCTGGGCGATCCTCCAGGACCGCCGCGGGGTGATGTACTTCGGCACCAACGGCGCCATCCTGGTCTTCGACGGCGCCACCTGGCGACGAATCGCCATCGCGGCCTCTGGCGGCAACTCGATCCGCGGGATGGTCGAGGACGCCGACGGACGCATATGGGTCGCGTCGCTCTCCACGTTCGGCTATCTGTCGCCGACTGAGCGCCGGAGACCTCAAGTACATCGCCGTTTCGGACAAGCTGCCGAAAGGCACGCCCGCGTTCGCAGACGTCTGGCGCATGTTCGTGACGCCGGACGGGATGTTCTTCCAGGCGATCAACGAAATCTTTCTGCTCTCGCACGACACGTTCACGGTCATTCCGGCGAAGTCCCGCTTTGGACGAGCGCAGCAGGCGAACGGGCACATCTACGTCGGCACGCCCGAGGACGGGCTCAACGTTCTCGAAGGCAGCACGCTGAAGCCACTGCCGGGCACCGCGCGGATCGGCGGGGAGGCCTTCCCGGTCGTGCTGCCGTACGACGACCATCGCCTGCTGGTCGGCACCCGGCGTGACGGGCTCTTCCTGTACGACGGCGCGGCGCTGACGCCGTTTGCGACCGACGTGGATTCGGTCTTCAAGACCACGCAGATCTATCGGGGCCTTGTGCTGCCGGGACCGTCGATCGCCTTCGAGACCACCAGCGCCGGCCTGATCATCCTGGACACAGCGCGGCCACCGCCTCATGACGGTGGACCGCTCGAACGGGCTGCCGTCCGACACGGTCTACTACGCGCTGCGCGACCGCGAAGGCGCGCTGTGGCTCGGCTCAGGATGCCGGCGTCGCGCGAGTGGAGATTCCCTCGCCGGTCACCTACTTCAACCAGTCCGACGGGCTCAGCGGCGGCGTCCAGACGGCCTCCCGGATCGACGGCCGTCTCCTGGTCGGCCTGCAATCCGGCGGCGCGTATCTCGCCCCCGGATCTCGCCGACGGAAAGACGGCCGCCGCACTTCGAGAACATTCTCGGCACGGGGACGCAGTGCTGGGCGTTCGCGAAGATGGTTGACCCGGCGCAAAAAGGACCGCAGCGCCATCCTGCTCGCGTGCGGCGACGGGCTCAACGAGGTCGTCGGCAACTCCGTGCGTTCGATCAAGGCGCCGGCCGACTTGAGCTTCCGCCCGAACGTTCTTCTGGTCTCGAAGCACGATCCGTCGCGGCTCTGGACGGGGTTGTTCGACGGACTCGAGTCCTTCCGCTGGGTCGGCGGCAAGTGGATCGAGGAGGGCCGCGTCGAAGGGGCTGGGTACGAGGCCCGATCGCTGTTCGAGGACGCCAACGGCATCCTGTGGATGGGCACGTCGAACGACGGCGCCATACGCATCACCCTCGGGGAGGCCGCTACCACGGGCCAGCGGCCGGCCGACGCGTCGTCGATCACTTCACCGAGAAGGACGGGCTTCCGAAGGGCGGCGTGACCGTCACCGACGTCGGCGGCGTGCCGATCTTCACCGGCGGCCTGGATGACCCTCGTGCGATGCAGTTCGACGCGTCGACAGGCCGGTTCGTCCGCGACACCGCATTCGATGGCGTCGTGGGCGTCAACCTCAACGTCGCAGGGCGGTTTCTTCGTCGCCGACCCACAGGGACGCGTGTTCATCAATCTGGGCCGCGAGACGGCTGTGATGCAGCCGCGTCCGGACCACAGCTGGTCGGTCGGACACGACGACGTTCGCGCGATTCGGATCGACGCCGGTGAGCGGTCTCTTCCTCGACGGCGACATCGTGTGGCTCCAGTTCTCCGACGGCCGGCTGGTGCGATACGACACCACGCAGAAGCAGGACACGCCGCCACCCGCGGCGGTCCTGATCCGTCGCGTGACCGGCAGCCGCGGCAAGTCGTGGTACTCGGGCGACGCCGCCGTGCCGACCGGACTGCGCTTCAAGCCCGACGAGAACACTCTGCGCTTCGAGTTTTCGTTGCCGTCGTTTCTCGACGAATCGGCCACCGAGTTTCAGTCGCGGCTGGACGGCTTCGATGCCGACTGGTCGCCGTGGACGCACGAGGCCCAGCGCGAGTACACGAACCTGTCGAACGGCGGCTACAACTTCCGGGTCCGGGCGCGCGGCATCAGCGGCGTTGTCAGCGGCGAGGCGGCCTACGGGTTCTCGATCCTCCCGCCGTGGTACCGCACGTGGTGGGCCTACGCCGGCTACGTCGCGCTCTTCGGGCTCGTGATTGCCGGGGCCGCGCGCGTCACGCGGATGCGCGTCGTTGCCCGCGAACGTCAGCGCTCGCAGTTCGCCGAGGCCAAGCTGCGTGCGGAAGCGGCCGAGTCGCTCGCGAAGACGGAGAGCGAGGGCAAGAAGAACGTCGAGCTGCTGAGCGAGATGGGCCGCGAGATCACGGCGTCGCTCGACTTCGAGACGATCTTCGGGAAGCTCTACGACCGGGTGAACGAGCTCGCCGACGCCGACGTCTTCGGCGTGGGCCTGTATCACCGCGAGCGAAATGAGATCGAGTACCGCCTCGCCATCGAGAAGGGCAAGCGGTACACGCCGTACACGCGCGACACGACCAACCCGGACCAGCTGCCGGTCTGGTGCATCGAGCATCGCGAGCCGGTGTTCATCAACGACATCGCGACCGAGTCACCCGCTACATCAGCAGCTACCACGAAACGAGCCAGCGTCTCGAGGACGGCTCGATGTCGCAGCCGCCGCAGTCGATCATCTACCTGCCGCTCGTCTCCAAGGACCGGGTGCTCGGGATCATCACCATCCAGAGCCTCCGCAAGAACGCGTACACGGCGCATCACCTCAACGTGATGCAGAGCCTGGCGTCCTACACGGCCATCGCGCTGGACAACGCCGACGCCTACCGTCAGCTCAACGAGCACGAGCACGAGATCCGCCGTCTGTTCGAGGAGGCCGAGAAGGCGCGATCGATCGCGGAGGAGGCCGACGCCGCCAAGAGCGCCTTCCTGTCGACGGTGAGCCACGAGCTGCGCACGCCGCTCACGTCCGTGCTCGGCTTCGCGAAGATCATCCGCAAGCGACTCGAGGATCGAATCTTCCCGCTCGTCGACAAGTCCGATACGCAAGGTCAGTCAGGCCGTCAAGCAGGTCGAGGACAACCTCCGGGTCGTCGTCAGCGAGGGCGAGCGCCTCACCAAGCTGATCGACGACGTGCTGGACCTCGCGAAGATCGAGGCCGGCAAACTCGAATGGCACATGGAGACGTGTCGACGTCGCGGACATCATCGACCGCGCCACGGCCGCCACATCCTCTCTCTTCGATCAGAAGGGCCTGCACCTCGAGAAGCAGGTCGCGTCAGACCTGCCGTCGGTGACCGGAGATCGCGATCGGCTGATTCAGGTCGTCATCAACCTGATCTCCAACGCGGTGAAGTTCACGAACACCGGCAGCGTCACCTGCAAGGCCGAGCGCCGCGCGCGGCGAACTGGTGGTCAGCGTGATCGACACCGGCCTCGGCATCGCGCCGACGACCAGCCGAAGGTCTTCGAGCGGTTCAAGCAGGTCGGCGACACGCTCACCGACAAACCGAAGGGCACCGGCCTCGGCCTGCCGATCTGCAAGGAGATCGTCGAGCACCACGCCGGACGGATCTGGGTCGAGAGCGCGCTCGGGGCCGGCAGCACGTTCTCGTTCTCGCTCCCGATCACCGTCGAGCAGGGCGCCCTGCCGCTGACGGATCGCTCGGGACCGGTCGAGCTCGCCGCGCTCATCCGCCAGCTGCGCGATCAGGTCATCGTCACGACGCCGCGAACGACCGAGCGCCAGCCGCGCATCCTCGTCGTGGACGACGAGGCGAACATCCGGGAATTGCTGCACCAGGAGTTCACCGAGGCGGGCTACGCCGTGACGATGGCGTCGAACGGGCGCGAGGCGATTGCGGCCGTCCGCCGCGAGCGTCCCGATCTCGTCGTCCTCGACGTGATGATGCCCGAGATGAACGGCTTCGACGTCGCCGCGGTGCTCAAGAACGACCCGGCGACGCTCGACATCCCCATCGTCGTGCTCTCGATCGTCCAGGACCGCGAGCGCGGCTTCCGGTTGGGTGTGGACCGCTATCTGACCAAGCCGATCGACACCGACCTCCTCTTCAAGGAAGTCGGCCTGCTCATCGAGCAGAAGAAGTCCCACAAGCGCGTGATGGTGGTCGACGAAGACGCCTCGACCGTTCGCACGCTCACCGACGTCCTGACGACGCGCGGCTACAGCGTCATCGAGGCGCGCAGCGACGACCTGCTGGAGCGGGCCGTGGCCAGCCAGCCCGACATCATCCTCCTGAATTCGGTCTCCTCCGCCCGCTCGAGCGCCGTGCAGATGCTGCGGTTCGAGAAGGGCATGGAGAACGTCCTCTTTCTGGTCTACCAATAGGGAGTGTCAGTGCCGACTCCGACGATTTTGATTGTGGACGACGAACCGCATCTCCGTACGCTCATTCACCAGACGCTCGAGGAGCTCGAGGACGAGGGCGTCGAGCTGCTGACGGCCTCCAATGGCGAGGAGGCGCTCGCGACGATCGAGGCGGTGAAGCCGAACCTCGTGTTCCTCGACGTGATGATGCCGAAGTTGAGCGGCTTCGACGTGTGCAAGCGCACGAAGCAGGAGCTGGGGCTGACCGGCGTCTACATCGTGCTGCTGACCGCGAAGGGCCAGGAGTTCGATCGCCAGCGCGGGCAGGAAGTGGGCGCGGACCTCTACATGACGAAGCCCTTCGATCCGGACGCCCTCCTCGAGAAGGCGCGAGAGGTTCTGGGGCGCTGACGTGACGACTCGCGTGCCCTTGCGGCGGCTCCTGCAGCGTCAGGAAGGCGCCGAGGCGTTGCTGACGGCGGTGTCCGATGCGCTCGGCGGCCCCGTCGCCGTCGAGGACGCCGACGGGCGCATCGTCCACGGTCCTGCGGGCGACGGCGCCGCTCGCGTGCCGGTGACGGTCGACGACCAGGTGCTCGGCTGGGTCCGAGGGTCCGAGCGCGACGCGGCGGCCGTGGTGGCGCTCGTGCGACCATCTGGCGTCTCGTGACGTCGAGCAGAAGGCGCTCGGCGCCGAGGTGCTGCACCTCTATCGCGAAATCAATCTGATCTACAGCTTCTCGGAGAAGCTGGCGGCGCTGCTCGCCGTGGACCGCGTGGCGCAGCTCACGCTGCAGGAGGCCCGTCACCTCATCGTGGCCACCGACGGGATCGTGCTGCTGCTCGACGAGGAGACCGGAGACCTGAAGACCATCGCGGGATTCGGCGACGAGCTGCCCGCGATGCGTGGGTTTCGCCGCGGCGAGGGCATCACCGGCGCGGTCGCCGCGAACGGGATCGGCGAGGTCGTCAACGACGTCGACAGCGACCCGAGGCGCACGATCAGCCACACCGCCATCAAGGCCCTCATCTGCGCGCCGCTCAAAGTCGGAGAGAAGACGATCGGCGTCATCGCGCTCGGCAGCACGATGCCGATGCAGTACACGGCGGCCGAGCTCAAGCTGGTGAACACGCTTGGCCTGCAGACGGCAACCGCCATCGAGAACGCACGGCTCTTCGAGCGAACGGTGCAGGCCGCCCTGGAGCGCGAACGCCTGCTGGCGCTGCATCAGGCAGCGGAGCTCGCGAGGGCGAAGCTCGAATCGGAGCTGACGCTGGCGTCGCAAATCCAGCAGAACCTCTTCCCTTCCGAGCTGCCGGCCGTGAACGGCTACGAGCTCGAGGCACGGAACCGTCCCGCGCGGCGGTGCGGCGGCGACTACTACGACGCGCTGCCGACCTGGTCGGCCGACCGCGAGCCTCGCCTGCTCGTCTGCGTCGCCGACGTGTCGGGCAAGGGGCTGCCGGCCGCGCTCGTCATGAGCAACATGCAGGCGACGCTGCGCGCGCTGCTCGGGCGCATCCCCGGCCTTCCGCAGCTGGCTGGACACGCCAGCGAGCTTCTCTTCGCGGCCACGTCTTCGGAGAAGTACGTCACGGCGGCGCTCGCGGAGGTCGTGCCCGATACGGGCGCCCTCAGGTTCGTCGGCGCCGGCCATCTCGACAACGCGATTGTCCGCGGCAACGGCGAGATCACCTTGCTCTCCTCAACCGGCGCGCCGCTCGGGCTGATGTCGCCGGGGCTGCCGTTCACCGAGACCAGGGACGTGCTGAACCCTGGCGACACGCTCGTGCTCTATTCGGACGGCTTGACCGACGCGCAGAATGCCGACGGCGAAGAATTCGGCGAGATGCGGCTGCACGATCTGCTGCGATCGCTGGCGGGTCAGCACGCGAGCGCGATCATCAGTCGAGTGCTCGCGGCGGTCGAGGCGTTCGTGGACAGCACGCCGCAATTCGACGACATGACGATCCTGGTGTTTCGCCGTCTCTGAAATTCAGGGTCGGGATCACAACATCCACGGGGTGGGACGAACCGGATTCAATTCGGCGGCTTCAAGCTGTTCGGCAAGCACAACCACAACCTGGTCGACACAAACGTCTTGCACAAGCTGCCGGCGCCGATTGACATCTTCTTCGGCGTCGAGATTGCGGTGCACGTGTCGTTCAGCAAGGACCAGACGGTGACGTTCTTCTCCGCCGGCGCTGACTTCGACGCCTAGTAGTGAAAGCGGTAGCGGACGCCGATCAAGAGCTGCCGCGGGCTGTTGTAGTGCGTGTCGCGGAGGTGTGCTCTATTGTCAAGGAAGGCCGGGCATCGAGGGACGCCCGGCCCCATCAACTCGGCTACTTCGTGGCGTGGTTGCGCGGATCGTCGTTCGGGTTCACGTACTTGAACTCGACCGGACCGACGCCGTAGAGCACGATCGTCGTCGCCGCCGTCGTGTACGCGAAGTGGTTCATGTTCGCGCGGCGGCCAGCGCGTACCCGCCGACGCCGATCGTCTTGTTCGCCGCCGCGGCCTTCGACAGCTTGTCGCCCATCCCGAAGCGTCAGCGCGCCAGACGTCACGACGACGTTCTCGTCGGTCGGGTGCGAGTGCGCGGGGATGTCGTAGTTGCGCCGGGAACTTCAGCCGGACGGCGTAGGGCGCCGGCTTGCTCGGATCGCCCGAGAGCACGGCGATCTGCGCGCCCGGCGGCAGCATCGGCGGCGCCGGGCCCCACTTGGCCTCGGCGACTGCGGCGACGACGTGCAGCGGAGCTCTGGGCGCGGGTGACGGCGACGGATCCTCCGGACAGGATGGCGGCGGCAGTAATGGCCGATGCGGTCGTCTTCATGATCCTCCTCCTGTGCGGCCGAGATGTCAGCCGCGGACGCCACTCTATCGACCGGCCGCGCCGGCCGCGTCCCACGGGAGGGTCATTTTGACGGCGAGACCGCGAAATGGCCCGAACGGGCCAGGCGAGTCAGCCGAGCAGGCCGCGACGGGCGGCCTGGGCGACGGCGGCGGCCCGGGACGACACGCTCAGCTTGTTGAGGATGTTGGCGACGTGCCGGTGGACCGTGTGCTCGCTGAGGAACAGCTGCTCGGCGATGGCCTGGTTGTTCAGTCCGGCGGCGACCAGCCGGAGCACCTCGAGTCTCGCGCGCGTGGCTCAGCGGTGAGTCGGCGGCCGGCGGCGTGCCTGCGGAGCGCAGCGAGTCGAGCAGCGCTTGGCGCGCGACGATCTCGAGCTCCGCCTTCAGCTCGGCGAGCAGATCCATCGCGCGCCGCGCCTCCTCGCGGCGGCGTCGATCGCGGCCCCGCGCGGCCAGCGCGCGGGCCAGCTCGATCCGCGCGCGAGCGACCTCGAACGGCGCGCCGCTCTGCAGGAAGAGATCGACCGCGTCCTCGAAGTGGCGCTGCGCGCGCGTTCGGATCGTCCGGCGCCGGCGGCGACGCATCCGGCCGCACAGCTCGCCGACGCCTCGAGCGGCAGCGTCTCGACGAGCGCGGCGATGTCGTGAGCTCGGTGAGCGCGGTCCGCGCGCCGTCCATGTCTCCCGTGCGCGACGCAGCGCGCGCACGAGCAGTTCGAGCCCGGCGGCGCGATCGGTGCGGTTGTGCGGCAGCACGCGCCGCAGGTAGCGCGCGGCGAGCTCGGCGGCCGCCTGCGGGTCGTCGCGATCGAGCGCAAGCTCCGCGCGTCCGAGCGAGCGCCAGGCTGTGCGGCTCCGCCTGCTCGAACAGCTCCGCGGCTTCGACGAGGCGGCCCTGGCGCCGGCGCAGCTCGGCGAGCCGCACGAGCGCGTCGGCGGTCATCGCGGGACGGCAGGCCGCGAGCTCGTCGGTCGCCGCGCGTCAGCTCCTGCTCCGCTTCGATCCAGGTGCCGCGCCACATGCAGATCGACGCGTACTGCGTGCGGCACACGGCGAACAGCGGCCGCAGGCCCCAGTTCGCGCAGAACGCCTTGAGCCGCGTGCACCACTGCACCGCGCGGTCGTAGTCGCGCACGCGCTCGCACGCGGCGATCATGTAGCAGCACGCCAGGCCGATCGCGACGAGGTCGTGGAGCTCGCCGGCGACGACCGCCGCGTTGACCTCGTCGAGCGCGCGCATGCCCTCGGCGACCGCGCCGGACGCGACGAGCGCCAGGCCCTGCACCGACGCGGCCGAGCATCTCGAGGTCGATGCTGCCCGACGGCCTGCGCGACGCGGATGCCTTCGGCGGCGAGGCGATGCGCGCGGTCGGGGTCGCCGTTCTTCGAACAGCGCGAGCGAGCCTTCGCGCAGCTCGAGCCAGGCGCGCTCCGCGCACTCGGGCTGGCCTTCGAGCAGCCGGCGCGCGCGCTGCAGCCAGCCGTTGGCGACGGCGTGCTCGCCGCGGAACGCCCAGTAGTCCCACGCGAGCCAGACGGCGACGCGCGCGGCGCCGCGGCGATCGTCGCGCTCGACGATACAGGCGATAGGCGCGCTCGCGCGACGTCGAAGACGACGTCGGCGAGGTCGAGCCACCAGGCGGCGAGCCCGAGGCCTTCGAGCGCCTCCGGCGACTCCTGCTCTGCAAGCGATCGCTCGAACGCGTCGCGCGCCTCCGCCCAGGCGCCACGCGCGAGGGCGTCCCGTCCAGTCTGGAGATCGGCCACGGCTGTGGACATCGGGGTCACGGGAATCATACGACGCGCGGCGACTGTCTCGCGATCCGTCACGGTCGGCCTTCGCGGCTATACTCGGCGCACGAGCCGCGTTCACATGACACTTACCTCACTCACCCAGCTCTCTGCCCTGCTCGTCGCCCTGACGTGCGCCGGCCCGCCCGGTACCTCAGAATCTGCCGCCGCCCGCGGTCGTCGATCTCGGGCATCCGCTCTCGGACGCCGACCCCACGTGGTCCGGCCGCCCCGTGTTCAAGCGCACGGGCAGCACCGAGAACGGCATCTTCGTCGGATCGTTCGAGACCGACGAGCACTTCGGCACGCATGTCGACGCGCCCGCGCACTTCGTGCCGGGCGGGTGGACCGTCGATCAGATTCCGGTGCTTCGATTCGTGCGGCCGGCAGTGCGGATCGATCTCCGCGCCCAGGTGCTGAAGAACGAGGACTACCGGATGACGCGCGAGGACGTCCTGACGTTCGAGCGGAAGTACGGCGCCATCGACCCCGGGACGATCGTGCTGATCATGACCGGCTGGGACCTGCGGTGGAGCGATCCCGCACGCTACCGGAACGAGCACGACGGGGCGCTGCACTTCCCCGGCTTGTCCGTCGAGGCTGCCCAGGCGCTCGTCCAGCGCGATATCGCGGCCATTGGCATCGATACGCCGAGCGTGGACTACGGGCCGTCAACGGCCTACGAAGTCCATCACACGACGCTGCCAAAGGATATCTACAACATCGAGAACGTCGCCAACCTCGCGGCGGTGCCAACGCGCGGCTTCACGGTCGTCGTCGCACCGGTGAACGTCAAGGGCGGCAGCGGCGCGCCCGCGCGAGTATTCGCGGTGGCTCGTCCCTGACGGCGCTGGCTACTGCACCCGCAGCGCGATAGATCGGGTCGACCTTGCTTGCGCGCCTCGGTGCGTTCGGCGACGACGAGAGACAGCACGTAGACGCCCAGGGCTCTCCATTCAACTGGATCACTCTCCGACATTCCGTGCATGCGGGTATCAGCCGTAGCCCGTTTCTCGCCCGGTGCAGTGCATTCTTGCCAATTCGGTACGCGGCATGTCTCTTGCGGACGAATACGGGTGAACGCCAGCACAACCATAACCCGGAGGTTTCATGTTCAAGAGAATTGCCGTTTGTGCGCTCGTCGTCCTTGGCAGCCGTGCGCCTGCCTACGCACAAACGCCACACGTCGAGGTGAGCGGTTTTGCCGGTTGGACGTTCTCGGACGGCGTGAGCGCCGACACCGCAGTCGTCGCCGGCGACGGCAACATCTACGACCGTGTCGATCCCAAGGACTCGGCCTCCTTCGGCTTCAGCGTCGGCGCCCTGGTTGGCCCGCACAACGAAGTGGGGTTCATGTTCGGCCAGCAGATGTCCAAGCTTGTCCTGGCGGGACGAATGACCGCGAACTGGGCGACATGACGATATCTACCTATCACGGGTACTTCGGGTACAACTTCGGCGCAGGCGGACGCGCACGTGCGCCCGTTTGTGTTCGGCGGCCTTGGCGCGACCAGCACGGGCGACGTCAACGCCACGGTGCTCGGCCAGGCGCGTAACATCTCCGGCTCCACGAAGTTCTCGACGACGTGGGGAGGCGGCGTGAAGTTCTTTCCGAACCCGAGGTTCGCAGTGCGTGCGGCGGTGCGGTGGACGCCGACCTACGTGAAGAGCGACGCGGCCGGGTATTGGTGCGATCCGTACTGGGGCTGCTATCTCGCGAGCAGCGCGCAGTACGCCAACCAGTTCGAGATGTCGGGCGGCGTGAGCGTGAGATTCTAGCAGGTCACCAGTTCTTCCCCGTGACGACGCGCGGCCAGGATGGCGGGGCTGAAGCCCCGCCCTACTGCACGCCGCGTGTCGTCGACACTACACCGTCTCTTCGGCGTCGCCCTGCCGTCGCCGCGCCGAATCCATCAGCACCCAGGTCGTCGTGTCCCAGGCGTTGTGGATGCCGATGAAGAGCAGCAGCAGCGCTGCGCCGCCGACGTCGAACAACGCGCGCGCGGGATGCGGTTGCAGCATGAAGCTGCCGCTGGCGAGCCCGGCGTATGCGACAAACGGCAGAACGATGTGCCAGATCCAGTCTTCGAGCACCATCTTGTAGCCCGTCTGCTTCTGCGTTCGCATGAGGACCAGCACCTCATACACGAGCCCGAAGGCCCCGCTGAGGCCAATCGCAAAGGACGGAAGCGCCAGGCTGGGCCACGGCGCGCTGATGATGGTCGCAATCAGCAGGACCGCGACGAAGTGCAGCACGGTCGGCGTGCCGAACGCCGCAAGCTCGTGCCCAGTGCTCCGCATCCTGGATTCAGCGATCGATCGTGATGACGACGAACTGCAACCCGATGAGCGCGCCGGCCGACGAGCCGACGATCACATAGAAGCTCTCCCACGCCTTCAGCACCGTCGCCGTTTCGGGCATCGCTCGCTCCTCTCCTGAGACTGGTGGCCAGAGTCTAGCAGCCGTCCGCTGAATCCCTGCGGCGCGCTGCCTGGCCGCAAGCTCGGCGGGCTCGAGGCGAGTACACTCACACAGAGGCCTGCCGCGTGCCCGGTGGCCGCGGACGCCGTGCTCGACTCCCACCACCAAACGACTCCTGCCATGGCTGGTCGCCGTGGCGTTCTTCATGGAGTCGCTCGACACGACGATTCTCAATACCGCAGTGCCGACCATTGCGGCGGCGCTTGGCGTCGCGCCGCTCAGCATGAAGGCGGTGCTTTCGAGTTACACCCTCAGCCTGGCGGTGTTCATCCCCATCAGCGGCTGGATGGCCGACCGCTTCGGCACACGCCGCGTCTTCTCGTCGGCGATTGGGCTCTTCACGCTCGGCTCCCTGCTGTGCGGCCTGTCGACGAACATCCACGTGCTGGTCGCCTGCCGGATTCTGCAGGGCTGCGGCGGCGCCATGATGCTGCCCGTCGGGCGCCTGACGATGGTGCGGCACGTTCGCGAAGTCGGAGCTGATTCGCGCCATGACGTTCGTCGCCATCCCGGGCCTGATCGGCCCCATGCTCGGCCCCGTCGCCGGCGGCTTCATCGTCGGGTACTTCCACTGGCGGGTGATCTTCTTCGTGAACCTGCCGATCGGGCTGGCGGGCCTCTACATGGTCTACCGGCACCTGCCGGACTACCGCGAGGAGTTCTCGCCGCCGCTCGACACGCTCGGCCTCGTCCTGTTCGGCGCCGGCGTCGCCCTGCTGTCGTACGTGCTGGAAGTCTTCGGCGAGCACAGCCTGAGCGGCCGGACGCTTCTCGCGCTGCTGGCGATCTCGATCGCCTGCCTGACGCTCTACGGTGTGCGCGCGACGCGGATCGAATGGCCGCTGCTGCGCCTGACGCTGTTCAAGATCCGCACGTTCCGCGCCGCAGTCAGCGGCAGCTATTTCACGCGCATCGGCATCGGCGGAATTCCGTTTCTCTTTCCGCTGCTGTACCAGGTCGGTCTGGGCTACTCCCCCATCCAGTCAGGGCTGCTGATGATGCCGCAGGCGATCGCGGCGATGAGCCTGAAGCTGACGATGCCGATCATCCTGCGGCAGTTCGGCTATCGCGCCGTCCTCATCTCGAACACGTTGATTCTCGGCGTGCTGATTTGCCTGTTCGCGACGATCGGTCCGTCCACGCCCGTTCCGCTCATCGTGCTGCAGGTGTTCGTGTACGGCTTCTTCACGTCACTGCAGTACACGAGCATGAACACGCTCGCCTACGCCGACATCAACGCGTCTCAGACGAGCAGCGCCAGCACCATCGCGAGCACGATGCAGCAGATGTCGATCAGCTTCGGTGTCGCGGCCGCCTCGCTCGTGACGGCCATCTTCATCCCCGACCGCTTTCACGCCAGTCAGCAGGAGATGATTCACGGCATCCACAAGGCGTTCCTCGTGATGGGCGTGTGGACGATGTTCTCGACGTTCATCTTCCGCGGGCTCCGTCCAGACGACGGCGAAGCGGTCAGCCAGCATGGCGAGCTGGAGGACGCGGAGCCGAAGCTCATGGAACACGCCGGCTGAAGCGACTGTGTGGGGGACCGCCTGCAGGGTCGAATGGCCGGCTGGTGGGCCGGCCATTCGATAGGCGTGTTGGTGCGCGTCAGGCGTGCGACGCCTGCGAGGCGAACTGCTTGAAGAAGTCGGCCGCGCGGATGTCCATCTCCTCGCGCGTCAGGTCTTCTTTCCGCGTGGCGATCGTCCAGTGATAGCCGAAGGGGTCGACGAGCGCGCCGCAGCGGTCGCCCCAGAACTGATCGGCCATCTGGCCCATCGGGCCCTCGCGGAACCTTCGCGCCGGCACCGACGGCGCGATTGAACACCGCGTCGCAGTCGGGCACGTAGACCCAGAGCGAAATCGGCGAGCCGCCGAGCGTCTTCGCGCTCTTGCCGCCGCCCATGGCGTCGTTCAGCATGATCCGCGAGTTGCCGATCTGCAGCTCGGCGTGCATCACCTTGCCGTCAGGCCCGAGCGCGCGCGATTTCTCCTCGGCGCCGAGCGCCTTCTTGTACCAATCGATCGCCTGCGCGGCGTTGTCGAAGATCAGATGCGGGGTCACCGTGTGGAACCCCTCTGGAACCGGACTCTTCGCCTGTGCCATCGTCATGCTCCTTGCTGGGAAGAGTTCTTCATTGTCTCGACCCGCGGCGCACGACTTCAAGCTGAACCGACGCGTGGGCTCAGCACTTTCGAGGCCGTCAGCCGCTCGGCCGACTCGGGATCGTGCGACGGCAGATAGACGAGGGGCCGCTCCTTCGCGAGGCCCAGAATCCGCGCGTGTGAGTCGCGCGTGACGTCGGGATCCGGGCCGACGCCATCCACCTCTCCGGCCAGGAGCAGCGACTCTGTGTAGCTGGTGTCGCCCGCGAGCAGCACCGACGGCTCCCCTACCACGAGCACCGACACGTGATTCGGTGTGTGCCCCGGTGTCGGGACCACGACGACGTCGCCGCGGCGCGTCAACGGCATCGACGTCGCGAACGGGCCGACCGGTCTGGGCTCGAAGCGAATCGCTTCCGGCTCCAGCCATTTCGGCCACCGATGCGGCAGGTAGCCCAGGACGCGCCCGAACAACCCGTTGGCCTGCGCCAGCTCGCCGGGTGAGATCCACACTCGGCTTCCGGTCACGTGCGCCAGCCCGCCGGCGTGGTCGGTGTGCAGGTGCGTGATCACCGTCTGACGCACGTCTCGCGTTCCGATGCCGAGGGCCCGCAGCTGAGGGCCCAGTTCCTCCTCGGGGTGCACCGAGAACCTCGCCGCGCGCCTGTAGAACGGATGCCACCGCGGGTGATAGCCGCGCTCGTGGACGCGCGCGGTCTCGCCGGTGTCGACGAGAATGACCCCTTCGTCGTGCTCGATGGCCCACGCGTAGATGGGCAGCCAGTCGGACCACTCGTCGTCCAGGAGGATGTCCGCCATGGCGCCGACCCCGCTGCGGCGCGCCGCCATCTGGTGCGGACGTATCTTCACGAGACCGGTGCGGATGGGATGAATTCTCATGATGCCTCCATGCTGCGTCGTCGTGTAGTAAGCGACTGCTAACCTGCCAGGACCAAAAAAGATCTACGGCCTGACCATCTTCGTCAGAAGCGCCTCGAGCGTGTCGGCGAGCACCGCCGCCGACTGCTTGAACTCACCGAAATACCGGAAGCGAGCGAACTGCTGGAATGTGCCGAGCCATGCGGTCGTCAGCAGCTGCAGGTCGATGTCCTCGGTCACCTGGCCCTCCGCGCGTCCGAGCTCCAGCAGCCGTCGGACTTCGGCGACGATCGATCGCCGGCGCACGCTCTCGGGCATCTGCGGCCAGAAGTGCCGGACGCCGTCCAGGACGTACAGGATGCTGTCGGAGTCGCGGTCGAGGGCCGCCATGTAGTCGTCGATCACGGCGCGCAGCTTCCGGTCGAACCTCGTCTCGGACGCCATCGCGCGCGTGACGACGTCGGCCAGTTCCAGGTAGCAGCGTTCGAACAGGTATCGCGCGAGGTCGTCCTTGCCGCGGAAGTGCTTGAAGAGCGCAGGATTCGTGAAGCCGGACGCCTTGGCGATGTCGCGCACGCTCGTCTCGCACAGCCCGTCGCGGACGAACAGCGCCAGGGCGGACACCAGGATCTTCCGCTTCGCGGGCGGGTCTTCTTCGGCGACGTAAAAGGGCCGGACTGCCGGTTGCGTCCGACGGGCTCGCTTGGCCATGTCGTGAGGTTAGCACACGCTAACTCGACGCCGCAAGCGACATCGTCCAGGACGCGCCCGAGCCTTCTCGCCTCCAGTAGCCGTACAGCAAAAAGCCCAGCGGTTGCTGGGCTTCTGGACGGCCGAACTGACGTTCGGCCCTACGAAATCAAAGTGGTCGGGGCGAAAGGATTTGAACCTTCGACCCCTCGGTCCCGAACCGAGTGCTCTACCAGGCTGAGCCACGCCCCGACGTCTGATCATCCTACACCAGGCCGTCCGCCGCGGTCTACGGTCGGGGTGCTTCCACCTTGCACCGCTGCACGTTGCACGTCGGACCCGACCGCTGCACGTTCACCCCGCACTGTATAATCCGCCCCATCCATGTCGTGGTGGCTTTGGGCCCTGCTGGGCCTCGCGATGTCGGCGCTCGAACTCGCGACCGGCGGCTTCTTCCTCATCTTCTTCGGCGTGGCCGCGCTGTTCGTCGGCGTGTTCACGGCGCTGAACCTCACCGGACCCCCTGAGGCGCAATGGGTCGAGTTCGCGCTGGCCAGCGTCGTGCTGCTCCTCGTGTTCCGGCGGCGCATCCTGCGGATGATGCAGTCGTCGCAGCCGGACCCCGGTGCGCTCGTCGGCGAGATCGCCTCGACGCTCGGCGCCATCAAACCCGGTGAAATCGGCCGTGCGGAATTGCGCGGCTCGGTCTGGTCCGCGAAAAACGCCTCGACTGCCGATTTGCCTCGAGGCGCGCGATGCCGCGTCCAGAGCGTCGATGGCCTGACGCTCGTCCTCGCCCCTGAACACTGAAGGACCCCCATGAGTTTCGGGATCTTCGTCTTTTTCGCGTTCGCCGTCCTGGTGCTGATCATCATCGCGAAGACGGCGGTCGTCGTCCCGCAGCAGAACGCCTATATCGTCGAGCGCGTGGGCCGATATGCCGCGACGATGCAGGCCGGGTTTCACATCCTGATTCCGTTCGTGGACGTGATTCGCTACCGGCACACGCTCAAGGAGCAGTCGCTCGACATCCCGGCGCAGATCTGCATCACGCGCGACAACGTGCAGGTGCAGGTCGACGGCGTGCTCTACCTGAAAGTGCTGAACCCGGAGCGCGCGTCGTACGGCATCTCCGATTACATGTTCGCGATCACCCAGCTCTGTCAGACGAACCTCAGAAGCGAGGTCGGAAAGATCGATCTCGACAAGACATTCGAGGAGCGGACGGCCATCAACACCGCCGTCGTCAGCGAGCTGGACAAGGCCTCGGAGCCGTGGGGCGTCAAGGTGCTGCGCTACGAGATCCGCAACATCACGCCGCCGGCCGACATTCTCGCGGCGATGGAGAAGCAGATGCGCGCCGAGCGCGAAAAGCGCGCGGTGGTGCTCACGTCGGAAGGCCAGCGCGACGCGGTCATCAACGCGGCCGAAGGCGACAAGCAGCAGACGATCAAGGCGTCGGAAGCGACCCGCCAGCGGAACATCAACGAGGCGGAGGGTCAGGCGCAGGCCATCCTTGCCGTCGCGACCGCCACCGCCGAAGGCATCCGTCGCGTGGCCGAGTCGATCAAGCTCGACGGAGGTCACGAGGCCGTGCAGCTCCGGGTCGCCGAGCAGTACGTCACGCAGTTCGGCAAGCTGGCCGAAGGCAGCACCACTCTGGTCCTGCCGGCCAGCGTGAGCGACATCGGCGCGATGGTCTCGCTGGCCATGAGCGTCTTCAAGCAGGGTCTGCCAGACGCGCCTCCCCCGCCTCTGCCCAGGCGCTAAGCTGATCACGTGGGCGCGGCCGAGTTCAGCCTGACGGCGCTCTACGCGGCTCTCGACGCCCAGCGCTGCGCGCGCGGTCTGACCTGGGCGCAGGCCGTGCGCGAGATCAACATCCCGTTTGCGCACGGGCCGTCGCGTCCAATCGCCGCGTCGACAATCACGAGCACACGCACGAAGGCGCGCGCCGAAGGCGATGGCGTGCTCCAGATGATCCGCTGGCTCGACCGCGCGCCGGAGAGCTTCATTCCGGAATTCGTTCCAACGGAAGCGCCGGCCTTCAGGCTCCCGCCCGCCGGCCCGAGTCAGGTGATTCGATTCGACACGCGGAAGCTCTACGCGGCGCTCAATGCTCGCCGCACCACGCGCGGGATGACGTGGGAACAGGTCAGCCGTGAGATCCGCGGCTCGACCGTCTCGACGCTCACGCACCTGGCCCGAGGGGGCCGCACCGGCTTCCCTGACGTCGTCCGCATGACGCGCTGGCTCGAGCAGCCGCTGGCGACCTTCACGCGCGTCTGCTCGCGGTAGCGACCCGATCGACCTGCCAGACCTGCTCGACCCGCTCGACCCGCTCGACCTGCCAGACCCGATCGACCTCGCCAACGACCCGCTCGACCCGGTAAGATGTCCTTGTGTCGCTGAAGGACGTGCTCGAGTCGTCCGTTCGGCCCGGCGAGCTCGTCGAGCCGCTCGACAACCGGCGCATCCGATGCGTCGCCTGCGGGCACGCGTGTCCGTTGCCCGACGGCGCATCTGGCGTCTGCAAGGTCCGATTCAACCGCGGCGGCACGCTGTACGTCCCGTGGGGCTACGTCGGCGGCGTGCAGTGCGATCCGATCGAGAAGAAGCCGTTCTTCCACGCCAGTCCAGGCGCGCTGGCCTACAGCTTTGGCATGCTTGGCTGCGATCTCCACTGCGGCTACTGTCAGAACTGGGTCACGTCGCAAGCCTTGCGAGATCCGTCAGCCGTCTCACGCCCACGGACGGCGACTCCCGAGGGCCTCGTTGCCGATGCGCTGGCGCACGGCGCGCGGGTGCTCGTCTCGACCTACAACGAGCCGCTGATCACCGCGGAGTGGGCCGTGGCGATCTTCAGGGAAGCACGCGCGGCAGGGCTCAAGACGGCGTTCGTCTCGAACGGCAACGCGACACCGCAGGTGCTCGACTACGTGCGTCCGCACCTCGACTTCTACAAGGTCGATCTCAAGTCGTTCGACGATCGCCACTATCGCGAGCTCGGCGGCCGCCTCGCGCCGATCCTCGACTCGATCCGGCGGATTCACGCATCTGGGGCTGTGGCTGGAGATCGTCACGCTGCTGATTCCAGGCTTCAACGACGGCGAGGACGAGCTGAAGCGGCTGACGGCATTCGTCGCGGAGGTCTCACCCGACATCCCGTGGCACGTGACGGCATTCCATGCCGACTACAAGATGACCGATCGCCGCGACACCTCGCGCGACGATCTGCTGCGCGCCGCCGCGATTGGCCGAGACGCCGGCTTGCGATTCGTGTATGCCGGGAATCGTCCTGGAGAAGTCGGCGACCTCGAAGACACGCACTGCCCGTCGTGCCGCGCGACCGTCGTGTCGCGGCTGGGCTATCACGTGAAGTCCTACGCGCTGACCAGCGACGGCGCCTGCCAACGCTGCGGCACGACGGTGCCAGGACGATGGGATCAGTCGTTCGCGGGGCAGATCGCCGATCGGCCGTTCCTGCCGGATCGACGTTTGCGGATTGTGTGAGCGATCGGCAGGGCTGAAGCCCTGCCCCACGCATGTCAGCGCGTAGTTCCTGAACCCTGAACCTTGAACCCTGAACCCTGAACCTTGCTATCCGCCCCTCGTGTGCATTTCGAGATGTGGATTCCGCTTGAGCGCGCTGGCTGGCACGAAGGCGCCGCGATCGCGTGAGGCGAGTCGATCTTCCGCGCCGCGATCCCGGCGCTGCTCCCATGTGCGCCGCAGGATCACCGCGAGGTCGTCGTCGCTCGCGCCCGCGCGCAGCGGCCCGCGCACGTCGAGGCCTGCCGCCGCGTAGAGGCACAGGTACCACATGCCGTCCGCCGTCAGACGGCTCCGATCGCACGTCGCGCAAAACGGCGTCGTCGTCGACGCGATGATGCCGACGGCCTGACCGGTGGCCAGGCGGAAGCGCGTGGCCGGCGCGGACGGGGCGGACTCGGCGGGCGTGACAGGTCCGAGCGCGCTCGCCAAGGTCGCCAGGATCTCATCGCGCGAGACGACCTGATCGCCGGTCCAGCCCGTGGCGCCGCCGACGTCCATGTATTCGATGAATCGCAGCTCGGCATCGAGACGACGCGCTTCGGCGAGGAGCGCCACGAGCTCGCCGTCGTTCACGCCGCGGACGACAACCGTGTCGATCTTGAATCCGGGAAAGACGCGCGCCGCCGCCTCGAGACCGGAGCGGACCCTCCCCAGTTCATCTGCCCGCGTGAGGCGCACGAAGGTGTCGCGATCGAGCGTGTCGAGGCTGACGGTGATCCGCTGCAGGCCAGCCGCGCGCAGCGCCTCAGCCTGGTCGGCGAGCAGGACGCCGTTGGTCGTGAGCGCCAGATCCTCCACGCCGTCGATGGCGGCCAGTTGCGCGACCAGGGCGGGGAGATCGCGCCGGAGCAACGGCTCCCCGCCCGTGAGACGCACCCGGCGCACGCCGAGCCCCACGAACACCTTCGTCAGCCGGACGATCTCTTCGAAGTCGAGGATGTCGCTCTTCGGCAACCAGCTGTACTCCGCCTCCGGCATGCAGTAGAGGCAGCGGAGGTTGCAGCGGTCCGTCACCGACAGGCGAAGGCTCGTCAGCGGCCGCTGGAACGCGTCGATGGCCGCGCTCATCGGCCGAGCAGCGCCTTCAGCTGCGCGTTGTGGCGGATGACGTGCGCCGTCAGCCAGTCGCCGATCTGATAGAGGGAAATCGTGCCCGTGCGGGGGTCGGTGAAGACGTGACGGGCGCGCGTCTCGTCGATGGCGGCGAACGTCTCCAGCACCAGCGCGCGCGACGCCTCGAAGGCCTCGCGTGCCTCGACGCGCGTCACCGTCGGCGGCGCGGTCACCGAGGCCGGCGCCTCGAGGCGTCCGGTCAGGCCGGTCGCGATGTCCGACCAGGGACGCTCGACGAACTCATCCGGGGGCGGCGTGGCCCGGTCGATGCGCCCGGAGACGATCGCCGAAAACACGCGATTGAGCGCGGCCACGTGGGCGGCAATCTGGGCAGCCGTCCAGCCGCCGGTCGGCGGCACGGCCACCGCTTCCGCGTCTGTCGTCGTGTCGTACCGGGCGAGGAACCGCCCGGAGGCGTGGTCGAACGCGGCACGGAGATCGTCAATCCGCGCCGCGTGCGTCTCGAGGCTCACGGCCAGCCGCGCGGTTCAGGCGCGATCGGCGGCAGGCGCGCAGTACTGATCGAAGGCGGCCATCAACTGACGCGCGATCGCGTCGGCCGATTGCCCCTCGATCTGACGGCGCTCCATGATGTAGACCAGCTGGCCGTCGCGCAGCAGGGCCACCGACGGCGACGAGGGCGGATAGCCCGTGAAATAGCCGCGGGCGCGGTCAGTCGCCTCGACGTCGGCGCCGGCGAACACGGTGGTGAGATGGTCAGGCTTGACGTCGTGGCTCAGCGCCATCGCGACGCCCGGGCGGGCCTTGCCGGCGGCACAGCCGCAGACGGAGTTCACGACGACCATCGTCGTGCCGGGCCGGGTCACGGCCTGATCGACGGACTGGGCGGTGCGCAGCTCTTCGAACCCGAGGGAGGTCAGCTCTTCGCGCATCGGCGCGACGAAATATTCAGGATACACAGCGGTCTTGGCTCCTTAACGGGCGTGACGGCCCGACCCTCATAGGATAGCGTACGGGTCCCCAAGGTTTCCGGGCCTCTTCTTTGACGTCTCGCGTCCCTGCCGTTCGCGTTCGCCCCCTCAACGACGCGCCGGTTCGCGCCAGCCGCGACTGGGTCCTCTACTGGATGGTCGCGGCACGGCGCACCCGCTGGAACTTCGCGCTCGAGCGGGCCGTCGAGTGGGCGGCCGAGCTCGGCGTGCCCCTGGTCGTGTACGAGCCGCTGCGCCTCGACTACCGGTGGGCCAGCGACCGGCTGCACCGGTTCGTCCTCGACGGGATGGCCGACACGCGTGCCGCGTTGGCCGGCCGCCGTGGCGTCGCGTACTTCCCGTGGGTCGAGCCCACGCCGGGCGCCGGCATGGGCCTGCTCGACGCCCTGGCCGCGAGGGCGCGCGTGGTGGTGACCGACGACTACCCCGCGTTCATGCTGCCGGCGATGGCCGCCGGCGCGGCGTCGCGACTCGACGTTGCGGTCGAGGCCGTCGACGGCAACGGCCTGCTGCCGATGCGCCAGCCAGCCGGTCGGGTCTTCCCCACCGCGTATGCCTTCCGTCGGCATCTGCAGCGCACGTTCGGGGCCGGCATGCCCACGGCGCCTCTGGCCGATCCTCTGGACGGTCTTCCGGATGTGCCGCCGCCGGCGCTGGACGCTATCGCGACGCGCTATCAGTCGGCCGCTGAGGCACTGCTCGACGGGCGGATGGGCCTCGAACGGCTCCCGATCGACCACGCCGTGCGTCCAACAGAGACGCGGGGCGGGCCGGTGGCCGCCGGACGAATGCTCGAGGCGTTTCTCGAGCGGCACCGTCACGCGTTACGCCGCGGAACGGAACCAGGTCGAGCTCGACGCCAGCAGCCGCCTGTCCGCGTTTCTGCACTTCGGCCACGTCTCGTCGTGGGAGGTGTTCACGCGGCTGATGGCGCGCGAGGGCTGGCTCGGGCCGACGAGCGCCCGGGCCTCGGGCGCCCGCGAGGGATGGTGGGGCGTCAGCCCGGCGGCCGAGGCGTTTCTGGACCAACTGGTCACCTGGCGCGAGCTGGGCTTCAACATGTGCGTCGGTCGGCCGGCAGACTACGACCGCTTCGAGTCGCTGCCGCCCTGGGCGCGGGCCACGCTCGATCGCCATCGTGCAGATCCCCGGCGACATGTGTACGATCTGTCGACGTTCGAGCGCGGCGCGACGCACGATCCGCTGTGGAACGCGGCCCAGGGGCAGTTGCTTCGCGAGGGCCGGATCCACAACTATGTGCGGATGTTGTGGGGCAAGAAGATCCTGGAGTGGAGCCCCACGCCGGAAGCCGCGCTCGACGTGATGATCGAGCTGAACAACAAGTACGCGGTCGATGGGCGCGACCCGAACTCATACAGCGGCATCTTCTGGACCCTCGGGCGCTACGATCGGCCCTGGGCGCCCGAACGCGAGATTTTCGGCACCGTGCGTTACATGAGCTCCGAAAACACCGCGCGCAAGATGCCCGTAAAAGAGTACATTCGTCGTTTCGCGCCGACACCCGAGCCGCGTCTCTGGACCGACTGACCCGTGCCGACTTACGAAAAACGCAGCGTTCTCGACGTCACCCCGACCGATCTGTTTGCCTGGCACACGCGACCCGGCGCGTTCGAGCGCCTGGCTCCGCCCTGGGAGCACATCCGCGTGCTGTCTCGCTATGGCGGGATCGCCGACGGCGCGCGCGTCACGATGGTGATCAAGCGCGGCCCGATGACGATCCGCTGGGAAGCGCTCCATCGCGGGTTCGTCGACGGCGTCCAGTTCCAGGACGTCCAGGTATCGGGCCCGTTCAAGCGCTGGATTCACACGCATCGTTTCGAGCCGGCTGGCGAGGGTCGCGCCACGCTGGTCGACCACGTCGACTTCGCGCTGCCCTTCGGGCTGACCGCAGTTGCCGGCGTCCTCGCGCGGCGGCTGATGGATCGCATGTTCGCGTTCCGGCATCGCCGGATCGCCACGGATCTCGCGCGCCATCGCGAGCTCGGCCAGGGCCGGCGCCTGCGGCTCGTGCTGACGGGGCGGGCCGGCTTCGTGTTGTCGCAGCTGGCCGCGTTCTTCAGCACCGGCGGTCACCTCGTGCACGTCTTCCCGACCGCGGAAGACGTGCGCATCGGCCCGTCCGCGCCCTCGTGGGGCCCGACGGCCGTGCCCGATTTCGCGGCGCTCGAACAGGCCGACGCGATCGTCCACGTCGGCCTTCACGCCGTCGGCGACATCCTGCAGACGCTGGACGCGCGCGCCAGCCGCGCGCGTGTCGTGGTTGCCCTGCCGACGGTCGCCGCGGCGGATCAGCCGTCGGTGTCCGCCGACAGGCTGCAATCCGCCATCGATTCCACCTCCCGCCGCGTCGTCGTGCTCCTGACGCCGGGACTGATGGCGTCGGACGCGCTCCTCGACGGCGCGGTGCCGCCCGAATCGCTCACGCCGTCGGTGGACGGCGCGCTCGTCGGCCTGGACGACCTCGTCGGCGCGACGTACTACGCGGTGTGCGACGACGGGCTGCGGGGGCTGCGGAGCGTGACGATCGCGCGTCCGGCGAAACGGCGGCGGTGCCGCGCGAGGCGCGGCGCTGGGCCCCGGAAGTGCGCGTGCTCCAGTTGCGCGTCCCCGACGCGGCGAACGTGCCGTCGATCGCGGAGGACGGCTTCGCGCCGCTCAACCCGACCGTCGGCGGGACGATCCTCGCGGAGATGGGATGGCCGGAGGCGTAGGAGTCGGGGTTCAAGGTGCAGGGTTCAAGGTTCACGGTTCCATAAACGCCGCGCCCACGCTCCGGTAAGCATTTCGAATACTGAACCGCCAGTGCGATAACATCATTTTATGGGTCAGACGCTCCTGCAGAAGGTGTGGGACGCCCACACCGTGCGCCGGCTGCCGACCGGCCAGACGCAGCTTTTCATCGGCCTTCATCTCGTCCACGAAGTCACCAGCCCGCAGGCGTTCGACATGATTCGCGCCCGCGGCTGGGGCGTGGCCTTCCCGAACCGGACGTTCGCGACGGTGGACCACATCGTCCCCACCCGAATCGCGCCCGGCCGTTCCTCGACACGATGGCCGAGGCGATGATGTCGTCGCTCGAGCGGAACGTCGCCGAGTACGGCATCCCGCTCTACAACATCGGCAACGAGCACCAGGGCATCGTCCACGTGATCGGGCCGGAGCTCGGGCTGACGCAGCCGGGGATGACGATCGCGTGCGGCGACAGCCACACGTCCACGCACGGCGCGTTCGGCGCCGTGGCGTTCGGCATCGGCACGACCCAGGTTCGTGACGTGCTGGCGTCGCAGTGCCTCGCGCTCGAGCCGCTGAAGGTCCGGCGCATCGAGGTGACCGGGCGGCTGGCTGAAGGCGTCTACGCGAAAGATGTCATCCTCGAGATCATCCGCCGCCTCGGCGTGAAGGGCGGCGCGGGCTACGCCTACGAGTACGCGGGGGCGGTCGTCGATCGCATGTCGATGGACGAGCGGATGACGATCTGCAACATGTCGGTCGAAGGCGCGGCGCGCGTCGGATACGTCAACCCCGACGAGACGACATTCGCGTACCTCGAGGGACGGCCGTTCGCGCCACAGGGCGCCGACTTCGATCGGGCGAAGCAGTACTGGCGCTCGCGCGCGTCGGACCCGGACGCCGTCTACGACGATCGCGTGGTCATCGACGGCGACGCGCTGGAACCAACGGTGACGTGGGGCATCAATCCCGGGCAGTCCGTGGCAGTCACCGGATCGCTGCCGGATCCACGCGACCTGCCGGCGGACGACCGCGCCGGCGTCGAAGAGGCGCTGCAGTTCATGGCGTTCCAGGCCGGCCGTCCGATCGCCGGCACGAAGATCGACGTCGCGTTCATCGGGTCGTGCACCAACTCCCGGCTCTCCGATCTCCGCGAAGCCGCCCGCGTCGTCCGCGGCCACCACATCGCGACCCATGTGAAGGGCCTGGTCGTGCCCGGTTCCGAGGGCGTGCGTCAGGCGGCGGAGCGCGAGGGCCTGCACGAGATCTTCCAGGAGGCCGGCTTCGAGTGGCGGGGCGCGGGATGCTCGATGTGCCTGGCGATGAACCCGGACCGGCTCGAGGGCCGTCAGGTCTGCGCCAGCTCGTCGAACCGCAATTTCAAGGGCCGTCAAGGCAGCCCGACGGGGCGCACGCTGCTGATGTCGCCGGCCATGGTGGCCGCCGCGGCAATCGCCGGCGAAGTCATCGACGTGCGGCAGCACCTGGCGGAAGGGGTGACCGCATGAGCGCCAGTCGCATCGAACACGTCACCGGCCGCGGGATTCCGCTTCGCGGCCACGACATCGACACCGATCGCATCATCCCGGCGCGATATCTGAAGGCCATCTCGTTCGAGGGCCTCGAGAACCACGTCTTCGCCGACGATCGACAGAGCAACCCGGCGCACGCGTTCAACCAGCCGCAGTTTCAGGGCGCGTCGGTGCTGCTCGTGAACCGCAACTTCGGCTGCGGGAGCTCGCGCGAGCATGCGCCGCAGGCGCTGCAGCGCTGGGGCATCAAGGCGGTTGTCGGCGAGGTCTTCTCGGAGATCTTCTTTGGCAACAGCGTTCAGCTGGGACTGCCCTGCCTCACCGTCAGCCACGACGACGTGGAGCGGCTCATGGCGGCGGTGGAGGCTGACCCGACGACACCGATCGACGTGGATGTCGTGGGCTTGCGCGTGACCTCCGGAGGAATCACGGCCTCAGCGACAATGGCCCGAGCCGCGCACGAAGCGCTGACCACCGGCCTCTGGGACGGCACGGGCCTGCTGCTCGCGGACTTCGATCAGGTGCGCGAGCTGGCCGACAGCCTGCCGTACGTCACGGGGCGCTGGTAGAGAGAACGAGATTCCATAGCTGTCGACATCTGTGGACTCTTTCCGTGCGCCCTCAGCTGGCTATTGCCCGTGAGCGCGACGACGGGGTTTACTTTTGCCGCGCTTCGCGCGGGGCCGACACACGCGACGAGTGCCGCGACGGCGAGCACGGCCGTGACGGCCAGGATCACCATGGGATCCAGCGCGCCGACGCCGTAGAGTTGCGACGCGATCACGCTCCTGAGCGCGACAGCTCCAACCAGCCCGCCGACCAGTCCGATCCCCACAAGCAGCACCCCTTCGCGAAGGACCAGTTGCAGGATGCTGCGCGTGTCGCCGCCGAGCGCCATCCGAATGCCGATCTCGCGCGTGCGCTGGCTCACCTGGTACGCCAGCACGCCGTAGATGCCGACCGACGCCAGCAGCAGCGCGACCATTCCGAACGCCAGCGACAACAGCATCGGGGCGCGGCGCGGGTTCAGCGACTGCTCGACCCGCTCCGCCATCGCGAACGTGTCGAACATCTGCAACTCGGGATCGATCTCCGCGAGCGCCTTCTGCACCGAGCCCGTGAGGCCTGCCAGATCGGCATTCCCGCGCGCTCGAAGCGCCAGGCCGATGTTGCGGGGCGGGTCCTGCGCGAACGGCATGTAGTAGGCGCCGACCCGCGCGTTCTCGCCTTCCTCCAGCCCCTTCATCTTCACGCTGCCGACGACGCCCACGACCTGCAGCCAGGTCACCTTCGGCCCGGGCTTCACCACGTCATCCGGGCTGTCGGGCAGATACATCCGATGGCCGACGGCGTTGCCGTTCGGCCAGAACTTCTTCGCGAGCCGCGCGTCGATGATGACCACCCGCGGCGCGCTCTCGTTGTCGCTGTCGGCAAAGTACCGTCCCGTCTTGAGCGGCACGCGCATGGCTTCAAGGTAGCCGGGCGACACGTAAAGCTGGTTCGGCGAGACGACGGATTCGCCGGGCGCCATCGCGTAGCCCTCGGCCATGATCACGCTGCTGCTGCCGTCCCAGCTGAACGGCAGGAAGCTGCTCGCGCCCGAGGCTTCGACGCCCGGCAGCGCACGCAGCCGGTCGAGCACGCGCGCCGTATAGCTGCGCAGCGCCTTGGCGTCCGGATACTTCGTGGCCAGCGGCGACACGCGGCCGGTGAGCACCTGCTCGGCGCGGAATCCGGGATCCACCTGCAGCAGCTGCCGGAAGCTCGTGAGCAGCAAGCCCGCGCCGATCAGCAGCACGAACGCCAGGGCGACCTGCGCGACGACGAGCCCCTGTCGCGCGTGACGCGAGCCGCGCCCTGCCGTGCCGGTTCGTCCCTCTTCGCGGAGCACGACATTCAGATTGACACCGGCCAGCTGCAAGGCGGGCACGGCGCCGACGATCAGGCCAAGCACCACCGCCAGCGTCAGCGTGAACGCGATGACCGTGCCGTCCATGTGGATTTCGTTGGCGCGCGGGATGTCTGACAACCCGAGCCACGTGAGCGCGTCGAGGCTCCAGTAGCCGAGCGCGAGACCGGCCAGGCCGCCGATCACGGTCAGCAGCAGCGTCTCGGTGACGAGTTGCCGCGTCACGCGCGACCGCGCCGCGCCGAGCGCATGGCGCGTCGCCAGTTCCTTGAGCCGGCTCGTCGCGCGGACGAGCGAGAGGTTCGTGATGTTGACGCCCGCAATCAGCAGGACGAGGACGACGCCGCCCCAGAGCAGGCGCAGCGCCGCGCTGACGTTTCGCACGAGATCCGCGCCCAGCGGAAACACCATCGTGTGATAGCCGGCGTTCTTGAGCGCGTCCTTCATCGGGCCCGACTGCGACACCCAGTGCTCGTTCACGGCGTCGATGCGCGCCCTCGCCTGCGTCACGGTCGCGCCCGGCGCAAGCCGCGCGATCGACTCGTGGTTCTGGCTGTACCGGCGATCCTCGCCGCGCTCTTCCGGCGTGAACGCCACCGGAACGAAGACGGCCTTCTTCGGATCGAGGAAGCTGAAGCCTTCGGGCAGCACGCCGACAACTTCGTACACCACGTCGTTCAGGCGAACCTTGCGCCCGACCTGGGCGTCGACTCCGCCGGGCTGTCGCTTCGCGAAGGCGTAGCTGAACAGCGCGACGTGCTCGTGTCCCACTTCCCCGTCAATCGCCTGGAAGAGGCGGCCGCGCCCGGCCGGTGTCCGCAGCACCTTGAAGAACGACGGGGAGACGTTCATCGCCGGAACGCCTTCGGCGCCCGCGCCTTCGCCGACGCGGTACCCCGAGTTCTGGTAGAGCGCCACCGAGTCGAAGACGTCCGTCATCGCGACGCGATCGTAGTAGTTCGGCACGGAGCTGCCGGCACGCTCGACGCCGGCGCCCGGGAAGCCGTCCGTGATCGTCACGATGCGGTCGGCGTCGGGATACGGCAGCGGCCTCAGCAGCACGGACTGGACGACCGTGAAGATGGCGCTGTTGGCGCCGATGCAGATCGCCAGCGTCAGGATCGTCGTGAGGGCGAACGCCTTGTCTTTGAACAACAGGCGCACCGCGAATCGCAGGTCTTGGCGGAGGACGTCCATGGGCTCCTCGGACTTCGGGCTTCAGACGAACAGACGATGACTCAGATTACGGATCTGGGCGTCCAGAGGTTTCGAGCGTACCGAGGCCTGTCCCCCGTACCATTCAGAGATCTGTACCTAGGACTCTGTCTCTGTAACTGTCATGTACGGGGACAGTCCCCTGCTTTCCCTAGCTTTCCGGGTGGTGGTGCTTGGCGATCGCCAGGAAGGCCTGGGCGGCATGGGAGAGCTCGCCCGCGCGGCGGTAGACGAGCCTGAGCTGCCGGGCGAGACGGACCTGCGGGATCTTGACGGCCGCCAGCTGGCCGCGCGACAGCTCGCTCAACGCGCAACGGCGCGGCAGAAGCGCGACCCCCATCTTCATCTCGACCGCGCGCTTGATCGCCTCGAGGCTCGGCAGCGCCACCTGGATGTTGATGGGCGCGTGCTTCAGCTCGAACGTCCGGAGGACGCGCTCACGCGCCGGCGACGGGTCGTTGTGCGCGATGACGGTCTCGCGCCCGAACTCGGCCATCGAGACTTCCTTGCGTCCCGCGAGCGGATGCTGCGGGTGCACCAGCATGACCAGATCGTCGGGGCCGAGGTTCAGCGTCAGCAGCCCCCGCTCGGCCGGCTGGAATGTGACGACGCCGAAGTCGAGACTGCCCTGTGCGACCTCGACGCCCACCTGGCGGGACGGCACGCGGCGCACGTCCACCTGTATCTCGGGGTGATGCGCGCGGAAGCGGCCGATGAGCGGCAAGAGCGCATGCACGGCGCCTTCGTTGGCTCCGATGAGCACGCGGCCGCGCCGCAGGTCGCGCAGCTCGCGCACGGCGGTCTCGGCTTCTTCGCTGAGGCGCATCAGCCGCTGCGCGTAGTCTCGCAGCACGCGCCCGGCCTCGGTCAGCGCGCCCTGCTTCGACGAGCGGTCGAAGAGCCGCTCGCCGAGCTCGTCCTCGAGCCTGCGGATGGCCTGGCTGACCGCAGGCTGGGTGCGGTGGAGCTTGGCCGCCGCCCGCGAAAAGCTGCGCTCGGCCGCGACCGTCAGAAACACCTGCAATTCGGCCAGTTCCATGGTGCTCCCGCCCGTGTCCGGCCGCCTTTCGTCGACGGCCGCAGCATAATGCCTCGTTATTGAAGCGTAAGAAATATAGATTTGACTAACGGTTGGGCGCAATCCCAAAATGAAGGTCGGAGGCCTCATGGCAGACCGCGTCACCGTGTTTGACACGACCCTGCGCGACGGCGAGCAGGCACCGGGATTCTCGCTGCGCGTGCCCGAGAAGCTGCAGCTGGCCCGACTGCTCGACGATCTCGGCGTGGACGTGATCGAAGCGGGCTTTCCGATCGCCTCGGAGGCCGACGCCGAAGCCGTCCGCCTGGTGTCGGCGGATCTGAAGCGGCCGGTGGTCGCCGCGCTCGCGCGCTGCCGCAAGGAAGACATCGAGCGCGCCGGCGAGTCGCTCAAGGGCGGGCACCGCACGCGCATCCACACCTTCATCGCGACGTCGGACCTGCATCTCGACCGCAAGCTGCACATCACCCGCGAGCAGTGCCTCGAAGCCGCGACGGCTGCCGTCAGCCAGGCTCGCGGCTACACCGACAACGTGCAGTTTTCCGCCGAGGACGCCACGCGCAGCGACTTCGACTTCCTCTGTCGGGTCGTCGAATCGGTTATCAAGGCAGGGGCCACCACGGTCAACCTGCCTGACACGGTCGGCTACTCCACTCCCGACGAAATCTACGAGTTCTTCCACGCCATCCTCTCCCGCGTCCCCAACTCAGACAAAGCCATCTTCAGCGCGCACTGCCACGACGACCTGGGGCTCGCCGTCGCGAACACGCTGGCGGCGCTGCGCGCGGGCGCCCGGCAGGTCGAGTGCACGATCAACGGGATTGGCGAGCGCGCGGGCAACGCGTCGCTGGAAGAGATCGTGATGGCGACGAAGGTGCGTGCGGATCGGCTGCCGTACGAAAGCGGCATTCACAGCGAGAAGATCTTCGCGACGAGCCAGCTCCTCACGGCGCTCACCGGCGAACCCGTCCAGGCCAACAAGGCCATCGTCGGCAGAAATGCCTTCGCGCACGAGGCCGGCATTCACCAGGACGGCATGCTGAAGGACCGGCGCACGTACGAGATCATGCGACCGGAGGACGTCGGCGTGCCCTCGACGACGCTGGTGCTCGGCAAGCATTCGGGGCGTCATGCCGTGCAGCACCGCGTGCAGCAGCTCGGCCTCGAGCTGTCACGCCTCGAGCTCGATCGCCTCTATCGCCGCATGGTGGCGCTCGCCGATCAGCAGAAGACCGTCAGCGACGCCGAGCTCGTGCAGATCGTCGCCGACCTCCGCGCCCCGGAGCCCGCACCCACCGCACAGGGCACCGGCCATCGCCACGGCTCGGGCACCGAGGAAATCGGGTACGGACACGGCGTATAGGAATATGCGGAATGGTCGGTTGCCGGATTGCGCGGTTGTGCGGTTGCGCTCAGCCGACCCGCAACCATTCGTCGTCAATCTGCAGCCTCACAACCCGCAATCTGCAATCTGCATTCGCATCCTCAACTGCATGGTTCTCGACATCGCTCTCATCCCCGGTGACGGCGTCGGCCCGGAAGTGGTCGCGGCGGCCGTCGACGTGCTTGCCGCCGTCTCTGCCCGGTTCGGTCACACGGTCACATCGACGACGAACCTGATGGGCGGCGCGGCGTTGCGCGCCGGCAAACCCGCATTGCCGCCGGAGACACTCGCCAACTGCAAGGCCGCCAGGGCGACGCTGATGGGCGCGGTTGGCGATCCGGCGTTCGATCACCTGCCGTCGAAGGAACGCCCCGAAGGCGGACTGCTCGCGTTGCGGAAGGGCCTCGGCGTCTACGCCAACCTGCGGCCGACGCGCATCTGGCCCGGCCTCGAAGGCGCGGCTCCGCTCAAGGCCGAGATCGCGAAAGGCGCCGACCTGCTGATCGTCCGCGAGTTGACCGGCGGCCTCTACTTCGGCGAGCCGCGCCAGATCGACCGCGAGAAGGGCGAGGCCTTCAACACGATGCGCTACTCCGTCATGGAGATCACGCGCATCGCGCACGTGGCGTTCGCGCGCGGCCCGGACGCGCCGGAAGCTGGTGACCTCGGTCGACAAGGCCAACGTGCTCGAGACGTCGCAGCTGTGGCGGGCCGTCGTCACCGACGTCGCGAAGGAATATCCGGACGTCACGCTGAACCACATGTACGTGGACTCGTGCGCGATGGCGCTGGTCACCCATCCCGCGCGCTTCGACGTGATCCTCACGGAAAATCTGTTCGGCGACATCCTGTCGGATGAAGCCGCGGTCATCGCCGGGTCGATCGGCCTGCTGCCATCGGCGAGCCTGGGCGATGGTCCAGGACTCTACGAGCCCGTGCACGGGTCGGCGCCGGACATCGCCGGCCAGGACAAGGCCAACCCGCTCGGCACGATCGCGTCGCTGTCGATGCTGCTGCGCCACAGCTTCGGCCTCGGCGCTGAAGCCGACGCGATTGACGCCGCAATCGGCGACTCGCTCGCCGCCGGCGACCGCACGGCCGATCTGATCGGCACGGCACCAGCGATTGGCTGCCGGGAGATGGGACGCCGTGTCGCAGGACGCATTGCGGGTTGATGGTTGCGGATTGCGGGTTGGTTCGTGGTGGGCGGTTGCGGATACCGGTAGCAAGAGTCCTTGACGAGACGCGGACGCTCCGGGTGAAGCGTCGGCCTAGCCCAGCCGTATAATCGGGCCGACAATGGCCCTCGCACCGGGCACTCGCCTCGGCATCTACGACATCACTGCGCAGATCGGCGAAGGCGGCATGGGACAGGTGTATCGAGCGACCGATACGACGCTCGGCCGCCAGGTCGCGATCAAGATCCTGCCCGAGGCGTTCGCTGCCGACCCCCAGCGCCTGGCGCGATTCGAGCGGGAGGCGAAGACGCTCGCGTCCCTCAACCATCCCCACATCGCCGCGATCTACGGGTTCGAGAAGTCCTCGGGCATGCACGCCCTCGTGATGGAGCTCGTCGACGGCGAGGATCTCTCGCAGCGCCTCGCACGCGGCGCGATACCCCTTCAGGAGGCACTGCCGATCGCCGGGCAAATTGCGGAGGCCCTCGAAGCGGCGCATCAGCAGGGGATCGTCCATCGCGATCTCAAGCCCGCCAACATCAAGCTCCGGCCCGATGGCCGGGTGAAGGTGCTCGATTTCGGCCTGGCAAAGATGGCGGACCCCGCTGGCGGGTCCGAGCCCGGACGGGATGAACTCGCCGACGCTCAGCGTGCATGCGACGAAGCAGGGCGTCATTCTCGGAACGGCCGCCTACATGTCGCCGGAGCAGGCACGTGGGCTGCCGGTCGATCGGCGCACGGATATCTGGGCGTTCGGGTGCGTCTTCTACGAGATGCTGACGGGCACGCCGGCCTTTGCCCGCGGCGAGCGTGTCGGACATCGTCGCGGCCGTGCTTCAAAGCGAGCCCGACTGGCGAGCGCTCCCGGCGCACACGCCGGCCGTCTCCGCCTGCTGCTCAGACGTTGTCTGCAGAAGGACTCGCGCAGCCGCCTCCACGACGTGGCCGACGCGCGGCATCGAAATCGAGGACTCGGACGCCGATGCGACTACCGGCAGCGCGCGACGTCACTGCAGAGCGGAGCCCATCGCCTTGACGTGGGCTGCTATCGGCGTCGTTGCGGGGTCGCGCTGGCCGGCGTGTTGTGGTGGGCTGGCGCTCGACCGCGCGGAGCGCCGGCACCCATCCATCTGAGCCTCACGCTGGCGGATAAGGCGTCCTCATACGGCCACATGAACGCCTCGCGCGAGCTGGCGATCTCGCCCGATGGCCAGAAGATCGTCTACGTCGCGATTCACGACGGCAGGCGCCAGCTGTTCCTTCGATCGCTTGGCGAGATCGAGGGGAAACCGGTTGATGGGACCGATGGCGCGCTGACCGCGTTCTTCTCCGCCGACAGCCAATGGATCGCCTTCGGCAAAGGACTTGAGCTGCAGAAGGCCGCCGTCGGCGGTGGAGCGCCCATCACGATCTGCACCCTGGCGGGCACGGGATTCTTCGGCGGCGATTGGGGCCCCGACAATACGATCGTCTTTGTCGCCGATTACAACGGCGGCCTGTTGAAGGTCTCAGCGAACGGCGGCACGCCGCATCCGCTTCTCGATGCGAGCGTTGACACGGACCACGTCGCATACAGCGACCCTCAGATTCTCCCTGGCGGAAAGGGAGTGCTCTTCACGCTGGCGTCCGGCCGTGCCGTCACCGCGGACGATCAGGACGTGGCCGTCCTCGCTACTGGCGAAAAGACTTTACGAATTCTGATCCGCGGAGCCAGCCATCCCCGCTATCTTCCGACGGGCCAGATCGTGTACGTGCATCAGGGTGCGTTGCAGGCGGTGCCGTTCGACATGTCGACGCTGGCGGTGACGGGCACGCCGACGACCGTGATTGAAGGGCTCGGCAGGACGTGGAGCGGCGACGCGGACTATTCCGTCTCCGACAACGGGACTGTCGTGTACGAGGCGGACGCCGGCGCCGCAACCGGCGGCATGTTCACGCTCGTCGACCGCAAGGGCACGGCGCGACCGGTGTCGGCGAAACGCGGCAACTACTCCGAGTTCTCGATCTCGCCCAACGGTCGATCGATCGCGTCGCGCGTCTTCGCGATCAACGACGACATCTGGACCTATGACATCGCGACGGGCGCCCCGCTTCGATTCACCTTCGAGCCGCTCGACGAGGTCTTTCCTCGCTGGACGGCAGACGGCTCCCGCATCGCCTACGGCTCTCGCACGGGGACGATCTTCTGGAAATCGTCGGATGGATCCGGCCCGAGAGAAGAGCTGACCCACGGTGAGTTTCCCCGCTATCCGGCATCCTTCTCGGCCGATGGCACGCTCATGGCCTTCATCGAAATTCACCCGACGCGCCGACGAGACATCTGGCTGATGCCGCTCCAGGGGGCTCGAAAGCCCGAACCGCTGGTCGCGACCGACGCCGACGAACGCGACGCCAGGTTTTCACCCGATGGACAGTGGCTGGCCTACGTCTCGGACGAAACCGGACGAGACGAGGTGTTCATGCGCCCCGTCGGCGCGCGCGGCGGGCGAAGGCAGTTGTCCTCGGACGGTGGGACCGGGCCAACCTGGGCCCCGAATGGACGCGAGTTGTTTTTTGCAGCCGGCGACCACCTCTCGGTGGTGTCACTGGACGAACATCGCAATCCGATCGGGCGGGATCGCGTGCTGTTCACGATACCGAAGCTCGACGACCTTCAGCCGACCGCGGAAGCCCCGCTCTACGACGTGATGCCCGACGGCGAGCATTTCGTGTTCCTGCTGGACCAGTCTTCGGCGCGGCCCCAGTTCAACATCATTCTCAACTGGTTCGAAGAGCTGAAGCCGAGCCGGCCGTCGAAATAGCGTCTCGAGGGCCAGCGGACGCGAGCTGAACGCTCCTGCGGCGCGCCACCGGGGCCCCGAATATAATACGCGACCTCATTCCGGCAGCCCGACGCGTTTCCGCGGGCGATCGATCGTGTTCCCTCAAGGCTGTTATGCCATCACGACCCCAGCCGTGCATCCTCATCGTCGAGGATGACGACGGGCTGCGAGAGCTCATCGCTGAACATCTGACGAAGGAAGGCTTCGCCGTGGCGCAGGCGCCGACCGGCTCTGGCGCACTCGAGCGCCTCAAGGGTTTCGCCTACGACGGTCTCGTCATCGATCTGAAGCTGCCGGACGCCAACGGCCTCGACATCCTCGATGCCGCGCTCGCCCGATATCCCGCGATGGCGGCGGTCGTGATGACCGGCGTCGGCGGCATCGAAGAGGCGCTGGCGGCAATCGAGCGAGGCGCGATCGACTTCTTCATCAAGCCGGTGCAACCCGCGCATCTGTCGCGCGTGCTCGCGGCGGCCGTGAACGAGCCACGACTGCGGCAGGAGAACGCCGAGCTGCGTGCGCAGCTGCGCGATCGGTATCGCTTCGGCAACGTCATCGGCCAGAGCGCCGCGATGCAGCCCGTCTTCCAGAGCCTGGAGCTCGTCGCGCCGATGAACAGCACCGTGCTGATTCAGGGCGAGACGGGCACGGGCAAGGAGCTCATCGCCCGCACGATTCACCACAACAGCCCGCGCGCGGAGCAGCGGTTCGTCACGTTCAACGCGGCGGCGATTCCCGAGCCGCTCGCCGAGGCGGAGCTGTTCGGCCAGTGCGGAGGGCGCGTTCACGGGCGCGATGTCGGCCGAGTGGGCCGCTGCGAACTGGCGCATCGCGGCACGCTCTTCATCGACGAAGTGGCGCTCATGAGCCTGCCGCTGCAGGCCAGGCTCCTGCGCGCGCTGCAGGAGCGCGAGATTCGAGCGCGTCGGCGAGACGCGTCCGATCACGTTCGACGCGCGGGTCGTCGCCGCGACGAACATGGATCTGAAGAAGATGGTGAAGGAAGGGACCTTCCGCGAGGATCTCTACTACCGACTGAACGTCATTCCGATCACGCTGCCGCCGCTGCGCGACCGCCGCGAGGACGTGCCGCTCATCGCGCGACACTTCGTCCAGAAGTCGTGCGAGTCGAACAACCTGCCGCTCAAGACGTTGATGCAGGACGCCATGCGGGCGCTGGTGAGCTACTCGTGGCCGGGCAACATCCGGCAGCTCGAGAACGCCATCGAGCACGCGGTCGCCATGAGCGGCCCCGCGCGCGACGTGCCGGCGTCGGCGCTGCCCGCGGAGGTCACCGAGCCCGCGGGCTCGCTGCTGATGCCGAGCGTGGTGATTCCGGATGAGGGACTGAACTTCCAGTCGGTCGTGAGCCAGCTGGAACGCGAGGTGCTCACGCGGTGTCTCGAGAAGACCGGCGGCAACAAGCGGCAGGCTGCGCGCCTGTTGCAGTTGAGCCGCACGACCTTGATCGACAAGCTGCACCGGCTCAACATCGCCACCGCATCGGAGCCCCCGGAGCCGGCAGCGAAGTGAGTGTCCTGTGGCGACAGGGCGTCTATCGCTCGATGCGCACGGAGACGTACAGCAGCTCGCCGTCACGCTCGACCTGCAGCACGGCTGCGTCGCCGATCTTCAGCCGCTCGACACCTGACCGCAGCTCGCCAACGGCCTTGATCGACGCGCCGTTGAGCGCGTGGATGAGATCGCCCGGTTTCAGCTGTCCCTCCGCGTTCGGTACCAGATCCGTGCTCGTGGCCGCGACGACCACGCCCGATCCGATGCGGATGTCAGAGAGCAGCGACGCCGACTTCGTGTCGAGCGTGATGCCGAGAACTCCCAGTCGCTCGATGTACGGCTCGTCTGGCGCGACAAGCGGCGTGAACCGCGTGGGGTCGTCGTCGCGCTCCGCGACCGACACGAGCACCGGCATCGTCTGGGTGCCGCGCTGGACCTCCAGGCGTACGGTATCGCCCACCGCGCGGCTGTACAAGTTCACCTGGAGCTGACGCCCGTTCTCCATGGCCTTGCCGTCGAGGCTCAGCACGATGTCGCCCGGCTTCAGCCCGGCACGGAATGCCGGCGTGTCGGAGAACACATCGCTCAAGATCACTCCGCTCGTCCGCGGCAGGTTCAGCCCGTCCGCCAGCAACGGCGTGATCGTCTGCGCGCGCACTCCGATCTCTCCGCGGCGAACACGGCCGTACTTCCGGATCTGCTGAACGACGTTGCGAACGATGTTGCTCGGCGCGGCGAAGCCGAGCCCCTCGTTGCCGCCCGACTGCGACAGGATCAGGGTGTTGATGCCGACGACGTGTCCGTCCATGTCGACCAGCGGGCCGCCGCTGTTGCCCGGATTGATGGGCGCGTCGGTCTGGATGTAGATCATCGGGTCGTCGGACTCGAGCTGTCGGGCGACGGCGCTGATGACGCCGAGGCTCACCGAGCTGTTCAGCCCCATCGGGCTGCCGAAGGCGAGCACGAGCTGACCCGGACGGACCTCCTCCGAGTCGGCGAAGTCGAGCGTCGGCAGCCCCTTCTCCGCCACCTTGATGACGGCGAGATCGGTCTCGTCGTCCACGGCCACCACCTTCGCGGGCACGAGGTGGGATCGCGGCTGCAGCACCGAGTGGTGCGCGGTGTCGTCGGGGCCCGGCGGCGTCGCAATCTCCACCTGGATCCGTCGCGCGCCCTCGATCACGTGCGCGTTGGTGACGATGTAGCCGTCGGCGTCGACGATGACGCCGGAACCGCTGCCCCGGGACGGCGCGACCAGCACGCCCCGCTCGTCGTCGGCCAGGTCGGAGTTGGCGTAGCCGAGCGTGATGATCTCGACGACCGCCGGGCCGACGCGCGCGGCGAGGTCCTCCAGCAGGCGGCTGGTTTGCCGGAGATCGCCGCTCTGCGCCGCGAGTTCGGCCCCGCGGCTTTGCGCGGCGGCGGGGCACGCCCGCCGCAAGGCAGGCCAGGAGGGTGAACGACGGTAGAATGCCTGTATGCATGCGTGGCATGACGTCTACGTCGACGACCACCTGGTGGGAAAGGCCTTCCCCGTGGTCATCGAAGTGCCGATGGGCAGCAAGAACAAGTACGAACTGGACAAGGAAACCGGCCTGTTACGGCTTGACCGAGTACTGTACAGCGCGGTCCACTATCCCGCCAATTACGGCTTCATTCCGCGGACCTTTTGCGAGGACGGCGACCCGCTGGATGCGCTGGTCCTTGGCCAGGAGCCCGTCACGCCGCTGACGCTGCTCGAAGCCCGCGCCATTGGCGTCATGCGGATGCGGGACGAGAAGGGCCTGGACGACAAGATACTTGCCGTCAGCGTGAAGGATCCGGCGTTTGCGGACTACACCGACCACGCCCAGTTGCCGCAGCACCTGCTCCGCGAGATCAAGCGCTTTTTCGAGGACTACAAGACCCTCGAGCACAAGCAGGTCGTCGTCGAGGACTTCATGGGCCCGGCGGATGCGATCCGGATCGTCCAGGACGGCTTGAGCATGTATCGGAAGCTTCGACGGGGAGAGCTCGGGGAAAGTAGGCCGTAGCGCAGGCGTAGGCCGTTCTCCGCCCGTCACGCTGCCTACGGCCGAAGCCACTGCGCTACAGTACGAGCATGCCCTTCAAAACCATCATCGAGCCGTTTCGCATCAAGTCCGTCGAGGCGCTGCGCTTCCCCGACCGCGCCGAGCGCGAGCGGGCGCTGGAGACCGCGGGCTGGAACGTGTTCCTGCTGCGCGGCGACGACGTCATCGTCGATCTTCTGACCGACTCGGGCACCGGCGCGATGTCCTCGGCGCAGTGGGGCGCGCTGATGCAGGGCGACGAGTCGTACGCCGGCAGCCGCTCGTTCTATCGCTTCCAGTCCGTCGTGCAGGACCTTACCGGCTTCAAGCACATCATCCCGACGCATCAGGGACGCGCGGCTGAGCGCATCCTGTTCCACTCGGTGCTCAAGCGCGGAGAGATCGTCCCGAACAACAACCACTTCGACACGACGCGCGCGAACATCGAGGTCGAGGGCGCCGAGGCGCGGGACCTCGTGATTGCCGAGGGTCGCGTGCCGGCGCTCGTGCATCCGTTCAAGGGCAACGTCGATCTCGAGGCGCTCGAGCGGACGCTGACCGAGTCGGGCGACCGCGTGCCGCTCGTCATGGTGACCGTCACGAACAACTCGGGCGGCGGACAGCCGGTGTCGATGGCGAACCTGCGCGCCGTGCGCGCGCTCTGCGACCGGTTCAAGAAGCCGCTCTTCCTCGACGCGTGCCGCTTCGCGGAGAACGCGTGGTTCATCAAGCAGCGCGAGCCGGAGTTCGCCGACTGGGCGCCGAAGAAGATCGCGCAGGCGATGTTCGCGCTGGCCGACGGCTGCACGATGTCCGCGAAGAAGGACGGCCTTGCCAACATCGGCGGCTTCCTCGCGATGAACAACGACGTCTGGGCCGAGAACGCGCGGCGGCTGCTGATCCTGACGGAGGGCTTCCCGACCTACGGCGGACTCGCGGGGTACGATCTCGAAGCCATCGCACGCGGACTCGAGGAAGTCGTCGAGGCGCCCTATCTTCACTACCGCATCCGATCCACGGCGTATCTCGGCGAGAAGCTCACCGCCGCCGGGGTTCCCATCATCCAGCCGCCAGGGGGACATGCGATCTACATCGACGCGCGCGCGCTGCTTCCTCACGTGCCGCCGCTCCAGTATCCCGGCATCGCGCTCGTGAACGCGCTGTACCTCGAAGGCGGCGTGCGTGGCGTGGAGATCGGCACCGTGATGTTCGGCCTGGCGCACGACGGACGCGAGGCGCCAGCGGCGATGGACCTGGTGCGCCTCGCCATCCCGCGCCGCGTCTACACGCAGTCGCACATCGACTACGTCGCCGAAGTCGTCATCGCGGTCGCCGAACGCCGTGACCAGTTGCGCGGCTACCGTATCGTGGAGTCTCCAAGCGTCCTCAGGCACTTCACCGCCCGCTTCGCGCAGCTGTGAGCATCTGACTGACGCTGTCTTTAAAAGACACCTGGATTCTGGGATTCAATGGATTTCGCTCGAGAGGCGCTCGTCGCGCTCGAGCACGGAGACAGCTGACCCGATCGTTCTGAATCCCTGAAATCCCCGAATCCAGGTGTCTTTTCGTTCCCTGCAATCCAGAACATCCAGGAATCCAGGTGTCCGGTTGTGGGACGCCCGGTCCCAACGACGATACAGGACGGCGCTAAAATTCTTGCAACCCCAAGGGGTAACTCACTCGTCTATATAGTCTTGAAGGCCTGCGCCGGACTGGCACAGAGCTTGACTCTCTAGAGCGTCGGGCGCCTGTTACCTGGCGCCAGAGAGAGCGAGATCGAGACAGAGCATGGATATCGCCCGTTCCCCGGAAGTCGCCAAGAAAAAGAAGCTGAAGCGGATCGCGTTTTCCGTCGTGACCCTGCTTGTGGTCGCATTCGTCACCGTCGTCCTCGCGAAGCTGCGTCCCGCCGCGCCGACCGTCGAACGCGGCACCACGTGGCGCGACACGGTCAAGCGCGGCGAGATGCTGCGCCAGGTGCGCGGGCCCGGCACGCTGGTGCCTGAAGACATCCGCTGGCTCACGTCGAGCACCGACGCCACCGTCGATCGCATCGTGACGCTTCCGAGCGCGGCGATTCTGGCGCCCGACACGGTGATCCTCGAACTGCGCGACCAGAAAGTGCAGCAGGCGCTCGTGGACGCCGCGCTCGATCTGAAGGCCGCCGAAGCGGACCTCGTGAGCCTGAAGGTCCGATTGAACAACGAGCTGCTGCAGCAGCAGTCGGACACCGCCAACATCCAGTCGCAGTACCACAAGGCGAAAATCCAGGCCGAAGCCAACGAGGCGCTCCTCAAGGACGGCCTGATCTCGCCGGTGACGACGAAGATCTCGCTGGTCGAGGCGACCGAGCTGGAGAATCGCAACAACATCGAGCAGGAGAAGCTGAAGATCAAGGCCGGCTCGATCGACGCGCAGGTCAACGCTGAAAGCGCGCGCGTCTCGCAGAAGGAAGCGATGTACAGTCTCAGGAAGAACGAGGCCGAGAACCTGAAAGTGCGCGCCGGGATTCAAGGCGTGCTGCAGGTGGTCCCCGTGCAGGTCGGCCAGCGCGTGCCCGCCGGCACCAACCTGGCCCGCGTGGCGGTTCCTGGACGCCTCAAGGCCGAGCTGCACATCCCGGAAACGCAGGCCAAGGACATCGAGCTCGGACTGCACGCCAGCGTGGACACACGTAACGGCGAGGTCGCTGGACGCGTCTCACGTATCGACCCGGCCGCCCAGAACGGCACGGTCGTCGTCGACGTCTCGTTCACCGAGGCCCTGCCCCGCGGCGCCCGGCCCGACCTGAGCGTGGACGGCACCGTGGAACTCGAGCGGCTGAATAACGTCATGTATGTGGGACGGCCGGCGTTCGGCCAGGAGCAGAGCACGATCAGCCTGTTCAAGGTCACCGCCGGCACGTGCGAGATGCCCGACGAGGCCGAGCGGGTGACGGTGAAGCTGGGCCGCAACTCGGTGAGCACCGTCGAAGTCGTCGAAGGCCTCAACGTCGGCGACTGCGTGATTCTGTCGGACATGTCGGCGATGGACGGGCGCGATCGCGTCCGGCTTCGGTAACCAGAGCGTAAGGGAGAGTCCATGAGCACCCCGGATGTGCTGATCAAGCTCGATGGCGTCACCAAGGTTTTCTACACGGACGAAGTCGAGACGCACGCGCTGGCCGGAATCCACCTCGAGATTCGCAACGGCGAGTACCTCGCCATTGCCGGCCCGTCGGGCTGCGGAAAGTCCACCTTGCTGTCGATCCTCGGGCTGCTCGATACGCCCACCGGCGGCAGCTACACGCTGAACAACCGGGCGGTCGCCAATCTGACCGCCGCCGAACGCGCCCGGACACGCAACCGCGAGATCGGGTTCATCTTCCAGAGCTTCAACCTGATTGGCGATCTCACCGTGTATGAGAACGTCGAGCTGCCGCTCACCTATCGCGGCATGAAGCCAGCCGAGCGCCGGAAGCGCGTCGAGGATGCGCTCGAGAAGGTCGGCATGGCCCACCGCTCGCGCCACCTCCCGAGCCAGCTCTCAGGCGGTCAGCAGCAGCGCGTCGCCGTCGCCCGCGCCGTCGCCGGCAACCCCGCGATCCTGCTGGCGGACGAGCCGACCGGAAACCTCGACTCGAAGAACGGCGAGGCGGTCATGCAGCTGCTGCAGGAACTGCACCGCCAGGGCGCGACGATCGCGATGGTCACGCACGACCCGCGCTACGCCCGCCACGCCGACCGCAGCATTCACCTCTTCGACGGCCGCATCGTCGAGGAGAACGTCCCCGAGACGGTGTAGCATCAGGTACGGACCGGGCGGACGTGGCTCCGCCCGGCCGGCGCCTTCCGCGCCGCCCGCTCGTCCCCCGCCAGTCAGATGACCGAGACGCCCATCATCAGCCTGAAGAACGTCGAGAAGTTCTACCAGCATGGCCTGCAGCGCAGCGTACGTGCTGCGCCGCGTGTCGCTCGATTTCAAGCCCGGCGAGTTCGTCTCGATCATGGGCCCGTCGGGCGCCGGCAAGTCCACGCTGCTGCACATCCTCGGAATGCACGACGCGTCGTGGACGGGGGAGTACTTCCTCCACGGCGAGCCGATTCACTCGATAGGCAAGCGCGAGCGCGCCGACCTGCAGAAGAAGCACATCGGCTTCGTGTTCCAGAGCTATCACCTGCTCGATCACCTGACGGTGTACGAGAACCTGGACATGCCGCTCTCGTACCGCGACGTGAAGAAGAAGGAGCGCGACAGCATGGTCTGCGACATGCTCGACCGCTTCCAGATCGTCGGGAAGAAGGACCTCTACCCGTCGCAGCTCTCGGGCGGCCAGCAGCAGCTCGTCGCCGTCGCGCGGGCGCTCATCTCGAAGCCCACGATCATCCTGGCCGACGAGCCGACCGGAAACCTGCACTCGGAGCAGGGCCGCGAGATCATGGAGCTCTTCCAGAAGCTGAACGCGGAGGGGACGACGATCCTGCAGGTGACGCATTCGGAGACCAACGCCGCCTTCGGATCGCGGATCGTGCGCCTGCGTGACGGCTGGCTCGTGAACGACTGATGCCCGACTTCCCCGCCGCCCCGCCTCGCCCGGCGTCGGCGTCGCCAGACGTACTCGTCAAGGCGCGGATCCTTCTCGCCGACGACCAGGCCGACGTGCTTCAGGCGTTGCGTCTTCTCCTGAAGGCGGAGGGCTGCGAGATCGAAACGGCGACGTCGCCGGCCGGCGTGCTCGCCGCCGTGGACGCGCGGGAGTTCGACGCCGCGCTGATCGATCTGAACTACACGCGCGACACCACCTCGGGCGAAGAAGGCCTCTCGCTGCTCTCGAGGCTCCAGCAGCTCGACACGCCGATGCCCGTCGTCGTCATGACGGCCTGGGGCACGGTAGACCTGGCCGTCGAGGCCATGCGTCGAGGCGCCCGCGACTTCATCCAGAAGCCATGGGACAACGAGCGCGTGCTCGCGGTCGTCCGCACACAGGTCGAGCTCGGACGGGCGTTGCGGCGCAGTCAGCGTCTCGAAGCCGAGAACAAGCTGCTCCGCGATCAGGGCACGGCGAAGCCGTCGCTCATCGCCGAGTCGGCCGCGATGCGTCCGGTGCTGGACTTGATTGCGCGCGTCGGCCCGTCAGACGCCAACGTGCTCATCACCGGCGAGAACGGCTCCGGCAAGGGCACCGTCGCGCAGGCCCTGCACGCGGTCTCGTCGCGTTCGACGCGCCCGCTCGTGACGGTGAATGCCGGCGGCCTGTCGGAAGGCCTGTTCGAAAGCGAGCTCTTCGGCCACGTCAAGGGCGCGTTCACCGACGCCAAGAGCGATCGCGTCGGCCGATTCGAGCTGGCCGAGGGTGGCACGCTCTTCCTCGACGAGATCGCGAACATCTCGCTGAACCTGCAGACCAAGCTGCTGCGAGTGCTCGAGACCGGCGAGTTCGAGCGCGTCGGATCGTCGCGCACGCGGCGCGCCAACGTGCGGATTATCTCGGCCACCAACGCCGATCTGTCCACGGAAGTCGCGACGAACCGCTTCCGTCAGGATCTGCTCTTCCGGCTGAACACGATCGAGATCCCGCTGCCGCCGCTGCGCGACCGCCGCGAGGACATTCCCCTGCTCGCGCGGCACTTCCTCGGCCAGCACGCGCAGCGGTATCGCAAGCCGCTGACGGGCTTCGAGCCGGCGGCCATGCAGCTGCTGCTCGATCACGCCTGGCCAGGCAACGTCCGCGAGCTCGATCACGCCGTCGAGCGCTCCATTCTGATGGCGCAAGACGACGTGGTGCGGGGGCGGGATCTGGGGCTCCGCACGTCGAAAGAAGCGACCGCGCGCATCGAGGACATGAGCCTCGAGGAGGTGGAGGGATTTCTCATCAAGAAGGCCCTCGCGCGCTACGACGGCAACGTCAGCCAGGCGGCCAAGGCGCTGGGCCTCAGCCGAAGCGCGCTCTATCGTCGTCTCCAGCGCTTCGGACTCTAGCGGTGCGGATCGTCGGCTTGCAGATTGCGGATTGAAGTCCGGCCCTGACGGACTTCACGAGCCTTCCAACCCGCAATCGTCAATCATCCGCGCTAGACTCCACCCGTGCAGCTGCGCCGACGCTTCGACCGCTGGCTGACGCACGACCGGCGCGTCCTGCTGATGTCGCTCGGCGCGGGCCTGCCGGGCTCGGGAATCGCGCTCATCCTGCTCTGGCGCGGCGATTTCGAGCCCAAGGTCCAGTGGACGCTCACGCTCTTCATCCTCGGCGCTCTGGTGGGGCGTCTCGGCATCGCTCCGCGACCGCGTCGTCTATCCGCTCCAGACGCTCTCGAATCTGCTCGCGGCCCTGCGTGAGGAAGACTTCTCCATCCGCGCCCGCGGGCAGCGCAAGGACGACCCGCTCGGCGAAGTCCTGATCGAGATGAACGCGCTGGCCGACACGCTGCGCGAGCAGCGGCTCGGCGCGCTCGAGGCCACGTCGGTCCTGCGGACGGTGATGGAGGAAATCCCGGTCGCCGTGTTCGCGTTCGATCCCGATCGCCGGCTTCGGCTGGTGAATCGCGCCGGCGAGCGCCTGCTGGCGCGACCGATCGAGCGGCTCCTCGGCCGCGACGCCGACGAGCTCGGGCTCGCCTCGTGTCTCGGCGTCGGCGGCCCTACGATTCTGGCGATGACGTTCCCCGGCGAGCGCCGGCCGCTGGGAAGTCCGCAGCGGCCACTTCCGGCAGCGCGGCATCCCGCTCGAGCTGCTCGTCATGAACGACGTCAGCCAGTCGCTCCGCGACGAGGAGCGTCAGGCGTGGCAGCGGCTGATTCGAGTCATCGGGCACGAGATCAACAACTCGCTCGCCCCAATCAAGTCCATCGCGCACAGCCTCGAGCGGATCCTCAGCCGCGATCCGATGCCGTCGGACTGGGAGACCGACATGCGCGGCGGCTTGCAGGTGATCGGCGCACGGGCCGACGCACTGGGTCGATTCACCGCGGCCTACGCGCAGCTGGCCCGGCTCCCTGCGCCGACGCTGAGCGAGGTGAAGCTCGCGCCTCTCGTCGCCCGGGTCGCAGGTCTCGAACGCCGCCGCACGATCACCGTGAGCGGAGGGCCGGCCGTCGTCCTGCAGGCCGATCCCGATCAGCTCGAGCAGCTGCTGATCAACCTCGTGCGCAACGCCGTCGACGCGTCGATCGAGACCAACGGCGGCGTGACCGTGAGCTGGGACGTCGCACGACGGCCGTGTCCGCGTGCGCGTGGACGACGAGGGGCCCGGGCTCTCGAACACGTCGAACCTGTTCGTGCCGTTCTTCACCACGAAGCCGGGGGGATCGGGCATCGGCCTCGTGTTCAGCCGACAGATCGCCGAAGCGCACGGCGGATCGCTGACGCTGCAGAACCGCACGCCGGCACCGGGCTGCCGCGCCGAGCTGACGCTTCCGCTCGGCTGAGCGCGTGAGACGCTGATCCCGGGCACGCCCGACCCGCGGCCGTCACGACCGTCGCCGCCACGAGCGTCGCCACGACCAGCGCCGCGGCAACGGCCGCCGCCGTGTGCCGGCGCACGAACCTCGTCGCCCGGTAGACGAATGTGTCGGCGCGCGCGGCAATCGGCAGTCGCGCGAGATGGCGGTGGATGTCTTCGGACAGCTCCTGCGCGACGCCGTACCTGCGTGCCGGATCCGGATTCAGCGCCTTGAGCGCGATCGTGTCGAGGTCTCCCTGGAGCCGGCGACGAAGGCGCGGTGTCGTCGTCGCGCGCACGGCGCTGATGGCGTCCGCCGTGGGGCGCGACGCTCGGGGAATCGCGGGGCGCATTCATCAGCGCGACGCTCGGCCTGTCCGCGACTTCTTCTGCGATCGCGCGGGCCCAGGCGGGACCGCTGCCAGGCGTTCGACTGAACGGCCGGCGACCGCACAGCAGCTCGTAGAGCAGGACGCCCAGACTGAAGACGTCAGTCGCCGTCGTCACCCGGCCTCCTCTGACCTGCTCGGGCGACGCGAAGTCGGGCGTCATCCACCCGTCCGCGGTGTTGGTGTCGAGGGGCTGGTCCGGCGTCAGCACCGTCGCCAATCCGAAGTCGAGCAGCTTCGGCCGCCCGTCGCGGGTGACCAGAACGTTCGACGGCTTGATGTCCCGGTGAATGACGAGATGCTGGTGCGCGTAGCCGACGGCATCGACGACGGAGCGAAGGAGCGCCAGGCGCTCGGCGATGCCGATCGTGTGGCCGTCGCAGTACCGTCGTAATGGGCTCGCCGTCGACGTACTCCATCACGATGTACGGCAGGCCGTCCGGGGTCGTGCCGCCGTCCAGAAGTCTGGCGATGTTGGGGTGATCGAGCCCGGCGAGGATCTGCCGCTCGGTGCGGAACCGCCGCACGATGGCGTCGGTGTCCATGCCGCGTTTGATGATCTTGAGCGCGACTTCCTGTGTGAACTCGTCGATGCGCGACGCCAGATAGACCGCGCCCATGCCGCCGCGGCCAAGCTCCCGGCGGATTTCGTACGGCCCGATGCGCCGGCCGATCATCGTGTCGGCGCCCGCGTCCGCCGATTCGCCGTCGATGAGCGCGCGCAGCGCGGCGCCGGCACCCGGCGTGTCGATCAGGGGACCTTCGAAGCGATCGGCGGCCAGGTCGATCGACGCGAGGAGGGAACGGACCTCGCGGCGCAGCGTCTCGTCTGCGCCGCAGGCCCGTGCTACGAGTTCGTCGCGCGCGGAGGGCTCCGCGGCGAGGGCTTCGGCGACGACCGCCTTGACCCGCTGCCACTGCTCGGACGTCATCACCGCCCTCCGCGAGGTGCCCGCCATCTTTTCGCATGCGAGTCCCCGAGGGTCAAGCGGATTCGAGAGACGGAAGGCAGCGAGGGGCCGCCATCGCTCAGTGCGGCGTGGCTGTGAGCGTGTCCTCGGTCTTCTGCATCTGGTGGACTGCGTAGACGGTTCCGCCAATCCCTGCCGCTGCGGTGACGAGGCCGATGATCAGGCCGGTGTGGCCGCCGCCGGAGCTGGAGCTCCCATTCGAGCTCTGCTTGCTGGCGTTGGCCTTCGGCCGCGCCGGCGCCGGCTTTGCAGCTGGCTCCTCCGCGGTCGCGCGCGCGACGGCGCGCTCCATTGACGCGTAGATGTCCAGGGGCCGCCCGGTGGATCGGAGCGGCTCCTGCGCCGCCGCCGGCGCCGCCGAAGACCCGCCCACGAGCGCCGCGAGCGATCGCAGTCGAGAGCACATGCCTGGCCGTCATTGGTCCTCCTTGTCGTTCGCGCGTCCCGGTCAGGGGCCGGCGTCAGGCCTATATGCGCTGTCGGGTGAAAAAGAGGCTCAGGCTTGTGGTGGACCTAGCGGCCGGCCAGGGATGGACAAGCTCGGCAGCGCAGACATCACCCGCCTGCTCCACGAGTGGCGCAACGGCGATCGCGACGCCCTCGACCGGCTGATGCCGATCGTCTATCAGGAGCTTCACGCGCTGGCGGCGAGACAACTGGCGCGCGAGTGGCGACATGACCGGCCGCAGCCGACGACGGTTGTCCACGAGGCCTACGTCCGCCTGTTCGATCAGCCCGACGTCGACTGGCAGAACCGCGGCCACTTCTTCGCCATCGCGGCGCAGGTCATGCGGCGCATCCTCGTGGACCACGCGCGACGCGAGCTTCGCGACAAGCGCGGTGGCCGCACGGTCCACCTTGCCCTGGACGACGCGCACGTGGTTCCCGATCCGACACCCGTCGACGTCGTCGACACCTTGGCGCTGGACCGCGCGCTTCAGGAGCTCGAGCGCCTGGACCCCGACCAGAGTCGCATCGTCGAGCTGCGGTTCTTCGGCGGGTTGACCGTCGAGGAAACGGGCGCCGCCCTGGGAATCTCGCCGGCGACCGTCAAGCGCGAATGGGCCATCGCGAAGGGCTGGCTGCACAGGAAGCTCGATCCTGGACCCGCGTGAGCCGCGCGCCGGGATACCATTGCCGGATGTTCAGACCGGCGCGGCTCGCGGCACTGGCCTGCCTGGCGATGACGGCGACCGGCCAGGGCCTGGGCCGATCCCCTGCCCGCTCATGCCGCGCGCGTCGTCTCATATTCGATTGACGTCTCGCTGGATGCCACGACCCACACACTGACTGGCGTCGAGCGCGTCAGCTGGCACAACGCCTCGAGCGATGCGGTTTCCGACCTCTGGTTCCACCTCTATCTGAACGCGTTCAGGAACACGAACTCGACCTTCGTCAAGGAATCGGGCGGACAGCTCCGTGGCGTAGAAATCGTCCCGGGCGGCTGGGGCTGGATCGACCTCAAGAAGCTGGCGATCGCCAACGGCGGCGCCGACCTGCTCCGCGGCGCGACGATGATGGCGCCCGACGACGGGAACGCGGACGACCGGACGGTGTTGCGAACCGTGTTGCCCCAGCCCGTGCCGCCCGGCGGCGACGTCACGCTCGACATCGCCTTCACCGCACGGCTGCCGCGCGTGTTCGCGCGCACCGGCTACGTCAACGACTACTACCTCGTCGGTCAGTGGTTTCCGAAACTGGCCGTTTACGAGGCAGCCGGCACACGGGGGCGCACGGCCGGCGGCTGGAACTGCCACCAGTTCCACGCCAACTCCGAGTTCTACGCGGACTACGGCAGCTTCGACGTCCGCATCACGACGCCCGAGCGCTTCGTCGTCGGCGCCACGGGGCAGCTGAAGAGCTCGACGCGGAACAGCGGCGGAACGGTCACGCGCCGCTACGTCCAGGACGACGTGCACGACTTCGCGTGGACGGCGGATCCGCGATTCGTCGAGGTGAACGATCAGTTCATTGCCGCGCGCGAGGTGAGCCAGGCGGAATACGCGTCCGCGGCCGCGCTGGTCGGCCGCCCGCTCGACGAGATGCGCCTCTCCGACGTCAGCATCCATCTGCTGATGCAGCCCTCGCACATGCCGCAGGCCGCGCGGCTGCTCAAGTCGATCCGCGCCTCGATCAAGAACTTCGGCCTGTGGTACGGACGCTATCCCTATCCGACGCTGACGGTCGTCGACCCGGCGTACGGCGGGCTCGGGTCCGGCGGCATGGAGTACCCGACGTTCATCACGGGCGGCACCTCGCTGCTGCTCAACCACTGGCCGTTCGACGAGATTCACCTCAACGACGAAGTGCTGGTGCACGAGTACGGACACCAGTTCTGGTACGGGCTCGTCGGCAGCAACGAGTTCGAGGAGGCCTGGCTGGACGAGGGCTTCAACCGGTACTCGACTGGCCGCTTGATGGGCAAGATCTTCGGCGAGCACCGCTCGATGGGCGCCGTCTTCGGCATCGAGCTCGGCCACGTCGACGAAGGCCGCATCTCGAATGGCCCGAGGCGGATCTTCGACCGCATTCGGCAGCCCGCGTGGACCTACTCGCCGGGTGCGTATTCCTTCTACAGCTACGACAAACCCGAGCTCGCGCTCGAGACGCTCGAGCACCTGCTTGGCGAGCCGACGATGGCGAAGATCATGCGGACGTATTCGGAGCGGTGGCGGTTCAGGCATCCGTCGAGCGACGACTTCTACGCCGTCGCCAGCGAGGTGGCCGGCCGCGACCTCCGATGGTTCTTCGGCCCCGTCGTCGAGGGCACCGACGTCGTGGACTACGAGATCTCGGCGGTGTCTTCGTTCCGCCGCGAGAAACCAGAAGGCCGCCTTGGCGCCGGCATGGACGTGACGGACACCTCGAACTCGCGCGATGAGCCGTACGCGTCGACCGTGATCGCCCGGCGCGTCGGCGGCGTGTCGTTGCCGGTGACGATCGCGCTGACGTTTGAATCGGGCCGCGTGGAACGCATCGACTGGGACGGGGTCGAGCGCTGGAAGAAGCTGACGCGCGTCACGCCCGATCGCCTGGCCCGCGCTGAAGTGGATCCGGACCATCGCCTCTGGCTCGACGCCAACTGGACCAACAACAGTCGCCGCACCGTGCCCGACCGCACGGCCGCCGCGACATGGAGCGCACGCGTGCTGTTCTGGGTGCAGCAGCTCGTCGCGTTTGCCGGCCTGTGAGCCGCCGCCGCCTCCTCACGCTCGCTGCGATTTGGTGGGCCGCGCAGCTGCTGCTGGCGCTGCCTGTCGCCGTCGCGTTCTGGTGGTGGCTGGCGCCGCGCGTGGCGCTCAGTCCCGCGACCGACGTGCTCGTCCACGGGTTCGACATCGCCACCGTCTCGGACCTCGTGCAGGCCGAGCGTGGCGGCATCGTCAACTCGGCCTGGGCGGGCGCGATGTTCGCGGCGGCGTGCTCTGCGCTGCTGTCGCCGCTGATGGTCGCCGGCACGCTGGGTGTGCTGCGAAAGGCGAGCGACCGTCGGGCCGTCGGCGCCTTTCTTACGGCCGCCGCCGATCCGCTGTGGCCGCTCGTCGCGATCGGCGTGGCCACTCGCGGCGTTGCCGCCGTGCTGGCGATTGTCGCGGCCGCCATCACGTCGTTTGCCGTCAACGCCGTCGGCGGCGAATTCTGGGAGCCGGGTCCGTTCGTGTCGTTCGGATTGAGCGCGACTGTCGGCCTGTTGATCTGGTGGACGTTCGTGGTGATCGGCGACCTCGCGCTCGTGCAGCGCACCGAGGCGCCGCGCCGCAGCACGCTCACGTCGGTGTCGAGCGCCGCGATCATCCTGCTGCGCCACCCTGTCGCGCTTGCGCGGCGGTGGCTGGTCGTCTATGCGCTGCCTGCCGCCCTCGTGCAGGTGCTGTACGTGCTCGTGTCGGGTCGGCTGCTGGCCATTCCGGTCCTGCTGTTTCTCGCGCAGCAGATCGTCATGTTCGTCCGCGCCGCGTGTCGCGTCCGCGTCCTCGCGGCCGAGCGAACCTACGTGCTGGGATGGAAGGCCGGCCGCTCAGCGGGCCAGGAAAATCAGGTACGACCAGGGCAGGATCGCGAGCGAGAGATACAGCAGCGTCAGGACGCCGAGCGTCCGGTGCAGGCCGAGCAGGTGCAGGAGCATCGAGCAGCCGACAGCGAGGAGCTTGGCGCCGGTGAGACCGGGGCCGACGCCCGCATGACGGAATGAGTACGCGATGAGCGGGTTCCCTTCCGAGAGACCGAACGCCCGGATGCCGAGGTAGGTGAAGATCCCGTCGAGCGCCTGCGCAATCAGGAAGAGCACGATCACCAGGTTGCCGAACCAGACGGGCGATGTCGTTCGCGTGTCCGGGAGACTCTCCGAAATGTGGGTCGTGACGACGGTCACCTGAAGCCCTCGACGGTTAGTGGCTGGGTGACGCGCGGGCGGCGGCGAGCCTAGGCCGCTTCGGCGGCGCGCACCGGAACCCGGCGCAGGAACGGCGCCGGCAAGCCATAGACGACCAGCGTGCCCATGTGGCCGAGGATGAACATCGTCGCGGCCACGCCGGTCACGATCAACGCACCAAGCAGGATGCGGCGAGTCCACAGCCAGGCGTCGGCCGACGAAAACGCCACCGCGTCGGTCATCACCAGTTCCGGGTTCATCGTCGCTGCCTGCATCGCCTCGTCTCCGCTTCTGTAAGTGCGCCGTCGAAAACCGTCTCGCTGACGCCTTTTACAGAGGCAAAGGCGGTGCCCGCTCTTACGGAAACGTCGACTCAGCTTACAGATTTGGGTAAGCCGTTGACAACAGGGAGTTTGAAGATTACGTATCCGAATGGCGACCCCGGGAGGCCCTGTCGACCACGGTGAAGAAGTCCGGTGACGACGGGATGATTGTTCTCGGACCGACCCGACCTGCACAGTTCGGCACCGCGAGGCCTGGACGGCGGACGCCTCCAGTGACGGAAGCGGCGTTCTGATGCGAAACTTGTAATCGTGCCGCCGAAGTCCTACTCAGAGCCGGCCGTGCTGTGGCGGCTGAGACGCCAGAACGGCGGCCGCGCTCGCGCGACGATCATTCCCGGCGTGCCCGCTTCAACGCTGGTGTTCTTCGTGAACGATCGCTTCGAGCGCGGTGAGAACGTGTCCGACTGGGAGCCGGCGTTGAGGCGGGCCGACGAGGTGAAACGTCAACTCGTCCAAGAAGGGTGGGAAGAGGAATCGGAGCCGTGAACGGCTGAGCTGGCTCTAATGGCTGAGCTTAGGCCCGCTCCGGCGCATCCGGCGATCGGTCGTCGTCGAGCATCGGCGGAAGTCCCTGCAGCTTGCCCGTGCCAGCCTGGAGGCCGACCAGATAGGCGGCGTGCTCGTAGCGCTCGTAATGCCTCGTGATGGCCTCGTAGAGGTCGCGAAGCAGCCCGCGATCGCTCGGCGGCAGTTTCTGCTCCACGCGGGCGTACAGCTCGCTCCCACGCGACAGCGAGGCGCGCGTGTCGAAGATCTTCCCGGCCTGGGCGTCAATCTGCGCGCCCACCTCGTCGAACCGCGGAAACCGGCGCCAGTTGGGATTTCCGCGGCGGCCCGAGCGGATCGAAACGAATGATGTCAGCCATACTCGGGCCAGTATAATCGGCCCGCGACTCCTACGAATGACCTATCCTCCCCGTCCCGATCCCGCCGTCCCCCTGCTTCCGCGCCGAGGCGTCCCGTGGCGTCACGATCGCGCTTCCCTGAGTCTTCCGGAAGTGCACGGCAGCGTCGCCGTCCCGAAGGGGGCGAGCTTCTGGCGCAAGATGCTGGCCTTCGCCGGCCCCGGCTATCTGGTCGCGGTCGGCTACATGGACCCCGGCAACTGGGCCACCGACATCGAGGGCGGCGCGCGCTACGGCTACGCGCTGCTCAGCATAATCATGATGTCGAACCTGATGGCGATCGTGCTGCAGGCGCTCTCGGCGCGCCTCGGCATCGCCAGCGGGCGGGACCTCGCGCAAGCGTGCCGCGACGCCTACTCGCGTCCGACGACGATCGTGCTCTGGCTGCTGTGCGAGCTGGCGATTGCGGCCTGCGACCTGGCCGAGGTCCTTGGCGCCGCCATCGCGCTCAACCTGCTCTTCGGCCTTCCGCTGATTCCCGGCGTCTGCCTGACGGCGCTCGACGTCCTGATCGTGCTGTCGCTGCAGCACCGCGGCTTCCGGTACGTCGAGGGCCTGGTGGTCGTGATGATCCTGGGAATTGCCGGCTGCTTCGCTGTCGAGCTCTGGCTGGCCCGTCCGGACGTGGCCGCCGTGGCACGCGGCTTCGTCCCGACGCTCGAGGTGGCGCGCAACCCGCACATGCTCTACGTCGCGATCGCGATTCTCGGCGCGACGGTGATGCCGCACAACCTCTACCTGCACTCGTCGATCGTCCAGACGCGCAAGTACACCGACGACGACGAGAGCAAGAAGGAGGCGATCCGGTTCGCGACCATCGACTCCACCATCGCGTTGATGTCGGCCCTGTTCATCAACGCGGCGATCCTGATCGTGGCGGCGAGCACGTTCCACGGAACGGGATACGAGCATGTCGCGGACATCGGCGACGCCTTCAAGCTGCTGTCGCCGCTGCTCGGCACGGCGGCGGCCAGCGTGCTGTTCGCCACCGCGCTGCTGCTGTCGGGGCAGAACGCGACGCTCACCGGGACACTGGCCGGTCAGATCGTGATGGAAGGCTTCCTCAGCATCCGCATCAGGCCGTGGCTGCGGCGGCTCATCACGCGTCTCATCGCGATCATTCCGGCCATCATCGTCCTCTCGATTTACGGCGACCGGGGATCCGGCCCGCTCATCGTGTTCAGCCAGGTGATCCTGAGCCTGCAACTGCCCTTCGCGGTCTTCCCGCTCGTGATGTTCACCGGCGACCACGCGAAGATGGGCCGCTTCGTCGCGCCGCTCTGGATGCGGGCGCTCGCGTGGCCGATGGCGATCCTGATCCTGTCGTTGAACGCCTGGCTGCTGTGGCAGACGTTCACCGGGCGCCCTGTGATCTGATGTACCGCCACATCCTCATCCCCGTCGAGCACTCGGACGCCGACAGGACGATCCTCGCGCACGTGCAGGATCTCGCGCGGCTGACCAAGGCGAAGCTGCTGCTTCTCCACGTCGCAGACGGCTGGGCCGCGCGCAACTACGAGCAGCTGGAGCTGCGCGAGTCGGAGGAGATCAAGGACGACCGCGCCTACCTCGATCAGCTGTGCGGCGACGTGCGCTCCGGCGGCTTCGAGGTGGACTGCAAGCTGGCGATGGGCGATCCGGCGTCGGAGATCCTGAAGGTCGCCGACGAGGCCGGCGTCGACCTCATCGCGATGGCGACGCACGGGCACCGGTTCATCGCCGACATGATCAAGGGCGCCACCGCCGATCGCGTCCGGCATCTCGCGAAGGTCCCCGTGCTGATGATTCGGCATGAAGCGAAGAAGGACGCGGGCGGTCAGTCGTAGGGCCGAACTTCAGTTCGGCCTGACGGGTCCGAGCCGCATCACGATCGAGAAGATCCCCCCGCACGCGATTCCACTGACCACAGCGACCAGAACGAGCGGCGCGAACTGCTGCGCTGACGGCGGCGATTCCGCCGCTGCCCCGCTGCGCTGTGACGGCCCAGCTCGTGGTGGCCGCATCAATCGCGAGCTCGGCGAGGAACGCCGCGAGGATCGCCGTCGGCACGTAGTACTTCCAGCCGCGCCACCCGCGGCGTTCGAACGACGAAATAGATCGGCAACAGCGCGGCGCCGACGACGTACGCGATGCACGACGAGCGCGGCAAAATGCCAGGGCGTCGTGATGAAGAGGTCGTAGTGCCAGTGCTCGATCCGCGCCCACACCTCGACGCCGAGCCACAGCAGCAGAAGCGGCGTGACGGCGCCCCATGGAGCGATCAGGTACGCGAGCCAGAGCCGTCGCGTCATGCGTTCTCCTGGACGAAAACGCGAGATGCTCGTGCAGAAATGCGCAGCCGCGTGAAGACCGCGTGGACTGGCGGCACGGCGCGCATCCTAGCAGGCGACCTCAGCCATCCGCCAGTGACCCGGATGTCCGTCGCCGCATTGCCGCTCGAGAGAGGCGTGTGCTAGCCTTCGAATCTCAATCGGCACAGGGTCGACATCATGCCCTCGAAGGCCCGCCCCAGCGGGCCATCCACGTCGCGCACCAGGCCGGCCACCCCGAGGCCCTCGCGCGCCGCGACGCAGGCATCGACTCGCGCCAGTGCCGCCCTCTCGTCCCTTCCATCGCCAGGACAGCCCGTCATGATCACCACCAACGATCCGCACAGCGTCGTCAGCAACGTGACCGATGCCGGCCAGGCCGACTCGGGCAAGAACCCGGAAGCCGGCGCCAGCATCGACAAGGTCCGCGACATCCTGTTCGGCGGCCAGATGCGCGAAGTGGACCGCCGCTTCGCGCGGATCGAGGAGCGCCTGACGAAGGAGCTCGCCGATCTCCGCGACGACCTCCGCAAGCGCCTCGACACACTCGACGCGCACGTGCGACGCGAGAACGACGCGCTGGCCGATCTGCTCAAGGCCGAGCGAACCGACCGTACCGACGCGCACAGCGCCCTCTCGAGCGAGATGAAGGAGCAGGGACGGACGCACGAGCGGCGCGCGAGCGCGATCGACGACCAGCTGACGAAGGGCCATCGCGACCTGCGCCAGCAGATTCTCGAGCAGCACCAGCAGCTGAGCGACGAGATCCGCCAGAAGGCCGAAGAGATTCTCGCGACGCTCGGGCGCGAGGCGCAGCAGCTCAGGTCGGACAAGACCGACCGCTCGGCCCTGGCGGCGCTGCTGACCGAGGTCGCGATGCGGCTGAACAACGAGTTCCACATCCCGGGCGTCGAGGACGCGCGCAATGGCTGAAGTCGTCGCGCGCGGCTCATCGCGCGCGCCGACGGCGACAGACGACGAGACGTTCGCCGAGCTGCGGACGCTGCTCGTCGGCCCTGAACGCCAGGACCTCCTCGAGCTGCAGGCGCACGTGCTCGATCCGGCCGTGCAGACGCGCGACGTCAGTCGCGTGCTGCCCGACGCGATCGCGCTGCGCGCGGACGACCCACAGCTGACGCGGGCGCTGGCGCCCTCGGTCGAGGAAGCCATCACGTCGTCGGTGCGGCGCGATCCGCGTCCGCTCGCAGACGCCCTGTTCCCGGTCATCGGGCCTGCCATCCGCAAGGCGATCGCCCACACCCTGAGCGGGATGATCGAGTCGCTCAACCGTACGCTGGAACAGAGCGTCTCGTTCCGGGCGCTGCACTGGCGGTGGGAGGCTCTTCGGACCGGAAAGTCCTTCGCCGAAGTCGTCCTGCTCCACACGCTGCAATATCGCGTCGAGCAGGTCTTCCTGATTCACGCCGAGACGGGACTGCTGCTGCAGCACCTCTCGGCAGATCCGCGCGCGTCGCAGGACGCCGACCAGATCTCGGGGATGCTCACCGCGATTCGCGATTTCGCCCGCGACTCGTTCCGCGTTGGCGGCCACGAAGGCCTCGAGGGGCTGCACGTCGGCGAGCTCGTCGTGATCATCGAGCAGGGCCCGCATGCGGTCCTCGCCGGCGTCGTCCGCGGCACGCCTCCCCACTCGGTGCGGGTGATGTTCCAGGACGCTCTCGAGTCGGTGCACCGCCAGATGGCGCCCGAGCTGCGCGCGTTCCGCGGCGACTCGGCGCCCTTCGAGCTCGTCCGACCTGTCCTGGAAGGCTGCCTCGTCGCGCAGTTCCGCGGGGTCGAGCAGCGGACATCGCCGCGACGCTGGGTCATCGCGGGCGCGGTCGTGCTCCTCGCGCTCGGTGTGTGGTGGTTCCTGGGATTCCGCCAACGCCAGCGCTGGGACAACTACCTGACGCGCCTGCGCGCCGAGCCAGGCCTCGTCGTCGTCTCACAGGCCCGAGAAGGCGGCAAGTTCGTCGTGAGCGGACTGCGTGATCCTCTTGCGCGCGATCCCGCGTCGCTCGTCGCCGCGGCGAATCTGTCGCCGAACGACGTCGAGGGTCGTTGGGAGCCGTACGAAGCCATCCAGCCCGCCTTCGTGATCGCGCGCGGACAGGACTTGCTGCGGCCGCCGGCGGGTGTGACGCTGGCGTATCGCGACGGCACGCTCACCGCCACGGGGCCCGCCTCGGATCGCTGGATCGTCGACAGCGAACGGCTGGCGCCGGCCCTGCCGGGCGTGCGGCGATTCGCCTATGCGGGAGTGTCGCCCGACGCACGACTCGCCCAGTCGCTCGCCTCGGTCGCGCTGCTCTTCCCGAAAGGCGAATCGTTTCTCGACGCGGGACAGGATCCGGCGATTGCTGACGCCCTGCGATCGCTGACGGCGCTCAACGACCTGGCCACGCTTCGCGGACGCACCTACACCGTCGACGTCGTCGGCCACGCCGACACGGATGGTCCCGACCAGGTGAACAGCCCGCTGAGCCTGGCGCGAGCCGACGCCGTGCTGAAGCTGCTCCCGCTGGACCGCCTGCCTGGCACTCACCTTCGCGCCGGTCGGCGTGGGGGTGGCGGAACCGCTCGAGCCTGGATCCACAGAAATCGAGAAGACGCGCAATCGCCGAGTCTCCTTCCGCGTGCACACCGACGCGACGCCGCAGGACAGCCGCCGATGATACAGAAGAAGATCTGCCTGCTGGGCGGATTCGCCGTGGGCAAGACCAGCCTGGTCTCGAGGTTCGTCCACAGCATCTTCTCCGACAAGTACCTCACCACCGTCGGCGTGAAGATCGAGAAGAAGTCGCTCACGCTGGACAAGGGCGACCTCGATCTCGTCGTCTGGGACATCTACGGCGAAGACGACTTCCAGAAGGTGCGGATGTCGTATCTCCGCGGCGCCTCCGGCTACCTGCTGGTCGTGGACGGCACGCGCAAATCGACGCTCGACACCGCGCTCGCGCTGCACGATGCCGCCGTGCAGACGATCGGCAAGGTGCCGTGCGTGCTCGTGATCAACAAGGCCGACCTCGCAAGCATCTGGGAGATCGACCAGGCCACGGTGACGCGCATGCTGCAATCCGGCTGGCGCGTGATGCAGACCAGCGCGAAATCGGGCGAAGGCGTCGAGGAAGTGTTCGCCTCGCTCGGCCGCGCGATGCTCGACGAGTGACACGACGATGAGCGACCACGCCCTGGAAGTGCTGCTGCCCTCGCTCGCCCTGGTGCCGTTCGAACGCCGGCCCGACGGCAGCTTCGCATCGCTGCTGCCGCCGCCCGACTGGTTCAGGCCCCGCATCGCCGACGGGGTCTTTCCATTCCTCGGCCACATCCTCGAGGAAGCGACGGCCTTCTGGGATCTCGGCGCGACGGGCGTGCAGGAGTGGGGCCCGTGCGCCGACGTGGACGCCGAGGGGCGTGAGTTCCACTACAAAGTCATCGGCATCCAGACCGAGGGGCGTCAGTTCCTCGTGTTCCAGCTCGATCGCGAAAGCGACCGCATGCGCGAAGTGCTGCAGAAGGTGCGCGACAACGCGCTCGCGGACGAGCGCCAGGCGCGCGGACTCGTCGCGCTCGCCAGCCTCGCTCGCCGCACGACCGCCGACATGCACGAACTCCTCACCCGTCTGCGCGACAGCGGACTGTCGCCCGAGCAACTCGCCGTCGTGGAGGAGATCGACGGTGCGAACCAGGATCTCGCCGACCGCGTGGCGGCCGTCGCGGCGTCGGGCAGCTGAGTAAATTCGACACGAACACGCTCCTTCTGCCGGGCTCGACCGTCTCACCTGCTCCGAACGGTCTGCCGCCTGTAACCCTCTGTCGCACAACGTTCTGACGCGCTGACGCCGCGCGTGGTCGCGCTAGCTCGACTGCCGGTATTTGCCTTGCAGCCGAGTGGCGTCGGGAGGCTCCCCACCCGCCCCGAGGAGCACGCGATGATCACGCAGTTCTGGAACGTGACGCTGGTGACGGTCCTGTCAGTTGGCGTCGCCGGCGCGGGCGCCGCGCAGACGCCCGCCCAATCGGTCTCCGCAACGCCAGCCGGCGCGACGGCGGCACCGGTGCACGTCGCCAGCGGCGAAGCGCTCGATCGGCTGGTGGCCGCCGATGTCGCGCGACAGGACGCCGATCGCCAGGCCATTCGCGACCTGCTGCAGCGCAGCGACGTCCGCGAGATCGCCCGTCAGGCCGGGCTCGACATCCGCAAGGCTGAAGCGGCCGTGTCGACGCTCAGCGGCAAGGATCTGCAGGAGGCCGCGGCTCACGCCCGGATGGCGCAGGAGCAGCTCGCCGGCGGCTCGTCGGTGACCATCACCACGACGACGCTCATCATCATTCTGCTCGTGGTGATCCTGCTGATCGTCGCCCTGAAGTGACCCGACGGGCCCTCGGCGTCGCGGCGATGCTCGTGGTGAGCATCGCCGTACGCGCCCGGGCGCAGCAGGCGCCGGCCACCATCCTCGACGTGCCCTACATGTCGCAGACCGAAGATCTCTGCGGCGGAGCGGCCGCGGCGATGGTCATGCGTTTCTGGGGCGCACGCGCGATCGGCCCCGATCAGTTCGCGCCGCTCGTCGATCCGCAGGCCCACGGAATCTCCTCAGGAGTGCTGGCATCGTTTCTGACGGCGCGAGGCTGGCAGGTTTACGCGCTCAGTGGAAGCGACGATCTGGTGCGGCATCACGTCGAGGCGGGCCGGCCCGTCATCGCGCTGATTCGAGTCTCGCCCTCACGACTGCACTACGTCGTCATCGTTTCCTGGACCAACGAACGCGTCGTCCTTCACGATCCGGCGCAAGCGCCGTTCCGATCGGTCAGCCGCGCGACATTCGATCGGGAGTGGCGAGCGACGGATCGCCTGATGTTGCTGGTGCTCCCGCCGGACGGCGGTGTCGATTCGCCGTCGCGTGCCGATGCCGACGTCGCTCCGCCAGCAGCCTGCGCCTCGCTCGTGGCCGAGGGCATCGCGCTGACGTCGGACCATGCCTTCGACGCTGCCATCACCCGGCTGCGAGCGGCTCACGCGGCCTGCCCTGAATCGTCGGCGCCGTTGACCGAGCTCGCTGGAGTGCAGCTGTTGCAATCCGATCTTCATGGCGCCGAGGCGACGGCGCTCCAGGCCACGACGCTCAATCCGGCCGACGCGCACGCCTGGCGGACGCTCGCGACGAGCCGCTATCTGCTGCACGAGACCGACGCCGCGCTCGACGCGTGGAATCACGTCGGCGAGCCCGTGCTGGATCTCGTGCGGGTCGATGGGCTCACGCGCACGAAGAGCGGCGTCGTGGCGAATGCCGTCGGCCTCGCGCCTGGCAGCGTGCTGACGCCGGACTGCACTCGCGCTCGGACGCCGACGGCTCGAAGACCTTCCCGCCGCCTCCGCGTCGCGACTGGAGTACACGCCAGTCGGCCGCGGCCAGACAGAGCTGCGTGCGGCGGTCGTCGAGCCGTCGCTCGTTCCGTCGGGATGGTTCGACGCCGGCGGCGTCGCCCTTGGCGCGGCCATCAACCGCGAGCTGGCGTGGACGTTCACGAGCCCCACCGGGAACGGCGAGGCGATCGCCGCGCAATGGCGATGGTGGGAGAACCGCCCGCGCGTGAGCTTGTCGGCGTCCGTCCCCGTGCGGCCGGGCATCTTGACGATCGACGGATTCGTCGAGCGCCAGACGTTTTCAACGACCGACAGCGTCGCAGGCCATCGTCGTCGACGACCGGCGCTCCGTCAGTGCCGGGCTGCACAACTGGGCCACACCCTGGCTGCGGTGGAGTGCCGTCGTCGGCGCCGATCAGTGGAATGGCCTCGGCACGCTGCCACGTCTGACGGGCAGCCTCGACGTGCGAGCAGCCGCGGACCGGGTCGCGCTTGGTGTCGCGACGACGGTCTGGCCAGATCAGAATGGCTTCGCGTCGACGCGGGCCGGCGTCCGCTGGCGCTCCAGCGCCGAGCCGACCGACGCGGTCCTCATCGCGGTCGTCGACGGCGTTGTCGTCACGAGACGTGCGCCGCACGATCTCTGGCCCGGCGCCGACACGGGGCAGGCGACATCGACGCTGCTCAGAGCTCACACGTCTCTCATCCACGGCGTCATCGTCAGCGAGGCGTTCGGCCGGCAACTCGTGCACGCCACTGGCGAATGGCAGTCGCGATCGAAGCCAGTCTGGATCGCGCGCATTCGCGGCGCGGTCTTCGTCGACGCCGCGCGCGCGTGGCAGGGTGACTACGTTCGAGATCGCACGCTGGTCGACGCGGGCGCCGGCGTGCGGATGGGTCTGAGCGGTCGAGGCACGATCCGGATCGACGTCGCGCACGGTCTCACCGACGGCGCGAACGCGGTCTCGATGGACTGGGTCCTGCCCTGGCCACGTCCGTGGTGACGCGTCTCGCCGCGGCCGAAGTGAAGTTCGGCCCTACGACTGCGCTTCCGCAGTGTTGCACGATGTCCTCGAGGCCAGTCGGGCCGACCCATGAACCGGAGCGAACCGAGTGAAATTGGTCGGGACGACTGGATTCGAACCAGCGACCCCCTGAACCCCATTCAGGTGCGCTACCAGACTGCGCTACGTCCCGACTCTGGCGCGGCAGGCTCGATCGCCTGCGCGGTTGTGCGGCGCGGCCCGCGCTACTTCTTCGCGCGAGAGCTCGCGGTCTTGCGGTTGCCCGTGGACTTCCCCGCTTTCGCGGCCGGCGCCTTCCGGGCTTTCGGCGCCTCGTATTCGTCCGGATCGTCGTGTGCCGCGACGGCCGCGGTCGCGTGCCCGTTGCCACGCGGCCGGCTCAGCATTGCCAGCAACGAGCGCAACTCGTCGCGCACCTTGAAGATCCGCTTGCGTGCGTCCGCCGGCAGTGACGCGATCGCCGGCAGCGCTTCGTCGTCGTCGAACGGCAGCGCGTCGCTTCCCGTGCCGCCGCGTTCTTCGTCGATCTTCCGCCGCGCCCCGGCAAGCGTCAGGCCTTCGCCAAACACGAGCTGCTTGATCCGCAGCACGCGGTCGAGATCGGCCTTCCGATAGACACGCGGACCGCCGGGCGTTTTCGTGACACCCAGGTCGGTGAACTCCATCTCCCACGTGCGCAGCACGTAGGGCTGGAGCTGCGCGACCTCGCAGACCTCGGCGGCCTTCAACCAGGCACGCTTCGGCGATTCGGCAGACGCCTGGGCCATGAGTGCGGCAGTCGGCCAGTCGGACGCGACCCGTCCGCGCGGCAGCCGACTAGCGAGTATAGCATCAGCCACCCGGCCTACTCCCCGGAGTCCGTTAGAATCTCGCCCGTGACCTGTCCCTCCTGCGGACGAGCCGTCGCAGCTGACGCGCGGTTCTGCCCGGCGTGCGGGGCGGCCGTCGACGCGTCGAACGACCTCACGCGCGCGGCGCCCGACAACGCACCGGACGCCGCCACCGTCTCGCCGACAATCGCGCCAACGGTGCTGGCGCCGGCGCCTGGGCGGCCCGCGTCGCGCCCGCCCTCGCGCCCCGACTCGCGGCCGTCAGGCTCGGCGACGCCCAGCAATCCGTCGTGGCTGACGACGCCTGACGTCTCTCACGGACGCTTTCCGCCCGGCACCATCCTCGCCGACCGGTATCGCATCGTCGGACGCCTGGGAAAGGGCGGCATGGGCGAGGTCTATCGCGCGGACGACCTCAGGCTCGGCCAGCCGGTGGCGCTGAAGTTCCTGTCAGCGACAGTCGAGGCCGATCCCGTGCGCCTCGCGCAGTTCCACAACGAGGTGCGCCTCGCGCGACAGATCGCCCACAAGAACGTCTGTCGCATGTACGACATCGGCGAGACCGACGGCCTGCCGTTCATGACGATGGAGTACGTGGACGGCGAGGACCTGGCCTCGCTGCTGCGGCGCATCGGACGGCTGCCGGAGGACAAGGCGCTCGAGCTCGCGCACCAGCTCTGCGCCGGTGTCGCCGCCGCGCACGAGCGCGGCGTGCTGCATCGCGATCTCAAGCCCGCCAACATCATGATCGACGGCGCAGGCCAGGTGCGCATCACCGACTTCGGCCTCGCGGCCATCGAAGGCGCGGCCGACATCGCGCACGCCGGTACGCCCAGCCTACATGGCGCCAGAGCTGCTGGCCGGCCGGGATCCGTCGATCGAGAGCGACATCTACGCGCTGGGTCTCGTGCTCTACGAGATCTTCACGGGACGCCGCGCCTACACGGCGCAGAACGTGCGCGAGCTCATCCGCCAGCAGAACGAGATGACGATCACGTCACCTGCGACGCTGGTGAAAGATCTCGACCCGGCGATCAACCTGGCGATCACGCGCACGCTCGAGCGCGATCCCGCCGATCGTCCGCATTCGGCACTCGAGGTCGCCGCGAGCCTGCCGGGTGGCGATCCGCTCGCCGCCGCCCTCGCGGCAGGCCAGACGCCGTCGCCGGAAATGGTCGCCGCCGCCGGCCAGCGCGCGGCCGCCACTCGCACGCACGCCATACTGGCGACGGCCGGCGTCATCGCTCTCCTCGTGCTCTCGGCGTTCCTGTCGCTGCCGCGGACGTCGCTCAGCCGGATCGATCTGCGCAAGCCACCCGCCGTCCTCATCGATCGCGCGCACAGCGTGGTGGAGACGCTCGGCTACGGTCCGCCGTCATCGCACAGCTACTGGGAGTTCGGCGGAGACGACGATCTGCTTCGAGAGATCCTGGAGCACCCGGACACGCTCGGCGGGCGGGACGTCGCCACATTCCGTCCGGGGCCGCTGCGCTTCTGGTGGCGATCCAGCCCGCGAGAGCTCGAGCCAACCGACGAACTCGGCACGCTGACGATGGACGATCCGCCGTGGGACGTCTCGGGCATGACGCTCGTCGGGATGGATCCGCAGGGCCGTCTGCTGCGGTTCGGGGCATTGCAGCCGCAAGTCGATGACCGTCCTGCGGTCGCCACACCGCCCGACTACGCGCAGCTGTTCAAGCTGGCGGGCCTGGACATCTCGCAGTTTCAGTCCGTCGAGCCGCGATGGCTTCCGCGCGGGAACAGCGACGCAGCGCGCGGCATGGACAGGACCGATGCCGGGCGGCCCGGCGGGCGTGCGCGTCGAAGCCGCGCTACTGGCGCGGGCGTCCGATCTATTTCGAAGTGCTGATGCCCTGGGCCAAGCCGCGCCGCATGGAGGAAGCGCCCGCCAGCCTCATGTCGAGGATTCTCAGCGGCACCGAATCGATCGCCACGCTGGGGATCCTGTTGACCGCGATGTTCATCGCGCGGCGCAACGTGAAGGCGGGACGGGGCGACATGATCGCGGCCGCGACGTGCCTCGCGATCGCCGCCGTCGTCGGCAAGCTGCTGGCCTGGTTGCTCGTCGGCCCGCACCTCGCCGAAGCGCCTGACGAGATCGGGCGCCTCTTCGCGGCCACGGGCGATGCGCTCTTCGCCGCCGGCGGTTCTTTCGTGATGTATCTGGCGGCGGAGCCGGCGATGCGGCATTACTGGCCGGACAGCCTGCTCGGATCGACGCGCTTGCTGCGCGGCCGCGTGATCGATGCGCGCGTCGGACGCGATGTCCTGCTCGGGCTCGCGGCCGGCGCCGTCATCATGCTGGTGATCTGGGCGCGCGAGCCGATCCAGTTCGCGCTCGGCGCACGCTATCCCGTCTTGTCGGCTGGAGACACGACTCTGCTGTCAGGCCCCAGCCGCGCGCTGGCCAGCATTTCCCTGCGCATCGGCTTCCAGTCGATGTTCGCCGCGATGTGGTGCGTCCTCGGCATCGTCGGCCTCAAGCGCGTCCTGCGGCGCATGTGGCTCGTCGGCATCGTCGCGACCGTGGCCCTGACGCTCCTGCTGGCGCGCGGGCTCTTCGTCGATCAGCCCGGGTTCGAGTGGGTCAACCTGACCAGCGCGTTCCTCGTCGTCGGCCTGATCGTCGCGATTGCGATTCACGCGGGCCTTCTGGCCGCCGCGGTGGCGCTCTGCGCGACGAACCTGATTTCCGCGGTGCCGTGGACGCTGGACTCGAGCGCGTGGTACTTCCCGCAGTCCGCGCTGGTGCTCGGGGCGTTGGCGCTGCTCGCGGCGTTTGGCGGGTACGCGATGCTCTCCGGAGGAGCCGACGCGCCGCGGCGCGCGGCGTTATGACTTCGGGTTCTCGCGGCCGCGTCGCCGCACCTGCAGCCTGATCGGCGATCCCACAAATCCGTACTCGTGCCGCAGCTGGTTCACCAGGAAGCGATCGTACGAGAAGTGGAATGACGTCGCGATGTTCGTGAAGAGCACGAACGTCGGCGGCGCCACGGTGGTCTGCGCCGCATAGAGCACGCGCACCGCCCGGCGAGTGGGGCTCGTCGGCGGATGCGCGGCCGTGATCTGCTGCATGAAGCGATTCAGTTTCGGCGTCGGCACGCGCGCCAGCCGCGCCGCGGCCACGCGATCGATCGCCTCGAGCAGCTTCGGCGTGCGCTCGCCCGTCTGCGCCGACAAGTGCAGCACCGGAGCGTAGTCCAGAAACTTCAGCTGCCGGCGCAGCTCCTCGTCGAATCCCTTCACGAAGTCGGGACCGTTGCCCTTGACGAGGTCCCACTTGTTGGCGGCGATGATCACGCCGCGTCCCTGCTTGTCGGCCTCGCCGGCAATGGCCGCGTCCTGATCGGTCGCGCCGACGGTCGCGTCGATCAAGAGCACCACGACGTCGGCCTTCTCGATGGCGCGACGCGCCACCAGCACGCTCAGCGACTCGACCGGGCCCGACCGGCCAACGCGACCCGGACGGCGGATGCCGGCGGTGTCCACGATGCGGAAATCGCGCTTGTGCCAGCGCATCACCGAGTCCACCGCGTCGCGTGTCGTCCCGGGCATCTCGCTGACGAGCATCCGCTGCTCCTGCAGCAACCGATTGACCAGCGACGACTTGCCGGCGTTCGGCCGCCCGACGATCGCCACGCCGATCTCTTTCGGCAGCGCCTCGCGCGCCGCGGTGGCCTCGGGCTCTTCCTGTCGCGCGACCCTGCCGGTCTGCCGCACGATCTCGTCGAGGAGGTCGTCCACGCCAACGCCGTGCTCGGCCGACACCTCGAACAGCGGATCGATCCCCAGCTCGTAGAACTGCAGCGCGGCTTCGCGGGCCTTCTTCACGTCTATCTTGTTGACCACAGCGAGAATCGGCTTGTTGGTCGCGCGAAGCGCCGAGAGGATGTTGAGATCGCCGGGGATAAGCCCCTGCTGGCCGTCGAGGACGAGCACGAGCAGGTCCGCCTGCGCAATCGCGCGGTGCCCGTTCTCGACGACGAGCTGCTGGAGGGGGTCTTCGGTCGCGCCGAACATGCCACCGGTATCGAGCAGGCGAAAGTCCACGCCCTGCCAGGAGGTCTGCTGCTCGATGAGATCGCGGGTCGTGCCCGCCACGGGCGTCACGATCGCCTTGCGCGTTCGCGTGATCCGATTGAACAGCGTGGACTTGCCGACATTGGGGCGTCCGACGAGCACGACGAGCGGAATCGCGCGACTCACGGGACGAATTGTAACGGGCGCGAGCGGCGAATCGGCGGCCTCCGAGGGCCGCTCAGGGAGGCCTGCGACGCCTCGCCCTGGCATTTGACACCGTAAGTATCTCTGTTTATGATACTTACCGGGCGTGGGGTTGCCCGGCATGATCAAGCTGGACATCGTCAACGAAGTCTCGAAGATCGCCGACATCACCAAGGTGAAGGCCGAACTGGCCGTCGACGCCGTTTTCGACGCGATGCGCGTGTCGATGCAGCGGGGCGAGCGCATCGAATTGCGCGGGTTTGGCGTCTTCCAGGTGAAGCCCCGCAAGCGCGGGATCGGCCGTAACCCACGGACCGGCAAGGAAGTGCGGATTCCGCCCGGCCGGACGATTCGCTTCAAGCCCGGCAAGGACCTGCAGAACATCTCGTAGTCTCCCGACGTCCGGATCGGTAGCACCTGCCCTGTTGATCGAACGTTCCCGTTGACTGATCGCTTCGAGCCTCGCCGTCCGCTTTCGCCTGCGGAGTCTCGGGTCGTCCTGCCCGAAGTGCTCCAGACCCCGGCGGCAGAGCTGTGGCCGCCGCCGGTGGTCCGACGCAAGGACCGCCTCTGGCTGCACGTCCTGCTCGTGCTGCTCACCCTGGTGACGACGACGTTCGCGGGCGTCGACCATTACCTCGCATTCCGGAACACCTTTGTCACGCCGAGTCTCAGCCTGTCGCTGGTCGCCCACGGGCTCGCCTACAGCCTGACGATTCTGGCCATCCTCGGCGCGCACGAAATGGGGCACTACGTCGCGTGCCGCCACTACGGCATCGACGCGACGCTGCCCTTTTTCCTGCCGGCGCCGTTCATCCTGACTGGCACGTTCGGCGCGGTGATTCGGATTCGCCAGCCGATCTTCAACAAGTCGGCGCTGTTCGACATCGGCATCGCGGGACCGATTGCCGGATTCGTCATCGCCGTCCCGGCGCTGTTCCTCGGGCTGCACTGGTCCACCGTGACGCCGCCTCCCAGCGGGCCGCTGCCTCCGAACGTCGTGTGGCTGTCGCTCGGCGAGCCACTGCTCTTCAAGCTCGCCTCATGGCTCGTCTGGGGCCCGCTGCCGGATTCGCTGTCGCTCAACATGCACCCCGTGGCGTTCGCCGCGTGGTTCGGCCTGTTGATGACCGCGCTGAACCTCTTCCCGATCGCACAGCTCGATGGCGGCCACATCTCGTACGCCGTCTTCGGCCGGCGCGCGACCTGGATCACGTATGCCGGGTTCCTCGTGGCCCTCTCGCTGTCGCTCGTCTCGTACAGCTGGGTGTTCTGGACGGTGACGATCGCGGCGATGCTCTTCATGGCCGGGCCCCGGCATCCTCCGGTCATGGACGAGGACATGCCGCTGTCGCCGGGACGCCGCTGGCTGGCGCTGGCGGCGCTGATCATCTTCGCGCTGTGCTTTACGCCGGCGCCGATTCAGCCGATGGATCTCCTGGGTCGCTGACCCGTACACGGAGGATCTCGGAGGCTGCCAGAGGTTCACGGAGTGGGCGGCCACAGAGGCACAGAGGATCACAGAGGAAGAACTTCGCGCGGCGAAGCCGCGCGTGAAGACACAACGAGCCGGGCGAGTGAGATCGATGCGGTTCGATCTCATCCGCCCGGCTCGTTGTGTCTTCACGGCCGCTTCGCGGCCGCCAAGGTTCTTCCTCTGTGCTCTCTGTGTCTCTGTGGCGGCTCCCTCTCCGTGGCCCTCTGACGATCTCCGTGGCCTCAGCGGCCGAGCAACAGCTCAGAGCATGCCGACAGGGTCGACGTCGACGGCAACGCGGCGCAGCAGCTCAGGCCGCGCCGCCAGCGCGGCGGCCAGCGCGCGGCGCGCGGCGGTGCGGTGCCGCGTCTTGAGGAATATCTGCGCGCGATATTCGCCGCGCAGCTTCGCAAGCGGCGCGGGCGCGGGGCCGAGCACGGCCGTCCCGGCAGGCGCCCGGAGTTCGCCCACGAGGTCGTGCGCGCCGCCCATCGCCTCCGCGTAGCTCTTCCCCCGCACGACGACGTTGATCAGGCTGACTGCCGGCGGATAGCGCATCGCCTGCCGGTAGCGCAGCTCCTCGCGGTAGAACGCGTCGTAGTCCTGACGACAGGCGAGGCGGATGCTGTAGTGATCCGGATTGATCGTCTGGACGACCGCGATGCCCTTCCGCTCGCCGCGCCCCGCGCGGCCGGCGACCTGCGTCAGCAGCTGGAACGTCCGCTCGGCCGCGCGGAAGTCGGCCAGGCCGAGCCCCATGTCCGCCGAGACGACGCCGACGAGCGTCACGCCCGGGAAGTCGTGGCCCTTGGCGATCATCTGCGTGCCGACGAGCATGTCGAGCTCGTGCGCGCCGAACGCCTTCAGGACGCGCGTCACCGCTCCGCGCTTCTTCATGGTGTCGCGATCGACGCGGCCCACCCGGGCCGCGGGAAACAGCCGCAGCACTTCGGCTTCCACGCGCTCGGTTCCGAAGCCGCTCTGCTCGAGATACGGCGCGGCGCATTTCGCGCACGCGGTCGGCACCCGCAGCGAGTAGTTGCAGTAGTGGCAGACCCCGCGCGCCTGTCCGCGCTCGTGGTGCACCGTCAGCGACACGCTGCAGTTCGGGCAATCCAGGACGTGCCCGCATTGGCGGCAGAAGACGGCGGTCGAGAATCCCCGTCTATTGAGGAGCAGCAGCGACTGCTCGCCTTTCGTGAGGCGCTCGCCGATTTCGGCGACGAGGCGCCTGCTGAGGATGACGTCCGGGCCCTCGGCCGCGTACTCCTCACGCAAATCGACGATGGCGACGTCGGCCAACGGGCGATCGAGCACACGCCGCGCAAGGACGATCTTCGTGTAGCGGCCTGACTCGGCGTTGAACGCCGTCTCGAGCGATGGCGTCGCCGATCCGAGGACGACGAGCGCTTTGGCGCCGCGGCCGCGGACGATGGCGACGTCACGGCCGTGATAGCGCGGCGTCTCGTCCTGCTTGTACGACGAGTCGTGCTCCTCGTCCACGACGATCAGGCCCAGACGCTCGACGGGCGCGAAGACCGCGGACCGCGTGCCGACGATCAGGTCGACGTCCCCTCGCCTGATGCGATGCCACTGGTCGTGTCGTTCGCCCGGCGACAGCCCGCTGTGCTGAATGGCCACGCGATCGCCAAACGCCGCGCGGAAGTACGCGGCGACCTGTGGCGTCAGCGCGATCTCGGGAACGAGAATCAGCACGCGTCGGCCACCGGCGATCACATGCCGCGCAAGACGGAGGTACAGCTCAGTCTTGCCGCTGCCGGTAACGCCCTGCACGAGCGCCGTCTGGAAGGCGCGCTCGTCGGCCAGTCGCGTCAGCGTCGCCAGCGCTGCGGATTGCTCGTCCGTCAGCACGCGCGGCTCGTCTGCCGCCGGCTCGAGCGCGTGGGCGGGGAACGGGTCGCGATCGCGCGTTTCCTGGCGGATGACGACGAGACCGCGCGCAGCCAGCCGCCGGACCGTCGCGGCGGGGATACTGCGGTCCCTGAGCGCCGTCAGCGAAGCGCCGTCCGGCGAGGCGGCAAGTGCCGACAGCGCGTCACGCTGCAGCTCGGTCAGCCGTGCCGCGCCGTCGGTTGCCTGCAGGGCCCCAAGCCCGGCGGCCGTCACGGCGGCGTGCGCCTCCGTCTTGAACGACGTCGAGGGCCCGGCGACGGCATGCACGCGCGCCACGGTGCCGGCGCGCTCGAGCGACCGCAGCCGCGCTTCCACCGACGCGCGCGTCTCGCCGCGTCGCCACAAGCGCGCGCAACGGCCGGCGTCCTCGCGCCAGGCGCGCCAGCAGCGGATCCAGGATCTGCGCGAGGCCCGCCGTCTCGACACGAGCGGACTCCGTCAACTCGAACTGCGGCTCGCTCTCGATCCAGGCAAACGGCGGCAGCGCGGCCCCGAGCGCGTCGCCGGGGCTCGCCAGGTAGTACTCCGCGATCCACAGCGCGAGATCGATCACGTCGTCCGGCAGAAACGGCGTCTCGTCGAGCGCGCGCTCGATATCCCGGACGACTTCAGGCGGAGGCCCTTCAGCCGGACCGACGACGAGGCCCGTGACGGTGCGGCGGCCGAGCGGAACGAGGACGCGTGCGCCGCGGACGGGCGTGCCGAGACCAGGTGGAACGCGATACGTGAGGAGCGGGAGCGCCGGAACCGGAGCGGCGACCGAGATGAACACGACCGCGGCGCCGCTATTCGTCCGCGGCAGGAGGATTCGCCAGACGCGCCATGACCATCTTCATGTCCTCCCAGACCTCGCGCTTCGCGCCTGGATTTCTCAGCAGGTAGGACGGATGAAAGGTCGGCATCACCGCGACCGATCCCATCTGATGGAACTGGCCACGCATGCGCGAAATCGGCGTCTCGACGCCGAGGAGCGTCTGCGCCGCGAATTTCCCGAGCGCGACGATCACCACCGGATTCACCGACGCGATCTGCGCGCGGAGGAACGGCGAGCACTGCTCGATCTCGTCCGGCTCCGGGTTGCGGTTCTCGGGTGGCCGGCATTTCACGACGTTCGCGATGTACACCTGCTCGCGCGTGAGGCCCATCGCCTTGATGATCTGCGTCAGCAATTGACCGGCCCTGCCGACGAACGGCTCGCCCTTCAGGTCTTCATCCGCGCCAGGGCCTTCGCCGACGAACATCAGCCGCGCATGCGGGTCGCCGACGCCGAAGACGATGTTCGTGCGTCCCTTGTGCAGCTTGCAGCGTGTGCAGTCGCCGATCTCGTCGCGGATTTCCTGCAGCTCGAGGACGCGGCCAGCGCTCGCCCGGACTGGCACGGCCGGCCCGGACTCGACAGGCGGTTCAACAGGAGCCGGCGCTCCCTGGCTCAGCCTGACGTCCGCTCTCCCGGTGACGCCACGCGGCGTCTCTCGAGATTCCGTCCACGCCGAGCTCGCGGTAGTACTTCAAATGAGCGGACAGGTCACCGGGACTGCTCACGCGCGTGTCCCCGCCGGCGAAGGTTGCAGCCAGCGCTCGAGCCGATCCGCCAGCGCCGACGCGATGGCGCTCTTCGCCTGCAACGGCAGCGTTTCTTCGCCTGCCCCGTCGATGATCGTCACCTGGTTGGTGTCCACTTCGAACCCCGCGCCGGGCTGCGCCACGTCGTTGGCGACGATGACGTCGATGCCCTTGCGTACGCGCTTGGCGCGCGCGCGTTCGAGCAGATCCGACGTCTCTGCCGCGAAGCCAACGAGGAGCGGGCCGTGCGTCCCTCCGCGACGCCGCCACGCCGCGGCGTCCGCCAGGATGTCCGCCGTCGGCACCAGCTGCACGTTAAACGCGCCGGCGTCGTGGGCGATCTTCTGCCCGGCAACGGAGGCGGCCGTGTAGTTGGCGACCGCTGCGGCCATCACCAGAGCGTCGGCCTGCGGCAGCGCCGCCATGACCGCGTCGTGCATGTCCCGCGCGCTCCGAACCCGCGCGACCGATGCCACCGGCGGCACCGTCAGCGCGGTCGGTCCCGTGATGAGCGTGACCGCCGCGCCGCGCGCCGTGAGCTCGGCGGCCAGCGCGTAACCCATCTTCCCGCTCGACCGGTTGCCGACGAACCTGACGGGATCGAGATCCTCGTAGGTCGGGCCCGCCGTGACGATCACGCGCTTCCCGGCCAGGGTCTGGCGCGAAGACAGCACGCGATCCACAGCGTCGGCGATCATCTCGGGCTCTGCGAGGCGGCCCTTGCCGATCCAACCGCACGCCAGGTAGCCCTCGCCGGGGTCCACGAACTTCACGCCGCGCGCCGCGAGCTCCGCCAGGTTCTTCTGCACGGCGGGATGCGCGAGCATGTTCGTGTTCATGGCCGGCGCCAGCAGCACGGGCGCCGTCGTCGCGAGATACAGCGAGGACAGAAAATCGTCGGCGATACCTGCCGCGAACTTTCCGATGACGTTGGCCGTCGCCGGCGCCACCACGAGGAGCGCGATGTCTGACGCGATCGAGATGTGCTCGATGTCGGCGTTCGCGCCCGGCTTCCACTGGCTCGTAATCACGGGACGCCGGGTGATGGCCTCAAACGTCACCGCGCCCACGAAGCGGGCTGCCGCGCGCGTCATCACGGCCTGCACGTCGTGCCCGCGCTTCTGCAGGAGACGCGCCAGCTCGACGGCCTTGTAGGCTCCGATTCCGCCGCTGACTCCGAGGCCGATGAGCGCCATGGTCTACCTGAAGCTTTCGATGATGCGGAGGGCCGTCGGTTTCATCCGCCGCAGGCGGGCCCGTTCCGCCTCGACCACGGCCCTCAGCCGCTGCACAGCCGGCTCGACCTCGTCGTTGACGACGACGTAGTCATAGTCGGCGACGGCGTCGACCTCGCTGCGTGCGACGGCGAGGCGGCGGCGGATCTGCTCGTCCGAGTCCTTGCTTCGTCGTCGCAACCGATTCTCGAGCACCTCGAACGAAGGGCGGGAGCACGAAGATCCCGACGGCGGCCGACGCGCGCGCCCGCACCTGCCGTGCGCCCTGGACGTCGATCACGAGCACCAGATCGCGCCCGCTGGCCAGCGCCGCTTCCGTCGCGGTGGCCGACGTGCCGTAGTAGTTCCCGAACACGTCCGCATATTCGAGGAACTCACCGGCGTCCTTCATCGTCTCGAAGCGCTCGCGGCTGATGAAATTGTAGTCCACGCCATCCTGCTCGCCGGCCCGCGGCGCGCGCGAGGTGAACGACCGCGAGAGCATCAGATTCGGCACCGTCTGGACCAGGCGCTCGACGAGCGTCGTCTTGCCGGTGCCCGACGGCGCCGACACGACGAAGAGCTGCCCGCGGCTCTCACTCGACATTCTGGACCTGCTCACGCATCTTCTCGAGCTCGGCCTTCGCGGTCACCACGAGCTCGGAGACCGCCTGGCCGTCGGCCTTGGAGCCGATGGTGTTGATCTCGCGGTTCATCTCCTGCAGAAGAAAGTCCAGCTTCCGGCCGCATGGCTCGTCGGCATCGGAGAGCGCGATCCAGTGGGCCAGGTGCGCGCGGAACCGCGTGACTTCCTCGCTGATGTCGGAGCGCCCGACCGTCCGGACGATCTCCTGGGCGATCGCCGTGCGATCGACGGGCAGTTCCGCCGTCAGCTCGGCGATGCGCGCGGCGAGCCGCTCCTGCAGCGACGTCTGGCCGTTCGCCGCGGCGTCCGCGATTCGGCTGATGAGCTCGCCGAGCCCGCGGCGGCGCGACTCGAGATCCTCTCGCAGATGCGCCCCTTCGTGAATCCGCATCCGCTCGAGAGCGGCCACCGCGCCCTGGACCAGCTCGGTGAGGCCCGTGGCCAGCTGCGCCTTGTCAGCCTCGGTCATCTCGCCTGACTGCTCGCGAATCGACACCGCGTGCGGAAGCCGCAACAGATCGCCCGGCGTGAGCTGGCCGCTGACAATCCCGCGCGCCCGCGCACGCTCGAGTGTCTGCTCCAGCGCCGCCACGAACGGCTCGTTCAGCTCCACCTCCGGCAGCGCCGCGCCGACGCGGCTGCATGCTCACGCTCACCTCGACCCGTCCGCGCGCGACCACCTGCTGCACCAGCCCGCGAATGCGCTGTTCCTGATCGGCGAGCGCCGTCGGGACACGCAGCTGCAGATCCAGATAGCGATGGTTCACCGCCCGCAGCGTCACGTTGATCGCCGCAAGCTCGTCCTCACGAGTGAGGGCCGCAAAGCCCGTCATGCTCTTGATCATGTCGTGTTCGTCACCTGTCGGCGGTCTGTGCCGCCTCGCCGAGCGCAGCCGTCTGCGGTCCGCCGGCCTTCCAGCAGCTGCAGCTCGTAGAGGCGCGCGTACAGGCTGCCGCGTGCCAGCAACTCGTCGTGCCTGCCGACCTCGACCACTCGTCCCCGGTCCATCACGATGATCGCGTCGGCGCGCCGAATCGTCGACAGCCGATGCGCGATCACGAACGAGGTCCGGTTCTTCATCAGATTCGCCAGCGCACCCTGCACCAGCATCTCGGACTCGGTGTCGAGCGACGACGTGGCCTCGTCCAGCACGAGCAGCGGCGAGTCCTTCAAGAGCGCTCGCGCGATCGCGAGTCGCTGCCGCTGACCACCGGACAGCCGCTGTCCCCGCTCTCCGATGGTGCTGTCGTAACCGCGCGCCAGCGCCGGTAATGAACTCGTGGGCGTGCGCGGCGCGTGCGGCCTGCTCGATTTCCTCGCGAGTGGCCGACGGCCGCCCGTACGCGATATTGGCCGCCACGGTGTCGTCGAACAGGATGGTCTCCTGAGTGACGATGCCGATCTGCGCGCGAAGCGACGCCAGCGTCACGTCGCGAATGTCGACGCCGTCGATGAGGATCGCCCCGCCCGTGACGTCGTAGAACCGCGGGATCAGGTTCACGAGCGTCGTCTTGCCGGCGCCGCTCCTGCCGACGAGCGCGATCACCTGACCGGCCTGCACGGTGAAGGTCACTCCCCGAAGGATCGCCCTCGCCTGCACGTCGTCGTAGGCGAACGCCACGTCGCGGAACTCGATCACCCGGCGGAACGGCGCCAGGGTGACGGCTCCCGCGCGTTCCACGACCTCGGTGTGGCGGTCCAGGACCTCGAAGATACGCTCCGCGGCGGCAATCGCCTGCTGGATGTTGGCGTTCACGCGACTCAACTTCTTGATCGGACCGTACATCAGAAAGAGCGTCGCCACGAAGCCGAAGAACTGGCCGGTGGTCAGGCGGCCCGCCGCGATCTGCTGGCTGCCGTAGACGAGCGCGCCGGCTATCGCGAACGCGCCGAGCAGTTCCATGATCGGAGGCAGCAGCGCGACCACACGCGTCACACGGGTGTTCGTGCGGTACAGCTGCTGCGACGCGTCGCCGAACTTCTCGGCCTCCCGTCCTTCCGCCCCGAAGGCCTTGACGATGCGATGCCCCGTGAACGACTCGCCCGCCACGTGCGAGAGATGCTCCAGCGCCTCCTGGCTGCGTCGCGTCGTCCTGCGGAGGCGGCGCCCGAGTTTCGCGAGCGGATAGATGATGATCGGCGCGCCCGTCAGGCACACCAGCGCGAGCTTGGCGTCGTAGTAGAAAAGCAGGCCCGCAAAGAAGACGACCGACAGTCCCTCCTGCAGGAGATCGCCCACGGTCTCCGCCACGACGTGCTGCACTTGAGCGACGTCGTTGGTCAGCCGCGACAGGAGTTGGCCTGTGGTGCGCCGCGCGAAGAACGCGGCGGACTGCCGGACCATGTGCTCGTGCAGGCTGTTCCGAAGGTCGCGGACGACGCGCTGGCCGACGTCCGACATCAAGTAGTCGGAGAAGTACGCCCCCAGGCCCTTCAACAGGTAGAAGCCGATGATCTCCCACGCGATCAGCGCGACGTGGATCTGACGCGGCAGCGCGCGATCGAGGATGGGCTTGATGAGGGCCGCCAGCGCGCCGGAGGCAGCTGCGTAGACGAGCGTCGCCAGAATCGCCCATGCGATGCGACCGCGGTACGGCCTGGCGTACCGGAGGAGGCGAAGGAGGACGCTCACTCGGTGAATCGATACTTCAGCAGCACCCAGAGCGCCACGAGGCCGTCGCGCCAGGTGATCTTCTTGCCCTCTTCGTACCCGCGCCCGTCATACGTGATGGGCACTTCATAGACGCGGTAGCCACGCTTGAAGATCTTCGCCGTCAGCTCGGGCTCGATCCCGAAGCCGTCCGATTGCAACGTCATCGACTTCAACACCTCGAGCCGCATCACCTTGTAGCACGTCTCCATGTCGCTCAACATGGTGTTGTAGAGCACGTTGGTGATGGTCGTGAGCAGCCGGTTCCCGAGGTAGTGCGTGAACAGGAACACGCGGTGCCGCCCGAGGAACCGCGACCCGTACACCACGTCTGCCCGCCCCTGGCAGATCAGCTCGATGAGAGGAGGATACTCCTCCGGCGAGTATTCGAGATCGGCGTCCTGAATGACGACGAGATCCCCCGAGGCCTCGGCAAAGCCGCGCCGCAGGGCCGCGCCCTTCCCCTGGTTCTTCTCCTGGAAGATGAGCGTGAACCCGTGCTTCGCCTGAAGCGCGCTCAGGATGTCGCGGGTGCCGTCCTTCGAGCCGTCGTCGACGACGATGAGCTGAGTGCGAATGGGAACGCTCAGGACGCGTCCGATGATCTCTTCGATCGTGGTGCGCTCGTTGTAGACGGGCATCACGACCGACAACAGCGGGTCCTTGAGAACCCCTCGTAGTCCGCTCATGGTTTCCCGATCGCGTAGTAGGTGAACCCCTGCTCGCGCATCACCTCAGGGCGGTAGATGTTGCGGCCGTCGAAGACCACCGGGTTCTTCAGCAGCTTCCGCATCTTCGCGAAGTCCGGCTCGCGGAACTCGTTCCACTCCGTGACGATCGCCAGCGCGTCGGCGCCCTTCAGCGCGTCGTAGCTCTTGTCCACCAGCGTGATGCGGCTGCCGAACAGGCCCTTGGCGACTTTCATCGCTTCAGGGTCGAATGCCTGGACCTTGGCTCCGGCCGCGACGAGCTTCTCGACGATCGTGATCGCGGGCGCTTCGCGCATGTCGTCGGTGCGCGGCTTGAACGCGAGTCCCCAGAGCGCGATCGACTTCCCCTTCAGGCTGCCGAAGTGCGCCGTCATCTTCTCGACGAGGCGTCCCTTCTGCCGCTGGTTCACGGAGTCGACGGCCTTCAGGATCTTGAAGTCGTAGCCCTTCTCCCCTGAGAAGTGCACGATCGCCTTCACGTCCTTCGGGAAGCAACTGCCGCCGTATCCGACGCCCGGAAAGAGGAAGGAGGAGCCGATGCGCCGGTCAGATCCGATCGCCCGGCGCACTTCGTCGACGTCCGCGCCAAACAGCTCGCAGATGTTCGCCACCTCGTTCATGAACGAGATCTTCGTGGCGAGGAGCGCGTTCGCGGCGTACTTGCAGAGCTCGGCGCTCGCGCAGTCCATCACCATCACAGGCGCGCCGGTCCGCGTGAACGGCGCATACAGCTCCTGCATGATGCGCCGCGCCTTGTCGTCCTCGGCGCCAATCACGACGCGGTCCGGCTTGAGGAAGTCCTCTACGGCCGCGCCCTGCTTCAGGAACTCGGGGTTGCTGACGACGCTGAACGGATGCGTCGTCTCGCGCCGGATGATGTCGCGGACGCGGGCGGCCGTGCCGACGGGCACCGTGCTCTTGTCGACGATGACCTTGTAGCCGTTCATCGCGCGGGCAATCTCCTTCGCCACGTCCTGCACGTGCCGCAGGTCGGCCGACCCGTCCTCGCCCTGCGGCGTCCCGACGGCGATGAAGATGATTTCCGCCGCCCGTACGGCCTTCGCGAGTTGCGTCGTGAAGCTCAGGCGCTTCTTCTTCGTGTTTCGCTGGACCAGCTCTTCCAACCCCGGCTCGTAGATGGGCATCCGCCCACGCCGGAGCATCCGGACCTTCGCGTCAATCTTGTCGACGCAGACCACGTCGTTGCCGGTCTCGGCGAGACAGGCGCCCACGACCAGGCCGACGTACCCGGTACCCACCACCGCGATCTTCATTCCAGCCTCGAATCCCTGGCGTTCAAAAGTGGACGCCCTAGGGCCGACCAATCCATCGGCCCCAAAAATGCCAAACGTTAACACGGGCCGAAAATGCTGTCAACATACTGACAGACAAGGACTTCCAGCACAACAGCGCAGGGGTTGCTGGATGGCGCCGGCCCTGTTAGCCTTCTCGCCGGTGCGAATCCTGGTCGACTACCGTCCGGCGCTCAAGGAGCGGACCGGGGTCGGCGAATACGTCCATGAGCTGGCCGCGGCCCTGGCGCGGCGTCTCGAGGGCGCGGACCGGCTCGTCCTGTTCACCAGTTCCTGGGCCGACCGCCCGGCCGCAGACCTTGCGGCTGGATGGCCTCGCACGGAAGTGCTCGACCGGCGGTGGCCGGTGCGGCCGCTGACCTATGGCTGGAACCGCCTCTCGTGGCCCCCGGTTGAGCTGCTGGCGGGAGCGGCGGACATCGTCCACTCCCCTGCGCCGCTTCTGATTCCGGCCCGTCGCGCCCGGCAGGTCATGACCGTGCACGATCTGGACTTCCTGGCCCACCCCGAGCGAGCGTCGGCCGAGATGCGGCGCGACTACCCGGCGCTGGTCCGCGAGCACAGCGCGCGCGCGTCGCTGGTCGTCGTCAACTCCGAGGACACCGCGCGGGCCGTGCAGCGTGAGCTTGCCGTGACACGCCAATCGAATCGTCCTCTGCAGGCCCGGCGTTCCGAGCTGGATCGGCACGGCCGTCGCCGGCAACGCCGCCGGAAGGCGGGTATGTGCTGTTCGTGGGGACGCTCGAGCCACGCAAGAATCTCGGGGTTCTGCTGGACGCGTGGGAACGACTGACCCGGTCGGAACCGGCACTGCCGCGACTCCGTGTGGTTGGGGGCGTCAGGCCCGGCGGAGAGGACTGGGTCAGGCGGATGCGCGAGCCGCCCCTCGCCGGCCGAGTCGACTACATCGGCTACGTCGATGCCGCCGATCGCCGAGCGCTCTACGCGGGCGCGCGAATTCTGGTGCTGCCTTCATTGCATGAGGGCTTCGGCCTTCCGGTGCTCGAGGCCATGGCGCTCGGCGTGCCGGTGATTACGTCCGACCGCGGCGCTCTGCCCGAAGTGGCGGGCGACGCCGGGGTGATGGTCAAGGCCGACGACGCGGCTGGGCTCGCCGCGGCGATCGCGGCGCTGCTGGCCGATCCTGCGAGAGCGGCACAGATGAGCCGCCGTGGAGTAGAACTCGCTGCGACGTTCAACTGGGACACGGCCGCCGCCGCGCTTTACGACGCGTACCGGCGCCTGATGGCGGCCTGACGTGCGCATTGCCATCGACGGACGGGAACTGAGCGGCGAGGCCACCGGCGTTGGCCGCTACCTGCACCACCTCCTCGTCGAGTGGGCGCGGCTGGCCGACGCGGCGGCGCACCAGTTTTCGATCTACTCCCCCAACGGCCGGCTGGGGCTGCCACCGGACTTTCCCGGCGAGGTGGTGACGGTGCCGGGCGATGGCGGCACGCGATGGGAGCAGGGCCAGTTCGCCAGAGCGCTCCGGAAGGACCGGCCCGGACGTGCTGTTCGCGCCGGGTTACACGGCGCCACTCGTCCACGGCGTTCCGACCGTGCTGGTCATTCACGACGTCTCGTTTCTCGCGCATCCGGAATGGTTCGGCCGGCGCGAGGGATTGCGTCGCCGTCTCCTGGTCCGACTCTCCTCGGGACGCGCGAAGCGCATCCTGACGGTCTCGGAGTTCTCGCGCGACGAGATCGTCCGCCGGCTCGGCATCCCGGTGAACCGCGTGCGCGTCATCCGTCACGGGCTGCCGGCGCCGCGCGCCGCAGCGACAGCCGCACGCGCGAGCCGCTCGTGCTCTACGTCGGCTCGCTCTTCAATCGGCGCCATATCCCGGAGCTCATCGAGGGCTTCGCGCGGGTCGCGGCCACGGACTCGACGCTGCGCCTGATGCTCGTCGGCCGCAACCGGACCCACCCGCCGCAGGACCCCGAGGCGCTGGCGCGCGCGGCCGGCATCGGCAATCGCGTCGTCGTGCGCGACTGGATCGATGATGAGGCGCTGGCCGACGCCTATGCCCGCGCGTCGGCCTTCGCGTTTCTCTCCGAGTACGAAGGCTTCGGGTTCACGCCGCTCGAGGCGCTCGCCGCCGGTGTGCCGCCCGTCGTCCTCGACACAGCCAGTCGCCCGGGAGATTTACGGCGACGCGGCGGTTCGAATCCCGTCTCCCGAGCCGGCTGCCATCGCCGCTGCGCTGGCTGACGTGCTCACGCCAGACAGCGCAACCCGCCGTGCCGTGCTCGCCGCCGCCCCAGACGTGCTCGCGCGCTATTCGTGGCCGGCCGCGGCGCGCGACACGCTGAGCGCCATCGAAGAGGCCGCGCGCACGTGACGCGACTCACGATCGTCATCGTCGCCTTCAACGCGCGCGAGGATCTCGCCGGCACGCTCGTGTCGTTGACGACGGCGCCACCGTCGACCTCGCACGAGATCGTCGTCGTCGACAACGCGTCAACGGATGGGGCGCCAGAGCTCGTCCGGGCCCGATTTCCCGGCGTGACGATCGTCGAGGCGGGCGCGAACCTTGGATTCGCGCGTGCGAACAACCTGGCGATCCGGCGCTCGGCGAGCGAGCTCGTGCTGCTGCTGAACCCCGACACGATCGTGCCGGCGGGCGCGATTGACCAGCTCGTGGCGTGCCTCGACTCGCAACCCGGGGTCGCCGTCGTCGGACCGCGGATCGTCGACGCGAACGGTCGCGCGGAGCTGTCGTGGGGTGACCGCGTGACGCCGTGGTCGGAACGGCGGCGCAAGACGCTGGTGCAGCGGGACCAGGCCGGCGATCCGACGGCGGCCACGGCCATCGATCGCGAAACCCGCGCGGCCCGCGATGTCGCCTGGGTCACCGGCGCGTGTCTGCTGGTGCGCCGATCGGACGCCGAGCTGGTTGGCCTGCTGGACGAGCGCTACTTCCTCTACATGGAAGACGTGGACTTCTGCGACGCGATCCGCGCGCGGGGACGACGGATCCGCTTCGAGCCGTCCGTCGAAGTCGTCCATCTGCGCGGCCGCTCCGGACCGGCGTCGGGGGGCGCCGCGGAACGCGCGTGGCACGCCAGCCACCTGGCGTACTACCGCAAGCACCTCCCGCTCTGGGCGCCGCTTCTGTGGGCTGTATCAGCGGTTGAGGGTTGCGGACGGTTGCGGGTTGAAATACACGTTGCCGGCGCTACGAGCCGTGACGCACCATCCGCAATCCGCAACCCGCAATCCGCAGCTCGTCATTTATGATGGCTGGCGTGCGCATCGCCCTCGATGCCCGGAAGCTCCATGATTTCGGCATCGGCACCTACATCAGGAACATCGTCCGGCAGCTCGCGCGGATCGATTCCGAGACGGAGTACGTCCTGATCTGCCGCGCCGAGGACCGCGCGCTCGGGGCAAGCCTCGGCCCGAACTTCCGCGTCGCCATCGACGACTCGAAGCCGTACTCGCTGAGGGAACAGTTCTCGGTGCCGTTCACCGCGCTGAAGACGCGCGCGAAGGTGCTGCACGAGCCGCATTACGTGCTGCCGCCGCTCGTCAGCTGCCGGTCGGTCGTCACGATCCACGACTGCATCCACCTGCGGTTCCCGCAATACCTGCCGACCCGCGGCGCGCTCGCCTACGCCCGCGCTCAGATGGGCGCCGCCGCGCGCCGGTCCGATCGCATCCTGACGGTGTCGGAGGCGTCGAAGCGCGACATCCTCGAGTACTTCAACGTCCCGCCCGAGAAGATCACCGTCATTCCCAACGCGATCGACGAGCGGTTCCTCCACGAGCCGACCGACGAAGCGCTGCGGCTGGTCGCGGAGCGCTATCAGCTCGAGGGCGATTTCGTGCTGTACGTCGGCAACATCAAGCCGCACAAGAACGTCGAGCGGCTGGTGGACGCGTTCCACCTCGCGCGGCAAGGAGGCCTCGACCGACTCCGGCTCGTCGTCATCGGCGACGAGCTCTCGAAGAACGCGTCGCTGCGACGTGCGGTGCACCGCTACAACCTGCACAAGCACGTGCGGTTCCTCGGCTTCCTTCCCGACGAGACGCTCTCGGCGGTGTATCGCCTGGCCTCGGTGTTCGTGTTTCCGTCGCTCTACGAGGGCTTCGGCCTGCCGCCGCTCGAAGCAATGGCGTGCGGCACGCCGGTCGTCACGTCCAACGTGTCGTCGCTGCCCGAGGTGACCGGCGACGCGGCGCTATTGGTGGATCCGCACGGACGCCTCCGCAATCGCGGCCGCCATCACGCGTGTCGTGAGCGAGCCCGCGCTGCGCGAGGAGCTCAGGGCGCGGGGCCTGGCGCGCGCGCGGCAGTTCTCCTGGGAACGGTCGGTGAAGGAGATTCGCGATATCTACTTGCAGGTGGCGGCCGAGTGATGCGCGTCGCGCTCGTCCACGACTGGCTGACCGGCATGCGCGGCGGCGAGAAGGCGCTGGAGGCGCTGGCCGACGTCTATCCGGAGGCCGATATCTTCACGCTGGTCTACCAGCCGGCGCAGATCTCCCCGAGCATCAACCGGCACGCCGTCCGGACGTCGTTTCTGAACCACCTGCCGGGCATCGAGCGATGGTACCGGCACTTCCTGCCGGTCTTCCCTGTGGCGGTCGAGCTGTTCGACCTCGACGGCTATGACCTGGTCGTCAGCACCAGCCACTGCGCCGCCAAGGCCGTCATCGCGCCCGGGCGCGCGCGGCACGTCTGCTACTGCTTCACGCCGATGCGGTACGCGTGGGACCAGTTCGACCACTACTTCGGCCCCGAGCGTCTCGGAACCGCCGGCTCGGCGCTTGCCCGGCCGGTCCTGGCGTGGCTGGCGCGCTGGGACGCCGCGACAGCGCACCGCGTCAGCCGCTATGTGGCTATTTCACATTATGTTGCAGGCAGGATCGGCCGATATTATAATCGTCGATCGGACGTCGTGTACCCTCCGGTGGACACCGAGTTCTACACGCCTGACGGGCGTGCCCCCGAGGATTACGCGCTGGTCGTTTCGGCGCTGGTGCCGTACAAGCGGCTGGAGTTGGCCATCGACGGCGCGAGGCTCGCGGGCATGCCGCTCAGGATCGTCGGCCAGGGGCCCGATCGCGAGCGGCTCGAGGCGCGCGCGCGCGGAGCGGAGGTCGAGTTCCTCGGGTTCCAGCCCGATGAGGTCGTGCGGGACTTGTATCGCGGCGCCGCGGCGGTGATGCTGCCCGGCGAGGAGGATTTCGGGATCGTGCCAGTCGAGGCCCAGGCCTGCGGTCGTCCGGTGGTCGCCCTCGGTCGTGGAGGCGTCAACGAGACGGTGCTGGATCGCGTGACGGGCGTGCTCGTCCGCGAGGACCGGCCCGAGGCCTTCGCCGACGCCCTCCGCGCCGTGAAGGCGCTGCCCTTCGACCCGGCGATCGCGCGCGCGCACGCCGAGACGTTCGGTCGCCAGCGCTTCGCCTCAGAGATCGAGGCGCTCATCGACCAGACCTCGCAGGCTCCGCAGGGAGCGCGATGGTAAGACGGCACAACCGCCTGCTCGTCGCGTTCTACGTCATGTCCGACGCCATCCTCGGCGTCGCGGCATTCGTGCTCGCGTACGTCGTCCGGTTCGAGAGCGGCTTCATTCCCGTCACCAAGGGCTTCCCGCCGTTCAGCCAGTACGTGAACGTGCTGCCGTTCATCGGCGTGCTCGTGCCGTTCGCGTTCCATGTCCAGGGCCTCTATCGGCTGCGGCGCGGCCGATCGCGGGTCGACGATTTCTTCGCCGTCTTCGTCGGCAGCATCCTCGCGGTGGTCTTCGGCATCGTGGCCACGCTGTACTTCCAGGCGTACTACGTTCCCGACGAACTGAAGGACCGCGGCGCGTACGAGGTCTCGCAGATCGTCTGGGTGTTCTTCCTGGCCTTCAACGTGCTGCTGACGTTCGCCTCGCGCGAGCTCGTGCGCGAGGCCCTCGAACGCCGGTGGCGTGCCGGCATCGGCCTGAAGCGCGTGTTGATTGCGGGCGCAGGGGAACTCGGCCGGCTCGTCGCGGACCGGATCCTCGAACACCGCGAGCTCGGGTATCACATCGTCGGCTTCGTGGACGACCGCGCCGGCGGCGATTATCTGGGCCACCGCGGCCTCCCGATCCTCGGCACGCTCGACGAGGCCGGCGATATCGCCAGCCGCGAGACGGATCGACCACCTCTACATGGCGCTGCCCGCCGAAGAGCACGTGCGCATGCTGCAGCTGCTCGAGGTCGGTCGGCCGTGAAATGATCGACGTAAAGGTGGTGCCCGACCTGCTGCAGGTCATCGCGCTCAAGGCCCGCCTCGAGGACCTCGACGGCATCCCGATCATCAACATCAACGACGTCCCGCTGCAGGGGTTCAACAGCTTCATCAAGCGCGCCCTCGACATCGCGATCTCGTCCACGGCGCTCGCGTTCATGGGGATTCCGTTCGGGATCGTGTCGCTGCTGATTCGGCGCTCCTCGTCCGGGCCCGTGTTCTACCGGCAGGAGCGGATGGGCCTCGACGGCAAGCCGTTCCTCATTTACAAGTTCCGCTCGATGTACGAGGACGCCGAGGCCGAGAGCGGCCCGGTCTGGGCTCGCGAAGACGACCCGCGCTGCACGCCGATCGGCCGCCTGTTGCGCCGGACGAACGTCGACGAGATGCCGCAGCTCTGGAACGTGCTCAAAGGCGACATGTCGCTCGTCGGGCCGCGGCCGGAGCGGCCGTACTTCGTCGATCAGTTCAAGCAGCGGATCCCGCAGTACATGCTGCGGCACAAGGTCCGCGCGGGCCTTACCGGCTGGGCGCAGGTCAACGGCTGGCGCGGCAACACCTCGATCGAGAAGCGGATCGAATACGATCTCTACTACATCGAGAACTGGTCGGTGACGCTCGATCTGAAGATCATGTGGCTGACCCTGCTGAAAGGGTTCTTCCACAAGCACGCGTACTGAATTCTGGAAATAGAGAACAGGGAATAGCGAATAGGGACACAAAGACAGGAAGCGCTTCTCGCGACAGCGTCCTGCGGTCCCAGTTCACCGTTCCGTGCTTCTCATTTCTTCCCCTATTCCCTATTTCCTATTCCCTATTGACTTATGTCTCAACGCGTAGTCATCACCGGTGCTGCCGGGTTCATCGGATCGCATCTGGCCGAGACGCTGCTCGATCGCGGCTACTCGGTCGTCGGCATCGACAACCTGCTGACGGGCGACATCGGCAACATCGCCCACCTGGCGAACCGCAACTTCGAGTTCATCAAGCACGACGTCACCAACTACATCTACGTCGAGGGGCCGGTCGACTACGTGCTGCACTGGGCGAGCCCGGCCAGCCCGATCGACTACCTCGAACTGCCGATTCCCACGCTGAAGGTCGGCGCGCTCGGGACGCACAAGGCCCTGGGCCTGGCCAAGGCGAAAGGCGCGCGGTTCGTCCTGGCCTCGACGTCGGAGGTCTATGGCGATCCCCTCGAACACCCGCAGAAAGAGAGCTACTGGGGAAACGTGAACCCCATCGGCCCGCGCGGCGTGTACGACGAGGCCAAGCGGTTCGCCGAGGCCATGACGGTGGCCTATCACCGGTATCACGGCGTCGACGCGAAGATCGTCCGGATCTTCAACACGTACGGCCCCCGGATGCGCGTGAAGGACGGCCGCGCGGTGCCGGCATTCATCTCGCAGGCGCTCCGGAACGAGGAGGTCACCGTTTTCGGCGACGGCCGGCAGACGCGCAGCTTCACCTACATCACCGACCTGGTCGACGGCATCATCCGCCTGATGACTTCGTCGGTGAATGACCCGGTGAACATCGGGAACCCTCGCGAGATGAGCCTCGACGAGCTGGCGCGGACCATCGTGCGAATGACCGGATCGACGAGCCAGATCGTCTACCGGCCGCTGCCTGTGGACGACCCGAAGGTGCGGCAGCCTGACATCACACGAGCGCGCACGCTGCTGGGCTGGGAACCGAAGGTCTCGCTCGAGCAAGGGCTCGAGACGACTATCGCCTACTTCCGAACGAAGATCTGATCAGGCCGGAGCGTTGATGATCCGGGCGGCGTGACGGATGTAGTGCAGCGCCGACAGAACGGTCAGCGCCAGCGAGGCGTACGCGAAGAAGTCGGTGATCGCCGAGGACCAGCCCAGGTAGTTCGCGACCAGGAACACCAGACACGTCACGATGTAGAACGCCGTCGTCGCCTTGCCCAGGAACGACGGCGGGAACGTGCGGCGGCCGATGGCGAGGTTCACGATCGTCACGGTCAGGACGATCGCCACGTCGCGGCTGATGACGAGGATCGTGAGCCAGACGGGGATGCGGATCGTGAGACCGCGATCCGGCAGCGACAGCACGATGAAGGCGCTCAGAAGCAGCAGCTTGTCCGCCATCGGATCGAGCCAGGCACCAAGCGTCGTCTGCTGGCCGGCGCGACGCGCGATGAGCCCGTCGAGCGCATCGGTCCCTCCTGCGATGAGGAACGTCGTGAGGGCCCAGCCGAGCTGTCCGTACAAAACGAGGATCACGAATGCCGGGATGAGCAGCATCCGCAGCAGCGTGACCTGGTTGGCGATCGTGAGAGCGGTCACGGCCGCTTGTCTCCCGGGCGAGGCCCTATCAGTTTCTGCAGGCGGGCAACGGCTTCGCTGGCTTCGGCGCCCGTGACAGCGCGCGTGGGTTCGAACGCGCCATCAGCGGTCGACCGTCATGACGCGTGTTCCGACGGCGCGGCTGGCGGCATCGAACGCGGGATGCGACGCCTGGAGGTCCGGGAACGACACGTGGTCGCGTTGCCAGCTCTTCGCGCGCGGCGGATCGAGCGTGCTGGCAAGCGTCAGCGTCCGCGAGACGATCGCCGCAAAGTCGGCGCGGCGGATCTGGCCTTGCGGCTGGAACGTGTGATTTGAAAACGGTTCCATCACGCCGGCATCGAGCACGCTGCTGATCCAGGGCGCGGCCCAATGGCCGCTGATGTCGGTGACGAGCGCCGCGGGCCGCTTGGGCGCCGCGCGCAACAGTCCCGGCAGCCGAATGCCGAGCAACGCGGCCAGCTGCGCCCGCGTGACCGTCGGCGATGCTTCGATGGCGCGAAACTCTGGCGGCAAGCCCCGCGAGATCGGCATGCTCGCGCAGCGTCGCCAGGCGCGATTCGACGTCGGCGGATCGCTCGATCGCCTGCGCTGCTTCAAGCGCCTTGACGGCGCCGGCGATGTCGCCCTGCTCCTCGAGCAGGTCCGCGTACTGGATGCGGGAGGGGCGGTCAGTCTGATCGACCTGCATTGCGCGCTCGAGATGCTGCCGCGCGGAGGCGCGGTCTCCAAGCTGACGCTCGACGCCGGCCAACTCTCGCAGCAGCAGGCCGCTGTCGGGCGATACCTGCAGCGCGGCCTGATACTCCTGGCGCGCAGCATCGAGCTTGCCGCCTCGACGCGTCCGCCCTGGCCTTGGCGACGGCGTCCTCCACGGCTCGAAAGCGCAGGGCGTCGATGCGCGCGCTCAAATCGAGCGACGGATCCGCGGCGTGCGCCGCTTCGAAACTCGCCAGCGCATCAGCGGCACGCCCGAGGTCCGCGAACGCGAGGCCGCGGCCGACAAGCGCGGGTGCCATGGCGGGCTGCTTCGAGATGGCCTCGTTGAACCGTCCGATGGCGTGATCCGCATCCCGCTTCGCGAGCGCGACGTAGCCGAGCGACGCCAGGATCGGCGCAGCGTCCGGCGCTCGCTTCAGCAGCTCGTTCAGCTGTCGCTCCGCGGAGCCGACGTTGCCCGCCTGCAGCGTGTCCCACGCCTCGAGTTGTCCGGCGCGATCGGCCGACGGCGCGCCCGCGGCTGGCGCCGGGAACACGAAATCCGGGTAGTGCGGGGCGCCTGGCGCCACGGGCGGCACCTTCGGTCCGCACCCGGCGACGACGAGCAACGCCAGCGCAATCGCCGCAAGCGCGCCGCATCACCGGTCCCCACCCGCGATCGCGCGCGGCCAGCTCCTCGACGAGCCGGCGGGGCACGTCCGCCTCGAGCGAGATCAAGTCGCCGGTCTCGACGTGCTGCACGACGCGCGCGTCGCGATACAGCCGCGCGACGAGCTTTCGGTCGGACTCCTTGGTGGGGTCGAATCGGAGCGAGACACGCCGCACGTCCATGGCCAGCCGCGCCGCAATCGCGTCGAGCAGGTCGTCGCGGCCCTTGCCGGTTCTCGCCGACATCACGATCGCGCCCGGCTCGGCCGCCTGCAGCCGCCGACACTCCTCGGGGCCGAGCATGTCGCTCTTGTTGTAGACCTCGAGCCTCGGCACCTGGTCCGCGCCCACTTCCACGAGCACGCGATGGACCGCCGCCTGATGGCGCTCGCGCTCCGGGCTGGCGGCGTCGATGACGTGCAGGACGAGATCCGACTCGGCGACCTCCTCGAGCGTTGCGCGGAAGGCGGCGATGAGCGCGTGCGGCAGGCGATCGATGAACCCGACGGTGTCCGACACGAGCAGGGCCCGGCTGTCCGGAAGTTTCACGCGGCGCACGAGCGGATCGAGCGTCACGAACAGCGCGTCGTCAGCTTGCGCCGACTCCCGCGTCAGCAGGTTGAAGAGCGTGGTCTTGCCAGCGTTCGTGTATCCGACGAGCGCGACAGTCGGCAGGGCCTGCTTGTGTCGCCGCTCCCGAAGCTGCGCGCGGCGCTTTCGCACCTCGTCGATGGCTTTCCGAATCTGATGGATGCGTGTGCGTATCCGGCGGCGATCGGATTCGAGTTTCGTTTCACCGGGTCCGCGCGTGCCGATGCCGCCGCCAAGCCGCGAGAGCGCGGCACTCGATCCGACGAGCCGTGGCAGCATGTACTCCAATTGCGCGAGCTCGACCTGCCACTTCCCTTCCCGCGTCTTTGCGCGGCGCGCGAAGATGTCGAGGATCAGCTGGGTTCGATCGATGACCTTGCGATCGACGCGCGCCTCGATGTGCCGCAGCTGCCCCGGCGAAAGCTCGTTGTCGAAGATGACCACGTCGATGCCGGCCTCGTTGCAGGCCGCCGCGAGAACGTCGAGCTTTCCCTTGCCGAGGAAGGTCGCCGGATCGGGCCGTGGACGCTCCTGCGACATGCGCAGGGCAACCTCGGCGCCGGCTGCTCGCGCGAGACCGGCGAGCTCCTCCATCGACTGTTCGGCCGCGTGGCGGCGGTCGGATCCGGCGATGAGACCGACGAGCGCGGCGCGCTCGCGATCGTTCTGGACGACCTCGATCATCGGGACAGGACGGCGGGGCGGTACACCAGCTGGAAACCGGGCGACGTCAGGAGACGGCGGGCGTCGAGGCCGGACCCAGCGATTCTAGCACGCGCTCCCACGCGATCGCGCCGGCGCGGATCGAGTACCGGCTGGCTCCCGGTGGCGTCCACGATCGTCGAAGGCGCCCCACCCGGCGTCAGGCCGCCGTCGATCAGCACGTCGACTGCCGGCAGCGCGCGCGCCACCTCGTCGGGGTCTGCCGTGGGCGGTTGACCGCTCGGGTTTGCGCTGGTCGAAGTCACCGGACAATCGGCCGCCGCCGCCAGCGCGCGCGCGATGGTCTGATCAGGCACCCGGATGGCCACCGTCCCGCCCTCGGCCAGCACGCGCGCGTCCATGCTGACGGCGGCCCGAAGCACCAGCGTCAGCGGCCCGGGCCAGAACGCGGCGGCCAGGCGTTCCGCCAGCGGCGTCAGCGTCGTCCACGCGCGGACCTGACCGACGTCGGCCGCGATGAGGGGAATCGCGTTGGCGAGGGCGCGCCCCTTGAGCGCGAACAACTTCGTCACCGCGCCGGAGTTGGCGGGGTCGACAGCAAGGCCATACAGCGTGTCGGTGGGATACGCGACCACCAGACCACGACGCATCGCGTCGACCGCAGCCTGCACCGCAGCGTCCCCGTCGCCGCCTACCGTTACTCGCGTCACCTGCGACTCCCGCTCATTGACAGAAACACATCCGCTCCCGGACGATGGGCAGCACACGTGGCGAAGAAGAAAACGCGCGCCTCCACGCCGAAGCTGCCTCGCGTCCCGCTCCCCCGCCAGACGGGCGGACGTCACGAGGACAAGACCCGGCGTCCGTGGCGCGAGCGAAAGCACAAAAAAGAGCCGGCCGAGAACTGACTTGTGTCGCGTGGCCCCGGCACCGCACCAAGCACCGAGCACCAGGCACGAATTTCTACGCATCCTCCATCGCCGGACTGGCGGCGACCGTCGACGGCTCTTCCATCACCTGTCGCACTGCGACACCAAAGATCAGCAACAGCGCCGCATCCACGCCGAAGACGACGCGAATGCCTGAATGCGCCAGGACGCCCGCAATCATCGGGCTGATGGCCATGCCGATGAGCGACGCGCTCGTCAGAAACCCGAAGCTGAATGCGCGGGCGCCTTCGGGTATCGCCGCAGCGGCAGCAGTGTACGCCGCGGTCATCGCGCTGCCTATCGCCACCCCGAACACCAGCGCCGCGGCGCCGAACGTCCATACGTCCCCGGCCAGCACGAGTCCGCTCGCCCCCAGCGCCGACACCAACGACGCCGTCGTCAGCGTGCGCCGGCTGCCCCATCGTCGGAGAAACCCCGCGCACAGATGATGGCCGAATGCCGCGGCGCATGCGAGCGCGGAGAAGATCACTCCCGACGCCGTCGCGACGCGAGCGTCCGCGACGCCAATCGCTGGCAGGTGCAATGGCAACACCGGTCCAAGGCTGCGGTCGATGAAGGTGAACCCGAAGATGAGAGCCATCAACAGCAGAAAGTTCTCGAAGGACACCACGTTCCTGAACGCGACCCGTGGTGTGCCGTCGACGTGCGCCTCGAGGTGTCGCTGTTCCGGCTCGACGTAGACGACCAGCATGAGCACGAACGCGACGAGGTAGAACCCCGCGGTGACGATGAAGGCGTTGCGCAGCCCCACGAGTCCGACGACGCCCGCGCCGATGACCGGCCCCAGCGCCGGACCGAGTCGCTGCGCGGTCTGCACGAGCCCAATCGACTGCGCCATCCGTCCTTCAGGCGCCGACTCCGCCGCCATCGCCAGCGAGAGCGCCCCGTAGCCGGCGAAGACTCCCTGAACGACGCGCAGCGCCACCAGATGCCATGGCGCCGTGACAAATCCCATCGCGGCCATCAGGACGACGAATGCGGCGAGCGATCGCAGCACCATGAACTTGCGGCCGTAGCGATCGGCCAGCCGTCCCCACGCCGGCGCCAGCAGTGCCGTCATCGCCGGCGTCACGCCCAGCGCCACTCCCGTCCACACGGCAATGCGGCCGACGTCGGTCTCGCCCATCTGCTGGATGTAGATCGGGAGAAACGGCATCACGACGGTGAATCCTGTGAAGCCGATGAAGACCGCGGCGACCAGCGCGGCGAGGTTGCGGCGCCAGTCGGGTTGCGGGGTGATGGCTGCGGGTTGCCGGGTACGAAATGCGGACGGCGGGTTCGCGTCGGCGGTAGCCATCGCCGTCAGAACCGGATCGTGACGTTGTCGTTTTCGGCCGAGTGAATCGAATCGACGAATCGGATCTGTCGAGGCGACGTCTGCATGACGAGCGACGCCGTGCGCGTGCCGTCGTGGAAGAAGCGGACCCCCTTCATCAGCGCGCCATCGGTGACGCCGGTGGCCGCGAAGATGAGGTGGCGCCCTGGCGCGAGATCGTGCGCGTTGTAGATCCGCTTGAGGTCGGTGATGCCCATCGCCTGGCAACGCGCCTCGTCCTCGGGCGTCCGCACGACGAGCCGCGCGTAGATCTCCCCATTCAGGCAGCGCATCGCCACCGCCGTCAGCACGCCTTCCGGAGCGCCGCCGGTGCCCATCACGGCGTGCACGCCGGTTCCAGCGACGGCGGCGACGATGGCCGCGGAGAGATCGCCGTCGCCGATCAGCTTGATGCGCGCGCCGGAGGCTCGGATGTCGTTGATCAACCCTTCGTGCCTGGGACGATCCAGCACGGTGATGACCAGATCGTCCACGTCGCGGCCGAGTGCTTTCGCAATCGCCCGCAGGTTGTCGCCGACTGGCGCGTCGAGGTCGACCACACCGCGGCACGGCTGCGGCACGATCAGCTTCTCCATGTAGAGATCGGGCGCGTGCAGCAGACCGCCCTTCTCTGAGGCTGCAAGCACGGCGATTGCACCCGGCGCGCCAGTGGCACACAGGTTCGTGCCCTCGAGCGGATCGACGGCGATATCGATTTGAGGCGCGCCGAGGCCGCTTCGGCCGTTCACGCCGTTGGCGAGCCCGACCTTCTCGCCGATGTAGAGCATCGGCGCCTCGTCCCGCTCGCCTTCGCCGATGACGATCGTCCCGTCGATCGGCACGAGGTCCAGCTCGCGCCGCATGGTGTGCACCGCCGCCGCGTCGGCCTTGTGCCGAATCTCCCTGACCCATCGTGTGCGCGCAGGCGACGGCCGCCTGCTCGACGACGCGCAGGAACTCGAGGGAGAGATCGGTGTCCATTGACGGATTGCCGGTTGCGATTTCGGTTGCCGGTTGAGTCGCTACTCCGCTGGATGCCAGGCCGGCAGCGTGCAGCGCGTCGGCCTGTCCTGCCGGTAGCCGAGAACATAGTCGGCCTGCATCAGCGTGTGCACTTCGCGCGTGCCCTCGTAAATCACGGCGCCCTTGCAGTTCCGATAGAAGCGGCCGACGGGATACTCGTCGGAGTAGCCGTTGGCGCCGTGGACCTGCACCGCGTCGCCGGCGGCGCGCTCGGAGGCGACGGTGCTGAACCACTTCGCGAGCCCGGTCTCGCGCGTGTTGCGCTTGCCGGCGTTCTTCAGATATCCGGCGCGCAGCCACAGGAGCCGCGAAACCTGGTAGTCCGACTCCATGTGCGCGATCATCTGCTTCACGAGCTGGTGCTCGGCGATGACCGTGCCGAACGTCTTGCGTTCGAGCGCGTACTTGGCGCTCGCGTCGCGACAGGCGCGGATGAGACCGGTCGCCCCGGCGGCGACGGTGTACCGCCCCTGATCGAGCGCAAACATCGCGACCTTGAAGCCTTCGCCGACGCGGCCGAGCACGTTCTCCTCGGGCACTTCCATCTCGTCCATCTTGAAGTAGCCGGTGTTGCCGGCGAGGATGCCCCACTTCTCCTTGAGGGTGCCGCTCGAGAATCCCTTGAAGCCCCGCTCGACGATGAACGCGGTGATGCCGGACGGATCGCGCTGCTTCTTCTTCTCGAGATCCGACCACGCAAAGACGATGAAGTTGTCGGCGACATCGGCGAGCGAGATCCACATCTTCTCGCCCGAGAGCAGGTAGCGATCGCCTTTCTTCACGGCGACGGTCTGAATGCCGCGCACGTCGCTGCCCGCGGCAGGTTCTGTCAGGCCATAGGTCGCAATCTTCTTGCCCTGCGCCTGCGGCACCAGGTACCGCTGCTTCTGCTCCTCGCTTCCCCACGTGAGCAGCGACAGGCAGTTGAGGCCGGCGTGCACCGACATGATCACGCGGAGCGACGTGTCGACGTACTCGAGCTCCTCGCTCGCCAGACCCAGGCAGATGTAGTCCATGCCCGCGCCGCCGTACTCGACAGGCACCGAGATGCCGAGCAGGCCGAGCTCGGCCATCTGCGGCAGAATCGTCGGATCGAAGGCGTGGGCGCGGTCGAGGTCCTTGATCCGGGGGGCCACTTCGCGTCCCGCCCAGTCGCGCACGGTCTGCTCGAGCAAGCGCTGTTCTTCGGTCAGCTCCAAATCAATCATGGCAAGTCGGCTCGGACGTGAAAGGGTGGATGGCGTCGTACAGGGGGACCCGGCCTCCGACGCGTCGGAGGGCCGGGTTATCGTACTACAGCCCCTATCCGCGGTCGATTCGGATGGCGGCGCCGCGTCCCAGGTGGAGAAGGTCGGCCGCGCTGCCGCCGTTCACCGCCAGCTCGAGATGCTCCGAACTGCCGAACAGCGCGCAGACGCTGCCGGCCGGCGCCTCGGCATAGGTCGCGACGAGACGGTCGACGCTCTGACCGTCCACGGCGATGCGCACGTCGCCTTCATGCCGGAACTGATCGAACATCCGCCGGTCGATGTTGCTCACGAGGTTGCCGAATCGGTCGACGAGCACGACCTCGCCGCGAATCTGCGACGACTCGACCTGCGGTTCAGGCAGGTCGACGGTCTGCCAGGTCGTCACGGGACGTCCCATCGCCGTCGGCTCGGTGCCGCGGGCCAGCCAGGCGGCGGCAGGCGCAAAGCGATCGCGCCCTTCGAATGTCCGGCTCACGGTGGGCCGCGCGTACCTCCGTTCCGTCAGCTCGACGACGCGCTTGGGCTTGTGATCGCGGAAGACGGCGGTGAGCACGCCGTTATCGGGCGCGACGAACCGGTAGTCGCCGACCTCGGCGACAAGACCGCGCCGCGCTGACCCGACACCCGGATCGACGACGACGAGAAAGATGGTGCCCGGCGGGAAGTACTTGTATGACGCGGCGAGCTCGAGCGAGGCGGTCAGGACGTCGTGCGGCGGGACCTCGTGGGTGATGTCCACGAGGGTCGCGTCGGGCGCCAGCGCCAGGACGACGCCCTTCATCGTGCCGGCGTAGTGGTCCCGGGTTCCGAAGTCGGTGAGCAGGGCGACGATCGGCCGCGCCATGGCCTGGACCTCCTTCGCGTCCGCGAGAGTGACGAGCACGGCCCGCTCGGGCGGCGCTCGCGATCAGGGGGCTGATCCGGCGGACGCCAGGTAGGCCGGCTTGCGGAACAGAATCTCCCGAATGTTGGTCTGCAGCAGGAACGAGTCGGTGACGCGCAGGCGCTCGAACAGCCTGATGATGTCGCGGTTCTGCAGCACCCGCGACCGCGTGCGGACCGACCCGTAGGGCCGATGACGAAGGTTCAGGTCGTCGACCACGACGTACTTCACGAACGTGGCATCGCGGCTGGAGGCGGTGCTGAAGAACCCGAGCAGCGCACCTTCAGACGCCAGCACTCGGCTCAGCTGGGCCGCCAATGCCTGCGCGGCGGGCGGCTCCAGGAAGTCCAGGAGATCCCAGCACAGGATCCCGTCGACGCTGCCGTCGGCCTGCGGGAACCTCTTGGCGAAGAAGGCGGCCAGATCGCCGCCCTTCCCCTCGCGGTCGTGCCGGTCGATGTCGGCGTAGAGATCCTCGACGAAGATCTTGCACCCGAGCTGCTCGCCGAAGTACCAGACGTTGGCCCCGATGACGGGGCCAAGGTCGAGCAACACGGGATTCGGCCGGCTCGTCAGCGTCGCGAGGAACTTCCGCAACGCCTTGGTGGCGTACACGGTTCCAGAACCGGTGGGCTCAGATCGATCCTGTGGCCCACTCCCTTCCGGATCCCGGCGCGTGCCGCCAATCCGGCCGAGTAATCCCCCCCAGGGTTTTCCGGTCGGCTCGCCCACCGCGTTCGCCGTCCGACTAAACCCCCACCTTTTGCGGGCCGGGGTTCGCGACCGGCGCGGTGCCTGTCGTCGCGGGCGCTGGCTTCACTTCGGCTTTCGGCGGCTCGCCGCGGCTTGACGCCGGCCGCTGCGCCGCCGCGCTTCATGTCGACGCTGCCGCGGAAGTGCGCGCCCTCGGCAATCGCCACGCGCGGCGAGATGATGTCTCCGTCCACCGAGCCGTTGTCGCGAATCTCGACCTTCTCGGTACTGGTGATGTTGCCGACGACTTCGCCGACGACGATCACCGCCTTCGCGAACACCGAGGCGCGGATCTTCCCGTTCGGGCCAATCGTGAGCACGTGGTCGCGGAGCTCGATCTTCCCCTCGACGTGCCCTTCGATTGTCAGATCCTCGCTTCCGTTGAGCTCGCCCTTGATGACGACAGACTTGCCGATGTGCACGACATCCCTCGCTCCCGCCCCGCGGGTTTCAGTATGCGACGTCACGGTTGGCGCGCTCGCAGCCGGCACAACGCCGGCGGCGGCGGAGCCGGAGAGGGCGGGGTCGGCGGCTTGACCGCCTCGTCTCGCTTCCACATGTCAATGACCTCCACGGGGCAACAGTCGCGACCAGGCCGTGCGCGACTGCCGTTCGTTGGGTTCGGGGCGCCCGTGCCAGGGAACACGGCAGTATGGCATCCCAGTCCGAGCGTTGTCTAGTCGCTTTTTTTGCTGCGGGTTAGCGGCGATGCTATGATCTTTGGTACCGTGTCTGGCTACTTCGATCACAACGCCACGACGCCGGTCGCGCCGGAAGTCGTGGAGGCGGTGGCGCGCGCGCTTTCCGATACTTACGGCAACGCGTCGAGCGTCCACGCGTACGGCCAGCGGGCCAAGGCGGCGCTGGACGACGCCAGGGGCGCCGTCGCGGCCCTCGTCGGCGCCGAGCCGGCCGAGGTCGTCTTCACGGGCAGCGGCACCGAATCCGACAACTTCGCCCTCCGCGGCAGCGTCGAGGCGCCTTGCCGCCCGCGGACGCCGGCGCGTGGTCACCACGGCCATCGAGCACGAGGCGGTGCTCAACACGGCCCGTCACCTGGTAAAGCGCGGGTTCGAGCTGACCGTCCTTCCCGTCACCTCCGATGGCGTCGTCACCGTCGAGAGCCTTCGCGGCGCGATCGGCCCCGATGTGGCGATCGTCTCGGTCATGCACGCGAACAACGAAATCGGCACGATCCAGCCGGTCGCGGAGCTCGCCGCGGTCGCGCACGAACATGGCGCGCTGATGCATACCGACGCCGTCCAGAGCGTCGGCAAGATCCCGGTCGACGTCCGCGCGCTTGGCGTCGATTTGCTGTCCCTGTCCGGGCACAAGTTCTATGGCCCCAAGGGCACGGCTGCGTTGTGGATGCGGCGGAGCGTGCGGCTTGCGCCACTCCTGACGGGCGGCCGCCACGAGCGGAACCGCCGGGCTGGCACGGAGAACGTTCCGGGACTCATCGGCCTTGGCGTCGCGGCCACGCTGGCCGCGCGGTCCCTGGCGGTGGAGAGCGATCGACTTGCCGAGTTGCGGGACCGACTCGAGCGTCAGGTTCTCGCGACCGTCGCGGGCACGATCGTCAACGGCGCCGGCGCGTCGCGCGTGCCCAACACCAGCAACATCGGATTCACCGGCATCGAGGCGGAGTCGCTGCTCATCGCGCTCGACCTCGAGGGCTTCGCGGTCTCGACCGGCTCGGCGTGCTCGTCGGGTACGCTCGAGCCGTCGCACGTGCTCAAGGCCATGCACCTGCCGAACGGCCGGGCGCAGAACGCCATCCGATTCAGCCTCGGCGCCGGCAACACGGTCGAAGACGTCGACCGTCTTTGCGCGGTCCTGCCCGGGATCGTCTCGAAACTGCGCTCGCTCACGCGCCTGCCCGCAGGGGCGCGCACCTAACTCCCGTGTCTGCTCCTCGCCTCGTCGTCGCCATGTCGGGCGGCGTGGATTCGTCGGTCGCCGCCGCCCTGCTCCACGACGCGGGTGTCGAGGTGGTCGGCGTGTCGATGCAGCTCTACGACCAGCGCGAGGGCGCCACCGAGACGTTCGGCCGCTGCTGCTCGCTGGACGACCTGCACGACGCCCGCTCCGTCGCGCAGACGCTCGGGATTCGGCACTACGTGCTCAACCTCGAACGGCCCTTTCGCGAGAAGGTGATCGACAACTTCATCGCCGAGTACGCGGCCGGGCGCACCCCGATTCCATGCACGCACTGCAACACGGACCTGAAGTTCGCGACGCTGGTGGATCGAGCCGCCGGGTTCGGCGCGCCTCGGGTCGCGACGGGCCACTACGCTCGCATCGGCGTCGAGGCCGATGGCCGGCGGCGGCTGCTGCGCGGGCGCGATCGCTCGAAGGACCAGTCGTATTTCCTCTTCGGCCTGACGCAGGCGCAGCTCGCCTGCGCCGAGTTCCCGGTGGGAGACATGAGCAAGGCGGACGTGCGCGCCTATGCCGAGCGACGCGGCTTGCCGGTGGCGAACAAGCCTGACAGCCAGGAGATCTGCTTCGTTCCGAACAACGACTACGCCGCGTTCGTGGCGCGCGAGCTCGAGCGCGTGCCGGCCGGTGGCGTCATCGCCGACACCGCGGGCCGCGTGCTCGGCCGTCACGACGGCGTGCACCGCTATACCGTCGGCCAGCGGAAGGGTCTCCGGCTCTCGGCGTCCGAGCCGCTCTACGTCACTGACATCAGCGCGGCGGACGCGCGGATCACCGTCGGATCCCGCGCCGATCTGGAGCGGATCTCGTGCGAGGTGGACTCGGTGAACTGGGTGTCAGGCGAGGTGCCGAAGGGGCCGATCCGGACGACCGTCCAGATCCGTCACCGGCACGAGCCCGCCCCGGCGCTCGTCACGCCGCGTGACGACGGCGGCGCACACGTCGTTTTCGACGCGCCAGAGCGCGCGATTACTCCCGGGCAGGCCGCGGTCTTCTACGAGGGAGACGAGGTGGTTGGGGGAGGGTGGATTGCGCGGAAATAGGGAATAGCAAATAGCAAATAGGAAGACGAGCGCATTGGCGCGGTCAGCCGTCTCCCTATTCCATATTTCCTATTCTCTATTTGCTATTTCTCTGCGTGCGCCGCGTGCTTCTCGAGATGCGCCGCGTGCTCGAGGAAGCGCTCCGCATCGATCGCGGCCATGCAGCCGGACCCGGCCGCAGTGACAGCCTGCCGATACGTGAAGTCCTGCACGTCACCGCAGGCGAACACGCCTTCGACGCTCGTCTTCGTCCCCGACGTCACGATGTAGCCGTTCGGGTGCAGATCGAGCTTCCCCTTGAACAGCGCGGTGTTCGGCTCGTGGCCGATGGCGACGAAGACGCCGTCCACCGGCAGCTCGGTCAGCTCACCCGTCTGCACGTGACGCAGCGTGACGCCGGTGACCTCGCCCTTCTCGGCGTCCTTGATATCGACGACTTCGACGTTCCAGACGAACTCGATCTTGGGGTTCGCCAGCGCCTTGTCCTGCATGATGCGCGAGGCGCGCAGCGTCTCGCGTCGATGCAGCACCATGACCTTCGACGCAAACCGCGTCAGGAAGAGGGCTTCTTCCATGGCGGTGTCGCCGCCGCCGACGATCGCGACCGGGCGCTGCTTGAAGAACGCGCCGTCGCACGTCGCGCAGCTCGACACGCCGCGGCCCACCAGCTTCCGTTCCGAGGGAAGCCCCAGCCAGCGCGCCGAGGCGCCCGTGGCGATAATCAGGCTCTGCGCGCGGTAGTCGTGCTCGTCGGTCTTGATGTGGAACGGCCGATGCGCGAGGTCGACGGAGACGACGCGTCCCGAGATGATCTTCGCGCCGAACTTCTGCGCCTGGGCACGCATTTCGTCCATCAGGTCCGGGCCCATGATGCCCTCCCGGTACCCGGGCCAGTTGTCGACCATCGTGGTGATCATCAACTGACCGCCGGCATCGAGCCCCTCGATCACCAGCGGATGGAGGTTCGCCCGCGCCGTGTACAGCGCGGCGGTCAGGCCGGCAGGACCCGACCCGACGATCACGACCGGCAGGACGTCGTGATTCACAGATGCTTCTCGATCAACGACGAGAGCTGATCCCGCGTGAACTGCGCGCCGACGACCGAGTCGACCACCTGGCCGCCCTTGAAGATCAGCAGCGTCGGGATGCCGCGCACCGAGGTACTGAGCCGGCGTGCGCGGGTTGTCGTCCACGTTCAGCTTGCCGATATCGACGCGGCCGTTGAAGTCGGACGCCAGCTGATCGACGGTCGGCGCGATGCGCTTGCAGGGGCCGCACCACTCCGCCCAGAAGTCCACCAGCACGGGCCGCGGCGACTGCAGGACGTCGGCGGAGAAATTGCCGTCGGTGAACACCTTCACGTTCTCGGAAGCCATGGGTTCTCGTCGCTCCTTACGAATAGCTGTCCTACCCACCATCATCGCCCACAAGCCGGTCCGTACGCCAGCCCTTGTGGTGCCGACATTCAGTGAGATGCCGGCAGGTGTCGTTCCGGGGTACAGTGAGGCGATCCGATGGCTGACGCGCCCCGTGTACCCCAGCGTCCCGAACCGCGCGATCTGACGGAGCTCCGCGCGCTTCGCACCGCGCAGCCGAACTGGCGCCTGCGATCGATTTGCAGATCGAGCTGATCGAGTTGCTTCGGCGATTGCGCGTACGCGTCCCGACACCGACGGCTCCGCTCGGCGTCGAGGCGGCCCGCGCCCGCCTGAGCGCCGGACGTCGCCTGCTCGAGCTGCCGGAGATCTCGCTGGAATGGGCGGATTTCCGGCTGGTACTCCGCCAGACGGCGGACGTACTGCGGCGCCACGACGCGCTCGAGACACGCAGACCACGGCCCGATCGTCGCGGTCGCCCGCGAGTCGGACGGGCTCGTCGCGCTCGTCACCGCCTGGTACGCCGAGACCGGCGTGCCGCCGGCCGACAGGCCGGAGCTCGCCGCGCATCGGCAGCACCTGCCCGCAGCACTCGACCAGGTCCTGTCCGTCGCGATTCGGCCATTCCTCGCGCGGGCGGCGGAAGTGGCCGCTCAGTCCGCGCCCCTCGCGGAATGGGGACGCCCCTGGTGTCCCTGCTGCGGCTCGGAGCCCGAGTTCGCCGCCGTGATCGCCGACGACGTGCGGGTGCTGACGTGCGGTCGCTGCGAAGCGCGATGGCCGTGGCTGTTCGTGGGATGTCCGTGGTGCGAGACCCGCGACGCGAGCCAGCTGGTCACGCTGGCGAGCCCCGACCGAAAGTACCGGGTCTACGGCTGCAACGAGTGCCACCGGTACTTGAAGGGATATGACGCGCGCGGCGGCCGTCGGCAGGTGTTGCCGGCCGTCGACACGATTGCCACCCTGCCGCTCGACGCGGCAGCCATGCAGCGCGGATTTGCTGGTTAGTTCTGGGGCTGCGCGGCGACCGCCGGCAGCAGATTGAACTCGGACGCCTTCGAGCTGAGCCAGTTGAACAGGTGCCGCGTCTCCATGAAGCGGCCCGCGTTCGACCGGGCGCCGAGCACGACCACAGCCACTTCCTGACCCGACTGCGGCAGGCGCAGCAGCGTCGCCAGGCAGTAACCCGACTTCGTGATGAAGCCGGTCTTCCCCGCCAGCACGTCTACGTCGCCCTTGACCACGAGCTGGTTCGTGCTGTGGATGTTGATCACGCGCCGGTTGGTCAGCACGGTGTAGTACGGCATCCGCATGATCGACGACACGCGCTCGTCGTTCGAGACGAGCGTGATGAGGCGCGCCATGTCGTAGGCCGACGAGACGTTGTCCGAGAGCAGGCCCGACGGATCCGTGTAGGACGTCTGGGTGAGCCCCAGGTCCTTGGCCTTCCCGTTCATCCGATCGACGAACCCCTCGCGGCCGAGCGACGACGTCCGAGCCAGCGCGCGAGCGGCCGCGTTGTCCGAGGCCACCAGCATCAGGTGCAGCAGGTCGTCAATCGTCAGCTTCTCGCCTGCCCGCACGTAGGTGTGGTTCGCGTGGCTGACGTCCGAGCGGTCGATGACGACTTCACGGGTCAGATCCGGGTTGCTCTCGAGGAGCACCTCGGCCGTCATGACCTTCGTGATGCTGGCGATCGAGCGGGGGTTCTGCGAGTTCTATTCCCAGAGGACCTGGTTGGTCTCGGGGTTGTAGATGATGGCGGCCTCGGCCCGGATATCCGGGACGACCTCGCCCATGTCGTTGGTCTTGAAGCGGGGTTCCGAAACCTCGCGCCACTGCCGGGCACGGGCCGCCGACTTCGCGCGGGCGAGTCGGGCGCGCCGCGTCCGGGCCGTCTGGGCGGTGTAGCGGCTGGTGTGACGCTTCTTGGCAGTCGAGCTGGCACTAGTTGACGCTTTGACGGACGTCGCCGCTTCGGTCGAAGCCGTTGTCCCGACAAAAAGCAGGCCGAGGCTCAGGGCCGCGAGCACAACACGAGCAGACGAACGGATCCGGACGTCAACCACCGGCGAATCCCCCTTCGCGAACAACCAATTACCTTACTACGGTAATCGGTATCGTAACAAACAATCTATAGAGGGCAAAGGACTTTTGCATTGATCCATCGCAAATCCGTCTGCCCTGCGCCGGAAGTCTTTCTGGGAGCCGACTCAGGGGGTCCCCGAAGCGGCTGCCAGAAGCACTAGCAAGGCGCGTTCCGTCCCGATGGCCGACCCGGTGGTCGTAAAGCTCTCGTCTGGCGAGTGCGCGCCGCGACTGATGCCGCCCGCGCCCAGCGTGACGGCGGGAATCCCGCGGCTCATCGCGACGTTCGAGTCAGTCGATCCCTCGGCCAGCGTCACCGATTCGCCCAGCGCCTGCGTGAGCGCGAGCGTGGACATCACGAGCGGATCGCTGTCGGGTGTCCGACCGGTCGGACGCGTCCCCGTCCGCTCCACCGTCGCCGAGACCGGCGATCGCCCGCCCCATCGCTGGTTCTCGTCGGCCACGGCCTTGTCGACCGCCGCGCGAAACCGCCGATCGAGCTCGTCGAGCGCCGGGCCGTCCGACGACCGGAGATCGACTTCCATCCACGCCTGCGCCGCAATCGCGTTCACCGACGTGCCCCCGCCAACCCGCCCGACGTTGAAGGTCGTCCTCGGGTCGGTCGGGACTCGGAACTCTGAAATGGCGTCGATCGCGCGGCCCATCGCGTGAATCGGATTCGCCATCCCGAAGCTGCCGTAGCTGTGGCCGCCGGGCCCCGAAAACGTGACCTTGTAGCGCAGGCTCCCGACAGCCTTCGACACCACCGACAGGCCGCCGCCGTCGAGCGAGATGAAACGGCCGATGCCGTCCATGTGGTCGAACAGATACCGGACGCCTCGGAGATCGCCCAGGCCCTCCTCGCCCACGGTCGCGGCGAAGGTGACCGGTCCGTCCGTCGTCACCAGCCCCGCGCCGGCGACTCTCGCCAGAGCCACCAGGACGGCAAGCCCACGACAGTCGTCGCCGATTCCCGGCCCGCGAAGCGTATTGCCCTGCCGGCGGACCGCCACGTCGGTCCCCGGCGGGAACACCGTATCCAGGTGGGCGCTGATGACGACGTGTGGCCCGGCGCCGTGGGCGGCGAGCTCCCCCAGGACATTGCCGACCGCGTCGACGCGAACACGGGAGAGACCGGCCTCGGTGAACAGCGCGGCCACGGCGCGCCCGCGCGCCTCTTCGCGGAATGGCGGCGACGCGATCTCGCAGAGGGACACCTGCGTCTCGATGGTGGCCGGCTCGGCGCGCCTGAGCTGCTGACGCGCGGCGTTCACACGAGGATCGTCGAGCAGCCGACTGACGGCGTCGGACGGTGCGGTACTGCCGCTTGACGCCGCGCGAACCGTGCCGGCGACCAACCCGTATACCGTCACGAGCGTGACGATCAGCATCCAAACAATTGGCTTTCGCAATCCAAGAGCGGATGGCGTTGTGACTCGCGTGTGAAGCATCTCGATGCGAAAGATGACGCGAGCGCGTACGGTTGGACGACGCCGGTGCGTTAATTCTCTCGTAGAAACCGTTCATCGGCGTCACGGAATACCGGGCACTCGTTCGTGACAGGTCACGACTTCATCGCGCGGCACGAGAGTTGCTAGAAATAATGTCGGAGGGCGCAATGAGCTTGGTCAGATTGCTTGGGTTCACCACGCTCGACTGCGGCTGCGTGGTGGGCCACTACCGCGAGGTCGCCAACAGCCGCGAGGTCGCCTACGTCGAGGAGAAGGGCGTTCGCTGCGTGGCGCATCACCACCGCCGCAACCACACGCTGCACACCGAGCGCCACGAACGGGTTACGGTCCCCGTTCTCGCGGCTCGCGCGTCGTAAGTCGCGCCAGCGTCACCTCGCCGGCGCCCAGGCCGGACGAGGATTGGCTATGATGGGGAGTCCGTGACGCCCCGTCCGTACGCCACAGTTTCTTCGTCCCGCGCCACTCTCCGTTTTTATCTCGGCGATTGTCTCACGCTGCTCCCGGCGCTCGCGCCCGGGTCCGTCAGCGCCATCGTCACGTCGCCGCCATACAACCTCGGTGTCCGGTACCGGAGTTATGAGGACACCTTGCCTCGCGACCGGTACCTGCACTGGACAGGCGACTGGATTCAGGCAGCGAAGACCGCGCTTTCGCCCAGCGGATCGCTGTTCCTGAACGTCGGCGCCAAGCCCACGGACCCGTGGACCGCGATCGACATTGCGCTGGCTGCGCGGCCGCATCTGCTGCTCCAGAACACCTTTCACTGGGTGAAGTCGGTGGCCATCGACCGGGACGCGGCTGGCGCGGCCACAGGCATCGACCGCGACCTCGCGCTCGGCCACTACAAGCCAATCAACAGCCCGCGGTTCGTGAACGACTGCCACGAGTTCATCTTCCAGTTCACGCCGATCGGGGCGTGTGCCGGTGGACCGGCTGGCGCTCGGGGTCCCCTATCAGGATCGGTCGAATATCACGCGGTGGCGGTCGGCCGGCGGCGGACGCCGGTGCCGTGGGAATGTCTGGTTCCTCCCCTACGAAACCATCCAGAACCGCGACGAGGACCGTCCGCATCCGGCGACATTCCCATCGCGGCTGCCGGACTTTTGTCTGCGCCTGCACGGATTGTCCCGGCTGCGAACGGTCGTCGACCCGTTCCTGGGACTTGGAAGCTCAGCCGTAGCGTGCGCCCGCCTCGGAATCGACTTCGTCGGGATCGAAATGGACGAGGCCTACCTGCAGGAAGCCATCGAGCGAGCGCGCGAGAGCCTCGCCGAAACGCCCGCAAAAAACAACGGCCGTCGAAGGGCGTTCGCCCCGCGACGGCCGCGCGCCGATCTCGATAGCCTGCCGGCTACTTGGTCGCCTTGGGCTCTGGCGGCGGACGAAGCGAGTACGCCTTGCGCGACCAGATGTCCATGTTCGGCCGGTTCACCTTCACGTCGATCTTCCGCGTGCGCTTCAACGGGTCCGGGTTGTTCGAGTAGTACCCGAGCACGTAGTAGTCGCTGCTCTCCGCGTCGATCCGCTTGAGTGCCTTGTCGAAGTCGTTCTGGTTCACGGTCGCGAAACCGCCCGTCTGCTCGGCGATGACCCGCAGGCTGTCCTGCGACTTGCGCAGGTAATCGTTCCACTCCGTCGGGTCGACGTCCTGGTCGATATCGGCGCCGGCCACCAGCCCGCGCGGGTCGATGGTGTAGAACGTCGCGTTCGCGCGGTTCGCCGAGCGGGTCAGCTCGGAGAGCTCCCGCATCAGGTCTGCATCCGCGAACTCGTTCTGCTGGCGCGTGAAGGGGTCGTAGTCGTTCTCGCCCATGTTCCGGAACGTCTGGGCGGTGTTGTTCGTCGTGCCGACCACGTTCGGATCCGCGTACCGGGCCCCCTCGAACGGGTTGAAGTCGTAGCCGTTGCTCACGAAGATCACGGCTTTCCTGCGGTTCTGCACCTTCTCGAGGTTATGGCAGATCTCGTTGGCGGTCGAAAACGCGACGTGCGCCCGGTATCGCACTTCGCTCGGACCTTCCGACGTGGTCGGCCCTTCGATGATCTCCTTCGGCTTCAGCGCGCTGCCCGAGATCTTCGCGATCGCTTCGTCCATGCGCTTCCGGTCGTACGTCATGTCGATCGAAATCGACGACGTGCCGGTGGAGACGATGCCGAACATGTCCCCGTCGTGGACGAGGGTGTTCGACATCTTCTTGAAGAGCTGCCGGATCTTCGGCGTGTCGTTGAAGTCCATGTGCAGGTCGTCGACGAAGAACAGGAACACGCGACCTGCGGCGTCGTTGGTCGGCTTGGCCGCCGGGAGAATCAGGCCTTCCTGCGCCGGCGGAGGCGGCGGCGCCTGGAGGTTGAACGTGCGGCCGCCGTGCACCAGCTCCACCGACGAGATGTCCTGCTTCACGCCGTCTTCAAGGACCTGAAAATCGTTCTTCGTCAGGTCGGCCACGAACTGCCCGTTGCTGTCGCGGACGATGACGTCGGTGGTGATCAGGTCGACGCGCATCCGGAAAATCGGCGGCGGCTGCCCGGGTTCCGCGGGCGCTGCCGGCTTGGACGGCTGCTGGCCCTGCGCCGACAGCGCGACGGTGCCAAGCCACACGCCGACCGCGAACCGGAGAACACGCGACATACGTTGGGTCATGATCTCTTTCAAGTATAGCGCCGGGGGTATGGGCGCGGGACCGCTGAGGATTTCGACGGCCGGGGCGAGCTGGCGGCCGTAATTCGCGGGGTTACTCGCCAGATTCCGGCGATTCCTCGTCGTCCGGCTCCTCGTCGTCCGGCCCGTCGTTGTCGGCGTCGACGGACGCGTCCGCCATGGCAGGGCCGGCGTGCTGCGAGTCACCGGTGATCGGGGTACCTGAGTCCGCAGCGGCGCGGCGTCCCGGCCGGCGGCGCCGCCGGCGGCGGCCGACGTGCGGCACGAGCTCGGTGTAGACCGCGTCCAGGCCCGCCACTCCCGCCTTCACCTCGTCGTCTGTCACCCATCCATCGGGGTTTGCGCGCTCCGCGATGCCGCGGAGCCGCTCGACGAGCGCGGGATCCGTGATGCGGCGTGAGATGCGCGCCATGAAGGCCGCATAGCGTCCGCGCAGCCGCTCGAGTTGTTCGCTGCCGAGCGCGCGTTCGGATGCAGAAAGCTCCGACAGCCGGCCGACTTCGACCGGCGACTCGATCGGTTGCCCAGGCTCGGAGCTGCTGATGCTGGCCGCTGGCGCGTCGAAGATCCGCGTGAACTTTCGAACCGCCGCTTGAGGTTCGACGACCTCGAAGATATTCGCTTCGGGAGCCGCAACCTCGACCGGCTCCGCGAACGGGGACGGTCTCCGTCACGACGGGCTCGCTCGGCGCGTCCGCGAGTCGCGATGCGGACGGCATCGGAGGCGGCACGTCGCGAACCGGCGGTGTCTGCCGCGAGGGGCGCGGACCTCCCCGTTCGCTCTCCGCGTGTCTCGCCGCGCTTGCGCGCGCGCGGCGGGCGAATCGGATCTGGCGGCGGCTCGGAGGGTTGCGGACGGGTAGCCAGAATCCGCGGCCAGTCGAAGTCGACGGCCGGATGCGTGTCTTCCAGCACCCGGACCGTTTCTTCGTCGAGCGCAGCGCGGCCCATCTTCACGTGCGGCGGAGTGCGGAACCAGTACAGCAGGACGGGCGCGTCACGCTCACCGGCGCGGTGAGCGTGAAGCAGAAACGTGCTCTCGTAGCCGCGGCGGTCTTTGGAGAATCTCAGGAACGGCACGGACTACTTGCGCTTGCCCGCCGCCTTCTTCGGCGCGGCTTTCTTCGCCGGCGCGGGCTTGGCCGCCTTTTTGGCGAGAGGCTTTGCCTTGGCGGCCGCGACTTTCTTGGGAGGCGGCACGACCTTCTTCGTCGAGGTCGCCGCCACCTTCACGGGTGCGACGGCCTTCACGGGTGCTGCGGCTGCCCTTACGGGTGCGACGGTCTTCACGGGCGCGCGGTCTTCACGGGAGCGACGGCTTTGCGGGCGCTGCGACGGGCTTTGACGGGCTGCGACAGGCTTCACCGGTCCAGCGACGGGCTTCGCGGGTGCAGACGACCTTCGACGGTTTTGCCGCAGCCTTGCCGTTCTTCTCCACCTTGGCGACGACCGGGGCGAGCTTTGCCGGTTTCGCCATTGGCACCGGCGCGGCCTTTTTGGCCGGAGCCGGCGGCGGCGCGAGCACGGGGGCTGGAATGGCCTTCTGCGCTGGTTCGGGCGGCAGCGGGTCGTCCGGCAGCTTGGGCGCGGTGCCGCTCCGGTAGGCCGAGCCGAAGCGCACCATGTCGCCAATCTGGTGATACGTATGGATTTCCGCGACGGGAATCTGTTTTTCGACCGTCAGCCGTCGCGCGACGTCCGCCGACCCCATCGGGACGTACAGGTGAAATGGCGCCTTCAGACGGGCGTAGTGCGCCCATTGCGCCATCGCCTCGAGGTGGTTGATCGACTCGCCGGTCTCGACCTCGATGATGCCGAGGATCTTCCGGGCTTTGTCGGTCGAGAACAGCACGGCGTCGGGAAACTCGCGGCGCGCACCGGTGCCGACGGCGACGTTCTGCTCGGCACCCGGATTGATCGAGACTTCCATCTTCCGGCGGGATAAATCCTTCTGGAGCTGTCGGATCACACGATCGTGCTCGAGTTGCTCGCGAACGGGCCGCACCAGAATCGGACTCAATAGCGCCTCCGGCTCATCGACTGGACAAACCGCATACTATACTCGAACGAGTCCAGCGGGCTGACGAGTTTTCCCGCCTTTTTCGCCGTCGGTTTCGCCCGGGGCATCTGCTAGGCTGGACGGCGCGCCCTCCCCCACACGGATTCATTCCATGACTCGTCTCTCGTTTCTTCCCGCGCTGATCGGACTGCTCTGTCTGGCGTCGCCAACTATCGCCGAGCCGCCAGTGCCGGGCCTCGCGCCTCAAGTCCAGGGCGTTCTCGACGCCATCCGCGCCGCCGACACCGGCCAGTTGGCGATTTCAGCCGAAGATGGCCGGTTCCTGCGGCTGCTCGTGGCGACCGGTCACACACAGCGGGCGCTCGAGATTGGCGGTGCCAGCGGCTACAGCGCGATTTGGATCGGCCTCGGCCTGCGCGAGACCGGCGGTCGCCTGGTCACCATCGAGTACGACCCGGCGCGCGCGAAAGAAGCCGCCGCGAACGTCGCCAAAGCCGGTTTCTCCGACATCGTCCAGGTCGTATCCGGGGATGCGTTCAAGGAGATTCCGAAGCTGCAGGGCCAGTTCGACTTCGTCTTCCTCGACGCCTGGAAGCGCGACTACCAGCGGTTCTTCGACCTGGTGTTCCCGCGCATGCCGAAAGGGTCGCTCTTCGTCGCGCACAACGTCATCAACAAGCGCAGCGAGATGCCCGACTTCCTGCATACGGTCGAGACCCGTCCGGACCTCTTCACGACGATCGTCGCGCCGGCAGGCGAAGGCGTGTCCGTCTCCTGGAAGCGGTAATGAGCCTCCGGCCCATCCACATCATCGGCGTGCCGCTCGACCTCGGCGGCGGGCGACGGGGCGTGGACATGGGCCCGTCGGCGCTGCGCATCGCCGGGTTGGGCGAGCGCATCGCCTCGCTCGGCTACTCGGTCGTGGACGACGGCGACCTCGAGGTGCCCATCCCCGAAACGCGGCACTCTGGCGACCCGCACAAGAAGTACGTCGCCGACATCGCGTCGGTCTGCCGCAACCTCTACGAGTCGGCGCGTGGGGTGCTCGATGAAGGCGGGCTGCCGCTCGTGCTCGGCGGCGACCACAGTCTCGGCGCGGGCTCGGTCGCGGCGACGGCGGCGTGGGCACAGGCCCAATCCCGGAAGATCGGCCTCATCTGGGTGGACGCCCACGGCGACATGAACACCCCGTCGTCGTCCACGTCCGGCAACGTGCACGGCATGCCGCTGGCGGCGCTGCTCGGCGCGGAACCCGCGGAGCTGGCAACGATTGGCGGCTTCCGGCCGAAGGTGGATCCCGAGCGCACGGTCATCATCGGACTTCGCAATCTCGACGACCGCGAGCGCGAGCGCGTGCGCGAGGCCCGCATCCACGTGTTCACGATGAAGGACATCGACCGAAGCGGCATCGCCGAGGTGATGGAGCGCGCGATTGAGCTGGCAAGCCGCGACACGCTCGGCGTCCACGTGTCGTTCGACCTCGACGCGTGCGATCCGTCCGTCGCGCCCGGTGTCGGCACGCCCGTCAAGGGCGGCCTCGACTATCGCGAGGCGCACATGGTGATGGAAATGCTGGCCGACTCGGGCACGCTGGCCGCGCTGGACCTCGTCGAGGTCAACCCGACCCTGGATGTGCGGAACAGCACCGCGGAGCTCGGAACCGAGCTCGCGCTGTCAGCGCTGGGAATGAAGATACTGAAGGCAAAACCGGAACCCAGATCCCAATCACACAATTCCCATGAGACCCAACTGTGCAATCGGGGAATCTGTGGTTCCTTGTACTTGGCAGCTCGCGGTGCTGCGAAGCTCTACACCTTGATGACTTCCGTCAGTTCCTTGACGGCCGCCGCGCTCTTCTTCAGCGCGGCCTCTTCTTCGGCAGTCAGCTTGATCTGGATGATCTCTTCCACGCCGCGCGCGCCGAGCTTGACCGGCACGCCGACGAAGAGGTCCGAGATCCCGTACTCGCCCTGCAGGAAGACGGAGCACGGCACGATCTTCTTCTTGTCTTTCAGGATGATCTCGACCATCTCCGCCGCCGCCGAGCCCGGCGCGTACCAGGCGCTCGTGCCCACCAGCTTGGTGATCTCCGCGCCGCCGTTGGCCGTGCGCGCGCAGATGGCGTCGATCTTCTCTTTCGGCAGCAGCTCCGTAATCGGGATCCCCGCGACCGTCGAGTAGCGCGGCAGCGGCACCATCGTGTCGCCGTGACCGCCGAGGACGAACGCGTGGATGTTGTCCACCGACACGTTCAGCTCCATCGCGATGAAGGCGCGCATCCGCGCGGAATCGAGGACGCCGGCCATGCCGATGACCCGCTCACGCGGGAACTTCGTCAGCCGGTACACCGCCTGGCACATCGCATCCAGCGGGTTGGCAACTGGCACGATGATCGCGTTCGGTGCGTGCTTGACGATCTGCTCGCTGACCGACTGCATGATCTTGTAGTTCACCTGCAGCAGGTCGTCGCGACTCATGCCCGGCTTGCGCGGCACGCCGGATGTGATGACGACGACATCAGATCCCGCCATGTCGGCGAAATCGCCGCCGCCAATCAGCCGCGCGTCAGAGCCTTCGATCGGATTGGCCTGGAACATGTCGAGCGCCAGGCCAGCCGCCTTCTGGTCCGCGATGTCGATGACGACGACGTCGGCGAGCTCCTTGACGGCGATCGCGCGGGCCACCGTCGCGCCGACGTTGCCCGCCCCACCAATCACTGTGACTTTTCGATTCATGATCCGTAGTCCGCAGTAGGGCGCGGCTTCAGCCGCGCCGTCCGTAGTCCGAAGTCTGTAGTCCGAAACGCTACATGTTCGCGATGACCGCGTCGGCGAACTGCGACGTCTTGAGCTCGGTGGCGCCTTCCATCAATCGCGCCAGATCATAGGTCACCTGCTTCTTCTGGATGGCAGCCGCGAGTCCCTTCGTGATCAGGTTCCCGGCGTCGTGCCAGCCGAGGTGCTCCAGCATCATCACGCCGGAGAGGATGACAGAAGACGGGTTGATGACATCTTTACCCGCATACTTCGGCGCGGTGCCGTGCGTCGCCTCGAAGAACCCGATCTCGTCGCCGATGTTGGCGCCAGGCGCCATGCCCAGGCCGCCAACCTGCGCCGCGCAGGCATCCGACAGGTAGTCGCCGTTCAGGTTCGGCGTGGCGAAGACGTCGTAGTCTGACGTCCGTGTCAGGATCTGCTGGAACACGCTGTCGGCGATCCGGTCGTTGATGATGACCTTGCCCGCTGCCGACGCGCCGTTCGACACTTCCTCTTCCGTGACGACGTGATCGCGGAACTCGGCCTTGGCAACCTCGTAGCCCCAGTCGCGGAACGCGCCTTCGGTGAACTTCATGATGTTGCCCTTGTGCATCAGGGTCACCGACTTGCGCTTGTGCTCGACCGCGAATCTGATCGCCATGCGGACGAGCCGCTTGCTCGCGGTCTCGGACATTGGCTTGATGCCGATGCCCGAGTCGGCCGGCAGGCGCTTGCCCATCTCGCGCGACAGGAACTCGATGATCTTCTCGGCCTGCGGCGTGCCCTTGGCATACTCGATGCCAGCGTAGACGTCCTCGGTGTTCTCGCGAAAGATGACGACGTTCATCTTCTCCGGGTGCGTCACGGGCGCCGGCGTGCCGGTGAAGTACCGAACGGGACGCACGCACGCATAGAGATCGAGCACCTGACGCAGCGTGACGTTCAGGCTGCGGATGCCGCCGCCCACCGGTGTCGTGAGCGGGCCCTTGATTGCGACCTTGTACGCCTTGACCGCTTCGAGCGTGTCGGCCGGCAGCCACTCGCCCGTCAGATCCTTCGCCTTCTCGCCCGCGAGCACCTCGAACCACGCCAGTCGACGCTTGCCGCCAAATGCTTTCTGCACTGCGGCGTCGAAGACGCGCACGCTCGCGCGCCAGATGTCGGGACCAGTACCGTCGCCTTCGATGAACGGGATGACCGGATCATCGGGCACGATCAACTGACCGTTGCGACGCGTGATCGGCGTGCCGTCGGTGGGCGGCTTGAGATGCGTGAACTGTGGCATATCCCTTCCTGCAGACGCGCCGCGAGCGGCGCGCGACGTTAGGTCACTTCCCCGGCCCGAGCGATCGAATTCTCACAGGTGACTGTGGAAAAGCCTGTGGAAAACAGCCTCCACGTCTTCAAGAACCACTGTCAGATCGCACGCGTCTGCGGTTTGCACCATCCTGGTGCGACAACCGCGTGACGTAGGGCCGGGGGTTGCCGGCGAATACGAAACGTCAGATTATACTTGAACCGATTCCGGCGCGATCCGGCGCCGCTCACCACCACACCGCTTACAATTCTTTTTCCGCTCACGATGAAAATTGTCATTGCCGATGATCTTCCAGCTTCCGCCGTCGCCCTGCTCGCCGACGTCGAGGGCTGGCAACTGGACGCCAAGCCTGGCCGTCCGCTCCCCGAACTCCTCACTGCTGTGGCCGATGCTGACGCGCTGATCGTACGCAGCGCGACACGCGTCACCGCCGAAGTGATTGCGGCCGCGCCGAAGCTGCGCGTGATCGCACGCGCCGGCACCGGCGTGGACAACGTCGACCTCGACGCCGCCTCCGCTCGCGGCATCGTCGTGATGAACGCGCCGGGCGCCAACAGCATCAGCGTCGCAGAGCTCGCGCTGGCGCAGATGCTCGCGCTCGCGCGGCATCTGCCGGCGGCGGATGCGGCGATGAAGCAGCACAAGTGGGAAAAGAAGAAGTTCGCCGGCGTCGAGTTGCGCGGCAAGACGCTCGGCATCGTCGGGCTCGGGCGCATCGGCCAGGAAGTGGCGGTACGCGCGCGATCGTTTGGCATGCAGATTGTCGCGCACGACCCGTTCATCTCGGCTGAACTGGCCGGTCAGCTGGGCGCGAAGCTCGGATCGCTCGACGACGTGTGCGCGGAGGCCGATTACCTCACGCTGCACCTGCCCGTCACGCCGCAGACCAGGCACCTGTTCAACGCCGAGCGGTTCGCCAAGTGCAAGAAGGGCGTGCGGATCTGCAACACCGCGCGCGGTGAGCTGATTGAGTCGTCGGCGCTCGTCGCGGCCTTACAGTCGGGACAGGTGGCGGCGGCGGCGATCGACGTCTTCGAGAAGGAACCGCCCGTCGACTGGGCGATTGCGGATCAGCCGAACGTCGTCGCGACGCCACATATCGCGGCCTCAACCGGCGAAGCACAGGAACTGGTAGGCGTCGAGACTGCGGCTGCGGTACGCGACTACCTGCGCGACGGGATCATCCGAAACGCCGTCAACTTCCCGTCGATGTCGGCTGAAGAGTTCCGTCGGCTGACGCCCTGGGTCACCCTGGCCGAGCGGCTCGGCTCGCTGGTCGCGCAGATGGGCGAAGCGCGGGTCACAGGCGTCGGCATCCGGTACTACGGCGAGCTGGCGGCAGGCCGCAGCGATCTGCTGGCGAGTGCCGTGCTGGTCGGTCTCTTCCGTCACATGCTGTCGGGCGGCGTCACCGCGGTGAACGCCAAGGCCGTGGCGGCAGAGCGCGGCATCGAGGTGATCGAATCGCGAAGCACTCGCGTGCGTAACTTCACCAGCCTCGTGTCGGTGATGCTGCACACGAACGCCGGCGAGCGGTGGGTCGAAGGCACGATCTTCGAGCACGGCGGACCGCGTCTCGTGCTCGTGGACGGCGTTCCAGTCGAGGCGCCGCTCGAGGGCGCGCAAATCATCGTCAAGAACAACGACCAGCCCGGTGTCATCGGCGCCGTTGGCACCGTGCTTGGCAAGCACGGCATCAACATCGCCAACTTCGCGCTGGGCCGCAGCGCCGAGGGCGCCATCGGCGTCGTCAGCGTCGACGAGGCGGACCGTGTTACGCAAGCGGTACGCAACGAGCTCGCGGCGATCCCTGCCGTGAAGTCGGTGCAGGTCGTCGAGCTCGGCTGATCTACTTCAGCGGAAGCCGGACGTGTTCCTCGGCGGCGGCGTCAACCAGGCTGACGCCGTCGTCCGAGATCGCTTCGACTTTGTAGCGGACGGCAACGGCGTCCCCGACGTGCGCCAGCACGAGATCCGCGCCGACGGAGAGGACCGCGGTGCGCACCGGCGGCCTCTCGCGGCCGGTGATGATCCCGATCAGCCGCACGGGCGGCCCAACCATCGGCAGCGGCAGCTCGGGCAAGCCGTCTGGCGGGGGAAGCGGCGGCAAGGTTTTCGGATCGAGCCGCACCGCCTGCGTCATGCCGAACGCGAACGGATCGCGTCCGTGCACGGGCGGCGCGGCGGCCTGGCGCTCGACCGATCGAATCGGTTCGACGGCCCCGGCCCGCGCGGGCGTCGCGCGAGAAGCGGCGACATCACGCCTGATCGGCGGGGCCGCCGGCTCGGCGACGCACCCGGCAAGCGCGGCTCCCATCGCAAGCGTCAGCCACCGGACATGCGTTCTCAACATGTACGTCCGCCGATCCTAGCATCGGTCAGGCTCGCACTTCAGCCGCGCGTGTCCTGCTTCGTGCGCCTGCACCCTGCACGCTGCACCCTGCACCTTGCACCCTGCACCTTGCACCGTGTCGCCGTACCGTACGCTTGAACCCTCCTGTGTTATGATTCGCCGTGCTCCCGGTTCTGTCCCCCGAGCATTCACGCAAGCTCTCCAGCACGGTCGTCATCCCCGCAAGATACGAGTCGACACGTTTCCCCGGCAAGCCATTGGCGCGCCTTGCCGGCAAACCGATGATCGAGCACGTGTATCGCCGCGCCGCGGACGCGCGTGGCGTTTCGGGCGTCATCGTGGCGACCGACGACACGCGGATCGCCGATGCCGTGCGCGCGTTTGGCGGCCAGGCGATGATGACGCGCGCGTCGCACGCGACCGGCACTGATCGGCTTGCCGAGGTCGCCGCGCAACTCGACTGCGACATCGTGATCAACGTGCAGGGCGACGAGCCGCTGGTCGCGCCGGAAATGATCGAGCAGGCGATCGCGCCTTTTGCCGAGCGACGAGTCACTGCAGATGACGTCGCTGCGATCCCCGATCCGTGGGGCCGAGGACCTGCACGACCCCAACGTCGTGAAGGTGGTCGTCGACCGCGACGATTTCGCGCTGTACTTCTCGCGCGCGCCCATCCCCTGGGTGCGCGATACCGGCGGCACGACTGCCATGGACGCCTGGCGGCACATCGGCCTTTACGGCTACCGCCGCGCATTCCTGCCGCAGTTTGCGGCCATGGCGCCAACCGCGCTCGAACGGCTCGAGCGCCTCGAGCAGTTACGTGCGCTCGAGCACGGCATCAAAATCAAGGTGCTTGCGACCAGCTTCGAGGCGATCGGCGTTGATACGCCGGCCGATCTGGCACGAGTCGAGGCGCTCATGACGGCCGGCGTCGAGTCCGGCGGCTTACGGAGGGCTCCCCACAGCGATGGCTAACCAGGACAGCAGCCGGCCGGTCAAATACATTTTCGTCACCGGCGGCGTGGTTTCTTCCCTCGGGAAGGGACTCGCCGCAGCCTCCATCGGCGCCCTGCTCGAGGGCCACGGCTATCGGGTGACGCTCCAGAAGTTCGACCCCTACATCAACGTCGATCCCGGCACCATGAGCCCGTTTCAGCACGGCGAGGTGTTCGTGACCGACGACGGCGCCGAGACGGACCTCGACCTGGGCCACTACGAGCGGTTCACCAACATGGTGCCCTCTCGGAACAACAACTGGACGACCGGCAAGATTTACCTGTCGGTGATCCAGAAGGAGCGCCGCGGCGACTACCTGGGACGGACCGTCCAGGTCATTCCGCACATCACCAACGAGATCAAGGACAGCATCCGCGCCGTCGCCCACGAGGTCGACATCGTGATCGTCGAGATCGGCGGCACGGTCGGCGACATCGAGAGCCTGCCGTTCCTCGAAGCCATCCGCCAGTTCCGTCAGGACGCCGGCCGCGACAACACGATCTACATCCATCTGACGCTGGTGCCGTTCATCGGGACGGCCGGCGAGGTGAAGACCAAGCCGACGCAGCACAGCGTGCGCGACCTGCGGTCCATCGGCATCCAGCCCGACATCCTGCTCTGCCGCACGGATCGGCCCCTGCCGCGAGACGTGAAGCAGAAAATCGCGCTCTTCTGCGACGTCGACGAGCACGCCGTCATCACCGCGCGCGACGTCGAGACCATCTACGAGGTGCCGCTCGCGCTGGCATCCGAAGGCATCGACCAGATCATCCTCAAGCTGCTGCACCTGGACGAGACGCCGCGCCACACCGAGCCCTGGGAGCAGCTGGTCCACCGCATCAAGCACCCGGAGGACGAGCTCACCATCCACGTCGTCGGGAAGTACGTCGGGTACGAGGACTGGTACAAGAGCCTCAACGAGGCGCTGTATCACGGCGGCTTCGCGAACAACGTCAAGATCAACATCCAGTGGGTCGAAGCGGAGGCGCTGGAGGAACCGGGCGGCGCGCACCTGCTCGACGGCTCGGACGGGATCCTCGTGCCTGGCGGGTTCGGCAACCGGGGCACGCGCGGCATGATGAAGGCCGCCGAGTTCGCGCGGTCCAGCGGCGTGCCGTATTTCGGCATCTGCTACGGCTTCCAGTGGGCGACCGTCGAGTTCGCGCGCAATGTCGCGGGCATCGCCGACGCCGACTCCACCGAGTGCGAGCCCGAAACGCCGAACAAGGTGATTTACAAGCTGCGCGACTTGCTTGGAGTCGAAGACCTCGGCGGCACCATGAGGCTTGGGCAGTATCAGTGCGAGATCACGCCAGGGTCGCTCGCCCACCACATTTACGGCGCGACGACGATCTCGGAGCGGCACCGGCACCGCTACGAGTTCAACTGCTTGTATGAAAAGGTGTTGGCCGACAAAGGCCTGGTGATCTCGGGCAAGTCGCCGGATGGCAAGTTCGTCGAGATCGCGGAGCTGCCCGGCCATCCCTGGTACGTGGCCGTCCAGTTCCACCCGGAGTTCAAGTCAAAGCCGCTGAAGCCGCATCCGCTCTTCGCGAGCTTCGTCGAGGCGAGCTATCGCCACAAGCGGGCGGCGGGCAAGACGGCGGAACTGGTCACGGAAGGTCTCGTAGGTCTATAGGTCCATAGGTCCATGGGTGTTGGTGCGCGCCTCTCCCACGGACCCATGGACCCATGCGACCCATGGACCAGTATGATCCCGGGGTGTCCCGGATTTCGCTTGGCCCGGTGCCGATGGGCGCCGGCGCCCCGCTCGTTCTGATTGCCGGGCCGTGCGTCATCGAAAGCGCCGATCACGCGCTCGGCATCGCGCGTGAGCTGAAACGGATCACGTCGGCGCTCGGCATTCCGTTCGTCTTCAAGGCCTCGTACGACAAGGCGAACCGGACGTCCGTCGAATCCTATCGAGGCCCGGGCCTGGTCGAGGGCCTGAAAGTCCTCGAGCGCGTGAAGGCCGAGACCGGCCTTCCTGTCCTGACCGACGTGCACGAGATCGACCAGACCGGACCGGCCGGCGCGGTCGCCGACGTGCTGCAGATTCCGGCGTTTCTCTCGCGGCAGACGGACCTCATCACGGCCGCGGCTCGGCACGCGCGGGCCGTCAACATCAAGAAGGGGCAGTTTCTGGCGCCGAAGGACGTCCGTCACGCGGTCGCCAAGGTCACCGCCGCGGGCAACCCGAACGTGTTCGTCACCGAGCGCGGCTTCACGTTCGGCTACAACAACCTCGTCGTCGACATGCGCGCGTTCCCGATGATCCGGGAGCTCGGCGTGCCGGTCGTCTTTGACGTGACCCACAGCCTGCAGCTGCCCGGCGCCGGCGACGGCGTCACGGCGGGGCTGGCCCAGTACATCGCGCCGCTGGCCCGCGCCGGGGTGGGCGCCGGCGTCGACGGCGTGTTCGTCGAGGTGCATGAAGAGCCGTCGCGCGCGAAGAGCGACGGCCAGAACGCCCTGCGACTCGATCTGGTCGAGCCGCTTCTTCGCCAGCTGGTGCAAATCGATGCCGTCGTCCGAGCCTCGTGAGCCGCGTGCCGTGCTGACGGACCTGTCGCTGGCCCGCAAGGTCCTGCAGACGGAAGCCGCTGCCATCATCGGGCTCATCGACCGCCTCGACGAGCGGTTCGCGCGCGCCGTGGAGCTGCTGCGCGACTGCCGCGGCCGCGTGATCGTCACCGGCATGGGCAAGTCGGGCATCATCGCGCGCAAGATCGCGGCGACGCTGGCCAGCACCGGGACGCCGGCCTTCTTCCTGCACCCGGCCGAGGCCATCCACGGCGATCTCGGCGTGGTGACGGGCGACGATGTCGTCGTGGCCCTGTCGCACAGCGGCGAGACGCCGGAGATCCTGCGGCTGCTCGAGACCTTGCGCCGGATCGGCGCCCGCATCGTCGCCCTGACCGGCTCACCCACGTCGTCGCTCGGTCAGTTCGCGGACGTCACGCTCGATTGTCACGTGTCGGAGGAGGCGTGCCCGCTGAATCTGGTGCCGACGGCCAGCACGACGGCGTCATTGGCGCTCGGCGACGCGCTGGCGATGACCCTGCTCGTCGAAAAGGGCTTCAAGGCGGAAGACTTCGCGAACCTGCACCCGGGCGGCAAGCTCGGGCGAAAGCTGTTGCGTGTCGAGCAGGTGATGCACGCGGGCGACCTGGCTCCAATCGTGGATGTGTCAGCGCTCATGCCGGACGTCATGCACACGATGTCCGACAAGGGCCTCGGCATGACGTGCGTGCTCGACCAGGGCCGGCTGGCCGGGATCATCACCGACGGCGACCTGCGCCGGCGGATGACCGACAGGCCCGACTTCCTGAAGCTCACGGCCGGCGACGTGATGACGGGCCGGCCGGTGACCATCACGCGCCATCTGCTCGCGGTCGAGGCCCTGAACCTCATGGAGCACCGGAAGATCACCTCGATCATCGTGACGTCGCCGTCCGGTGACGTGGAAGGCGTCGTTCACCTGCACGACCTGTGGGGCACGGAGCTCATCTAGCATGTCGATCGACATCGTCGAGCGTGCCCGGCGTGTTCGCCTGCTGCTGTTCGACGTCGATGGCGTCCTGACCGACGGCAAGATCCTCCTGCACGCCGACGGCAGCGAATCCAAGACCTTCGACATCCGCGACGGCACGGCGATCGTGCTCGCCCAGCGGGCCGGCCTCAGGACCGGACTGCTGTCGGCGCGTCAATCAGGCGCCACGACCGAACGGGCCGCTCAGCTTCGCATTCCGATCGTCCGACAGGGCTCGGCCGACAAGCTCGAAACGCTGGAGGAGATCATCGCGGCTGAAGGGATCTCCGCCGGCGAAGTCGCCTTCATGGGCGACGACCTGCTGGACCTGCCAGTCATCGAACGCGTGGGGCTGGGCGCCGCCCCGGCGGATGCCGCCGGCGAAGTACGCAGCCGCGCGCACTGGATCGCCACGCGCAGGGGCGGCGACGGCGCCGTCCGCGAGATGATCGAGATGGTGCTGAAGGCGCAGGGGCGCTGGGACGGGATTGTCGCCTCGTTTACGGAGGCGCCGAGCCGGGCATGACGATCTATTCCATGCTCGTCGGGCTGATTGCGCTGCTGCTGGGCCTGGCCATCGGCAAGGCCTGGGAGCGGTACAAGCTGCGCGACGGGCAGTGGATCGATCGCCGCAAGGCCCGCGAGTCCCCGCACTTCATCGTCGGGCTCGACCTGGTGGTGGCACATCAGATCGACCTGGCGATCGAGGAGCTGTCGCAGGTCGCGTGGCTGGACGAGGACGCGCTCGAGATTCAGCTCGTGCTCGGCAACCTGTATCGCGAGAAGGGGCAGGTCGGGCGCGCCATTCACATTCATCAGCGACTGCTGCAGCGTCCGCGGCTCAAGACGCTGGAGCACGCCTACATCCTGCTCTGCCTGGGCCTCGACTTCCGGCGCGGCGGGTTCGTGGACCGGGCCCACGAAGCGTTCAAGGAAGTGCTGCGACTCGACCCGAAGAACCGGCATGCGCTGGTGCAGCTGGAGAAGCTGCACGAAGAACAGCACCAGTGGGCCGAGGCCTACGAGGTCCGCCGGCAGCTCGCCGACGTCGACGGCGAGCCGTCCGCTCCGCGCGATCAGGCCATCCTCGCCTTCCTCGAAAACGAGCTCGGCGAAGAGGCGCTGCGCCAGGGCGACGCGACGCGGGCCGCGGAGCGATTCCAGGACGCGATCGATCGCGACAAGAGCGCGACGCCGGCGTACCTCAATCTGGGGGACATCCAGGCGCGTGCCGGCGACTGGGCTGCTGCGCTCCAGACGTGGGAGCGGATCGTCGAGATCGCGCCGGAGCGCGCCTATCTCGTCTTCGATCGCCTGCAGGAGGCCTGTCAGCGGCTCGGCACGCCGCAGCGGTTCGTGGAGACCTGCCGTCGCCTCGTGGCCGGCAACTCGCAGGACTGGCGCGCCCGGCTCGCCCTGGCCCGGCATCGCGCCGCCCTCGGCGACGTGTCAGGCGGCCTGGAGCTGCTCTTCGAGGCGCTCAGCCACAACCCGCATGCGCTGGTGATTCACCAGGAGATCTGGAAGGCGTTCTCGTTGCTCGGCCGTCCGCCGCAGCTGCTCGAGCGCTACCTCGCGCTCACGCGCGACGCGGTGTTCTATCTCGATCCGCACATCTGCGTGCGCTGCCGCTACCGCAGCACGGAGCTGCTCTGGCAGTGCCCGCAGTGCCACGAGTGGAACACGTTCATCGAGGAACGCATCGCGCCCGCCAAGGACGACGAGCAGCTCAGCGCATAACGGTTGTCGATTGCGGGTTGCCGGATTGCGGGTTGTGCAACCACGCAGCCGCCGGTCCATCTCATTCCTTCAACCGGCAACCATCAATCCGCAATCGTCAACCGTCTGATGACGTCCTCCACCTTCTCGGACGTCTCGGCCTGCGTTCCCGTCGTCCACACGACGTAGTCGGCCCGGCTGATCTTCTCGCCGATCGGGAGCTGCGCGGCCACGCGTGACCGGGCCTCGGCCTCGGTCAGACCGTCCCTCGTCATCACCCGTCGGATCTGCTCGTCGGGCTCACACGCCGCGACCACGACGACGTCGAAGTCGCTGTCGTGTCCGGTCTCGTAGAGGAGAGGGATGTCCGCGACGGCCAGCGGCGTGTTCGCTGGCAGCATCTCGAACCAGCGCCGAATGGCGGAGTAGACCGCAGGATGGACGATCGCCTCGAGATCGCGCCGGGCGCTGGCGTCGCTGAAGACGACTGCGCCGAGTTTCCGGCGATTGATCTCGCCGTCGGCGCCGACGACGTCGCGGCCGAAGCGGCGCTCGATGGCCTGCGCTGCCGGGGTGCCGGCCGCCACGACCGCGTGGGCGAGCAGGTCTGCGTCAATCGTCGGGACCTCGCGTGCCGCGAAGGCCGCGAGGACGTGGCTTTTGCCCGACGCGATGCCGCCCGTCAGCGCGACACGGACCACGGCGCCCGCCCTTCGGCCGCGGTAAGGGTGTTCTTGAGCAAGAGCGCGATCGTGAGCGGCCCAACGCCGCCCGGCACCGGGCTCATGGCGCCAGCCACCTGCTCGACCGCGGGATGCACGTCGCCGACGACGAGCGCGCCGTTCTTCTCGAACGCGGCGCGCCGTTTCGAACTGGCGTCGTAGAGCGACTCGACCATCGCTCTGTCGGTGACGCGATTGATGCCGACGTCGATGACCGTCGCGCCCGGCTTGACCCACTGCGGCTGCACGAACGCTGCGCGCCCGACGGCCGCAACCAGGATGTCGGCCTCGCGACAAACCGCCGGCAGATCCCTCGTCCGCGAATGGCAGATCGTCACGGTGGCGCTCTGATGAAGCAGCAGCATCGCCATCGGCTTGCCGACGATGTCGCTCCGGCCGATGACGACCGCGTGCGCGCCGGCCATCGGAATGCCGGAGCGCTTCAGCAGCTCGATGACACCCGACGGCGTGCACGGCGCCAGCGGCGCCCGGTTCTGCACGAGGCGTCCGGCGTTGACCGGCGTGAACCCGTCGACGTCCTTTGCCGGGTCGATCGAGTCGAAGACCGCCTGCGCCGCCCCCGCTCCCATCGTCTCCGGCAGCGGATCCTGGACGAGGATCGCGTCGTGGACTGGGCTGGCATTGAGATCGGCGACGGCCTTCAACGCCTCGGCCAGCGTCGCGGTCTCCGGCAGCCGCACGAGATCCGCCCGGCAGCCGATGTCTGACGCAGCCTTCAGCTTGTTGCGAACGTAGATCTCCGACGGGGCGTGCGAGCCGACGAGGACGATGCCGAGCCCTGGCGGCCGGCCCGCGCGTGCCGTAAAGGCCTCGACGCCGGGTTTCAGCTCTTCGCGAATCGCGGCGGCAACCGCCACGCCGTCAAGAACGCGCGCGCTCACGGGCACCCGTCGCCTGTCCCGCCGCCGTTTCGAGTTCCCGAAGGCTGGCGGGGCGGCCCAGCACGACGAGCTGATCGCTGTCCTTCATGACGGCATCGGGCGCCGGGTTGAACTCCATGCGCCCGCCTGCCCGTTGGATGCCGACCACGATGACGCCGAACCGATGGCGGAGATTGGCCTCGATCAAGGTCTGCTCCGCGAGGCTGGATCCGGCCAGCACCCGAATCTGCTCCATCGCCAGATCCAGGTTGCCGGCCTGCGTGGCGAGCTTCACGAAATCCACGACCGCCGGCCGGAGCGCGGTCTGCGCCATCTGCTGCGCGCCGATGGCGTACGGCGACACCACGCGGTCGGCGCCGGCGCGGCGGATCTTGCGCTCGGCGTCCTCGGTCTCGGCGCGTCCGACAATGAAGAGCCCGGGCGCCAGCACGCGCGCGGTGAGGATCGTGTAGACGTTCTCGGCGTCGGTGCCGACGGCCGCGACAAGGCCGCGCGCCTTGTCGATGCGCAGCCGCTTCATGGTCTCTTCGCGGCTGGCGTCGGCCTCGACGACGAGAATGCCGCGCTCGAGCGCTTCCTCGACCCGCGCCGGATCGCGCTCGACGACGACGAACTGGATGTCCTGCTGGCGGAACTCGTCGGCGATGACGCTGCCGATGCGGCCGAAGCCGCAGAGGATGAAGTGTCCGTCGAGCTCGTCGATCATGCGGTTGACCCGATGCCGGCGCAGCCGTTTCGCCAGCCCGCCTTCCACGACGATGGTCGCGCCGAGCGTGAACGCATAGAAGGCCGTGCCGACGCCCAGGACGAGCAGGATCGAGGTGAACACCTCGCCCGCGCGCGACAGGGTGTGAACTTCACGATACCCGACCGTCGTGACCGTGATGATGGTCATGTAGAAGGCGTCCCACCAGGACCACCCTTCCACGACCACGTAGCCGACGGTGCCGCCGGCCGTCACGAGCACCAGCAGCGCGACCGCGAGGAGCGGTCCCGTGAAATGGCGCCGGACCCGGCTCAGTCCCCCCCATTTCACGGTGCGACGTCCCTCGGCCTCAGCGCGCGTCGGCCTGCGCCAGCCGACTGTGCGACCGCCCGTAGCCGAAGTAGAACACCAGCCCGATGATCAGCCAGATGCCGAGCCGCACCCAGTTCGTCCAGCCGAGCCCGTAGATCATCGAGCCGCAGACGATGATCCCGAGCACGGCCACCACTGGCAGCGCCGGCACGACGAATCCGCGAGGCACGTCCGGCCGCCTGACGCGCATGATCCAGACGCCCGCGCAGACCAGGATGAACGCGAACAACGTCCCGATGCTCGTCATCTCGCCGACGACGCTCTCGGGCAGGAACCCGGCAAAGAGCGACGTGAACACGAAGAAGATCATGTTCGACTTCCACGGCGTCTTGTAGGTCGGATGAACTTCCGCAAACACCGCCGGCACGAGGCCGTCGTGGGCCATCGAGTAGAAGACGCGCGACTGGCCGAGCAGCATCACGAGGATCACCGACGAAAACCCGAACAGGATGGCCACGGTGACGAACTTCGCGAGCCACTCGTACCCGTGCATGTAGGTCAGAATCGCGTAGGCGACTGAGGCTTCCTTCCCCGCCGTGCGGAAGTCCTGCACGGTGGCCACACCGCTCAACACGTACGAGAACGCCACGTAGAGCAGCGTGCAGACGACCAGCGAGCCGAGAATGCCGATCGGCATGTCGCGCTTCGGGTTCTTCGCCTCCTGCGCGGCGGTGGACACCGCATCGAAGCCGATGAACGCAAAGAACACCACGCCGGCAGCCCCCAGGATGCCCATGATCCCGCCATAGGGGTGGGTGATCCCCTGTGAGGTCGTGTAGGTCGTCGCCGCGGGGATGAACGGCGTGTGGTTGGCCGGGTTGATGTAGCCCCACCCGATCACGATCACCAGGATCACGATGCTGACCTTGGTGATCACGATGATGTTGTTGACGGTGGCCGATTCCTTGATGCCCCGGATGAGCAGGGCCGACAGCGCACCGAGGATGATGATCGCCGGGATGTTGATGATCCCGTGCACGCCGTCAGGCGACACTTCGAGCGGCGAGTGATAGAACTGATAGGGAATTTCTATCCCTATGAACTCGAGAATCTTGTTGAAGTACTCGCTCCACGCGATGGCCACCGTGGCGGCGCCGAGCGCGTACTCCAGCACGAGGTCCCAGCCGATGATCCACGCAATCAGCTCCCCCATCGTCGCGTAGGAGTAGGTGTAGGCGCTTCCGGCGATCGGGATCATCGACGCGAACTCCGCGTAGCAGAGTCCCGCGAAGGCGCAGCCGACGCCGGCCACGAGAAACGCGAGCACGACCGACGGACCAGACCGCTCGGCGATGGCCGCCGCCGTCCGGACGAACAGGCCCGCGCCGATGATGCCGCCGATGCCGAGCGCCACGAGGGCTGGCGCCGTGAGGGTTCGCTTGAGCGCGCCCTCGCCGCTGTGACTTGCGGCGGCCAGCAGGCTGTCGATCGACTTCATGCGAAACAGTGATCCGGCCACTATGTCCCTCTCAGTCGTTCGTTCTCGATAAACGGACCGCTCTGCGCGGACCCGTTGTTGTCGTCTTCGTCCAGCCGTGCGCAGATGCTTCGCGACAATATATGGCGATCGTCGGCGGTTCATCAACGGCCGAGGCACTGCAGATATTCGCGGACGCGACCTGCCGGATCGCCTGTCGCGACGAGGTCGCTGATGACCGCGACCGAACTGGCGCCTGCCGCAATCACCTCCGGCGCCGTCTCGAGGGTGATGCCGCCGATGGCGACCACAGGCCACCGGTTGTGCTCGGCGGCATGGCGCACGCGCTCGAGGCCGACGGCCGAATAGCCTGTGTCCTTCGTGAGCGTGTCGAACACGGGACCGATCGCGACATAGTCGATCGGCGCTCCCGCGGCCGCGTCGACCTGCTCCGGCGTGTGGGTGGACAACCCCACGAGACTCGAGTCGCCGACGATCGCGCGCGCGTCCGCCGGTTCGAGGTCGTCCTGTCCGACGTGCACCCCGGACGCGCCCGCCAGCCGCGCGACATCGGCGCGGTCGTTGACGATGATCCGCGCCTGCACCGGCTCGGCCAGGCGGACGAGCGACTCCGTGAGGGTGAGAACGGTTCGAAGATCGGAAGACTTGGCGCGAAGCTGGATCAGGCGGGCGCCGCCGTCGAGGAAGGCGCGGGCCAGATCGAGGACATCCCAGCCGCGAGCCGCGGCCACGCCGGCGTCGAGCACGGCGTAGAGCCGCGGAAAGCTCACACGGCTTCCCGCAGTCCGCCCTTGGAGCCGGCCGCCGGCTGGAACCGTTCCATGAAGGCCGTGCTCAGACGTCCGGCCTGGAAATCCGGTTCCGCGAGGATCTTGAGATGCAGCGGAATCGTCGTCTTGATGCCTTCGATGACGGTCATCTCGAGCGTGCGGCGCATCCGCGCGATGGCTTCCTGTCGATCGCGGCCCCAGGTGATGACCTTGGCGATCATCGAGTCGTAGTACGGCGGGATCGTGCACTCGGTGTGGGCGGCCGTGTCGAAGCGCACGCCCGGCCCTCCCGGCACGCTGAACGCGTGGATGGTGCCCGGCGACGGCGTGAACGTCTCGGGATCCTCGGCGTTGATGCGGCACTCGATCGCGTGGCCGGTGAACGTGATCTCGCTCTGCTTGAACGACAGCCGCTCGCCCGCCGCGATCCGGATCTGCTCCTTGACGATGTCGATGCCGGTCACCATCTCCGTGACTGGATGCTCGACCTGGAGGCGCGTGTTCACTTCCATGAAGTAGAACCGCCCGTCCTTGTCCATCAGGAACTCGAACGTGCCGGCATTGGCGTACTGCACGGCGCGCGCGGCGTCCACGACGATGCCGCCCATCTTCCTGCGCATCTTCTCGGTCAGCGCGACCGACGGCGACTCTTCGATGAGCTTCTGATGCCGGCGCTGAATCGAGCACTCGCGCTCGCCGAGCGAGACGACGCCGCCGTAGTGGTCGCCGAGGATCTGGAACTCGATGTGCCGCGGCGCGACGACGTACTTCTCGATGTAGACGCTGCCGATTCCGAACGCCGCCTCGGCCTCGCGCTGCGCGGTCTTCAGCGACTGCGGGAGATCCGCCGGCGACTGGACGACGCGCATCCCGCGGCCGCCGCCGCCGGCGACCGCCTTGATGATCACCGGGTAGCCGATTTCCTTCGCGACCTTGAGCGCCTGCTCCTCGCCCTCGACCGGGCCGTCGCTGCCGGGCAGGATCGGCACGCCGGCCTTCTTCATCGCGCGGCGCGCCCGCGCCTTGTCGCCCATCAGCCGGATGACGTTCGGGTCGGGGCCGATGAAGCGGATGTGGCAGGCCTCGCAGACTTCGGCGAGATACGCGCTCTCGGACAGGAAGCCGTAGCCGGGATGAATGGCGTCGGCGCCGGTGATTTCCGCGGCGCTGATGATGGCCGGGACGCTGAGATAGCTTTCGGCGCTTCGCGGCGGGCCGATGCAGATATCTTCGTCGGCGAACCGGACGTGCAGCGCGTGCTCGTCGGCCTCGGAGTACACCGCGACCGTCTTGATGCCGAGCTCGCGGCACGCGTGGATGACGCGCAGCGCGATCTCGCCGCGGTTGGCGATCAGGATCTTCTTGAACATGGCTACTTGGCCCGGATCGCGAACAGCCGCTCGCCGTACTGCACGGCCTGGCCGTTCTCGACGTAGACCTTCACCACTTCCCCGTCGTACTCGGAGTCGATCTCGTTCATCAGCTTCATCGCTTCGATGATGCAGAGCACCTGGCCCTTCTTCACGATGTCGCCGACTTCGGCGAAGGACCGGGCGCCGGGCTCGGAGGCCCGATAGAACGTCCCGACGATGGGAGACTTCACGATCGCGAACTCGAGCTCGCCATCGTCTGCCGCCGGCGCGGCGGAGGGTGCGGTGGCCTGAGCGGGCGGTGCCGCCACCGGCGACTGCGCCACCGGCGGGGCCATGGCCACGACCGGCGGGTGGACGCTGTCTTTCCTGATGCGGATCTTGAAGCCCTGGTGCTCCAGCTCGAACTCGGCGAGCTCGTGCTCCTTCACCATGGCGAGAATCCGTTGAATCTCGTCGAAATCCATCCGTCTCCGGTGTGCTCAGAGGCCGCCGGCCGCGTCAGTCGAGGACGAGCGTGGTCGGCACGCTGGTCAGGACTTCCACGCCGGATGCCGTGACCAGCACGTCATCCTCTATGCGAACGCCGCCCCGGCCAGGCACGTAGACCCCCGGTTCGACAGTGAACACCATGCCCGGCTGCAACCGATCGGGCATGGGCGCGGTCCCGGCTGCCGGTACGCGCGCCATGGTGCGCGCAGGCCCCACGCGGGGAGCCTCGTGCACCTCGAGTCCGAGTCCATGTCCAGTGCCGTGCGTGAACCAATCGAGCAGCCCACCGCGCTCGATCACTTCCCGGGCGGCTCGATCGACCGCCTCGGGCGCGATCCCCGGCGCCGCCAGATCGATGGCGGCGCGTTGGGCGGCCAGCACGCAGCCGTGCCAGTGCCGCACCTCGTCGCCAGGCTCCCCGCAGGCGACGGTCCGCGTCAAATCGACGCAGTATCCGCCGTAGATGCCGCCGAAGTCCAGCACGACGGCCTCTCCCGGCTGGATCGTCCGGTCCGACGCCCGCCCGTGTGGCAGGGCGGCGCGGGGACCAGAAGCCACAATGGTATCAAAAGCTGGACCGTGGAACCCCGCCCGGCGCAGTCCGGCCTCCACCGCCTGCGCCACGTCCTGCTCCCGAAGGCCGGGCCGAAGGTCGGCCAATACCCCGACCGCCACGGCCGACAGCCGGGCGGCCGCCTCGCGAAGAAGGCCGATTTCCCAGGCATCCTTCACGATTCTGCACGACTCCACGATGCCGGACGTCGGCACGAACCCGGCTGACGGCCATCCGGCCGCGTCCAGCGTGGCGGCGTACCAGCGATGCCTGGACACGGGCATCACGTCCGCCTCGAACCCGACCTGTGGCCGGTCGCCCACAATCGCCGCAGCCACCGTCTCTTCGTAGGTCTTCTCGACGATCAGCGGCCGGACCAGACCGGCAGTACTGGCGGCCAGGTCCCCGGCCTCCTGCTCGTATCGCCCGTCGGTCACCAGCACCACGTGGTCGGCCCGCACCAGCGCGGCGCCGGTGGAGCCCGCGAAGCCCGTGAGGTACTCGAGGTTCTTGGCCGCGCTGACAAAGAGCGTCGTGATGCCGAGGTTGGCCATCACGGCGCGCACCCGGTCGTGACGGTCGGCAAGCAGTTCCCGGGGCGGACGCACGTCAGGGCCCGGCGGTCCGCCGGTGGCGGTCATCAACCACCGCCGCGAGGAACCGTTCGAGTTGGCGGACCGTCTCGCGGTCGCGTTCGTGGCCGCCCGGCACGTCGTGCGCCGGCGGCGAGACCTCCACGGCGTCCTGCGGCAGCTGCCGTTCGAGCTCGTGGATGATTCGTTGCAGCTCAGGGTCGCGGCCCGCCAGGGTCAGCGCCAGCCGATATTTGACGAGCGCTTCGTCCAGGTCGCCGCGCAGTTCGTGGATTTCGGCGACGCCCTTGAGCGCCGTGAGGTTCTCGGGCGCCCCGCCAAGAACGGTCGACAGCTCGATCAACGCCGAGTCGAGATCGCCGGCTTCGAACAGCGCGCGACCGAGCGTGGCGCGAGCGGAGAGATATTCGGGATGGAGGGCGAGACCGGCCTGACAGACCTTGATGGCTTCGGCCGTCTGGCCGGCGCGCCGCAATTCCTCTGCGAGGGGCGCGAAGGCGAGCGTCGCCGGATCCTGCTGGACCCGGCGACGCAGTTCCTGAATGCGGGCGCTGTCCGCCACGGGGACAGTCTAGCTCAGCTGACCGTCACGTGTCTGGCTGACGTGCTCGCGGTCGCCGCCGCCGCTGACGGTCACCGTCAGCGTCACCGTATAGATGCCTGCGAGATGCGTACGCGTGGGTCGTCGTCGGCAGTGGTCGACGTCTTCGAGCGTCGGCGCCGTCGCCGAAGTCCCACTGGTAGCTCGTGATCGTCTGGCCACTCGGTGGCGTCGAGGCGAGGCGTTGAATGTCACCGTGGCGCCTGCGACGACGGGCTGATCGGGAAGTCGCATGAATCGGCCGTGCCGCCGGAGCCGCCGGCCGACCCGCCGCCAACTTCCACTTCCTGCGTCGCGGTGTTCTTGTTCCCGGCGTCGTCGGTCACCGTCAGCGTGACGTTGTAGTTGCCGGCCGTGTCGTAGCTCTTCGACACGATCATGCCGGTCGCCGAGCGGCCCGTGCCGAACTGCCACTCGTAGCTGACGATCTGCCGCGGCGCCGTCGCGGTGGACTGCGATGCGTCGAAGACGATCGTCTCGCCGATGCCCGGCTCGACCGGCGAGAACACGAAGGCCGCCGTCGGCAGACTCGCCGGCTCCGACCGTCAGGCTCTTGGACCGGGATCCCTTGTTGCCGCCGGTGTCGGTGACCGTCAGCGTGACCGAGAAGACGCCGGCGCTGCGGTACTGGTGTGAAGCGGTCCGGCCGGATCCGGTGCTGCCGTCGCCGAAGTCCCACAGGTAGCCGACCAGCTTGCCGTCGAGCGTCGGATCGGAGGCGTCGAAGGTCACCGACTCCAGCACGTTTGGACGTGGTCGGCGAGAATCTGGAAGTCGGGCACCTGGGTGAGACCGCCCGAGACGGTCCCCGTGGGGACGAGCCGGATCTGCACGGTCCTCGCGAAGTCAGCATGCGCGTCGCCCGACAGAGGCGTCACCGCGATCGTCACCATGGTGCCGCGATCGACGCTGTCGACCGAGGGCGGCGCCTTGTACACCACGCTGGCGCGCCCGTCCGCGCCGGTGGCCACGTTCTTGGCCGAGAGCTGCCCGAAGTCGGTGACGACGCTGTTGACCTCGATGTCCGCGCGGAGCGACAGGCCCTTCAGCGGCTGGCCGTTGCTGTCGCGGGCGAGGATCGTGATCGCCGACGTGCTCTGGCCATCCTGGTTGAGGATGTCGGGGCTGGCGGTCAGCGAGATCGACGTCGCGAGCTCGGACGGGCCCGACAGGTCGGGCGCCTCCGTCTTCTTCGTCGTGCACCCCGTGACGAGGAGCGCCGCCGCGACAATCAGCGTTGAGCGAAAGGTCAGAGCCATGAGAGTCTCGTCTGCGGCCGTTACTGGGGATCGGCCCAGTCGGCGAAGTTCACACTGATCGAGCCGGTCGCCTGCACTTCGTTGCCGGCCTGGTCCGTCCCGTAGAAGGTCACGTCGGCAATCGTCGAGATGACGCCGGCTCCCCCGTGTCCGACGAGGTTGATGAGCGGCGCTTCGAGCTTGGCCTGCAGCCGCACCAGCGTGAACGTGAAGCTGGTCGCCGAGTCGGTGATGGTGGCCGTGCTCGCGCCGTCGAAGGCGAACGGCACGTCGACGCCCGGCGTGTTGCGGCCGTCGGAGCGGCGGTACTGGACGTGATACCGCGTCAGCGTGACGAAGTTGTTCGTCGTCGGCGCCGCCGGGTTGGCCGCCGGGCCGATGTCCTTGAGCGCCAGCGTCATCGTCGCCTGGCCGGAATCGGAGTAGACGGCGCTCTTCGTCGCGACGTCTGACGACAGCGTGTTGCCGAACGTCTGGTCGGTACCCGACGCGGCCAGCACGCTGTCGACGATGAGATACGACGGCGAGCGGCCCTCGCGCACGTGCGAGCTGCAGCCCAGCGCGCCGCCGGCCAGGGCGACACCCGTCAGCAGGACCAGAGATTTGCGGTAGATGGCGGTAGGCATCGTGCGTCGCTCCGTCGCGCTAGCTCTTGAGAATCCGCGGCGTAATGAAGATGAGCAGCTCGTTGTTCTGGTTGTTCGTCAGGTCGTCCTTGAACAGCCAGCCGAGCAGCGGGATGTTGTGCAGCACCGGCGTCCGGTTCTGGTTGGACTGCTGCGAGCTGAAGTAGATGCCGCCGATGACGGTCGTCTGGCCGTCGCCGATGAGCACCGTGGTGTTGGCCCGCTGCGTGTCGATCGGCGGGATGCCGTTGACGCTCCGGCCGAAGTCGGCCTGCGCGTTCTCGAGCTGAATCTTCATGATGACCGTGTTCGCGGCGGTGATCTGCGGCGTGACGGTCAGCTTCAGCGCGGCGTCCTTGAACTGCACCGTGACGGTGTTGTTCGCGACGACCTGAATCGGGATCTGCGTGCCCTGCGTGATCTCGGCCTCGACGTTGTTCTGCGTCGAGACGCGCGGCGTCGAGATGACGGTCAGCTTGCCCTGCTGCTCGAGCGCCGAGATCGCCAGGTCGAGATTGAATGCGCCGTTGACCGCGCCGAGCGCGAGGCCGAGCGCCGAGGTGGCGCCGGGCACGCCGAGGTTCACCGCATTCGGCGCCCCCGCGTTGTTCGTCGCGGCGCCCGTCGTCCCGCCGAGCTGCACGTTGTTCGGGAACGCCAGTGCCGTCGGGTTGCCGAGACGCGCCGACATCTCGCCGCCGAGCCCCAGCTTGGCGCCGACTTCACGGCGGAATGACTTGTTCGTGATGACGATCCGCGCTTCGATCTCGACCTGCGGCTGCGGCCGGTCGAGCGTGGAGATCAGGCTCGCCGCCTTGTCGAGTGACGCCTGCAGGTCGGTGATGATCAGGGTGTTCGACCGCTGGTCCACTTCCACCGTGCCGCGCTGCGACAGCGCGCTCTTCAGGAGCAGGCCCTTCAGCTGATCCGCGGTGGCATAGCTGAGGGTCATCGTCATGACGTGCAGCTCGCCCGCCAGGGCCTGGGCCTCGGTCAGGGTGCGACGCTGCTTCTCTTCGTCGGCCAGCACGTTGAGCGGCGCGACGCGGACGATCGTGCCGTCCACCGAGTAACCGAGCTTGTTCGCGCGCAGGATGATGTCGAGCGCCTGATCCCACGGCACGTCGCGCAGCGAGACGTCCACGGAGCCCTGCACCGCCGGATCGATGACGATGTTCAGGCCGCTGATCTCGGCGAAGGTGCGGAGCACCGCGCGCAGGTCTGCGCCCTGGAAGTCGAGGCTGATCGGGTGGCCGGTGTACTGCTTCGCCCCGGAAACGGACGCCGCCAGAGTCACAGGGCGCCTGCGCAGACAGGTGCGGAGGGTGCGATGGGTGCGGAGGTGCGGACGGTGCACGGTGCGGCAGGTGCCACAGGTGCCGCAGGTGCTACCGGTGCCGGTGCTGCCGGTGCGCGCAGCCGCCGGTGCACTCGGCGCACTGGCGGTGGCACGACCGGCGCGGGCGCCGCGATGCGGCGACGGCGCGCTGCAGACGCCGCACCTTCCGCACCTTTCGCACCCTGCGCACCCTGCGCACCCGAGAAGTTCACCCGCACTTCCCGCCAATCGCCCGGCGTCGTGCTGAGCGCATGCGCCGCGTCGCGATTGAGATCGATCACGACGCGCGTGACCAGCGGATCCCGGCTGTTCAAGCCGACGCGAATGCGCTCGATGCCGCCCTTGCCCACCTGCGTCACGGGCGCCACGGTCGGCGAGACGCCCGCGAAATCCAGGTAGACGCGACGGCTGCCCGCGCTTTCGATGTTCTTCGCGACCAGACGGCCATCGCCGACGAGGACGACGCTCGCGCCCGTCGTCGTGTATTCGGTGCGCACCGCGCGCAGGTTGTGCGCGAGCGCCTTGCCGGCGTCCGTGGCTGTCGGCGCAACGGGCGCGGGCGACGGGACCGTGGTCGTCACGGCCGACGGCGTCGCGTCGCGTTCGAGCTCGACGAAGATCAGGTTGCGCTGGCTGCGGATCTCGTGCCCGACTGGCTCCGAGAGCGACACGCGCACGCGCGTCACCTCCGCGCCGTCGTCGCCGCGCGCCGGCTCCACGCTGATCGACCGCACGAGGCTGCCCGCCTCCGGCACGAAGCCGTTGGCGTAGCCCGACGCGGCGACGTTGCGCAGGTCGACGAGGACCGTGAACGGATCGGGCCGCGCGGAGACGTACGCGACCGGCTCGGAGGCCTCGATGAGCACGGCCGGGCGTGCGCCGCTGGTCGTCGAGATCGCGCGCAGCCGCGGTCCGGTCGCCGCGTTGAGCCGCGGGCCGGCGCCCGCCATCGCGGTGACCGCCACCACGCCCAGGACAATGCCGTAACGACGCATGGGTCCTACTTCCCTTCCTCGTTGCCGTGCAGCATCTTGCGAACTTCCTTCTGCTTGACCAGCGACAGCGGGTCGTTGACTTCCTGCAGAATCACCAGTCCCTCAGGCGTAACCGACTTGACGATGCCGTCGAGCAGCTTGTCGTTCTGCCGCACGAGGTACGTCTTCCGGTCGGGGCTCTGCACCATCGCCACCAGACCCGACGGGCTCGCGACGATGCCGCGCACCGTGAGCTCCTCCACGGCGAGACCGGCGACACCTTCGAGGTCCTGACCGGGCCGCGGCACGTGACGCTCGCCGCCCTTCGTCAACAGGCTGACGAACGGATCGCGCCGGCCGTCCGGGTTGTACGTGAACGTATCGGCCGGAGGCGGCGCGGGCACCTGGGCCTGGGCCGGCGCCTGCGCGGCCGGCGGTGCGGCCGGCGCTGGCGTCTGCGGCGCGGCGACCGCCACCGCGGTCACGCCCAGCACGACGAGCGAAAGAGCCAGTGTTCTCACGTCAGCTCGCCTTCTTGGCCGGCGCCGCCGGTTTCTTCGCGCCCGCCTTCGGCGCCGGCGCTTCCACGAGCACGTAGGTCGTCGCCGTGCAGCTCGCCGTGATCGTCGATCCCGGCTGCGGCTTGTCCTTCGCCTTGATGCGCACGGTCGCGACGTTGATGATTCGCGGGAACTTGCTCACCCGATCGAAGAACAGCCCGAGGTTGTGGTACGTCCCGTCCAGCTCCAGCTGAATCGGCCACTCCGCGTGCGTCTGCTTCTGGACGATCGGCGCCGGCTTGAAGCCGCGGATCGTCAGGTTCGACTGCGTCGCCAGCGTCTGCAGGCGCCGAAGCAGATCACCCACGTCCTTTTCCTCCGGCAGCACCGCGCGCAGGTTGTCGAGCCGCGCGCTCAACTCCGCCACCTGCGACTGAAATCCCTTGAGCTGCCGCGCCGTGGCGTTGGCCTTCGCGGCCTCGGCGAGCATCCCATCGAGCTTCTTCTGCTGCGTCGCGATCGTGTCCTGTGCGCCCTGGACGTAGTACCAGTAGAAGCCGCCGAGCGCGGCCACCGCGACGGCCAGGAACACCCCGACCTGCACTTTCCACGGCAGCTTGTTCAACGCGAGTTCCATCGATGTCTCTGGTCCTATCGGGCCGACGCGGGCCCGCTTTACGTTTCCTGCTTACTTCTTTCCGCTCTTGCCGGACGCGGGCACCGGGTCGCTGCCCGGCAGCGCGTAGGTGGCCTTGAGCGAGAACTTGATCAGCTCGCCGGCGTTGGCGGCCTGCGCCGTCGGATCCACCTGGCTGTCGAGAATCTCGACGGGCCGGCGGAAGTACGGGCTGTGCTCGATGTTGCCGACGAAATCCGAGAGCGCCGTCAGCGACGTGCAGCGGCCGTCGATCGTGAGCTCGCCGCCGTCCTGCTTCAAATCGGTGAGCCAGAGCATGTCGGGGACGCGCCTTGCTCACTTCGTCCACCATGTGGACGGCGCCCGGCTGTCCCTTGCGCAGCTCCTCGATGAGCGCGACGCGCTCCTGCAGCTGCTGCTTCTGTTTGTCGAACGTCGCCACCTGCGCGAGGATCGTCTTCAGGTGCGCCATCTCGCGCTCGGCGCTTTCCGTCTGCGTCGCCAGGTCGCTCTGCTTCTTGTTGAGCGCCCACCACCACCACCCGATGCCGAGGGCGGTGACGACGAGAATCAGGCTGCAGACGAGCGTGACCTTCTGGCCGATGTCGAAGGCGACGCCGGCGCGCTTCTTCGGCTTTTCCCGCTCGACGGCGAGGAGGTTGATGCGAATCATCGGTCCCCCGCCTTCCGAAGCGCGAGGCCGAGGGCCACGGCCGCCGTCGCCGCGATTTCATCCGACGACTCCACGCCGAGCGCCGCGCCGTCGAACATGATCGTCTTGAACGGGTTCAGCCGCTCGATGGGCGTGTCGAAGCGCTCGGCGATGAGCTCGGTGAAGCCCTCCACCTGCGACGCCCCGCCGCAGACGAGCACGCGATCGATCCGATCCGCGGAGGTCGTCGCCTTGAAGAAGTCGAACGTCTTCTGGATTTCGAGCAGCAGGCCCTCGCTGACCGTCCGCAGCACCGCCTGGACGTCGTCGGCGGCCGCGCCGTCGATGGCCTGCCCGCGCTTGGCCTGCTCCGCCGCCTCGAACGTGAGGCCGAATTCCTTCTGGACGGCCTCGGTGTAGGCGTTGCCGCCGACCGAGATGTCGCGCGTGAAGAGCGACTGGTCCCCGCTGACGATGTTGACGTTGATGGCCGAGGCGCCGGCGTTGAGGAGCACCGTCACGCCCGAGTCGACCCCGTAGTTGGCCTCGAAGCAGTTCTGGACCGCGAACGCGTCGACGTCCATCACGACAGGGGTGCGGCCGGCCTGTGCGATGACGCCGGCGTAGTCGGCAATCTTGTCCTTCTTCGCCGCGACGAGCAGCACGTCCATCGTCTGCTTGCCGGATTCGGCGCCGCCGGCGTCGAGGACCTGGTAATCGATGTTGACGTCCTGGATGTCGAACGGGATGTACTGCTCGGCTTCCCAGTGGATGGACTCGGCCAGTTCGGCCTCCGTCATCACCGGCAGGGCAATCTTCTTGACGATGACCGAGCTGCCCGACAGCGACGCGATGACGTCGGTCGCCTTGAAGCGCTTGGAGTCGAAGATCCGACGGATGGCGTCGGCCACGGCGACAGCGTCGATGATGGCGCCGTCGACGATCGTGTCGGGCGGCACGGGCTCGCTCGCGTAGGCCACGACCTTGAACCCGTTCTTCCCGTGCGGTTTGAGCTCAATAGCCTTCACCGCGCTCGACCCGATGTCGAGGCCGACGACCGATTTGGGTTTCCTGAACAGCGAAAAGTCCATGCTTAGACCGTGTCGTGGCCGGCGAGGGGCAAACGCGATGCCGCCTCTGCCGGGCTGTCAGTAACTGTTGGAGCCCCGCCAAAACCGAGATCGCCGTCAACCGGCCGTCCCGGCCGCGCCGGGCGGGATGACGAAACCGTCATCCGATTACGGTTTTGTGATCGCGGTACGTGGTTGCGGGCCCGCTCAGGGGTTGTTATCGGACGGATGGCGGGCCCGCATGAGCCGGGTGCCGGAAGCCATGTGCAATCGAGGGCGGCGTAACCTTGACAGTGCCCCAAGTACCACGTATGATTTGGGTTTGCCGTCACACGGCTGATAGCTGGAGAGGGACCAGGGAATGCGTACGTTTGTCGCCACGGCCCAGGATGCGGGCACCAAGTGGCATGTCATTGATGCCAACGAGCAGGTGCTCGGCCGGATCGCGACCGTTGCGGCGCGTCTGCTGCAGGGCAAGCACAAGGCGGCGTACACGCCGTTCATCGATACCGGCGACCACGTCGTGGTCGTCAACGCTCAGAAGGTTCGGCTGACCGGCCGAAAGGAAGAGCAGAAGATCTACCGCCAGCACAGCGGTTACGAGGGTGGCCTGCGCGAGGAACGCGCCAAGGTCGTCCGCCAGAAGGCCCCGATCCGCCTGGTCGAAGAGGCCGTCCGCGGGATGCTGCCGAAGACCAAGATGGGCGACGCGATGTACCGGAAGCTCAAGGTGTACGCGGGTCCCGATCATCCGCACTCGGCTCAGAAACCGTCGTCTCTCGAGGTCTAGGAAAAACGTGGCAACGACTCAGTTCTACAGCACCGGCCGTCGCAAGACATCGATCGCGCGGGTTTACCTGCGCCCCGGCAGCGGCACCATCACGGTGAACCACCGCGCCTTCGAGCAGTTCTTCCCCACCGAGGCGCTGCGCACGCAGATTCAGCAGGCGTTCGCCGTGACCGAGCGCACGGGCCAGTTCGACGTGCTGGCGACCGTGAGCGGCGGCGGCGTGGCGGGACAGGCCGGCGCCCTGCGCCTCGGCATCGCGCGAGCGCTCTGCGTCGTCGACGCCGAATTGCGGCGCGCGCTCAAGACCGCGGGGTTCCTGACGCGCGACGCGCGGGCCAAGGAACGCAAGAAGTACGGCATGGCGGGGGCGCGCAAGCGCTTCCAGTTCAGCAAGCGCTAGTGAGTGGAGGGAGCTTGACCGGAATCTCGATGCAGGAACTGTTGGAGGCCGGCGTTCATTTCGGCCACCAGACCAAGCGTTGGAACCCGAAGATGAAGGAATACATCTTCGGCGAGCGCAACGGCATCTACATCATCGACCTCGGCAAGACGGTCAAGCTGTTCCGCCAGGCGGAAGAGTTCGTCACGTCGCTGGCCAACGACGGTCGGACCGTGCTCTTCGTCGGCACCAAGCGCCAGGCGCAGGATGTGGTGGCCGAGGAAGCGCTGCGCTGCAACATGTTCTACGTGAACCAGCGCTGGCTCGGCGGGCTGCTGACGAACTTCACGACCATTCAGCGCAGCCTGGGCCGCCTGCGGGATCTCGAGGCGATGGCAACCGACGGCCGGTACGACACGCTGTCGAAGAAGGAAATCGCCCGCAACGAGAAAGAGAAGAAGAAGCTCCAGAAGAACCTCGACGGCATCCGCAACATGGGCCGCCTGCCCGACGCCATCTTCGTGGTCGACACGAAGAAGGAAAAGATCGCGGTGGACGAGGCGCGCAAGCTGAAGATTCCGGTCATCGGCGTGGTCGACACCAACTGCGATCCCGACGAGGTCGACTTCGTCATCCCCGGCAACGACGACGCGCTGCGCGCGATTCGGCTGTTCGCGGCCAAGATCGCCGACGCCGTGCTGAACGGCCGCGGCATGCGTGAAGCCGCGGCGGCGGAAGACGCGGCGGACGCGCCGGAAGGCGGCGATCGTCAGGCGCGTCAGGCGCGCCGGCCGCGTCAGGAACCGGCCCCCTCGCCGGCCTCGGCGTAGAGCCTCAGCAACGGAACGCTCACCGCGCCGGCCGGGCGAGCCCCGCGCCGGCGCGCGTTTTGTACAGCTCACTCGGTTATTCCCGGAGAACGACAGCGTCATGGCAACGATTACGGCAGATCAGGTCAAGCAGCTGCGCGAGAAGACCGGCGCAGGGATGATGGAGTGCAAGTCGGCCCTCACGGAGGCCGGCGGCGATCAGGAGAAGGCCGTCGACCTGCTCCGCAAGAAGGGCCTCGCCTCGGCCGCCAAGCGGGCCGGCCGCGCCACGAGCAACGGCGTGGTGGGCAGCTACATCCACATGGGCGGCAAGGTGGGCGTCCTCGTGGAGGTCAACTGCGAGACCGACTTCGTCGCCCGCACCGACGACTTCCAGACGCTCGTGAAGGAGTTGGCGCTCCACATCGCGGCCGCCGATCCGCGGTACGTCCGCCGTGAGGACGTGCCGGCCGACGTGCTCGAGAAGGAGAAGGAGATCTACCGCGCGCAGTTCGCCGACTCGGGCAAGCCGGCGCCTGTCGTCGAGAAGATCGTCGAGGGCAAGCTCGGTTCGTACTACTCCCAGGTCGTGCTGGTCGATCAGCCGAGCGTGCGCGATCCGAACGTCACCGTCTCCCAGCTCATCGCGCAGGCCTCGGCCAAGACCGGCGAGAACATCGCCGTCAGCCGCTTCGCGCGGTTCAAGGTCGGGGAGCAGGCGGAATAGGCCAGGTCTTGCAGGTCACGGCAGGTCAGTCGGGTCTGGGCGGGTCGCGACCTGTCCACCTGGCCGACCCGCTTGACCTGCAGACCTGTTTGACCCGCCGACCGACGACCTGATCGACCCGTTCTATAATTCCCTTCCGTGCCCGACCCCGCCTACAAACGCGTCCTCCTGAAGCTCTCGGGCGAAGCCCTGATGGGCGAGAAGCAATACGGCATCGACCCGGCCGTCACCGCCCAAATCGCCAGGGACGTCAAAGACATCCAGCAGCTCGGTGTCGAGACGGCCATCGTGATTGGCGGCGGCAATATCTTTCGGGGCCTGGCCGCCAGCTCGCGCGGAATGGACCGCGCCAGCGGCGACTACATGGGCATGCTGGCGACGGTGATCAACGCCCTGGCCCTGCAGGACGCGCTCGAGCAGAACGGCGTCGTCACGCGCGTGATGTCGGCGATCGAGATGCGCGCCGTCGCCGAGCCGTTCATCCGGCGCCGCGCGATTCGGCACCTCGAGAAGGGTCGCGCCGTGATCTTCGCGGCGGGCACCGGCAATCCGTATTTCACCACCGATACGGCAGCCGCCCTGCGCGCGATGGAGATCCGCGCGAGCGTGATCATGAAGGCGACCAAGGTGGACGGCATCTACTCCGCCGATCCGATGAAGGATCCCACCGCCACGCGCTACGACACGATCTCCTACCTCGAAGTGCTCGAGAAGCGGCTGCAGGTCATGGATGCGACCGCCATCTCGCTCTGCATGGACAACCAGCTGCCCATCCTGGTGTTCAACCTACGCACGCCGGGCAACCTGCGGCGCGCGGTCCTCGGCGAGTCGATTGGCTCGGTCGTCAAGGCCTGACCCGCCGCGGTCTTTCGGAGCTCCCAATGGAAGCGAATGATCTGAAGGGACTATTCGTCGAAATCAAGCAGCGCATGGACGCGGGCGTCGAGCACGTCCGGAAGGAACTGGCCAACGTCCGCACGGGCCGCGCATCGACAGGCCTGCTCGAGAGCGTGCAGGTCGAGGCGTACGGGTCGAAGATGCCGCTCAACCAGCTCGCCAGCCTGTCGATCCCCGAGCCGAGCCTGATCCTCGTCCAGCCGTTCGACCCGTCGACGCTCGCGACGATCGAAAAAGCGATCCGCTCGTCGGATCTCGGCCTGAACCCTGCCTCCGACGGCAAGCTCGTTCGGGTCCCGATTCCGGCCCTTACCGAGGAGCGGCGCAAGGATCTGTCGCGCCACGTGCACAAGCAGGCCGAGGAAGGGCGGAACGCGCTGCGTCAGGTCCGGCGCGACGCGAACGAGCGGCTGAAGAAGCTGCTGAAGGACCACACGATCTCCGAGGACGACGAGCGGCGCGGGCTCGAAGAGATCCAGAAGATCACCGACGGCCACACGAAGCTGGTGGACGATCTGCAGAAGAAGAAGGACCAGGAACTGCTGGGACACTGACGGTTGTCGATTGACGATTGCCGGTTGCGGATTGAACTCCTGTAGCGCAGGCCTTGAGGCCTGCTGACTCCTGTAGCGCAGGCCTTCAGGCCTGCTGACGATCGGTGTCCTACTTCACCCATCTCGAGTGCTCCCGCCCCTGCGGCGCGGGCCCCTTCGACGCGCGCGAGCGGCACCATCTGTGCCGCTGCGGGGCCCCGCTGCTCGCGCGGTACGATCTCGAACGCCTTCGCGGGTGGTCCCGCGACAGCCTGAAGGGTCGCGAGTCCACGCTCTGGCGCTACCGCGAGCTGCTGCCGATCTTCGACGGCGAGACGCCGATCTCTCTTGGCGAGGGCTGGACTCCCCTGCTCCATGCGAAGCGCCTCGGCGCCTCGCTCGGCCTCGAAGCGGCTCCTGCGTGAAGGACGAGGGGCCGAACCCGACGAACTCGTTCAAGGCGCGCGGTCAGTCCACCGCCGTCACCCGCGCCAAGGCGCTTGGTGCAAAGACGCTCTCGGTTCCGACCGCTGGCAACGCGGGCTGCGCCCTGGCGGCGTACGCGTCGGCCGCAGGGCTCGAGGCGCGGGTCTTCATGCCGCGTGACGTGAAGCGCGCGTTCATCGCGGAGTGCGAGCTGTACGGCGCGACGGTGGAACTGGTTGACGGGCTGATCACGGACGCCGGACGCATCGCCGCCGAGCGCGGCGGCCCGCTCGGCTGGTACGACGTCTCGACGCTGAAAGAACCCTACCGGCTCGAAGGCAAGAAGACCATGGCGTTCGAGCTGGCCGAGCAGCTGCACTGGCGCTGGCCCGACTGGATCATCTATCCGACCGGCGGCGGCACCGGCCTGATCGGCATGTGGAAGGGATTCGAAGAGCTGGAGACGATCGGCTGGGTGCCGCGCGGCAAGCGTCCGCGCATGGTCTCGGTGCAGGCGGAAGGCTGCGCGCCGATCGTCCGCGCCTTCGAACAAGGCGCGGACCACGCCGATCTCTTCCCGAACGCGCACACCTTCGCCGACGGTCTGCGCGTGCCGAAAGCCGTGGGCGACTTCCTGATGCTGCGCGCGATTCGCGAGAGCGGCGGGACGGCGATTGCCGTCACCGATCAGCAGATGATCGAGGCGGCGCGACGCCTGGGCCGGATGGAAGGGATCAGCGCGGCGCCGGAAGGCGGAGCCGCGCTCGCGGCGCTCGACGTGCTCGTCGCGTCAGGTCAGGTGCGCGCCGACGATGTCGTGGTGCTGTTCAACACCGGCGGCGCGTTGAAATATCTGCAGGGCTGAAGCCCTGCCCCACGGACGGCGCTGAAATCTGATGTAGCGCAGGCCTTCAGGCCTGCCAGCTCTAGTCGCCGAACGACACGCCAATCGCGCGCGCCGTCTGGACGACGTCGAAGTCGCAGCGGCACCGTGCGCGTCTTGCCGACGATGTCGGCGAGCGGCACCGATCCGATGGAGGGCGGCTGGAACGCGACCATCCGATCGGTCTCGCCGCGCATCAGCAGCTCCACCGCCTTGCCGCCGAACCGCGTCGCGAGGACGCGATCGAATGCGGTCGGCGAGCCGCCGCGCTGCAGGTGGCCGAGCACCACCGTGCGCGTCTCCTTGCCCGTCATCTCTTCGAGCGCAGCCGCCACCCGGTGGCCCATCCCGCCCACGCGCTCGGCGCGGCCGAGGCTGGCTTCCTTGATGAGTGACGTGCTGCCGCCAATCGGCATGGCGCCTTCGGCGACGACGACGATCGAGAAGTGCGCGCCCCAGGCGTCGCGATCCTGAATCTGCTGCGCGACGTGCTTCAGGTCAAACGGGATCTCAGGAATCAGGATCGCGTCGGCCCCGCCGCCCAGGCCCGAATAGAGCGCAATCCATCCCGTGTACCGGCCCATGACCTCCACGACCATGATGCGGCGGTGCGCCTCCGCGGTCGTATGCAGCCGGTCGATGGCGTCGGTCGCGAAGCTGAGGGCGGTGTCGAAACCGAACGTGTTGGTCGTCCCGACGATGTCGTTGTCGATCGTCTTGGGGACGCCGACGAGCGGGATCCCCATCTGCGAGAACTTGTGCGCGATCGCCAGGGTGCCGTCGCCGCCAAGGACCACGAGGGCGTCGAGGCCCATCCGGTGGAACATCTCGACGACCCGGGTCGAGTAGTCCTGCTTGCCCTCGGAGGTTTCGATGGGATAGGCGAACGGGTCGCCGCGGTTGACGGTGCCGAGGATGGTCCCGCCCCGCCGCAGGATGCCGGTGACGTCACGGGCGGTGAGCACCCGGGACCGATTGGGCTCGATGAGCCCGTCGAAGCTGTCCTCGAGACCGACGACCTCGATGCCGTTGTTGACGCCGGACTTCACGACGGCGCGGATCACGGCGTTCAGGCCTGGCGCGTCGCCACCCCCCGTCAAAATCCCTATGCGCTTCAGCTTGTGCATGCAGTAAGACAGACCTCGGCGTGGCCGCGGAAGGCGGCCCCGCTACCGGACGACAGAACTTCCTTGATGAACGTCCGAAGAGTATACAACGTGCTTCCGACGTTGCGGTTACGAGGAAACGCGTGGTATTCTTGGAGGTCGCGTCAACGCGGAAATCCGCGCGGAGACGCCGGCCATTTCCTTCCCGGGACGGGCGGCTAGCTCAGTTGGGAGAGCGCTGCGTTCGCAACGCAGAGGTCGGGAGTTCGAGCCTCGCTGCCGTCCACCAAATTCCACCTTCCAGCGCACTCCGGATCGCGCCGCAGCGCCTCGTGTCGCCACCAGATCTTGCGGCGAAGCGGGTGACGAAAACTGTAATCGGACTGCCGGAAATTCGACGTTTTGCCTGCAACCCCGCGCAGAGCCGGGCGATCGCGTCCGCGCGAAATTTCGCGGTTATCCGCCAATTTCGTCAGGCCGCAGTGGTCGCACCAGCTCGCAATTCCGCTTTGGCATGGGACGTGCTCAATAAGGAAGCACGAAGCGCGTCATGTTCAAGTGGATCACCTGCTACCTGTCCGGCCGTCACGACTTCAAGGTCTCGTGTGAGCCCGGCGCGATCTTCCTCAGCTGCCAGCACTGCGGCCGTCGGTCGACGGGCTGGGAGCTGCGGCAGGAACGCGCCCTCGCCGAAGCCCGTCTCGAGGTCGGACGCCCCGTGCAGGTCATCGCCTCGTCGCCGCGCGGCGCTCGCTAGCCGCGTCCTCCGTCGCTTGACACCCGTCGGGCGCCACGCGGACAATCGCGTACGTGCCGGAGGGCGTCCCGTGGTCACCTGCGACCGCTGATCGCCTGGCCGGTCGAACGCTCGTCGCCCTCCTCGTCACCGCCATCGCTTTTTATCTCTATCGCTCGACGCTGCTGCCCGGCGTCGATTTCGGCGACACGGCGTCGCTTCAGGCCCTGATCGGCGACCGCGTCATCAACCCGCGAGACGCCTACCCGCTCTACTACGCGATTGGCAATCTCGTCTGGCGCATCGCCGGCGGTGAAGCCGCGTTTGGCGGCAACCTCGCCTCGGCGATCTGCGGGGCCCTCGCCTGCGGCGTGCTGACGTGGGTCGCCGCCGAGCTCACCGGCTCGCTCGTTGCTGCCGCCGCCGGCGGCCTCCTCCTGGCGACGTCCTACACGTTCTGGACGCAGTGCGTCATCGCTGAGGTCTACGCGCTTCACCTGCTGATGATGGGCCTCGTGCTGACGGCGCTCCTGTGGTGGGATCGTCATCGCACGCGGGCCCGCCTCGGCGCTGGTGTTTGCCGTCTACGCGCTCTCGTTCGGCAATCACCTGATGACGGTGCTGATGGCGCCGGCGATCATCGCTGTTCGTGGCGTCCGCGCCTGGCGGCGTGCGACTGCTCTTCTCGCCGCGCACGATCGGCATGGCCCTGGCAATCGCCGCCGCCGGCGCGTGTCAGTACGTCTGGAATGCCTCGTATCTCTGGGCGCTGCCGGATCCGCCAGCGACGCCACTCGCGTTCGCTCGCGCATTCTGGTTCGACGTCACCAAATCAGACTGGCGCGAGACGATGGTGATGGCCGTCCATCAATCGGTGCTGATGCGTCGATCGAGGATGTATCTCTTCGATCTCACGCAGCAGTTCGGGACCGCAGGCATCGCGCTGGCGCTGCTGGGTCTGGTGTCGCTCGGACGTCGCCGGCGCGTGTTGCTGCTGCTGCTGTCCGCGTGGGTCGTGCCGTTCGTCTTCGCGTACACCTACAACGTCGGCGACACCCACGTCTTCTTCCTGCCCTCGCATCAGATCGTCGCGCTGCTGGCGGCGTGCGGCGTCGCAGCACTCCTGACGCTCGCGCCGCGCGCGTGGCCGTCGGGCGCCGGCGGCGTCCTGGCGGTTCTGTCGGCGCTCGTGTTGGCGTATCCGGTCTGGCGTGCGTGGGACACCTGGCCTGCCGTCGATCGCCACGCGGATCGTCGTCCGGTGGACTGGCTGTCGGCGGTGGCCGTCAACCTCGGCCCTCGGGATCTCCTGCTCGGCGACGTGAACTGGCAACTCGAGAACGGCTTCGACTACTACCAGCGGCGCCTCCATCCCGATCTCAACTTCACGCGCGCCACCGACACGATCCTCACGCTGCCGTTCCTCGTGCGCGACAACATCGCCGACGGCCGCGTCGTCTACGCGACGCCGATCGCCCGGCGAACTGGCGCGAGCGGCGTACGGCGATGTGTTCGCGTTCGAGCCGGACCCGGCCATCGACAGCCGTCCGCTGGCCGCGCGACTCTCCGGGCTGCCGCCCGGAACGCTGTACGTGCTGGCTGTCCTCTCGCCCTACCCCGATCTGACCTTCGACCAGCAGGAGCTGGCGGACGCCACGCGCCTGCTGACAGCCGGCACGGCCATCCTGGGCCGTGAGCCGTCGTACACCCTGATCGCGGGCCGTGTGGGCGAACGGCCGGTGCTCGACCGCCGTGAGGATTTCCCGTGGCGCGCCCAGGTCACGATTTCGGGAGTGGACCTCGACCTGCGGATGGAGTCGTGGCTGACGTCCGACACGATTCGGCGGGCGGGGTTCGGCCAGGTGGTCGCGAACCGGAAGCATGTGCTGATCATCGAGCGCGGAGTCAGTGTGGTGGCGCTTGCGCCGGACGGCACCCCCCGGCTGATGACCTATGCCTCGAGCCTGTTCGCGCCGCTGCCGCGTTATCGGGTCGTGCTACGCTAAGCGTTTTTCCACATGTTTCAGCGCCTTTGCCTCTTCGTCGTCGGTCTCGTGTCGCTCGCGGCCGTCGGGCACGCCGACGGCGATGCCGCGACAGCGCTGGCAACGTCCATTCAGCGTCACTACGATCAGGTGCGCGACTTCCAGGCCGACTTCACCCACACCTACGTGGGCGGCATCCTGAGGAAGAAGACCGTCGAGCATGGCCGCATGGCCGTTCGGAAGCCGGGGCGGATGCGCTGGACGTACACGCAGCCCGAGGAGAAGCTGTTCGTTTCGGACGGCAACCGCGTCTATTCATACGTGCCCGCGGACAAGCAGGTGTACGTCGCCGCCGTCCCGACCGATGACCAGGCGACCACCCCGGCGCTCTTCCTGGCGGGCAAGGGCAACATCCTCCGGGATTTCACCGTGGCGCCCGTCGACGTGCCCGACGCGCCAGCCGGATCCGTCGCGCTGAAATTGACGCCGAAGCGCCCTGAGCGGGAATACGATTGGCTGAACCTCGTGGTGGACAAGTCATCGCTCGCGCTGCGGATGCTCGTCACATCCGACAGCCAGGGCGGGTTGTCCACGTTCGCATTCGCCAATCTGCGCGAGAACACCGGCATCGCGGACAAGGAGTTCGTCTTCGTGATGCCGCGCGGGGTGGACGTGATCACTGATGCTGGCCACTAACCGATTCCCCGGACGGTTCGGCCCGGTCGCCTTTTTCATCGCCGCCTCCGCGCTGGCGGCAAGCTGCGCGTCGACCTCCGCCATGCATCTCGGACAACAGGCCGAGATCGCCTCCGACTACGACAAGGCCGTCGTCCAGTACACCCGCGCGCTGAAGGAGCACCCGGAGAATTTCGAAGCGCGCAAGGCGCTCGACCGCGCGAAGCTTCGCGCCTCGCAGGACCACCTGACGCGAGGCCGGCGGCTGGTCGCCACCGGCAAGCTGGATCAGGCCGTCGTCGAGCTCGAGCTTGCCAGCGAGCTGAACCCCTCGAGCCAGGACATCGACGACGAACTGCGGCGCGCGCGAGTCGCGCTGCGGAACAAGCTGCCCACGCCTCCCGACGGCAAGACGGCGCTCGAGTCGCTGATCGATCGCACGCGCGACATGAACCGGCCGGCTTCGACCTCCCGCGCGACGCGAAGCTGCCCGCCTCGCTCGTCTTCCGCGACGCGAGCTCGCGCGACGTCATCACGACGCTGGCGCGTGTCACGAATCTCAACGTCGTGTTCGACCCGGCATTCCGCGAGGCGCCGGTCACGACCGAGCTGAGGGACGTCAGCCTCGAAGACGCCCTGGGCTCGATCACCGCGAGCACGCACACGTTCTACAAAGTGACGGCGCCGCGCACGATCACTGTCGTCCCGGATACGCCGGCCAAGCGTCGCGAATACGACGACGAAGTCGTGCGCACGTTCTACCTGAGCAACGCCGATCTCAAGGAAACGATCGACCTGCTCCGGATCGTCATCGACCTCCGCCGCATCGCCGGCGTCCCTGGCGCCAACGCGCTGACCATCAAGGACACGCCGGACCGGCTCGCGGCGGCCGCGCGAATCATCTCCGCGATCGACAAGGCCAAGCCCGAGGTCGTGATCGACGTCGAATTGCTCGAAGTGAACCGGAGCCGCCTGAAGGAATACGGGCTGCAGATCGCGTCGCCAGGCCAACCCGGCATCAACGGCAGCGTCGACATCAACCGCGACGGGCTGACGCTCGACAGTCTCCGGAACCTGACGGCGGCGGACGTCTTCCTCAGCGGCGTGCCGGCGCTCTACTACCGGTTACTGAAGTCGGACCAGAACACACGCACGCTCGCGAACCCGCAGCTGCGGACTGCCGAGGGCGTCGCCGCGCAGGCGCGATTCGGCGACGAAGTGCCCGTGCCGGTCACGACGTTCGCGCCGATTGCCACCGGCGGCGTCGCGCAGCAGCCGGTCACGTCGTTCAACTACCGCAACATCGGCGTCAACATCGACATCACGCCGCGCATCCACCACGACGACGACGTGACGCTCGCGTTGAAGGTGGAGATCAGCAGCCTGTCCGGCACGGGGTACGGAGGCCTGCCGACGTTCGGCAACCGCTCAATCAACACCGAGATCCGGCTGCGCGACGGCGAGACCAACATGCTCGCGGGCCTCATCCGTGACGACGAGCGCGAGATCAAGGAAGGCATTGCCGGGCTGAGCGATTTGCCGGTCATCGGTCAGATCTTCGGGCGCACGCACAAGGAAGCGACCGAGACCGACATCATCCTCACGCTCACGCCGCACATCGTCCGCGTGCTGGACCTGCACGAGGCCGATCTCGCGCCGTTCCGCCTCGAGCGCGCAGGATCGCTGCCGACGACTCTTGATGTGCCTGGGAACGTGCCGATCATGCCGATGCCGGTGCAGCCCGCGCAGCCGGATCAACAGCAGCCGCCGGCAAGCCGGCCGATTCTACCGATCCTGCCGCCCGAACCGACGCCGGCGCAACCGACGCCGCCGACGCCGCAATAGGGTTGCGGGGTTCCGGGGGTAAAACCAAGCACTAAACCCGCAATCAACAACCGGCAATCAACAACCCTACGGCAGTTTCGTGACGTGCGCGCCGAGCGAGTGCAGCCGCTCGATCAGTCTGGCGTAGCCCCGCTCCACGGTCTCGAGCGGGCTGACGCGACTCTCCCCTTCCGCAGCCAGGGCGGCGGCAATCAACGACATCCCGGATCGCAGATCGCGGCTGTCGAGCGAGCGTCCGCGCAGTCTGCTCGGCCCGCTGACGATGATCCGATGCGGATCGCAGAGGAAGAAGTCCGCGCGCATGCCGCTCATCTGGTCGAGGGCGAAGAGGCGCAGTTCGTACATCCAGTCGTGCACGAGCGTCCGTCCTTCTGCCTGCGTCGCGAGCACCGTGACGAGGCTCACGAGATCACTCGGGAAGCTCGGCCAGAGCCCCGTGGTAATGCGGCCTGCAGAGACGAGACGGCCCGGCTCCACGAGGAACTTCGTGTCGTCGAACGTGCAGTGGACGCCCATGCGACGCAGGACAGCGGCCGCCACTTCGACGTCTGACGCGCGTGCGCCGCGCACCTCGACGGAGCCGCCCGTAATCGCGCCGATGACGGCCCAGCTGCCGGCGTCGATGTAGTCGCCCCACAGCGTGTGCGTCGCGCCGCCCCGCTTGGGGACGCCTTCGATCGAGATCGTCGACGTGCCCGCGCCCTCGATGCCGACGCCCAGCTTCGACAGGAATCGACACAACTCGACGACGTGCGGCTCCGTCGCGGCATGGCGGATCTCGGTCCGTCCGGTCGCGCAGGCCGCGGCCAGAAGCGCCGTCTCCGTGCCCGTCACCGAGGCCTCGTCCAGGTAGATGGAAACGCCGTGCAGGCCATCGGGCGCCTCGAGCGCGTGGCCGTGCGCCTCGACCTCGCGGGCGCCCATCGCCTTCAGCGCGGTCAGATGCGTGTCGATCGTGCGCTTGGCTGGAAAGTCGCCGCCGGGCGGCGCGATGTGCACGCGGCCGCGACGCGCGAGCAGCGGCCCCAGCAGCAGCACCGATCCGCGCAGCCGTCCGACGAGCGACGGGTCCGGCTGATCCTTGACGATCTCGGGCGCGCGGACGGTCAGCGTGTTCGTGCCGATCCCGTCGACCTCCGCGCCGAGATCGAGCAGCAGCCGCGCCATCACCTCGACATCGCCGATGCGCGGCACGTTCTCCAGCACACAGCGTTCGCCCGTGATGAGGCACGCCGCCAGCAACGGCAACGCCGAGTTCTTGTTGCCTTCGACGTCGATGCGGCCGCTGAGACGCTGGCCGCCTTCAATCAGCAGAGTGGACACGCGAGCCTCCGGCCCCGGGCTCGAACGACCCGAGGTAGACGATTTCGTCGGCCAGGTCGACCTGGAACTGCCGGCGCACTTCGCTGCGGCAACGGTCGATCAGGGTCCGGATATCGGCGGCAGTGGCGCCGCCGGTGTTGACGATGAAGTTGCCGTGCTGCGGCGAGACGAGCGCCTTGCCCTCGGCGGCGCCCTTCAGCCCGGCACGGTCGACCAGCGCGCCGGCCGAGCGCGGAATTCCCGCGGGCATCGCGACGTCCGGCGCGGGATTCTGGAAGATACAGCCCGCGCTCGGCGACGCCAGCGGCTGCGTTCGCTTCCGATACGCGAGCGAGCGCCGCGCTTCCTCCCTCAGCGCGGCCGGATCGCCCGCGCGCACGGCCAGCACCGCCGACAGCAGGATCTCGCCGGTGCGCTGCAATCGGCTGCGGTCGTAGCCGAAGTCCATCTCCGCCGTCGCGACGTCGGTCACGATGCCGTCGCGAGAGACGAGCCGCACCGAGAGCACGAACTCTGACAGCAGGCGGCCGGCCCAGTGCGCGTTGCCGTGGACTCCGCCGCCCACCGTGCCTGGCGTCCCGGCCCACGCCTCGAGTCCCGCGAGGCCGTGCGCGATCAGCCAGCGCACGAGACCGTTGATCGTCACCGCCGCATCCGCGCGCACGCGATCCGTCGACTCACGAACGATGTGCCCGCCGCGCGGCCGCAGCACGAGGCCGCGGATGCCTCCGTCGCCGACGAGCACATTCGACCCGCCGCCGAGCACGGTGACGGGCACATGATGCGCCGCTGCGGCACGCACCGCAGCGACGATCTCGTCACTCGATCGCGTCTCGATCAGCGCATCCGCCGGCCCGCCGACCTTGAACGTCGTCATGGGCGCCAGAGTCGCGTCGCGCAGCACGCGGCCGGCGCCCAGTTCCGCATCGAGCTGCGTGAGCAGCCCGGCAAGGTCCGCCTGTGGCGTCACGCCAGGACCTCCGGCGCCAGCGCCGTCAACGCGCGCTCGCGGCCCAGGTGCGCAGCACGCGCCTCGTCGCGGGAGATCGGAACGAACTGAATCCGATCGCCCGGAGCGAGCTGCCCCGCGATCTGCCGGTCGGCGCGGCACAGCACAGCGATCTGCGCGTACCCGCCCGTGGTCGGGTGGTCGGCCATCAACAGGATTGGCGAGCCGCCGGGCGGCAACTGAACGGCGCCAAGCGTCGTGGGGGCCGACGGCAGGCTGCCTGGGATGGCTCCCCAGGACGCAGTGCCCTCGAGGCGGCAGCCCATGCGATCCGAACGCGTCGACACGACGAAGGGCGTCGCGCACAGCGTCTCAAACGCCGTGGTGGCAGGCTCCGTGGCAATCACCCGGAGCGTGCGATGAGCGCCGCGTGCCGCCGCGTCCCACCAGACTCGAAACCCGTCGCCGTCGAACACTCGCGCCACGGACGGCGCCTCGCCCAGCGGGATTTCATCGCCCGTGCGAAGAGCCCGGCCGGCCAGACCGGCAAACGGCGCCCGCACCTCGGTCGATCGACTGCCGAGCACGCGCGGCACGGCCAAGGATCCTCCGACGGAGACGTACGCGCGCGCGCCAGTGTGACGTGCGCCAAACGCGATCGTGCTGCCAGCCGAAACACTGCCGGACCACGGCGACCGCACGCGCACGCGTTCCGACTTCCACGTCGAACTCGGCGCCCGTGATCGCGACCGCGCACTCGCGCTCGAATCTGAGTCGCGGTCCGACCAGCGTCACCTCGATCACCGCGGACGCGTCAGGGTTGCCGACGAGACGGTTGGCAAGCCGCGCCGACCACCGGTCCATCGGGCCCGACACCGGGACGCCCCATCGAGCGAACCCCCATCGTCCGCCGTCCTGAATCGTCGTGAACATCCCGGGACGTTCGACGACGAGGCTCACCGTGTCGCCTCCGCGGTACTGGCAACAAGCGATTCGAAGCGACTGGCGGGCACCGGCACGAACCGCACGCGATCGCCCGGTGACAGCCGACCCGGCGGCGTGGCGGTCGCGTCGAACAGGGGCACCGGCGTGCGTCCAATCACGTGCCAGCCGCCGGGACTGTCCGAGGGGTAAATGCCGGTCTGAGCGCCGGCGATCGCCACGGATCCGCGTGGCACGACCTGACGCGGCACGTCGCGACGCGGCAGGCTCAGTCGTGAATCGAGGACGCCGAGGTACGGGAACCCCGGAAGGAACCCGACCATGAACACGTGATACTCGCGCGCCGAGTGCCGCTCGATGACGTCGGAGACCGCGCACTCGCAGCGTCGAGCCACGTCATCGATGTCCAGCGCGAAGGGCGGCTCGTAGCAGACCGGGAGCTCATGAAGCGCGCCTTCTGAGACGTCATCGGAGGCCGTCGCGATCGCCCGATCGAGCAACTCCGCAATCTCGCGATCGTCCACGCGATCGCCGTCGACATGGACGGCGAGGCTGGCCATTCCCGGCACGACGTCGCGAACGCCCTCGAGGGGCACGCCGGCGATGGCCCGCGCCAGATGATGCACCCGCGCGTTGATCGCGAGGTCGAGCTCGGGCTCGTACTCGACGAGCCACGTCTCCTCTCCGAGCCTCGACACGCGCGGCCAGCTCGCCATGTCACGCCGTCGCGGCGGCCTGCCTCAAACGTGAGACGAGCTTCTGGTGGATGCCGTCGAACCCGCCGTTCGACATGATGACGACGACGTCACCGGGCTGCCGTTCGCGGACGATCGTGTCGACGATCGTGTCGACGCCCGCGACGTGACGGGCGCGACGGCCTGCCGCGTTGACGTCGGCGACGAGATCCTCGACCGAGAGCCGCTCGTCGGGCGGCAGCGTCGAGCGGAACACGGCCGCGACGATCGTCTCGTCGGCGCCGGGCGTCGAGAACGCGTCGGCGAAGTCCTTCTGAAACACGCGACGGCAGGACGAGGCTGAGCGCGGCTCGAAGACCGCCCACACGCGGCGGCCCGGATACGCCTCCCGGACCGCTCGAAGTGTCTCGGCCACGGCGGTCGGATGGTGCGCGAAGTCGTCGTAGACCGTCACGCCGCCGGCCTCGCCGACGATCTCGAGACGCCGTTTGACGCCCAGAAAGCTCTTCAGGCCGTCGCCGATGGTCGTGTGGTCGAGCCCCACGGCGCTGCCGACGGCAATCGCCGCCAGGGCGTTCCTGACGTTGTGACGGCCGAAGAGCGGCAGGCGAAAGGTGCCGAAGTACTCCTGGCCGTGCCGCACCGAGAACGTCTGGATGCCATCGGCCGCGTGCAGGTCGTAGGCCACCCAGTCGGCGGTCTCGTCGAAGCCGAACGTCTGCACCGGCGACACGGCCATCGACTTCAGACTGGCGGCGTGCGGGCTGTCGGCGCCCAGCAGCAGCAAGCCGGTCTTCGGCACGAGCAGCGCGAGCCGCTTGAACGCGACCATCACCGCGTCGAGGTCCGCATAGATGTCCGCGTGGTCGAACTCGATGTTGTTGACGACGGCGATGTCGGGCAGGTACTTCAGGAACTTGGCCGTCTTGTCGAAGAAGGCGCTGTCGTACTCGTCGCCCTCGATCACGAAGTCGCGGCCCTGCCCCACGCGATAGCTCGATCCCGCCTCGCCGAAGTTGCGCGCGATCCCGCCGACGAGCACCGTCGGGTCGTTGCCCGCGGACGCCAGGACCCATCCGGTCAGCGACGTGGTGGTCGTCTTGCCATGCGTGCCGGCAATCACGATCGAGCGCGCGCCCCAGAGGAAGTGCTCGCGCACGGCTTCCGGCAGCGAGCAGTACCGGATCTTTCTCGACAGCACTTCCTCGAGCTCGACATTGCCGCGTGAGATGGCGTTGCCCACGACGACAAGCGCCAGGTCCTGCGTGATGTGCGACGGGTCGTAGCCGTCGAACGCACGAATCTTCTCACTCGCCAGGAAGTCGCTCATCGGCGGGTAGACGCCGTGGTCGGAGCCCTGCACATCGTAGCCGCGCTGCTTGAGCAGCGCCGCGAGGGTCGCCATCGCCGTGCCGCAGACGCCAATCAGGTGGACCTTCATCCGGTTCATGCCGCGACGGCGGCCTCCTCGATGACGAGCCGGGACGTCGTCCCGGCGACGAGCCGCACGCGAACACCCAGCGGAACGGTCAGCGCCGCTCCGGCCACGTGTCCTGTCGGGAACCCGAAGACGACGGGGCCCGCAACGCCATCGAGCAGCGTCGCGAGCGTGTCGCGGGCCGTGATGTTGCCGTCGGGCTCGTCACATCCAGGGAACGTGCCGAGCAGGACGCCACGAACGCGCGACAGCGCGCCACTCAGGCGCAGCTGCTGGAACAGGCGATCGAGACGATAGGGCCGCTCGTTGACGTCTTCGAGCAGCAGGATCGTGTCGTCCCAGGGTGTCAGCGCGTACGGCGTGCCGCACGCCGCCGCCAGCTGCGTCAGCGTTCCCCCGAGCAGCCGGCCCGTCGCCTCGCCTGCGGCGAGCGCCTCGAGCGCCACGCCGGTTTCGAGCTCGCCGGCCGGCGCAGCCGCCGTGAGGACGCGCAGGAACGAGGCCCGGTCGTACCGCGCGGGACCGCCGCTCAGACGTCCCGCGACGGTCGGTCCATGGAATGCCACGACACCGCACTGACAGGTGAGAAACGTGAGGAGCGACGTCAGATCGCTGTACCCGATGAAGGCCTTGGGCGGACCGTCGAGGCGACTGGCCTCGAGCGCCGGCAGGAGGTGGACGCTGCCGTAGCCTCCCCGCGCGCCGATGATCCCGCGGACGGCGGAGGAATGCCACGCGCGCTCCAGGGCGCTCACCCGGGCGTCCGGCGAGCCCGCGGTGAACGCGGCACGCTCGAAGACCGAGCCTTCCCACTCGGGCTCGAAGCCCAGCGCGCGCAGCTCCTCGACGCCTGCGTCGAACTCCGCCCGATCGAACCCGCTGGCCGGCGCGACGACGGCGATGCGATCGCCGGCCGCGAGCGCCTGCGGCTTGCGCAGCTCGCCGCTCATGCGAAGCGCGCCATCTCGGCGGCCACGGCCTGGTGCTCTTCGGCGCCGACGACCTGCGCCAGCGCCTTGTCGGTGCGCCGCGGCTGCGGCGTGCCATGCGCCATGAGATATCGCTCCTTCGCGCGCCGCTGGCGCCCCAGCGCCTGCTCGATGCGCGAATACGGCAGCTCCTCCTGTTCCACGGCACGCACGATGGCTTCCAGCGTCGCGAACTGCAGGTCGTGGTTCCCGCTGCACACGAGCACGGCGTCGCAGCCGGCCGCGAGCGCCTTCACGGCGGCGTCCGGCACGGGCATCCGGGCGGCGACCGCCTTCATCTCCATGTCGTCCGTGAACACCAGGCCGTCGAAGCCAAGCTCGTCGCGAAGCAGCCCCTGCACGACCGCCTTCGAGAGCGTGCCGGGCTGCGTCTCGTCGACCGCCGGCACGAGCACGTGCGCGGTCATGATGGCCGGCACGTTCGCGCGGATCGCGGCGCGGAACGGCTCGAACTCGACGGCGCGCAGCCGCGCCAGCTCGTGCTCGACGACGGGCAGATCGTGATGCGAGTCGGCGAGCGTGTCGCCGTGCCCCGGAAAGTGCTTCCCGCACGACGCGAGCCCGGCAGCGTCGAACGCCTCGATGATCGCGACGCCCATCGCGCCGACGGTGTCGGCGTCGACGGCGAGCGCGCGATCGCCGATCACGGTGTTCTTCGGGTTGGTGAAGACGTCCAGCACCGGCGCAAAGTCGAGCGTGATGCCGACGGCCCTGAGCTCGGCCGCCAGCGCGGCGCCAAAGCGCTTCGCCAGCGTCACGTCCCCGCTGCGGCCGAGCGTGGCCATCGGCGGCCACAGCGTGAAGCCCTTCTTGAATCGCGCGACGCGTCCGCCCTCCTGATCGACGCTGATCCACGGAGGCAGGCCGCCAGCCATCAGCTCCGATGCGCGGCGCGAGACCTCCGCCACCTGCGCGGGCTCCTCGACGTTGCGAGCGAAGAACACGATCCCCCCGAGCGAGAACTCGCGGGCGATGGCGTCGATTTCCGTGGGCAGCGACGGGCCGTTGAATCCGGCCATGAGAAGCTGTCCGATTTGATGGCGAAGATGACGCGGCGACATGGCGCAGGCGGGAATGCTGCGCGGCAATTATAATCTCGGCGACCGTGGAAAACGTCGCGATTGCCCGTCTGCTCAGCGAGATCGCCGATCTGCTGGAGATTCGGGCCGACAACCCGTTCAAGATCCGCGCGTACCGCAACGCCGCCGACACGATTGCCGCCGAGCCCTCGCGCGTGGCCGAACTGGACGACGCGGCGCTGAAGGGACTGCCGGGGATCGGCAAGGACCTCGCACAGCGGATCCGCGAGATCGTCGAGACCGGCGACACGCCCTATCGCCAGGAACTGGCTGCCGCCTTCCCCGCGACGCTGCTCGAGCTGCTCCGCCTGCAGGGCGTCGGCCCTAAAACCGTCAAACGCCTCTTCGAGGAGCTCGGCGTCGCGTCGCTCGACGCACTCGAGGCCGCCGCGAAGGACGGCCGCATCCGGGCGATGAAGGGCATGGGGGTGCGGAAGGAAGCGCTGATTCTCAAGGCCATCGAGGAACGGCGCCGCTACGCCGGACGGCACCTTTCGGCGGCCGTCGAGGAGGTCGCGCGTCCGCTGGTGGCGCAGCTGAGCGCCGACTTTCCCGCCGCCGAGTTCGTGGCCGTCGGCAGCCTGCGCCGGGGCGCCGAGACCTGCGGCGACCTCGACATCCTGGCCGTTGGCGCGCCGGCTGAGGTGATGGACCGCTTCACCGCGCAACCCGGCGTGGTCCGGGTCCTCGGCCGCGGCGACACCAAGGCGAGCGTGCTGCTGTTCAACGGCATCCAGGCGGACCTGCGACTCGTGGAGCCCGCCTCGCGCGGCGCGGCGCTGCAGTACTTCACCGGATCGAAGAGCCACAACATCGCGCTCCGGGACCGCGCGCTCGGCCGCGGGCTTCGCCTGAACGAATACAACCTCACGCAGATCGACTCCGGCGCCGTGGTGGCCGGCGACACCGAGGAAGGCATCTACGCCGCCCTGGGCCTCGACTTCGTCCCGCCGGAGCTGCGCGAGAACCGCGGCGAGATGGAAGCCGCCGAGCGGCACACGCTGCCGGCACTCGTGCAGCGCTCGGATCTCAGGGGCGACCTGCACTCGCACACCACGGCGACCGACGGCAAGGACGACATCGAGACGATGGCGCGGGCCGCCCGCGCCGCCGGGCTGGAATACCTGGGCGTCACCGATCACAGTCAGGCGCTGGCGATGGCCGGCGGACTCGACGAGGCCGCCGCGCTCGCCCACGCCGAGCGGATCCGCGCAACCAACGGACGCATCGAGGGCATCACGCTGCTGGCCGGCATCGAATGCGACATCCGCCTGGATGGCACGCTCGATCTGGCCGACGACTGCCTCGCGCAACTCGACGTCGTGATCGCCTCGATCCACTCGGGCTTCACGCTCGAACCTGAGGCGCTCACCGACCGGCTGCTGCGCGCCATCGAGAACCCCTGGGTGGACGCCCTCGGACACCCGACCGGCAGGCTCCTGCTGCGGCGCGAGCCCCTCCGGTTCGACCTCGACCGGGTGCTGAAGGCCGCGATCGCGCAAGGCATCGCCATCGAGATCAACAGCCTGCCCGATCGCCTCGATGTCGGCGACACGGTGGCGCGCCGGGCGCTGGACCTCGGGGCGACGCTGATCGTGTCGAGCGACTCGCACTCGGCCCAGAGCTTCGGCGTCCTCGACTGGGGAATCCGCGTCGCGAAGCGCGCGTGGGCGACCTCTGGCAATATCCTCAACACGCGCCCGCTCGCCGAGCTCCAGAAATCCCTGCGCCGCAACCGCAAAGGACGACCGTCGCGATGAGCAAGATGCTGCCGATGCTCGATCCGTTCGACGAGATCAAGCGGCTCTACTTCTCGACGACCGCTCAGACCATCGAGCGCGACATCGCGCGGGCGCTCGACCTGCTCACGCACATGCCCGACGACGAGGCGCGGGACCGCGTGGCGGGATACATGCACGGCCTGGCGGACTTGCGGAGGGAGTGGAAGGGGAAGACGCCGGGTCAGGCGGGTCGACAGGTCAGGCGGGTCGATCAGGTCCGGCAGGTCGATCAGGTCGGACAGGTCCAGCCAGTCCGGCGAAGAAACCGAAAGCGCTAGAGTCGTGTCTCGCTGACGCGCTTGCGCGCGGCAATCCGCACCGGCTCGGGCACGTTGCGGTCGAGCGCGATGAGGCGGATGTCCTTGTCGTTGATCCGCTGCAGCAGGTTCATCGAGATCGCCACCGGCGTCTTGGGGTTGCGCACGAGCCCGGCCACCACGCCGTAGCGCTTCGTCCACTGCCGGTTCTGGCCGATCACCCGCAGCACGTCGTCGGTCACGTTCGCCATCTTCGCGAAGCCTTCGACTTCCTGATCGGTCAGCTTCGGACTGCTGAGGACGGCGGCCGCCACCATCCGGTTCGGGTCGCGCACGAGAATCGAACGCTCTTCGCGGGTGCCGCGTGTCGCCACCTTCACCTTCTCCATGACGCCCATCAGGGTCAGGCGCTGCGCGGTGGTCCTTTCGTCCTCGCCTTCCGGGCCGGCGGGCGCCGGCTCGGACTCGTCGAGCAGGGCCGCGTCGCCTTCGAGCGGCGTGCCGCCGGGGACGATGCCGCGCGCGGCGAAGAACTCGCGGATCTCCGTCGTGACGTCAGGACGGCCGAGGAACGCCTCCAGCGGTCCCCGCGGGAGCCGGTCGATGGTCGCCGCTGACTCCCGGGCGACTTCCGGATCGCCGTCGCCGAGCAGGATCAGCAGCAGCGCGAGCTGATCGAGCGCACTCGGCGCGAACGCGCCCCGCGCCGCGAGCAGGCGCACGTCGCGTGCGACGTCGCCGCGGCGAAAGAAGTCGATGAGCGGACTGCGAACGGCGGGATCCATCGTCAGCCGCGGGAATGATGCGCGAAAGCGCTGAATTCAGGGCGTGGCGAGGAAGTCGCGGAAGTTCGACGCGTCGATCCGCGCGCTGACGACCTCGCCCGGACGGCCCAGGCTCCTGGCCGCTTCCCCGTTGATCTGCATCGCGACGGCGCCGGCATCACCTATCTTGAAGGCTACCACGCGGTCGGCGTTGAGCTCGATCACTTCTCCGGGGTTGAGCAGGCGCTCGACAATCGGGTGCCCGTCGCTTTCGGCCGAGACCCAGCAGGCCGCCTTCATCGTCAGGACGAGGTTGAGGACGCCCGTCTGATGCGAGGCCTCCAGCGCTTCGGGATGCAGCTTCGTCTCGGTCGAGACCGGCCGCAGCAGCGCCGGCGCCTGAATATCGGAGGTCGCTGCCGCCACGCGGTCGGCGGCGAGCGCGGCGTCCGGGTGACGGCCAGTGGGCAGTGCGAACCAGATGAGCGCGATGACGAGCGGCACGCTGGCGAGGCCGAACTGCAGCAGTGCCCGCACGCCTGGCGAAATGCGACGCCCCGTCGAGCCCTTGCTGCCGAGCACTTCGACCGGATCCTCGTCGGTCGACGGGAACTGCGCCATGAAGTCGCGGGCGGTGGCGTCGGGATCGAGACCGAGCGCCTGCGCGTACGACCGCACGAACGCACGCGAGAAGATGCCGCCTGGCAGCAGCTTGACGTCGTCGCGCTCGATCGCGAGCAGCGCGGCCTTCGCGATCTTCGTGGTGGCCGCGACGTCAGCCAGAGCAATCCCCCGCTTCTCGCGCTGCGCTTTCAAGCGCTGCCCGACCGTCGGCGGGACCACCTCAGCCATATCTGTTCATACTAGGAAACGCCTCCCACAGTGTCAAACGCTTCGTCGCGCGGATTCAAGGATCTTGCGCAAACTTGCACTGCTCGAGCTGGCAGACGCGGGAAGGAAGAGCTCGATCGCCGCAAATCCCGCGGCGCCGGTCGCCGCGATTTCAGCGATCCGCGCCAGCGTGACACCGCCAATCGCCAGGACCGGAATTGCCGATCCGTCGACGGCACGCCTCAAGCCGTCCAGTCCCGCCAACGCCTGTCCCGGCGCCTTCGACCTCGTCCCGTAGATCGTGCCAAACACCGCATAGTCCAGCGATCTGCCGTCCAGTTCCTGGCACCGGCGCGTGAATCGACGCGCCCACCAGCGCCGGCTGCGGCAGCAGGGCTCGTACGCGATCCGACGGCAGCCCGCGCTCCGGCAGGTGGACGCCGTGCGCCCCGGCGGCCAGGGCGACATCCACGCGGCCGTTCACGACGAGCGACGCCTCCGTTCCCTCGATGACGCGCATCGCGGCACGGGTCAGACGAGCCAGGGCGCGTGCCTCGAGGTCGGGCTCGCGGAGTTGAATCACGGTGACACCCGCCGCCGCGGCCGACTCGATCTGGGACAACAGATGCGGGGTGACGCTCTCGAGGTCGTTCGGCGCGGCCCCCACACGCTCGGCCAGTCGCGCCCGATTCGTCACCAGCATGACGATCGGCCGCCGACGTGCCAGCGTCATCCTCGGGCGTCGGATCGGGGAGAGAACTCGGGTTGGCCTTGCGAGGGCGGACCGAACCGCTCGGCGACGAGCGCCGCGATCTCCGCGACGCCGATGCCGACGTTCACGAGGCCAAGACCGCTGACGGCCCCGCGCACGTACGGGCTCTGCGCGAGCTCGTGGACCCAGGGAAGCGCGGCCAGCAGGTAGTTGCGATCCCAGAGCACGGTCCACGGCAGGATGATCAGCAGGAGGCCGGCTTCGAAGAAGCAGGCCGCGAAGAACAGGTGCCGCATCAGCTTTCCGTCTGCACGCGCGAGAGCCGATCGACACGGGCCGTCACGTCACGATAGTCGCGCGCGTCCGCCTGCAGCTCCAGATAGACCGCCAGCGCGCGCGACGTCTCGCTCGAATCCTCGAGCGCCTGGCCCAGCTCGTACAGCAGCTGTCGGCCCGCCTCCGGCGTCGGCGCCGGCGCCTCGGCGGCGCGCTCGAACCACTCGACGGCAGACGCCACGTCCCCTCGATCGCGCAGCAGCCGCGCCAGCAGCGCCGAGGCGTCGAAGCGCAGCCTCGGCGACTTGGCGGCCTGCTCCAGCTCGCGCACCGCGTCGTCGACCATGCCCATGTCGCGGTACGTCAAGGCGACCTTGTAGTGCTGCTCTGCCTGGTCGACGGCGCTCTGGCGCGACACCTCGTCGCGGAAGTCGCGGAAGACGTCGTCCAGATTCGACGGGTCGGGACGATCGGGCATGCTCGATCCTTTCTGTGCGGCCGCAGCCGCCAGGGTATGTGGCTTCAGGCCGTCGATGACGGCGCTGAGATCTATCTCGGGCGCCACCGCCGTTCCGGTGTGCGCGTCGGCTGTGCCGTCCTGATCATCGCCCAGGACGGCCGCAAGGTCGATAGCCCCGTGAGCCAGCTTGAACGGGTCGTGAGCGACCGGCGCGTCCCCGGCGGCGACGGCCCCGCTCAGGACGAGCGCCTGCCGCAGGCGCTCGCGGAATCGGGGGTCTTCCGGTGCGCGAGCCACCAGATCTTCGGCGATGACCCGCGCCGCGCCGCCCTCTCCGGCGGCCAGGTACGCGCCACACAGGGCATCCTGCGCTGCGGTTCTCTCGCTGTCGAGCCCGGCGTCGACGGCGACTTCGATGAGCTTCACCAGGCGACAAGAGGTGTCCCGGGTGTCCCGCGACGAACTGCTTGAGGATCGCGGCGGCTGCCAGGCCGTCACCGCCGGCGAGCGCCTCGTCGGCCCTGAACTCCGCCAGCGGCCACTCCACGGCGGGCAGCGCTTCGACCAGGCGCGCCACCAGGCCGCCATCGAGTTGCCCCGCAGCCTGCCAGCGGCTCAAGAGGTCGCGCACATGATCGAGACGTCCGGACTTCAGCCACACATCGAGCTGCAGCCGCTGCAGCTCTGGATCGTCGACGCTTCCGAGCGAGCTGAGCTGCTCCTCGGCGCGCGGCTCGTCACCGAGCGCGGCCAGCAGCCGGGCGCGGAGCACGCCGAGACCTCGCGCGTCCGCCGCCGTCTCGAGGCCCTGGTCCACCGCCGTGAGTGCCTGGACCAGGTCGCCGGCCTGCTCGTACGACGCCGCGACGGCCGTCCAGTCGTCCGGCGTTCTCGCAAATTCGCGCGCCGCATCGCGATCGCCTCGCCCGAGCAGGACGCCGAGCAGGCGCTCCCGGAGCGCCTGATCGGCCGGCGCGAGCGCCACGGCTTCGCGAAGGACGTCGACGGCTTCGTCGGGGCGTTCGGCGGCGTCGAGATCGTTGGCGACGCGCTGCAGCTCAGCGACCGCCAGATCGGCGTGACCGGCGGATGCGGCGGTGCGAGCGGCCTGGCGACGTGCGCCGAAGTCGGCGGGATCGAGCGTGCCGATCTTCAGCATCGCGGCCGCGGCGCCCTTCGTGTCGCCCCGCGTCTGTCTCGCCTGCACGAGGTTCGTCAGGTGGGCCCGAGCTTCGACGCTGATGCCTGCTCTTGATCGCGATCGCCGCGAGGCGGTCGAGCGTGTGCTCGTTCAGCGGTTCGATCTTCAGGACACGCTTGTAGAACGCCTCGGCGCGCGGCAGGAACCCCTGATCGGCGAGGTGGTCGGCCTGGCGATTGAAGAGCGCGGTCGCCCGCGCCGGCTGGTTCGCGCGCAGGTACAGGTCCGCGGCCGCGCGTCATCGTCTTCCAGTCGTCGGGCGCCTCAGCGAGCACGCGTTCGTACTCCGCCAGCGCCTGGTCGAGACGACCGAGCCTGGCCAGTTTCTCCGCTTGCTTGAGCGCCTCGTCTCGATCGAATGCCACGGTTCCGCCTGCAACGGCCCGACGGCCGTCACTCGATGGTATCAAAGAGGGTCGGCGGCCTGAACGAGCGCCGGTGCGCCGTCGAGTAGCCAAAACGCGCGACGGCCTCGAGATGATCCGACGTGGCGTAGCCCTTGTGACGATCGAAGCCGAAACGCGGGTCCGCTGCGTGCAGCGCCTCCATCAGGCGATCGCGATGCACCTTCGCGACGATGGACGCGGCCGCGATCGCGGCACAACGACGATCGCCCTTGATGATGCCCCGCTGCGGCAGAGGTAAGTCGGGGATGCGAAATGCGTCGACGATGACGACGTCGGGCAGGCGGGACAGAGTCATCACGGCCTGCCGCATGGCGGCGAGCGACGCGCGATGGATGTTGATGCGATCGATCTCAGCCGGCTCGACCGCGGCAACCGCCCAGGCCATGGCCCGGCGCGTGATGGTGTCGTAGAGACGGTCGCGGCCGGCGGCAGGCACGAGCTTGGAGTCGCGAAGGCCGGCGATGTGCCGCGCCGGATCGAGCACGACCGCGGCGGCGACGACCGGGCCGGCCAGGCATCCCCGGCCGACCTCATCCACGCCAGCGACGTGAGCGAGCCCCAGGCGTCCGAGCGCGTTTTCGACCGTGCGCCGTGCCAGGTGCCGCGTCACGGGCCTCGCGACTCCCTCGAGACGTGAACTACGAGGCTGTCGTGGGGCGCTTGGTTTCCTTCATCCGCGCGGCCTTGCCCTTCAGATCGCGAAGGAAGTAGAGCTTCGCCCGGCGCACGCGCGCCGACCGGACGATTTCCACCTTCTGGATGACCGGCGAGTGCAGCGGGAAGATGCGCTCGACGCCGTGTCCGGCCGAGACCTTCCGCACGGTGAAGGACGCCCGCAGGCCGCCACGGTGCTGGCCGATCACGGTGCCCTCGAACACCTGCACGCGCTCCTTGTCGCCTTCCTTGATCTTCACGTGCACCCGAACCGTATCTCCGGACTTCATGCGGGGCCGCTCGATCAGCTGGCTCCGCTCGACGACATCAATCGCGCTCATGACTCACTCCTCTTCTTTCAACAGTTCCCGGTACAGCGACTCTTCGACTGGTCCGAGCGTCGCGCCATCCAGCAAATCCGGACGCCGTTCCAGCGTGCGCCGAAGCGCTTCCCGCCGCCGCCACCGGTCGATCTCCGCGTGGTGTCCCGACAGCAGCACGTCGGGCACCTTCCAGCCTTCGAACTCCGCCGGCCTCGTGTAGTGCGGGTAGTCGAGCAGGCCTCGCGAGAACGAATCCTCGCCGACCGATCGCTCGTCGCCCACCACGCCCGGCACGAAGCGGCTCACCGCGTCGATGATCACCATCGCCGCCAGCTCACCGCCGCTCAGCACGTAGTCGCCAATCGAGATCTCCTCGGTGGCGACGTGCTCGCGAATCCGTTCGTCCACGCCCTCATAGCGACCGCAGAGGATCGCCACGTGGCCCAGCCCCGCCAGCCGCTCCGCCTCGCGCGCCGTGAGCACTCGCCCCTGAGGCGAGGTCAGCACGATCGCACCCGGCGTCCCGCGCGTGGCCTTCAGGTGCTCCACGGCCCGCGTGAGAGGCTCGGGCTTCAACACCATCCCCGGCCCGCCGCCATACGGCACGTCGTCGACGACGCGATGGCGGTCCGTCGTGAACTCGCGCAGATCGTGCACCTTCAGGTCCACGACCCCGGCGGCCACTCCTCGCGCGACGACGCCTTCCGCCATCGGCGCCGAAAACATCTGCGGGAAGATCGTGACGACGTCGAACTTCACCGTCCGTCTCCCCTCACGCGTTCAGCTCGAGCAGGCCGTCGGGCGGGTCAATCGCGATCCGCTTCCCGACCGGATCGATCTCCACGCAGATCGACCAGGCGAGCGGGACCAGCACGTCCTTCTTCCCGTCGGCAGCGACCACGAGGTGCTGCGCGCCTGCCGCGCCTTCCACCGCCTTCACGGCGCCAATCTCCCGGCCATCCACCGTCACGACCTCGCACCCGATCAGGTCGTGGTGGTAGTACCGCCCGTCCGGAAGCGCCACCTGCGTCTCGGGCGGCACTCGAATCTCGACGCCGTGGAGCTCGAGCGCGTCGTTCATCGACGCGACGCCCTCGAGCGTCAGGACGGGTCGCTCCTTGTGGAAGCGCGCGTCCTGGATCACCAGTGACGTCGGCACGCCCTTCCGGAGCACCCAAATCGTCGCGCCGGGCGCGAAGCGCTCAGCGGCGAAGTCGGTCCGGGGAGTCACGATCACCTGGCCGCGATGGCCGTGCGGGCGGGCGATGTGCCCGACCAGCACGAAATCGTCCCAGGCCGCCACGGCTACTCCGAGTCGCGGATTTCGAGCACGGCCTTCACGCCGTCCTGGTGCGCCGTCGCCTCGACAAGCGTCCTGAGCGCGTCGGCGATGCGTCCCTGCCGGCCGATCACTTTGCCTGTCTCGCCGGGCGCCACGGTCAACTCGACCAGCGTCGTGCCGCGGTGCTCGTTCTCGGTGACCTTCACGGCGTCGGGCGCGTCGACCAGCGCCTTCGCGATGGTCTCGACGACCTGCGCGACGTGGCTGGCCACCCGCTACTCCGCTGCGGCGGGCGCGGCCGCCGGCAGGTGACGCGCGATGAGCGTCCGCACGGTGTCGGACGGACGGGCGCCCTTGCCGATCCAGTACTGCCACGCGCTCGCGATCGATCTCGATCTTCGCGGGCTTCGTGCGCGGGTAGTAGTGCCCGAGGATCTCCACGAACGCGCCGTCGCGCGGCGTGCGCCGCTCGGTCACCACCACGCGGAAGAAGGGCCGCTTCTTCGCGCCGACTCGCCTCATACGAATTGCCAGCATTCGGTTCTCCAGATGGCTGACGAGACGGTTCACGACTTCTGACTACGGACTACAGACCACGATGGCGGGGCTGAAGCCCCGCCCTACTGCACACTTCAGCACGCGCACTGCAGCACTGCAGCACTGCAGCACTTAGAACCTGCCGCGAAGCGCTTTCATCGCGCCGCGCATTCCCTTGCCGCCGCCCTGCATCGCGCCGAGCTGCTTCAGCATCTTGCGCATCTGCACGAACTGCTTGAGCAGACGGTTCACCTCTTCGACCGACGTTCCGCTGCCGCGCGCGATGCGCTTGCGGCGGCTGCCGTTGATCACGTCGTGCCGCCGCCGCTCGTGCGGCGTCATCGAGCCGATGATGGCCTCGATGCGGTTCAACTGCCCTTCGTCGGGCTTGTTGTCCGCGAGCTGCTTGATGTTCCCCATCCCCGGGATCATCCCGAGGATCGACTCGAGCGGCCCCATCTTCCGGATCGTGCGGAGCTGGTCGCGGAAGTCCTCGAGCGTGAACTCGTTCGCCCGAAGCTTCTGCTCCAGCTTCTGCGCGTCCCCGACGTCGATGGCCGCTTCAGCCTTCTCGATGAGCGACAGCACGTCGCCCATCCCCAGCAGCCGCGAGACGACGCGGTCCGGGTGAAACGCTTCGAGATCGTCCAGCCGCTCGCCGCTGCCGACAAACGCGATCGGCACGCCGACAACCGAGACGACCGAGAGCGCCGCGCCGCCGCGAGCGTCGCCATCGAGCTTGCTCAGCACGACGCCCGTGACGCCGACGCGGCGATTGAACTCGCCGGCGCTCTTGATGGCGTCCTGCCCCGTCATCGCGTCCGCGACGTAGAGCAGATCCACAGGCTCGACGGCGGCCTTGATCGCCTCGAGCTCCGTCATCAGCGCGTCGTCGATGTGCAGCCGGCCCGCCGTGTCGACGATGACGACGTCGCACCCGACGTTCTTCGCCTCGGTCACCGCGCCACGCGCGCGAACGACGGGATCGAGCTCGCCCTTCGGGTCGTGCACGCGCAGCGACGCCTGGCGTCCGAGCACGTTCAGCTGCTCGATGGCCGCGGGACGCCGCACGTCGGTCGAGACGACCAGCGGGTGACGTCCCTGCCGCGTCAGCCATCGACCGAGCTTGCCGGTCGTCGTCGTCTTGCCCGAACCCTGCAGGCCAAGCATCAGCACCACGCGCGGGCGCCGATCCGTCGGCTGCAGGCCGCCCTTCGCATCGCCGAAGAGCGCCAGCATCTCGTCCCTGACAATCCTGACCACCTGCTGGGCAGGTGTCAGGCTGCGAAGGACTTCCTGATCGAGCGCGCGCTCGCGGACCCGATCGATGAACGCCTTGACGACCTTGAAGTTGACGTCGGCTTCGAGCAGCGCCATCCGGATTTCACGGAGGCCCGCCTCGACCGTTTCTTCCGTCAGCCGTCCTTCGCCGCGAATCGAGCGGAAAACGTCCTGAAGGCGGCTGCTGAGCGCGTCGAACATCCGAATCGTCTTCTGAGCCAGACCTGAACCGCCCTGCCCCACGGCAGCCACACGGCACACTGGCGCAAACCCTTATCTTATCGTGGGTTGCCGCTTTGCGTCAACCCGGGAGGGTTCATGGGTTCATGAGTCCATGGGTGCATGGGAGTTCGGACGTCCGGCCCTCAGCCCATGGACCTATGGACCGATCGACCCATGGACCTACACCGACGACAGCCGGTGCCCGAGCTTGTCCTTCTTTGTCTTCATGTACTTGCGAGTGAATTCGGAGGCTGGAATCTCGAGCGGGAGGGATTCGGCAACGGCAAGGCCGTAGCCCTGGAGGCCGATGAACTTGCGCGGGTTGTTGGTGAGGAGCCGCATCGTGCTGACGCCCAGGTCGCCCAGGATCTGGGCGCCGATGCCGTAGTCGCGCTGGTCGGCCTTGAAGCCGAGCCGCTCGTTGGCTTCGACCGTGTCCAGCCCCTGGTCCTGCAGCTCGTAGGCGCGGATCTTGTTGGCGAGCCCGATGCCGCGGCCCTTCCTGGTTCAGATACAGCAGGACGCCACGGCCTTCGGCGCCAATCCGCTGCATCGCGGCCTCGAGCTGCGGACCGCAATCGCACCGCGCGGAGTGGAACACGTCGCCCGTGAGGCACTTCGAGTGCACGCGGACCATGATCCCCTCGCCATCGCCGATGTCGCCGCGCACCAGCGCGACGTGCGTCTCGCCGTTCAGCAGGCTCTCGTACGCGTGCACGCGGAACTCGCCGTACTCGGTCGGCAGGTTCGCGCTCGCGACACGGCGCACCAGCCGCTCCGTGCGCATCCGGTATTGAATCAGGTCGGCGATCGTGATGAGCGGCAGGTCGTACCGCTTCGCCAGGCGCGACAGCTCGGGCACCCGCGCCATGCTGCCCTTCTTCGTCATGATCTCGCAGATGACGCCGGCAGGCGTGAGGCCGGCGAGGCGCGCGAGATCCACGGCGGCTTCGGTATGCCCCGCGCGGACGAGCACGCCGCCGTCGCGAGCACGCAGCGGCGAAATGTGTCCCGGACGAAGCAGATCCTGCGGCCTGGTGCCTGGCGCCACGGCAGTGAGGATGGTCGCCGCACGGTCCGCGGCCGAGATGCCGGTCGTCGTCTTGCCGCGCGCGTCGATGGGCACGCACATCGCCGTCTCGCGCGCCGAGGAATTCACCGAGACGGCCAGCGGGATCTCGAGCGCGTCGAGACGCTCGGGCGTCATCGCCAGGCACACCAGTCCGCGGCCGTGCGTCACCATGAAGTTCACGATCTCCGGCGTGATCTTCTCGGCCGCGACCGTGAAGTCCCCTTCGTTTTCGCGATCCTCGTCGTCCACGACCACGGCGATGCGTCCCTCGCGCATCGCGGCAATCGCGGCCTCGACCGGCGCGAAGGGACCCGAACGTCGAGGCACGGCCGTCAGCCGCGCGTGGGACGACCGACGGGCCGGCGTTCGCTTCGTCATGATCGAGGGGCTCCTTGCGCTGCCGTCATCAGCGACATCGCCCGCGCGACGTACTTGCCGATGATGTCGCATTCGAGATTCACGCGCATGCCGGCGTGCGCGCCGCGCAGGTTCGTGTGCGTCCACGTGTGCGGGATGATCTGCACGTCGAAGGAGTCCTCGCCGAGCGCAGCGACCGTGAGGCTGATGCCGTCGACCGCAACCGACCCCTTGAGCACCAGCTGCGGCGCGAGCTCCTGCGGAAACCGGATGCGCACCCAGGTGAACTCGCCGTCGGGCCGCACGTCGACGATCGTGCCCACGGCGTCGACGTGGCCCTGCACGAAGTGGCCGCCGAGCCGTGTGTCGGCGCGCATCGCGCGCTCGAGGTTCACGCGGTCGCCCGGCGCCAGCTCGCCGAGCCCCGTCACGCGCATCGTCTCCGGGCCCGCGTCGAAGGCGAGCTCCCGGCCGCCGCCTGCGATCGCCGTCAGGCAGACGCCGTTCACCGAGACGCTGTCGCCAATCGCGACGCCATCGCCGATCTCGCTGGTCACGTAGATTCTGACGGCGCCGGGCCGCTGCTCGACGGCGACGATCTCACCGATCGCTTCAACGAGGCCTGTGAACATAGCCGGAGATCAGGACGTCTGCGCCGATGGTTCGCGTCTCGACGTCGACGAGCGACGTCACCGGGATGGAGGCCGCGGCCACGCCCGCAGGCCCGAGCGGCTCGGGCGCCACGAACAGCCGCGCCTCGTCGATCATATCCGCTTCCCAGGCCGCGCGGTGGAGGCGGGGTCCCCCCTCGAGTAACACCGATTGGATGCCCTTCTCCCAGAGACGTTCCAGCGCGCCGGGCACGGTGCCGTCGAAGGGCACCACCTGCCCGCCAGCGGCTTCAAGCGCCTGCACCCTTTCAGCACGGCCAGCCATCGACTCGAGCGTCGTCAGCACGAGGACAGGTCCGGCGTCGAGCGTCGCGAAAATCCTCGCCGACGCTGGCGTCCGCAGCGACCGGTCGAAGATCGCCCGGACGAGCGGGCGCGATCGGTATAGCTGCCGCACGGTGAGCAGCGGGTCGTCCACCAGCAACGTCTCGCTGCCGACGGCAATCGCGTCTACTTCCGCGCGCCACCGATCGGCGAGACGCCGCGCGGCCCCGGACGAGATCTGGGTCCGCTGTCCGGGCGCAGAGGCCACCGCCCCGTCCAGGCTGGCGGCCTGCTTGAGGATGACCCACGGCCGGCGCTGGCGCATCGCCGTGAAGAACGGGGCGTTCAGCCGCTCCGCCGCCGCGGCCTCCACGCCGGACACGACCTTGACGCCGTGTGACTCGAGAAACTGGAATCCGCGGCCCGACACGATGGGATTCGGATCCTCGGTCGCTGCCACGACCGTCTGAATGCCGGCTGCGACGATGCGCTCGACGCAGGGACCGGTGCGGCCGTGATGCGAGCAGGGCTCCAGCGTGCAGATCAGCGTTGCGCCGCGCGCGCGCGGGCCCGCGTCGTCGAGCGCCACGATCTCGGCGTGCGGCAACCCTGCGCGCTCGTGATGTCCGTCGCCGACGATCGTGCCGTCTGGCGCGATCACCGACGCGCCCACCATCGGGTTGGGGCTCGTCTGGCCTCGTCCGCGCTCGGCCAGCCGGAGGGCCCGCCGCATCAGCGCGTCTACCACTTCTCTTCGAAGAGCGCCGCGACGTAGTCGTCCGGCGAGAACGGGATGAGGTCGTCGATGCTTTCGCCGACGCCGACGTACCGGATCGGCAGCTTCAAGTCGTGCGCGATCGCGACCGCGACGCCGCCTTTGGCCGTGCCATCAAGTTTCGTGAGGACGACGCCTGTGACGCCGGCCGTCTCCATGAACTGCTTCGCCTGCTGCAGGCCGTTCTGTCCAACGGTCGCGTCGAGGACGATCAGCACCTCGTGCGGGGCGCCCGGCACTTCGCGCGCCGCGATGCGGCGGATCTTCTCGAGCTCCTGCATCAGGTTCTGCCGCGTGTGCAGGCGACCGGCGGTGTCGACGAGGATGGGGCTGAACTCGCGCGCCTTGCCCGACGACACGGCGTCGAAGACGACCGCCGCCGGATCGGCGCCTTCCTTCGTGCGGATGATGTCGACGCCCGCGCGGGTCGCCCAGATCTGGAGCTGGTCGACGGCCGCCGCGCGGAACGTGTCCGCCGCGCAGATGAGCGGCCGCTCGCCGTCGCGCTTCGCGAGGCTCGCGAGCTTGCCGACGGTGGTCGTCTTGCCCGTGCCGTTCACGCCGACGATCAGGACGACGTGCGGATGGCCCTTGACGACATCGCGCCTGCTGTCGGCGAACACGGCAAGAATCTCGTCGCGGACGAGGTCGCGAAGACTGCGGCCGTTGCGCGGGGCCTTGCGCACGGCGTCGAGGATGCGGTTGGTGGCGGCGACGCCGAGGTCAGCCGAAATGAGGACGTCCTCGAGAGCCTCGAGCGTCTCGACGTCGATCGCGCGGGCGCGCCGTTCAGGCGTGTCGGCGCCGCGAACGATCTCGTCGAGCCGACGGACGATCTGGTCGGCCGTGCGGGACAGCCCCGCCTTCAGCCGATCGAAGACTCCCATCCGATCGAGTCTATCACCCGGCGTCCGCCTCGGCCCGCTGCGGCCGGAGCATCAACTCCTGCAGCGCCGCGCGCGCATCACGGCGCCCCGCGAGCACGTCGGCCATCTGTGTCGCGATGGGCAGCTCGACGCCCACGCGCGCGCCGAGGTCCAGGGCGGCGCCCGTCGTCTTCACGCCTTCGGCCACCATCTTCATGCTGCCGACAATCTCCGCGAGTGGACGTCCGCGCGCGAGCTCGATGCCGACGAACCGGTTGCGGCTCAGCGAGCCGGTGCACGTCAGGACGAGATCGCCGAGGCCCGCCAGACCCGCCAGCGTCTCGGGCCGGCCACCAAGCGCCGTCGCCAGGCGCATGATCTCCGCGAGCCCGCGCGTGATGAGCCCGGCCTGCGCGTTGTGCCCGATCGACATCCCCTCGACGACGCCCGCGGCGATGGCGATGACGTTCTTCAGCGCACCGCCGATCTCGACGCCGACGACGTCCGAGGAGCCATAGAGACGCAGGTAGCTCGATCGGAACTCGCGCTGCACGAGCGCGACCGCGTCGGGATCCGCTGAGGCCACCACCACCGCTGTCGGCATCCCGCGGCCGACCTCCGACGCGAAGCTCGGCCCCGACATCGCGACGACGGCGTGACCCGGCATCGCCGCGGCGATGACTTCCGACGGACGCAGCAGCGTCTCCTCTTCCAGCCCCTTCGTCGCGCTCACGATCACCGCGTGCGGACGCACGAGCGGCCTCGCGCGCGCAATCACGTCGCGGGTGCCGTGCGACGGCACGACACTGACGACGAGGTCGCAATCTTCCAACGCGCGTTCGAGCTCGCTCGTCGGCGTGACCGACGCCGGAAACGTCAGCTCCGTGAGATACGCGGGGTTCGATCGACGGCGCGCCATCTCGGCGGCGAGCGCCGGGTCGCGCGCCCACAGCCTGACCTCATGTCCCGCGCGCGCGAGGTGGACGGCGAGCGCCGTGCCGAAGCTCCCCGCCCCAAGGACTGCGACCTGCTTCACAGCGCACCTCGCTCGCCGACGCGGCGCTCGGTGCCCGACATCAACCGCATGATGTTCGATCGGTGACGGAACACGATGAGGAGCGCCGACGCGAGCGCGGCGAAGACGACTGGAGCCGGCGCGCCGAGGCTCGCCGCGATCGGACCGAGCGCGACCGTCGCCACGAGGCTGCCGAGCGAGACGAAACGCGTGAGCCACACCGTCAGCACGAAGAGGGCGACGGCAGGCGCCATCGCCACCGGCGTCAGCACCGAGAACACGCCGGCGGCGGTCGCGACGCCCTTGCCGCCGCGGAACTTCAGCCACACGGGGTAGATGTGCCCGACGACGGCCGCGACACCAGCAACGGCGGGGGCCGCGATGGCGCCGGGGGCCAGCCGCGCGACGCACTGCACGGCGCCCGCGCCCTTGGCCAGATCCAGGAGCATGACGCAGACTGCCGTCACGACCCCGCTCGTGCGCAGCACGTTGGTGGCGCCGACGTTGCCGCTGCCCGCGCGACGCACGTCGATGCCCCTGGCCCGCGCGACCAGAAACGCGAAAGGGATCGACCCCGCGAGATAGCCGATCGACACGGCGAGGAGAGAGTCAGGCATCAGCGAGTGGGCTCTCGTAGAGCGTAACCGCGTCGACCCGGCAGGCGCCAATGCGACGCCGCCCGATGGTGCCGCACGCGGTCCTCACGGCACGCGAAGGCCGGCGATGAGCCGCCGCGCCATGTCGAGCGCCGCGTGACTGGCGACGTCGCGCACGAGCTCGCGTCCGAAGCTGGGATATTTCCTCGTCCGCACGACGCGGGCTTCCGGTGTCACCACCGCAAACACCACCGTGCCAACGGGCTTGTCGGCCGTGCCGCCATCCGGTCCGGCGATGCCGGTGACGGCAATGCCGACCTCGGCGGACGATCGCGCGCGAATGCCGTCGGCCATCGCCTCGGCCACCGGCTCGCTGACGGCGCCATGCGCGGCAAGCAACGCCTCGGGAACGTCCAGGAGGCGCGTCTTCATCGCGTTGCTGTAGCTGACCACGCCACCCTCGACGAAGGCGCTGCTGCCAGGAAAATCCGTCAGGCGCTTCGCGATGAGACCGCCCGTGCAGGACTCGGCGACGCCGATGCGCCAGCCGCGCGCCTTGATCTGACGCGCCAGCACCTGCTCGATCGCCTCGCCGTCGTCGCTGTAGACGTCGTCGCCGATCGCTTCGACGACTTGACCCGCCGCCGGAGCCAGCCCGTCGGCAGCCGCGGTCTCGCTGGGCGCATTGACGGTCAGGTGCAGATCGATCGCACCGCGCGCCGCGAGAATCGTGACTTCGATGGGGAGCGCCATCGACGCCCACGGCGCGTAGAACGGACGCACCGCCTCCTCGGTGTGCGACTCGCTGCGGCCGAAGACCCGCACGATGCGCGTGTAGACCTGCGTGCCGGCGGTTCGGGCGCGGAGATGATCGCGAACGACCGCGTCGAACATCGGCTCGAGCTCTCTCGGTGGCCCCGGCAGCAGCACCACGACCTGTTCGCCGACCTCGAGATACAGCCCCGGCGCGGTGCCATGCGCGTTCGGCAACACCGTCGCGCCCTCCGGCACCATCGCCTGCCTCCGGTTGATCTCGGGCATCGTCAGGGCGCGGCGCGCGAAGCGCTGGCGGATGGCGTCGCTGATGGCAGGGTCCTCGTGGAGCGGGCGTTTGAGCGCGGCCGCCACGACCGGCCGCGTCAGGTCGTCGTCGGTCGGCCCGAGGCCGCCCGTCAAGACCACCAGGTCACTGCGGCCGAGGGCCGCTCGCAATACCGCGTCGAGATCGTCGGCGCGATCGCCGACGACCGCCTTGGCTCGAAGCAGGATGCCAATCGCACGAAGGCGATCGGCGAGAAACAGCGAGTTGGTGTCGAGGCGGGACGGGGTCAGCAGCTCGGACCCGACGGCGATCACCTCCGCGGAGCGGAGCGGGCGCATCAGCGAACGAAGAGCGTCGGCGCGACGTAAATCGCGGCGCGGAGGATCAGGTTCCCGTAGATGGCCGCCATCACGTCGTCCGCCATCATGCCCCACCCCCCGTGCAGCGATTCGAGCTGACGCGCCGGAAAGGGCTTGAACACGTCCAGGACGCGGAAGACGAAGAACCCGACGATCGCAATCGTCCAGGTCACCGGCAGCAGGTAGAGCGTGACGAGCATCCCTGCCACTTCGTCGATGACGCCCGCGCCCGGATCGGTCGTCCCGAAGTGCTTCTCGGCGAGCGTGCCGCTCCACGCGCCGACGATGAAGATCGCGACGATGACGATGCCTTCGGCAAGCGGGCTCAATCCGAGCCAGCGGAAGAGCGCGTAAAACACCAGGCCCGCGGCCGACCCCGCGGTGCCGGGCGCAATCGGAGAGTATCCGACACCACACACCGTACAGACGAGCAACGCCAGGCGCATCATCGGCGGCGAAATTCCCTGGCGATCACGCGGCGGACACGCGAATGACGTGCGTATCGGCGAGGCGGTCTTCGAGCGCGCGGCCACCGTCGCCGATGAGCGCCGGCAGGAACCCGAGTCCAAGCGAAACCACCGACACCAGGCAGCCCAGGGCGCGAAGCACGGCGGGGCCCGGGCCCGACCGGGCCGTCGCTTGTGTCGACGACGCGCAGGCCCAGGGCCATCTTGCCGATGGTCTGCCCGCCCGCAGCGGTGAAGGCCGCGAAGTAGCCGCCGTTCATCAGGCCGAAGAACGCGGCGAGCGGCACCGCCGGCAGGACGCTCAACTCTGCGAGCGTCAGCCCGCACAGGCGCAATGTGAACGAGAGGATCGCCGCGTCGATGCCCGCGATGATCGCGAAGTCGATCGCCGCCGCGAGCGCGCGACGCACCGGCGGCGCGGCCTCGACGGCCGTCGACTGGGCGAGGTGGCCTGACGCCGGCGCGTCAGCCGCGCCGCGATCCGGCATCGGCAGGTCGAGCGCGAGCGTGCCAGCCTCGTCGCGCGGCCGCGGTTTCGGCTTGAGGCGCGCGGGATCGGGCGTGGTGCGACGCACCGCCAGCGGTCGCCGCGGCGTGGCCGAGGGCGTCACCATGGGCGGCAGGTCCGCCGGCGCTTCATCGAAAAGCGGCAGGTCGGGCGGCGGCTCGGGCCCGCCAATCACGCGATCGAGGTTCTGGAGAACGCGCGCGAGATCGGGGCGTTCGCCGGGCGTGCGCGTGGCGGTGCCCGACGCGGTGCGGGCCGTCATCGCCTCGTGCCGCATGTCGAGCTCGCGCAGCGGACCGCCCGGGTCCCCGTCGCTGATCGCAAGGTCGGGCGCGGTCGGCGCTGCCGCCTGCGGAAACTCGTACCCGCAATTCCGGCAGCGGTCCGTCGTCTCGAAACCGATGTAGCCGCAGGTCGGACACTTCATTGCACGGTGCTCATGGCATCAGCCGACGACGGATCGGACGTGGCAAGCAGCGTTCGCTGGATGTCAGCCAGCAGCTTGTCGGCGTCGGCGCGGTTCGGATCGTCTTCCGAGACCGTCGCTATCAGGCGCAGGGCGTCACGCGCCTTGCCGTGCGCGAAGAGGTCGCGCGCGCGTGCCAGCGAGAGGTCGCTCGCGCGAGGCAGCGGCACCGCCTCGGCGGGCTCGGCCGCGCGCAGCGCCGCGCGGGTATCCGCGCCCCAGCCGCCCAGATCCGCGATGGCGCCGGCGAAGCCGGCCATGAACGCGACCGTCAGAATGCCTGCCGCGACGAGCGCCGTGGCGCCCCACAGATGACGCCGTGCGCTGCGCGTCGCGGGACTGGCCTCAGCCTCGACCGGAACCGGCGGCGACGGCTCGGGTGTGACGGCCGCGGGCGCCCCGAGACGATCCAGCCGGCCGAGATACGCGAGCGGCACGTCGGGCGCGGCGCCGCGCTCGATGGCCGCCGTCAGCAGGCGTCGCGCGGCGACGGGTTGTCCCTGCTCGAACGCCGCGGCGCCCCGGTGCAGCAGTTCATCGGCCTCACGCTGCCGCTCGCCTTCGGCGCTTCGCGCGCGCTCGATGTACGCGCGAGCCCTGGCGTGTCCGCGATCGAGGAACAGCACGCGCGTCCAGACATGGATGGCCTGCGCGTAGTGTCCGACGAAGTAGTGATCGAGACCCGCGAGCAGCAGTTGCTCGACGCGCGCGTCGCGCGCGTGACCCTGAAGAGCGTCGGCCGCCTGGGCCGGGTGTGTCGTGACGGGATCCGACATCAGTCCGGTGCCGACGGACGCGTCATCGCACGCGCCCGGGCACGCCGCGATTATCGACCAAAGGCCCAGATCGGTCAATCAGTTAAGCGGTGTGATAGAACACTCCCATGCCCGTCATCGTCGAGTGCATCCCCAACATCAGCGAAGGCCGGCGTCCCGAGATCGTCCGCGAGATTGCCGCGGCAGTCGGCGCCTCGGCGCCGACGGTTCGGGTGCTGGACGTTTCGTCGGACGCCGAACACAACCGATCGGTGCTCACGCTGGCCGGCGACCCGGCCGGCCTGACAGCGGGCGTCCTCGCGCTCTTCGCGCGAACGCTGGACGTCGTCGATCTCCGGACACACCGCGGCGAGCACCCGCGCATGGGCGCCGTGGACGTCGTGCCGTTCGTGCCGATCGAGGGCGTGACGATGGCGGAGTGCGTGGCGCTCGCGCGCACGGTCGGCGAGCAGGTGGCGTCGCGTTTCGGCGTGCCGGTTTACCTCTACGAAGAGGCCAGCGCGAACCCGGCTCGAAAGAACCTCGAGGACATCCGGCGCGGCGAGTTCGAGGGGCTCGCGGCGAAGATGGCAACGCCGGGATGGGCACCGGACTTCGGTCCCGCCGCGCCTCATCCGTCCGCAGGCGCGTCGGTGATCGGCGCGCGGATGCCGCTCATCGCCTACAACATCAACCTCGCGACCGATCGCCTCGAGGTCGCGAAGAAGATTGCCGCCGCCGTCCGGCACAGCAGCGGCGGCCTGCGGTTCGTCAAGGCGATGGGCGTGATGCTCGAGGGCCGCGGCATCGTGCAGGTGTCGATGAACCTCACGAACTTCGAGAAGACGCCCATCCCGAGAGTCTTCGAGTTCGTCAGGCGTGAAGCCGCGCGGTATGGCGTGAACGTGCTGGAGAGCGAAGTGGTGGGCCTCGTGCCACAGGCCGCGCTGATGGCGACCGCCGAGTACTACCTCCAGCTCGAAGGATTCAGCGTCTCGCAGGTGCTGGAAACGAAGCTGAGGGAAGAGGGTTGAGATTGCGGGTTGTCGATTGCGGGTTGTCGATTGCGGGTTTGGAGTCAGCGCGAACGATGGCGTGTTCCCTAATCCGCAACCCGCAATCCGCAACCTGCATTCCTCCACCGACCAGCTCTTCCTGCGCGCGCTTGCCCGGCGCGATGCCGAACGCCCGCATCTTCCGATAGAGGTTGCTTCGCTCGACGCCCAGGACGTCCGCCGTCCGCGACATGTTGCCGTTCTGGCTCGCGAGCGCGCGAAGGATGTACTCGCGCTCGAAGCGGTCCCGCGCCTCGTGCAGCGGCAGAAGCGGTCCCGAGCCATCCGCCAGCAATTCGGCCTCGGGCTCCGGCCCGCGATCGAGGAACGACAGATCCGACGCGCTGATCGCGTCGCCGGGCACCATGATCGCCAGCCGTTCGATCAGGTTCCGCAGCTCGCGAACGTTGCCGGGCCACGAGTACCGCCGCAGCATGCGACAGGGCCTCGGCGTCGAAGACCTTCGCGCGGCGGCCGTACTCCTGCGCGAAGCCCAGCATGAAGTACTCCGCGAGCCGCGGCACGTCGGTCTGGCGCGCGCGAAGCGGCGGCACGAAGATCGGGATGACGTTGAGCCGGAAGTAGAGGTCCTCGCGGAACTGCCCCACCTTGATCGCCGCCGGCAGGTCCTTGTTCGTCGCCGCGATGACCCGCACGTCGACGCGCACGCGCTGCGTGCTGCCGACGGGCTCCACGACCTGGTCCTGCAGCACGCGCAGCACTTTGGCCTGCGTCTTCAGGCTCATGTCGCCGATCTCGTCGAGGAAGAGCGTCCCGCCGTCGGCGGCCTCGAACTTCCCGCGGCGGTCGGTCACCGCGCCCGTGAACGCGCCGCGGGTGTGGCCGAACAGCTCTGATTCGATCAGCTCTTCCGGGATCGCCGCGCAGTTGACCTCGATGAACGGCCCGCCGTGGCGCTTGCTGAGGCCGTGGATCGATCGCGCCACCAGCTCCTTGCCGGTGCCGTTCTCGCCGAACACGAGCACGCGGCCGTTGGTCGGCGCGGCCATCGCCACCTGCTCACGCAACTGGACCATCGCCTCGCTCTCGCCCACCATGGTCAGGCGCCGGTCGACGCGCGCCCGCAGGTCGCGGTTCTCCGCTTCGAGGGTGCGCTGCCGGATGGCATTGCGGACGACGAGGACGGTCTTCTCGAGCGAGAGCGGCTTCTCGACGAAGTCGTACGCGCCCATCTTGATCGCGCGCACGGCCGACTCGATGTTGCCGTGGCCCGAAATCACGATCACCTGGGCGTCGACCTGCCGCTCCCGCAGGCGGGTCAGCGTGGCGAGCCCATCCATCCCGGGCAGCCAGATGTCGAGCACGATGACGTCGAAGCTCTTGCGCGTGACGCGTTCGAGACAGGCCTCGCCCGTCTCGACGGCCTCGACGTCGTACTCCTCGTCCCGGAGCACGCCGCCGAGCGCCGACCTGACGCCGGGCTCGTCGTCTACGATGAGGATGCTGGAATGGGCCATGTGCAATGGTCCGAGACTGAGAGTTCGGGCCCTACGGGCGTCGTTCAGACGCAGCATCCCACGCTGAACCCTGCAACCCGCAATCCGGCTCCGATCCTCAACATGGCAATTCGATCGTGAACCGCGTGCCACGCGGCGTGTTGTCCGTCACGTCGATGCTGCCGCCGTGCTCGGCGATGATCCTGCGGACGATCGCGAGACCCAGCCCGCTGCCCCGGCGCTTGGTCGAGAAGTACGGCATGAACAGCTTCTCACGATCCGCGGTGGTGATGCCGGGCCCGTCGTCGGCGACGATAATCCGCGCGAGGTGATTGGCCGGGTCGTGGTGCGTCTCGACGGTGATGACGCCGCGGCGCTCCATCGCCTCGACGGCGTTGTCCACCAGATTGATGACCACGCGCCGCATCTGCTCGGGATCGACCCGCACGACGGGCAGGTCGGCCGCGAACCGCCGCTCGAAGCGCAGCTCCGAGAACAGGCCGTCGTAGAGCGCCAGGGTGTCGTCGAGCAGCGCGCGCAGCACCGTCGGCACCGTCTTGGGCGACGGCATACGCGCGAACTGCGAGAACTCGTCGACCAGTCCCTTCAGCGACTCGACCTCGTTCACGATGGTCGTCGTGCATTCGTCGACGAGCGCGCGCGTCTGCGGCGGCGCCGTGCCGAAATGCCGCTGCAGGCGTTCGGCCGAGAGCTGGATCGGCGTCAGCGGGTTCTTGATCTCGTGCGCGAGCCGGCGCGCGACCTCCCGCCAGGCCGCCACCTTCTGCGAGCGGATGAGCGGCGTCACGTCGTCGAACACGAGGACGGCCCCTTCGAGATGGCCGCCGTCGCCGGTCAAGGCCGTGGCCACCGCCGCCAGGTGCACGTCGCGTCCGTCCCGGGTGAGCGCGATCTCCTGCGGCGGCGACTCCTCGCCGCCGGTGGCCGCCGATCGCAGCAGCGTGGACATCGGCGAGAGATCCTCCCGCGCGAAGACCTCCGTCGCCTGGCGCCCGACCGCTTCGGCGCCGACGCCCAGGAGCCGCCCGGCCGCGTCGTTCACCGTGCTGATCGCGCCGCGCTCGTCGATCGAGATGACGCCGGTCGCGATGCGCTCGAGAATCGTCTCGATATAGCGGCGCCGCCCTTCGCCCTTCGAGATGTTTTCGTTCGAGGTCGATCGCCGAGCGCTCGAGGTCCTGGCGGCTGGTCGCGAGCTCCTCGGCCATGCTGTTGAAGGCCTCGACGAGCGCCCCGAACTCGTCGGCCGTCTCGCGCTCGACGCGGTGGTCGAGGTGTCCGGCGCCGATCTCTCGCGCGGCCACCGCCAGCAGCTGGACTGGCCGCGTGATCCGCTTGGCGAGGTACAGCCCCATCCACGTCGCGCCGACGAGAATCATCAGCGTGACCATCAGGAAGAACGACACGTACACGCCGAACAGCGGCGCCTTCAGCACGCGCAGCTGCCGGTAGTCCTCGTACGCCGCGGTCATGCGCCGCGACCGCGCGGCCAGCTCGCCCGTCAGATAGTCGCTGGCGACGACGACGCCGGTAATCCGCCCGTCCGGCGCCCGAACGGCCGCCGCGCCGCGCAGCAGCTCGCCGCCCATGGCCATCGGCTCGAGCGCCCACGTCTCTCCGGCGCCGGTCGCGACGTGACTTGCCAGCCGTTCCGCCGAGGCACGCAGCGCGCCGGGCGGCAGGCTCGGTGAGGCGACGTCGAGAATCGGCGCCACGCGCGACGGCCCGGCGTCTGCCGTCACGCGAAACACCTCGACGAGCTTGAGGCGATCTTCGGCGACCTCAGGCCCGAGGCGGTCCTGCAGACCCGGCACATTCGCCGACTGGAGATCCACATCGCCCAGGGTCTTCGCGATCCGCTCGGCCTGCGCGAGCACGAACCGCTGGCGCTCGGCGTAATAGTCGGCCGCGATGCGGTTCGCCGACGACAGGATCTCGTCCATCGGCGCGTTGAACCAGCGGTCGGTGCTGTTCCGGATCAGCTCGCTGCCGACCAGCAGCACGAGGATCGACGGGATCAGCGTGAGGCCGAGCAGCACCGCGACGAGCTTGGCGCGAAACCGCGCGAACGGCAGCGCGCGCCGGCGCTCGACCAGCAGCTTGATGATGTTGCGGGCCAGGACGAACACCAGGCCGACGAGCATCGTCAGGTCGGCGACCGAGAGCGCGTAGAGGACGACCTCGGTGAGGAAGTCCGGCGAGAAGCTGGTCGTGCGGCTCGCGAGCGCGAGCAGGCCGACGAAGGCCGCGACCAGGACGAGGATGCCGGCGAGCAGCAGCCGCGGGTTGTCGCGGATCGGCCGTCGCGGCGGACGCGCCGGCTGCGGCGCCGGCGGCGCCGGCCGGATCGACGAGGCGGCGCGCAGCGGCGTGGCCATGCTCAGGGAATGAACGTGAAGGTGGCGTGCCCCCATTGGCCGCCGCCCCACGGCCAGAGCGACCAGGTGCTGCGCGGCCGCGTGCGGGCTCGGACGCGCACGTAGTACTCGGCGTTCGGCTCGAGGTCGGTGGTGCTGAACAGCGGCAGCCGCTCAAAGCTCGTCATCCAGCGGCCGACTTCCTCGTCGCTTTCGGTGACCTCGGCGGCGTCGACGCGGCCGTCGACCGCCCGCGACAACTGATGGCGGCGCGTGAGGTTGTCGAACTGGACCGTCGCCGTCACCGTCGTCGTCGCCAGCGTGCGGTCGAACCAGATCGTGACGCCGCGCCGAAGCTCGATGTCGTACGCGTAGGTGGTCTGCAGCCCGCTTCTGATCGTCTCGCGCATGTCGGGCGTGAGGCCGCCGTCGAGCGAGAACGAGACATAGACCTGGCCGTCGCGCGCCAGCGGCGTGACGCGGACCGTGTCGCCCGCCGCGCCGAGCAGCAGCGGCGCAATGGCGACGAGAGCAAGAAGCGGCAGCGCGCGCCGAATCATTCGCGGGTATTGAGCAAATCTTTCAGCTCGTCCATGAACTCGCCGATGTCGCGGAAGTGGCGGTAGACGGAGGCGAACCGCACGTACGCGACCTTGTCGAGCCGCTTCAGCTCGTCCATCACGGCTTCGCCGACTTCAGCCGTCGAGATCTCCTTGTCGGGCCGGTCCTGCAGGAGCCCCTCGACCTTGTCGGCGACGGCCTCGACCTGCGCCACCTTGACCGGCCGCTTTTCGCAGGCCTTCAGCAGGCCGGCAATCAGCTTCTGGCGCTCGAACCGCTCCCGCGTGCCGTCCTTCTTGACGACCATGTACGGGATCTCGTCGATGCGCTCGTAGCTCGTGAACCGCTTCCCGCAATCGAGGCACTCGCGGCGGCGGCGGATGACCTCGCCCTCCTTGCTCTCTCGGGAATCGACGACCTTGTCGCCGAGGTGAGCGCAGAAGGGACACTTCACGCCGCTTCCTCCGCGTTGCGCGCGAGGCTGCCGGCCCGCGACAGGCTGAGCCCTTCCTGGGCCAGCAGGATGAGGCCGATGATCGCCACGGGCACGAACGAGATCGCGTGGAGCACCAGCGCGGCGCCCACCGCACGATCGTTCGGCGCGCCGTAGAACGTCGTCACGCCCAGGCGATAGAAGTAGTGGAATCCGCCGACCGCGCCCGGCGTCGGCACCGCCACGCCCACGACGAGGAGCGCCTGGATCAGAAACGCGCCCGTGAACGGCATGTCGATGTGAAATGCCAGCGTCGACAGCCAGATGCCGGCGGCGATCGAGAGCCAGACGGGCACCGAGAGCACGAGCGCCATCAGCAATCGATCGGGCTGTCGGACGATCGCCAGGCCTTCGGCAAACGCACGCACCAGCTTGGCCGCGGCCTCGCCCAGCCGCTCGGGAAGAACGCGGACGACGGTGCGCGTCACGCGCTCGAGCGTCGCGGGATGACCGGCAAGAAAGAACATCGCGATGAGGCCGACGACCGACACGCCTCCGGCGATCGCCCCACCGAGCTTCACCTGGGCGAACGTCGCGCTGCTCGCCTCGGCCAGCCCGGAGGAGAAGAACAGCAGAAACGCCGCGAACAGGACGAGCACCATCATGGTGTCGAGAAGCCGCTCGAGAATGATCGTCGCAAACGCCGCCGTCGCGCTGAGGCGTTCGCGCTTCGCCAGCAGGTACGGCCGCAGCACTTCCCCGGCACGCGCCGGCAGGAGCGCGCTGGCCGCAAACCCGATGAGCGTCGTGCGGAGCGCGTTGCCGAAGTGCACCCGGCCGATCGGCTGGAGCAGGTACTGCCAGCGCAGCGCGCGGAACACGTACGCCGCGGCGGTCGTCACGAGCGCCAGCAGCAGCAGGCCGACCCGTGCGCGCGCGAGCTCGGTCGCGACGGCATGGAAATCCGTGTTGCGCAGGAACAGCGCGAGCAGGCCGCCAGCGGCGGCAAGCGCGATCACCGTTCGAAGATGTTGTCGCATCTCAGACGAGCGGCGCGGCGCCCGGCGAGAACGGCTGCGCCGGCCGAAGCCGGCCGCTCGTAACTATATGCCGGATCCCCGCCATCTGCTACCATTCGGCTCCCCGGAGGGTACCGCCCGCGTGAGCCTTGCGCCGCCTCTCACCGCCACTCGATTTCCCACGCTGACGCGGTTTCGCACCGGCAAGGTCCGCGACGTCTACGATCTCGGCAACTCGCTGCTCATCGTCGCCACCGACCGCATCTCCGCATTCGACTACGTGCTGGGATCGGGCATCCCCGACAAGGGCAAGGTGCTGACGCAGTTGTCGGCGTTCTGGTTCGATCGGCTGAAGAGCGTCATCCCGAATCACTGCGTCAGCATTCGCGTCGCCGAGTTCCCGGCCGAAGTACTGCCGCACGCGGACGACCTCGCGGGCCGCGCGATGCTCGTGCGCAAGACCGCCCCGATCGAGATCGAATGCGTCGCGCGCGGCTATCTGTCGGGCTCCGGCTGGAAGGAGTACCAGCAGTCTGGCACCGTCTGCGGCATTCCGTTGCCGAAGGGACTTCGCGAATCCGATCGACTGCCGACGCCGATTTTCACGCCGGCGACCAAGGCCAGCACCGGCCACGACATCAACATCCCGGAGGCCGAGGCCGCGCGTATGCTTGGAGACGCGGCGCTCGTCGCCCGCCTGCGCGAGACGACGCTCGAGTTGTACCGGCAGGCGTCTGCGCACGCGGAGTCGAAGGGAATCATCCTGGCGGACACGAAGTTCGAGTTCGGCCTCGATGGCGCCGAGCTGCTGCTGATCGACGAGGCACTGACGCCGGACTCGTCGCGGTTCTGGCCTGCGGATCAGTACGCGCCCGGCGGGCCGCAACCGAGCTTCGACAAGCAGTTCGTGCGCGACTACCTGGAAGCCATCAAGTGGAACAAGCAGCCGCCGGTGCCGTCGCTGCCGGACGATGTGGTGATGAAGACCCGCGCGAAATACCTGGAGGCCTTCGAGCGCCTCACCGGTCACGCGCTGGATTCCCTGTACGTAGGCCGGGGCTTCAGCCCCGGCACGTCCATGTAGCGCAGGCCTTCGAGGCCTGCCGAGGAGCCCGTGAAGGAACTGCTGGATCGCCTGGTCGACCAGATGGTCGAAGGCGGCATTCACTTCGAAGACGGTCGGCGCGAGTTCGAGCGCCGCTTCATCAGCCGGGTCTTGTCCGAGACCGGCGGCCACCTCTCCAGGACGGCCGAGCAGCTCGGGGTGCACCGAAACACCCTGACCAGGAAATTGGCCGAATTGGGCCTGAAACCCACCAAGCCCAGCCATAAGCGCTAGCTGCCGTTCCCCCTTGCAGCGCCCGGAGGCCGCGACTATACTTAGCAGTCGCCCCTGTCGAGTGCTAGCGGACAGGGGGCGGGGCTGCCAGTGGGCATCCCGCGGGCGAGACGGCACTACTCCTTCACGCAAGGCAGTCCGGCTCATTCCCAGGCACGACACCTCACGACCAGACGTTTCACGGAGTCCAACACATGAAGGTCCGACCGCTCCACGACCGCATCATCGTCACCCGCATCGAGGAAGGCGAACAGAAGGTTGGCGGGATCATCATCCCCGACACGGCCAAGGAAAAGCCGCAGCAGGGCAAGGTGCTCGCCGTCGGCGCCGGCAAGCAGAAGGACGACGGCAAGCGCATCGCGCTCGACGTCAAGGAAGGCGACACGATCCTGTTCGGCAAGTACTCGGGACAGGAAATCAAGATCGACGGCGAAGAGCACCTCATCATGCGTGAAGACGAGGTTCTCGCCGTTCTCGACAAGTAAGCGCAGCAACCGATTCTCAGGAGCAGGCAATGCCCAAGCAGATCATTTACGGTGAGCAGTCGCGCCAGGCCATCCTCCGCGGCGTGAACCTGCTGGCCGACGCGGTCAAGGTCACCCTCGGCCCGAAGGGCCGCAACGTCGTCCTCGACAAGAAGTTCGGATCGCCGACGATCACCAAGGACGGCGTGACCGTCGCCAAGGAAATCGAGTTGAAGGACCCGCTCGAGAACATGGGCGCGCAGATGGTGCGCGAGGTCGCGAGCAAGACGTCGGACATCGCCGGCGACGGCACCACGACCGCGACCGTGCTCGCGCAGGCCATCTATCGTGAGGGCGCCAAGAACGTGACCGCCGGCGCCAACCCGATGGAAGTGAAGCGCGGCATCGAGCAGGCCGTGGCGGTGATCATCGAGCAGCTCAAGAAGATGTCCAAGCCGGTCAGCGGCAACATGGTCGCGCAGGTCGGCACCATCTCGGCGAACAACGACGAGACGATCGGCAAGATCATCGCCGACGCGATGGACAAGGTCGGCAAGGACGGCGTCATCACCGTCGAAGAGGCCAAGACGCTCGAGACCAGCCTGGACGTGGTCGAGGGCATGCAGTTCGACCGCGGCTACCTCTCGCCGTACTTCGTGACGGACCCGGAGCGCATGGAAGTGGTGCTCGAGAACCCCGTCGTCCTGATCCACGAGAAGAAGATCAGCTCGATGAAGGATCTCCTGCCGGTGCTGGAGCAGGTCGCCCGCATGGGCCGCCCGCTGCTCATCATCGCGGAAGACGTCGAGGGTGAGGCGCTGGCGACGCTGGTCGTCAACAAGCTGCGCGGCACGTTGCAGGCCGCGGCCGTCAAGGCCCCCGGCTTCGGCGATCGCCGCAAGGCCATGCTCGAGGACATCGCGACCCTCACGGGCGGCAAGGCGATCACCGAGGACCTCGGCCTCAAGCTCGAGAACCTGAAGATCGAGGATCTCGGCAAGGCCAAGAAGATCACGATCGACAAGGACAACACGACGATCGTCGAGGGCGCGGGCGTCAGCTCCGCCATCGAGGGCCGCGTGAAGCAGATCCGGGCGCAGATCGAGGACACGACCTCGGACTACGACCGCGAGAAGCTGCAGGAGCGCCTCGCGAAGCTCGTGGGCGGCGTCGCCGTCATCAAGGTCGGTGCGGCCACCGAGACCGAGATGAAGGAGAAGAAGGCCCGCGTCGAGGACGCGATGCACGCCACCAAGGCGGCCGTCGAGGAGGGCATCGTGCCCGGCGGCGGCACCGCGCTGGTCCGCGCCGCCAAGGCACTCGACTCGCTGAAGCTCGAGGGCGACCAGAAGGTCGGCGTGAACATCATCAAGCGCGCCATCGAGGAGCCGCTGCGGTGGATTGCCACCAACGCCGGCCTCGAGGGCTCGATCGTGGTGCAGAAGGTGCGCGAGCTGGACAACGAGTCCGGCTTCAACGCCCTGACCGACACCTACGAGAACCTGGTGAAGGCCGGCGTCATCGACCCGACCAAGGTCGTGCGCACGGCGCTCCAGAACAGCTCGTCCATCGCCTCGCTCCTGCTCACGACCGAGGCGCTGGTCTGCGAGATGCCGGAAGAGAAGAAGGATGCTCCGCAGGGCGGCGGGCCGGGCGGCGGCATGGGCGGGATGTACTAAGTGACTGAGTGCGAACTGCGAAGTTGCAGAGTCGAAGCAAGCGGCGACTGACGTAGCTCGAAAGTCGTTACGAAAGACGAAAGGCCTGGCGGAGTGAAATCCGCCAGGCCGTTTTTGTTTGACCTGCTCGACCTGACAGACCCGCTTGACCTGCTGGACCCGGGTCTACCGCAGCGTAAACGTCAGCTCGATCGTGACGATGACCGGCACCGGCTGGCCGAAGCGCTTGCCTGGCACGAAGCGCCACAGGCGCGCGGCCTTGATCGCTTCCTGATCCAGCCCGAACACCGAGTCGAGCGACTTGACGATGTGCGCGTTGCTGACGGTGCCGTCGGGCATCACGACGCACTCGACGAGCGCCACGCCCTGCACCTTCGCGCGCATCGCGTCGGCCGTGTACTGCGGGCGGATCTGCGAGAGCACCTGCGGCGACTCGACGCCGTTGCCGATCCGGTAGGCGCCGCCGCCCGTGCCGCCGCCGTCGCCGGGTCCAAGCCCCGAACCGGTGCCGGGACCGATGCCGGTGCCCTTTCCTGTTCCTCCGCCGCCGCCCGATCCCGATCCCGTCGAGATCATGGACGCCGCCATGGCCGCGTCGAGCATGCCCGGAGACATCTGCGTCGCGTCGGCCATCGTCTTGGCCGGGATGTTCATCGCCGGATCCGGCGGTTCTTCCTTGGGCTTCTGCGGCGGCTGCGGCGCCGGCGGCTTGGTGACCGGAACGGTGATCTTTTCCTTGCCCGGGAGCTCCGCCTTCTTCGGCGGGTCCGGCATCTGGTTGCCGCCGCCGCCACCGCCCCCGCCCGGACCCGCCTGCGGGATCCAGACGATCTCCTTCGGGTACTCCATCGGGGCCTGCGGGCCGCCCGCGTTGGGGCTGGGCGCGTAGTACATCAGGAACAGCACGACGAGCGCGAAGAAGACGTGCGTCCCGAACGCGGCGCCCACGCCGACGCGCGACTGCCGGTGCTCGAACGAGAACGTCAGCTCCGGCGCGTGCAGGCCTTCGACCTGAACCGCAACGTGTCCGTTCTCGTTTGCGGCGGTCTCTGCAGTTTTTTCTGGCGACTGGGACATCAGAGGCCTTGGGGCATTGTGCCACGACTGGCCGGGGTTCTGCGATGCAAGAAGGCTGCCCTCGTCTATGTCTCCCGGGACGGGCGGCGGACCGCCTGTTTCGTCGCCGCGCTCGACCTGGTGTCCTCTCACCGCAACACCCCTTGTGACTTAGACGCTCCAGGCCGCTCGAGGGACGCCCCCGCCGGCCGGGCCTCGACCAGGTACCCCTGGCGGGCGCGAACCATGGCCCGAGGAACCTCCACAGTGACGGAGAGGACGTGCCATCCCGGTGGACCGTCCGCGGGCGCGACGCCGAGCAGGTACTGATGCTGCAAATCGGCCGCGATCGCGGCGGAGGCCTCGACCGCCGCGCGATCGTCGCGCGGCCGGATCACACGCCCGCCGGATGCGCTCGCGAACTCCTCGAGCAGCGTGGGCTCGCGTGACCCGACGGCGACGGCGTACACCAGCGCGTCGCTTCGACGCACGGCGTCGAGCGCGTCGCGACGCGTGGTCTCATCGTCGCGATCCTCGCCGTCGGTGAAGAGCACGATCGCGCGCCGTCCGGGCCGGCCGTGGATCGCCCCCGTCGCCGCGCGAATGGCATCGACAATCGGCGAAGTCCCCCACGGGGTGAGACCCCGCACGGCCTCGCGCGCGGCTTCCCGCGACGCGTCCGGGGCCGCGATGGTCTCGACGTCGCTGCCCATCGCGAGCACGTCCACGCGATCGTCGGCGCGCAGCGCCTCGAGGAGAGCCAGCGCGCCGGCACGAGCCGCGGCAAGGCGCGCGCCTCGCATGCTGAAGCTGCGATCGACGATGACCGCCATCGAGAGCGGAAGCGAGCCTGTGGCAAACGCGGCAATCGGGCGGTCGATGCCGTTGTCGCGCACGCGGAACGCCTCTCGAGCCAGGCCGTCCAGCGGGCGTCCCGAGGCGTCGGTCACGGAGACGTAGATCTCGACGAGATCCGTGCGGGCCGCAAACTGCGCGGCACCCGCGAGGCCCACGAGACAGCAGCCGAGCGCAAGGGCCAGCGCGGCCAGCCGAGCCGGCCCATGCACGAGGTTAGGTGCTACAATCACGGGCAGGAGTTATCCCATGGGTAGTCTGGGTTTTCCCGAACTCGTCGTCATTCTCGTCATCGTGATCCTGATCTTCGGCGCCAACCGCCTGCCGGAAATCGGCCGCGGCATCGGCAAGGGCATCCGGAACTTCAAGGACGCGACGCGCGACGGGGTCAACGACCGCGATCAGCACTCGTAGGCGGCGACCTCCGGCCCGTACTCGCAGGGCCGAACTTCAGTTCGGCCTCCGTCTCTCACAGCACCAACCGCCTCTCCCCCACCCGGCGCGTCACGCGCTCCCTGTCGAGATATTCGAGCAGGGGAATCGCGAACTTCCGGCTCAGGCCATACCGGCTCTTGAAACTGGACACGTCCACGAAGGCCTCGCCGCCGGCCGGCTTCAACGCCGAGACCTCCGACCGCAACCGATCGAGCGCGTCACGGTGATACGGCAGGCCGTCGAGGCGGAAGACGCGCTTCTGCCGCACGAGCAGTTGCAGCAGGCGATCGACGACAGGCGCTGACGACCCGACCAGCGCCGGCAGCTGCGACGCGTCAGGCGGCGTGAGCCCTTTGGTCCGCAGCGCGGACTCGAGGCGCTCGGTGACCGCGGCCTCCTCGGCGCTGAGCGACACGACGCGTCCCGCCAGGGCGAGGCGATCGCGTCCGACGATTTGCCCCGTCGCTTCAAGCTCGCGCAGCACCAGATCGACCAGCCCCGGCGCGACGCCGCCGAGCACGCCTTCGCGTACCTGCTCGCGAGGCAGTCCATCGGAGAGCGGCGAGGCCTCGTGATGCGCCGCCAGCGCGATGCGGACGCGCTCCGCCGCCAGCGGGCGCCACTCGGGCGTCACGAGATAGTCGCCGACGTCGAGCGCCGCGCCGGAATCGACCAGCGCCTTGCGAACCGCAGGCAGCGTGGCCGGCGAGACCCCGCATCGCCAGACCAGGTCCGCCGCGCGCAGGCCGCGGCGGCCTGACTCGGCGATCAGCACCGCGTACGCCGCCAACTCGCTCGTCTCGGCCGACGGCAACAGCGGCTCCAGCAGGCGACGGAGGCGCTGCAGCGTCGGCGCAAGGCGGACGCCACCGCGCGGCGCGTCGGGATCCAGGACGACCCCGCCCGCGATGGTCGTCACCGGCGAATACGAGCGCAGGACGATGCGATCGCCGCGAGTCATCGCCGCGGGCGACTCGAGCCGCAGCCGCGCGAAGCCGCGGCCGCCCGGCTCGAGGACCGGGGCGTCGTGCCCCTGCGTCCGGCGGCGCGACGATCGACACGCGCGCCAGCACCTCGATGGTGCCCTGATGCAGCCGCACGCGCGCGCCATGGGCGATCGGCGGCGCATCCGGCAGCGTCTCGAGCCACGCGTCCACGATGCGCGTCGCGCGGAGCGTCCCGGGATCCGCCAGCACTTCCCCACGCGCCAGGTCGGCGACTTCGACGCTCGAGAGGTTCAGCGCGGTGCGCTGACCGGCCTCGGCAGCCGTCGCGGTTGCGCCATGCACCTGCACGCCTCGCACCTTCAGGCGACGGCCCGACAGCACCGCCTCGAGCTCGGCCTCGGCGGCAATCCGCCCCGCGACGAGCGTGCCGGTGACCACGGTGCCAAACCCCTTCATCACGAACACGCGATCGATGGGCAGGCGCGCGGCGCCCGCAGCATCGCGGGCCGTCGGGCGATCGACGACCGTCCTCAGGACCGCCCGCAAATCGTCAAGGCCGGCGCCCGTCTTCGCGGACACGGCAATCACCGGCGCGTCGTGCAGGAAGGACCCGGCGACGAGCTCCGCGACGTCGAGCCGCACGAGGGCCAGCGTGTCCTCGTCCACGAGATCGGCCTTCGTCAGGACAACGAGGCCCTGCCTGACGCCGAGCATCCGGCAAATCGCGAGGTGCTCGCGCGTCTGCGGCATCACCGACTCGTCGGCGGCCACGACGAGCATCACGGCGTCGATGCCGCCCGCACCGGCGAGCATGTTCCGCACGAAGCGCTCGTGGCCCGGCACGTCCACGAACGCGACGGTGCGGTCGCCGTCGTGCCAGTGCGCGAAGCCGAGGTCGATCGTGATGCCGCGCGCCTTCTCTTCTTTCAGGCGATCGGGGTCGATGCCGGTCAACGCGCGCACGAGCGCGCTCTTCCCGTGATCGATGTGGCCGGCAGTGCCGACGACGAGATGCCTGGTCACGCGGCGCTACTTGCCCCTCCGCCCGCGCGCGGCCTTTCGTGTGGCTCGCTCGCGCCGTCCCGGGCGCTGCTTCATGCGCCGCGCTTCAGCCTTCGGCTTCGCCTTGCTGTGTCTGCGGCCCGCGCCGGCGCTCGTCCGACCGCACGGTGTCGAGGATCTCGGTCAGGCCGAGATCGATCTGCCGCCGTTCCATGTCCACGCGAATCACCTGCACCTGCACCTTGTCGCCGAGGCGATAGACCTTCTCCGTGTTCTCGCCGCGCAGCGTGTGGCTGCTTTCGAGATACCGGTAGTAGTCGTCCGCCATGCTCGAGATGTGCACCAGGCCCTCGACGAAGTGGTCCGCCAGCTCGACGAACAGCCCGAACGCCGCGACTCCGGTGATGTACCCGTCGAATTCGTCGCCGACCTTGTCGGCCATGAACCGCACCTTCCGCCACTGCAGCAGCTCGCGCTCCGCGTCGTCGGCCCGCCGCTCGCGTTCGGAGGTGTGACGCGCGATCTCAGGCAGATCCTCGTCGATCTCCTCGCGACGCGCCTCGTCCAGCTGCCCGTGCCGATGCGCACGCAGCAGCCGATGGACGACGAGATCCGGATAGCGCCTGATCGGCGACGTGAAGTGCGTGTAGCTCGGAGCCGCAAGCCCGAAGTGCCCGAGGTTCTCCGGCGCGTAGCGCGCCTTCTGCATCGTCTTCAGCATCAGGAACGCGACCGGCTTCTCCTCGGGCTTGCCCTGAATCTTCTCGACCAGCTTCTGGAAATGCCGCGGCTTGACCATGTTGAGCGGCGCGCCGAGCGTGTAGCCGAACCCGCTGATGAACTCCTCGAACTGCGCCACCTTGCCCGGATCGGGCTCCTCGTGGATGCGGTAGAGGCCCGGCCCGCCGGCGTTCTCGAGGTAATCGGCCACCGTCTCGTTGGCCAGCAGCATGAACTCTTCGATCAGCCGGTGCGCGACGTTGCGCTCGGCCGCGATGATGTCCTGGATCTGGCCGGACTCGTCCATGAGGACTTCGGCCTCCGGCAGATCGAAGTCCACGGACCCGCGGCGCTTCCGCCTGGTGTTCAGAATCTCGAACAGCTCGCGCATCCGCTCGAAGTGCGGCACCAGGTCGCGATATTCGGCACGGACGGCTTCATCGCCGGTCAGGATGGCGTTGACGGCGGTGTAGGTCATGCGCGCGTCGCTGTTGATCACGCCGTCGTGAAACTCGGCGCGCACGACCTCGCCGTTGCGGGTGACTTCCATGAAGCACGTCTGGACGAGGCGATCCACGTGCGGGTTGAGCGAGCAGAGGCCCGTCGCCAGCGCCTCGGGGAACATGTGAATCGCGCGCTCCGGGAAGTACACGGACGTGCCGCGATCGTAGGCTTCCTGGTCGAGCGCGCTGCCCTCGTCCACGTAGTGCGAGACGTCCGCGATGTGCACGCCCAGCCAGTAGTGGCCGTTCGGCAGCCGCTCGAGCGTGATCGCATCGTCGAAGTCACGGGCGTGCTCGCCGTCGATCGTCACGGTCGTGAGCGGGCGGAAGTCCGAACGTCCTTCCAGATCCCGGTCGCGAACGGCGCCGCCGATGCGCTGCGCCTCTGCGAGCGCTTCGTCACCGTGGGCGTCAGGCAGGGCGTGCTTGCGAATGATGATCCGGGTGTCGACGCCGGGCTCGTCGATCGCGCCGAGGATCTCGATGACGCGGCCGGCCGGTGGACGCGTCGCGGTCGGCCAGCGCGTCAGCTCGACCACGACCATCTGCCCCGACGTCGCGCCTCGCGTGTCTCCAGCCGCCACCTGCACGTCCGTCAGCACCCGGCGATCGAACGGGACGACATAGCTGACGCCCGAGTCGTCTGACTCGTAGCGGCCGACGAGGGTGCTGTTGCCGCGCTCGAGGATCCGGATGATGCGCCCTTCGGAGCGATCGCCGCGCTGATGCTCGACGCGCGCGACGACACGGTCGCCGTGCAGCGCTTCCTTGATGTTCGTCGGCGCGATGTAGAGATCCTGCTCGCCGGCGCCGTCCGGCACGACGAAGCCGTAGCCCGCCGCGTGCATCTGGAGGCGCCCGACGATGACGTTCATCCGATCGGCGAGGCCGAAGCGGTTGCCCCGGATCTGGAGCAGCTCGCCTTCAGAGACCAGCGTCTTCAGCAACCGCCGGAACGTCGCGCGGTCCTGGCGAGGCACCCGGAGCAACTGGAGCAACTCGCGCGTCGTGGCCGGGTGGGTGACGCGATCGCGGATCTGGCGCAGGAGTTCGTCGCGGGACAGCATTCGAGAATAGGGTAACGGAGATGGACAGTGGATGGGACAGTAGGCCGGGGCTTCAGCCCCGGCATGGCCTACGGCGCGGACGCCGCCTTGTCGAGCAGCGCAATCGCGGACGCGGCTTTCTGTCCTGCCGCCTGATCGAGCTTCGCGGCGAGGGCGCGGGCCTCGTCGAGCGCGGTGATGGCCGCCGCAAGATCCGCCGGGTCCGCCGTGGAGCCTGCGTCGGTCAGCATGCCCCTGGCGCGGTCGGTCGTCGCGCGCGCCGTCTCGAAGTGCGTGGCCGCGGCGCCGAAGTTCAACTTGTAGAGATCGAGGCTGCCGCTGAGCGCGTTGCGTCGCGCCTCGCCAAGCGCGACGAGCGCGTTCGATCGCGCGAGCTCCCGCTCGGCGGCGCGCCGTCCCCACGCGCCCCAGACGTACCCCGCCGCCAGCACCGCGAGGGCGACGCCCGCCATCACGCCCCACTGCTTCAGCCGCGTCATCCCGCCTCCCCTGCTGGCCGGGCCAGCACCACCTGGATGTCTCCGACGTTGGTTCCGGTCGGGCCGGTGCGAATCAGATCGCCGAGCGCCGCGAAAAACGTCCAGGCGTCGTTCGCGTCGAGCGCCGCCCGCCAGTCGAGGCCAAGATCGTTGGCCCGCGGAATCGTCGTGCCGTCGACGTACGCGCCGGCCGCGTCGGTCGGACCGTCGACGCCGTCAGTGCCCACGCTTGCCGCGACCAGCGGCCCGCGCGACAGCCATGGCGCCAGCGCCAGCGCGAACTCCTGGTTTCGTCCGCCTCGCCCTCGCCCCTTCACCGTCACCGTCGTCTCGCCCGACGACAGGATGCAGATCGGCTGCGCGGGGTTCGGGAGCTCCGGGAGTCCAATCAGCCACTCGGCATGCTCGCGCGCGGCGTCGCGGGCTTCGCCGACGACGGGCGTCTCGCGAATCATCACACGATATCCGCGGGCGCGCGCCGCCCCGGCAGCGCCGTCCAGGCTGAGGCGCGCGGACCCGATCACCGTCGTCTCGGCGCGATCGAACACCGGATCGCCGGCCTTTGGCGTCTCGGCCGACGGCTCGGCGCGTTCGAGGTGCGCCCTCACCGCGTCCGGGTAGTCGGCGATCGGACCGAACCGCTGGAGCACCTGCCGCGCGTCCACCAGCGTCGTGGCGTCCGGCACCGTCGGGCCGGACGCGATCACGCTCAGGTCATCTCCTACGACATCAGAGAGCGCCCAGGCCATCAGTTCGCCGCCGCATGCAGCCGTGAGGCGGCCTCCCTTGATTGCCGAGAGATGCTTCCGCACGGTGTTGAGCGCCGTGATGTCCGCCCCGCGCGCCAGGAGACGAGCCGTGACGTCCTGTTTGTGCGCAAGCGTCAGTCCGGGCGCCGGCACGGCCATCAAAGCGGAGGCGCCTCCCGACAGGAGCACGACAAGGAGCTCCTGCGGCGCGACGCGCGCCGCCAGCGCCAGCGCCGCCCGTCCAGCCGTCTCGCTCCGCTCGTCCGGCACGGGGTGCGAGGCCGCGTGGAACACGATGCGGCGCGGGAAGTTGGTCGTCGCCCGTCGCGTCCCGGCGGCGCGATCACCACGCCTTCGACGATGGCCGCCGGCGACGCCTGCACGAAGGCGCGAGCCATGGCGGCCGCGGCCTTTCCGGCAGCGAGCAGCCTCACGCGACGATCGCGCAGTGCAACCGTGTGCACATCGCAGGCGCGTCGCGTTGCCTCCGCGGCGCCGGCGGCGCCGAGCGCCGCGGCAACGATCGCGTCCAGATCGGCGCGGATGCCGCTGGGCAATGCCGGGGTCAGTGCAGGGTCTTGGGATCGGACCAGGCGGAGAGCCCGGTGAGGATGTCGAGCTTCTTCAGCAGGCGGCTGACGACTTCATCGCAGTCGTCTTGATGGCAGATGGTCTCGAGCTTTGCCATCATTTCCGTGAGCGCCGCTTCGACTTTCGCGACGCAGCAGGGCGAGAAGCAGTCGCGCTGCGATTCGAGACACCGGCGGTACTTCAGGAATTCTTCGCGATAGAAATCAGCGAGGCTGACGGGAAGGGGCACGCGTAATTGCCGCTCTTCGACCAGGAAGCGGGGCATGCAGGTCCTCGTCCTCTGATTTTTCCGGGGAAGCCGTCGGGTTTCAGTCTAGTGCCGCCGAAATGAACCTGTCAACGGACCTCGCGGCGTCACCGCGCTTCGCGCGACGCCAGTCCCCCGCCGACGGCGCCGATGAGGGTGCCGCCGAGCAGCAGGCCGACGATCGACGCCGCCGGCAGGAACGTCAGGTCGCCAGTGTCCATGATTCCGGACGCCCACGCGACGAGCGGGCCGCGCCCGGACAGATACAGCGCCCAGAGGGCCGCCACGGCCAGCGCCGCGCCGATCAACCCGAGCAGTGTCCCTTCCACGACGAACGGCCCGCGGATGTACGCGAGCGGCGCGCCGACGAGCTGCATGATTTCAATCTCCTGGCGCCGCGCCAGCAGAGCCAGCCGCACGACCGACATGATCGTGACTGCGGCCGCGAGGATGAAGATCGCCGCCAGGGCGAACCCGGCGCCGCGAATCACGCGCACGACGGCCAGCAGCCGGTCGATCCAGCGGCGGTCGTATCGCACGTCGCTCACGCCCGGCAGGGATTTCAGTCGCGTCGCGAGCTGATCCACGGCGTGATCGCTGGCCAGCGCGGTTCTGAGGCGCACTTCGTACGACGCCGGCAGCGGGTTCGACGGCATCGACCGCGCGGCGCTGGCCAGGTCGGGGAACTCCCGGCTGAACCGTTCGAGCGCCTGCGTGCTGGTCACGTAGGCCTGCTCGACCACGACGCCGCTGGTCGCCAGCGTGCGCTCGATGAGCGCGCGATCGTCCGGCGTCGCGGCATCGTTCAGGTAGACGGAGAACTCAGCGGCCGCGCTCCAGCGCTCGAGGATGCGTCCCGCATTCACGCCGCCCAGCAGAAAGAGACCGAGCACGAACAAGCTGATCGTGCTGGCGGCCACCGCCAGGAGCGATCCGCCTCGCCGGCGCCAGAGACTGCGGCCGGCCTCGCCGAAGAAGAAGCTGAGCGCCCTCACCCGCCCTCCACGATGCGCCCCTGCTCGAGCGTCACCGTCCGCCGGCCGACGCGCCGAATCAGCTCACGGTCGTGCGTGGCGACGAGCACCGTCGTTCCGCGCGCGTTGATCTCGCGAAAGAGGTTCATGATGTCGAGCGCCAGATCGGGGTCGAGGTTTCCCGTCGGCTCGTCGGCCAGCACGAGCGCCGGGTCGTTGATCAGCGCGCGCGCGACCGCGACGCGCTGCTGCTCGCCACCGGAGAGCTCGAGCGGAAACGCGTTCATCCGGTGCTGCAGGCCGACCCACTTCAGGACCTGGAACGCCTTGCGACGCTGGACGGCAAGGCCCTGGCCGAGCACGCGCGGCACGAACGTGATGTTCTCGTAGACCGTCAGCGTCGGGATCAGCTTGAAGTCCTGGAAGACGAAGCCGACGGTGCGCCGATACGCCTGCACCTGCGAGGGGCTCATCTTCGCGAGGCTGCGCCCGCCGACGATCAGCTGGCCGCCGCTCGGCGCCTCCTGGCGCAGCAGCAGCCGCAGCAGCGTGGACTTGCCCGCGCCGCTTGGCCCGGTCAGGAAGACGAACTCGCCCTTCCCCACGGCCAGCGTGAGGTTGTGCAAGGCGTACACGCCGCGCGTGTACATCTTCGAGACCTCGCGCGCGTCAATCATGCGTGGGCCTGGTCCAGCGCCTGGCGCAGCAGCTCGTTGACGATCTTCGGGCTCGCCTTGCCGCCCGTGGCTTTCATCACCTGGCCGACCAGGAAGCCGAGGACCTTCGTCTGGCCCGCGCGGTACTGCGCGACGGTGTCGGGCTGCGCGGCGATCACGCTCGGCCACCGCGGCGGCAAGCGCGCTGGTGTCGTTGATCTGCGCCAGGCCTTCGGTCTCGACGATGGCCGAGGCCTGCCGGCCAGACGACCACATCTTCTCGAAGACGTCCTTGGCGATCGTCGAGCTCACGGTGCCCTGCTCGACGAGGGCGATGAGCCCGGCGAGGGCCTCCGGCGGCACCCTGGATTGACCGATCGTCGCGCCGGCGGCGTGCAGCGTGCGCGCGACCTCGCCCATGATCCAGTTGGAGGCCGGCTTGGCCGGCGCGCCGGCGGCGACGGTCGCCTCGAAGAAGTCGGCGACCTCGCGCGAGCGCGTCAACTCGACCGCGTCGTACTCGGGAAGCGCGTACTGCGCGACGAACCGCGCGCGACGTGCCGTCGCGAGTTCCGGAAGCTCGGCGCGGATGCCCGTCGATGCGCGCCGGCGACACGTCCACGGGCGGCAGATCCGGCTCCGGGAAATACCGGTAGTCGTGGGCCTCTTCCTTGCTGCGCATCGCCACCGTGCGCGACGCGCCCTGATCCCACAGCCGCGTCTCCTGGTGCACCCGATCGCCGCGCGAGACGACGTCGATCTGGCGCTCGATTTCGTGCTCGAGCGCCTGCCGCAGGTAGCGGAACGAGTTCAGGTTCTTCACCTCGGCCTTGGTGCCAAGCGCGGCCTGCCCGACCGGGCGGACCGAGACATTGGCGTCGCACCGCAGGCTGCCCTCTTCCATGTTCCCGTCGTTCACGCCCAGCCAGACGAGCGTGTCGCGCAGGTGCTCGAAGAACGCCGCGGCGTCGCTCGCCGAGCGCAGGTCCGGCTCGCTGACGATCTCGATGAGCGGAACGCCGGCGCGGTTGTAGTCGACGTACGTCCGCTCGGCGGAATCGGCGAACCCTTCGTGCAGCGACTTGCCGGCGTCTTCTTCCATGTGCACGCGCGTGATGCCCACGCGCGCGCCGTCAGGGCCGTCGAGCACGACGCTGCCTGCCGAGGCCAGCGGCTGGTCGTACTGCGAGATCTGATAGCCCTTCGGAAGGTCCGGATAGAAGTAGTTCTTCCGCGCGAAGATCGACCGCGGGTTGACGCGGCAGCCAAGCGCCAGGGCCGCGCGCGCGGCCAGATCGACCGCGCGCCGGTTCAGCACCGGCAGCGCGCCCGGCAGCCCGAGGCAGACCGGGACAGACGTGCGTGTTCGGCGGCGCCCCGAAGCTCGTGGGACACCCGCAGAAAATTTTGGTCTCGGTGAGGAGCTGCGCGTGGATCTCGAGCCCGATGACGGCTTCGTACGACATGACCCCCGGTGGCAGCGCGAGACGTCAGACGCGCGGGCCGGCCGCCGCCACCTCGGGCGCCACGTCCGGCACGAACCGCGCGAAGTTGTCGCGGAACATTCCCGCGACCATGCGCGCCTGAGCATCATACGCCGACGGGTCACGCCACGTCGACCGCGGATCGAGCAGGCGATCGGACACGCCCGGCACCGCGCGCGGCACCTCGATGCCGAAGACGGGATCGAGGCGCATCGGCGCCGCGTCGAGCGTGCCGTCGAGCGCCGCGACCACCATCGCGCGCGTCATGTCGAGCGGCATCCGCGCCCCGTCGCCGGGCGGGCCGCCCGTCCATCCGGTATTCACCAGCCACACGCGCGCCCGGTGCCGCGCGATGCGCTTGCCCAGGAAGTCCGCGTAGACGCCTGGCCTGAGCGGCAGGAACGGCGCGCCGAAGCCGGCGGAGAACGTCGCCGACGGCGTCGTCACGCCGCGCTCGGTGCCGGCGACCCGCGCGGTATAGCCCGAGAGGAAATGGTACGTCGCGGCTTCGGGAGACAGGCGCGCGATTGGCGGCAACACGCCGAACGCGTCGGCCGTCAGCATCACGATGTCCCGCGGATGCCCCGCCATGCCGCTCGGCACGTGCCCCTCGATGAACCGGAGCGGGTAGGCGGCGCGCGTGTTCTCCGTCAACGTCGCGGCGTCGAAGTCGGGGACTCGCGTCGACCCGTCGAGGACGACGTTCTCGAGGACGGTGCCGAAGCGGGCGGCCGCCGACGCGATCTGCGGCTCGAGCACCGCCGACAGCCGAATCGTCTTCGCGTAGCAGCCGCCTTCGAAGTTGAAGACGCCGCGATCGCTCCACCCGTGCTCGTCATCGCCGATCAGCTGCCGCGCCGGATCGCTCGACAGCGTCGTCTTGCCCGTGCCCGAGAGGCCGAAGAAGAGCGCCACGGCGCCGTCGGCGCCGACGTTGGCCGAGCAGTGCATCGGCAGGACGTTCCGGAACGGCAGCAGGTAGTTGAGGATCGTGAAGACCGACTTCTTGATCTCGCCCGCGTAGGCGGTGCCGCCGATCAGGACGCGCCGCGCCGTCATGTTCACGGCAATCACGGTCTCGGAGTTCGTGCCGTGGCGCGACGGAATCGCCCGGAAGCCCGGCGCCGAGACGATGAGAAATCCGGCGGCCGCGTCGAATGCGCCGCGCCGCAGCAGGTTCGTCGCGAACAGGCTGTGCCAGGCCAGCTCGGTGATCACGCGCACCGGCAGCTGGAAGGCCGGATCGGACGCCGCCGGCGAGATCCTGCACGTAGACGTCGCGGTTGCGCAGGTAGTCGGCGATGTCGGCGTCGAGCGCCTCGAACGCGGACGCCGTCATCGCGCGATTGACGTCGCCCCAGTGCACGTGCGCGTCTGTCGCGGCATCGCGAACGATGAACTTGTCTTTGGGCGACCGGCCGGTGTGCGCGCCGGTCGTGCACGAGATCGCGCCGTCGCGCGTCAGCTGCCCTTCGCGGCGCGCCAGCGCGGCTTCGTACAGCTCCGCCGGCGAGAGATTCCACCAGAGCCGGGCGCCGTCGAACGACCCGCCGGCAAACGCGTCGACGGGATCAATCGAGCGCTTCATGGACCCACTCCGAAGATGCATGACTTCTATGAGAATTAGGCATGAGTAAAACTCGATAGTAGCGACCGAATTACGCAAAGTCAACCGCCACATGGACTTGCCTGAGTTTGGAGGTCCGCGGTCTGGCTCGTCCGCGTAGTAGAATTTGAGCGGAAATGCCGCCGCTGATCTTCAGGAAGGGGCTCGACCTCAAGGACGCGGTCGCCGGCCAGCTTGCCGCCAGCTACCACAGCGCGCTGGTCGGCCAGATCAAGGACTCCGGCTACCGCTACGAGGCCGGGCGCCTCACGGTGCATCTCGCGAAGGAGTTCGGCTTCTGCTACGGCGTCGATCGCGCGGTCGACTACGCGTACCAGGCGCGCGAGCGGTTTCCCGATCGCACGGTGTTCCTCACCGGCGAAATCATCCACAACCCGCACGTCAACGCGAAGCTGCGCGGGCTCGGCATCCGCTTCCTGAGCGATCCGCCCGAGAGCGTCGACGCGCTCACGCCGGAAGACGTCGTGATCCTGCCGGCGTTCGGCGTCACGATCGCGATGCTCGAGGGACTCTCAGCGCGCGGCTGCACGCTGGTGGACACGACGTGCGGCTCGGTGCTCAACGTGTGGAAGAACGTCCGGCGCTACACGCAGGACGGCCTCACCTCGATCATCCACGGCAAGTACTGGCACGAAGAGACGCAGGCCACGGCGTCGCAGGCCACGGCCTCGCCTCGCGGCCGCTATCTGGTCGTCTACGACAAGCCGGAAGCGGCGATCGTGTGCGACTACATCCGCTCGGGCGGCAGCCGCGACGCGTTCCTCGCGAAGTTCCGCGACGCGTCCTCGCCGGGCTTCGATCCTGACGTGGACCTGTGTCACATCGGCCTCGCCAACCAGACGACGATGCTGATGACCGAGTCGCTGGAGATCGGGGACATGTTCCGCGACGCCATTCGCGATCGGTACGGCGACGCGGACATGGCGTCGCGCTATCGCGCGTTCGATACGATCTGCAGCGCCACGCAGGACCGCCAGGACGCCGTGAACCAGTTGCTGGCCGCGGAGCCACTCGATCTCATGCTCGTCGTCGGCGGCTACAACAGCAGCAACACCTGCAACCTCGCGCACATCTGCGCCGAGCACGTGCCGACCTATCACATCGCCGATCCGACCTGCATGGAGTCGCGCGGCGAGACTCCGCCACAAGCCGGTTGGAGAGAAGGCTGAAGTCGAAGCGACCGACTGGCTGCCCGGCCGCGGTCCGCTTCGTGTCGGCCTCACCTCGGGCGCGTCGACCCCGGACAACCTCGTCGAGCAGGTCATCCGCCAGTTGAGCGAGTTCGCCAACACGAACTAGTCCTCACGCTCGCGATCGTCACGCTGCGACGATCGCGATTCACGATTCGCTTTCGGGTTGAACGCGACAGCGTCTTCGTCAGCCGATCTCGTGTAATCTGTGGTTCCTCTTATCCTTTGGTACGCGAAGCGCAGCGTGACACCGTCAGCGCAGGCGCGAAGAAGTTCTTCGACGCTCTTCCCGGTCACCGGATCCGACATCTGCGGGGCGATTTCGACGAGCGGCTCGAGCACGAAGGCGCGGTCGCGGAATCTCGCGTGCGGAACGACAAGTCCCGGCTCGTCGATGACTTCACGGCCGTAGAGGATGAGGTCGAGATCGAGCGTCCGTGGCGCGTTCTGGAAGGCGCGCTCTCGTCCGAAGCGCTGCTCGATCGCGAGGAGCGCGTCGAGGAGCGAGCGGGCCGACAGCGCCGTCGTGCCGACGGCGGCGGCGTTCAGATAGCGGGGTTGTGGAGACGGGACGCCGACGGGGGCCGTGTCGTGAAAGGTCGAGGCGCGGAGGTCCGGAATCAGCGCGCGCAACGCGTCGAGCGCCGCCACGAGCGTCGCCTCACGATCGCCGAGATTGCTGCCGAGCGCGACGGCGACGGGAACGCCAGGCGCGTTAGTCGCCGATCCAGCGGGCAGCGCCAACCTCGCCGCGCTTGCCGGAGCCGACATCCTTCCGGCCGAGCAAGTCGTCGACGCCGGCGGAGGCCTGCTCGAACGTCCGCGTCTGCTCCTGCACTTCCCCGAGCATCAACCGCAGCATCGTCCGGTTGCGCGCGTGGCTGAGCGACTCCACGCGAGGCCGCCACTTGTCGAGGAACGCCTGGCCGGCCCGCGCATCCTCGGCGGCGAGCGTACGCCCGGCCTGCTTCGAGCGCTCCTTGGCGATCGCCGCCGTGTCGCCGCCATCAGGCAGCGTGGCGCCAAGCTCCGCAATCGCGTCAGACAGCCACTGCAGGTGCGTCTCTTCGCGGTTGACGATGTACTGATACGCGTTGTTGACGTCGTAGTCGGTGACGTGCGTCGCGACCGCCTTGTGCCGGTCGAACATGGCGAGGCGCTCGCGGTAGCACTCCTGCAACAGGGCGGCGAGGTCGGTGGGTTTCACGCCTTTTGTTTTTCCTTGCAGCTGATGCACACGCGCGTCCAGGGGATGGCGAGCAGCCGCGCGTCGGCAATCGGCTCGCCGCAGTCGCGGCAGATGCCGTAGGTGCCCTTCTCGATCCGCTGGAGCGCTTCCTCGATGGCTTGCAGGATTTTCGCGTCGGTCTGCCGCAGCTTGAGCGCGATGTGGACTTCGTTGTTGCCGCTCGCCTGGTCCGCCATGTCGCCCTGACGGGAGTTGTTCTCCATCGTCGCCTGGAGCGGTTTACCGGCGGCGGCCTCGCTCAACTCGTGCTTCTTCTGGAGCAGGGCCTCTCGGAAGGCCTCGAGGTTCATGGTCCGATCACTCCTCGAACACGCCTCTGGCGGGCGTGACAAAAGGAAATGATAGCACTACTCCGCCCGGAGGGCGGCCAGCGGGCGCCGCCTCAAAACGTCAATGCTGGCGGCCAATCCCACGCCCGCGACCAGCACCGTGGCCATCGCCAACTCGCTCACGACTTCGACCCAGGGCGCGCTCCAGCGCACGTCGATGGCCCACTTGCTGATCGCCCAACTGAGGACGAGACCGCCGCTGGCGCCCACGGTGCCGGCGATGAGGCCGAGCAACCCGTACTCGACGAGCAGCAGGCGGCCGACCAGTCGCGTGCTGGCGCCAAGCGTCTTCAGGATCGCCGCCTCGTACGTGCGGCGGAAGCGCGTCATCGCGATCGCGCCGGTGAGGATCAGGATCCCGGTGCCCAGGACCAGGCCTCCGACGATGCTGACGCCGAGCGTGAGGCTGCGAATGAGCGACCGCCCGGTGTCGAGGACCTCTCGCAGATCGATGACCGAGACGTTGGGGAACTGGGTGACGAGATCGCGCTCGAGCCGCGCGCGCGCGGCGATATCGGCCGGCGCGCGGAACGGCGCGACAAAGCCGTGCGGCGCGCGGTCGAGCACACCGGGGCGGAACACGAACATGAACCCGCCGGTGCGCGCGTCGCGCCAGTTGACCGAGCGAACGCTGGTCACCCGCGCCGTGATGGGCTGGCCGAGGATGTCGAAGCGGACGGTGTCGCCGACCTGCAGCCGGAAGCGGTCGCGCAGGCCCTGCTCGATCGAGACCTCGGGCTCGGCCGAGGGCGTCGGATCCCAGAACTTGCCGGCGATCACCTTCTCGTTTGCGGCCAGGCGGTCCCGGTACGTCACCGTGTATTCGCGCGCCAGCCAGCCCTGACTGCGTATCTCCTCCACCGTCTTCAGCTTGACGTCGCGTCCGTCAACCGCCGTCACGCGCCCGCGCATGACGGGCAGAAGTGCGGGAGGCGCCGCCGGAGCGATGCGGGGCGCCAGAAACGCCTGGAGCGCAGCCGTCTGGTCCTGCTGGATGTCGATGAGGAACATGTCCGGCGAGTTCTCGCCGATCGAGATATCGAGCTGATCGAGCAGGTTTCGTTCGATCGCGCGGACGCCGACGATGAAGAAGCAGCCGAGGCCGACGGCCAGCAACACCGTGCGCGTCTGGTTGCCGGGGCGATCGAGGTTCATCGCCGCGTGACGCAGGACGAACGAGCGCGTGTGCCGCAGCGGACGGGTCAGGCGCACCAGCAGCCACGCCGCGCCCAGCAGCACGAGCGTGATGGCGACGAACCCCGCGCACACCACGAGCCCCACCCGCAGCGAGCCGGCCTGCCACGCGGCGACGCCGACGAGCGCGAGCGCCACGACTCCCGTCGCCGCAACCCGGACCCAGTCGCGTCCGCCCGGGCCGCCCTCCTGCCGCAGCAGCAGCGACGGACGAATCCGGCGCACGCGCAGCAGAGGGACGATGGCGAACAGCAGCGCGACGAGCAGCCCGACCGCCAGGCCCTGCGCCACGGCAGATGCCGTCAGGCCGTACTGCAGCGGCGTGCCCGTCGGCCCCGTCGCCGGCACGAACGCGGGCAGCGCCGCCAGCGTCACGCCCGCCAGCAGCACGCCGAGCAGGCTTCCCGCCAGCCCCAGCGTGAGGATCTCCGTCATGTAGATCCCGAGCACGTGCCTCGTCGTCGCGCCGACGCATTTGAGGATCGCGATGCTCTTCAGCTTCTGCTCGATGAAGACGCGCGTGACGCTCGAGACGCCGATGCCGCCGAGCACGAGAATCACGAGGCCCACGAGGCTCAGGTAGTTCTCGGCGCGCGCGAGATCCTCCCCGAGATCGTTCTCGGTGCTGCGGAACGTGCGCACGGTGACGAAGCGGTTCTTGAACGCGTCCTTCAGGCTCTTGCCGAGCGGCTTCCACGCGCGGCTCGTCCACCTTCAGCATCACCTGGTGGTTCGCGCGGCTGCCGAACCCGAGAAGCCCGGCGCCCGCGAGCGCGTCGCGATCGACCAGCACGCGCGGGCCGAGGCTGAAGCCGCCGCCCCGTCGCCCCGGCTCGCTGTCGAGCACGCCGCGAATCACGAACGTCGATCGGCCGATCACGATGGAGTCGCCGACGGCGACGCCAAGCTGCGTGAGGAGCTCGGGCCGCACCAGGACGCCGTTCTGCTCGAGCAGCGCGTGGCTGTATTTCCCGCCGTTCTGCAGCCGCACCTCGCCGTACAGCGGGAACGCCGAGTCCACGCCGCGCAGCTCCACCATCCGCGCGACGGCCTTCCGTTCGTCGGCCGGCCGCGACATCGTCGGCGTATCCACCGACTCGCTGCGGCCGTGCACCGCCGGGTCGCTGGCCAGCTGGCGATCGAGCTCGGCGCGGTCCGCATCGGACCACGCACGACCGGTGGACACGACGACGTCGCCGCCGATGAGCGTGCGGGCCTCGCCGGTCATCGCGCCGCGGACGCTGCCGATGACGGACCGGATGCGCGACAATGGCGCCGACGCCGATGGCCAGGCAGATGAAGAAGAACAGCAGGCGCTTCCAGGCGGCGCGCGTCTCGCGCAGCGCCATCCGCAGGACGAAGCTCACCGCGTCCTCACGACGGGCTCGAGCTGCGAGCGTTCGTGGTCGATGCTGCCGTCCTTGAGCGCGAGGCGGACTTCGGCCAGCGCCGCCAGGTCGGGATCGTGGGTCACGAGCACGAGCGTCGTCTTCCGTACGCGGTTCACTTCGAACAACAGCTCGATGATGTGCCGGCCGTTGGCGCTGTCGAGATTGCCCGTCGGCTCGTCGGCGAGCAGGATCGCCGGATCGTTCGCGAGGGCGCGCGCGATCGCGACACGCTGCTGCTCGCCGCCGGAGAGCTGCGACGGATAGTGATGGCCGCGTCCGTCGAGGCCGACCTCGAGAAGCAGCGCGTCCGCGCGGGCGGACGCGTCGCGGCGTCCGGCGATCTCCATCGGGACGAGCACGTTCTCTCGAGCCGTCAGCGACGGAATCAGGTGGAAGAACTGAAAGACGACGCCGATCTTCTCGCCGCGCAGCCGCGCCAGTCGATCCTCGTCGAGGCGCGTGATGTCGACGCCGTCGATGAGCACGCTGCCCGAGGTCGGCGCGTCGAGGCCGGCGATGAGGCCGAGCAGCGTGGACTTGCCGCTGCCCGACGGGCCCGTGACGGCCACCGACTGGCCCGCCGGCACGAAGAAGTCGAGCGGATGAAGAATCGTGAGCGGCGAGGTGCCGCTCATCACGGTGCGGGAAACCCCGCGCAACTCGATCATGATGTCCGCGTGGCGTCGACGAGCGGCTTCAGCACCGGCCAGATGAGGTCCGCGATCTTCTGCTGTCCCTGCGCGGTCGGATGGATGCCGTCGCCCTGGTTCAGCGCGTCGATGCCGGCGACGCCGTTGAGGAAGAACGGAATGAACGCCAGATGGTGCTCGCGCGCGACGTCGCGATACACCGCCCGAAAGTCCTGCGTGTAGCGATCGCCGAAGTTCGGCGGCGCTTCCATGCCCATCGAGCAGCACGCGAACGCGCCGCGCCTCGGCGGCCTTCACGATGGCTTCGAGGTTGGCCCGCAGCTCGGACGGCGGAAGCCCGCGCAACGCGTCGTTTCCGCCGAGAGCGACGATGAGCACCTTGACGTCGCCCTCGAAGGGACCAGTCGAGACGCCGGAGACCGCCGGCGGACGTGTCGCCGGAGACGCCGGCGTTGATCACCTCGAAGTGGTACCCGGCGTCGGCGAGCTTCCGCTCGAGCAGCGCCGGATACGCCTCGTCGGGCGACGGCAGGCCGTAGCCGGCGGTGAGGCTGTCGCCGAGGCAGACGACACGGGGTTCGGCTGTGTTCGGCAGGTTCGACCGGTTGACTCGGTTTGCCCGGTTGCACCGGTTCGCGCCTCCGCAGCGGCGAGCGGGCTCGGCAGGTTGCGGCGCCGGCGATCCGGCCGAGCATGCGCCCAGCCAGATCGATCCTGCGATCGCCAGTGCAAGCCGAATCCGCGCCGTCCGCCGCATACCGCCTACCAGTGTATACGGCGCGCGCAGGACGACGTTCCGGCAACCCCGATGGGCGAGACTCGCCTATTGGGCTTTGATGGTGACGGCCGTGATGTTGTCGCTGCCGTTGCGCTCGAGCGACGTCTGCACGAGTCGCTCGGTCACCTGCTCGAGCGTGCCCGGCGTTGCCAGCAGCATCTGCATCGACGCGTCGTCGAGGCCGTTGTAGAGGCCGTCGCTGCAGAGCAGCAGCATGTCGCCGGCCGCGACGAGCCGCTCCCCCACTTCGACCTCGGTGTCGTCGCGAGCGCCCACGACGTTGGTCAGCACGTGACGCATCGGGTGCTGCGCCAGCTGCGCCTCGTCGAAACCGGGTTCGCGCGCCAGGACGGTGGCCACCCATGAATCGTCGTGGGTCAGCTGCGACAGCGCCCCGTCGGCGAGCAGGTACAAGCGGCTGTCGCCCACGCCGCAGAACGTGAGGACGTTGTTCTCGATCAGCGCGGCCACGACGGTCGTCCCCATGCCCGCGAGGTCCGGCTTCTCCTCGCCCGCCTGGAAGATCTTGCGGTTCGACAGCCGCACGGCGGTGACGAGCCGGTTGGCGTTCAACGACAGGGCCGGATCGAACCCGAACGGCCAGGTGAGATCCTTGTCGTGCCGGCTGGCCTCGAGAAAGCTGCGAATGCTCTCGACGGCCATGCGCGAGGCGACTTCACCCGCCTGGTGACCACCCATGCCGTCGGCGACGAGAAACAGGCCGGCGGGAAGATCCCAGAGCAGCGAATCCTCGTTGTTCGAGCGAACGCGCCCCGGATGCGACACGCCGTACGCAATGAGTTGCAAGCCGACACATACTAGCGTAGGGCTCACGGAGCTTCAAGGCGCGATATACTCCGGCCGTGCTGAGCGCGGCGCTGCAGCGGGTCATGACGCGAGCGCAGGCCGCGCTCGAGCGTGGCCGCGGCGCCGAGGCGATTCAGCTCCTGCAGCAGGCGCTGCGCTCGACGTCCCTCACGCGGGACGACGAACTGGCGATGCGCGTCGTCCTCGCCGAAGCCTGGCTGCTGCAGGACGATCTGACCCAGGCCAGCGCCTCGCTGGGCCGCCCGCCTGACGCCATTCGCGAGAGCGTCGCGCCGGTCACGCTGTCCCATCTCTGGCGGCTGCACGGACGCCTCGCCTCGGCGCGCGGCGATCAGTCGCGCGCCATCGCGCTGCACGGGCGCGCGCTCAAGCAGGGCGAAGTGGCGCACGACCTGCGCGCCACCGGCCTGGCGCATTTCGAGCTCGCCCGCTGCTACAAGAACGTCGGCGACCGCGCGATCATGGCCGAGCACTTCGGCGAGGCCGCCTCGGCGCTGCACGCCGTCGGCGACAAGCGGACGCTCGCGCTGGTGCACTCGCTGAACGGCAGCGCGCTGGCGCAGCAGGGCCGCTACGACGAAGCGCTGACGGCGCTGCGTCAGGCCGAGCGTGTCGCCTCGTCGGTCGGCGCCGACGACGTCGTCGCGATCGTCTGCGGGAACCAGGCGAACGTGGCGATGATTCGCCATCGCTACGAGCAGGCGCTGGCGCTGGCCGAACGCAGCGTCGCGCTGCACGAGCAGTATCCGCCCGGCCACAGCCTGGCGGTGTCGCTCGCGACGCTCGGCCAGGTCTGCATCCGCCTTGGCGCGCTGTCGCGCGCGCACGAAGTGCTCCATCGGGCGCTCGACGTCCGGCGCGGGATGCTCTTCCACGAGACGACCGGCGCCATTTTCGACTCGCTGGCGCAGATCCATCTCGTGCGCGGCGATTACGACCAGGCGGAGGAATCGCTCGGGAAGGCACGCGAGGCGTATGGCGCCTACGACGCGCACACCCCGCGCTGGTACGACTGGTCGCTGCGGCTGATTGAAGCGCGTCTGGCGGAACGACGCGGCCAGTTCGCGCGCGCGGTGGAGCTCGCCGACGACATCGCCGCCACCGCGGGCGTCCCACCCGCCGACGAGCTGTACGCGCGGCTCATCGGGATTCAAGCCCTGGCCGGCGGCGGGCGGCTGGAAGAAGCCGCCGAGCGGATCGAGCAGACCTCCGCCAAGGTCGATCCCCGCACGACGCCGGGCGCGTGGGGCGAGTTCCTGCGGGCACGCGGCGTCGTCGCGTCGCAGACGGGACGCGCGCCCGAGGGCTACCACGACCTGGCGCAGAGCGCGAACGTCTTCGACTTGCTCGGCGAGCGGTACCAGGCCGCCCTCAGCCAGCTGGCGCTTGGCACCCTCGCGGGGCGCGCGGGGGCGCGCTCGCTCGCGGCGCGGACGCTCGATCAGGCCGGCGCGACCTTCGCGGAACTCGGCGCCGCGCGCGACGCGCGGGATGTCGAGGCGGCGCGCGACCTGGCGACACAGCCGGGCACCGGCGAATTCATCGGCACACCGGCCGATGCGGACGATGCGGTCGTGCGGAGGCTGGTGGACGCCGCCGCGCTGCCGGATCTGCTGGCGCGTGAAGCCGCGGCCGCGTTCCTCGAAGTCACGAGCGCCGACGCGGTCGTCATCTTCATTCGCGCGGCGGACGAGCCGCGCATCATCGGGCGCGCCGGCACCGATCACGCCACCGCCGCGGCGCTCGTGCGCGCCGCCGTGAACGGAAGCGCCGTCGGCGGGACGCGCCTGGTCACCGAGCCGCTCGGCGCCGACAAGGACGGCCCGCGCGTCGCGCTCATCGCGCTCTCGCGGCCGCTCGGCAATCTCGTGGAGCGGCGCCTGCGCATGGTCGGCGCCGTCGCGCGCCAGGGCTTCGAGCTGGCCGAGGCGCGCGAACGGCCGGCCCGCGTCGCCGACGCGGCCGCGATCGAGCGTCCGCTCGAGCCGCTCATCCCCGGCTTCCTCTCCGCGGGCGCGACGATGAGCCGCCTCGTCGATCAGATCAAGCGCCTGCGAGGCAACCAGCTCACCGTGCTCATCACCGGCGAGAGCGGCACGGGCAAGGAGCTCGTCGCGCGCGCGATTCACAGCGGATCGCTCCGCGCCAACGCGCAATACCTGCCGTACAACTGCACGACGACGACGCGCGATCTGGCCGACAGCCAGCTGTTTGGTCACCGGCGCGGGAGCTTCACCGGCGCGGTGACCGATCAACCGGGCCTGATTCGATCGGCGGCGGGCGGCACGCTGTTCCTCGACGAGATCGGCGACCTGCCGCTGGACGTCCAGCCCAAGCTGCTGCGCTTTCTCGAGCAGGGCGAGATCATGCCGGTCGGCGAGACGCGGCCCCTCACGGTCGACGTGCGCGTGCTGGCGGCCACCAACGCCGACCTCGAGCAGCGCGTCACCGAGGGCCGCTTTCGGGAGGATCTCTACTACCGGCTGAGCGTGATTCGCATCCACGTGCCGCCGCTGCGCGAGCGGCGCGATGAGATCCCGCATCTCACGAGTTATTTCCTGCGCGAGGCGATCGACGAGCTGAACAAGCCGGACGTCGAGCTGAGCCCGGCAGTCCTGGATCTGTTCGCGCAGTACATGTGGCCCGGCAACGTGCGCCAGCTGCGCAACGAGCTGAAGCGCGCGGTCGCCCTGAGCCAGCCGGGCTCTGCCATCACGCCGGAGATGCTCTCGCCCGATCTGGCCACGTTGACGCACGAGACGGCGACCGTCCGGCACGCCAGCCGCCGGCCGCCGGCCGCAGGCCGTCAGGTTGGCGGACGCGGTCGGCCAACTGGAGCTCGACATGATCCGGGCGGCCCTGGATCGGGCCGACGGCAACATCTCCGAGACCGCCCGCCAGCTGGGACTCACCCGGCGCGGGCTCTATTTGAAGTTGCGCCGGCACGGCCTCGACGTCTCCACCAGCGTGGATACTCAGTAATCAGTCAAAGGGTTGGCTGGATACACAGTATCCTGGGCTTTCCCTCACGCGCTCCGCCTGATAACTACACCTAAGTCACACCAATAACTAGACTTACATAGCATTTCACATCTGGACGCGCAAGCGCGGCAGGCCAATTGATTAACTACCTGGCATCGAGGTGCCTGTGACCCAACGGCCTGCTCCCCAGAAGTTGGCAATTTCCGCAACCCGCCGCTCACCGCGCCGCGGCGCTCGCGTGCCTGTGACCGTGCCGGGCCGACTGACCTGGAAGGACGACCGTGGAATGCCGCGCTTCGCGTCGGTCGTGACGCGCGACGTCAGCGACGAGGGCGTGTACCTGGAGTGCCGCGGCGGCGAGCCGATTCCGCTCTACCGCCTCGTGTACCTGCAGCTCGAACGGGACGGACGCGAGCACGAGGCGCTGCCCGACGTGCTGCGCGAAGGCCGCGTGCTGTCGGCCATCTACCGCGTGGGCCCGTCGGAACCCGAAACCGGCTCGCCGTCCGGGTACGCGCTGCGCCTTCTCGTTGACCCGCGAGCGCTGGCGGGCGCGATGCGGAAGCCCGAGGCCCGGTCGATCGCCTAGTTCGCTCCGTCCGGCCGAAGCGCCCGACCCCAAGGGCCCAGGCCAGACCCACCGACAGCGGCGCCGCTGCGAAGCTGAAGAGCGCGCCCATCTTCACCTCCTCGAGCAAGGCTCCATCCGGAAACGCGGCCGTCGCGAAGAAGAGCGCGACCGTGAAACCAATCGCCGCGACAGTGCCCGCGACAAGCACGTCGCCGGCCGAGATCCCGCGATCGATCTCCAGCGACAGCGCGCGCCCCAGCCAGGTCGTGAGGCCGATCCCGAGCGGCTTCCCGATGAGGATCGCGGCCAGAACGAGCCACGTGCCTCGGCCGGACCCGCCAAACGGCACGCCGGCATTCACGAGACCGAACGCCCCGAGCACGATCTCGACGGGCCGGTGCCACCAGTGCTCGAATCGATTCAGCGTGTCGGGCTGGAGCTCCTCTTCCGCATCGAGCACGCCCAGATCCCTCGGGGCGTGCGGCATGAAGGGGACGATCGGAACCATCGCGAGCGCCGGATGAAGGCCGCCGCGAAACAGCGCCAGCCATGACAGCGCGCCCGCCCCCAGCACGTACGGCCAGAAGCTCGCGACGTTTCGCCGTCGGAGCGCCCAGGCCAGGCCGAGCGCGGCGGCCATCAGGAGCGCGCCCTCGCCGAGCCGCAGCGGGCCGCTCGGATAGAACGCCGCCAGCACGATCAGCCCCATCGCATCGTCGGCGATCGCCAGCATCAGGAGGAACGGGACCGCCGGATGCCGCGGCCCGAAGATGGCGCGCGCGATGAGCGCGCTGAACGCGATGTCGGTCGCGCACGGGATGGCCCAGCCGTTGAGCAGCTCTGGCTGGCCCCACCTCGACGCGAGCAGCACGAACGTCGCCGCGGGCCCAACCATCCCGCCGGCCGCCGCGAGCAGCGGCAATCCAGCCGTTTTCATCGACGACAGCGGGCCGCCGGGCAGCGTCGCCTCGAAGACCTCCTTGGCGGCAATGGCGAAGAAGAACACCATGCCGATGTCGTTGACCCAGAAGTGGAGCGCGTGCTCGAAGGGGGCGTAGGTGTGCGGCGCCAGGTTGGCCCAGACGAGCGCGGCCAGCGTGCCGCCCATCAGCAGCTGCGACTTGCCGAAGAAGAGCCGCGAGATCACGGCGTCTTCGGCGGTTCGACGTGCCCGCCGAACTGCTTGCGCATGGCCGACAGAAGCTTTTCGGCGAAGGTGTGATCCTGCCGCGACCGGAACCGCGCGTAGAGCGAGGCCGACAGCACGTCGGCCGGGACGGCTTCTTCGATGGCCGCCAGCAGCGTCCAGCGGCCTTCGCCCGAGTCCTGGACGAAGCCGGTGTAGGTGTCGAGGCGCGGGTCTTCGGCCAGCGCGATGGCCGTCAGATCCAGCAGCCACGACGCGACGACGCTGCCGCGACGCCAGAGCTCCGCGACGTCGGCGAGATCGAAGTTGTAGCGGTGATCGGCCTGGACCGAGTCGTCGCCGGCGTGGCGCAGGATGTCGAAGCCCTCGGCGTACGCCTGCATCAGGCCGTACTCGATGCCGTTGTGGATCATCTTGACGAAGTGGCCGGCGCCCGACGGGCCGCAGTGGAGGTATCCGAGCTGCGCGGTGCTGGCCTTGCCGTCGCGTCCCCGCGAATTCGGAATGCCCGACTCGCCAGGCGCGAGGCTGCGGAAGATCGGCTCGAGGCGCGAGACGGCTTCCTTCGGCCCGCCGACCATCAGGCAGTAGCCGCGCTCGGCGCCCCACACGCCGCCGCTCGTGCCGGCGTCGACGTAGTGCACGCCTTTCGGCATGAGCGCCTTCGCGCGGCGCACGTCGTCTTTGAACCAGGAGTTCCCGCCGTCGATGATCGCGTCGCCCGGGCTCAGGAGATCGCCGAGCGTCATCACGGTCTTCTCCGTCGGATCTCCGGCGGGCACCATCACCCAGACCGCGCGGGGAGGGGTCAGCGCCTTGACGAGATCGGCCAGCGACGCGGCGCCTGTGGCGCCTTCCTTCGCGAGGCCCTCAATCGCCGCCGGATTCAGATCGGTCACCGCGCACTCGTGTCCGGCCTGCATGAGGCGCCGCACCATGTTGGCGCCCATCCTTCCGAGTCCGACCATTCCCAGCTGCATGTCGAGGCCTCGATGAAATGGAAATAGGGAATAGGGAATAGGGAATAGGGAAAGAGAGCGCGGCGCGCGCCGATATGTAGAAGCTCTAGGTATCAGCGGGCGCGAGCACGCCGGCGACGAGTCGGTCCAGCGTCTCGAGCCCGGCGAGCACGTCGGCGCCGAGGTGGACGCGCAGCGCGCGACGTTTGCGATCGACGAGCACCTGGAAGTCTCCGCGCGCCTGCGCGGACTTCACGGTGCCGAACGAGTACCGGGCGCCAGGCACCGGCAGGTCGCGGGCATCGTCGCACGTCACCTGCAGGAAGACACCGGTGTTCGGGCCGCCCTTGTAGGCCTGCCCCGTCGAGTGCAGGAAGCGCGGGCCAAAGCCGAGGCACGTGGCGACGCCCGCGTGCTCGCGCACGCGGTGACGCAGGCGGCTCAAGACGGCCTCGTGCGCCGGCGTCATGGGCACGTAGGCGAGCAGCGCGAAATAATCACCGGCGCCGAGTCGCGAGAGATGCGCGGCCAGCCACGCCGAGGCCGTCGGCGCCGTGGCGCTCGACGCGAGCGCTTCGTGATTCGCCGCGTCGGTGAAGAAGCGCAGGCCCTCATCGACGACGGCGGGCGTCTCGGCGGGCAGGCGGCCCGTCGCCTCGAAGTCGGTCGTCAGCTTGCGCGTTTCGATCTTGCTGGCCTCGACGTCCGGCTGATCGAACGGGTTGATGCCCATCACCGACCCGGCGACGGCCGTCGCAATCTCCCAGCGGAAGAACTCCCCCGCCAGCGCGTACGGCTCGGCGACGTCGAGGCGCACGACGGGACGTCCCGCGGTCACCAGGCCCTCGACGGCGGCATCCTGCTCGTCCTCCGGCGCGGAGGCGAGACGAACGTACGCAAACACGCGATCGGTGCTGTAGTGCGACGGGGCCTGCAGCGTCTCGCGATCGACGGGGATGATCGCGCGCCCGTTCTTGCCGGTGGACTCCGCGATGAGCTGTTCGAGCCAGGCGCCGAAGTCGTAGATGCGCGGCGAGACGATGAGCGTGAGCTTGTCGACGCCACGCACGGCGCAGCTGCCGAGCAGCAGCCCGAGCGAGACGCCCGGGTTCAGCATCGCCGGGCGATCGGCCCGGCATGCCTCGGCCATCGCCGCCGCGCTCGCGTGCCAGCGGCTGAGGTCGAGCCCCATCGCCGCCGCGGGCACGGTGCCGAAGGGCGAAAGCGCGGAATAGCGTCCGCCGATGCTCGGCACACCGGCGAAGGTGCGACGGAAGCCGTCGCGCGCGGCGACGGTCTCGAGCTTCGATCCCGGATCGGTAATCGCGATGAAGTGTCGGCCGGCATTCGCGGCGCCGACGGCCTCCACCATGCGCTGATAGAAGTACGCGTGAAAGATGTTGGGCTCGAGCGTCGATCCCGACTTGCTGGCGACGATGACGAGGGTGCGCGAGAGGTCGACGCTCGCGTCGACCGCGGCGACCTGCGCGGGATCGGTCGAGTCGAGCACATGGACGCGAGGACCGCCGGGCAGCTGTCCGAATGTCTCGCTGAGCACCTCGGGACACAGACTCGATCCGCCCATCCCGAGCAGGAGCACGTGACGCAGCCCGTCGCTTCGCACCTCGGCGCCGAAGGCCTGCAGCGACGCCAGCTCGCGGGCGAGGTCCTCAGGCGCGCTCAGCCAGCCGAGCCACTTGCTCTCGTCGGCGCTCGTCCAGAGCGAGGCGTCCTTCTTCCAGAGCCGTGCCGTGTTGCTCGACGCGTCCCACGCGGCGGCGGCCGCGACGAGCTCACCACGCAGCGGCTCGGCGATGGCGTCGAAGGTGCCGCTCATCGCGAGGCGCCTTCCTCGATTTCGAGCGCGTGTACCTTCTGCAGCCGGCGCACGTGCCGCTCGGCGCCGGTGAAGCGCGCGTTGAGAAAGGCGGTGACGAGGGCTTCGGCGAGCGCCGGGCCAATCACGCGCGCGCCGAGCACGAGCACGTTCGTGTCGTCGTGCAGCACGCCCTGCGCGGCCGAGTACGTGTCGTGGCAGAGGCCCGCGCGAACACCGCGCAGCTTGTTGGCGGCGATCGCGGCGCCGACGCCACTGCCGCAGACGACGAGCCCGCGCTCGACGCGGCCGTCGACGACAGCGCGACCGACGGCAGCCGCGAAGTCGGGGTAATCCACCGGCGCGGTCGAGTCGGTGCCGAAGTCGGTGATCTCGTGTCCCTGCTCGCGCAGCCACTGCGCGAGGTGCTGCTTCATCTCGAAGCCTGCGTGGTCGGCGCCAACTCCGATGCGCATCGTGTTGGGGAGGATAGCATGAGCGCCCGGCGCGACGCGGCCGGCTGCGCTACACTCGCCGCGTGACGTGTGATGAGGTCGCCGCCGAGGCGGCCGCCGCATTTGACGTGCGTGTGACGGAGACGCTGCAGCGTCAGGCGCGCTTCGCCGTCGCGGTGCCCGGGGGATCCGTGGCGAGGACCGTCTTCCCGCGACTGGCCGAGCTGTCGCTGCCCTGGGATCGCGTCGATCTCACGTTCGTCGACGAGCGCGTCGTGCCCGTCATCGGATCCGGACTCGAACCGCGGCGCCGCCGAGGCCGAGTGGATCGATCGACTCGGCGCGACGCGGCCACGGATCATCGCGCCTCCGGTGGAGCGCGTCGATCCCGATGTCGTCGCTGCAGGCTGGCAGTTGTCGCTGGTCGACGCGCTTGGATCACCGCCGCGCCTCGACCTCGCGATCCTCGGCATGGGATCCGACGGCCACGTCGCGTCGCTCTTCGCGGGCCATCCGCTGCTCGATCGCCGCGGCGCGTGGACGGCCGGCCTCGCGGACTCGCCGAAGCCGCCGCCCGCGCGCGTCACGCTGACGCTCGACGCGCTGGCCGCTGCCTCGGAGATCTGGGTGGTCGCGTTCGGTCGTGAGAAAGCCGCCGCCGTCGCCGACGCGCGCGACAACCCGGCGAGTCAGTTGCCGGTCGCGATCGTCGCGCGCGCCGCGCGCCGCGTGCAGTGGTTCCTTGACGACGACGCCGACCGGCGCCGTGAAATCCGCGGCGACGCTTCCACTAGTTGCCGGGGCTGAAGCCCCGGCCTACTGTCTGACGCCTGTCCTCCGTGAGCCTGTCGCTCTCCGTACGTAGGCCTGTCGCTCTCCGTACGTAGGCCGGGGCTTCAGCCCCGGCGTCGTCATGCTCGCGCGCCTTCAGCAGGTCCCGAATCTCGGCCAGCAGCCTTTCCTGCGGCGGCGGCTCGGCCGGCGGAGGCGGCGTCGTGCGCCGAGCGGCATTCATGCCCTTCACGAGAACGAACATCGAGAGGGCAACGAAGACGAAGTTGATGATCGTGTTGATGAAGACGCCGATGTTGAGGGTGATCGCGCCAGCGGCCTTGGCGATCGGCGACGCTGGCGTACGGCGGCGGCGGCCTTCGCGCCTGCCTTGAGCAGGACGAACAGGTTCGCGAAGTCCACGCCGCCGAGCAGCATGCCGACTGGGCGGCATGATGACGTCGTTGACGAACGAGGTGACGATCGCTCCGAAGGCGGCGCCGAGGATCAGGCCGACGGCCAGATCGACGACGTTTCCGCGCATCGCGAACTCGCGAAACTCCTTCAGCATGCGGCTCCTCCTCGAAACGGTCGCGGCGTGCCCGCCGGATCACCCGAGCTGCGCGGGGATCGACGCCAGGTACTCGGCGAATCGTTCGTTGTACAGTGCTCCCGGCCTGCGTGCCCGCAGCCGCTCGACGGCGGCCGGACCGTCGAACCCGAGTTCGGTCAAAATGAGCCCGGCGACCAGCGCCGAGCGGTTGTATCCCATGCTGCAGTGCGCGAGCACCTTCTGCCCCGACGCGAATCAGCCGCGCGCCCAGCGACGCGATGGCGTGCAGGCGGGTCAGGTCGGGCAGCTCTTCGTCGTAGATGTGATGGTAGATGTACAGGATGTGGCCGGGCCTCGTGGAAACGCCGGCGTCGAGCGTGCCTTCCAGGTCGATGATGACCTCGATGCCGAGCGCGTGGACCGGCGCCCAGTCGGTGATCACCGGCGAGATGAACAGCTTTCCGTCATCGTCGATCGGGATGAGGTCGGTGGCCAGCGGATCGATCATGCGCCCTCGGACCGGATCGTGATCGTCCGGCGTCGGTCAGTGTATACCGGCCATCGCAGGCCGTCGTGGATCCTCGCGCTGGCATGGCTCGCCGCCTGCCTCGGCTGGGGCGTCCCGGCGCACGCCGAAGACGCCTGGCCGCTCGTGACGCTGCCGGGCGGCCGCGCGACGCTGCTGCCGTCGCTCGGTCTCGCCGCCGATCTGCCGCGCGCGATGGTGGTCGGCGAGATCATCCGCACGGTCTACCCCGCTCGCGACGCGCGAGGCCGCCTGCACGTGGCCTTGACGACGTACTTCGCGGCGCCGCCGACGGAAGGCGACGAGACGGTGCCGCTGCCGATGCCGCTCGAGTTCTGGCAGAAGCACGTCGTCGGACGCGCGGTGCCCGAACGCGAGCTGCTGGGCGCCATCCTGTCGGACCGGCGCGCGTCGCTCATCTGCTATGGCCTGCTCGGCGTCGACGCCGAGACGCGCGCCTTCATCCTGGCGACGCCGTCGATCGTCACCGGCATGACCGAGCGCGACGCCAGCGGGTTTGCGTCGTTCGCCAACATCGTCCGCGTCAGAAGCGGCGCGCTGGATCTGCCGGGCGGTCCTGACGCAGCGGTTGTCTGGGGAGACCTCCTGGGCACGTCGCCGCAGAAACCCGCCGACGCGATCCATGCGCTCGTCGTCGGCGACTACGGCCGGTTGCCGTTGTTCGTCGAGGCGATCGACGAGCTCGACCCGGCGCATCTCGCGCTGGCGATCTCGCCGAGCGAGGTCGACCAGGCCCGCATCGCCCGGCTGCATTCCCTCTACCGCAGCTTCATCGCGGTCGACTACTCCCGCAACCTTTCAGACCTGACCTTCCAGAGAGTGCCGCTCGGGCCCGCGGTGATGCTGGCGGCGCTTCCTCCCGGGCAGAATCAGACCGATCGAGGGACCCGAGGACTACTGGCGCGCGTTGATGGCCAACGTCATCGTCCCTGCGTCGGCCAGCCGACGAGTGGGGCGAATTCGACTTGTCGGTGCCCGCGACGCCGGCCTTCGTGCTCGATCGGTTCGCGCAGGAACCTCTGCCGGGACGTCGTGAGCTGATCAGCACCGTGTATTTCGTCCAGCGCCTCGTCGCGCGCTTTCCGCAGGTCTCGCTTGCCGACCGTGTGTTCTTCGGGCACGCGTTTCGCCGGTATGAAGGCCTGCTGCTCACGCTCGAGCGCATCGGCGTGGACGACCTGGAGGTCTGGCGCGCGCTGGTGCAGCAGGCACGAGCGCTCGACGCACACGCGAGCATCGACGTCGACGTGCTCTGCGCGCTCCTCCAGGCGCCGCTTGCGATGATCGACCGCGCGGTGCAGGTTGGGACGCTGGACCCGCACACCGCGACGACGCTGCTGGCCGAGTTCGCGCGGATCGATCCGGGAGGGCCAGGGCCCGCGCGCGCAGTCGGCCGGTTCCTCCTCGACGCGCTCCTTCCCGCGATGACCGCTGCCGCAATCGAAGACGGCGGTCACGAAACCGCGCTGCTCCACGGCCTCGCGGGCCTCTCGCCGGCGGCGCTGCGCGCGACGCCCGCTCAGAAGATCGTCCGGTGGGAGGACTTCGACTACCGGGTCGATCCCGCTGCGGCCGAGGCGGCGCGCCTGCGCGAGGTGCGCAATCGCCAGGGCGGCAACACACTCGACACGGCGCTGGCGATTGTCCGCGCCGAGCTTCTGCTGTCGGCGTCGCCATCGGCCGACCAACCGGCGCGACGCGACTCGACTGCTCCGCGAGGCACTGACCAGCCTCGAGGCGATGGAGGAAGACGAGCCGACGGCGCCTGCGGACCGTGGACGTGGTCAAGATCGTCGAGCAGGCCGCGAGCGACGCCGGCAAGTCCGGAGACTCGCGCACCGGCGCCATCGCCGACCGTCTCGCGCGAGCCAGCGAAGCCGCTGCTGGCCGAGACGCTGTCCTCGATCGTCTACGCGCTCTGGATCGGCGATCCCGACGGCCAGCCCTTCCTCGGCGGCAACGTCGCGCACCGGCATGACTTCGGGCGGCGCAACGCAAGCGCCGAAGAGCGCGAGCGCGTGCGCTGGATGGTTCCGGAAGAGACCTACACCGTCGGCGAACCGTGGCACCTCCGAGGGTCGCTGCTCGCCCTCGACATCGGCCTCGGCCGCCTGGCCCTGCGGCGGACGACGTCGGATCTGCCGCAGTCGCAGCCGCGCATCAACGACGCGGACCGCCGGGCGTTCATCACGTCCCTCGTGCTCATGCCTGTCGCTGGCGTCGACCAGGCCTCGGCCGATCGCCTGGTGCAATGGGTCGCGGCCGGCGCCGAAATGGCCGGCAACGGTCACGCCGTCGACGCTCGAGCGCGATTGGAGATCGGCTGCGGCTCGACGAGCGCCGGCGCGCTGCGGTCCTGTGGACGGCCGAGCACGACGCGCCGAACCTGTCGCGTCTCTTCCTGCTCTCCGAGCTCGCCTCCCTGGGCCGGCCGCCGGAGCTCGCGATGCCCAAAGGCTGGGGGCCCTCGGAAATTCAGCGGACGGGCTGCTATTGTCTCGGCTTCGCCGATCCGCCGGCGCCGCAGCGTCCCTCGCTGCAGGGCGCGACCAGCACGGTCGCGTCGGTCATCGCCGACCTGCAGTTGAAGGTGCTGTCCGAGGCGGCGGCTCTGCACCTGCCGGGATCGCTCGTGCGCGGCATTCACGCGGCGGCGCTCCAGGACTACCTCGACAACGCGCGCCCGGCGTACATCGGCGACTGGTGGACGCTCGGCGAGCTCGCGCGTACCCTGTCACGGGAGCGCGTCCTCGATTACGTGTCGGCGCTGACGGCGGGCGGTCCGCTCGTCCCCGCGTCCGAGCGCGCCACCGACGGCAACCAATGACTCTCGATCTCTTTCGCCGCGCCGGCGTCGCGGCGTGTCTCGTTCTCGTCACGGCCACGGCCGGTGCTCGCCAGGCCGCACCGACGATCTCGATCCTGTCGCCCGGTGAAGGCACCTACGTGACGGGATCGGTCGTGCTCCAGGCGCGCCCCTCCGCGCCGGCCAGCGTCCGCGAGATGACGTTCTTCGCCGACGGCCGCAGCGTCTGCACGGTCATCCATCCGCCGTTCGACTGCCCATGGGAGGCGGGAGCGGGCATTCGCGAACACGTCATCCGCGTCGTCGCGACGACGCTGGACGGCAACCGGCTGGTGGCGACGGTTCGCACCAAGAGCGCGGGCTACACGGAATCGGTCGACGTGGACGTGGTGCAGATCACCGCGACCGTCACCGACGCCAGCGGCCACTTCGTCAAGGGGCTCAAGCGCGAGCAGTTCAAGCTGAAGGAAGACGGCGTCGCCCAGCGGTTGACGTCGTTCGTCGGCGAGAACATCCCGCTCGAGCTGGTCGTCGCCACCGACGTCAGCGACAGCATGACCGAGGCGATGCCGACGCTGAAGGCGTCGGTGAAGGCCTTTCTCAATGCGCTGCGGCCCACCGACCAGGTCACGCTGCTCGCGTTCAACGACAACATCTTCACGGTGGTCAGGCGATCGACCGATCCGGTGGCGCGATTGAAGGCCGTGGACCGCCTGGCGCCCTGGGGCGGCACGGCGCTCTACGACGCCCTGCTCACGGGCCTCAACACCGTTGGCAAGCAGCCGGGCCGCCGCGCGCTCGTCGTCTTCACCGACGGCGAGGACCAGAACAGCGCCTCGACGATCAAGCGCGTCGAGTCGCGTCTCGAGACCAGCGACGCCACGATCTACACCATCGGGCTCGGCCGCAGCGTGAAGGACAAGGCGCTCGCCGGCATCCTGCAGCACCTGGCGGAGATGAGCGGCGGACGCGCCTTCCTGATCGATCGCGCCGCGCAGCTCTCGCAGGTCTTCGGCGACATCGTCGAGGAGCTGTCGAACCAGTACCTGCTGTCCTACGCCTCGTCCAACGAGAAACGCGACGGCACGTTCCGCAAGATTTCAGTAGATGTCACCGAAGGCGGCCTGCACGTGCGGCATCGGCAGGGCTATCGCGCGCCGGGCAAGGCGGTGAAGAAGTGAGACGCACGGCATCGGCCGCCGTGCTGGCCGTCGCATTCGGTACGTTGGCGGGGCTCGCGCAACAGCCGGCGACGCCGCAGGCGCCGGCGACTCAGGCTCCGCCGCCGGTGTTCCGCTCCGGGGCCGACGTGATCGCCATCGACGTCGCAGTCACGACCGACAAGGGCGATGTCGTTCCTGCGCTCACGGCGTCGGACTTCAAGGTGGAGATCGACGGCAAGCCTCGCCAGGTCGTCTCCGCCGAGTGGATCCGCCAGGATCCGGCGCCGCCTGGCGCCTCCGCAGCGTCCGCGCGCAGCGCCGGAGCCGACGCGAGCTCGAACGAAGCGGGCTCATCGGGCCGGCTGGTGCTGCTCGCATTCGACGCGGAGGGGTTGTCGGTAGGCGCAGGCCGAGGCGCTGCGCTGACGGCCGGCAAGTTCCTGGATCAGCTTGCCCCGACGGATCAGGTCGGCCTGATCGAAGTGCCGCGTGGCAAGGAGGTGCCCTTCACGCTGGACCGCGGGGCCATCCGGGACGCGCTCAGCCACATCGTCGGCCAGCAGATGCACGTGCCGCCGCTCCTGCATTCCATCGGGGTCTCGGAAGCGTTCGACGTCGACGCCGGCAACACGTTCGCATTGAACCGCATGGTCGACCGGGAGTGCCCGCCCGGATACCAGGTGAGGGACCCGTCGTGTCCCAAGAATGGTCCAGCAGGAAGCCGAGACGATCGTCGAGATGTACCGGACGCGAAGCGACACGACCATGCGCGCATTCGCCGGGCTGCTTGGGGCTCTGGGGAAGATCGAGGGGCCGAAGATCGTCATCTGGATTTCGAGCGGCCTCGCGCTGGCCTTCCAGGACATCGAGCTCGGGACGCTCGTCTCGGATGCGGCCGCCGCGAACACCACCGTCTACGTCGTCCACCTCGACAGCCCGACGGCGGGCATGGATGCCTCGGAGATGCACCGCTCGCCGTCCGCGCATGGAAGACCGCTCCATGCGGCTGCGCGGCCTCGAGATACATCGCCGGGGCCACCCGCGGCGCCGTCTTCTCGTCGTCGGGCGACGGCAGCAACGCCTTCGATCGGATCAGCCGCGAGATGCGCGCGTATTACCTGCTCGGCGCGGAAGCCCTGCCGTCGGACCGTGACGGACACCGGCACAAGATCAAGGTGACGGTCCTCAAGCAGGGCGCCTTCGTGCGCGCGCGGCGCGAGTTCACCGTGCCCACGTCCACGGCCGGAGGCCGCAATGGTACGCCCGAGGAACAGGTGCGCGGCGTCCTCGAGGCGCCGCTCATCGCGACCGAGCTGCCGCTCAAGGTCGCCACCTACAGCCTGCGCGCGCCAGCCGGCGACAAGGTGCGCGTCGTCGTGGCGTCCGATATCGGCCGCAAAGAGACCGCCACTCTCCAGGCCACCGTCGGGTACGTCGTCTCCAGCGCGCAAGGCAAGGTCGTGGTGAGTGCGTTCACGCCGACCACGGCCGACCTGCTCGATCCGGGCACCCCGGGCGCCGTGCATTCGACCGTGGCGATCGACCTGCTGCCCGGCAAGTACCGGCTGAAGCTGGCCGTCGTCGACGCGACAGGCCGTCGCGGCAGCGTCGAGCGCACGTTCGAGGCGGGCATCGCGGGCGCAGCGGGATTCCAGGTTGCCGACCTGATGCTCACGCCGCCGCTGACGACGTCGGACTCGACCGTCCGGCTGACGGCCTCTCCGCTCGTCGAGGCAGACACCCTCGACGCGTACATCGAGCTTTACGGCCCGGCATCGACGTCCGCGGCCAAGGTGCGCGTCGAAGTTGCGGACTCGGAATCCGGGCCGGCGCTCTCGAGCCTCGACGTGCCGATTGGCGAGAGCCGCGAGAAGGGACGATTCAGCGCGGAAGGTCCGCTTCCGCTCGGCCTGCTGCCGCCGGGAAAGTACCACGCGCGGGCGATCGTCACGTCCGGGTCGTCGAGCGTGACGCGCGTCCGCCAGTTCACGATGAATCGCGCGGTCCCCGCCGACGACGTGTTCAAGAACGAGCTGCACGATCGGGTGGGCGTGTTCGATCCGGCATCGGTGCTGACGCCCGCGCTGCTCGGACCGGCGGTGGCACGGGCCCTCGAGCTCGACGGCGCGGCGGCGTCCGAGCCGGCCAAGTCGCTCGGAGCGGAGGTCGCGGCCGGGCGTCTCGACGCGCTCAAGGACGCCGGCGGTCTTGGCGGCGAGCCGTCGGTGCTCTCGTCGTTCCTGCGTGGGCTGCAGGCCTATCAATCCGGTTCGATCGAAGATGCCGCCAATCAGTTCCGCGCGGCGGTGCGTGCGTCTCCAGACTTTCTTCCGGGCGTGTTCTATCTGGGCGCGTGCTACGCAAAGGGCGGCAAGATCCGCGAGTCCATCGGCGCGTGGCAGACCGCGCTCACCGGCGACGAGCCTCGTCCCGAGGTTTACCAGATGATCGCCGACGCGTATCTCCGCCTGGGCGACGCCGAGGAAGCCGCAAGCCTGCTCGAGGAAGCCGGATCGCGGTGGCCGGACGACTCGAGGTTTGCGATCACGAGCGCGCTGGCCCGCGCCGCGAACGGACATCCCGAAGAAGCGCTGGCCGGTCTCAAGCCGTGGCTCGACCGCCCGACACCGGATCCCGATGCGATGGCGTTGTCGGTGCGTCTGGCCGTGGCGAGTCTGGCTGGCGCGAAGGATCAGGCAGCAGCCGTCGCCGAGCTCAGGGCGTTTGCCGAACGGTTCACGGCGTCGGGAAAGCCTCTGGATCCGCTCGTCGCGCGCTGGCTCGCTTACCTCGACGCGACGTCGCCGAAGTAGCCGTCCTCGCGAATCCTGGCGTACATCAACTCGTCCAGCACCCGGCCGTCCTTGATGACGGCCTTCCGCAGCCGGCCTTCACAGACGAAGCCCGCCTTCTCGAGCACGCGCGTCGACGCGACGTTGAACTCGAAGACGTGCGCGTAGATTCGCGTCAGGCTGTATCGCTCGAAGGCCCACGGCACGAATGCGGCGACGGCCTCTGTCATGATGCCGCGGCCCCACGCCTGCTCGCCGAGCCAGTAGCCGAGCTCGGCCGAGACGCGCTCGACATCGCTCTGAAGGACGACCCCGATTCCGCCGGCCACTTCCCCGTCGACCTCGACCGCGAAGTCGGTCGCAGGCAGCGCGCGCGCGCAGTGCCGCACCCACTGCTCGGCGTCCTCGATGGTGTAGGGCGAGGGGAATCGATCGCGGACGTTGGCCCAGATCTTTCGATTGTCTGCGTGTTTCGAGAGCGCGGGCGCGTCCTCGATGCGCCAGTCACGCACCGTGCAGCGCGCCCGGACGAGGTACATGGCCGCCGATTATATGCGCCGGTCGAGGTTGGACCACTTTTCCAGATCGGCCATGGATGGGATATGGTTCTGCGCCGATGCCTCTCACTCCCGATCAGCTGCACGAACCCATCTTGAGCTATGTCCGTCCGCCGGCGCTGACGCTGGATCCGGACGAATCGATAGGCCAGGCGCTCGAACACGCCCGGGCCCTTCCGTCGAGCAACGTCATCCTGTACTGCTACTGCGTCGACAAGGACGGCAAGCTCGTGGGCTTCGTGCCCATCAGGCGGCTGCTCACCACCGCCGTGGACGCCCCGCTGCGGTCGGTGATGATTGACGACGTCATGGCCATTCCGTCGTTTGCGACCGTCCTCGTCGCGGCGGAATACTTCGTCAACCATCGCCTGCTGGCCTTCCCGGTCGTCGAACCCAACGGCAAGCTCGTCGGCGTGGTGGACGTGAACGCCTTCACCGACGAGGTGCTCTCGCTGGCGAGACAGTCGTTCGACGGGATCTACCAGTTGCTCGGCATCCACGCGACGCAGGCCGCGAGCCCGTGGTCGGGCTTCAAGGATCGCTTCCCCTGGCTCATGTGCAACATCGCCGGCGGCCTCATGTGCGCGGCGCTGTCGAGCCACTACGAGCATCTGCTGAACGCCGCGGTCGTGCTGGCGCTCTTCATCCCGGTCGTGCTGGCGCTGGCCGAGAGCGTCAGCATCCAGTCGGTGACGCTGACGCTCCAGAACATGCAGAGCGGTCCGGTGCAGTGGAAGCAGTTCGGCCGCGCCCTGACGACCGAGTTGATGACGGCGCTGCTCCTCGGCATCGCCTGCGGCTGCACCGTCGGCCTCGCCTCGTGGGTATGGAAGCGTGAGGCGCTGGTGGCGGTCGTGCTCGCGGGATCGATCGCGGCCGCGATGTTCACCGCCTGCGCCTTCGGCGTCGTGCTGCCGACGCTCCTGCGCCTGGCAAAGGCGGATCCCAAGATCGCCGCCGGGCCCATCGTGCTCGCGATGACCGATCTGGCGGCGTTGCTCTTCTACTTCACCATCGCCGGACAGGCCCTCGCCGTGTGACGGCTGCTGGCTGGCATCAGTTCTGCAAGCCCGGCCACGCGGAACATGGCTGGCCTCCTGGTTGCAAGGTGTGTGGACTTATGGCCGGACAAACAGTTCGTCGGCAGGTATTCGGGGTGGCGGTCGCGGCCGTGCTGGCGATGGCCGTCGCGCAGTTGTACGCCGTGTCGCAAGCGGCAGATGAGAAAGAGTACGTCAGCGACAAGGAACGGCTCGCGGCGATTCGACGCGGGCACGTGTGGGTGCAGACCAACGTGCCCTCGATGGACATCCGCACGGGGCCTGCCGGCCCGGATGCCTTCCCGGCCGGAGCGACCGTGACGTGCGATTACGTCGACGAGAAGAGCAGCGGCAACTCGGCGAAGTACACCTGCGTCATCCCGCCCGACACGCAAGGTCCACGTGAAGTACGGCAGGACCAACGGCGAGGTCTTCGCCGAGGTCGCCGCCAGCCGATTGTTCTGGGCGCTCGGGTTTGGCGCCGAACGCAACTACCCCGTTCACGTCGAGTGCCGCGGATGTCCGCCAGACGCTCGTCGACAGCGACTTCGGCACGATCGAGCGGCTGCATCCGGGTCAGGACATTCAGACCAGGACGCGCTATGGCTGGTCGTGGGAAGAGCTCGACGAAATCGAACCCGGCACATCCGGCGTCCGAACGGGACGCGCGCAACGCCCTCAAGCTGCTGGCCGTGTTCGTCCAGCACACGGACAGCAAGCCCGAACAGCAGCGCCTCCTCTGCCCGAACGACGGATCACCGAAGGCCTGCCCCGATCCGCTCCTGATGGTTCACGATCTCGGGCAGACGTTTGGCCAGCGCGAACATCTTCAATCGCGACAGTGTCCGGCAGCGTCAACCTGCACAACTGGGCAAAGTCGCCCATCTGGAAGGACCCGGCGCATTGCGTCGCCGGGCTGGCGCAGTCGCAGACCGGCACGCTCGGGGACCCGATCATCAGCGAAGGCGGCCGCCGCTTCCTCGCGAACCTGCTGGTGCAGCTCACCGATACGCAGATCCACGATCTCTTCGACGTCGCGCGCTTTTCAGAGCGGACGCTGAAGACGCCGGGCGACTCCTCCACGATCGACGAGTGGGTCGGCACCTTCAAGGCGAAGCGGGACGAGATCGTGACGGCGAAGTGCCCGAACTGATTGCCGGTTGCTGATTGCGGGTTGCGGGTTGCGGGTTGACCTCGTAGGGCCGAACGTCAGTTCGGCCGTCGCTGCGCTTCCGCGGCTCTCGACAGCGTGGTCATCAGACGCCCGACGTCCAGCGGCTTGGCCAGGTGCTCGCGGAAGCCGGCACGCGCCGCGCGTGTCCGATCTTCCTCTCCGGCATAACCGCTGAGAGCGATCGCATAGACCGGAAACGACGGATCCAGCGCGGTCAGACGCCCGAGCAGCGTGAAGCCGTCCTCGCCCGGCATGCCCAGGTCGGCGATGAGGATGTGTGGCACTTCGCGCGTGTAGGCCTCGATCGCCTCCGAGGCAGACGCCGCCACCCGCACGCTGGCGCCGCATGACGTCAGCAGCATCTCCAGCGGCTCGCGCGCATCCGCGTCGTCGTCCACCACGAGCACCTTGAGCCCGTGCAGATCGACCGAGCGATCGTCGGCCGGCACGGACGGCGACTCCGAGGCCGCCGCGGCGAGCGGCAGCGTCACCGTGAACGCGCTCCCCTGGCCAAGGCCGGCGCTGTCCGCCTGCACGCGGCCCCCGTGCAACTCCACCAGGTGGCTGACGATCGCCAGGCCCAGGCCGAGCCCTCCGTGAACGCGTGAGGTCGTGCTGTCGGCCTGCGAGAACCGCTCGAACACGTGCGGCAGGAACGTCGGAGTCGATGCCGACGCCCGTGTCGCGCACTTCGATCGACGCCTCCTGACCGACGACGGTGACCGAGACTGACACGGTCCCGCCGGCCGGCGTGAACTTCACGCCGTTCGACAGCAGGTTCGTGACGACCTGCTGGAGCCGCTGGTTGTCGCCGATGACGAGCACCGGCTGGTCGCCGGCATCGACGACCAGGTCCTGATTCCTTGACGCGGCCACCGGCCGCACCATGTCGGCAGCCGCGGCGACGACGCGCCGCAGGTCCACCGGCAGATATTGCAGGCGCAGCTTGCCGCTGACGATGCGCGAGACGTCCAGGATGTCTTCGATCAGCCGGACCTGCGCGGTGGTGTTGCGGTCGATGATCTCGAGCGCCGAATCGATGCGGTCCGCCGGCACTTCGCCGCGCCGCAGCAGGTGGACCCAGACGCGCATGGCGTTGAGCGGCGTCCGCAGCTCGTGCGACAGGGTCGCGAGGAATTCGTCCTTCACGCGCCCGGCACGCCCCGCCTCCTGGTACAGGCGGGCCATCTCGCGCTCGGCCAGCTTGCGCGCCGTGATGTCCTCGACGACGGCGAGGGTTCCCGAAATCTCCCCGTCCTTCGTCCTGAGCGGGCCGAGCGAGACGCTGACGGGCACGGTCGTGCCGTCCTTCCGGCGCATGAAGGTCTCGAAGCCGACGATCGATTCGCCGGCGAGGGCCCTCTTGACCCGGCTGGCGTATTCCGCTTCCGCCTTCGGCGTGATCGTCGGGTTCAGGCCGCCGATCACGTCCTCCTCGGACCAGCCGAACACGCGCGCGGCGCTGGGGCTCCAGCGCGTCACCCGGCTGTCGGGATCGGTGGCCATGACCGCGAGCGGAAGGGCGTCGAACAGCGCGCGGAGCGTGGCATTGGTCTCGCGGAGCTCTTCTTCGGCACGCTTCAGCCGCAGCAACGCGTTGACGTGCGCGATGAGCTCTTCGGCGTCCACCGGCTCCGTGAGGTAGCCGTCGCAGCCGCTGGCCAGCCCGGCCACCTTGTTGTCCACGCCGACCGACGTCGCCGACAGGTGCAGCACGATCACGTGGGCGGTCGCCGGGTCCTCCTTGATCTGCCGGCACACGTCGATGCCGCTCATGTCGGGGAGGTTGACGTCGAGCACCACGAGCTGCGGCTTGTGCTCGTGCAGCGAGGCGAGGGCGTCGCGGCCGGTGGCGGCTTCGATGACCTCGAAGCCCGCATTGCGGAGAGTCCGGCTCCGGGAGTACCTCCCCGGCCCGTAGTCGTCGACGTTCAGGATGGTCAATCGGCGTTCGGTCATGGTGATTGCTTCAGGAAGTCAGGAAGCCCACGCGCGAGAGGGCCTGCCGGAACAAGGTCGACGCGCCCTCGCCGGCCAGCAGATCCTTCTGCATGACCGCGGCCCCGAGGGCATCGAGCGCCTCGCGATCGGCGACGGGAAGGTTCTTCGACGTGGCCACGATGACGGGCGTGTCGCGACTGGACGCGTCGGCCCTCAACGCGCGAAGCACCTCGAATCCGCTCATGCCCGGCATCACCAGATCCAGAAGGATCAGCGCCGGTCTGGTCTCGGCGGCCAGCGCGAGCCCCTGGGGGCCATCGTGTGCTTCGATGACGGCGAAGGACTCGGCGGCGAGATGCCGCCGCAGCACGTACCGGGCGCCCGCGTCGTCGTCGATGATCAGGACGCGCGGCGCGGCCGGTTTCGCGGTGAGCTCACCGAGGCGCCGGAGCAGCCAGTCGCGATCGATCGGCTTGAGCGCGTAGGCGTCGGCGCCCAGGGCCAGGCCCTTGCGCTGATCGTCGATGGTGCTGATCACGACGACTGGAATCGAGGCCGTCTCGTCGTGGCTCTTCAGCTCGGCGAGGAACTTCCACGAGTCCTCGCCCTGCAACATCAGGTCGAGGACGATCGCCGCGGGCCTGACTTGCTTCAACCACAGCCGGGCTTCCCGGAGCGACCGCGCCAGCAGCGATTGGAAGCCCGAGTCCCTGAGGAACCGATCGTAGACGAGTCTGCGCGCCCGGATCGTCCTCCACGACGAGCACCGGCACGGCGCCTTCCTCACTCGAGTAACGACACCGTCGCCGGCCCGGCCGGGATCGGCCTCCACGTAGTGCACCGGAATCGTGGTCGAGAAGATCGAGCCGACGCCGGGCGTGCTCATCGACGTCCAGATGGCCGCCCAGCAGCTCGGCAAGCCGGCGCGACAGCGGCAGCCCGAGGCCGGTGCCCTTGACGCGTCGCTGCATCGGATTCTCGACCTGCGTGAACTCCATGAAGATCCGCTCCTGATCCTCCGCTGCGATGCCGATGCCGGTGTCGGCCACCGAGAACGGTCACCGTTCCCTCGGTCGGGATCGTAGCGGCAGCTCACCCGAACCTCGCCGCGCTCGGTGAACTTCAGCGCGTTCGAGATGAAGTTGCGGAGGATCTGCGAGACCTTGCTTCGTCGGTGTGGAGCGGCGGAACGCCCTCGGGCTCCTCGAACACGAGCGCCACCGACATCGGTGACGAGCAGCGGCCGCAGCATGCCGCGCAGCGCGCCGAACAGCTCGCGGACCTCGAAGTCCGACGGGTGCACGACCGTCTTGCCCGCCTCGACCTTCGCCAGGTCGAGCAGGTCGTTCACGAGCTCGGAGAGATCCTGCGCCGACTCTGCGCACGAAGCCGACCTGCACCTCCTGCTCGCCGGTCAGCGGCGCCGTCGGTGCGATCGAGCACAGGCGCGTGAGCGCGAGCATCGAGTTCAGCGGCGTGCGGAACTCGTGGCTCATGTTCGACAGGAACCGCGACTTCATCTCGTCGGCGCGGCGCAGGTGATCGGCCTTCTCGTCGAGCTCCGCGTACAGGGCGACGACGCCGCGGTTGGTCTCCTCGAGCTCGTTGTTCAGGCGCTGCAGATTCGTCCTGGCGGCGGCGCAGCTCGTCGAGCGTCCGAAGCAGGTCGTGATTCTGCTGCTGCACTTCGTCGAGCGCGGATCGCGGCGCCGCGGCCGCGAGCGCGTCGACGCCAGTTCGCACGCGCCTGATCGGGCGCGATTGGCGGCCGCGACGCCGGGCAGCAGCTTCCCCATCGTGACCGTCGTGCCCGCGCTCGGCGCGGTCTCGACGTGGAAGCGATCCATCAGCCGGCGCGACCCGACGATCCCGAGCCCCATCCCGGTGGCCGACTGGTAGCGTCCCGCCAGGACCTCGTCGAGGTTCGCGATGCCGGGGCCCTCGTCGCTGACGCGTGACGCTGAAGAGCTGCGGCGCGCGTTCGCCTTCGATCGTGAAGCTCGACGCGGCCGCCGCCCGCGTAGCGGAACGCGTTGCGCACGATCTCCGACACCGCGGTCGCGATCCGCACTGATCCTGGCTGTCGAAGCCGAGCGAGCTCGGCGATGCTGACGCGCGCGCTGGCGCGCCGTCACGATGTCGCTCTCGTGGCGCGACGCGAACGGACAGCAGCGGAAGGCTCACGACGCGCTCCGCTCTCGAGTGCCGTGCGATTCGCCCCACGACGAGAACCGTGGCGTCGTCACGGCGCCGGCGGAAGTCGCGATAGAGCACGCCCGCCGCGACTGCGGGACGGCGATGCCAGCAACCCCGGGTAGTCGCCGGCGCGCCAGTGCGTGGTGAGGCCGTCGGAATGCAGCAGCAACAACGACGCCCTTCGGCCACGGATAGGTGAACACCTGCATGCGTGCGCACCTCGTGCCCGACCGTGCCGTTGTGCGAGACGAGATGGCGCTCGCCGTCGCCCGACGCAATCAGCGCCCGCGATGTTCCCGACGCCGCAAAACGTCACGACGCCGCCTGCCCGATCGATCTCTCCGACCGCCGCAGCCGCACCGCGTGTGTGCGGAGCCCGTCGTGAATGCGCGCCATCGACGCCGTCGGCGAGTCGTCGCGTCCCCAGCTCGGAACGCGTCCACCGCGGCCTTCGCGGCCTCGGCGGCGGCCGAGGCCATGCCCCAGGCCGTCCACGACCAGCACGCGCAGCACCGTCGGCCTCGACATCGACCGCCCACGCCGTCGCCGCACTCGATCTCGCCCGGGTACGGCACGAGCACCACACCCAGCTCCAGATCGTCGACGCGCGCGCGACGGTCCTGGACGACCGGCAACACCGCGCGAAGACGACGGTGCCCTTGGCCGGCCGCGAGTAGACGTCGAAGCGCTTCCGACGCGCCGCCGAATGGCGCCGAGGCCGGTGCCCGGGCGTGCCGCTCGTCGAGTAGCCGTCGTCGAGGCATCGCGCCCAGTCGCCATGCCCGGTCCCGAGTCGATCGCGAGCAACTCCACGCCGTCTTCAGGTCGTCGCGCCGCGCGGCAGACGACGAGCTCCCCGCCGCCGCCGTGCTTGACGAGGTTGGTCGCCAGCTCGGTCGCGACGAGGGCGACCGTTGCCCTTCGTGTCGGCGTCGAACTCGAGCGCGGCCGCGCGACGCGAGCGCGGCACGTCGCGCCTCGGCGACCTGGCTGCGCTTCCGTGGACGACGACGCGAGCGTGGCATCGATCATGCCCAGCGCGTGATCGACGACGCGCGTGCCCTCGCCGGGTTCCGACTCGATCGCGAACTCGTTGCAGAGCCGCTTCGACTCCGCCAAGGCCGAGCCCCAGGCCGCCTCCGGTGGTAAACCCGTCCGTCAGCGCGCGCGCGATATCCGCGATCCCGGGCCCTGGTCCTCGAACATGAGCCGCAGCCCCTTCGTCGGGCCGTCGTTCAGCGGCCTCGATCTGCACCCGTCCCGCCGCCGCCGTGCGTCAGCGTATTGCGCGCCAGCTCGCTGGCGGCGGTGACGATCTTGGTCTGATCGACCAGGCGAAACCCAAGCATCGATGGCGCAGCTCCCGCACGCGCTGGCGCACGACGCACGACGTCGTCGCGCGGAGCGCGATCGGCAGCGATTCAGTCGCCGTCGCCGGCACCGTCGATCGCTCTCCTTCGATGGCCGCCTGCAGCAGCTCCATGCCCCTTCTCGACGTTCAGCGCCGTCCGCACGCCCGGCAGCGACATCCCGAGCTCGACCAGCGTGATCGCGACGGCCGGCTGCATGCCGACGACGCACGGTCTCCGCGTCGAGGACGCGCGACATCGCCGCGATGTTGCCGAGCATCCGGCCGATGAACGAATCCACCATCTCGAGCGACGAGATGTCGATGAGCACTCCCTTGCGCGCGTCTTGACGATCTGCGCGGTCAGGTCGTCCTGCAGCGACATCGCGAGCCGATCGTGCATGTCCACCTGGATCGAGACCAGGAGGAACGCGCCCATCTTGAGAATCGGGATGCGTTCCATGGCGCTCACGACGCCTGCACCTTGGTCACGGTGAGACCGCTGCGCTGCAGCGCGACGCGCGAAGGCATCGGCGAGCGTCGCCTTGGTGACGACCGCGCCGAGATCCACGCCGAGATGCACGATCGTCTGCGCGATCTGCGGCCGGATGCCGCTGATGATGCAGTCGGCGCCCATCAGCCGCGCGGCGGCGACGGTCTTCAGGAGATGCTGCGCGACCAGCGTGTCCACGGTCGGCACGCCGGTGATGTCGATGATCGCGATCTCGGCGCCGGTCTCGACGATGCGCTGCGAGCAGGCTCTCCATCACGACCTGCGTGCGCGCGCTGTCGAGCGTGCCGATGAGCGGCAGCGCGAGGATGCCGTCCCACAGCTCGACGACGGCGTCGAAAGCTCCAGCAGTTCCTGCTGCTGGCGCATGATCACTTCTTCGCGGCTCTTCTGGTAGCACTCGGTGGTGTAGAGCCCGAGCTTGTCGAGCAGGGTCGACGACGACCACACGGCATCGGCGAGCCCCTGCGCGTCGCTGCCGAACTCGCGACGAAAGCGATCGAAGAGGGGCTGCTTGAGCGAGAAGATGAAGGTGGCCGTCTCGGACGGCGAGAAGCCGAGCTGCGCGCGGGTTTTCGAGAGGTCGCCCAGCATGTCGTACATGTCCTGCCACTCCGGACCGCGCACGGCCTCGACGTTGCCGTGCTGGACGGCGGCGGCAAACAGCTGCAGGAAATGCGCGGACTTCTCGCGAGCCTCGGCGTCGTCGTAGCGCGTGCGGCCTTCCTCCTGCTGGCGCTTCAACCACGCGGCGAGAATCTCACTCTCGTTGTCGGTCAGGATCTGGGCGATCCGGCGTTCAGTGGTGGCGCTCATGAGGACTCCGGTGTGATCGCGCTCTGCGGCGCGATCCGGGTGAAGGGCGAAATACGATTCTATTTGCATAGCGCGCGCGGTACAGCGCGTAAATGTGGGCTGTACAGATTCAATGCAGGTGGAACGACGAACGCGAATCGTCAGGTGCATCGAGCGCGGACAGAGTGATCGCGTCGGGCGGGTCGAGCAGGTCGATCTGGTCGAGCAGGTCGACGCAGCGTTGAGCGCAGGTCGAATCTGGTCGAGCAGGTCACGTGAAGACGGCCAAGCCAGCGCGTGCTAAGCGCGCCGGCAAGGCCTAAGCACAGCCCCGGCAGCCGTTCACTCCCGGAGCGGGCCTTCGTCAAGTGTAGCCCGCGTCGTCTCGGGTGCTAGTCCTCTCGCTCCGCAGCGCAGGCAACCCCCGCTTGACAATATTTCGATTATTAGCTAAATATAGATTAGTGAACAAGGTATTCAAGGCGCTGTCGGATCCGACGCGCCGTCGCGTCCTGCAGTTGCTCCGGGAGCGGCCGATGTCGGCGGGAGAACTGGCGGATCACTTCACCGTGTCGAAGCCGACCATGTCAGCCCATTTCGCCGTGCTGCACGAGGCAGGCCTCATCGAAGCTGAGAAATCCGGACGGACGATCATCTACCGGCTGGTGATGTCGGTCCTGGAGGAGGCGCTGCTCGGCTTTGCCCAGACCTTCGGGTGGGGCCTGGAATCGAAGCGGGCGACTCGCGTCACTCACCACAAGTTGGCGAAGCGGCCCGCCAAAGGAGAAGCCTGACATGGCACTCAACTGGACCTCGTCGCGGATCGGGTCGGTTTTGCCCCTCATTGCTATCGGGCTGGCGCTCGCCAACTGGAACGCCAGACCCGCCGCGGCGTGGGCGTGGGCGGCAGTCATCGCGATTTCCGTGGTCATGGTCGCCGCGCCGCGCCTCTCGCACCTCGCCGTGAGCCGATTGCCGGGAGATGCCACGTCGGCTCGGGGCGTCGCCTCGGTTGACCGGCGCCGTCGTGTTCGGCGCGCTGATGATGATCATTCCGCTGGCGCTGTCACTCGCGCACGCGTATGGCCTCGTGGACGACCCAGACAGCGGGATGCGACGCACGAACATGATCCTGGTCGGCGCGTACCTGGCCGTGACCGGCAACGCCATTCCCAGGATGCTCCCGCCGACATCGTCAATGCCGTACGGCGGCGCCCGAGTACAGGCGTTTCAGCGGCAAGCTGGCTGGACGTGGGTGCTCTGCGGTCTTGGATTGGCGACGGCGGGGCTGGCGCTGCCAATCGACGCGCATACGCCCATATCGTTGGCACTGGTAGCGACCGCCATGATCGTGACGATCGTGCAGCTCCTGCGCCTTCGCAAGCCGCCCGGCAGCACGCTCCGGGCCTGAACAAACAACACAATATCGTCAACGACGACGACCTGCGCGCCGCCGAGTGCGCCGGTTCCGTCATCGACGCCAAGTCAGCCACAAATGCGCACGTCAAGTGTTGCTCGATCCTCGGCGGGCACACGGACACACGCTCTAACTGGCCAACCTCTTGACAGTGCGGCGGCTCCATCAGCGATGTCGTTGGGTGGATTCGCGCCCGATTACCCCACGGCGATGGTTTATGTGAGAGGTCAAGCGCTAATCAACGATCGAGAAGATCTCGCGGTAGCCCGAGTCCACGAGTGACGCCATCTTCTGAGATTGCGCCTGCCACTCCTTGTCGCTGAAGAGTCGCGGCGCGTTACTTTCAAACGTTGCGAGATTGGGCACGGTAATTTCCAGGACCAGCGTGTAGAACGGGCCCGTGACATCGGTGAGAACGCGGCTGGAATATTCGAGACCTGACATCACTCGCTTTTCAATGGCCCTGTTCTCCTTCATGAGAGCGACAGCCTCGCGGGCCTTTCCAAACTTCAACCGGAACACGTTGCGGATGACGATCATGACCGCTCCTCTCTCTGGCCCAATTGCCTTTCGAAACCCAGATTATCCTGACTGGGGAGCGGATGCGGCAAGTGCTGAATGCGTCTCTTCCGGCCGAGCTAACGACCGGAGGCCGACTGCCGCACCGCATAAGTGCCCTCGCGGGTCGCCGGCGCCCTCGGATGTTCGAACATCCTCAGGTCTTCGTTGGGGCCAAAGCGCGTCGCCTGGAGGACCGACGTGCCTGAGGTAGTCACCGGCACGTGACAGCGCGAAGCGACGGATGGTGCCGGGGGCGGGAATCGAACCCACACGAGCGCTTGGCGAGTCCGCGGATTTTAAGTCCGCTGCGTCTGCCAGTTCCGCCACCCCGGCGTAGCCGCGTACACAGAGTGCACGGAGCGTAAGAGCGAGTTAAAACGCCACAGAGACACAGAGAGCACAGAGGAATCTTCTGGAAGACGCCACAGAGGCGCAGAGGGCACAGAGATTTCGATCGGAAGAATCTTTGGGTTCATCAGACTGAACGTTCGATCGTGATCAACCCCCAAAGATCCTCTGTGCTCTCTGTGCCTCTGTGGCTGCCTTTCTCTCGTGTCCTCCGTGGCCCAGCGTGAGCGGGCCGACGATCAGTAGGTGATCGGCCCGCCCCTATACCCGCCGACCCACGGCTGGCTGTAGCCGCCGCCCGGCGACGAGTACCCGACGCCGACGCCCATCTCCCCGGTGCAGCTGCCCGCGATGAACGCGAGCGCAAGCGCCAGCGCGAGCATCGACGCGCGAACGAGCCGCGACCCGCTCCGACCTGCCCGACCCGCTCAGACCTGCTCGACCCGCTCGACCTGTAAGACCCGGCTCTCATGATTACCTCCGCGCCCCTATGAAATCGGCAGCTTCTGCAGCGCCAGCGCGGCGCCGCCAGGATCCGTGACGATGGCGAGCGTGCCCTTCCGCCGCTCGGGCGACGGTTGCAGGATCACCTTGCCGCCAAGCGACTTTGCCTTGTCGGCGGACGCCGCGGGATCCGCGACGCGCACGTATGGCAACCAGTTCGGCCGCACGCCTGTGACGCTGTCAGGCAACTGAAAGAGCCCCGCGCGCGGACGGTCGTGCTTGAGCACAAAATAATGCATCCCCTCGCCCGCATCGCTCTCGGCCGCGTCGTACCCGAGCAGCTTCTTGTAGAACTCGAGCGCCTGCGGGCCGTCCTTCGCGAGATACTCGGCCCAGAAGAAACGCCCGACCACCGGCTCGGCGGGATCCGCCGGATCGCCGCCGGTCAGCCGCGCGAGGCCAAGCGGCGCGCCCTGCGGATCGGAGACGACCGCCGCACGTCCGCCGACCTTCACGGCACGCGGCGCGACCAGCACTTTCCCGCCCGCGGCGCGCATCTGCTCTGCTATGGCGTCGACGTCCGGCACCGACACGAAACTCACCCACTGGGCGTCGGCGTCCTTCATGTCGTGGACGTCCAGCAATCCGGCGACGGGCTTTCCCTCGAGCTCGGCGATCAGATAGGGCCGCCCCTCGCGCGTCTGCTCGCGGAACGTCCACCCGAACATCGACGCGTAGAACGCCCGCGCCGCCGGGAGATCTTTCGTCAGCAGATCGTTCCAGACGAACTTGCCGTACAACGCGCCGCCCGCGGGCCCGTCGGCTGCGACGGGACTCCGCGCTCCGGACGCCAGAATCAGGATAAAGGCGAGCACACCACCGACGCCGACACGGACTTTCATCGTGACCCCCGTCCGGGGATCATACGCCTGTCGGCTGATGGCGGCTGAGGCTACGGCTCGTCGGCCTCGATCCAGCCCGCGACTAACAGGGGCGACTTGAGGCTTTCGGCCCGCATCAGCGCGGGCTCGAGCTCGCGGTGGGTTTCGCTGAAGACCAGGTCGGCGCCGCGCTCGATGCCGAGCCAATACCCTCGCGGCGGCTCGACGATGAAGCAGCGGATATGCTCGCTGGCGCGCTCGAGCCGCCAGAGCGTCACGGCCTCGCCGCGCAGGTGATCGAGAGAAGGCTTCGAAACAGCCACGGTCCCGTCTCCGTCAAGTCTCAGTGCACCGAGGGCGACGCCGCCACGCTGCCGGCACGATCGCCGGCGACCACGCGTGTGATCATCGCTTCGAGCTGTGCCTGCGCCAGCGGGAACGGCCCCGCCGCCGCCGCGCCCAGCTGGATCTCGACGGCGATGGTAAAGCCGCCGCCTTCGAACGCGCTGACGATCCAGTTGAATCCGCGCAGCGCCACCGGACGCTGGCGATCGGCCTCCGGGTTCTTCGCCCGGTCGATCGATCGCAGCAGCTCCTTCAACACGACGCTGACGTCCGCGTCGGTCCAGGCCGAAGCGTCGGGCACCGGCACATCCACGACGTCGGTCGTCGCGAAGTCGTTGCCCCTCAGCCAGACCTCGATCTCCAGCCGCATCCGGGCGATTGTAGCGCGGCGATCCGGCCGGCGCCACAGAACTTCGCGTGCGGTCCGACCTCCCGCTCAGCGCGCCAGGAGCGCCGATTCGAGCGCCTCGACGGAGCTCGCCGGCGCCTGGCACACGAAGTTGCGGCAGACATACGCCGTCGCCGCGCCGTCCCTTGCCGGCAACGACGCGATGAACGGCAATCTCGCGGCCAGCTCGTCGCGCGTAGTATCGGTCACTGGCACCGCCACGATGAATGGCAGGTAGTGGGATGCGAGCGCCGAGCGCAGGGCCGTCGACTCGTCGCCCGAGCCAGTCGAGGACACGACGACCTGCCCCACGCCGGCCGTCCACGTGGATGCGGCTGCGGCGACGAGCGGAACGACCCGTGCCACTTCCCCGAGGCGTTCGCCGAATCTCCCCAGCGCCCGCTCCAATCGCGCCATCCGCCCGTCGTCTGGCAGCAGGTTCGACAGCGTGAGGATGTTCAGAGACGCGAGCGCGCCGGCCGACGGCTCCGCGCCGTCGTAGTCCTCCTTGAGGCGCACGAGCACGGAGGGATCCGCGCCGGTCGTGCTGAACCATCCACCCGACTCGGCGTCCCAGAACCGCTCGTCCATGCGCTGCTGGAGCGTGTCGGCCCAGTCGAGCCACTCGACCTCGCCGGTCGCCTGGAACAGCTCGACCAGGCCGAAGACCATCGACGCGTAGTCCTCGGCGTAGCCGTCGAAGGCGGCCTCGCCGTCGCGGTAACGGCGCAGGAGCGTCTGATCGCCGGCGCGCCAGAGGCGATCACGCACGAACCGGGCAGCGCGCCGCGCGGCCTCGAGGTGCCGCTCCGCGGCCTCGACGAGACCAAACTGCTCCGCCCGCAGCACGCGCGACGCGCGCGCGAAGGCGGCGATCATCAGCCCGTTCCACGCCGCCAGCACCTTGTCGTCGAGATGCGGACGCGGACGAGAGACGCGAGCGGCGTACAGCACCAGCCGCGCGCGGGACAACGCCTCGGCGACGTCGTCGAGCGATCGGCTCGTCTTCGAGGCAACGTCCTCGAGGCTGCGCGCGGTATAGAGCAGGTTGAGGCCGGTGAACTCGCCGTGCGGGTCGAACGGCGCGTTGCCGTTCTCCTCGATGCCGAACCGCAACGCGAAGACGTCGAAGTCGTCGGTCAGCAGCTCGCGCAGCTCCTCGCCGCTCCACGCATAGAACGCCCCCTCCACGGCATGCGGCGCCTCGTCGCCGGCGTGGCCAGGCGGAACGCTGTCGGCGTCCTCGGCCGAATAGAACCCGCCTTCCGCGCTGCGGAGCTCGCGCGCGACGTACCGCAACGTGTCTTCCGCGATCTCCGCAAAGAACGGATCGCCGCTGGCCTGCGCGGCTTCGAGGTACGCGAGGACGAGCTGCGCCTGGTCGTACAGCATCTTCTCGAAGTGCGGCACGCGCCAGTTGCCGTCCACGGAATAGCGATGAAAGCCGCCGCCGATGTGGTCGCGCATGCCGCCGAGCGCCATCGCGCGCAGCGTCTGCAGCACCATGTCCCGCGGCGCAGCCTCCCCCGTTCGCGCGTGTTCGCGCAGCAGGAACAGCAGCTCGCTCGGCCGTGGGAACTTCGGCGCGTCGCCGAAGCCGCCGCGCCGGGCGTCGAAGGCCGCCGCGAACTGCCGGACGGCCACCGCAAGCTGCTCGGGCCCGGCGATCGTGTCGCCGGTCGAGGTCACTCGTCCGGCGCCAAGGCGCCGCACTTCGTTCACGAGCGTCTGGGCCGACTGGACGACGCGCAGCCGGTCGGTTGCCCACGAGCGCGCGATCGACTGCAGCACGTCGGGAAACCCGGGCATGTTCCAGCGGCTCTGCGGCGGGAAGTACGTGCCGCCGTAGAACGGCTCCAGCTCGGGCGTCAGCCACACGCTCATCGGCCAGCCGCCGGATCCTGTCGTCGCCTGCACGAACGTCATGTAGACGCGATCGACGTCGGGGCGCTCCTCGCGATCGACCTTGATGGGAATGAAGTCGCGGTTGATGACGGCGGCGATCTCGGCGTTCTCGAACGACTCGTGCGCCATCACGTGGCACCAGTGGCACGTCGAGTAGCCGATGGACAGGAAGATCGGCTTGCTCTCGCGCTTCGCGTCGGCAAACGCGTCCTCGCCCCACGGCCGCCAGTCCACGGGATTGTCGGCGTGCTGGAGCAGGTAGGGACTCTTCTCGCCCGCGAGACGGTTGGCCATCGATTCATTATGGCGGAACTGAAGTTCCGCCCTACGACTGCGACTGCCGCTCGTTGCTGGTATACACTCCGGGCGGAAGGGAGCCGCAGCGGGATGACGGAGCCAGGCGGGGCGCCCAAGCGCGTCGCGATGCTGATCGAGGACGAGTTCGACGACACACAGGTGACCGATTCGCTCGCGGCGTTGCGCAGCGCGGCCGTCGAGGTCGTGCTCGTCGCGCCTCTCGCCGGACGTCCCTACACGGGCCAGCGCGGCACGCAGATCTGCGGCGATCTCGCCGCGGGCAAGGCGCGCGCGAAGGACTTCGACGGCAGTCGTCATTCCTGGCGGCCATGCTCCAGATCGCATGCGGATGCGCCATGCCATGGTCGATCTCGTGCGCGACACCGTTGCCGCCGGCAAGCCCGTGGCGGCGATCTGCCATGGACCGCAACTTCTGATCTCGGTGAATGCCTTGCGTGGACGTTCGGTGACCTGCTGGCCGTCGATTGCCATCGACGTCAAGAACGCCGGCGGCCTCTACATGGACAAGCCTGTCGTCGAGGACGGCCCGATCATCACCGCCCGCAAGTCCGACGACATCCCGCATTTCGTCGACGCCATCGTCCGCGCCATCACGCGCGACTGATCGATGCCCCGATTCGACTGCCGGCGCGACCGTTCGCGCGCGGCCGGAGGTGCCACATGCCTCGCCTGCTCGCCTGCCTGACTCTCGCGCTTGCGCTCGCGCCGCGAAGCGCCGCCGCCCAGTGGGCGTCGATCGGCAACATGCCTCGGCCGACCACGGCCGGCAGCACCGTGACGTTCAAGAACGCGCAGGGCGTCGTCGCGGTCACCGCGGTCGCGCCCGACATCATTCGGGTCCGCTTCGCGCCGGGCGCCGCGCTCGGGCGCGATCACTCCTACGCCGTCGTCGGCCACGACCTCGGCGCGGCCAACGCGAGGATTCAGGTCGGCGCCGACAAGACGACGCTGAGCACGTCGCGTCTGGTCGTGACGATGACGTATCGGCCGTTCCGCATCTCGGTCGCCGACACGTCGGGCGCGGTGATCGAGGCCGACGATCCGCAGCGCGGAATGGCATTCTCAGGCTCCGCGACGCGTGTGTGGAAGCTGCTCGCCGACGACGAGCAGGTCTACGGGCTGGGCGAGAAGAACGGCCATCTCAACAAGCGGGGCCGTCAGCTCGGCGGCTACAACGTGACGATGTGGAACAGCGACACGTTCGCGTACGAGGCGGACACCGATCCGATCTACGCGGACGTGCCGTTCTATCTCGTGCTGAAGCATGGCCGCGCGCACGGCGTGTTCTTCGACAACACCTTCCGCAGCAACTTCGACGTCGGCCACACGACTCAGGGGCTGATGGCCTTCGGCGCCGAAGGCGGCGAGATGAACTACTACGTCATCGACGGGCCCGCGCTGAAGGACGTCGTCAAGCGGTACACGGACCTCACCGGCCGGCTGCCGATGCCGCCGCTCTGGGCGCTCGGCTACAACCAGTGCCGCTACAGCTACTATCCCGACTCGAAAGTGCGCTTCATCGCCGAGAACTTCCGGGAGCGGAACATCCCGGCCGACGTGATCTGGCTCGACATCCACTACCAGGACGGCTACGCGCCGTTCACGTGGGACAAGACGCGGTTCCCCGATCCCGCCAGGCTCGTCGCCGATCTGAAGGCCGAGGGCTTCCGTCTCGTCACGATCGTGGACGCGCACATCAAGAAGCAGGCGGGAATGCCGCAGTACGACTCCGGCCTGTCGGCCAATCTCTTCGCCCACAACCCCGACGGCTCGGTCTACGACGGGCCCGTCTGGCCGTCGAACGCCGAGAAGAACCCCGCGAACAGCGTGTTTCCTGACTTCAGCAAGCCGGAGGCGCGCCAGTGGTGGGGCACGTTGTTCAAGCCGCTCGTCGACATCGGCGTCGCGGGCATCTGGAACGACATGAACGAGCCGGCCGTCTTCAACAACGCCACGGGGACGATGCCGCTCGACGTGAGGTTCGACAACGAGGGCCAGCCGTCCGATCACCGGGAGATCCACAACGTCTACGGCCTGCTGATGACACGCGGCACGTACGAGGGCCTGAAGGCGCTGCGGCCGGACGAGCGGCCGTTCGTGCTCACGCGGGCGACGTACGCCGGCGGCCAGCGCTACGCGGCGCAGTGGCCCGGGGACAACGTCTCGGACTGGACGGCGATGCGCGGCGCGATTCCCACGCTGCTCGGGATGGGACTCTCCGGCCTGTCCTTCGTCGGCGTGGACGTCGGCGGCTTCGCCGAAGCGCCGCCGCCCGAGCTTTACACGCGCTGGCTGCAGAGCGGGCTGCTCTATCCGTTCTACCGGACGCACACGACGTTCGGCACGCCCGATCAGGAGCCGTGGTCGTACGGCCTCCAGTGGGAGGCGTACAACCGGCGCGCGATCGAGATGCGGTACGAATTGCTCCCGGAGATCTACAACGTCATGCACGACACCACGGTGACCGGGCTGCCGGCGATGCGTCCGCTCGTGCTCGAGTATCCCGGACGATCCGGCCACGTACGGCCTCGACGACCAGTACATGTTCGGCAGCCGACCTGATGCTCGCGCCGGTGCTGCGCGAAGGCGCGACGACGCGCGGGCTGTATCTGCCGAAAGGCGGATGGGTCGAGGTCTCCACCGGCCACTGGTTCGCCGGCGGTGGCGGCATCAGCCTGCCGGTCACGATGGACTCGATTCCGCTGTTCGCGCGCGCGGGCGCGTTCATCTTCCGCCAGCCCGTCGTGCAGCACACCGGCCAGATGCCCGGCCAGCCGCTGATTGTCGAGGCCTACGGCGGCGCGTCTGGCACCGGCTCGCTCTACGAAGACGACGGGTTGAGCTTCAAGTTCGAGCAGGGCCAGTCGATGACGCGGAAGTTCACGCAGACGCGCGGCGACGGCAGCGTCTCGATCTCCGTCGCGGCGGGTGACGGACAGTGGCGTCCGGCGGCGCGGCCGATCCGGTTCGTCGTGCAGGTGGACGGCACTCCGTCTCGCGTCGTCCTCAACGGCACGGCGATTTCGCGCGCCGACAGCTCATCCGTCGACAGCGCAGGACAAACGGCCGGGGCGCCGTGGAGCCTGGACGGGCGCGGCTTCGTCGTCGTCGAGACGGCCGACACGTTCGGCGCGATGACGCTCGAGATCGCGCGCTAGCGGCCGCATGCGCATCGGCATCGACCTCGGCGGGACGAAGATCGAGGCCGTCGTCCTCGACGACGCCGGCGGCATCGCGTTCCGCGAGCGGCGCGCCACGCCGCGCGGCGACTACGACGGCACCATCGAACGCGATCGCCGGCCTCGTCGAGGAGGCTGAACGCTCCGTCGGGGCGCGCTGCAGCGTCGGAATCGGCATGCCTGGCGCGATCTCCCCGGCGACAGGCGTCGTGAAGAACGCCAATTCGACGTGGCTGAACGGCCGTCACCTGCACGAAGACCTCGAAGCGCGGCTCTCGCGGCCGGTTCGTCTGGCCAACGACGCGAACTGCTTCGCGTTGTCGGAAGCGAGCGACGGCGCTGGCGCCGGCGCCGAGACGGTCTTCGGCGTGATCATCGGCACCGGTTGCGGCGGCGGTGTCGTCGTGCGGGGCGGCGTCCTGACCGGGCCGAACGCCGTCGCCGGCGAGTGGGGCCACAATCCGCTGCCGTGGCCGCGAGACGACGAGCGGCCCGGGCCGCCGTGCTACTGCGGCAAGCACGGGTGTCTCGAGACGTTCGTATCGGGGACGGGGCTCGCGCTCGACTACGAGACGCACACAGGCGCTCGCGTCCCGGCCTCAGACGTCGTCTCGCGCGCGACCGGTGGCGACGCGGCCGCGCGAGCCGCGCTCGACCGCTACGTGGATCGCCTCGCGCGCGGCCTCGCGACGGTCGTCAACCTGCTCGATCCCGACGTCATCGTGCTGGGCGGCGGCATGTCGAACGTCGCGACGCTGTACTCGGAGGTCCCGCTCCGCCTGCCCGATTACGTCTTCTCCGATCGCGTCGCCACGCGCATCGTCCCGCCGAAGCACGGCGATTCGAGCGGCGTCCGCGGCGCCGCCTGGTTGTGGCCGGCCGATAGCGAGCTGTCAGCTGAATCGTCGTCGGGGCAGGCCTGAAGGCCTGCGCTACATCCGACGCGGAACTTTCGATTCTTTCGGCGGAGGCGGCAAGGCCGAAAGCCGCTTCTTCATCGCCGCAAACGCCGCGCTGTCTCGCCGCAACGAGCCGTGGGTCGCGTTCGTGCGTCGAAGCGCCGCGATGCGATCGTCCGTGGCCGGATGCGTCGAGAAGAACGTGTCGAGCGCCGTAGGATTCTTTCGCGCCGTGGCGCGCGCGGCCTCGAGGAACGACGCCAGCCCGTCGGGATCCCAGCCCGGCCTTCCGCAGGATCCGCGTCCCCTCGACGGTCCGCGACCAGTTCGTCTTCACGCGAGAAGCCGAGAAAGACGCTGCCGGTGAGTGCGTTCGCCGCCATGCCCGGACGTGACCGCCCCGCCCGTGTTGCCGAGCAGCGCGCTGAGCAGTTCGAGCCCGACACTGGCCACCATCGCCGTGGAGGCCTGCCGTGCGGCATGCCGCTCGACGACGTGCGCCACTTCGTGAGCGAGAACTCCGGCGAGCTCCGACTCGGAGCGCGCAATCGCAAGAGCGCCGCGATACACCCAGACATGGCCGCCGGGCAGCGCCAACGCGTTCACCTCGGCCAGATTGGCGACGTCGAACGAGTAGGAAAACCCGGGGCCGCCGGCCGACGCGGCGAGCCGATGGCCGATCTGACTGACGTACGCCCTGAATTTCCGCCGAGGCGATGCGCGGCGTGCGCGCGGCCATCGCGGCCTGTGCCTGGCGACCCATCGCGATCTCCTCGGGCACCGAGATGAGCACGAGCGCCGCCGCGGCGGCCGCCGGACGCAGCGCGATCGCGGCGCTCAGCGATCAGCGCGCGACAGTGCCGCGACGTCACGAGCCGAGGGGCGGCGTCGCGGGCGCCGCTTCGTCGCGTCCGCGCAGCAGGCGGCTGTACGCGGCGGTGAACTCGACGCCGTACAGCAGGATCACCGACGAGATGTAGATCCAGACAAGGAAGACCACGACGGCGCCAATCGACCCGTGGATGCTGTAGCGCGACATGTCGCGCACCCACCACGCGAAGCCGGCAAACGCCACGCGCCACAGCAGGCCCGTCAGCGTGGCGCCGACCCACACGTCACGAAAACGCACTTTCGCGGTCGGCACGAAATAGAAGATGAGGCCGACGCCGAAGACGAGCGACAGCGTCGCGGTGGAGCTGACCGTCAGGCCTCGCAGCCGCAGCAGCGACGGGTAGCTCGCGGTGACCGCGCCGAACCACGACGCGCCGACGACCTGGCTCATGCTGAACACGAACACCGTCAGCGCGAGCAGGCCGCAGGCAGTCACCATCATCAGGAACGCGACGAGCTTGTGTTTCAGGTAGCTCCGGTTGCGCTCGACCTTCCACGCGTAGTTGACGGCCGTGCTGATCGCGCTGAAGAACCCGAGCGACGCCCAGATCAGCGCGAACCCGCCGAACAGCCCCAGCGAGACGCGCGTCCGCTGCAGCGCCTCGAGCTGGCGCGCCACGAAGTCCAGCCGCGTCGGGAAGTAGTGCAGGACGAAGTTCAGCGTCTCGGCGCGCGCGTCGGTGCGTGAGGTGACGACGCCCAGGACCGAGACGAGCAGGAGCAGGAACGGGAAGAGCGAGAGCAGCGAGTAGTAGGCGATCGAGGCGGCGTGCGTGAGGTCGTCGCTGTTGTAGAGGCTGACCAGCCCCTTCTTCGCCGCCTGCGCCGACAGGCCCGCCACGCGGCGGGCGCGAACCAGGACGGCGTAGAGAAACCAGCGCCAATGGGCGCGGCGCGACGGCAGACCGCTCATCGGAGCGGTACTTTATCTCGCGGACGGCCGCGCGGCCACTTCCTGGATCGCCCGCCAGCCCTCGTTGGCGGCGCGCTGGGCGCGCGTGGCCGTGTCGCGCAGCTGCACGGCACGCTCGGCGAGGTCGTCGAGACGCGGCCTGCAGGTCCTGCCGCAGCCGCCGTCCGCCGTCGGTCAGAAAGAGCCAGCCCGCGGCGCCGCCGACGACGGCTCCCGCGACGAGTCCCAGCAGCAACGCGGTCCGATCACGCATGCTCCACTCCGCCCGCCTCCATGCCCGGTCGCACGCGCGGCGCCCGGGTGCCGCCCGCCCGCCGCCCGCGGCCTTCGTCCGGAATCTTGTGTTTCCGCATCTTGCTGTACAGCGTCGGGCGATAGAGACCGAGCTGCGCCGCCGCTTCCTGCTTGTTCCAGTTCGTCCGCTCGAGCGCCTGCACGATCGTCATCCGCTCGATCTCGGCCAGCGTGCGGTTCGCCGGCATCACGAGATCGCCCGACGAGCCGCCGTCCTCTCGCAGCGAATCGGGCAGATCGGCCGGCGTGATCTCCGATCCTTTCGCCACGAGCACCGCCCGCTCGATCGCGTTCTCGAGCTCGCGCACGTTGCCCTGCCATCGGCACCGGATCAGGAGGTGATACGCCGAGGGCGCGATCGTGCGCACGCTGCGTTGATACCGCTGGCGGAATCGATCCAGGAAGTAATCGCACAGCAGCGGGATGTCCTCGGTCCGCTCGCGAAGCGCCGGCACGCGCAATGTGATCGTGTTGATCCGGAAGTAGAGGTCCTCGCGCAGCCGGCCGTCCTTGAGCGCGGCCTCGACGTCGACGTTGGTCGCGCAGATCAGCCGGAAGTCCACGCGGATGACGCGATCGCTGCCGACCGGCCGGTACTCGCGCTCCTGCAGCACCCGCAGCAGCTTCGTCTGCAGGTACGACGGCATCTCGCCGATCTCGTCGAGCAGCAACGAGCCGCCCTGCGCCTGCTCGAGCAGGCCGTCCTTGTCGCTGTTCGCGCCCGTGAACGAGCCGCGGCGATAGCCGAACAGCTCCGACTCGATCAGGTCCTTCGGAATCGCGGCGCAGTTGATCTTGATGAAGGGGCCCTTCGCGCGCCGGCAGTTGTAGTGCAGCGCGTTGGCGATGAGCTCCTTGCCGGTGCCGTTCTCGCCCTGGATGAGGATGTTGGCCTCGGAGTCGGCGACGGCGGCCACCAGATCGAACAGCTCGCGCATCTTCCGGCTGCGGCCGATGATGTTGTCGAACTGGTAGCGATCGCGCAGCTGCCGCTTGAGCGCGACGTTCTCGGCTTCGAGGTCCACGCGCTCGACGCGCGCGCCCGAGAATCGCGAGCACGCTCTCGCCGTCGATCGGCTTTTCCAGGAAATACGAGGCGCCGGCTTTCATCGCCTCGACGGCGCGCGGGATACTGCCCTGCCCGCTGATGACCAGCACCTCGGTGCCGGGACTCATGCTCTTGAACTGCCGGACGAGGTCAGCGCCGTTGGCGTCGGGCAGCATGAGGTCGACGAGCGCGACGTCGGGCACCCAGCTGGCGAACGTCTCTTCAGCTTCGGCGCCCCGAACTGCGACACGCGTGTCGTAGCCGGCGCGCCGCGTGATGTCGGCCAGCCACTCCGCCATATCCGGCTCGTCGTCAACGACGAGCACGCGGCGTATCCGGTTTGACGTCAGGGCAATTCCCACAGCAGAGCTGGGCGGACGCTGAATGTCCCGTCCCGATACTGGACTGTAGCACGCGTGCGATGTCTTTCAATACAAAGCGCGTGTAAAGTGTCAGTTTTGAGACAGAACCTTTTTCGGCACAGACGAGGCAAAAGCCCTGCGATTCGCTGAGGAAAGCCCGTCTGTATAATGCCGGCCATGCCGGATGAGCCTCGGCCCGCCCCTTCCGTAGTCACGCCCCTCAAGAGTCCGCTGGCCTCTCCCGCCTGCTCGACCGAACAGCGCATGGTCTGCGAGCGGTGCGGCGGCGCCGACGTCTATCGGATGCACGCCGTCTGGCGTTGCGCCGACTGCGGCTTCAAAACCGACTGCTGCGGCTGGTAACCTCTGCGCATGGAGGTTCTCGCGACGGCCGTTCGGCCCGACAGCGACGAGTTCCGCGCAAACGTCGCCGCCATGCAGGGCGCCGTCGACGCGCTGAAGGCGGCCCGCGATCGCGCCCGCCTGGGCGGCGGACCCAAGCCTCTCGAACGGCATCGCGCCCAGGGCAAGCTCCCGGTCCGCGAACGCATCGACCGCCTCCTCGATCCCGGCTCTCCGTTTCTCGAGCTCTCGCCGCTGGCGGCGTGGGACATGTACGAGGACGATGCGCCGGGCGCCGGCCTGGTCACGGGCATCGGCCGCGTGTCGGGACGCGAAGTGCTCATCGTCGCCAACGACGCGACGGTGAAGGGCGGCACCTACTACCCCATCACCGTGCGCAAGCACCTGCGCGCGCAGGAAGTCGCGCTCGCCAATCGCCTGCCGTGTGTCTATCTCGTGGATTCAGGTGGCGCGTTCCTGCCGCTGCAGGCCGAGGTCTTTCCCGACCGCGATCACTTCGGCCGGATCTTCTTCCACCAGGCGCGCATGTCGGCCGAGGGGATTCCGCAGGTGGCCGTCGTCATGGGATCGTGCACGGCCGGCGGCGCGTACGTGCCCGCGATGTCGGACGAGACGATCATCGTCAAGGGCACGGGCACGATCTTCCTCGGCGGGCCGCCGCTGGTGAAGGCGGCCACGGGCGAGGACGTCACGGCCGAGGAGCTCGGCGGCGCCGACGTTCACACGCGCCTGTCCGGCGTCGCCGACTACTTCGCCGAGGACGACGCGCACGCGCTGGAGCTGGCCCGGACCGTCATCTCGACGCTGCACTCGGCGAAGCCGCCGGCAGTGGACGTCACGACCCCTGAGGATCCCCGCTACGATCCGAAGGAGCTGTACGGCATCGTGCCGGCGGATCTGCGGCGGCAATACGACGTCCGCGAGGTGATCGCGCGGCTCGTCGACGGCTCGCGGTTCGACGAGTTCAAGGCGCGTTACGCCACGACGATCGTCACGGGGTTCGCCCGCATCCACGGCCTGCTCGTCGGCATCGTCGCCAACAACGGCGTCCTGTTCTCGGAATCGGCGCTCAAGGCGACGCACTTCATCGAGCTGTGCACGCTGCGCGGCATCCCGCTGGTCTTCCTGCAGAACATCACCGGCTTCATCGTCGGACGCCAGTACGAGCGCGCGGGGATCGCCAAGGACGGCGCCAAGCTCGTGCACGCCGTGGCAAACACCACGGTGCCGAAGATCACCGCGATCATCGGCGGCTCGTTCGGCGCGGGGAACTACGGGATGTGCGGCCGCGCCTACGAGCCGCGCTTCCTGTGGATGTGGCCGAACGCGCGCATCTCCGTGATGGGCGGCGAGCAGGCGGCCGGCGTCCTCGTCCAGGTCAAGCGCGATCAGCTGGCGCGCGCCGGGCAGTCGCTCGGCGCGGACGAAGAAGCCGCCATTCGCGACCCGATCCTCGCGAAATACGAGCTGCGAGGGATCGCCCTATTACTCGACAGCCCGTCTCTGGGACGACGGGATTCTGGATCCGCTCGACACGCGGGGCGCCATGGCGCTCGGCCTGTCGGCGGCGATGAACGCGCCTGTCGCGCCGCCGAAGTTCGGCGTCTTCCGGATGTAGCCGATGGGATTCAAGTACCTGAACGTGTCGCGCGACGCGGGCGTCGAGCGCCTCACGCTGGCGCGGCCCGACGTCAGGAACGCGTTCAACGACGGGATGGTCAACGAGCTGACGTGGTGGGCGGACTCCGTGATCGCCGACGCCAGCGTGCGCCTCGTGATCCTCGAAGGCGCGGGCCCGTCGTTTTGTGCGGGCGCCGATCTCGAGTGGATGGGCCGCATGGCCCACTACACCCACGAGCAGAACGTCGACGACGCCAGCGAGCTGGCGCGAGTGTTCCTGACGCTGGATCGCCTGCCGATGCCGGTGATTGGGCGCATTCACGGCGCGGCTCTCGGCGGCGGCGCCGGTCTCGCGGCCATCTGCGACATCGTCGTCGCGGCCGAGGACGCGGTCTTCGGGTTCACCGAGGTCCGGCTGGGCCTCATCCCCGCCGTGATCTCCCCGTTCGTGATCGCGAAGATCGGCCGGTCCGCCGCGCGCGAGCTGTTCCTGACCGGCGACCGGTTCACCGCCGCGCGCGCGAGAGAAATCGGCCTGGCGCACTCAGTCGTTCCCGCCGCCGACCTCGACGCCGAAGTCGCGCGGTATCAGGCGCTGCTGCGTTGCCGGCGCGCCGGGCGCGCAGAGCGCCGCCAAGCATCTCATCGCCGAGGTGAGCCGCCGCGGCTCCGGCCGACGCCATGTCGCTCTGCGCCGAGGCCATCGCGTCGCGCCGCGTGTCGCCAGAAGGCCAGGAAGGCATCCGCGCGTTCCTCGAGAAGCGCGACGCGTCCTGGCGCAGCGGGCGCTGAGGCCGATGTTCCGCCGCATCCTGATCGCGAACCGCGGCGAGATTGCCGTGCGCGTGATGCGCACGTGCCGCGAGATGGGCATCGAGACGGTGGCGGTGTACTCCGATGCCGATGCCGGCGCGGTCCACGTCGGCGACGCGACGCACGCCGAACGCATCGGCCCCGCCGCCGCGCGCGAGAGCTACCTGAACATCGGCGCCATCATCGACGCCGCCCGGCGCTCGGGCGCCGAAGCCGTGCATCCCGGCTACGGGTTCCTGTCGGAGAACGACGAGTTCGCGGCGGCATGCGTCGACGCGGGGCTCGTCTTCATCGGACCGCCGGCCAGCGCGATTCAGCGCATGGGATCGAAGATCGAGGCGCGCGCGCTGATGCAGCGGGCCGGCGTGCCGGTCGTGCCCGGCGAGGCGCCCGACTCGCAGGCCGACACGGCGCTCATCGCCGCGATCGATCGCGTCGGATACCCCGCCCTGCTCAAGCCGTCATCGGGCGGCGGCGGCATCGGCATGCAGATCGTTCGACGCAAGGAAGACGCGGCGGCCGCGATTCAAGCCGCGCGCCGGAACGCCGAGGCCGCGTTCGGCGACGGCACCCTGTATGTCGAACGCCTCGTCGAGCGTCCGCGGCACGTCGAGATCCAGATCTTCGCGGATGACCACGAGCACGTCGTCTCGCTCTTCGAGCGCGAGTGCTCGCTGCAGCGGCGGCAGCAGAAGGTGATCGAGGAAAGCCCGTCGCCGGCGCTGACGCCCGAGCTGCGCGCCGCCATGGGCGAGGCCGCCGTCGCTGCGGCGCGCGCCTGCGGCTACCGGAACGCCGGCACGATCGAGTTCCTGCTCGACGAGTCGTCTGGCTCGCCGATGTTCTATTTCATGGAGATGAACACGCGCCTGCAGGTCGAGCACCCGGTGACCGAGCAGGTCGTCGGCGTCGATCTCGTTCGCGCGCAGCTGCTGGTCGCGGCCGGCCAGCCGCTGCCGTGGCGAGCCGATCAGCTGCGGCAGCGTGGCCATGCGATCGAGTGTCGCGTGTACGCCGAGCATCCGGCCGAAGGCTTCCTGCCGCAGTCGGGGCCGCTGCTGCTCTATCGCGAGCCTGCGGGGCCAGGCGTTCGTGTCGACAGCGGCGTCCGGGAAGGCGGCAACGTCTCGGTCCACTACGACCCGCTCGTCGCCAAGCTCATCGTCTCGGCCGAAAGCCGGGCGCTCGCGCTGGCGCGCATGGACCGCGCGTTGTCCGAGTTCGCCGTTCTCGGCATCCATACCAATGTGCCCTTCCTTCGCGCGCTGGTGAATCACCCCGAGGTTCGCGCGGGACGCCTCGACACGCGCTTCATCGAGCGGACGCTGGACGAGCTCGTGGCGGACACCCGCGTCGATGCGCTGCCCGAAGAAGTCGCGGCGGCAGCGCTCCTGGCGGCGGCCGCGCCGGCATCGCAGGGAACGAGCACCGTCGAGAGGCCGGATCCCTGGCGCTCGCTGACGGGCTGGCGGAACTGACGATGACGGAGAAGCGCCGGGTGCGGCTCGGCACCGTGTCTCGCGACGTCGTCTCGCTCGGCGGCGGCGCGTTCGAGATCGACGGCACGCGCTGGACGGCCACCCCCGACGGCCCGGGCGCCTGGCGACTTCGCGCAGACGGCAAGGCCGGTGGACGCGCGTTTGTCGCGGGCCCGCCCGAATCGCCGTGGATCTTCTTCAACGGGCACGTCTACCACCTCGAGGTCACCGCCGCGGAGACGCCGGCACGCCCGCGCCGCGACGCCGCGGGGGAATTGTCGGCGCCGATGCCGGCGACCGTGCGTGCGGTGCTGGTCAGCGTGGGCGATCACGTCACCGTCGGCCAGCCGCTCGTCATTCTCGAGGCGATGAAGATGGAGCTGCCGCTCCGCGCACCGGTCGAAGGCACGGTCCAGAGCGTCCGCTGCGAGCCCGGCGACCTCGTCCAGCCGGGCACGCCGCTGGTGGAGGTCGCGTGACACGAGCGGCACTGCCGTCGCGAGCGACGATCGTCGAGGTCGGCCCGCGCGACGGCCTGCAGAACGAATCCGCGACCGTTCCCACCGCGACGAAGATCGCGTTCGTGGAGGCGCTCGCCGACGCCGGGCTGCCGGTGGTCGAAATGACGGCGTTCGTCAGCCCGAAGTGGGTGCCGCAGATGGGCGACGCGGGCGAGGTCGCTGTCCGGCGTGACGCGCCGCGCCGGCACGCGCTACTCGGCGCTCGTGCCGAACCTGAAGGGCCTCGACGCCGCGGCGGCGTCAGGCATGACGGAGATCGCGATCTTCGCGGCCGCGTCAGAGACGTTCAGCCAGCGCAACATCAACCAGTCGATTGCCCAGTCGCTCGAGACGTACGCGGCCGTGACGCGCGCCGCGCGCGATCGCGGGATGCGCGTCCGCGCCTATCTGTCGACGGCGTTCGGATGTCCGTACGAGGGCAACGTGCCCGTCGCGCAGGTCGTCGACGTCTCGGTGCGGCTGCGCGACATCGGCGCCGAGGAGCTGGCGATCAGCGACACGATCGGCGTCGCGACGCCGGGCCAGGTGAGCGATGTCGTCGAGGCGGTGTCCGCGCGCGTGCCGCTCGCGGAGCTGGCGCTGCATTTCCACGACACGCGCGGCACGGCGCTGGCCAACGTCTACGCGGGGCTGGAGTCCGGCGTCTCGATCTTCGACAGTTCGTCAGGCGGGCTTGGCGGCTGCCCGTACGCGCCGGGCGCCGCTGGAAATCTCTCGACCGAAGATCTCGTCTACATGCTCAACGGGCTGGGGATCACGACGGGCGTCAACCTGGCGGGCGTGGTGGCGGCGTCGAAGCTGATCGCGCCGTTTGTCGGGCACCCGTTGCCGTCGCGGTACCTGCAGACCGAAATGCGTTGATGTCACGCGAGTCGCAGGGCCGAACCTTCAGTTCGGCCATGTGGCGCGGCTGAAGCCGCGCCCTACGTACGACCGCTGAAGCCCGCAACCCGCAACGTCCGCAACCCGCACGATGCAGGCCTGAAGGCTGCGCTACCTACAAGCCCTGCCGCGGCCGCCTGCCTCGCTGGCGCTTCTGTCAATCGCCCCGGCAGCAGCACCACGAACGTCGCGCCGGTGCCGGGGCCGTCGCTCTTCGCCTCGACGCTGCCGCCGTGCGCTTCGGCGAGCTCGCGCACGATGGCGAGCCCGATGCCCAGGCCGCGCACGCCCCGCATCTCGTTCTCGTCGCCCTGCGTGAATCGTTCGAACACATGCGGCAGAAACGCCCGTTCGATGCCGCGGCCCGTGTCGGTCACTTCCAGCCTGACGCCGCTGCCGTTGGGCATGAGCGTCAGCGACACCGATCCGCCCGCCGGGGTGAACTTCACCGCGTTGGCCACCAGGTTCCACACGATCTGCCGCAGGCGATCCGGGTCGCCCGGCAACCACCGTGCTTCCGCCGACACCGACGTTCGCAGGACGACCTGACGCGCGTCCGCCGCCGGACGCACGGCGTCGAGCGCGCTCATCGCCACGGCGCCGAGATCGACCGGCTCCACGCGCAGCCGCAGCTTGCCCGTGACGATGCTCGAGAGATCGAGGAGGTCTTCGACGAGCCGCGCCTGCGCCTGCGCGTTGCGCTCGATGACGCTGATCGCGTGCGGCACGCGATGCGCCGGCAGGTCGCCGGTCGAGAGCAGCCGCGCCCAGCCGAGGACGGCGTTGAGCGGCGTGCGCAGCTCGTGCGACAGCGCGCCGAGGAACTGATCTTTCAGCCGGTTCGCTTCGGAGAGCGCTTCCTCGGCCACCTTCTGCCGCGTGATGTCGACGGTGATGCCGTCGAACCGCGTCGGACGGCCGGCCTTGTCATAGAACCCGCGTCCGAGGGCGCGCAGCCAGCGCACTTCCCCGTCGCGATAAATCACGCGGTAGTCGACGTCGCAGCTCGTGTGCCCGAACACCGCGCGCTCCGCGGCGCTCTGCAGGCGATCGCGATCGTCGGGGTGCACGCAGCCGAGGAACACGTCGAGCGTGACGTCCGCGTCGGGCGGCAGGCCGTAGTGCGCCTTGCACTGCGCGTCCCAGAACATCTGCTGTGTCGGCAGGTCGCTGTACCAGTGGCCGATGCCGATCGAGTGCATGACTTCGGCGAGGCGCCAGTGCTGCACGCGCAGCTCCTCGAGCTGCAGCTGCTGGCGCCGCCGCCGATCGACGAACGCGCTCAGCACGGCGCCGATGATCGCGAAGACGATCAGATCGACGATGTTGGCGTCGGCCGCGGGGCCGACGAAGGCGAAGCGGCTGAGCGAGACGCTGCCGATCACGCCGAGCACGGTCGCGGCGAGGCCCATCAGCAGGCCGCCGAACCACGCGGCGATCAGGACGGAAACGACGAGGAGGCTGAAGATGACGTGGGCGTTGGGCGCGACGCTGACGCTGAGCGCGAGGCCGAGGGCCACCGCGCCCATTGCCATGCCGGCCCGAAGCCACTGGGCGTATCTCATCGCAGTCGAACGCCGGTCCCGGCGCCCGACCACGATAGGACCCGCCTACGCGGGTGTCAAACCTGAGGTGTCGCCGAGGGCGTCGCGATCGGGGCGCGGACAGGCAGCGCGTCGAGCGCCGCCCAGTCGAACGGCGCGCGTCCGTGTTCGTCGTCCAGGGTGATCAGCAGAAGGGGGAGCAGCCAGTCCGCAAACGCCATGCTCCCGGCTTATCGGAACGGCCGAAGCCGGTCTGTAGCCGACGTTCAGTACAGGACCAGCTCGCCCGACTCTGCCCGCGACTGCAGCGCCGAGGACGCCGTGAGCCACGCGTAGCGGCGGAAACGGTCTGGCGCGCCCGTCTGGCGCAGCCGCGGCTCAGGCCGGTCGAGCTCCCAGCCCGACGATTCGAGGTGGCAGTCGGAGCAGAACAGGTAGATCCGGTCTCGATCGAAGCGAAGGAACGGCGCGTGGCCGTGAAGTTGGCAGCGGGCCGAGGCGATCGCATGGCGGATCCGGCCCACGAGCCCCTGACCCTTGGTCGGTTCGGCGCCGAGCGCCGCGAGCGGCCGCGTCAAAGTCTGGCTGGTGGTCGTCATGCCCTCCACAGGGGCAAGACCAGCGCCAGCACAAATCCGGCCTGTTTTCGGGGATTACGCCTGATGATCCCCTGAAAGGTCTGGCAGGGACCAGACCATTGTCGGGCGGCAAAAGTGTGAAAAAAGAAAACCCCGCCCGCCCGGCCGCGAAGGGGATTCGCGGAGCGGCGGGCGGGGCTGAACGCCCCGGAGGAGTCGACCCTAGAACTTTGGCGTGCGCTTCCCCTGCCGGCTGCGGCGCCGCATGATGTACAGCGTCAATGCGATGCCGGCGAGCACGAGGAGCGCGAGCGACTGCAGTCTCATGTTGACTTCCTCATCGGTCCGAGTGGGGTGAACCTTTAGGCGCGCGGACCCGACGCGCCGGATATACCCTCGAGCCGGGCCTGCTCGGACATCCCCCGCGGGATGCTCAAGCGTCTTCCAGGACGGCCCTGTCCAGTGCTTGGCGAGCAGGACCAGCTGGTGGACATGCCCGGCCACGTGCGACAGATTTCTCGCCAATGCACGCGGCAGCGCAATCCGCTCGCCGCGAATCACGACGTGCCCCGCCAGGTCGGCCGGCGTCAGAGCGCCGAGAGCGCCGTCGAGCATCCCCCACCCGCGCGCCCAGGTCGCGACGACGGCGTCGCGCGACTCTCCGGGCTCGAACTCCGCGTCCCGGTGACGATCGGGCTTCTCGCCATCGGTCGTCCGGAAATCGCGCCACCGCGAGTTGAGGTTGCCGCCGATGTGCTTCATCAACGCGGCGATGCTGTTCGCCTCGCTGTCCAGCGTCGCGAAGAACTGGCGCGTCGTCCACCTGCGCCGCGGCGCGCTCGGCGAGCGATCGCAGGGCGTGATATTCGTCCGCCATCGCGGCGACGAAGTCGGCGGCTGAGCCTGGCTCGGCCATTCGGACGGCGGAGTATAGAGAAGCCGCCGCCGTGAATCCACCCGCGACTATTGACGAGCTTGCTCGAGCGCCTCGCGGATGGCCGCGACCTTCGTCGCCTCGACAGGCCCGTCGACGCTGCCGTCGCGCCGCGCGGCGCGTCCGACGTGCACGTCGTTGATGGCGGCGAGCTGCGCGATCGACGGCAGGAGTTCCTGCGTCACTCCTCCGCCAACGATCACCCGGATGTCCGGCAGGAGCCGCGTGGCCCACTCGGTCAGACGTTCTGCGCGCTCCGCCCACGGACCGTCGCCACCCGACGCCAGCACGCGGTCGACGGACGGGACGTCTTTCAGCGCGACCAGGGCATCGAGGGGATCCACGCAGTCCTCGATCGCGCGATGGAACGTGAGCGGGCGTCCCTCGCAGGCGTCGGCGACGGCGGCCGTCAACAGGACGTCTATCGCTCCCGCGCGCAGGAAGCCGCAGACGACGCCCCCGATCGGGCGCGCGCCCAGCTCGCGGGCAAGCGCGACGAGCCGCCGCCGGGTCGCCGGATCTGAGACCTCGTGCGCCTCGCTCTCGCGCAGCATCACCCGCACCGGCACCTTCACGGCCGCCAGCACGCGGTCCACCACGTCCAGCGACGGCGTCATCCCGCCGCGCGCGAGGTCCGTCACGAGCTCCAGGCGATCGGCCCCGCCCTCTTCGGCGGCCACCGCATCGTCGGCGGAGGTCGCAATCACCTCGAGCGTGTGGAACATCGTGATCTCGGAAGGCGTCGGATGAAGGTGATATCTGAAGGGCTTCATGACGCCCCGCAAGAGTTCAGGTATTCTGGCTCGGCCGCCGCGAATCCCGGCGCGCCATCATCGGAAGGGATCGCCATGTCTGTCGTCAGAAAGTCTCTCGTGGCACTCGCCGCGGTCGCCGTCTGCGCCATCGCTCCGCTCCGCGCCGCGGCGCCCGACACCGGCCAGCTGAAGGTCACGGTCGAATACAAGGGGCCGGGCACCGTGGACAAGTCGCACCAGATCTTCGTCTGGGTCTTCGACACCCCTGACATCGGCGCGGACCTCGACGCCGCTCTCGAGCGACGTCATCACCACCAACGGCGGCACGGCGTCGTTCTCGGGCCTGCCGAAGACGGTCTACCTCGCCGCCGCGTTCAACGAGAAGGGCGACTACGACGGCACGCAGGGTCCCCCGCCGACCGGAACGCCGGTGACCGTCTACGGCGGCATGGGCACGGCGACGGCGGTCGAGACCGGCGGCGCCGAGGCGGCCGTCACGATCACGTTCGACGACTCCACCGAATGCCGTAGGGGCGAATACGTAAATAGGGAATAGGGCATCAGAGAATAGGGAACAGGGCGAAGCGCCGAGAGTCGCCTCGAACCTGCGCTCCGTTTCCCTATTTCCTATTCCCTGATTCTCTATTTCTTTGCGCCCTACACCTGCCGTAACTTCGACACCCGCCCCACCTCGACCCATTCGACGACGAAGATGTTGCCGGCGTGATCGAAGATCGCGCTGTGCGGGCAGACGAACTTCCCCACCGGGAACGCGTCGCGCGGGCCGCTGCGGATCGGCTTCCACGAGTCGATGCCCGCGTCGCCGAGCTGTTCGATCACCTTGTTGTCGCGATCGATCAGCGTCACGCGCGCGAACAGATCCGGCACCACCATCACGCCCTTGCGCTCGTTGAAGTGACACGGCGCCGGAAAGCCGTCGACAAAGCCGATGTGCTGTCCGTCGAGCGTGAACGTCTGGAGCCGCTTGTTGCTGCGATCGGCGACGAGCAGGATCGGCGTCGCGCCGCGCGTGTCGACGGTGAGGCCGTGCGGGCAATCGAGCTGGCCGGCCTCCTTGCCCTTGCCGCCGAACGTGCGGATGAACTTCGCGTCCTTCGAGTACTGCGAGATGTAGCTCGACCCGTAACCGTCGGCGACGTAGAAGTCGCCGTTCGGCGCGATGGCGATGTTCGTCGGCGAGTAGTTGACCACCGGCTTGCCGTCCTTCATCGCGGGCGTGCCGTCGGTGTTGGCGGCGTACTTGTCGGATTCCTTCGGGTAGCCGAACTGCCAGACGACTTCGCCCTTCGGCGTCGCCTTGGTGACGAGCGCGTGCTTGGTGTCGCAGAGATACAGGAACTCGTCCTTGCCCTCGCGATGGATGTGCAGGCCGTGCGCGCCGCCCTCGAACTGCTTGCCCCAGCTTCGGACGAAGCGGCCTTTCTCGTCGAAGACCACCATCGTGTCGTGCCGGTCGCTGGAGGCGTTCACGGTGTGGTGGATGTAGATGTTGCCCTGCGAGTCTTCGCAGACCCCGTGCGTATTGCCGTACGCGAGCCCGGCCGGCAGCGTGCCCCAGTCGTGGTAGACCTCGTACGTGAACTCGCCGGTGCCGATGACCGGCCGCTTCGCGCCGGCCTTGTCGGTGGCGCCGAGGATCGTAGGGCCGGCGGCCGTCGTCGCCAGGGCCGTGCCGAGCGTCTTGAGAAAGTCGCGGCGTGATGCGGAAGGAGTCGCCATGCGGCGCATTCTGGCGCGATTGCCGAGTACAGTAAAGAGCGCCATGCCGGTCGTCGTCTCTGAGTACCGCGCGCCGTTCGGGCCGCTCGCGATCGCGGCGCGCGGCGACGTCCTCGTCGCGATTCATCTCGAAGGGCATCCGGAGCGGCTGGCGAAGGAATGGGCACGACGGGAGCCCGTGGAACGCGGACGCCTCGCGCCCGCGCTGACGCGCGCCTTCGACGCATACTTCAACGGCGACATCCGCGCGATCGATGCGCTCGAGGCCGATCCGGCCGGGACCGCGTTCCAGCGGGAGGTGTGGGCTGAGCTTCGACGCATTCGCGCCGGCACCACCCTCAGCTACTCGCAGCTGGCCGCGCGCATCGGACGTCCCGACGCCGTGCGGGCCGTGGGCACCGCCAACGGCGCCAACCCCGTCCCCATCGTCATTCCCTGCCATCGCGTCATCGGCGCGAACGGCTCGCTCGTGGGCTACGGCGGCGGCCTCGACATGAAGCGGTGGCTCCTGGCGCACGAAGGCCTGATTCCCGGCCGGCTCTGGTAGATCGCTAACGCGCAGAGGGCCGCGGCCGTCCAAGGCAAACGTGGACCACCTTGCCTCCGACCTCCGTCACGCCGTTCGCAGCCTGGCGCGGACGCCCGGTTACACCCTCGCGTCGGCCCTGGCGCTGACGCTCGGCGTCGGCGCCGTCACGGCGCTCTTCACGGTGCTCTGGGCCGTCCTCGTCAGACCGCTGCCCTATCACGACCCCGATCGCCTCGTGACGATCCTGCACGGCGACAGCGTGTCTGCCCCGGTATCTCCGGCGGACTACCTCGACCTGCGACGCGAGGCGCGGAGCTTCACGGACATCGCAGCGGCGCAAGCATGGGACGCGAATCTCGACGCGGACGGCCGCGCGGAGCGCATGCCGGCGCTGCAGGTGTCGGGCACGCTCTTCGCCGTGCTCGGCGTGCCAGCGGCGCAGGGCCGCACGATCGACGCTGCCGATGCCGCGCCCGGACAAGGTCACGTCGTCGTCATCAGCGAATCGCTCTGGGTTCGGCGCTTCGGCGCCGCCCCCGGGATCGTCGGCCGGCAGATTCGGCTGAACGGCGAGGCGTTCACCATCGTCGGGGTGATGAACCAGTCGTTTCGCTTCGCGCCCTTCTGGCAGACCGAGGCGGAGCTCTGGGTGCCGCTCGTCCTCGACTCGCGGCGAACCGATCGTGGCGGCCGATCGCTTCGGCTCTTCGCACGGCTCAAGGACGGCGTGACGCTCGAACAGGCGCGCGCCGAGCTGCGGACGCTGACGTCGCGCCTGGTGGCCGCCTATCCGGAGACCGATCGCGGATTGACCACCGGCGCCGTGCCGCTGGCCGAGAAGGCGTCGGGGCCGGCCCGTCCCCTGGTGCTCGCCATCTTCGGCCTGTCGCTCGCCGTGCTGCTCATCGCCTCCGCCAACGTGGCGTCGCTGACGCTGGCGCGCGTGCTCGCACGGGGACGCGAGCTTGCCGTCCGCGCGGCGCTCGGCGCGGGACGCGCCAGGCTGACATGGCTGCTGGTCGCCGAGGGCGTGCTCGTCGGCGCGCTCGGCGCCGCAGGCGGGCTCGCGCTTGCGTGGATCAGCCTCAAGGGTCTGACGCGGTTCCTGCCGCCGACCGCCCTGCCGCCGCACGCGACGCTGGGCCTCACGCCGGGACTGATCGCCTTCGGCGTCGCGGCGGCGCTGCTGTCGAGCGTGGCTGCGGCGATCGTGCCGCTCTGGCAGCTCGGCGATCGCGCGCTCGCGGATGCCGTCCGCGACGGCCGCGCGCTGTCCGGCTCTCGCGTCAGCCGGCTGACGCGATCGACACTCGTCGGCGCGGAAGTGGCGCTGGCGATGGTGCTGCTGGTTTCTGCCGCGCTGCTCGGCCGCACGCTTCTGGTGCTCCGCGCGGTCAACCCCGGCTTCTCGCCGGTCGGCGTGGTCTCGCTCGGCGTCTCGCTCAAGGGCAGCGGCGTCATCGAGTCCGATGCGCAGGCGCGGTTCTTCGATCAGGTCATCGATCACGTGGCGGCGCAGCCGGGCGTGGCCGCCGCCGGCGCGATCAACCACCTGCCGCTCGCCGGCGACACCTGGTCGTTCGGCTATGCGATCGACGGCGTCCCGCCGCCGCTGCCTGGCGAGGAGCCGCACGCGATCTACCGCGTCGTCTCGCCCGGCTACTTCCGCGCGATGGCGCAGCCGCGCCTTGCGGGACGCGACCTCACGGCCGCCGACACCAACGCCGGCATCCCCGTGGCGGTCGTCAACGAGACGTTCGCGCGGCGGTGGTGGCCGCAACGCCGAGGCGGTCGGTCGCCGCGTGACGTTTGCCGCCGCGCACGACGGCGATCTCCCGCGCACGATCGTCGGCGTCGTGGCCGACGCGCATCAGCACGGCCTCACCGAGCCGCCGTCCGACGAGATCTACATCCCGCTGGATCAGCGCATGGGCGACGACCCTGGACGCGCGTCGATGACGCTGGTGGTGCGCGGCGCCACCGACAGTGCGGCGCTGCTCGCGCTCGCGCGTGAAGCCGTTCGAGCCGCGAACCCGGCGGCGGCAACCTTCGAGCGAGACGACGCTCGTCGAGGTGCTCGACCGCGAGCTCTGGCGCGAGCGGCTGGCGTCGGATCTCGTCGCGGCGTTTGCCGCGATCGCGTTCGTCCTCGCGGTGCTCGGCATCCACGGCATCGTCAGCCACTCCGTCTCCGCGCGCGTCCGCGAGTTCGGCGTCAGGCTTGCGCTCGGCGCCGCGCCGGGGACGCTGCCCCGCCTCGCGATGCGCGACGCCGCGCGGCCGGTGCTTGTCGGGCTCGGCGCCGGGCTGATCGCGGCTGTCGCCGTCGCGCGGCTCATGTCGTCGCTGCTGGTTGGCGTGGGCCCCGGTGACCCGCTGGTGCTGGCGCTGACGACCGCCGCGCTGGCGCTGGCCGCTGTCGCGGCGGCCTGGTGGCCCGCGGCGCGCATCGCGCGGCTCGAATCCGTCTGCTGCGCTACGTGACTAGCGTCGGCCACGGAGGGCACCGAGAAACGGCCGCCACAGAGACACAGAGAGCACAGAGGATTCTTCTTTGGGCGCGGCCACAGAGGCACAGAGAGCTCAGAGAGCTTCTCTTTTGAGACCCATGAACCTAGGGACTCATGGACCTCCCCCGCGTGGTTCACCGGATATATCGCTTCACTCCGTCGGCCAGCCGGGCACTGTTGAAGTTGAGCAACAGGCCGAGGTGCAGGCCGCTGGCTCGGAGATAGCCGAGGATCTGCGCCTCGAAGACGGGATCGAAGCGCGACGACGCTCTTCACTTCGACGACGACGGCGCTCTCGACGACGAAGTCGATCCGATAGTCTCCAACGCAGCGATCTCGGTACGTCACACCGATGATCGGCTGCCTGTCGAATTCGATTCCCTGCGCGCTGAACTCGAGCGCCAGCGCCTCCTCGTACGACCTCTCCCGAAGACATGGCCCCAGGACGCGGTGCACATCGATCGCGCACCCGATGATGCGTCGCGTGAGTTCATTGCCATCAACCATGCCAATTCAACGAGCAATCCGCGCGCCACTGCGGATCTTGCGGCAATTCTGCGGAGCGGCAGGTTGCGCGCTCGTGACTGTTCTCAGTTTCTGACCGCCTCCAAGGCGTGGCCGTTCGCAGATCTTCGCCGCTCGGCCCGACGTCGCCGATCGCCCCGGCCGCTGTGCGGCCGATCGATGGGACGCGTCGAGGCCTCCTGTGCTCTCTGTGTCCTCTGTGGCGGCCCCCCCAAAAGACTCTCTGTGCTCTCTGTGCCTCTGTGGCGTCCTTCCCTCGGAGCACTCCGTGGCCCCAGCTTGCAGCGGGCACGCGCCCACAGAGATAATTCCCGCGCATGCGCGGGGAACCCGTCGATCAGCTCGTCGACGACACGTACGCGGAGCTGAGACGGCTGGCCAGCCGGTACGTCCGTCGCGACCGCAACGCCAGCGTGCAGGCGACCGATCTCGTGCACGAAGCCTACCTGCGCCTGTCGAAGACGGCGAATCCCGCGTGGAAGGACCGCACGCACTTCGTCGCGATTGCGGCGATCTCGATGCGGCGGCTGCTCGTCGAGCGCGCGCGCGCGCGCCGCGCGGACAAGCGCGGCGGCGTCCAGGTGCGCGTCACCCTCGACGACTCGCTGTTCGCGCCGGCATCGCCGGTACACGACCTCGACCTGGTCGCCCTCGATCGCGCGCTCGAGCGGCTCGCCGCCATCGACGCGCAGCAGGCGCGCATCGTCGAGCTCCGATACTTCGGTGGGATGTCCGTGCCAGAGACCGCCGAGGCGCTCGGCGTCTCCGAGGCGACGGTGAAGCGGCACTGGACATTCGCGCGCGCGTGGCTGCTGCGCGAGCTCGAGGGCGCGGAGCACGAGTGAGCGACCAGCCGCAGCCCTCGGCGGTGTGGACGGAGGTCAACGAGCTGTTTCACCAGGCGCTCGATCTCCCGGCGGCGGAGCGCCGCGCGTTTGTCGACAAGCACGCTCCGACCCGGCCCGACGTGCAGCGCCAGGTGCTGTCGCTGCTGGCCTCGCACGAACGCACCGGGACTTTTCTCGAGGGCCGTGCCGCAGACAGCGGCGTCCTGGACCGCGAGGCCGACCCGCTCGTCGGCCAGCGCCTTGGCCACTACCAGATCGAGCGCGTCCTCGGCCGAGGCGGCATGGGCATCGTCTATCTCGCCCGCGACACGAAGCTCGGGCGCACCGTCGCGCTGAAGTCGCTGCCGTCCGAGTTCGCCGACGATCCGCGACGCCGTGAGCGACTCTCCCACGAAGCCCGCGCGGCCGCCGGCCTGACGGATCCGGGCATCGCCACCGTGTACGCGCTCGAGGAGATCGACGGACGCCTCTTCATCGCGTCCGAGCACGTCGTCGGCCACACGCTTCGCGACGAGTTGTCGGGAGGACCGATGTCGCCGGCGGATGCGATGGCGACGGGCGCGGGGATCGCGCGCGCGCTGGCGGCGGCGCATCGTCGCGGCGTCGTGCACCGCGACCTGAAGCCGGAGAACGTGATGCGCACCGAGGTGGGCACGATCAAGATCCTCGACTTCGGTCTTGCGCGAGCGCTCACGGCCTCCACCGGCGCGCTGACGGCGACGACCGAAGGCCGGATCTTCGGCACGCCCGCCTACATGGCGCCCGAGCAGGTGCGCAACAACGAGGTTCGATTCTCGGTGGATCAGTTCTCCTTCGGCGTGCTGCTCTACGAGCTGCTGACAGGAACGAACCCGTTTGCCGGCCCGGACGCCGCCGCGTCGATCGCACGCATCCTGGAACTGACGCCGCCCTCGATTCTGGAACGCATCCCCGCCGGCTTCGCGCACGCGCAGCGGCGTGACGGCGCTCGCGTCGGTCGTCGAGCGCTGCCTGCAGAAGGACCCTTCACAGCGCTTCGCCTCGACCGCCGATCTCGTCGCCGCCATCGAAGCCGCCGAGCTCGGGACGTCGCGGCGAGGCGATCATGCCGTCTGGTGGTGGCGCTTTCACCAGGGCCTGGCCTGCACGTTCTACGCGTGCCTCCTCTTCCCGCTCTGGTTCGCCGACGAGCGCGTCGGCGGCTCGACCGGCATCGCGCTCTTCGTGATCGCGCTCGTCGCCGCGATAGTCACGATCACGCTGCGGCTCCACCTGTGGTTCGTGACGCGGTCGTACCCGCAGCAATGGGCCGCGCAGCGACGGCAGGCGATCGGCTGGAAGCGTGCCGCCGACGTCCTGTACGTGGCTGCATTTGCCATCTCCGGGCTGGCGTTGCTCGGCGTGGCGCGTCCCCTGGCGCTGGTGCTCGTGGGCGCGGCAGTGCTGATCTTCCTCGCGTCGGCCTTCATCGAGCCCGCGACGGAACGCGCGGCCTTCGGATCGGACCACTCCGGCCGGCCGTGAGCCGGTTTCGGCGCGCCGCTGCGCATTCCAGAATGTGCAGCGATTTCTCCGGTTCAACCTGATTGGCCTCGTCGGCATCGTTTTCCAGCTTGCAATCCTCTGGATCCTGACGCACCTCGGCGTCGGCTATCTCGCGGCCAGCTCCGCCGCCATCATGGTGACGGTCGTGCACAACTTCGGCTGGCACTGGGCTGTGGACCTGGGCCGATCGGACGCCGCGCGTGCCGCCCGCGATCGCCTTCGCCCGCTTCTTCATGGCGAACGGGCTGGTCTCCCTGATGAGCAACCTCGCGCTCATGCCGCTCGTCGCGGGCAGGCTCGGGCTGCCGGCAGTCCCGTCCAACCTCATCGTGATCGCCGTCGCCGGAGTCCTGAACTTCGGCCTCGCGGACCGTGTCGCGTTTCGCGCGGCGCCGGTATCATCAGAGGATGCCGACCCCGACCCAGCTCCGCACGGTGCGTGACCACCTGCTGACGCTCCACAAGGCGCTGCTCGACTCGGAGCGCGCGAAGTACGAGAAGGCCTACGGGCCGGTGCGCTCGCCCGGCGAAATGCTGCAGCTCGTGCTCGGCAACGAACACTTCGCCTGGCTCCGCCCCTACTCCGGCCTCATCGTCCGCATCGACGAGTGGCTTGCGGCCGACGACGCCGTCACAGGGGGAGGCGGAGGCGTTCTGGAACGAGGCGAACGTGCTGACGACGCCAGCGGACGCTGCGGATGAGAGCCCCGCGGGAAGGTATCGACTGTTTCTGGACGAAGTGCCGAAGGTCGCCACCGAGCACGCCGTCATCCGCGCCGCGCTCGGAAGACAGATGTAGCGCAGGCCTTCAGGCCTGCCGGCCTGCCCTGCCCGCGTTACCGCACGACCCGCCGCGCAACCAGCATCAGCACGACGGCGACGACCGCGGCGCCCGCGAGGATCGCGCCCGCGTTCAACGCAGGCATCGCCGACGCGCTTCCTGCCGACGGCATCGCCGCCGGCACCATCCACGAGAACACGGTGGCCTGCAGCCACGTGAGCACTCCCATCAGCAGGACGAGCCCGACGGAGTGCGGCAGCGTGAAGCGCAGCAGATCCGGTTCGCGCCCGACAAGCCCGGTTGCTGCGCACGCCACGGCAATCGACTGTGGCGAGATCATCTTCGCCGTGACCCCGCCCGACGAGTTCGCCGCGACCGCGAGCACCGGACTCACGCCGAGCTGATCGGCCGACACCTGCTGCAGCCGTCCGAAGAGCGCGTTGGCCGATGTGTCGGACCCCGTGATGAACACGCCAATCCACCCGACGATCGGCGCGAAGAACGGGAACAAGGCGCCGGTGCCCGCCATCGCGCGGCCGAGCGCCGTCGTCATGCCCGACGCAGTGCCCAGAAACGCGAAGGCCAGGAACAGCGCGATCGTCGCGACCGATCGAGTGAGTTGCCGTGTCGTGTCGGCGCACACGGCGCCGAATCCGCGCGCGCCCAGTCTGAGCGCGATCGCCGACAGCGCCGCCGAGACCAGCACCGCCGTGCCCGCCGCGCCGAGCCAGTTCACGCGATACGTCGCCGCGATGCGCCTTCCCGGTGTCGGGGTTGAGAACGGCGTGATCCAGCAGCGGCACCGCGACCACGAACGTCGCGCGATCGAGGAGCGGCTGGATCAGGCCCCACGTGCTCACGAGCAGCGTCAGCAGCGCGAACGGAATCCACGCGGCGATCGCCACGTCTGCCGGTGGAGAGACGGCGCGCTCGACGCCGTCCGGTTCGTGTGCGAATCGAAATGCTCGCGCGGGCTTCCAGATCGAAAGCAGCGCCACCAGCGCGAGGATCGACACGACGGCCGAGAGGATATCCGGCAGCGCCGGCCCGAGATAGTTCGAGACGAGGAACTGCGTGACGGCGAACGCGATGCCGGAGACGAGCGCGGCCGGCCAGACCTCTGCCAGGCCACGCCATCCCGACATCAGCACGATCAGGTAGAACGGCAGCGCGAGCGACAGCACCGGCAGTTGCCGTCCGACCATCTGCGAGAGCGCGTGCAAGTCGAGGCCGGTGACCTGGCTGGCGGTCACGAGCGGGATGCCGATGCTGCCGAACGCGACCGGCGCGGTGTTCGCGATGAGACAGAGGCCCGCCGCGTACCGCGCGTCGAAGCCGAGGCCGACGAGCATGCTCGCGGCGATGGCCACCGGCGCGCCGAAGCCGGCGCAGCCCTCGAGGAACGCCCCGAAGCTGAACGCGATGAGCAGCGCCTGCAGCCGGCGATCGTCGGTGAGCGCGGCGATCGAGTGCTTGAGGACGTCGAAGCGCCCGGTGCGGACGGTGACCTGGTAGAGCGTCAGCGCGCCGAAGACGATCCAGCTAATCGGGAAGACGCCGTAGCACGCGCCGTGGATCGACGCCATCACTGCGAGCGTCACCGGCATGCGGTAGACGCCGACAGCGATCACGAGCGCGAGTCCCAGCGTCAGCGCGCCGGCGCGGACCGCCGACCATCGCGCGATGACGAGCGCCCACAGCAGCGCAAGAATCGGAATCGCCGCGACGGCCGCGGAGGCGAGCGGATGCCCGAGCGGATCGAACGTCTGCGTCCACACCCGGCGCGGATTCTATCGGATCGTCGATTGCGGATTGCGGGTTGCGGGTTGTTGACTCGTGGGGCAGGGCTTCAGCCGCATCCTGCCGATGCGGTTGCAGTTGCGGGTCACAGCCCGGCTGACACTTGCCAGCATCAGGCGCTGAGCACTCGCGGACTGCGCAGAACGCCGCAAGGGCGCCGTCCACTTCCTTCCGCGCTCGACGCTCGGCGCGCCGGCGCTTGTAATCGACGGCGGCCGATCGGATGCTCTCGATGCCGTTCATCAACAATTCGCCGACTGAAGGCAGTCCGAATGTGGGATCGAATGGCTTCTCGTCAACGGGCTGCAGAAGAAACGGTGACGCTCGGACCTCGATCTTGAATGTGGGTACGTCGTCTGACGGCGGAGGGACCTGCAAGAGCGACGGCGGCTGATTCAGGCCTGCACGAATCCGCTCCATCGACACGGGCAATGGCGAGTCGGCAGCCTGTGCCTGAACGGGCGATTGAAGCGCGAGAATCGCGGCGAGGCTGGACGACAAAGCCAGCAACGGCACTCTCACCTACTTCCTCTTCAGTTTCTCTTAGACCGTTCCCTCGCACTTCCTGGTCTGATCGGGGTGTTGACTTTTGCTTTTTGTTCGCCTACACTGCGCCTCCCGTCGCACCGGCATTCCACTCGACGGAGGAGGTCGCAATGGACGAAAAGGCCCTGTTTCTCTCGTTCTGGGAAAAGGAAGCGCCCGCTACCCGCAAGGTGCTGTCGCGCATCCCTGAGGCGAAGTCGGACTACAAGCACGAACCCAAGTCGCGAACTGCGCGCGAGCTCGCGTGGCTGATCGTCCTCGAGGAGCTGTTCCTGATCGACGGCCTCGAGAAGGGCGCGTTCGACTGGGTGGAAAGGCCTGCGCCGGTGACGATGCAGGAGGTTCTCGCCATCTACGACGCACACCACGACGACATCACGAAGACGGATGAAGGCGACGCCTTCGGCAACGTGGGAAGCGACGGTCCCGTTTCTCTTCCAGGGCCAGGAAGTGATGAGGGTCACCGGCCTGCAGAGCTGCTGGGGCACGCTGTTCGATCAGGTGCACCACCGCGGCCAGCTGACGACGTACTTGCGGCCGATGGGATCGACCGTCCCGCAGATTTACGGGCCGAGCGCGGACGAGCCGATGTAACTCGCTATCGTGCGTTCGAGGAAGGCAACGCGCACGCCTCGCGGTCGGGACGGAAGAAGATCGCGAGGCCGATGGCGAAGAGCGCGGTGAAGATCGCGTACATCCACGCGCGCTCGGCGGCGAGCCATCCGCCGATGGCCGTGCCGCTCAGCAGGATCGTCGCCACGCCCACGTGACACGGACACGTCAGCATCGCGACGATGGCGCCGGCCGGTTGCGCCGGCTCAGCGGGCGGTTGATTCGCGTCAGCCAGGCGGGCGCCTGCATCAGGACGTCAGGTTACCATGCGGTCATGTCGCGCTCTTCTGCTCTCCGCCTGGTGGTCGCTCGCTGTCGGAATCCTCACGCTCGGCCTCGCGGGACACGCGGACGCCAGCCGCTCCGTTCGAGAAGGCGCACGAGAACGGCCGACGTTTCGAAACGGCTGTCGCCGCGTGCGATCGCCTCATGCGCGTGTGGCTCGAAGCGGCCGATCCGAAGACGGGGCTGCTCCCTGAACGCCTGCCCGGTCCCGGCAACGGCCTTCACCCGGGCGAGCCCGCCCGCATGTACACGCCGCACAACTCCGGCGCGGACCTCTATCCGTACCTGATCCTCACCGCCGATCTCACCGATCCGGACCTCTATCACGGCCGCATGATGGAGATGCTCCGGAACGAGATCCGCTACACGACGGTCCAGGAATCGATCCCCGCGAATCTCAACCTCGATACCGGCGCGCTCGGCCCACCGAGCCTCTTCGGCGCCGGCGAGTACGCGAAGGACGGCCTCCTTGCGGTCACCGAGTATCTGGGGCGCACGCCTTACTACGCGCGCATGCTCGACATGGTCGCCGACGCGATGAACCGCGCGCCCGTCGACTCGCGATTCGGCAAGCTGCCGGCCTCTGACGCCGAGTTGAACGGCGACTACCTGCAGGTGCTCGCTCGTCTCGGGCCGATGACCGGCGACCGGCGGTTCGTCGAGTGGGCGCGCCGCATCGCCGACGCCTACCTGGACGAGGTCATCCCCGGCAGCCACGGCGTCCCGAGCGGCAACTGGGATTTCACCGCGCACAAGGGCAACCAGCACCTCCGTCTGCGCGACCACGGCAACGAGCTTGTCGTCGGGCTCGTGCTGCAGTTTGCCAACGAACACTACTGGCAGTCGGACCGGGCGGCGAAATGGCAGCCGATCATCGCGACGATGCTCGACCGCATCCTCGAATCCGCGAACAGCGATGGCCTGCTGTACAACGACGTCGGCACCGACACGATGAAGCCGGACGACGACGGCCTCTCGGACAACTGGGGGTACATCTACGGCGCCGTCTACACGTACTACCAGATCACGGGCGAGACGAAGTACCGCGACGCCGTGATTCGCGTCCTGAAGAACCTGACGAAGTATCGGAAGCACAACTGGGAACCGCGCAACGACCCGGGACTCCCTCTGGGATCGTTCGACGGCTACGCTGACACCATCGAGAGCGCGATCTATCTCGTCAACCGGGAGCCAGTGCCAGACGCGCTCGAACTGGATCGAATCGGAGATGCAGCGTCATGCTCGGCATGCAGCGGCCCGACGGGCACATCGAGTACCTGGTACGGCGAAGGCAACTTCAATCGCACGGCGCTGCTCTACGCGTACATGCAGAGCCAGGGCGTGCGGCCGGAGCACTGGCAGCCGGGCATGGCGGTCGGGGCGGTGCGGGACGGCGACCAGTTGTTCCTCGATCTGACGTTGCCCTCACCCACTCGCATTCAGTTCGACTACGCGCGCCACTCGCGGGATCTGAACCTCGACAAGAACTACGTCCGCCTGAACGAATTTCCGGAGTGGTTCGTCGTCGACGAGAACACGCTGTACCGGCTGCACAAGGACGGCGCCACGGGCGAGGATCCGATCAGGCTCGGCTCGGAGCTGGTCGAGGGCGTGATGATGGAGCCGGGGCGCTGGACGGTGGCGCCGATTGGCAAAGCGCCGTACGCGAAGCGGTGAGCGATTCGCAGGGCTGAAGCCCTGCCCCACGATCGTCGGTTAGCGGTCTCGCAGTCGATGCGGCGCTGTGGCGCAGCCGGCGAATGAGCTTCGCCATGTCGATTGGAAGCGGAGCCTCGAACGTCAGCGCGCGGCCGTCCGTCGGGTGACGGAACCCGAGCTTCCACGCGTGCAGCGCCTGACGCTTGAACGGGATCTCCTCGCGCCCGTCGGCCTCGACCGTGTAGCGCTGCTCTCCGACGAGGGGATGTCCGCGCAGCTGCGCCTGCAGGCGGATCTGATTGCGTTTCCCGCTGACGAGCCGCACTTCGAGCAGCGCGCTGTCCTCGAACTCCTCGACGACGGTGTAGCGGCTCTCCGCATCGCTCCCGCGCCGATCGCCGGGGGACACGGCCTTCTGCAGCATGATGCGGTCGTCCCACGCGATCCGATCGCGCCACGTGCCGGACGCCGGCTCCGGGTGTCCGTACACGACCGCCTGGTAGACGCGCTCGGCCTCGCGGGCCTCGAATTGCGCCTTCAGCACGCCCGCCGCGGGGCCTGTCCGCGCGACGACGAGCAGCCCGGACGTGTCGCGGTCGATCCGATGGACGACCTGGGGCTGTTGCTTCCCGCGGCTTCGGAGATGCCGCTCCAGATAGTCCGTGACCGCCGGCTCTTCCGCCTTGCGCGGCAGCGGCACGGACAGCAGACCGGCGGGCTTGTTGATGACCAGCAGCGCCGCGTCCTCGTAGAGGATCTCGAGCGGGCCCACTGACCGGGCACTCGAGCGCCTCGTCGCGGACCCCGGGCGATCGAGCCAAAGACGGACCCGATCGCGCGACGCCAGTCGCTGACCGGCGTCGGCGGTCGTCGCTTCGCGGTCGTTGAGAAAAACCTGACCGCGTGTGATCGCGCGCGTCGCGCGACCGCGCGATCCGGCGCGTCCCTCAACCGCAAGGAAGGCGTCGAGGCGCATGCCGGCGTCGGCGTCGACGACCTGCCATTCGAGTCCGGGGCGCCGACGGTCGGTCATACCACCGTCGAGTATAACGGCGTGCCGTACAATTGAGGATGGCGCTCCTGAAGGCGCGCCCTGCCTACGGCACCCTCGTTTTCATATGTCTGAACACCGGCACGTCAATCCCTGGATCATCGCGCTCTCGGTCATGTTCGCCACGTTCATGGAGGTGCTCGACACCACCGTCGTGAACGTGTCGCTGCCGCACATCGCCGGCAACCTCTCGGCCACCGTGGACGAAGCCACGTGGGCGCTCACGAGCTATCTGGTCGCCAACGCCATCATCCTGCCGATGACGGGATGGCTCGCCGGTGTGTTCGGCCGAAAGCGCCTGCTGATGGCGTCAATCACGGGGTTCACCCTGGCGTCGCTGCTCTGCGGTCTCGCGCCGACGCTGTCGCTGCTGGTGGTCTTCCGCATCATTCAGGGCACCACGGGCGGCGCGCTGCAGCCCCTCTCGCAGGCGGTGCTGCTGGAGTCGTTCCAGCCGCACGAGCGCGGCAAGGCGATGGCCTTCTGGGCGCTCGGCATCGTCGTCGCGCCGATCATCGGGCCGGTGCTGGGCGGATGGCTCACCGAGACCTACAGCTGGCGCTGGGTCTTCTACATCAACCTGCCCGTCGGCATCGTCTCGCTGCTGATGGTGCGGCAGTTCCTCTTCGACCCGCCGTACATCAAGCACCGCGAGGGACGCGGCATCGACTACTGGGGCATCGGCCTGCTGGCGGTCGGGATCGGCGCGCTGCAGTTCGTGCTCGACAAGGGCCAGGAAGACGACTGGTTCTCGTCGCACGTGATCCTCCTGCTCACGATCGTGGCGGCGGTCGCGCTGGTCTGGCTCATCATCCACGAGTGGCGCAGCCGACGACCCGGTGGTCGACCTGCACGTGTTCCGCGAGCGCAGCTACGCCGTCGGCGTGCTGCTGATGACGGTCGTCGGCTTCGTGCTGTACGGGAGCCTCGTGCTGCTGCCCGTGATGCTGCAGACGCTGCTCGGCTATCCGCCGATGCAGGCCGGCATCGCGATGGCGCCACGCGGCATCGGGTCGTTCTTCATGATGCCGATCGTCGGCATCCTCACGGGTCGCTTCGATCCGCGAAAGCTCCTGGCGACGGGTCTCGCGGTCGGCGGCCTGACGATGTGGTGGCTTGGCCACCTGAACCTGCAGGCGGGTTACTGGGATGTCTTCTGGCCGCAGCTCATTCAGGGGATGGCGATGGCGCTGCTCTTCGTGCCGCTGACGACGGTGACGATGGACTCGATCAAGCCGGAGCGGATGGGCAACGCGACGAGCCTCTTCAACCTGATGCGCAACATCGGCGGCAGCATCGGCATCGCGGCGACGGGCACGATGCTGGCGCGCCGGTCGCAGGCGTACACGGCCGTCATCGGAGCGCACGTGACCGGCTACGCGCCCGAGACGCAGTCGATGATGGCGCAGATGACGGCCGCCTTCGTCGCCGCCGGCTCCGATGTCGTCACGGCCGCGCACCGCGCGCAGGCGGCGATGTTCGGGATGGTGCAGCGTCAGGCGACGATGGTGGCGTTTGTCTCGATCTTCCAGCTGCTGGCGATCGTCTTTCTGGGAGTGGTGCCGCTGGTGCTGCTGATGAAGCGCCCGAAGGGCAGAGGCGGCCGCGGGCGGCGCTGCCGCCGCCGCGCATTAGGCGTGACGCCGGCCCTGAAGCCGGCCGGCCTACAGTAGGCCGGGGCTTCAGCCCCGGCACTCACGGCGCACGACGCCGGCCCTGAAGGACCGGCCTACTGCTAGAGCCTCACTTCTCCACGAAATTCAAATCGCGCCCGTAGGTCTCGTCGAGCAGCGCCACCGCGACCGCGGCCAGCGCCAGCGTGACGACGCCGAGGGCGAGTCCCGCTCCGACGAGCCCCATCGTCGGCGCCAGCGCGCGGAACGTCTCCGTCAACGGCACCACCGCGCCGCGCACGAAGTTCGGCACGGTCGTCGTCACCGTCGCGCGCAGGTTCGTGCCGAACTGCTCCGACGCGACGGTGATGAAGATCGACCAGTAGCCGCCCGCCACGCCAAGCCCGAAGCAGAGCGCGTAGAACGCGCCGGACGACTTCGCCCACGGCGCGAAGTACAGCGCGACGCCGGCAGCGGTCAGCCCGATGAACAGCGCGAGCACGCGCTTGCGGTTGCCGATCGCCTGCGAGAGCCAGCCGCTCAGGAATCCGCCCGTCGACAGCCCGAGGTACGTGAAGGTCACGGCCTTGCCGGCATCCGGCACCGGCGTCATGCCCATCTCTCGCCCGAACTCCGGCGAGAACGTGATCAGGATCCCGACGACGTACCAGATGGGCACGCCGATCAGGATCGACGCGATGTAGCGCGACGCGCGGTGCCAGCTCGTGAAGAGGCTCAGGAACCGCCCGCGCTCGTGCGATTCCGCCTTCACCTGCTCGAACATCCCCGACTCGCTCACGCCGACGCGCAGCGCGAGCAGCGCGATGCCCATCAGGCCGCCGACGACAAAGGCCGCTCGCCAGCTGAATCGATCGCCGACGAGAAACGCCGCGGCCGCGCCGAGGATGCCGAACGCCGCGACGAGCGAGGTCGCGTAGCCGCGCGTCTGACGCGGCATCAGCTCGCTCACCAGGGTGATGCCGGCGCCGAGCTCTCCGGCGAGGCCGATGCCGGCGATGAATCGCAGGATCGCGTATTGAGGCACCGTCGAGACCGCCGCGTTCAGCAGGTTCGCCACCGAGTAGAGGACGATCGTCCCGAACAGGACCGACAGCCGCCCGCGCTTGTCGCCGAGCACGCCCCAGAGCAACCCGCCGATGAGCATGCCGGTCATCTGCATGTTCAGCAGCATCACGCCCGTCGAGAAGATCTGCGCCTGCGGCACGCCGATCTCCGTCAGGCTGCGGACGCGGACGATGCTGAAGAGGATGAGATCGTAGATGTCGACGAAGTAGCCGAGGGCCGCGACGGTGATGGCAAGCGCGAGCGCGCGTCGGCTGAGCGGCGCGACTGAGGGCATCGCGCCGATTGTAGTGCAGACGCGACCGGCCTACCCGGCGGCGCGCACGGCGCGCAAGACCGGCTTCGGCGTCACGTCTCCCCTGCCGGCGCACTCCTGTTTGCCCACTGCCGATAGAAGCCGCGCTCGGTCAGGCGGATGCCGACGATGGCGCGCGCGTCGAGGTAGGGCTGCACGACCCATCGCGCGAGCACGGCGACGCCCATACCGCCGCGCACCATCTCGAGGATGACGCACGCGCGGGTCACCGCGCGACACAGCTTGGACGCTCCTCCTTCGGCGAGTACGTGAGGGCGTCTCGTTTGCCAGGTCCGACGGACGGATGAACGACTTCTTCGCCAGCGGATGGTCCTTCGAGGCGAGCACCAGCAGCTCGTCGCGAAACAGCGGCGTCGTCGCCAATCGGCAATCGCGACCGGCGAGGTCATCAAGGCCAGATCGAGCTTGCCGTTGAGCAGCGCCGTCAGCGGGCGCGACGTGGCCTCGACTCGACTTCACCTCCACCGACGGGCACGTCCGGCCGAACTCCGGATGACCGGGCAGCCAGTGGTAGCACGTGTAGCACTCGGTCGCGACACGAAGCAGGCCCTGGCGTCGTGCGCGAGCGCGCGCACGCGGATTCGGTGCGCTCGATCTCCGCCAGAACGTGCGTGCCGACTCGAGCACGCGCTGTCCGCCGGCGTCGTGATCATCTTCCGGTTGCGCCGCAGGAAGAGCGCCGTGCCGAGGCGATCTTGATGTCGCGCAGCTGGTGGCTCAGCGCCGACTGCGTCAGGTGCAGGTGATCGCCGCGCGGTCAGGCTGCGTGCGTGGCGACCGTCAGCAGGCGCAGATGGCCGAGATCCGGCGATCCGTCGGGCCGGCGAGGTCCCGCCAACGCCGCAGGGCTGAAGCCCTGCCGTACGTAAACGACGCAGCGCGTGAGCAGGCGCGCCGTCAGCTTGCAGCGTCGCGGGCTGACGCCGGAGCACTGCATCCTGACCGCGCTGCTCGTCTCGGACAACTGGAATTCGCTGCAACGTCTCGCCGGGCAGCCAGTGGCCAGAACCTGGCATGATGCGCTCGGTCGCGACGACGGAAGTGCCCGAGCTCGTGCGCGAGCGCGCGCCCCATGACCGCCGGCAGCACTCGGCAATGCTCGGCCAGTCGCTCGACCTTCCTGCCGCCAGCGTCGCATGCGTCACGAGATACCGCCCTCGATGCGGATCCGCGCTGCCCCGAGCTCCGGCGCCGGCGGCGCGCTCGTCCGGCGGCGGCACCCTCCGCGACGAACACCCGCAGCCGCACCGCGAACCCCTCACACTGTCCTCCAGCAGATCGTGATCCCGTAGGGCGTCCAGCGCCTGCTCGACCTCCCGCGTGAAGAGCCGCCACTCGACGGCGCCCCGGCTCAGGGCCTCGAGCCTCACGTCCAGCGCCACCGCGCACGGCGGCGCGACGGGCGAAGCGGCATCGACGGCGACTCGGCGGGCCCCACCCAGGGCAGCACCGCCGCAAGCAGCGACCATCCCCAGGCACGCATGGCGTCCCTCCTCGGGGTGGCGCGCTGCCCCACGCCCCCGCACAACACCACGGTACGCGCCGGCTAGTATGAAGGCAAACGCAATGATTTCAGAGGATGTATGAATGAGCCTAATTGGTGTGTGAGACGTGCATGGGCCAGGGGCCAGGGATCGAGCAGTAGGGCGGGGCTTCAGCCCCGCCATCGCCTGCGCGACGTCAGTCGCGCCTCGTAGTCCGTAGCCTGAAGTCCGCAGTCGCGTTGTACACTCCCTCGCCATGAAATCGCGTTTCATTCTCCTCGCTCGTTCTCGCGTTCAGCGGCCGATCGCTCGACCGCCGCCGACGCCCCGAAAGCGCCGACCATCGACGACCTCCTGAACCTGAAGACGATCGCCGGCAATCAGATCTCGCCCGACGGACAAGCGGTCGCGTACGGCGTGCCGAGGCCGACTTCGAGCACGACGCGTTCGTCACGAACATCTGGATCGCGCGGGAGGGCGCACCGCCGTTTCAGCTGACACGCGGGCAGAAATCCGCGAGCGGCTTCCGCTGGTCGCCCGACAGCCGGTGGCTCGCGTTTCTCAGCAGCCGCGCCGGCGACAAGACGCAGATCTTCGCGATCCGTCCGGACGGCGGCGAGGCGATCCAGCTGACGAACATCGAATCTGACGTCGACCAGCCTCGAGTGGTCGCCCGACGGAACCCGCATCGCGTTCACCGCCGCCGAGCCCGAGACGAAGGAGCAGAAAGATCGGAAGGAGCGCCTCGGCGACTACGCGGTCGTTCGCCGCGAGTATTCGTTCGTCCACCTCTACACGCTCGACGTCGCGGCGGCGACGAAGGCCCCCGTCGCCGGCACCGCGCACACCTCTGGCCACGACTACAGCGTCGGGGACTTCGACTGGTCGCCGGACGGCACGCGCAGCTCGCCTTCTCGGCGACGGTGAACCCCGATCTCGTGCAGGGCGGCACGAGCGACCTCTACGTGCTCGATCTCAAGACCGACAAGGCGACCAGGATCGTCTCGCAGGCCGGACCCGGATCAGTCGCCGCTCTGGTCGCCGGACGGCACGCGCATCGCCTTCCAGTCGGCGATGGGACGTCCCGACTTCTTCCATGCGAACTCGCGGATCGCCGTCGTCGCCGCCACTGGCGGGCCTGTCACTTCGCTCTCGGATGGCTTCGACGAGGACCCGAACCTCATCGCGTGGATTGGCGATCGCATCTGGTTCCAGGGCCTCCAGAAGACGACGGGGCATCTCTTCTCGCTCGACGTCACGCGCAAGGCCATCACCCGCGTCAGCACGCCAGACTCGCTGATCGGGTCGGGCTTCACCCTCTCGAAGGACGCCAGCCGCGTCGCCTTCACCGCCGGCTCGCCGACGTCGATGACCGAGGTGTTCCTCGGCGGAATCGACTTCGCCGGCCCCGCAAAGCTCACGGACATGTCCGCCCAGCTCGCGCCCTTCGTCGTCGGGTCGCGCGAGGTGGTGTCGTGGACGAGCAAGGACGGCGCGGCGATCGAAGGCGTGCTCGTCAAGCCGAAAGACTTCTCGCCCTCGAAGAAGTATCCGCTGCTCGTGGTCACGCACGGCGGACCGACGGGCATCGATCGCCCGACCCTGCTCGAGACCCGCTACTACCCCGTCGACGTCTGGGTGGACCGCGGCGCGCTCGTGCTGAAGGTGAACTATCGCGGCAGCGCCGGCTACGGACAGAAGTTCCGGCAGCTGAACGTGAAGAACCTGGGCGTCGGGGATACGTGGGACGTCACGTCCGGCATCGAGTCGCTGGTGGCAAAGGGATGGGTCGATCCGGCACGCGTCGGCTGCATGGGCTGGAGCCAGGGCGGCTACATCTCCGCGTTCCTCACGACGTCCACGACCGCGTGCGCGGCAGTGTCGGTCGGCGCGGGCATCTCCGACTGGTCGACCTACTACTACAACACGGACATCACGCCGTTCACGATCCAGTATCTCGGCGCGAACCCGGTGGACGATCCGGCGATCTACGCGAAGACGTCGCCAATCACCTACGTCAAGCAGGCGAAGACGCCGACGCTCATCCAGCATGGCGAGAACGACCGCCGCGTCCCGATTGCGAACGGCTTCGAGCTGCGTCAGGCCCTCGAAGATCGCCACGTGCCGGTCGAGATGGTGGTGTATAAGGGATTCGGCCACGGGATCACCAAGCCGAAGGCGATGCGCGCGGTGATGTCTCACAACCTGGCCTGGTTCAATCACTACATCTTCGGGGACGCGGAGCTGGTGCTCGACAAATAGGTCCATGGGTTGATGGGTCCATGGGTGCATGGGTCCATGGGTCGCATGGGTCCGGGTCATCGAACGCTCGCTCACGGCCCCATGGACCTATGGACTCATAGACCCATGGACCCTTAATCGGAGACACGACGGGTTGACGAATCGGTGGCTGGCGGCTGGATTGCTGCTGTCGCTTGCGGGCTGCGGCGGCGGAGGGAACGGATCGATCACGGGGCCGAGCCCCGCGGGCGGGGTGACGTCGGTGACGATCACGCCGGCCGCCGCGACGGTGCAGATTGGCAGCACGCTGCCGTTCAGCGCCTCGGTGGCCGCGGCCACGGGCGTCGATACCTCCGTCACCTGGTCCGTCGATCACGTCACCGGCGGCAGCGCGGGCTCAGGGACCATCTCGACGAGCGGCGTCTACGTGTCGCCCTACCCGGCGCCGGCGACCGTCACCGTGACCGCGACGAGCAAGGCGGACGCCACGAAGTCCGCCAGCGCCGTCGTCACGCTCGTGGCGCCGCCAGCCGCCGTCGGTCCCGACCTCGTGATCGACGCAGGCGCGGACCGGCACGCCATCAACCCGCTCATCTACGGCATGAACCAGTACGCGGCCTCGTTCGATCAGGTCGCGCCGATGATCCGCCTGCCGCTCGAGCGCTGGGGCGGCGACGCCGCCACGCGCTACAACTGGCAGCTCGACGTCTACAACTCCGCGAGCGACTACTACTTTCTGACCGACCCGAACTCCAACACCGGCTATCCCGACGTCTCGGAGTTCAACAACACCGTCGAGCGCGATCGCCGCGTCGGCACGTTGACGATGGGGACGGTGCCGATGGTGGGCTGGACCACGAAGCGCGAGCATGCGTGCGGGTTCAGCGTCGCGAAATACGGACCGCAGAAGGCGACCGATCCCTTCAACCCGGACTGCGGCAACGGCGTCCGCCCGGACGGCACGAACATCGTCCCCGACCCGAACGACACGAGCATCCCGATCGGCACCGACTTCACCCGCGAGTGGGTGCAATACCTGGTGAAGCGATACGGCGGCGCGCGGCGCGGCGGCGTCGCCTTCTACAACCTCGACAACGAGCCGGACTACTGGGAGTTCGTGCATCGCGACGTGCACCCCGATTACCCCGGCTACGACGACCTGGCGAGCCTCGGCATCAGCTACGCGACCACCATCAAGAGCGTCGATCCGGACGCGAAGGTCACCGGGCCCGTCGGCGGCGGATGGATGGGGTTCTTCTACTCGCCGCAGGACTGGCGCAGCGGCTGGAACACGGGGCCGGACTACGTCTACTACGGCAACCCGGTCGATCGCCGCGCGCACGGCGACATCCCGTTCGTCGAGTGGTATCTGCAGCAGTTCGCCGCCGCCAGCCGTCGCGCGAACCGGCGGCTGCTCGACTACCTCGATCTGCATGGCTACATCGCGCCCGACGAAGTGCAGTTCAAGTCCGCGGGCGACACCGCGCTCCAGCAGATGCGCCTCGATGCCGTCCGCGCGTTCTGGGATCCGTCGTACCACGTCGCCGGCGGCATCAACGACCAGCCGTTCCTGGTGCCGCGCATGCGCGACTGGGTCGCGCGCAACTACCCCGGCACGCTGACCGCCATCACCGAGTACAACCTGGGCGCGCTCGATCACATCAACGGCGCGATTGCCGCAGGCCGATCTGCTCGGCGTCTTCGGGCGCGAAGGCCTCGACCTCGCGGCAATCTGGGCGCCGCCGTCCGAGGCGGAGCCCGGCCTCTACTCGTTCAAGATCTTCAGGAACTACGACGACGGCGGGAACGGGTTCGGGGATGTGAGCGTGCGGGCGGCCAGCGCCGACCAGTCCAGGCTCTCGGTGTACGCGGCTGAGCGATCGACCGGCGATCGCGCGCTGACGATCCTCGTCCTGAACAAGTCGTTCGGCGACCTGTCGAGCACGATTGCCGTCTCGGGCTTCAGCGGGCAGAGCGCGGCCGCGGTGTATCGCTACAGCAGCTCGAACACCGGCCAGATCGTGCGGCTGCCGGATCAGCCCGTGGGCAAGACGTTCTCGGCGACGTTCCCGGCCACGTCGATGACGCTGCTTCGTGCTCCCGTCGCGCTAGGCCTCGCATTACGTCCGTGGGGCAGGGCTTCAGCCCTGCATCTGCTCGGAGTCACTTCGGCCAGGCCGGGCTCACCAGGTCGGTCTGCCAGAGCGGCCCCCCCGCGAACATCGGCGACTGCGATCGCAGGAAGGCCGGGACGTCGGCGTCGAGAATCCAGACGTGCGAGTCGGGCGGCTGCTTGCCGACCAGCGGCGCGACAGCCCCGACAGGCCGCCGATGTCCACCTTCAGCACGTAGTGCGTGGCGGTGTGCGGCGTGCCGGCGATCGACAGGGAGTCCTTCCCCGCCACCGACACCTCGAGCTTCACGAGCCGCGGCTTCGGCGTCGCCGCGACGAGCGACAACGTCTGCGGCGCGGCGCCGGGCGCGACGTTCTTCAGCAGCATCGGCACCATGCCGTTGGCGACGTCCGGCGGCAGCGTCAGATGCTCTCGCTCGACTTTCTCTTCGTCGCCCTCCTTCCGATAGCGGACGGTGACCATGCCCGTGCCGGCATCGATGGTCATGTCGAGCGAGCGCTCGAAGGCGGGGCCCCGCTGGATGGAGTGATCGCTGACGAGCCGGAAGTGACCGTGCTGCGTGAAGACGGCGGTCTCGTCGCTGACGGATCCGTCCGCGAACCGGAACACGAGGCGTGACTTCACGCGTCCGCCGCTCGCCGTCTGCAGCAGATCGCCCGACGCGAGCAAGGGCTCCTTCCGGCGACCGCAGGGTCAGAAAGCCGTGGACGACGCCCTCGGCGAAACGCACGGCAATCGGATCGGCGTCGGCCGGCGGCACGAGGCAGATGACGGCGGCGAGCACGACAGAGGCACGCCATGCGGGAGACGGCATGCCTCTATTGTGACCCGCGTGTCGCGGCCGAGCCTTGCAGCCCGGGTGTAGATCGGGACTGCAGACTACGGACTACGGACAGGGTCGGCCGGCGGTCCGCTACAATCACGCGTCATGACGTGCGCACGCCTCGATCGCCGAGGTTTTCTGACCTCTCTCGCCGCCGCCGTCGCCGTGGCCTCGCGCGTGCGCGGCCAGGCCGCCTCCGATGCTCCGTCCTGGGGCCCCGTTCGAGACTGCCACTTCCATCTGCGGCCCGACCTGGCGTCGAACCTCGCACACATGGACGGCTGCGGCGTCTCGAACGCCGTGATCCTTGCGAGAGATCCGACTGCGGAGCAGATTCGAGCGATTCAACAGCACGCGGACCGCCTGACGTGGGCCGTCTCGACGGACCTCACGGCCGCCGGTGCGGCCGACCGATTGACCGCGGCAGTCACCGGAGGCGCGCTCGGCTTCGGCGAGATGAAGTTCCATCTGGCCGCCGACGCACCTGAGTTTCAGCGCGCCTACGCGCTCGCCGCCGACCTCGGCGTGCCGATCCTCGTGCACTTCCAGGAGGTGCCGCACTTCGACGGCGAGGGTGTCTTCGCGACGGGATTCAAGACGTTCGAGGCGATGCTGAAGAAGTTCCCGAAGACGACGTTCGTCGGGCACGCCGACGCGTTCTGGGCGAACGTCGACGCGAAGTACGCGAACGACGCGGCGTACCCGACCGGCCCGATCGCGCGCGGCGGCGTCACCGACCGGCTGCTGGGCGACTACGGGAACCTGTTCGGAGACCTCTCGGCGAACAGCGGCAACAACGCGATGTCGCGCGACGCCGACTTCACGCGCGATTTCCTGCGGCGCCATCAGGACAAGTTGATCTTCGGCAGCGATTGCTCCTGCGCCGATGGCCGGGGCACCGGCATCGCGCAGGCCAACAACCCGGCGGCGAGCCGGCTGGCAGGCAAGTGCGTCGCCCGAGAGACGCTGGCGCTGCTGCAGCGATCGACCGAGCCGGCCGTCTTCAGGAAGCTCGTCTTCGACAACAGCCGTCGCGTCTACAGGTCCGTGGTCCGTCGTCCGTAGCGCAGATCTTCAGGTCTGCCGGGGGCAGGTCTGAGGCCGGCGCGTCTCAGTCGATCACCTGTCGCGGCGTGCGACGATGCCGGCAAGACTGGCGACGGCCGCGAGCAGCTCGGCAGGCTCGACGGGCTTCGAGATGTGCGTCTGGTAGCCGGCCCTGAGCGCCCGCATGCGATCCTCCGGACGCGCATACGCCGTCACCGCGATCGCGGGCATCGTGTGGGCGCCGCTGGTGGGCTCGGCGCGCACCATCCGCATCAGATCGTACCCGTCCAGCTCTGGCAGCCCGATATCGCTGATCAGCAGGTCCGGCGACCCGCTCCTGAACAGCCGCAGCGCCTGCTCCACGGAGGACGCCACCAGCACCGCCGCGCCGCGCCCTTCGAGCAGACGCTTCAGGAAATCGCGCGTGTCGGGCTCGTCTTCGACGACCAGGATGCGCAGGCCATCGAATGACACCTCTTCCCACGCGTCCTGTCTCGGCGGCGGAACCTCGCCGACCCCGGTCCGCGAGGGCGGCGGGGATCGCGGGAATGGCGACGGTGAACGACGCGCCGTGCCCGGGTCCTTCGCTGGCCGCGTGCACGGTGCCGCCGTGCAACTCCACCAGGTGCTTCACGATCGCGAGGCCCAGCCCGAGCCCGCCGAACCGGCGCGTCGTCGACCGGTCGGCCTGATGGAACCGATCGAACACGTGCGGCAGAAATTCCGTCGCGGATGCCCGCGCCATCGTCGGTCGACGGTGATGATCGCGTGGGTCTGAATCTCTCGCAGCGTCACGGAGACGTGGCCGCCCACCGGGGTGAACTTCACCGCGTTCGACAGCAGGTTCCACACCACCTGCTGCAGCCGCGCCGGGTCGCCGGCAATCGGCCCGCCGGCCTCGAGCGACGTCGTGATCGCGATCTGTTTTGCCGCCGCGGCGTGTCGCACCGTGTCGATGGCGTCCGACACGATCGACGCGACATCGACGCTCTGGTTCTCGAGCCGCAGCTTGCCGGCGACGATGCGGCTGATGTCCAGCAGGTCCGAGATGAGCTGCGCCTGGAGGCGCGTGTTGCGCGCGACGACGTCGAGGCCACGCTCGAGAATCTTGGGATCGTCGCGGCCGCGCATCATCAGCTCGGTCCACGACAGGATGGCGTTCAGCGGCGTCCTGAGCTCGTGCGACACCATCGCGAGAAACTCGTCCTTCACGCGGCTGGCGCGCTCGGCTTCCGCGCGGGCGGCGCGCTCGGCCTCGAGGAGACGATCGCGTTCGGCGATGGCGCGCTTCTGCTCCGTGATGTCGCGCGCGATCTTCGACACGCCGATCACGCTGCCCGAGTCGTCGAGCACCGGCGACACCGAAAGCGACATCGTCAATCCGGTCGACCGTCCTTGGCGACGCGCACGGTCTCGAAGTGATCGACGCGCTCGCCGCGGCGGATGCGGCCGAGAATCAGATCCTCTTCGTCCTGCCGTTCCGGCGGGATCAGGATCCGGATGTTGCGGCCGATCAACTCGTCGGCGCGATAGCCGAACATCCGCTCGGCGGCCGCGTTCACGGACTGGATGATTCCGTTCAAGTCCTTCGAGATAATCGCGTCGTCGGACGATCCCACGATTGCCGCAAGGTAGGCCGGCGCATTGGCGGGAACGCCCAGACGGACGGACGTCGCCCCGCGTGTGGTGTCGCCTGCGGGTGGCGTCGTCGAGTTGGGGACTGGGTCGCTCATGCGGCGAGCGGAGGGGAGGCTGCCTTCGGCCTATCTTACGTGTGCTTGCGGGTGCAAATGTCGAAGAATCGTCACGCCAGCCCGGCAGTGCAGCCGGCACGGCAACCCAGCTGACGAATGAAGACGAGCGCCGGTCTCCTGCTCTTCCGCCGCCGCGGATCGGGCATGGACGTGCTGCTCGTGCACCCGGGCGGGCCGATCTGGGCGAAGCGGGATGCCGGCGCCTGGTCGATTCCGAAGGGCGAGCCCGAGGCGGGCGAAGACCCGCTGACCGCCGCCCGCCGCGAGTTCGCCGAGGAGCTCGGCCGAGGCGTCGACGGGACGTTCATCCCGCTGTCAGCCGTGCGCCAGCCAGGCGGCAAGGTCGTGCACGCGTGGGCCGTTGAGGCGGACTTCGACACGAGCTCGATCACGAGCAACACGTTCTCGATGGAGTGGCCGCCCCGGTCGGGACGGCAACAGGCGTTTCCAGAGATCGATCGCGCGGAGTGGTTCCCGCTCGACGTCGCCCGCCAGAAGATCCTGGCCGGACAAGCGCCGCTGCTCGATGAATTGATGCGCCTGGTGTGACCCGCGCTACTTCGCGCAGGACGGGATGGGTACGGTCTGGATCGGCAGCTTCACGTCCGGATCCGGCGTCTGCACCGGCATCTTCGACGTGAACTGCGGATCGACCGGCTTGATCATCTTGCAGTCCGTGGGCACGGACTGCGCCGCCAGCGCTCGCTGCGCTTCAGCGAGCATCTTCTGCGCCTGCTCGTTCGCGGCCGCGAGCTTCGCGAAGTCCACCTTCATCTTCGATTGCGGCGTGGCACAGGCCGGTCCGTCGGCCGAGAACAACGTGCAGTCCGCGTGCGCCGCAAGCGGCGCGCCGAGAACCGCGAGCAGGACGATGAATGCCGAGGTGAACCGGCGCATGGCCGCCTCCTGAAAACAGACCGGACGGTACCAAGCCAATTATACGGGAGATGCGGCCACGCTGCGGCGCGGCGCGGTCGGCAGGCCTGAAGGCCTGCGCTACACCTGGAACGTGCCGGGGTTGGCAGGCCTGAAGGGCTGCGCCACATGCGCGGCGGTGTCCTGAACCGTCTGTAGCGCAGGCCTTCAGGCCTGCCTGCGCGACCCCGATCGCAGCTATGCATCACGGCTAAACGGCGAGTCCGGCTTCAGCCTGAGGACGACATGCAGCGACTGGCGTCGGCGATTCTCGGCATCCTGCTCCTTCTTGCGCCGCTCGAGGCGCAGCAGCGCGCGCTTTCCGAAGCCGCCCCGGACACGGTCGGCTTCTCGGCCGAACGGCTGAAACGGCTGAACGTCGAGATGCGGCGCATGGTGGATCAGCAGGAGATCCCCGGCATCGTCATGCTGACGGCGCGGCACGGGAAGATCGTCAACAGCGACGTCTACGGCTCAGCGGGATCTCGCCGCCGCGACGCCGCTCACGCGCGACACCATCTTCCGCATCTACTCGATGACCAAGCCGATCACCGGCGTCGCGATGATGATGCTGTACGAGGAAGGCAAATGGCGGGCCGAGGATCCGCTGTCGAAGTACATCCCGGAATTCGCGGACCTCAAGGTCTATGGCGGGACGGCCTCCGACGGCACGCACCATCCTCAAGGCGCCCGCTCACCCGCCGACGGTCGGACAGCTGATGTCGCACATGGCCGGGTTCACCTACGGCTTCTTCGGGTCCAGCCCGGTCGACAAGCTGTATCTCGCCGAGAACCTGCTCGCCGCGCCGAGCCTGCACGACTTCATCACGAAGCTCGCGAAGCTCCCGCTGGCCTATGAGCCTGGCGAGGAGTGGCAGTACAGCGTCTCGGTCGACGTCCAGGGGTACCTGGTCGAGAAGCTCTCGGGACAGACGCTGCCCGACTTCGTGCGCACGCGGATCTTCGAGCCGCTCGGCATGGTGGACACGGGGTTCGCGGTCCCGGAGGGCAAGCTCCCGCGCCTGGCCACGGTCTACGCGTTCGACCCGCAGACGCATCGACTTGCTCCGCGGCCGCGCGATCCGAACATCACGAAGATGCCGGGGATGCCGTCTGGCGGCGGTGGCCTGTATTCGACCGCCGATGACTACCTGCGGTTCGCGCAGATGCTGCTCAATGGCGGCCAACTGGATGGCGTTCGACTGCTCGCGCCTGGCACCGTGGCGCTGATGCGCGACAACCAGCTGCCGGATCGCCTGAGGGACGGGCGGTTCGGCATCGGCGTCCAGCGAATGCGCCCGGGCTTCGGGTTCGGCTACGACGTCGCCGTCTTCGACGATCCGCACAAGGCCGGCAGCACGACCGGGAAAGGCACCTTCCTCTGGGACGGCGCCGCAGGGACGTGGTTCTGGATCGATCCGGCCAACGACATCGTCTTCGTCGCGATGATCCAGCGGATCGCTCGCCCCCGGCCGGCCCGACCTCGAGCACCTGTCGCGCGTGCTCGTCGATCAGGCGCTGATGGACTCATCGAAACAGTGAGCGGGCTTTCATCGAAACAGTAGGGCGGGCTTTCAAGCCCGCCGAGGGATCACGCATGCCGTCACGTTCGTTCGGTCGCTTCGTCAGACCCGCCGGCCTGCTGGCCGCCGGCCTCCTCGTCGCCGCGGCCCCAACCATCGCGGCGCGTGCCGCGGATCAGATCGCGATCTCCGTCGACGCGTCGAAGCCTGGCGCGAAGATCGACCGCAACCTCTTCGGCCAGTTCGCCGAGCATCTCGGCCACGGCATCTACGAGGGCATCTGGGTCGGCGCCGACTCCCCCATCCCGAACACCCGCGGCATCCGCAACGACGTCGTCGCGCGTTGAAGGCGCTGCACGTGCCCAACGTCCGCTGGCCGGGCGGCTGCTTCGCCGACGAATACCACTGGCGGAAAGGCGTCGGCCCCGCCGACAAGCGCGTCGTGACGCTGAACCCGAACTGGGGCGGCGTGATCGAGCCGAACTCGTTTGGCACGCACGAGTTCATGGACTTCATCGATCAGATCGGCAGCCAGGCCTACCTCTCGGTGAACGTCGGCAGCGGCACGCCGCAGGAAGCCGCCGAGTGGCTGGAGTACATGACGACGCCGCAGCAGACGACGCTGGCGAAAGAGCGCGCGGCGAACGGACATCCGGCGCCGTACACCATCCCCTATCTCGGCATCGGCAACGAGAGCTGGGACTGCGGCGGCAACATGACGCCGGATTACTACGTGAGCCAGCTGAAGATCTACAGCCGCTTCGTGCGCAACTTCAACACGGCGCAGGAGCAGGCGGGCCACCGGATGCTGAAGATCGCGGTCGGCCCCGGCGGCGACGGCGCGCGATGGACTGAGTGGACCGACACCGTCATGAAGGCCTGGCAGGCGCACACGTGGAGCTGGGACATGGACGGCCTGTCCATGCACAACTACACCGTGCCGAAGTGGCCGCCGTCGATGGCGTCGGTGGGCTTCGGCGAGGACGAGTACGCGCGCATCCTGAAGACGACGCTCGACATGGACGGGCTGATCGCGAAGCACTCCGCGATCATGGACAAGTACGATCCGCAGAAGAAGATCGCGCTCGTCGTGGACGAATGGGGCGCGTGGTATGCGCGGGCTGCCCGGCTCGAATCCCGGCTTCCTGGCGCAGCAGAACAGCCTGCGCGACGCCGTCCTCGCGGCGCTCAACATCAACATCTTCGCGCGCCACGCCGACCGCGTCCGCATGGCCAACATCGCCCAGATGATCAACGTGCTGCAGGCGATGGTGCTCACGGACAAGGAGAAGATGGTCCTGACGCCGACGTATCACGTCTTCAAGATGTACGTGCCGTTCCAGGACGCGACGTTCGTGCCGGTGACGTTCGACGCCGGCACGTACACGCGCGGCGACATCACGCTGCCGCGCGTGGACGCCATCGCCGCGAAGGCCTCCGACGGCACGCTGCTGCTCGCGCTGACGAATGTCGACCCCACTCGCCCGGCGGAGATTTCGGCGACCCTCGCAGGCATCGCCGGCAAGACCGTGTCCGGCGAGACGCTGACGGCGCCGAAGGTCGACAGCGTCAACACGTTCGACGCGCCGAACACCGTGACGCCGAAACCGGCGTCCGCGAAGATCCAGGGCGCTCAGCTGACGGTGACGCTCGAGCCGAAGTCGGTCACCGTCCTGTCGGTGCGGCAATGAGGACGACGACGATCCGATACGCGTCGGCAGCGCTGGCCCTGGCGTTTGCGCTGGCACCGCGCGGGGCGGCTGCGCAGGTGCAGACCGACGTGCCGGCGCCGGTCGACGGCGCAAAGCCGGTGACCGTCGAGCACATCAAGATCCACGGCGCGTCGCTCGAAGGCAATCTGGAGGGCGACGCCGTCGATCGCGACGCGTTCGTCTTCCTGCCGCCAAGCTACGCCAAGGACAAGTCGCGGCGCTATCCCGTCGTCTACGCGCTGCACGGCTACTCCATCGGCGCCGAGCAGTGGTCGCACGAGATCCACGTCCCGCAGACGATCGAGGGCGCCTTCGCCCAGGGCGCGCGCGAGATGATCGTCGTCCTGCCGGATTCGAAGACGGCGCACAACGGCTCGATGTACTCGAGCTCGCCGACGACCGGCGACTTCGAGCGGTACGTCTCGCACGACGTCGTCGCGTACATCGACGCGCATTACCGGACGATCCCCGATCGGAAGAGCCGCGGGCTGGTCGGCCACTCGATGGGTGGCTACGGCGCGACCCGGATCGGCATGAAGCACTCGGACGTGTTCGGCAGCCTCTACATCATGAGCCCGTGCTGCCTGTCGGCGCGCCCGCGGGACCGCCCAACACGGATCTCGAGAAAGCCGTCGCGGACGCGAAGTCGCCGGCCGATCTCGCAAGCCTCGGGTTCTTCCCGCGTGCGCAGCTGGCGAGGCGGCCGCGTGGTCGCCGAACCCGAAGAACCCGCCGCTCTATCTGGATCTGCCCAGCAAGGACGGACAACCGCGCCCGGAGATCCTCGCGAAGTGGGCGGCGAACGCGCCGCTGGCGTTCTTCGATCAGTACGTCGGCAGCCTGAAGCAGTATCGCGCCATCGCGATCGACGTCGGCGACCAGGACGGCCTCAAGGCCGACACCGCCAAACTGCACGACATGATGGATCTCTACGGCATCGCCAACGCGTTCGAGCTCTATCAGGGCACGCACACGAGCAAGGTGGCCGATCGCTTCCAGAACCACGTGCTGCCGTTCTTCAGCAGGAGCCTGTGCTTCGACGCGAAGTGTGTGAACTAGTTTGCCCGCTGCTCCCACCGTGCGTGCCGCAGGCCTTCGGGCCATGCCATTCGCGCCAGCGTGCATAGCGCAGGCCTTCAGCGCCTGCCATTCGACCAGCGTGTGTAGCGCAGGCCTTCAGGCCTGCCATTCGCTGGCATCATAGGCGGCCATGAACGCTGACCGCCCGTACCGCGCCGGCGATACCATCGAGGATTACTGTCGCGCGTGCGCCACCGACCGTCTCCACACGGTCGTGGCTGCCGACGCCTCCGGCCATCCTCTTCGCGTCGTCTGCGACTACTGCAGAAGCGAGCACAACTATCGCGGCGGCCCGCGGCTCGCCGTGCCAGGCGCGCCGACGGCGGGGTCTGGTGCGCGCGAGCCCGCGTCGAAGGCGGCTCCCGATCGCGAGCCGCGTCGGCCGTCACCGACGCGCGACGCGTTTCCCCTCGTCAGCGACCGCGAAAGGACTGCGTCACCCGTCATGCTGCCTCACGATACCGACGTCGATCTGGAACTGATGCTGCGCCGCGTGATCAGGGAGGAATCCGGCATCACGCCGGTGACGCCCGCGGAGAAGTGGCGCGGCGGCAAGTTCGTCCTGAGGCCGGGCACGCCGGGCCTTCAGGAGAAGAGCTGGCCCATCGAGACCTTCTTCCACAAGGTCGTCATGCTGCGGAACCGGCTGCGGACGCTCGAGCAGCAGTTGAACGCCTCGGACCTGCCAGACGATGTGAAGGTGAAGCTGCAGGCGTACGTGAGCGGATGCTACGGATCGCTGACGAGCTTCAATGTGCTGTTTGCCGATGCCGACGACCAGTTCAGGGGGTCGGGCGGCGAGTCGTCTTAGCGCCTGAGTCGATTCAGACCCCGGGAGAGTCCTCTTCGATGTAGGCTTGGCGGGCCCGAGGAGGGCGTCAATGAGAATTCACAGAGTCGGCCTGACGGCGGTGTTGTGCGTGCTCGGTGTGGCGGTGGGCCTGGCGGCGGATCCGCAGATGGGCACCTGGAAGTTGAACGAAGCCAGCTCCAAACTGAAGGGAACCGCCCGGAATCACACGGTCGTCTACGCGGAAGCCGGCGAGAACGTGACGATCACGATCGACGGGGTGGACGCGAGCGGCAAGAACTTCAAGAGCGAGTGGACGGGCAAGTTCGACGGGAAGGACTACCCGGTGACCGGCGACGCGTCCTCAGACGTGCGTCAGTACATTCGAGCGAGTCCCAACCGGCTCAACTTCGTCTCCAAACTGGCGGGGAAGGTCGCGCTTGCGGGCACGGTCCTCGTGTCGGCCGACGGCAAGTCCCGCACCGTCACCGCAACGGGCACGGACGCCAAGGGCAAGAAGGTCACGCAGACGTCGGTGTACGACAGGCAGTAGCGATTCTCAGCGCCATTCGCCATCGCTCGTCCGTCCGCGGCGGGCGGTGGCTTCCCGCCATCACTACCTTTTCCGATCAGCGCCGGGCTCGTAGTGAAAGACGCTTTCGAGCGCCACGCCGAAGACGTGGGCGATGCGAAAGGCGACCTCGAGCGACGGCGAATACTTCGCCAGCTCGATGGCATTCACGGTCTGCCGGGTCACGCCGATCCGATCCGCCAGGTCGGCCTGCGTCATTTCGGCATGGTCGAAACGCAGGCGTCGAATCTCGTTGCGGATGGGCACGTCGGTCATGTCACGCATCCCGCCGGAAGTACACGACCTGGCTGGTATTGCGCGCGACTTCCGCCAGCACGATGGCGAGGAAGAGGCCGTTGGTCGTGTAGAAGGCCGGCGCGCCCAGCGCGATGGCCGCGCAGATGGTCGCGGCGCCGACCATCACCACGTGGAAGGCGACGCGCGTGGCCTTCAGTGCGATCACGCGCTCTCGCTCGTCAGCGGGCGCCGTGGCCTCTTTCGGTGAGCGCAACGAGATGGCCACCTGCAGCAGGACCTCGACGACCACCAGCAGGAACATCACGCGAACCAGCAGCTGGCTGTACGCGAACGTGCCGGCCCGTCCCGCCGCGATCGCGCTGAACAGCGTCACGAAGTAGTAGCCATACAGCCCGGCGTAGGCCAGCAACGAGATCCACGCGCTCTGCTCTCGAAACGACAGCGGCTGTTCTCGAAACATCTCGCACCTCGAAGAGTGACGCATCCGATGTCCGAGAAGCACTGTATGCCTGCATTGACATCATGTCAATAATATTTGACACTCAGAAAATCACCCTTCGCTTCCGGAATCCCGTGCTCCAGTGCTTCAGCAGGAACCCGCGCTTCGACGCAGGCCGTCAACGGGTCTGCTTCACCGTAAAGGTCCGGCCGGCGATCGTGAGCGTGCCCTTCCGGTTCTTCGGCTTGCCTGTATACGCGTCAACGGAGTACCCGACCGTGCCGTTGCCGGTTCCGCTTGCGCCAGACGTGACGTGAATCCACGACGGCGCATTCGAGACCGCCGTCCACGCGCATCCGCCGCCGGCCGTCACCGCCACGGTTCCCGTCGCGGCGCCCGCGCCCAGGTCCCTCGAGGTCGGTGCGATTGAATACGTGCACGGTCCGCTCGAGACCAGCTTGCTCAGCGATCCGCCGAGGCCGACCACGTACAGTTCACCGGCTTCGTCTTCGCCGAACGACGAGATGTTGAGGGTGGTGTCCAGGAGCAGGGCCTGGCTGGTGCCGTCCCACGTGAAGATCTCGCCGGTGCAGTAGTCGCCGTAGACGTACGTTCCAGAGGGGAGTGTCCCGGCCGAACCGCGGTACACGAACCCGCCCGTGATCGAACAGCGGCCGTTCAGGTGCTGGTAGCTGAGGATCGGCGGCAGGTAGTTCGTCGGCGTGCAGAGCGACGGGTCGTTGTTCGTGCAGGCGAACCCCTCGTAGACGCGCCAGCCGTAGTTGCCGCCGTTGACGATCGGCGTATCCACTTCTTCCCACGCGCCCTGCCCCACATCGCCAACCCACTGCACGCCGGTCAGCCTGTCGAAGCTGAAACGCCACGGGTTGCGCATGCCGTACGCGAAGATCTCGTCGCGCCCGGGGCGGAGCCGAAGAACGGATTCGTCGACGGCGACACGTACGCCGCCGTGGACGAGTTGATGTCGATCCGCAGGATCTTGCCGAGGAGCACGTCGATGTTCTGGGCGTTGTTCGGCGGGTCATTCGCGGATCCGCCGTCGCCCACGCCGATGTACAAGAAGCCATCCGGCCCGAACGCGAGCATTCCCCCGTTGTGGTTCGTGTTGGTGGGATGCGGGATCGTGAGCAGCACCTTCTCGGTCGGATCCGCGATGTCGCGGTTGCCGCTCGAGACGTGGTACTCGGCGATGACCAGGGTGCCATCGCCGGTGCGCGTGTAGTAGATGAAGAAGCGGCCGTTGGTCGAGTAGAGCGGATGGAACGCGAGGCCGAGCAGCCCCTGTTCGCCGCCCGCGACGACCTTGGTATGGATGTCGAGGAACAGCGTCGGGGTGGAGCTTCCCGGCTGCAGCACTCGGATGGTGCCGCCCTGCTCGAGGATGAACAAGCGGTTCGAGCCGTCGCCCGCGTTGGTGACGAAGCGTGGGACTCGACGAGGCCGCTCGAGACGACGGGGCTGAGCTGAACGGCCGCCAGGGCCGGCGACGACAGGCAGAACGAAAGACAGGCGGCGGCAACCGTGGCGGGCGCGATCTTCATAGGCACCTCATCAGTGCCGAGACGGCTCGGCTGGTCGCCGGGGAGACTAGCGTGATTTTAACAAAGCGCTTTCACGGCAGTAGGCCGGGGCTTCAGCCCGGCAACCGTGGACGTCGCGGATTTACAGAAG
>CAWBBN010000023.1:0-243798 GCA_963787035.1 Vicinamibacteria bacterium
CGCTGGCGCCCGGGCGCTCGACGGCAAGGGTCACCGCGGTCGGCCCATGAGCGGCATCCAGCGCGCCTGGACGTTCCTGAAGAACACCATGCCGTTCGGGCCCCGGTACTGGATCGAGTTCGGGGAAGACGTCCGGGTCCATGAACGGGCTCCACGGTCTGGCCCGCGCCGAAGTGGCCGAGCTCGCCGTACGCGTGACGCAGCCGGAAGGTCGTCTGTCCGGCGTCGACGCCGGTCCCGAAGAGCTGCACTCGAACACCGTCTTGAGCTCACCAATCGGTGTCCCGACGTAGGCACGCGCGCCGAAGCGGCTTGACGGACGCCTGCGAAGAAGTGGCCGTCTTCGCCGAACTGGTTGGCGAACGCGGGCAGCTTCGTCGGCCGCACCACGTCGAACCAGTTCGGATCGTTCTGGTTCGCCTGGAAGCCCATGTCGAGCATCGCCGCGCCGTAGATTTCCAGACGCGGCGCCGAGATGACGTTCGCCGTGGTGCTGGTCTGCTGCGGCGCGGGATCGGCGGCGTCGGCGCCGGGGTAGGTGTGGCGGTGCTCGTGAACCGGAGGGGTGTGGCGGGTGGCGGGTCGTTGCTCTGCGCCGCCGCGCGCGACGGAGTGCCGATCAGGGCAATTGCGGCGTCAAGCGCCACGACTGTCCTGACAGACGTCGTGAAAATCGGTCACTGCGTTTCATCGTGTGGTCTCCAGAAGGTCGGTGAACGCGCCGTTCACCGGGTATTCGCCTGCTCCCAGGCGCGCACCGCCGCGCGCCTCGTCGAAGAGCCGCTCGTAGTTGCCCTTCCGCAGCTTCTCGCTCGCCTCGGGGGTGAGCTTCGCAAGAGCGGCTCGTACATGTCGAACACCGTGAGGTACTTCGCCTGCTCGGTCGGCGCGACCTCGTCGGTGCCGAACAGGAAGCGATCCGGATGCCGATTGATCACGTCGGCCACCGCCTGGATGCTCTCGGGCGTCGCGACGATGTACTTCGCGATCTCGTCCCACGAGATGTCGAAGTAGACGTGGCTGAGCTCCGGATCGTCGAGCGCGCGCTCGACGAGCGCGAGCTGATCGTTCACCGGGCGCACGATGCGGCCGAGCCCGCAGTGCGCCCAGATGATCGTGGTCTTCGGATGGCGCTTGAACAGCTCGTAGAGCTGCGCGAGCTGATACGGGTCCTGGCCCGGCTTCGGGAACGGCATGTCGACGTCGTTGTGGAGGATGGACGACGAGGCCGACCTCCGCCGCGAAGTCGAGGATGCGATCGAGCGCCGGGTTCGTGAGGCTCGCCGTCTCGCCCGCGACCTTCGACGACACGAACTCCTTGTGGACGGTGAACTCGCCGATGCCCTCGAAGACGCCCGGGAACGTCTTGCAGCACGCGCTTGATGTGATCGGCGGCGTACATGTCCGCGGGGTTGAAGCCGGTGATCATCGGATCGAGGCGCGCCTGCTCGTCCGGCGTCAGCGAGCGGTACTGCCATCGCGATGAAGGCGTCGGTGAACGAGTAGTAGTAGAGCGGCGCGTCGGTCTGCGAGGTAGTACGTGGGCGCGAAGTCGCCCGTGTTGCCGTACGACCACGTCTGCTGCAGCGGGATGCCGAACAGCGTCGAGCGCCCGACCTTGTCGCCCATGATCTTCAGGAAGTCGTGGACGTCGGTGCCTTCCTGCACGTAGTTCGTGAGGTGGAAGTGGGAGTCGTTGAAGACGTAGGCGACGTTGGACATCGCGCCGGCCTGCGCCGCGGAGTGGCGCGCGGTCGGCCGACAGGTGCAGCCGCGGCGCGAGCGCCAGCGTGCAGGCGGCCGCGAGCACGCCGAGGCGAGGACCAGATTGAGCGCGCATACGTTCGCCTCCTGTGGCGCCCATCAGAAGTTCATCTCCCAGTTCACGTGGAACACGTTGCCGCTGGCGCCGACGGGCATCGGATACGCCGTGTACCCGACCGGGGAATGGTTGATGTGGATGACCTCGGCGTTCACGCGGAAGCCGCGCTGCTTCACCGGGTAGACGCTCGTGCCGAAGCGGTATTCCCAGGGGTTGCCGTACTTGCCGTAGACGCCCGAGTTGCCGAAGTAGACCTGCAGCAGCTTCGGGATCGGCATCGCCGACGCCTGGATCTGATAGCCGTGATCGTCGATGTCGGGGATGCCGGAGACGTTCGCGCCCTCGTAGTTGCTCAGCCAGCGCCAGTAGTACTCGGCCTCGAAAGACAGGCCCTTGTACTTGAGACCGCCGTCCAGGCTCGACATCCGGTACTTGACCCGGTTGACGGTGATGCCGTCGCCGAACAGATTGGGCGTGAAGATCACGCTGCCGTCGGTGAGGCGAATCTGGCTGTTCTCGATGCCGTCGGCGCCGGGCTGGCTCTGCTTGTCTTCGGTGCTCGACGTGTAGTGGATCGCCGAGGCGCGTCGCCAGCTTGTCGTGGTAGTCGTAGTCGCCAAACGTGCCGTAGAGGCCAAACTCGCCCGTCGTCGGCAGCCACATCAGCATGTACGACTGCGTGTCGAGCGTGTTGTCCATCTGCGACGCGCTCACGCCGAGCGTGCTCAGGTTGTTCGCGAGCATCGCCATGTACTTGAACTTCGTCTTGAACTCGCCCTTGAGCCACATCCCCGTCGTGTACAACCCGCGGAAGAACTCGTCTGCGATGAGCCGGTCGTCCACGCCGAGCCAGTACGGGAACTGGCCTTCGGTGCTGCGCACGCTCGGGAGGCTCGTGATGCCGCCGCCGAGCGTGACGTAGCGGTTGAAGACGTAGCTGATGTTGCCTCCGCCGACGACCTGCGCCGGATCGCCTTGCGACGTGTTCGACGACCAGACATAGAGGTAGTAGCGGAGCTTCGGCGTGAGGAACCAGCCGTTGAACGGCAGGAAGAACTTCTGCAGCTGGAAGTCCTGACGCCGCGTCACCGACTTCACGTTGCCGAATCCGTCGGTGTACGTGTCATTCAACCCGAGCTGATTCAGATACCGCACGTAGGTGAACAGCCGCGCGTACATCTGGCCTTCGTCGCCGTCGAAGAGCAGGAACCCTCCGTTCGGCACGTAGCGCGGCGTCTTCTTCTTTGCTTCTTCCGGCACCGCGGTGCCCGCGGCGCGCACCAGGAAGTCAGCGACGCACCCGTCGGCGACCCAGACGCCCTTGTCGTCATAGCCCCAGGTCTTTCCAAGCAGACAGGCGGACTGGCCGTACGAGCGCACGAGCACCACGCCTCGGGACGTGTCGGCCGGGCAGTCCTGCCGGGTGTTCGGCGTCGACGAGCAGGTGATCGTGACCGCTGCCGGAGGAAGGGCCGGTCGGAGGTGCGGCCTGCGGCGTCTGGGCCTGCGCGAGGCCGCTTGCGGACGCTGCGGAGAAGATCACGCGAGGCGCAGAGCAGGCGGACGCGATACGAGAAGGCATCGGGATACGCGTTCAGCAGCATCGATGCCGTCGGCGGCGTGGTGTCGGACTCTGTGGGCAACATGCTGACGATGAAGGAGTTAGGCGCACAGGCTGCGCTGCCGGCGCGTGGCCGTCGGTCTCTGGGCCTCGTGGGCGGCTCCGAAATGCTGGAGGCCTGCAGGAGCTACGCACGCTTCGGCCTGGTGAGGCCGAGCTTCGCCATGCGGCCTTCCAGCGTCGTGGGCTTCAGTCCGAGGCGTTCGGCGGCGCCACCGTGACCGCGGACCCGCCAATTCGTGCTCTCGAGGGTCGCGCGGATGTGGTCGATCTCGAGGCTCCGGAGGGTCTGGCCGAGGGCGACTGGTGCACCGGACCCGATTCGGGCAGTTGCACCGTCAGGCAGGGCCCGGTGGCCAGAATCATCGCGCGCTCGATCACGTTCCGCAGCTCGCGCACGTTGCCCGGCCATTGGTACTGCTGGAATTGCCGCATCGACTCCTTCGAGATGGACTCGATCGGCTTGCCGAAGGTCTTCGAGAACTCGTCGACGAATTCCCAGGCGAGCGCCGGGATGTCTTCGACGCGCTCGCGCAGCGGCGGCACGACAATCGGGAAGACGTTCAGGCGGTAGAAGAGGTCCTCGCGGAACGTCTTGTCGCGCACGGCCTGCTCGAGATTCCTGTTCGTCGCGGCGACGATCCGAACGTCCACCTTGATCGGTTGCACGCTGCCCAGTCGCTCGATCACGCGCTCCTGCAGCACGCGGAGCAGCTTCACCTGCACTTCCGCCGGCAGGTCGCCGATCTCGTCGAGGAAGAGGGTGGACTGGTGTGCGGCCTCGAAGCGGCCAATCTGGCGCGTCAGCGCGCCGGTGAACGCGCCTCGCTCCCGCCCGAACAACTCGCTCTCGATGAGCGCGCTCGGAATCGCCGCGCAGCTCACGCGGATCATCTGGCGATGGCTCCGCGGGCTGAGCTCGTGAATGGCCTGCGCAAAGACGTCCTTGCCGACGCCGGTCTCTCCAAGCAGCAGCACGGTCGCCGGCGTCTGAGCCACCTGATCGATCTGGCGTCAGCGCCGGCCGAAGCGCGGGGCCCTCGCAGACGATCAGCCGCGACACGCGCGCCATGGAGCCGCGCGGGCGCGACTGGAAGGGCTCGCCGGCTCGTGCCCCAGTACGCCTGTTCTCCTCGAGCGCCTGTGGCGACGTCGCGCCGCCTTGCGCGCCAGCGCCTGACCGAGGATGCCCGACACCGCCCGGAGCTGCTCGATTGCCAGCGGATGCCATTCCTGGTCGACGGCCCTCGAGCTGAAGGCGAGCGCGCCGCGGGCGAGCGCGTCGCCGCCCGACGTCTCGACCGGGATGACTGCCACCGACCGCATGCCCTGGCGCCGCAGTGTCTCGCCAGCGCCCGGCACGTCTTCGAGACGCGTGAAGCAGGCGCGTCCCGCCGGGGTCCAGCTTCGTCGCGATCAGCAGGAGCGACGACATCTCGAGCGCCGCGCTCGGCGACTGCGGCAGCCGCGACCACGAGTACGGCGGCGGAATCGCGTGATCGAGCGGCTTGTGCCAGAGAATCGCCTGGTCCAGCTTCAGCGCTTCGGCGACCTGACGCAGCCCGTCGACGATCGTCTCGTCGAGCGCGATGTCGTCCACCGTCACGAGCCGGGCGGCCAGGTCCGCGATCACCCGTTGGAGGTGCAGTTGCGCGGCCGCGGCCGCGGCCTGCCGGGCCTCGTGCATCACGCGCTCGGTCACGTCGGTCAACGACGCGAAGATGTGCGGGATGCGGCGTCGACGATGGTCTTCAGCCTGATTTCGATCGGGACGACCGAGCCGTCGCTCCGCACGGCGGTCAGCGGCCGATCGCCGCCGAGCGTACGCGTCTGCGGGCGGTCACAAAAGCGGCTCCAGGATTCGCCGTCGAGCGCGATCGACAGGTCCGGCAGCAGATCGTCGATCTGCCGACCGGTGAGCTGCCCTGAACCGATGGAGGAAGAGTCCGTCGGCCGCGCGATTCGAGGCGAGGATTTCTCCGGAGCCGCCGACGACCAGCATCGCGTTCGGCATGTTGTCGACGGCCAGATGGAACGGGCGGTTGCTCTGACGTTCGGTGGTGCGGAACGCCAGCGGCCCTGAAAAGCGGCGCGCCGAGGCGGACTCGTCCTCCGGCGCTGTGCCAGTTCGATCGAACATGGTGTCTTCCCCGTTGGTTAGTCGGCGCGAAGCCGGCGTGTGGCCGCGCGCAACGTGTCGGAAGGCGCCTCGCCGAAGGCCTGCCGATAGCTCGCCGCAAAGCGTCCTAACTCGAAGAACCCGTACGTCGCCGCGACGTGTGTAACGGTGGTCGGGCGCCGACACGCGTCACTCAACTCGCGGCGTACCCCCTGCAGCCGTTCGGTCAGGAGGTACTGTTTCGGGCTCATCCCATGGACGCTGCGAAAGGCGTTGCGCAGTCCCCGCTCGCTCACGCCGGCCACACGGCACAGCGTGGAGATCGGGACGGCCGCGTCGGGATGCGCCCGCACGTAGGATTCCGCGCGCGCAACCACCAACCGGCGCGACGGCGACGCCGCTGACCAATTGAGACCGGATGGGGAGTCTTCCACGGTCGCCACGTTACCGTCGGCCCTCGATCCGCGGAACTGGCAGAACTGACAGGCGGGACGGAAAAGACCGACAGGGGGGTCCCTTTACTCCCCCAGGCGGATCTGCCACCATTTCATCCCTCCACACCACGAATGAGGGCTATTGGCGCTACTCGTCTGGGCCGCGCTGGCTCCGACGTCCGCATTCGCTCAATGCGCCATTTCCGGCCTCGTATCCAGCTCAGCAGGAAGCCCCATTCAGGGGCGGCCGTTGAAGCCCGCAGCCCGGCGCTCATCGAGCAGGTCCGCAGAGCCACCACTGACATGTCCGGACGCTATCGACTCGAGGGCCTGCCCCCGGGGACCTACAGCCTCCGGGTCTCGGCCCCGGACCTTGCCGAGGGGCGCTATGAAGGGCTGGACGTCAGGGCGGGCTCCACGGCGACGCTCGACGTGCAGTTGCTCGGGCCCGGGGCACTGTCCGAAACCGTCACGGTCACGGCACGCTCACCGGCCATCGACACCGACACCGCGGAACGCCGCATCGTCCTGCCGGGGTCCGTCGTCAAGGCGCTCCCGACCGCACGCAGTTACAACGCGCTCGTCGTCCTGGTCCCGGGCGTCGTCACCAACAGCAACGACATCGTGACCGGGCACGGCGACGACGTCGTTTCCGATCCACGGCGGCCGGACCAACGAGGGCCGCCTCTTGCTCGACGGCCTGACGATTGGAAGCCCGCCGAGCGGCAACTCGGCGACCAGCGTACGTCATCGACGTCGGCAACGCCGAGGAAGTCACGTTCACCACCGCCGGCGGGCTCGGCGAAGTCGAGACCGCCGGCGTCGTGATGAACATCGTGCTCGAAGAGCGGCGGCAACGCGACGCCACGGGTCGCTCTTCGTGAGCGGCACCGGCGGATCCCTGCAATCGGACAACATCACGCCGGCGCTTGAGGAGCCAGGGCGTGACGCGCGGCGGCGCCGCTCACGGATGTCTACGACGTGTCGGGCACGCTTCGGCGGGCCGATTGCCGCAGGATCGCCTCTGGTACTTCGTCAACGGCCACAGCGGCGGCAGCCGGCGCGACAGCACGAACGTCTACTACAACCTCAACGCCGGCGATCCGTCGCAGTGGCTGTACGCGCCCGACCCGACGCGCCGCGAGTATTCGGACCGAACGTTCGAGAACGCCGAGCGGCCGCGCTGACGTGGCAGATGACGCCGCGCAAGAAGATCAGCGTGCTTCTGGGACGCTCAGTCGCTGTGCCGGACGCTGCACCGGCGCGACGCCCGGTCTCGTCGGAGCCGCAGCGCGTCTCGCCCGAGGCGGTGGGTGTGCTCGGGCGGCCGCTCTCGCGTGACGCAGGTGACGTGGTCGTCGCCGCGTGACGAACCGGCTGCTGCTCGACGCCGGGTTCGGCGGCACGTACTTCGGCGTCGGCAACTTCGAGCGCGACCCGAATCCGACGCGCGATCTGATTCGCGTCGTCGGAGCAATGCGCGAGCGGATGCGCCGCCAACGGCGAACATCCCCGGCCTGGTCTACCGATCGCAGGACTTCAGCGTCGGCCTACACGGGCTCGTACCTGCTGGAAGGCGATCGCTGTCGTACGTGACCGGCAGCCACAGCGTGAAGGTCGGCTATCAGCACACGCTGATGACGGACGACCGGACGTGGATGACCAACGACCAGAACCTGACGTACCGGCTGAACAACGGCGTGCCGAACCAGCTGACCGAGTCGATCTCGCCGTGGGTGAACAACGCGCGCGCCGCGTGGGACGGCGCTCTTCGTCCAGGACCAGTGGACCCGCGGCAGGCTGACGCTGCAGGGCGCGCTGCGCTTCGATCGGCCGTACAGCTGGTTCCCGCAGCAGACAGGAAGGGCCGTCGCGCTTCCTGCCCGACGCCCGATCGTGATTCCCGAGACGCGCGGCGTCGACAGCTACAAGGACGTCACGCCCAGGATGGCCGCCGTCTACGACGTGTTCGGGCCGCGGCACGCACGGCGCTCAAGGCCAGCCTCGGAAAGTATCTCGAGGGCGCGGGCGTCACCGGCAACTACGCCAACACCAACCCGACGCTGCGGCTGCCGCAGACGACGTCGGTCTTCGGGACGGCCGGGCGTGACGCGCGCGTGGACCGACGCGAATCACAACTTCGTGCCCGATTGCGACCTGCTGAACCCGGCCGCGCAGGACCTGCGCGCCAGCGGCGGCGACCTGTGCGGCGTGATGTCGAACACGAGCTTCGGCACGGAACGTGCTGACGAACCAGTTCGATCCCGGCGCTCCTGAACGGCTGGAACGTTCGACCGTCGGACTGGAATCTCGGCGTCTCGTTCCAGCAGCAGCTTGGCGCGCGGTCGGCACTCGAGGTCGCGTACACGCGGCGCTGGTTCCACGGGTTCTCGGTGGCCGACAATCTCGCGACGCGGGCCATCGGACTTCACGCGAATTCAGCCTGACGGCTCCGCTCGATCCGCGCCTGCCTGGCGGCGGCGGCTACGTCATTCCCGGGCTTGTACGACGTGAACCCCGACAAGGCCGGCCAGGTGAACAACCTCGTCGACCGACTCGTCGACGTACGGCGGGTGGACGCAGCACTACGACGGCCTCGACGTCACGCTGAACCTGCGCGTCGGCGAGCGGTTCGTGTTCGTCGGCGGCACGAGCACTGGGGCAGACCGTTTCGGACAACTGCGGCGTCCGCGCGCAGCTGCCGGAATTGTCGACGACGACGACCGGCACGAGCCCGTTCGGCGCGGGCCTGCGCGAATTCCGCCGTGACGCCGGTGAGCCCGTATTGCCACGTGGCCTACGGCATCCTGACGCAGTTCAACAGCCTGGCGATCGTACATGCGTGCCGAAGATCGAGGTGCAGGCCTCGGCGACGTTCCAGAGCACGCCGGGCGCGATGCTCGCGGCCAACTACGCCGCGCCGAATTCCGCGGTCGCGCCGTCGCTCGGCCGCAACCTCTCCGGCAACGCGCCGAACGTCACCGTGAACCTGATCGCGCCCGGAACGCTGTACGGCGATCGCGTGAACCAACTCGACCTGCGGGTCGGCAAGGTCCTGCGGTTCGGCCGCGTCCGGACCTCGTGGCGCTCGACACGTACAACGTCCTGAACTCGAGCGCCGTGCTCGGCCTACAACAGCTCGTTCGTGCCAGGCGGCACGTGGCTGCAGCCGCTTACCGTCCTCACGCCGCGAATGTTCAAGCTGACGGCTCAGGTGGATTTCTAGGATGCGGCGACTCTGCGCGCTCGCGTTCGCGCTCGCCGCGTTCGATCCAGGCGTGCTGGCCGCGCCGCCGATGGCGACTCGCCAGAAGCAGATCCTGGTGCTGTATTCCACGCGCCGGGATGCGCAGATTGCGGTGGTGGGGGAGCGCGAGCTGCCGCAAATCCTCGACCGGGGCCTCGAGGCACGACTCGACTACTACTCCGAGTACATCGATCGCGCGCGGTTCCCCGAGCCGGAGTATCGCGCCGCGCTGCGTGACTTCCTGTACCTCAAATACAGGGACGTCACGTTCGATGCCGTCGTCGCCATGAGCGACATCTCGCTGGATTTCCTCGCCCAGAACCGCGAGGACCTCTTCGTCGGGACGCCGGTCGTCTTCTTCACGAGCGCGCGGGCCGAGCGTCCGTTCGCAAACTCGACCGGATTCCGATCCCCGACCGACTATGTCGGGACGCTGATGCTGGCGGCTCGCCTGCAGCCGGGACTCGCGCATGTGTTCGTCGTGTCCGGGGCCGGTGCCGACGACCGGACGGTCGGGGTCGCCGTCCGCGCGCAGCTCCGCGCGTACGAGTCGAAATTCCGGATCGAGTACCTGAGCGGGCTGGCGACGTCCGAGCTCGACACGCGGCTGTCGCGCCTGCCGGCCAACTCGATGGTCTATTACACGGTGGTCGACAAGGATGGCGCGGGGCACGTCTTTCACCCGCTCGAATACCTGGACCACATCACCGCGGTGTCGAACGCCCCTGTCTATACCTGGGTGGACTCGGGCCTGGATCACGGCGTCGTCGGCGGAAGCGTGAAGGTCCAGAAGGCGCAGGTCGAGGAGCTGGGCATGCTCGCGCTGCGCGTCCTTCGCGGCGAGTCTGCCGACAGCATCCCGATCGTCACCCGCGACCTGAACGTCGAGCAGGTGGACTGGCGACAACTGAAGCGCTGGGGCATCAGCGAGGCCCTCGTGCCGGACGGCGCCGAGGTGCGATTCCGCGAGGCGACGGTGTGGGATCGCTACAAGGACTACATCCTGGCGGTCGCGGTTCGTCGTGGTCGGCGAGACCGCCCTGGTGGTGACACTGCTCGTCCAGCGGCGCCGCCGCCGGCAGGCCGAGCAGCAGCTGCGGGGCAGCGAGGCCCAGCTGCGATCGAGCTACGAGCGCATCCGCGATCTCGGCGCGCGCCTCCTGACCGCGCAGGAAACCGAGCGCGCCAGGATCGCGCGCGAGCTCCACGACGACATCAGCCAGCAGGTCGCCCTCCTCGCCATCGACCTCGAGCTGCTCCAGCGTCCGGCGGTGCCGCACGTCAAGGACCTTTCGGCGGCCGCGCTCACGCGCACGGAGTCCATCGCTCGCAGCGTCCACGACCTGTCACACCGTCTGCATCCGGCGCGCTTGCGCCTGATCGGCCTCGTCAACGCGCTCGATGGCCTCGGGCGGGAGCTCGCCCGGCCAGACCTCGATATCGCGTTCACGCACGAGAACGTGCCGCAGACGCTGTCGCCTGACCTCACGCTCTGCGTGTATCGCGTCGTCCAGGAGGCGCTGCAGAACGCGGTCAAGTACAGCGGCGCACGGCACGTCGCGGTATCGATGCGGGGCGGCCCGGACGGCCTCACGCTGAGCATCGCCGACGACGGCGCGGGGTTCGAGGTGAACGGCGCGTGGGGACAGGGGCTGGGGCTGATCAGCATGCGTGAGCGCCTCGAGGCGATCGGAGGCACGTTCCACATCCTGTCGACGCCCGGCGCCGGCACGCGCATCGACATCGCGGTGCCGCTCGACGCCGCCGAGGCCGCATCGCCGGCCGCCGTGTGACGCGCGTGCCGAATCTGCATAGCCCGCTGGATCGCCATTCGCTAGGGTGGGTGCGATCGCCGCGCCGGAGCCAGCCCGGCGCCCAACCTTCACGACACCGGGTACAGTAGGCCGCGCCATGCCTCGACCCCGGGTGCTCCTCGCGGACGATCACGCGTTGTTGCTCGCAGCGTTCGAGAAGCTGCTCGCCGACCAGTGCGAGGTCGTCGGGCGTGGTGTCGGATGGCCGCGCGCTCGTCGAGGCCGCGGAACGGCTGAGGCCGGACGTCATCGTGCTCGACATCGCGATGCCGCTTCTGAACGGTCTCGACGCCGGCCGGCAGATCAAGCAGAAGCTGCGCGAGGTGCGGCTGGTGTTCCTGACCATGAACGAAGACCCCGCGCTCGCGGCAGAAGCGTTCCGGGCGGGCGCGTCCGCGTATCTGCTGAAGCGATCGGCGGCGTCCGAGCTGAGCACGGCGCTGGACGAGGTCATGCGCGGCCGTTCCTACGTGACGCCGCTCATGACAGGCGGGATGGTCGAGGCGCTGCTCGACCACGGCAAGGGCGCGCAACCGGTCGACCTGACGCCGCGTCAGCGCGAGGTGCTGCAGCTGCTGGCCGAGGGACGTTCGATGAAGGAGGTCGCGACCGTGCTGAAGCTGGCGCCGCGGACGGTCGCCTTCCACAAGTACGAAATGATGAAGCAGCTCGGCATCACGTCCACGGCCGAACTCATTCAGTATGCGGTACGGCAGCACATTGTCTGACGTCGCGCGCGTCCTGCTTGTCGACGACAACGAAGAGATGCTGGCGCGGAGCGCCGCCGTCGCTGGCGCCCGCCTGCGAGATCGTCGGCGCCGTGAAGGATGGGCCTGCCGCGCTCGAGGCCGCCGAGGCGCTTCACCCCGACGTCATCGTGCTCGACATCTCGATGCCGGGCATGACCGGCCTCGAAGTCGCGTCCAGACTGCACAACAGCGGGTCGAAGGCGGCCGTGGTGTTCCTCACCGTCCACGACGAGAGCGACGTGATTCGAGCGGCGAACGGTGTCGGAGGGCTCGGCTACGTGCTCAAGCGGCGACTGGCGTCGGACCTCGTCTTTGCCGTGCAGGAAGCGCTGGCGGGACGGCCCTTCGTCTCGGCCACACAGCACTGACGGGCGCCGCGTCGGCGTCTTCAGCGCGACGAGCCGCGCACGTCCTCGACGAAGTCCACGCCGCGCACGCCCTCGGGAAGCGTGAACTCGAGGTGGGGCGCACGGTCGGTGGCTTCGAGCAGCGCGGCCAGCCGCAGGAACGCTTCCGAGCCGACGCGCGCGCGCAGGTCGGCCTCCGACTCCCATTCTTCGGTATACCGAACCGCGCCGCGGGTCGTCAGGTCGGTCGACACCGAGCATCGCAGGCAGCCGGGCGTGTCGCGCAGGTCGGTGGAGAGCGAGTGCAGGGCAAGCGCGATCGAGCGCGCCTGGCCCGGCGGCACGAGCCACTCGACGGTCATTCGCACGGTCGTCGTCGCCATGGCGCGCTCTGACGGGCCGCCCGTGGCCCCTTCCCCGATCGGCGGTGTGGTCCCCAGCACCGCTGCGGAATGAGCAGGGCGCGTGCCAGCCAGGCCGACGGTCAGGGCAAACCCTGGTCAACCTTTCTTAACAACCAGTTTCGGCCGGCGAGGCGCTCCCGTCCCGCCGGGCCGTCTTCCGATCTGCGCTCCGGGATGACAGAGCGCCTCCGAAATTTCGTGGGAGTGGCGCCTCGCGGCGGGCGTCTCAGGTCGGAATGCGGCTCCAGGCCCGCGCCGCCGCCCGATGTGGATGGCACCGCGCGTGCAGTCCGTCCGCCGAATGGGTTCATGGTCGTCAGCCGCCTGTCCCAGCGGGCCGGCCGGGGCCGGACGCCCGTCGACGGCCGAATCTGGTGCAGAATTGGCACCCGCCCCGCTTGTAGCGACTGACGGCTCGGGGACATGGCGACGGGGCGTCCGACGCCGTAGAGAGAAGGAGTGACCGTGCGTACGAGGATCTCTTCACCGGCTGGCCGTCGCGACGGCGCCTGGGCTGCCACCGGCGCGGCCCTGGTCTTCGCGGCTCTCGGCGCCGCCGGGTGCCAGGAAAAGCAGGCCCCGCCGCCGGCGGCTCCTCCGGAGGTGGTGGTCACCTCCGTCGTCCAGCAGGACGTGCCGATCCAGATGGAGCTGGTGGGCCAGACCAAGGGATCCCAGGACGTCGAGATCCGCGCTCGCGTGGAGGGCTTCCTCGAGGACGTCGCCTTCACCGAGGGCTCGGTCGTGCGGAAGGGACAGGTTCTCTACCGGATCGATCGCAAACCGTTGGAGGCGAGCCTTGCGAACTCGCAGGCCGACCTCGCGACCGCCGAGGCTCGCCTCTCCAAGACCACGAACGACGTCAACCGCTACCGTCCGCTCGTGGCGCAGCAGGCCGTCAGCCAGCAGGAGCTCGACAACGCGATCTCGGCACAGACCGCCGCGCAGGCGCAGGTCGAGGCCCAGAAGGCAAAGGTCGAACAATCGAAGATCGATCTCGGCTACACGACGGTGACGAGTCCGATTGACGGCATGGTCGGCACGACGCAGGTGAAGGCCGGCAACCTGGTCGGGCGCGGCGACGCCACGCTGCTGACGACAATCTCCGAGCTCGACCCGATCCTCTTCCGCGCGGGCATCAGCGAGGCCGAGTACCTCCGGCTGTCTCGCCGCGTCGACGAAATGAGGAAAGAGCGCGGCGGCGCGGCCGGTCCCGATCAACCTCGTGCTGGCCGACGGCACCGTGCATCCGCATCCCGGGCGGCTCGACGTGATCGAGCGGGCCGTCGACGCGACGACGGGCACGCTGACGATCCAGTTCAAGTTCCCGAATCCGGGCGGCCTGATCAGGCCGGGTCAGTACGGCCGCGCGCAGTTCGTCCTGGAGACTCGGAAGGGGGCGCTGCTCGTGCCGCAGCGCGCGGTGCAGGAGCTCCAGAACCTCTACAACGTGGCCGTCGTCGGCAGCGACAACAAGGTGACCATCAGGAACGTCACGGTCGGACCGCGCGTCGGGAGTCTCTGGGTGATCGAGAAGGGCCTCGCGCCGACGGACCGCGTGGTGGTCGAAGGCGCTGCAACGGTGCGGCCGGGCAGCCCGGTCACCCCGAAGATGGCGCGCCAGCCGACCTCCGCCGGCAGCGGCAGCGCCGAGCCGGCGCCCGCCGGCGAAGGCAAGTAGGACATGGCGCGCTTCTTCATCAACCGGCCCATCGTCGCGATGGTGCTGTCCATCGTGATGGTGCTGCTCGGCGTCGTGGCCATGGGGCGGCTGCCGATCGCGCAGTATCCCGAGATCGTCCCGCCGATGGTGCAGGTCACGACGACGTTCGTCGGCGCCGGCTCCACCGACGTCGAGACCGCCGTCGCGACGCCGCTCGAGCAGAAGATCAACGGCGTCGAGAACATGATCTACATGAAGTCGACCAACGCCAACGACGGCACGTTGACGTTGAGGGTGTCGTTCGACGTCGGCACGAACCTCGACATGGACGAACGTGCTGACGCAGAACCGCGTCTCGGAAGGCACGCCGCAGCTGCCGCAGTCGGTCAAGAACTACGGCGTCTCGGTGAAGAAGGCGCTGGCGTTTCCGCTGCTCGTCATCTCGGTCAAGTCGCCCAACGGCACCTACGACAGCAACTTCCTGTCGAACTACGCGACGATCAACATCAACGACAACATCGCCCGCATCAAGGGCGTCGGCCAGATCAACCTGTTCGGCGGCAGCGACTACGCGATGCGCGTCTGGCTTCGCCCGGACCGGATCGCGAAGCTCGGGATCACCGTTCCCGACATCGTCAACGCGATCAACCAGCAGAACCAGCTGAGTCCGGCCGGGCAGATCGGCGGCCCGCCGGCCGCGGCCAGGGCACGGAGTTCACCTACGCCGTGCGCACGCAGGGGCGCCTGCTGGACGACAACGAGTTCGGCAACATCATCGTGCGCTCGAACCCGGACGGCTCGCAGGTGCTGTTGAAGGACGTCGCGCGCCTCGAGCTCGGCACGCAGCTGTACAACTCGATCGGCCGGCACGACGGCAAGCCGTCGGCGGTCATCGCCGTCTTCCAGATCCCGGGCACCAACGCGCTCGAAGTCGCCAACGACATCAAGAAGACGATGGAGGACCTGAAGACGCAGGTTCCCTCGTGACATGGACTACACGGTGTCGCTCGACACGACGCTGCCGGTCACGGAAGGCATCAACGAGATCCTCCACACGCTGCTCGAAGCGGTCGTCCTGGTCATCATCGTCGTGTTCGTGTTCCTGCAGAACTGGCGCGCGACGCTGATCCCGCTGCTGACGGTGCCGGTCTCGCTGGTCGGCGCGTTCATGTTCTTCCCGCTCCTCGGCTTCTCGATCAACGTCCTGTCGCTGCTCGGCCTCGTCCTCGCGATCGGCATCGTCGTCGACGACGCGATCGTCGTCGTCGAGGCGGTGATGCACCACATCGAGCACGGGATGGAGCCGAAGGAGGCCACGATCAAGGCGATGGAGGAGGTCTCGGGCCCCGTCATCGCCATCGCGCTGATCCTGAGCGCCGTGTTCGTGCCGGTCGGGTTCATGGGCGGCATCACCGGCCGGCTCTACCAGCAGTTCGCGATCACGATCGCGATCTCGGTGCTGCTCTCGGCGGTCAACGCGCTGACGCTGTCGCCGGCGCTCGTCGGCGCTGCTGCTGAAGAAGCCCACCGGCAAGAAGACGCTGCTGACGCCGTTCTACAACGGCTTCAACAAGATCTTCGGCAAGGCGACCGACGGGTACATCAGCGTCACGACGGTGCTGGTCCGGAAGTTCGTCATCGGCCTGGTGCTGATTGGCGGCCTGACGTGGCTGACGATGGGACTCGTCAAGCGGATTCCGTCCGGGTTCGTGCCTGAGGAAGATCAGGGCTACATCCTGGTCAACGCGCTGCTTCCTGACGCGGCCTCGCTCGAGCGCACCGACGCGGTCATGCGGAAGGCGGAGGCGGTGCTCGGCGCCAACCACGCGATCGAGGGCTTCAACACCGTCACGGGCTACAGCCTGCTGACGGGCGCCTACTCGTCGAACATCGGCTTCTTCTTCGTCGCGTTGAAGCCCTGGCACGAGCGGGAGAGCGCGGAGGAGCACGCCAACGGCGTCGTCGCGGCGCTGAACCGCGAGTTCGCCAAGCAGATTCCCGAAGCCGTCGTCGTCGCGTTCGGCCCGCCCGCGATTCCGGGCCTCGGCACCGGCGCGGGCTTCACGATGGAGCTGCAGGATCGCGTCCGGCCAGTCGCCGCAGTTCCTGGCCGATCAGACGCGCACGCTTCATCCAGGCCGCGCAGCAAGCGACCCGAGATCGGGCGCATCATCGACGCTCTATCGCGCGACCGTGCCGCAGATCTACGCGGACATCGATCGGTCGAAGGTGCTGAAGGTCGGCGTGCCGCTGCAGGACGTGAACACGACGCTCGGCTCGCTGCTCGGCAGCGCCTACGTCAACGACTTCAACCGGTTCGGCCGCGTCTACAAGGTCTACGTGCAGGCCGAGCCGGAATTCCGTCGCGACCCGAAGCAGTTCGGCCTGTTCTTCGTCCGCGGCCAGCGGCGGGCAGATGGTGCCGCTCGATACGCTCGTCACGGCCGACGCCCGTCGAGCGGGCCCGGAATTCACGAACCGCTTCAACCTCTATCGTGCCGCGGAGCTCACCGGCGTGCCCGCTGAAGGGTTCAGCTCGGCGCAGGCGCTGTCGGCGCTCGAGGAGGTCGCGAAGGAGACGCTGCCGCCTGAGATGGGCTACGACTGGGCGGACATGTCGTACCAGGAGAAGCGCGCGCCGAACCCGCTGGTCGTGTTCGCGCTCGCGATCTTCCTGGTGTTCCTCGTCCTGGCCGCCCAGTACGAGAGCTGGGGGCTCCCGTTCAGCGTGCTGCTGGGGACCCCGTTTGCCGCCTTCGGCGCCTACTTCGGCCTCTGGGTCGCGCGTCAGTACTCGACGAGCTACGTGAACAACGTCTTCGCCCAGATCGGCCTGATCATGCTGATCGGTCTGGCCGCGAAGAACGCGATCCTGATCGTCGAGTTCGCGAAGATGCTGCGCGAGCAGGGCAAGGATCCGGTCACGGCGGCGCTCGAAGGCGCCAGGCTGCGCTTCCGGCCGATCCTGATGACCGCCTTCGCGTTCATTCTCGGCGTCGTGCCGCTGTTGCGCGCCAGCGGCGCCGGCGCCGAAGGCCGGAAGGTCATGGGCATGGCCGTCTTCTGCGGGCATGCTCATCGCGACGTTCCTTGCCGTGTTCCTGATCCCGGTGCTCTTCGTGGTCGTCGAGAAGATCATCGGCGGCAAGGATCACAAGGCACCTGATCCGGCGCCGCCGTCGGGCCACGCCGTCTCGCACGGAGCCGAGGCATGAGCCGCCCATCTTCGCTTCGTGTTGGCAGCCTCGGCGTCGCCGGTCTGCTCGTCTGGTCGGTCGGGTGCGCGCCAGTCGGGCCCGACTACAAGCGGCCGGACCTTCTGCCGCCGGTCCAGCATCGGTGGGCCGCGGACACGGAGACGGCGGCGACGCTCGCCGACACGCCCTGGTGGCAGGTGTTCGACGACGACGCGCTCCAGGCGCTGATTCGCGACGCCGTCGCGCACAACCTGGATCTGCGTGTCGCGCTGGCGCGCGTCCAGGAGTCCCGCGCATTGGCCGGCGTCGCCAAGTCGTTCCTGTATCCGGAGATCAACCTGACCGCCGGATACACCGGCAACCAGGCGTCGAGGAACTCTCAGCCGCCGGGGGCGCAGCCGGGCACGGATCGGACGTTCAACAACTCGTCGATCGGAGCGTCGGTCTTCTGGGAGGCCGATCTCTTCGGCCGTCTGCGTCGCAACAACGAAGCCGCCTTCAACCGCTACCTCGCGACCGAAGAAGGCCGCCGGGCAGTGCTCGTGACGGTCGTGAGCGACGTCGCGACGTCGTACTTCCTGTTGCGCCAGCTGGACCTGCAGCTCGACATCGCGAAGCAGACCCTCGCCATCAACGACCAGACGGTCTCGTATTACACGACGCGGCTCGGCGGCGGCGTGTCGAACAAGCTCGAGCTCGACCAGGCGCAGGCCAACCGGTCGATCACCGCGGCGTCCATCCCGGAGATCGAACGGCAGATCGCCCTCGTCGAACACGCGATCAGCGTGCTCGTCGGCCGCGCTCCTGGCGCCGTGATTCGTGGCCGCGCCCTTACGGAGACGCACGTGCCGCCCACGGTTCCAGTCGGCGTGCCGGCCATGCTGCTCCAGCGGCGGCCGGACGTCGTCGAGGCCGAGCGGTTCCTCATGGCAGCCAACGCCGACGTCGGCGCTGCGAAGGCGCTCTTCTATCCGACGATCAGCCTGACGGGCGCCCTTGGCGGGCTGAGCGGCGACTTCGGCAAGCTGCTGGCAGGCGACTCGATCATCTGGTCGGTGGGCGCCGGGCTGTTTCAGCCGCTGTACAACCACGGTCGCAACAAGCGCAATTACGAGGCGGCGCAGGCGCGCTTCGATGAGGCGATCGCCCAGTACCAGCAGGCGGCGCTCAACGGCTATCGCGAAGTGGCTGACTCGCTGGTGACGATCCAGAAGCTCGCGCAGGTTCGGAGCGGAGCAGACGACAGGTGTCGTTGCCCTGGAAGATGCCGCGAAGCTCTCACGATCGCGCTACGACACCGGGCTGGCCAACTATCTCGAAGTGCTGATCGCGGACCAGCAGTTGTTCCAGCTGCAGCTGCAGCTCGCCAAGACGCGCGGCGACGAGCTGCAGGCATTCGCGCAGCTGTATCGATCCCTCGGTGGCGGATGGCAGGCCGAGCCGACACCGGGTCAGCCGGTGCCGTTCACGCCCGTGCCGGCGCCGCCCCCCGTGCCGGTGCCGAAGCCGTAGGCCGTCATGTCCGAGCGCCCTGCCGCGCTCGCCTGGCTTCGCGCGTACGACCGCCGCTGGCTCTCCGCGGACGTCGTGGCGGGAGTCACGACGGCGTCCGTGATCATCCCCAAGGCGATGGCGTACGCGACGGTCGCGGGCGTCGCCGTGCAGGTCGGGCTCTACACGGCGCTCCTGCCGATGGCGGCGTACGCGCTCGTCGGCTCGTCCCGTCTCCTCAGCGTCAGCACGACGACCACGATCGGAATCCTCACGGCCGCGGCGATTGCCGATGTCGCGCCGGATGCCAATCTCGCGCAGGCCGCCGTCGTCGCGGCGACGCTGGCGGTGCTCGTCGGTCTCATGCTCGTTGCGGCCGGCCTCCTCAGGCTCGGGTTCGTCGCGGACTTCATTTCCGAGCCCGTGCTGACCGGATTCAAGGCCGGCATCGGCGTCGTGATCCTGGTGGACCAGGCGCCGAAGCTGCTGGGGCTGCACCTTCCGAAAGGCGGCGTCGCGCGGACGGTCACGACGATGCTCACGTCGCTGCCCGAGACGCATGTGACGACGCTGGCGCTGGCGGCCGGCACGATTGCCGTGATGCTCGCACATTGCCCGCTGGGTGCCCCGCGCGCCGGCGCCGCTTGTCGCCGTGGCGATGGGCATCGCGGCGTCCGCGTACCTCGCGCTTGGGGCGCGCGGCGTGTCGACCGTCGGGGTGATTCCGGCGGGACTCCCGGGCGTGACATGGCCGGACGTGCCGCTTCTGGCCAGACTGTGGCCCGAAGCGCTGGGCATCGCGCTCATCAGCTTCACCGAGTCGATCGCGGCGGGCCGCGCGTTCATGCGGCCCGGCGATCCGAGGCCCGAGGCGAACCGCGAGCTGCGCGCGCTCGGCCTGAGCAACGTGCTCGGCGGCCTGACGGGCGCGATGCCCGCCGGCGGCGGCACGTCGCAGACGGCCGTCAACGCGCGCGCCGGCGCGGAGTCACCGCTCGCGTCGCTGATCACCGTCGCGACGACCGTCGGCGTGCTGCTGTTTCTGGCGCCGCTCATCGGCCTGATGCCACAGGCGACGCTGGCGGCGGTGGTGATCGTGACCTCGGTCGGACTGATCGACGTGGGAGACTTCGCGGCGATTCGTCGCGTCCGAACGGTCGAGTTCCGCTGGGCCGTGGCGGCGATGCTCGGCGTGATCGTCCTCGGCACGCTCAGGGGCATCGTCGCGGCGATCGTGCTCTCGATGGTGAACCTGCTGCGCCAGGCGAACGACCCGCCGGTGCACGTGCTGGTCAGGAAGCCAGGGACCGATGTGTTCCGTCCGAAGACGGCGGAACATCCAGACGACGAAGCGTTCGAAGGCGTGATCGTCCTGAGGCCCGAAGGCCGCATCTACTTCGCCAACGCGCAGCGCATCGCCGACAAGATCCTTGCGCACGTCGAGACCCACATGCCTCGGCGATCGTCGTGCTCGACCTCGGGGCGGTGCCAGACATCGAGTACACCGGGCTCAAGACGCTCGCCGAGCTCGAGGCGTCGCTGCGAGCGGAGCGGCAGCGAACTGAGGGTCGCCGCGCTGAATCCAGCGGCGCTCGCCGTCGTCCAGCGCGCGCCGCTCGGCGCGACGCTTGGCCGCGAGCGCATGTTCTTCACCGTGCCTCAGGCCGTCGCCGCGTCGGTGGCGGATGGCCGCGCGTGAGGCCACGACATATCGGGCGTGCCCACGGCTGTTCGGACGCCGCCCTCCGAAAGCGCCGAACGAGACGGCCGCAAGCGGCGTCTGGCACAGCGTGTTAGCGTTGAAAGTCGTGCCGGACGGACCGGCATGCGCCGTGCTAGTGCCTGTTCCGGCATGATCCGCCTGCCAGCGGCGGACACCGTGGAGGTTCATCGACATGAGACGTTCTCGTAGCCAGGCCGCAGTGGCGCTGGTGACGTGCCTGGCCTTCGGCATCTCAGGCCCGGTCGCGCAGCGCGACGCAGGCGCCTGCTGGCAGCTCCGGCGCCGAAAGCCGCCGCAGCCCCGGCCAAGCCGGCGACGACTCCGACGAAGACGGCGACGCCGGCGAAGACGACGACCGGCGCCAAGCCGGCTGCGGCGTCGACACCGCCGCCCATCGACGGCGGCTGGCCGCGCGCTTATCGCACGCCGTCGGGAGGCGAACTGCTGCTGTACCAGCCGCAGGTGGCGAGCTGGGAAGGCCAGAAGCGGCATGGTGGCGTACGCCGGCGTGTCCTATAAGCCCAACGGCGCGCCGAAACCGGAGCTCGGGACGATCACGATCGAGGCCAACACCAAGGTGTCGCTCGAGGATCGCCTCGTGAAATTCGCGACGCTGCAGGTGACCGAAGCGCACTTCGACAAGCTCAGTCGCGATCAGACGCGCGAGGCGGTCACCGAGATCGTGGACGGCATCCCGGACGCCGAGCGCGTCATCGCGCTCGATCGGGTGCTCGCCAACGTCGACAAGAGCCAGATCATCCCGAAAGAAGTGCCCGGCCTGAAGTCGGACCCGCCGCCGATCTTCTACAGCACGCGTCCCGCCGTCCTCGTGAATCTCGACGGCGAAGCGATCTGGAGCCCGATCCGGGACAACGACCTGAAGACCGCGATCAACACCAACTGGGATCTGTTCCTGCACGACCCGACCAAGACCTTCTATCTCCGCAACGAGAAGACGTTCCTGAAGGCGTCCGACCTCGACGGGCCGTGGACCCCCGCCGGCAAGCTGCCGAAGAGTTTCTCGACGCTGCCGGCCGACGACAACTGGAAGGACGTGAAGGCGGCGCTGCCCGGTCAGAAGATCAGCGAGAAGGATGTGCCGACGGTGTTCGTCAGCCGGAAGCCGGCCGAGATGATTCTGCTGAAGGGCGAGCCGGTCTATCAGCTCGTCGCCGGCACGAAGGACCTCTACTGGGTGCAGAACACCGAGAGCGACGTCTTCCGCGTCGGGAAGACCGGGCCCGTCTACTTCCTCGTCGCGGGACGGTGGTTCTCGGCGTCGAGTTTCACGGGTCCGTGGACGTTCGCGACGCCGTCACTCCCGGAAGCGTTCAAGGACATCCCGCTCGAGCACCCGCGCTCGCGTGTGCGTGCCGCCGTGCCCGGCACGTCGGAGGCGGCCGAGGCGATTCTGCGTGTCGCAGATCCCGCAGACCGCGCGCGTCAACAAGAAGACGATGAAAGCGCCTGAGGTCGACTACAACGGCGATCCGAAATTCGAGACGATCGAGCCGACGAAGCTCTCGCGCGCCGTCAACACCGACAAGACGATCATCAAGTCCGGCGACCTCTACTACATGTGCTTCCAGGGCGTCTGGTTCATGGCGCGATCGGCCGAAGGCCCGTGGGAAGTGGCGTCGAGCGTGCCGAAGGAGATCTACGAGATCCCGGCGAGCTCGCCCGTCTACAACGTCACGTACGTCACCGTCGTCGAGGACGACAGCGACGACGAGTGGGTGACGTTCGCGGCCGTCGCCGGATACACCGGCATGATGGTCGCGTACGGCTGTGTCGTGTGGGGATCTGGCTGGTATTACCCGCCGTACTGGGGATGGGGCGGCTATTACCCGTACTACTATCCGTTTTATCCGACGTACGGATACGGCGCGTGGTACAACCCGTGGACCGGCGCGTATGGACGCTCGATGGTCGCGTACGGACCCTACGGCGGAGCTGGCGTCGCCGCGCGCTACAACCCGCGCACGGGCACTTACAGCCGAGCTGCCGTCGCGTGGGGACCATATGGTGCACGCGGCTACGCGGACGCGTACAATCCCAGGACCGGCACCTACGCGCAGACGCGTCAGGGATCGAACGTGTATGGCAGCTGGGGCGGCACGTCGGTGCAGCGCGGCGATGACTGGGCCCGCACGGCGCGGGTCACGAACAATCGCACCGGCAACACGACGCGCGTCACGCAGGGCAGCGGCGGCGGCGAAGCCATCACGCGGCGCGGGCCGGAGGGATCGGGCGGCGTCGCCCGCACCGGCAGCGGCGATGTCTACGCTGGTCGCGACGGCAACGTCTATCGCAACCAGGGCGGCGGCTGGCAGAAGTACGAGAACGGCGGCTGGAACAACGTCGATACGCCGGAGCGCCCGCGGCCGAACGACTCGGGAAATCGCGCGGGCGACCGCGGGGGCACCGCGTCGACCAGGCCAGCCGATGGTTCGGGAGCCGCGACACGCCCGGCCGATCGGGTGGGCTCTGGCAGCGGAAACACCGTCGGGCAACTGGATCGCGATCGCGCGGCGCGGACCGACGGCGCGACGCGCACGCGCGACGCCGGCACGTATCAGCGCGGCGGCTCGGGCGGCGCGAGGGGAATGGGCGGGACGTATCGGCCGAGCGGCGGCGGAATGCGCGGCGGCGGTGGACGCCGGCGCTGAACGGATCACGGAAGACCACACGGCTAAACATTCGGTTTCTGGAGGGGACATGAAAGCACTCGTCACGAGCATCATCGCGTCAGGACTGTTGGCAAGCGGCGTCGCCTATGCGCAGACCAAGACGGTTACCGGAGAGACCCAGACGGTCAACGCCACCGTCGAGGCGATCGATCAGTCACGCCGCGAGGTCACGCTGAAGAAGGACGACGGCACGTATGAAGTGCTCAACGTGCCGAAGTCGGTGAAGCGCTTCGACGCGCTGAAGGTCGGGGACACGCTCAGCGTCCGGTACTACGAGAACATCGTCCTCCGGGTGAAGCCCGAAGGGGAGGCCGACGTCAACACGGCCAGCGGCGGCGTCGTCCCGGCGGCAGGCGAGAAGCCGACGGGCACGATGTCGGCGCAGCGCACGATCACGGCGAAGATCACGGCCATCGACCAGGCGCTCCCGTCGATCTCGTTCACCGGCCCGAACGGCTGGAACTACACCACGCGCGTGCAGGACAAGGACGCGCTCGCGAAGGTGAAGGTCGGCGACCGCGTCGACATCACGTGGACGGCCGCCGCGGTCGTCGCGTTCGACGAGGCGCCGAAGAAATAGCGGTGCCCGTGCGCCGGGTCAGCACGTCCGGCCTGCGGCTGGCGATGGCCTTCGTGGCCGTCGCCAGCCTGTGGGCTGCGCCGGACTGGCCGGAGGCGCATCCCCCGACAGGCCAGCAGCCGAAGCGTCCCGCCAGCTATTCTCCCTTCCGCTATCCGCGATCGCCCGAACAGATTTGGCACGCTGAGACCGCCGATCAGACCAGCCGCGCCGCCACGGCGCGGGCGGACATGGACGCCGTCATCGCGAAGGGCCCGTTCAAGGGCGACGCGGCGTCAATCGCGACGCACAAGGCTCCCGAGTGGTTCCTCGATGCGAAGTTCGGCATGTTCGTGGACTGGGGCCCGTGGTCCGTGGCCGGATGGGCGCCGCAGGCCGAGAAGGCCACCTACCCGGACTGGTACGAGCAGAAGCTCTTCACGGACTATCGCGACTACCACGTGAAGACGTGGGGCGCCGACATCGGTCCTGACGATCTGATTGAGCTCCTCGGCTCGCAGTCGTTCTCTCCGCGCAAGCTCGCGGCGCTGGCCAAATCGTCGGGCATGCGGTACGTCGTCCCGTTCCTGAAGCATCACGGCGGCTACGCGCTCTGGAAGTCGTCGTTCACCCATCGCAATGCGGTCGAATGGGGCATTCACCGCGACGTCGCGCTGGAGATGAGCGCCGCGCTCAAGGCCGCGGGCCTGCGCTATGGCGCCTACGTCTCGCTCGGCGAGTGGAACTATCCGATCGTGAAGGATGATGCGCTCGCGTCGTTCGGATTCAACGGGACGGTGGGACCGCTGACGCCCGAGACGCCATTTCTCTCGGGCAAGGTGCCTGTGGCGGACTACACCGGCGACTACCTGCTGCCGTCGCTCAAGGAGCTGATCGACCAGACCTCTCCCGACATGCTCTGGTTCGACGGCGAGTGGGAAGCTGACGCCTCGGTGTGGCGCTCGCCGGAGCTGGTGGCCTACTACTACGACCGCGCGAAGGCGCGCGGGCAGCGCGTCGCCGTGAACGACCGGCTGGGCAAGGACACGCGCGGCCACGCGGGCTGGGGCGACTACTACACGAGCGAGTTCCACGTGATCGAGGGCTTCCAGGCGCATCCCTGGGAAGAGAACCGCTCGCTCAGCCACTCGTACGGCTACAACTGGGAGGAGTCGTTCGACGATCGCTACGTCCTCAGCGAAGCCGACTCGCTCGATCTGCTGCTGCGGGTCGTCGCCAACGGCGGGAACCTGCTGCTGATGGTGAGCCCCGACGGCAACGGGCGCGTGCCGCCGAACCAGCAGCGGCGGCTGCTGTTCCTTGGCGACTGGCTGGAGAGGAACGGCGAGGCCATCTACGCGACGCGGCCGCTGGGGCTCGCGAAGCAGCCCGACTGGGGCTACGTCACCCAGAGCAAGGCGCACGACAAGGTGTACTGCATCGTGCGGAACTGGCCGAAGGACGGCATCCTGCCCGTGCCCGTGGCGGTGAAGCCGACTGCGGTCGAAGTCATCGGCACCGACATGAAGCCGACGGTGAAGAGCGCCGACGCGTCCGGCGCCGTTATCGATCTCGGCACGATCATCCAGCCCGAGAAATACGCCTCAGTCGTCGTCCTCACTGTCGCGCGCTGACGCCAGTCTGACCGCGGCGTGCCTGACTGGTCGCTGTCGGCGACCAGACCGAGCGAAGCGAGGGATGGTGCCGGAAGAGGGGGTCGAACCCACACTCGCCTTGCGGCGAACCGGATTTTGAGTCCGGCGCGTCTGCCAGTTCCGCCATTCCGGCCGGAGGAGTGCCGCGCGGGGATGCGGCTCATTGAGTATATCAGCCGTCGAGCTGGTGAGCAGCGGCGCCGAGCGCCCTCGAGAACGGTGCGATCCCGTTTGCCTTGCCGGTAAAAGAACGTTTACCCGATAATGAGCACAGCCATCCGAACTTCGGTTCCTGGATTCGCACGAGACGCGCGCTCGTGGGGGCCGATCGAATAGATCCGTCTCCTCCTGATCTGTTTTTGCTCAGGTGTGATTTGCCCGATCCCCCCGAACCGCCCCCTGACAACAAGCGGCCGGCGCCGGACGCCGAGGTGACGTTTTCCGACTCTCCTCTGCCTTCGGGCGAAGTGACTCTGCCGATGAGCGGGCGCGGATCCACGCAGCCATCCGGCCGGGTTCCGGTTCAGTCGGTCTCGTCCATCCCGGCGCTGACTTCGGCTGGCGCTACCACATCGAGTCCTCCCTCGGTGAGGGAGGGATGGGCAGCGTCTACAAGGCGTACGATCGGGAGCTCGACCGGATGGTGGCCCTCAAGGTCATCCGGCCGGGCCTGGTGGCCGATCCGTCCGCTGTCCGGCGCTTCAAACAGGAGCTGCTGCTCGGTTCGAAGGTTTCACACAGGAACATCCTCCGGATTCACGATCTGGGCGACGTCGACGGGATGAAGTTCATCTCGATGGCGTTCGTCGACGGCGAGGACCTGCACAAGATCCTGCGCCGCGAGGGGCGCCTGCCCGTCGATCGTGCCGTGAAGATCGCGCGCGAGATCGCCGAGGCGCTGGCCGCCGCCCACGCCGAGGGCGTGGTGCATCGCGACCTGAAGCCCCAGAACATCCTGATCGATGGATCGGGAACAGCCTTCGTCTCCGACTTCGGCCTCGCCAAGTCGCTCGCATCCGCGGCGGCCGGCATGACTCGGACCGGTGAGCTGCTCGGCACGCCGCGATACATGGCGCCCGAGCAGATCGAGGGTGGTGGGACCCCCGATCACCGCGTCGACCTGTATGCGTTCGGCCTGATCCTCTACGAGATGGTCACCGGCACGGTGCCATTCCATGGCGACTCGGCCATCCAGGAACTGCTGCAGCGCGTCCGCGTCCGGGCGCCCGATCCGCGCACGGTCAACGCCGAGACGCCCGGGCCGCTGGCCGATGTCATCGTGCGCTGCCTCGAGAAGGATCCCGATGCCAGGTTCCAGAGCGCGGAGGAGATCCTCACCGCCCTGGATGACGCGGCGGATCCGGCGACGCTCAGCGCGAGATCGCGCCGCCGCAGCGTCCCGATAGCGGACCTGCCTCAAACGCCTTCGGCACCGTCAAAGGTGCCGGCGCGGCGCCTGGTGCCGATCGCATCGGTGCTGGCTGCCGTACTTCTGGTGGGGCTGGCGGTGTGGTCCGGCGTTGGCCGTGGCGTACGACCAGCCACACCAGCCGCGCCGGCGGCCACCGCCACGCGGACGCCCGCATCCGCACTTCCGTTCGTGGCGGTTCTGCCGTTCCGTGTCCTCGGCGATCCGCAGCAGCTTCGGTACGTTGGCGATGGCGTCGTCGAAGCGTTGTCGTCCCGGTTGTTCCAGCTGACTGGCGTGCGCGTGGTTCCCACCCGGGACGTGCAGGCCGCGGGCACCATCGCGACCATCGAGGAGGCCGCGCGCAAGTTCGGCGCGACGATGATTGTCGAAGGCACCGTGCAGGCGGCCGGGGGCCGTCTCCGGCTGGTGGTCAACCTGCACGACATGGCTGCGAAAAAGCAGACCTGGAGCCAGCAGTTCACCGGCACCAACGCCGAGCTCTTCAGGCTCGAGGATGATATCTACGACGGCCTGATCAAGGCCCTCGGGATTCCGGCGGACCCGACTGCCCTCGCGCGATCCGCCGTGCGTCCGACCGACGACATCGAGGCGTACGACTTCTATCTGAAGGGGCGCGACGCGCTTCGTTCGAGCCAGGACCCCAAGCAGCTGCAGGCGTCGATCGACTTCTTCGAGCAGGCGATCCGCAGGGACGCCGGGTTCCCACTGGCCTACGCAGGGCTGGCCGACGCGAGCCTCCAGATGTACTCGGAGACGAAGAACAGCTTCTGGGCCGAGCGCGCCCGCGCCGCGGCGTTGCGCGCGCGCGAGCTGGACGACCGCCTGCCCGAAGTCCACTACTCGCTCGGGTCGGTGTATTCGGGGACCGGCAGGAATGCGGAAGCCGTGGTGGTCCTGCGCCGCGCGTTGGAGCTCGCGCCGAACTCCGATGAGGCCTATCGCAGGCTGGGCGCCGCCTATCGAGATCTCGGTCGCAAGGACGAGGCGCTCGAGGCGCTGCAGAAGTCGGTGGACGTCAACCCGTACTTCTGGGTCAATCACAACGAGCTCGGCCAGACCTACCTGCACTTCGGCGAGACCGAGAATGCGCTGAAGGAGTTCGAGCGCGTCACCGAACTCGAGCCGCAGAACCCGGTCGGCTACACCAACATCGGCTCGACGTATTTCGCGCAGGGACAGTGGGAGAAAGGCATTCCGGCCTACGAGCACTCACTCAAGCTGCAGCCGCACTGGCTCACGTACTCCAGCCTCGGGACGGCGTACTTCTACCTGAAGCGGTACCCGGAAGCCGTCAAGGTGTTCGAGCAGGCCGCCGCACTGAACCCGAACGACGCCATCACGGTCGGCAATCTGGCGGATGGCCTGCGCTGGTCAGGCGATCGCGAGCGAGCGCGCGAAACGTACGTGAAGGCGATTGCGCTGGCCTACAAGGATCTGCAGGTCAACCCGAAGGACTCGACGACGCTGGCGATGGTGGCGCTGTATCACGCGAAGACTGGCAACGCGGCCAGCGCTTCGGACTTCATTCGGAAGGCGCGGGCGGTCGACCCGGGAACGCAGCGATCTCCTACTACGAGGCGGTCGTGCATGCGCTCGCCGGGCGGCAGCAGGCGGCGCTGACGTCCCTCGAGAGGGCGCTGCAAGGGGGATACTCCGCGAGAGAGGCTGCCGAAGACCCCGAGCTGCAATCGCTCAGCAAGTCCGAGGCCTTCGGCCAACTCCTGCGGCGCTATTCAACTCCGCCCAAGTAGGCGTCGAAGCGCTATCTCCTGAACCGCCAGCGGCCGCGCGCGGCGATCGCGAGGCCGGTCCCGAGGAGCAGCAGGCTGGCGGGTTCCGGTACGCTGGTGGAATCCATCGTGACAGACGCCGTCGCGCCGTCCGGAAATCCCACGAGGTCGATCCCGAACTCGCCGCCGAAGCAGCCTTCGAAGCAGGATCCCGAGGGTACGCCCCCCCCGCCAAAATGGGCGGCCAAGGCAAATGTCCCATCAGGCGGGAACCTGTCCGGAAAAAACCCGCTCGTGTCTTCCAGCGTCAGCTGGAGCGGTCCCCCGTGGGTGAAGTAAACGTGAAGTTCAAGTCATTGATCGTGAACCCGGTCAGGTTTTGAAAATCGCAGCTCACCGCCGTGCAGCTCGGGAAAGTCCGGATCCGGTCCGGACGTGCAGTTGGGGTCGTCAGGACCAATCGGAAACGTGCCGAAGTCGAACGTGAACGGCAGCGGCGCGAAGATCTGGATCGATCCTCCGCCGCCTCTGGTGCGCACGATCGGATCTCCGGGAGCAAGGGTGAGGCTGATGCCTGCAACGCACCAAGCGCGCACATCAACAACGAAAGAGCGCCTACCCTATAGAGCCGACTCATTGAACACCTCCCGCCGCACCACGCGCCGCGCGCGTAAAAATAGATCGACGCGACCCGCACCGAGTGCCGAAGCATACAGCACGCAGTCGTGCGAAATAAAGTTGTGAGACGACACGAGCGCGACCAGGTCATCCATAATTCCTGTCGAGCTAATCGAGCCTCGAGATCGAAAACAGCATAACAGAGCGACTCGCAAATCGACTAACTCCAAGCTGAGCTGAGTCCTCGAATTGTGAAACGACGCGAGCAGACGATTGATTGCGCGCGATGCGATCTCTGCCGGGCGCAGGTTCATCGACTCGTCGTCGCCAGCACGTCACTCATCGCTCATCGTTCGACGTTGGCTCGGCACAATCGCGCCGTGAGCGTTCGATGTGGGCGACCCCGTCGTGTCGACGCAACTTTTCGGGCGTCGTTACAGCGCGCACTTCGCGCCCTCATTCGTGCTAGCCACGATGCCGTGCCGGGATCCGCACCCGATGCTAGGATAGGTGCCTGCCGGGCAGCAGCCAGCACATGTCCCGTTCGCCGGCGCCCGCTCTTTCGCGTCGTGACGGCTTGCCAGCGTCGGCCGTACGGGCCGAGCTCGCCCATATCCTCGCCAGCGACTTGTTCTCCCGCTCGGAACGCCTGTCAGCCTTTCTGAAATTCGTCGTCGAGCAGACGCTCGATGGTCATGGCCATCAGCTCAAAGAGCAGGTGCTGGCGACCGAGGTGTACGGCAGGGGCACGGATTTCAGTACCGCGTCGGATCCAATTGTGCGCGTCGACGCGCGACGGCTGCGCGACAAGCTGCGCGAGGTACCTACGCTTCGGCTCCACACCGCGTCGTCGTGATCTCGATGCCCAAGGGCAGCTATACGCCAGTTTTCGACGCGAACGAAAATGGCAAAATGCCAGGTCTCGACGTTGCTACACTCCCGACCGTCGGAGAGCCGCCCGCCGACATGTCGGCACGCGACGCGGGTCACGTCTCTGGTTGATTGCCGTTGCGGGTGTGTTGCTCGGCAGCGTCGCCTGGCTTGTCATCGCGCGCCGGGCTGCGTCATCCACATCGCCGCAGCTTCGGCTCATCACCGTGACAACTTTTCCAGGGGCGGAAGGTATGCCGAGCTTTTCTCCCGATGGAAACTTCGTCGCCTTCAACTGGACGGGTCCCGTTTTTTCCGACACCTCTGACGTGTGGGTGAAGGCCGTTGACGGCGACGCGCTGTGGCGCCTTACCGACACGCCGCAATTCCACGAGGCGCTGCCAAGCTGGTCCCCCGACGGTCGGCTGATCGCCTTCCAACGTATGGAAAGGGCCATGAGCCGAGGGGTCTATCTGGTGTCGCCGCATGGCGGACCGGAGCAGAAGGTCGCGGACAAGGGCGGGGACCCATCCTGGACACCCGACAGTCGGGCCCTGGTCATGCGAGGTCGCACGGCGGCCGGGTTGCCAGCGATCTTCGAACAGGTCCTGGACACAGGCGAGCGCCGACAGCTGACGTCACCGCCGCCAGGATTCGTCGATGAATTCCCGAAAGTTTCTCCCGACGGTGCAACGCTCGCGTTCGTACGGATATCAGAAAGTGAGAACGGCCAGGCCGCGGTGTTCGTCGTGCCCATGGCGAACAAGGAGGGGCGGGAACCGGCCCGTCTCACCGATGTGTCCCAGTATGTCGGGCGGCTGGACTGGACGCCGGACGGCCGCGAGATTCTCTACCCGAGAAACGAATCGGGCGGCGCGCGAGTGTTTCGAGTCGCCGTCTCGGGGGGACAACCGCCAACGGCGATACCTGGGATCCCCTTCGGGACCAACATGCTCTCGGTATCGCGGATGCGCGAAGCGGGTACCTTCAGGCTTGCGTTCTCATATGGGCAAACGGACGTGGGCCTTCGGCTTGTCGATCTGCGCGTCCGCGACAGCAGGGGGTGCAATTGCCGACAGCGCACCGTTCTGCGACTCGACACGCATGGACATGCCCGGACGGTTCTCTCGCGACGGCGCCAATGTGGCGTTCACATCCGACCGCGGAGGCGGTTCGGAAGTGTGGCTGGCCGAACGGACGGGGGCAGGTCTCCGACGCGTGCCCAGCCTTCAAGCCTCGGGAGTGAATGTCGGTTCCTGGTCGCCAGACGGTCGCTCGGTGGCGCTCGACGCCGTTGTCGGCAGCGCGTCAGACATCTATATCGTCGGCGTTGACGGCGGGCCTCACACACGGCTGACGGATGGACGCGCCCACGCAAGCGACCCTGACTGGTCATCCGATGGGCGGTGGATCTATTACGCGTCCGACGCGTCGGGGCGCTCAGAAATCTGGAAGATCGGCGTCGACGACGGTAAGGCCACACAGATCACGACCGACGGTGGCTTCGAGCCCCGCGAAGCCCCTGACGGACGGAGTCTCTTCTACGTTGTCGCGGCTCACCGCAACGGCCTTGGCGCGGGTTCCACACTGAAGCAGGTCTCCGTGGACGGAGGCCCCACGTCAGTCGTCCTCTCCGGCGTGCCGCCCGGAGCCTGGGACGTCACGGACACCGGCATCGTCTTCGTTTCGGGTGCACCCGGTCCGTCGCATGGTTCACCGGCGGCCGATGCCGTTGAGTTCTACAGCTTCGCCGACGGTCGCGTTCGGCAGATCGGCACGCTCCCATTTCTGGTCGCGCGTTTCGGCGCTTCCCGCTTCTTGTCGGTCTCGCGCGATGGCCGTTGGGCGCTCGTCAGCCACATCGACAACTGGCCGCGCGACATCGTCGTTGCCGACAACGTCCGCTGACTCGAGCCGCCTTGAGGATGAAGAGCCTCTACATGACTCAATTCGCCGCCGCTCTGGCGGCGTCGATCGCGTCGATCGCGGCGGCGCAGCCAGCGTGCGACGCCTGTCGGCCGCTACATCGCCACGCTCCCGGCCGCGGATAGTCCAGGGCGCGCCCTGCTGCTCATTCTGACCGCCGAGCACACCGCGCGCCTGACCACCGACTACAAGAACGGCAAGCCGCCGATCACCGATTCCGGCAAGCTGGAAGACCGCGGAGGATCGCGTGGTCGTGTCGCTGACGCGCCGTGGGACGAAGGCGCTGCCCAAGCCGCGCGTGCTCACGTTCACCGCCAGCGGCGACACGTTGACGGCGGTCGATCCGAATCCGAAGGAGTGGGGCAGTGCCGGCCTGACGCTGACGCGCGACCTCGCCGGCGGGTTGATCGGAGGCACCTGGCACATGACGAAAGCCGTGCACGGCAACGATCCGCCCGTCGTGCCGAAAGACCCTTCGCAAGTACACCGCTGCAGTTCGGTGACGGACGGCACGCTGTCGCTGCTGGCGGACTGCAACCGCGGCCGCGGCTCCTACTCCGCCGACCCGCCGAAGCTGCACGTCGGGCCTGCGGCGATCACGCGGATGATGTGCCCGCCAGGATCGCTCGACACGATCTTCCTTCGCGACTTGAGCGCCGCCGCGACGTTCGATATCGACGACGGCGAGCTGCACGTGACGACGAAGGACGGGCTCGCGACGCTGACGTTCGAGCGCGTCCGCTAGCGTCCGCCGGCCCAAGGCGTCCTCGAACCCTGCTCATCCATTCCGCTGATCTCTTCTCTCTTTTTCTGTCTTATCTGCGCTCTCTGTGTCTCTGTGGCGATTCAACAACCGCTCTGTGCTCTCTGTGCCTCTGTGGCCGTTTGATCTTCGCGCGCTCCGTGGCCGGCGCAAGCCAGCTCAAGCGAACAGAACGTGTTAGCGTGATCGCGGACCATCGTGGCGCCACAGAACCCCTTCACCGCGGCGCTCGCACGGCTCGCGGAACCTCGCCGCGTCGTCCCCGTGCTGCTCGTGGCCATCGCGGCGGTCGTCGTCGCGGGCGGCCTGTCGTGGCGCAGCCTCGCGGCCGTGTGCCTCGTGGCGATTGCCTGGAGCTTCGCGTATCTGGACGCGCGTGACCGGCGTCGCGTGGCCGACGAGCTCGCGCTCGTGCACGAGCAGCTCGCCGACACGGCGCGACGCGCAGAGCGGCGCGCCGACGAGATCGAGCGGCTCGCCGAGCTGAGTCAGCTGCTGCAGATGTGCGAGGTGGCGGAGGAAGCCTATCGCGTCATCGAGCGCGCGGCACCTGCGCTGGTCCAGCGCGCAGGCGCGCTGTTCCTGATCAACAGCGCCGGCACGGCCGTCGAGCGTCGCGCGAGATGGGGCACTCTCGACAGCGTGCACCTGTCGTTCGAGCCGGGGGACTGCTGGGCCTTGCGGCGCAGCCGGCTGCACGACACCGGCCCCGATCCGTCCGCGCCGCATTGCGCGCATCTCGACGGGCTCGATGCCGCCCACTCGACATGCGTGCCGCTCATCGCCCAGGGCGATCCGATTGGCGTCCTCTCGCTGACGGGCCCCGCGCCGGCAGCTCACGGCGACGTCGAGGAAGACCGCGAGGACCGGCTGCGCATCGTGACGGCAATGAGCGAGCAGATCGCGCTGTCGCTCGCCAACCTGCGCCTGCGCGAGACGCTCAGGAACCAGTCGATTCGAGACCCGCTCACCGGCCTGTTCAACCGCAGGTTCCTCGAGGAGTCGCTCGAGCGCGAGTGCCGCCGATCGGTGCGTGCCGGACGTCCGCTGTCGATCCTGATGCTCGACATCGACTTCTTCAAGCAGTTCAACGACACGTTCGGCCACGATGCGGGCGACGCCGTGCTGCGGGAAGTCGGCGCCGTGACGCGCAGCGTGTTCCGCGGCGAGGACGTCGCCTGCCGGTACGGCGGGGAAGAGTTCGCGCTGGTGCTGGCCGACACGACCGCCGAGGGTGCCCTGCAACGCGCCAACGCGCTGCGCGATCGGGTCCGTGAAATCTCGATGACGTTTCGCCGGCAGACGCTCGGACCGCTGAGCATCTCGGTCGGCATCGCCACGCTGCCGGTGCACGGCGTCGACGGCGCCAGCCTGATTCACGCCGCCGACCTGGCGCTCTATCGCGCGAAGCGTGAAGGCCGGGATCGCGTCGTGATTGCCGAACAACCCGAGCCGTCCAGCGTCGCCGGCGCCGAAACCGGCCTCAGCTAGCCGGCGCCTCGGCGGCCGCGTCGGCCTTCCACATCTCGTCCACGGAACTGCGCAACGCGCCGGTGATGGCGTCGTAGGCGTCCGCTGGACCGGAGCACCGACGACGGCCGCTGGCACGATTGGCGGGCCGAACGTCAGGCGCACGCGTGTCCCTGCGCCGGGCAGCAGCCGGCGCCACGCCAGCGGACGGTTGCGCGGCCAGATCTCGAACAGCCCCGTGATCGCGACCGGCGCGATCGGCGCCTGCAGCTGGTGCGAGAGAATCGCCGCGCCCTTCTTGAAGTGCTTGACGGTGCCGTCGATGGATCGCTCGCCTTCAGGGAAGAGCACCAGGATGCGACGCCGGCGCAGCCCGTAGGCGCCGGCCTGCATCGCGGCGACGAGCCCGGCGTCGGGATCGACCGGCACCAGGCTCACCTGTTCTGCCAGCCATCGCGTCAGCCGGCTTTCGAAGTATTCGGTGGCGCCGACGAAGAACAGCTGTCGCGCAATCCGCAGGGGCAGCGCGCTGAGCAGGACGAATGGATCCAGGTAGCTCTGATGATTCGGGCTGATGATCAGCGGGCCCGTGGCCGGCAGGTGTTCGAGACCCCGCACCTCGATGCGGACCCCTGGCCGCAACAGCACCCGCAGGAGCTTGATGGCGGCAAAGATCGCAATCGAGATCAGGCCATGCGGACGCAGGGCGGCATCCAGCGCGCCTGGCGTCAATCCGCGACGGCGAGAGCAGCGCGTCCCACGCGGCCGACTCTTCGCCGCCTTCGCCGGTTGCATGCGACAGGATCGATTCCACCAGCTCCCGGACGGTGTAAAGCCGCTGCATCTCCTCTTCCGGAATGTCGGCGCCGAAGCGCTGCTCGAGCGAGGTCAGCAGCTCGACGCGCTCCATCGAGTCGAAGCCCGAGATCGAGCTCGAGATTGGCGTCGGGCACGACCGTCGCGCCTGGACGCGCCGCCGTTCGGATGGCCGCCAGTACCCCAGCCACGTCAGGGCGCTCGAGCCAGGCACGGTCCTCGCCCGAGACTGCCGGGCCACCTGGCGCCGCGGCACTGGCCGCCTTGTCCTTCACCCGCCGCTCCACCTCGAACCGCCGGACCTTCCCGGTTGTCGTGCGAGGTAACGGCTCGCGCCAGATCTCATATCCGAGCACGCGCTTGTGATGCGGCAGGTACACCGATGCGCCTTCCATCTCGAAGCGCAGCAGATCGCCGACGTTCGCGATCTTGCGCTCCTGCAGCAGCTCCTCGTTGGGGACCACGACGGCATACAGCCGCTCCGCCGCCGGCTCGCCGGGCCGGGCCAGGCCCAGCACGCAGATTTCCTTGATGAACGGCGAGCGCCGATAGACCGCCTCGATCTCCTCGGGGTAGATGTTCTTGCCGGAACTGAGGACGATGAGCTCCTTGCGGCGGCCGGTGATCAGCGAGCCGGCCCTCGGGGTCGCGCCGGCCGAGATCGCCGCTGTGCAGCCAGCCGTCGGCATCGACCGCCGCGGCGGTGGCGTCGGCGCGGTTGTGATAGCCCTGCATCACGATCGCACCACGGATCAGCACTTCGCCGTCCGTCGTTTCTTCGCCGGCTTCGGGAGCGCCAATCCGGATCTCGACGCCGGGCAGCGGATGTCCGACCGTCTCGAGGTGCGGGTCGCCAGGTCGCATCAGCGTCGCCGCTCCGGACGTCTCCGTCAGGCCGTAGGCCTGCAGGATGTTGAACCCCATGTCGTACAGGTCGGCGCCAATCCGCGCGTCGAACTTCGACCCTCCCGTCACCATGACTCGCATGCCGCGGCCGAGCACCATGTGCACACGCCGGAAGAGCCAGGGCCCGGCGTTCCAGCCGGCTCGTCTCGTGAGCCGGTTCATCGCCAGCAGGCTCTTGAATGCCCAACGCGCGAGCGGCACCGCGCTTGTCGAGCTCGCCGTGCACGCGCTGGTGGATCAGGTAGAAGAACTGCGGCACGCATGCGAAGACCGTGATGCCCCGCTCCTTCAACGCGCGCAGCAGCTCGGTCGTGTTCACGGTGTCGAGAAAGACGACGCGCGCGCCGATCGACAGCGGCAGCAGCAGGTTCGCCATCTGCGCCAGGGCGTGGAAGAGGGGCAGCACGCCGAGGACGGCGTCGCGGTCGGCTCACGCGAACGACGGCAAAGGCGCCGTCACGCTCGGCGAGCAGATTCGCGTGCGTCAGGACGACGCCTTTCGGGTCGCTCGTGGTGCCGGACGTGTAGAGGATGACCGCGGGATCCGACGGGCGCGAACGGCAGGGCGGGACTGGCGGCGACGGCAGGTTGCCGCCGACCATGGCGTCGAAGGCGACGGCTGCCGGGTCGCTGCCGTGCAGGAGCACGATTCGGAGCTCGACGGCGGCGGCTTCCCGGGCGGCGATGACCGTCGGCAGGTACTTCGCCGTCGTGAACATCACGCGTGCGGCAGAGTCGACGAGCAGCGTCTGCACCTGCGAGGCCTTGTAGCTGGTGTCGAGCGGCACCGCGATGGCGCCACGGCGGAGAATGCCGAGGTAGGCCGCGCACCAGGCGGCGTCGTTGTCGGCGAGGATCGCGGCGCGCTGGCCGGCATCGACGCCGATCATCGCGAGCCAGGCGGCCGTCCGCTCCGCCATCTCGCGCAACCGCGCGTACGTCACCTGTTCCAGGCGGTCGCGATGCTGGACCTCGATGGCGATGTTGTCGGGGAACTCGTCGACGGCGGCGGCGACGAGCTCGTAGAAGTGCTCCATGCGCGAGCGGCTCGCGCATGATAGCGCCCTTCCTGGCAGGCCTGAAGGCCTGCGCTACAGGTGACTGGGCGGCGCTACAGGTGAGAGGCCTAAGCGCGTCAGCTGACCTTCGTGAGGACCAGCGAGATCGGCGAGTCGTCGGACTGCAGATCCAGCCGCGCGGAGTCTTCAGACACGAGCGTCAGGATGCCGTAGGTCGCGCCGCGCCCGCGCGGGCAGGCCTTCACCCGGAACACGAGCGTGCGGCCCGAAATCGACAGAGGCGCCACGGTCAGCGGAGTAGAGGCGTCCGGCACCAGGCCCGCAAGACTTGCGAGGCCGGCGACGCCGTCGTCTGTCAGCCGCAGGTCGAACTTCACGTCGTGGCCGCAGCGCGTGCGCCCGACCCACGTGCCGGGCAGGGTGAGAGAGGCGTCAGGTGGAAGGAGCGTCGACTGAGGGCCCGTGGCGTCGGTCCGCACGTCGGTCGTCAGGGGAAGGACCGCCGCGTTCAGCGAGAGGCCGCCTGCGACCAGGACCGTCCCGAGCACCGCAAGGCCGACAGGTCGTCGAAGCCGGATGGTCGTCATGGCGTCGGCTCTCTCCCGCCAGGAGCGTGCCAGGTGTCCTGGTGAGTTCTGGCTGAATTAGACGGAGATCGGCAACTTCGAGTTGGCCCGACTGCTTCGCGAGTGGGACCGGATTGTTCGCTCCCGGACAGGCGAAGTAAACACGAATTCATGCGCCGAACGGGCGGCGGTCACGGCTGAACTGGCATGACAACTCTCGCAGCCTGAAGGGTTTAGTGCGTCGCCAGCGACCGTCCGGCCGCCCCCGGTCAGTGCGGAGGCTCGGGGCGCAGAAATGGCCAATTTCGGCCGATTTTCTTTGATTTCAGTCGGAAAATCCCCTATAATGGGAAGGTTCCACACGTTCCTATTTGCCGCACCCTACTACCACTTCGTGAACGGGGGACACGTGACATTCCTGGCTGGCGACAAGGTCATTTACCCGAATCATGGTCTTGGCGTCATTGAGCGCATCGAAGAGAAGACCATCCTCGGGACCACCTGCGGGTTCTACCACCTCAGAATCATCGCCAACGAGACCACCGTGCTGGTGCCGGTGGCCAATGCCGACGAAGTCGGACTGCGGCGTGCGATCTCGGACGAAGAGGTCGAGCGGTTGTTCGGTCTCATCGGCGACGGCAAGATCGACGATCACCAGAATTGGAAGGGACGCTTCAAGGACAACTCCGACAAGATGCGCAGCGGCTCGATCTTCGACATGGCCGATGTGCTGAAGAGCCTGACGTTCCTGTCGCGCTCGAAGAGCCTCTCGTTCCGCGAGAAGCGCATGCTCGATCGCGCTCGCGCACTCATCGTGACCGAAGTCTCCGACGTCATTCGCGAAAAGAGCGTCGTCGTCGAGGGGCGCGTGGACCAGGCGCTGGAGCGCTGCTTCACGACGAAGGCGCGTCTCGCCGAGCGCGCGACCGCCAGCCGCCCGAAGGCGCGTCCGCTGGCGCCGCCCAGTCGTCGCGCGCGCGAATCAGTCGTCGCCGCGCACTCGCGCGTCGTAGTCATCTCGACGGCCCCGTTCGGGCGGCACGCAAGGCCTGGATCGCTCCGCGGTCCGGGCCTTTCGTGTCTCTGGGCCCGCCTGAGCACGTCGGCACTTCGGCACATCAGCACTCCGGCTACGATACAGTCCTACATGTCCACCGTGATCGCGGCCATCCGATCGGTCGCCACCTATCTCGGCATCTCGCTGTACGTCCTGCTGGCGGCACCGCCTGGCCTGCTCGTCGCGTTCCTGTTCAAGAAGCCGGGCGTGCTGTACGACCTCGGCCACATCGGCGTGCGCCTCGGCCTCGTGCTCTCCGGGATTCGCTGTGAGGTCAGAGGGCTCGATCGCCTGCCGCGTGACCGCGCGGTCGTCTTCTGCGCGAACCATCAGAGCAACGTCGACCCGCCGATCCTCTTCACCTACCTTCACCGCCGGCTGCACGTGCTCTTCAAGGCGGAGCTGCTGAAGCTGCCGCTGCTCGGTCGCGTGTTTCTCGGCGGTGGCTTCATCCCCGTGCGGCGCGACAACCGGGAGCAGGCGATGGCGTCCATCGCCGAGGGCAGCCGCTCGCTCGCGGCCGGCAACACGTTCCTGATCTTCCCTGAAGGCACGCGCTCGCGGACCGAGCAGCTCCTGCCGTTCAAGAAGGGCGGCTTCATCATGGCCATCGGCGCGCAGGCGCCGATCGTTCCCGTCGCGATACAGGGCGGACGGGCCGCGATGCGGAAGGGCAGCCGGCTGGTCTGGCCGGCGCATGTCACGGTCCGCGTCGGCGAGCCAATCGAGACGGCCGGCCTGACGATGGACGATCGGGACGGCCTCATCGCCCGGACGCGCGACGCCATTCAGCGGCTGCTGGAGCAGGGCGCCCGATGACCCATGGCGCCGAGGGTCGCCGGTGGCGCCGGCTGATGACGCTGGCGCTGGTGGCGGCGCTCGCCGTCGCGACTGGCGTTTGCGTTCGGATTCTGGAAGGGCAAGCCGCTCACGAACGACGAGCAGGAGTACCTGCTGCTCGCCCAGAGCGTCGCCAGCGGCCACGGCGTCGAGTATCCCGACACGCCCCGAGAGCAAGTCTGTGGCGAAGTTCGGCCGGGCGCCCGGGTATCCGGTCTTTCTTGCTCCGCTCGTCGGCGCCGGGCCGCTGCCGGCGTCCGTGCCGCCCTCGGTCAAACTCGCACAGTGCCTGCTCGGCGTGGCGGGCGTGCTGGTGATCGGGCTGCTGGCCCGGCGCGTGGCCGGCGATCGGGCCGCCGTCTGGGCGTCATTTCTGGCGGCCTTCTATCCGCCCCTCGTCTGGCTCTCCGGCTACGCGTTGAGCGAGTCGTTGTACTCGCCCGTCATCTTCGCCGTCACCCTGCTCGTCGCGCGTTTGACGGACCGCGCGGAGGACTCGCGGAAGGCGTCGCCCGGCTTCGCGCTTCTCACGGGCGCCGCCCTGGGAGCCGCGGCTTTGATCAGGCCGTCGGCGCTCGCGTTTCTCGGGCTCGCGGTGCTCTGGCTGGCCATGAGGCGCCGCGTGGCGGCGGTCGCGCTGGTCGTCGGCGCCGCGATCGTCATCGTCCCCTGGACGGCGCGAAACGTCGCGCACTACGGGCGGTTCGTGCTGATTGCGTCGGAAGGGGGCTTGACGTTCTGGACAGGCAACCATCGCCTCTCGACAGGGGAAGGCGACATGGCGGCCAATCCCGCCATCAAGCTGGATTACCTGGAGATCCGCCGGCAGCACCCCGGCGCGTCGCAGGAGCAGCTCGAGCCGATCTTCTACCGCGAGGCGTTTCGCACGATCGAGTCCGCCCCGGTCTGGTGGGTCACGCTGCTGGCGAAGAAGTTCTTCTATCTGTGGGTGCCCATCGGACGGTCCTACACGCTTCACTCGAGGCTGTACTACGTCGTGACGCTCGTGTCCTACCTGCTGCTCCTGCCGTTCGCGGTGGGGGGCTTCGTGCGGCTGGTGCGTGGACCCTCTCAGCCCTGGGCACTATGGCTGCTCGGCTTCTCGGCCGTGGCGCTCTCGGTCCTTTTCATCTGCACCGAGCGTTACCGGATTCCCGTGATCGACCCCGTGCTGATCGTCTGCGCCGCGACGTGGTTCGCCTCGCGCACGGCTCCGTCCCCTGGGCCGGCCCGCTGACGTTCACCCCGTCAAGGCAGGTACCGGGGCCAGGAGGATATCGGCCAGCTGATCGATGGTCGCCTCGGGCAGCGACTCGGTGTGGATGCCTATGAAGAAGCCGCGCTGATCGACGGCTTCGGCGCCCGGGTACGCCTTCGGATCGCACACCAGGCCGTGGGCGAGCAGCGCGGGCTGCCGCGTGAAGTTGCCGCTGATAATCGGCCGGTTTTCGATGCCGGATTGCGTGAGGTGCGCGAGGAACGCGCGCTTCGGGACCGGGAAGCCGGCACTCAGCAGGCACGGAAACCCGAACCACGCCGCGGTCGTGCCCTCGGCTTGCCCGGGGGAACTCGAACCGTCCGTCCCACAGCTCATGATCGTGAAGCGCCCGCATGAGCCGATCACGATTGCGGTGGCGCGTCTCGTTCATCGCGCCCAGCCGCTCGAGCTGACAGAGGCCGATGGCGGCCTTGCAGTTCGAGCGGGCGAAGGTTGTACCCGCTGTGGACGAACAGGAAGCGCGGATCCACGTCGGAGAACTGCTGCTCGACTTCCTGGCGGTTGCTGAGGTCGCGGGACCAGCCGTGCGATCGCAGGCTGCGCAGCAGATCCACGTCCTCGAGCGTCTGACAGACCACCATCCCGCCCTCGCCCGTCGTGATGTGGTGCGAGTAGTAGAACGAGTACGTGCCGAAGTCGCCGAAGCTGCCGAGCCACTGGCCGCCGGACGTCGATCCGAGCGACTCGCACGTGTCCTCGATCAGCAGAAGGCCGTGCTCCCTGGCAATGTCGACCATCGGAGCCATCGGCGCGGAGTTGCCCAGCACGTGCACCGCGAAGATGGCGCGGGTTCGCGACGTGATGCGCCGCTCCAGGTCGTCGACATCCACGTTCAGCGTCCGCGGATCGACGTCGACGAAGACCGGACGCAGCCCGTGCTGCAGGAGCGGCCAGACCGAGGTCGCCCAGCAGACGGCGGGCACGAGGACTTCGTCGCCGGCGGCCAGCCTGGCCGACCGCGACGGGACACTGGCTGCCGAGACCGCCAGCAGGTTCGCCGACGAGCCCGAATTCACCATCACGGCATACGGCACTCCGACGACACGTGCGAACTCCTGCTCGAACTGCCGGACTTTGTCGCCCATGGTCAGCCGGCCGCTCAGCAGGACGTCTACCGCGGCAATGATCTCGCGGTGATCGAAGCTGTCGCCGATCAGCGGAAGCAGGGGGCGCGGCGCGCGTGCGGGCTCGCGGCGCTGCCATTCCGCGAGGAGCGCGTCACGAAAGTCGGTCATGGGCTCCTCGATGCTCGAGGCGTCTGCGGAGTCGGACCGTGCTCCAGAGCCCGGACGACGGCGGAGAGGACTTCGTGCGCGTTGAGAGAGCTCTCGCCTCGCGCCCGGTTCACGAAGACGGTCGGCAACTCGCCGATCCGGAGCCCGTGGTAGTGGAGGGTCACGAGGATCTCGCTGAGGGCGATGAATCCCGATCCCGACTTGCCGCACTCGGCCACGACCAGTTCGGCTGCGCGGCGGCTGTACAGGCGGTACCCGTTCGTGTAGTCGTGGACGGGGACGCCAAGGGTGGTCCGCGCGAGCCTGTTCGCCGCCCGCGAGAAAAGGCGTCGCGTGAGCGGCCAGTTCTCGATCCGGCTGTCTTTCAGGTACCGGCTGGCGATCAACAGGTCGAGGCGCTCGCGCTGAAACTCGTCCAGCAGCCGCGGCAGCTCGGACGGCGGATGCGAGTGGTCGGCGTCCATCTCGACGACGACGTCGACGCCGCGGGCGACGAGTGCCCGCATGCCCTCCAGCACCGCCGATCCGCGGCCGCCCTTGCCGCCGCGGTGGACGACCTCCAGGGTCGGCCCCGCCATCGGCGCGACCGCGTTGACGGTCTCGAGGTCCGGAGAATCATCGACGACGACAATCCGCGCGTCCGGCGCCACGGCGCGGAGTTGCGCGACGAGCGTCCGCGATGTTTTCCGCCTCGCGGAACGTCGGGATGACGATGCCAGGGGAGAGGGGCACCTGTGGCCTCAGCGGTCCTGGAACATCACGCGGGCCACGAACACCGCCGCTGCCGAGCACACCGCTTCGCCATAGAGGACTGCGCCGCCGACGACTGCCAATGTACGGCCATGGGCCGTTCCACAGGGCGCAGTTTACGCGATCAGGCCCGCGACGCGGCGAGCGACGGGTTGGGTCCGCCCGTGACGGCCTCTTTCAGCGTGCGCCCGACGCGTTCGACCTCGGCGTCGAGCAGCGACTCGTAGACTGGCAGTTGCACCGCCTCGGCCGCACGCGACGTGCCCGGAAAGCGCGACGGCACTTCGTTCTCCGGCAGCGCGCCGAGCATCTCCAGCGTCGGACAGACGTCCACGTGCAGGCTCTCGACGTCCACGCCATGGCGAATCGCGTGCCGGACGACCTCCCAGCGGTCGGGCACCTTCACGCAGGTACTGGTAGTAGACGTGCTCGTAGCCGTCGGGCACCAGTGGCGTCTCGACGCCGGGCACGCCCGAGAGCTGCGCGTCCAGAATCCGCGCGTGCGCCTGCGATCCGGCTGTCCACTCGTCGAGGCGCTCGAGCGCCCTGAGGCCGATCGCAGCCTGCGCGTTCGAGTACCGCTCTGTGTAGGGCTCGGGCAGCGGCCACAGCGGACGGATCTTCTCCCACAGATACACGTCCGGGTTGCGCGTCACGAACGACGCCGTCCACAGCAGCGGGAACAGCGAAAACGTGAAGACGCCCGGCCGGATGAACGTGCGCTGCGCGAGACCGAGACGGAAGCGCTTGCGGATGCGCTCCTCGCTCGGCCAGGGCTCGGCGGCGGCCAGCTCGTCGAGGCGGGCCTGCACCTTCGGATCGCGCGCGACTGCCGCGCCGCCGCCGTACGTGTTCAGCGGCTTCAGGGTCTGGAAGCTGAAGAACGCGCCGTCGCCGAACGTGCCGGCCGGCTGTCCCCGATACCGTGCCGCCAGGGCATGCGCGCAGTCTTCGATGACCTTGAGGCCGTGCGCACGCGCGATGCTCATCACCGCGTCCATGTCGCAGGTCAGCCCGTAGAGATGCGTCGGGACGACCGCGCAGGTGCGCGGCGTGATCGCGCGCTCGAAGGATTCAGGATCGATTGTGTAGGTGCGCGGGTCGACGTCGGCGAAGACCGGCGTCAGACCCGCGACTCGGGCCAGTTCGGGAACGACCCAGAACGTCAGTGCGGGAAAGATGATCTCCCCGCCCTTCGGCAGGTCGAGCGCCTTCAGCAGGTAGTAGAACCCCATGCGGCCGAACGAGGCCGACGTCGCCCGCGGCACGCCGAGCCGGCGGGCGAACTTCTCCTCGAAGGCCGCGATTTCGGGGCCCTGAACGAGCCGGCCATGCCGCGCCAGCTCGGCGACGATCCCTTCGGTCTCGGGAACGACACGCGCGCCATAGCGCGACAGCGCTTTCACCACGTGGCGCTCCGCGCCTGGGCTTTCACCATCGGACGCTCCGCGTGCGGCCGTCAGCACGTGACGCTGCGCGTCATCTCGGCCGCTTCGCGGCGGGAGTGCATCCCGGCCACGCGCGCGTCGAGCCGCGCCACCACGTCGCGCAGTCCTGCCTGCTGGATCCGCAGGTAGTTCGCGAGATACGACGGCCGCATGTAGAAGCGATTGTATGCGGCGCCCAGCAGATACCGCATCTCGTTCTCCGTCAGGTTCGGGTGGTGGAACGTCGGCGTGAAGCCGTCGAACTCCTCCCAGTCCTCCTGGTACACCTTCGGCCCGATTTGCTTCCACAGCGGCGTGCCAGGGTACGGCGTCAGCCACTTGAACTGCGCGACGGTCGGGCCGAGATCGACGGCGTAGTCAATCGTGGCGCCAATCGAGTCCCAGTTGTCGTGCAGGAATCCCAGCACGAAGAACGCCGCCGTCACGATGCCCAGCTGTCGGCAGTGATTGACGACCAGCCGCTGCTGCTCCTGAGGGATCGGCCGGCGGCCGACCTTCTTGAGCGTCTCGGCAGACACCGACTCCACGCCGAAGCTGATGGCGCGCAGCCCCACGGCATGCAGCCGATCGAGCACCGCCGTGTCGAGTCGATCGAGCCGGGTCTCGCACTCGAACGTGAGCTCGAGCCCTCGCGCCTCGATGGCGTCGGCGATCTCGAGCGTTCGCTCGCGGAACTCCGTGAACAGCGGATCTCGGAAGATGACGTACGGACGAGGATGACGTTCGCAGAGATAGGCGAGCTCGTCGACCAGGTTGTCCACTGACCGCGTGCGATAGCCGGCAAGAATCCGATGCGGGCAGTAGGTGCAGAACTCGGGACATCCTCTGCTGGCGAGCACGGGGAAACCGCCGCCGGTCGGCCGGACGAAGACCGGCACGCGGAAGCGCCAGCGCTGGTCGTTGAGCAGATCCCAGCGCGGGAACGGCAGGCCGTCGAGATCCGGCAGCTCCTCGCTGATGACTTTCCCGGCGAGGTGCTCGCCCGCGACGAGTCTCATGACCGCCGCTTCGGGCTCACCCTGGATCAGGAAGTCGGCGTGATCCTCGAAGAGCTGCGGCATCTTCGACGCCGCAAGCCCCACGAAGCCGACGCGCAGGCCGCGCTTGCGGGCCTCGTCGGCCCACGCCGTTTCCTGCTTGTGGTCCACGAGCGACGACAGCACGAGCGCGACGTCGCCGTCGACCTGTTCCTTCCGCGTGTACGCGACCTCGTGCCCGGCCCGGTCGGCAATCGCCGCCAGATACGCCATGTGCACGCTCGGCACGTCATGGAAGCGCCGCTTGAGGAAGCGATAAACGTCCGTGACCTTGGAAAACGGACGCAGCCGCGAGCCGTAGCCGCCGGCCACGGTGTCTTTACTGACGAAACCGGACCTGCCCTTGAGGTCCGCCAACACGATGCGCACGAGTCACCTCCTGCCCGTCTGCCCGAAATCCGGATCGGACGAAGCGGGCCACGCGCCTGACGCGCGCCTGACCCACCATCGAACCGATGGGTAAGGACGCCGGGCGCTACTGGCGAAAGCCTGAAGCTGGAAAACGAGCTAGGACAGGCGGGAGGGCGGTGCGCGAGATCCGCCGGCGACGATCGCGACGTCGGCGATGGGAGCAGACTGAGCGTCGAGGGTGAACGTGCAGACCGTCGCACGCTCGGCGGTGCGAAGCGTGGGGGCGAGCGCCTGGCGCTCGCCGACGAGCGCCGCCACTTCCGTGTGGATGGATCGCTCGCGCGCGGTAAAGCCCGGGGCGGAGTGATGCCGGAGAATCGTGCGTGTGGCCGAGTGCTCGACGAATCGGCCGCTGCCGATGTTCAGGAACGTCCGCAGTCCACCTCGACCGGTGGCGACGAGGTCCAGTCGCCCGTCCGCGTCGATGTCGACCGAGCGCAGCTGGCCGGCGGCGGCGATCCGATGAATTGGTACAGGCTGTCGGCCGACGCCGAGCGTCGAGATGAGAGAGGAGGCGTCGCCTGGAATGCTGGCGGCGACGAGTCCGGAGGCCGCCACCGGTGGCGCCTCGACCCTCTGAGGGGCGACCGGCAACGAGAAGCCCAGCCACGCCACGAGGAGCGGCGCGAAGGACCTCAGCCGGCCGAGTAATGACGCCATGCCTGATCTCGACTGTAACATAGGCGCAGGGATCGACTCGCGTTACGCTGGCCGCGCCGCGTGTTTTCAGGCCTGAAATCGCGAGTCTCGACGTGGAATCACGAAAAACCCATGGAAACTCTGGCCCTCGTCGGGCGGACCCTCGGATTTTCGCTGGCGGCGGGCGTGAATCTGTACGCGACGGTGGCGCTCATCGGCCTCGCGGCCAGGTTTGGATGGGTGTCGCTGCCGCCGGACTTTCAGGCCTTCGGCAGCCTCTGGGTGATCGGCATCGCCAGCGCGCTGTACTGCATCGAGTTCATCGCCGACAAGGTGCCGTGGGTGGACACGCTGTGGGACGCGGTGCACACGTTCATCCGGCCGATTGGCGGGGCGGCGCTGGCCGTCGCTGCGCTCGGAGACGCGTCGCCGTCCATGAAGATTCTTGCCGCGCTTCTCGGCGGCGCCGTCGCGACGAGCAGTCACATCACGAAAGCCGGCACCCGCGTGATCGCGAACACCAGCCCCGAGCCGTTCTCCAACTGGGTCCTCAGCCTCCTCGAGGACGGCTTCGTCGTCGCGCTCGGCCTGCTGGCGCTGCGATATCCGCTCGCCGCGCTCGTCGTGTCGCTCATCGTGCTCTCCGCGATTGCCGTCCTCGCGGGGATGCTCGTCTCCGCATTCCGTCGCCGCTTCGGCGCGCACGCGTCTGCTGCAACGCTTCCGTGACCGTCGCATGAGGCCATCCGTGCGCCCTCGCACGCTGTGGTTGGCGGCGGCCCTCTCGGCTGTCTGCGTCAGCGGATCGATCCGCGCCGCGCAGGCCCCGACAGCTGCGCCGATCGACCCGACCCTGGTCCGGCTCGACCTGTACCCGACGTCCTCGGGCCTTCCCGTCAGCGACCTTCGCGCGTCGGATGTCGAGGTGCTCGAGGACGATGTCCCGCAGAAGATCGAGTCGTTCGAGCACGTCATGCTCGGGCCCGACCGGCCTCCGAGCGGACGGGCCAGGACCTTCGTGGTGTTCCTCGACACATACTTCACGAACGTCGCGAGCTCGCGCGAGGTGCGCACATCGCTCGCGGCGCTTCTGGACCGGCTCGTCGGCCCCGACGACCTCATCGGGATCATGACGCCCGACATGGCGGCGTCGGACATGACACTCGTCCACCGTACGGGTTCGTCCGAAGAGATGCTCTCCAAGTACTGGTTCTGGGGGCGCGATCTCGAGGCGATCGATCCCGTCGAGGAGCAGTACCTCGAATGCTACCCGCGGAACGAGAGCGACTCCGACTCCAGCCGCGAAGGGTCGTCCGGCTTCGGCGACGAGATGGTGCAGCGGCGCCGGGAGAAACGGGTCATCGACGCGCTCGGCGATCTCTCGAGGCAGCTCCGCCGCGTCGGCGACGCGCGAAAGGCCGTCATCACCGTGACCGACGGCTGGCTCCTGTTCCAGCCGAACCTTGCGATGACCGAGCGCACGGGAGTTCGTCAGCCGCGCATGGGCATGCGAAGGGGCAGCCGACCCGATGAGGGCGCAGGCACCGAGCCCGAATCCGGCGACACAGCGCTGCGACATGGATCGGGTCTCGCTGTCGCTCGTGGACGATCGCGCCACGTTCGCGTCGCTCACCGACGCGGCGAACCGCGGCAACGTCAGCTTCTATCCGATCACGACACAGGGGCTGCGGGTCTTCGACGCGAACCCCGGCGCCCCGCCCCCTGAGGCGTCGTCACGCGAGGGAGACGTTGCCACGACCAGGCGCGCCGACTCGGTGCGGTCTCTCGCGGCCAACACCGACGGGCTCGCGATGGCCGCTGCCGCCGACGTCGAGCCGGCCCTCCATCGGATCGTCGACGATCTGTCGTCCTACTACCTGCTGACGTACCACTCGACCAATCCGACGCCCGACGGGAAGGTCCGGACCATCCAGGTGCGATCGACTCGGCCTGGAGTGGAGTTCCGGACGCGGCGCGGGTATCGCGTTCCAAAGCCGGCGGAGGAGGTCGAGGAATCCGCCGCGACGTCGAGCACGAAGCGTACGGCGCCGAAGACGCCGCTCGAGGCTGCGCTCGCTGCGCTGAAAGCCGATCGGCCGAACGTGCCCCTGCGGATTGGGGCGGCGTTTGCGCCGCTCGGGCCACCGGACTCGAACTCCACCCGCTTCCACATGTGGGCGCTGGCCGAGATCGATCCGGTGGTCGCACGGCATGGCGAGTGGATCGGGGGCGGGACGATCGAGCTGAGCGTGACGGCGAAGAACGGCGAAACCCTGACGCGCCAGTCGGTGACGTTCGGCGGCGGCGAGCACTCGGCGTCGATCGACCTCGGCGAGGTCGCGACCGCGGACGGCGAAGTGGTCGTGCATGCCTCCGCGCGCCCGGCGGGGGGCGGCCGGCAGAACTACGGCGAGGCGCTGGCACTCGACTCGCTGTCGTGGCCCGGGCGTCCGCTGATCTACCGGCGCGGCCCTGCCACGGCGATGAAATACGTGCCGACGGCCAGCCTCGACTTCAACCGCACGGAACGGATCCGCGTCGACTTGCCGCTGGCGGAGGTCCCCGCCGCGCCCGCGGCCGAGTTGCTCAATCGGTCGGGGCAGCCGATGTCGATTCCGGTCGTCGTGACGACGCGCACGGACGGGAAAGTCACCTGGCTCACCGCAGAAGTGACGCTTTCGCCGCTCGCCGAGGGCACGTACCTCGTGCGGCTCAAGCCTGACAAGGCGCGCGTCGAGGCCAGCGTCGTGGCGGGCTTTCGAATCGTCCCGTAGGTCCTTGCTATCGACTGCGGCGCGGTCTAGACTCGCGAGTGCCGTGCCAAGGCGCCGCCTCTCGCAAGGCGGGTCCGTGAGTTCTCTCTTCCCGTTCGTCCGCACTCGCGGCGCCGCTGTCTACGTTCTCCTCATCATTGCGCTTGCCGCCGCGACGGCCGGTGGGCGCGCGCAGTCGTCACAGCCGAAGCCAGGCGGGGCTGACGCTCCGCCCAAAAAAGGACAGGCGCAGGCGCCGACCACGGCCGCCGCCAATCAGCCGCGATTCCGCGCCGGCACGAACTTCGTGCGCGTCGACGCGTATCCGTCCGTCAAGGGCGTCGCGGTTCGCGATCTGACCGCGCCGGACTTCGAGGTGCTCGAGGACGGCGTGCCGCAGAAGGTCGAGACCTTCGAGCACGTCGACGTGCGCGGGCCAGGTCCGCAAGAGGCGCGCGTCGAACCGAACAACGCGCGCGAGGCGCGCGCCATTGCCGAGTCCACGACCGGCCGTCTCTTCGTGGTCTTCCTCGACACGTATCACACGGAAGAGGGCGGCTCGCACCGCATGCAGCGCGTCCTCGTCAACCTGCTCAACAAGGTCGTCGGCCCCGACGACATGTACGCGGTGATGACGCCAGACATGTCGGCGGCGGACATCTCGTTCGCGCGAAAGACCGACGTGATGGAGGACTACCTCGCGAAGTACTGGTTCTGGGGCCAGCGCGAGCGCCTGTGGCCCGAGGATCCGGTCGAGCAGCACTACTTCGAGTGCTATCCCGAACAGGGCATGTCGGCGTCGTGCAACAGCCCGCTCGGCGTCCAGCGGCAGGCCGACAACGTCTACGTCGGCATCGCGCGCGAGATGGTCGCCCGGCGTCACGAGAAGAAGGTCCTCGACGCGCATGGCCGACCTTTCGCGCTACCTGCGCGGCATCCGCGAAGAGCGGAAGGCGGTCATCGCGATCTCGAACGGCTGGCTGCTGTTCCGTCCGAATCCCAATCTCGAGCGGCACGCGAACCTGCGAGGCGCCGCCCGGCGCTCGGGCAGCCGGGCGTCGGTCCCGACGGCCGCCTGACCAGCGATCGCATGGCGCACGACTACGGCTACTCGCAGTACGACTGCGACAAGGATCGCCGGCTGCTCGCGAACATCGACGACTGGCAGATCTTCCGCGACCTCATCGACGACGCGAACCGGGCGAACGTGACGTTCTATCCGGTGGACTCGCGCGGTCTGGCGGCGATGGACAACCTGATCATCGCGGACCTGCCGCCGAACGTCGACCAGGCGATGCTGAGGAACCGGATCGAGACGCTGCGCACGCTGGCCACCGACACCGACGGCATCGCGGTGGTGGACACCAACGACCTCGAGAAGGGCCTGCGGCGCGTGGTGGACGACCTCACGTCGTATTACCTGCTTGGCTACTACTCGACCAACGGCAAGAACGACGGCAAGTTCCGGAAGATCACCGTCCGCGTGAAACGGCCCGGCGTCGACGTCCGCGCGCGGCGCGGCTATCGCGCGGCGACGCAGGACGAGATCGATCGCGGTCGCGAGCAGACGATGCTCCAGGAATCGAACGCGCCGTCCTCGCCGATGCAGCTGGCGCTGAACGCGCTCGGGTCGGCGCGTCCCGGCATTCCGTTCCGGACCTCGGTGAGCTACGCGGCGCTCGGCGCCGGCAATCCTGGTGGCGAGAAGGTGCGCCTGTGGGCGCTGGCCGAGCTCGACAGCGTCGTCGCGCGGCAGGGCGAGTGGCTCGCCGGCGGCAGCGTCGGCGTCACCGTGACGCTGCCGGACGGCACGAACCTCATCTCGAAGGACGCGCCGCTGGCGGCAGGGCAGCACTGCGGTGGCGGTGGACCTGGGCGAGATCGACGTGCCGGCTGGCGAGCTCGTCGTCCGCACGCGCGTGAAGCCGCAGGGCGACGGCCTGCCGTACAGCGACACGATTCGCCTCGCCAGCGTCGGGCAGCCCGGGCGTCCGCTGCTCCTGCGCCGAGGTCCGACGACCGGCATCAAGTTCGTGCCGACCGCGGATCTGCAGTTCCAGCGCACGGAACGGCTCCGCGTCGATCTGCCAATGGGCGCCGATGGGGCGGGCACGCCGACCGCGGAAGTGCTCGACCGCGCCGGCAAGGCGATCGCCGTTCCCGTGCGCGCGTCGACGCGCACCGAAGACGGGCAGACCTGGGCGTCGGCGGAGTTGTCGCTGGCGCCGTTGGCCGCGGGCGACTACCTGATTCGGCTGAAAGCCGGGGCCGGTGCGAACACGCAGGAAGTCCTGACGGGCTTCCGCCTCGTCCCGTGACGCACTAGCGCCGCAGAGGACGCGGAGATGGGCTGCCACAGAGGCACAGAGAGCACAGAGGGTCTTTGGATAGCCACAGAGGCACAGAGGGCACAGAGAACACCGAGAGGCCGGCAACTTCTCCGAATCGTCATAGCGGCCGCGCTGGCGTGTGCGGCCGCGGCGGTGCTTCTCGCGCAGCAACAACAGCAACAGCCGCCGCCACCGTTTCGCGCGGGCACGAACTTCGTGCACGTCGACGTCTATCCCACCGCCAAGGGCGCGATCGTTCCTGACCTGACCGCCGCCGACTTCGAAGTGCTCGAGGACGGCGCTCCGCAGAAGATCGAGACGTTCGAACACGTCGACATCCGGGGATTCACGCCGGAAGAGGCGAAAGCCGAGCCGAACACCACGCGTGAAGCGGAGTCGATGGCCGAGACGACGAAGGGCCGGCTCTTCGTCATCTTCCTCGACACGTACTTCGTCAACGTCGTCGGGTCGCACGACATTCGCAAGTCGCTCGTCAGCTTCCTCAACCGGCTGCTCGGTCCGGACGACATGTTCGCGGTGATGACGCCCGACATGTCGGCGATGGATCTCAGCTTCGCGCGACGCACCGACACCATCGAAGACAACCTGCGGCGGTTCTGGTTCTGGGGACAACGCGACCGGATGTTTCCTGAGGATCCCGTCGAGCAGGAGTACCTCGAGTGCTATCCGGATGTCTCCCAGCTTCAGTCTCAGGCGATGTCGTCCCAGGGGCAGCTCAGCGGCCAGACGCAAATCGCCAGGGAGATGATCCTTCGGCGGCGTGAGAAGAAAGTGATCGACGCGCTGACCGATCTCACGATCCATCTGCGCGGCGTCCGGGAGGAACGAAAGGCGGTGATCGCCATAACGGGCGGCTGGGTGCTGTTCCGCGAGAACCGCCTCCTCACGCAGGGGCAAACGCAACAGGCCGTGCCGCGCGTCGGCGTGGATCCGACCGGTCGACTCACGCCCGACGTGTCCGCCGCGAACCTCGGCTACTCGAAGAGCAACTGCGAGCGCGACCGGATGTCGCTCGCCAACATCGACGACCGGCAGTCGCTTTACGATCTCTACGATCTCGCGAATCGCAGCAACGTCAGCTTCTATCCCGTCAACCCGATGGGTCTCGAGGCGTCGGGAAAGCCGATGGGGCCACGCGAGGAGGACAGCCAGCTGACGAAAGGAGAAAGTGACGCCATCGCTCCGCGCGGCGGCATCATCGGGCTCGCGGCGGCTCGCTCCGACAACCTGCGGGGGCTGGCGGACAACACCGACGGCCTTGCGGTTGTCGATACGAACAACCTCGACGCCGGCATGAAGCGCATCGGCGCCGATCTGTCCTCCTACTACCTGCTCGGCTACGCCTCGACGAACGCGAAACTGGATGGCAAGTTCCGCAAGATCACGGTCCGCGTGAAGCGCGCCGGCGTGGACGTGCGCGCGCGGCGCGGCTATCGCGCGCCCACGCAAAAGGAAGTGGACGAGGGCGCGATGGCGGAGGCGCCGGCCGAGCGCGACGAGCGCGCCCGCGTCGGCGATCCAGGTGGCGCTCGACGGCCTCGCTCCCGTGCGTCCGGGCGTGCCGCTGCGGACGTCAGTCAGCGCGGGCGAAGTCGGCGGCCAGTCGCATGGCTGGCTCGTGGCGGAGCTCGACTCGTCGCTGTTCCATCAGCCGGATTGGGCCGGCGGCGCCGTCGCTGACATCGCGGTGTTCACGCCGGACGAGATTCCGCTGGCGAACAAGCGCGGCGTCATCACGTCCGATCAGCGCGCGATCGTCGTCGATCTGGGCGAGCTGCCCGCCGATGGCGCGACCGTGCGCACGAAGGTCACGCCGCAGAGCGGCGGCCTGCCGTATACCGACACGATTCATCTGGACGAGGCCACCAGCCGGCGGGCGCTGCTGTCCAGGCGCGGACCGACGACCGGTGTGCGCTACGTGCCCACGGCCGTGGCGCAGTTCGGCCGCACCGAGCGCGTGCGGATTGACGTCCCTGTTGAAACCGGGACCACTGCGGCGTCCGCGGAGATCCTCGATCGCGCCGGAAAGCCGATCAACGTGCCCGTCCACGCGTCGACGCGGGTGGAAGGCAGTATCACGTGGGCGACTGCCGAGTTGTCGCTCGCGCCGTTGGCTGCCGGGGACTACCTTGTTCGTCTCACCGCCGGCAATCAGAGCGTCGTGACGGCCTTCCGCCTCACGCCATGATTTCTGGATGTTGCGGATTGCGCTGACAAAAAGACACCTGGATTCTGGGATTCAAGGGATTCAACGAGCGAATCGGATGCCGGCTTCGCGGCCTGTCGGTCGCCCATGGTCGTAGTTTCGGAAATCCCTGAAATCCCTGAATCCAGGTGTCTCTTTGAAGCGGTCAGCGGAAGTCAGCAGCGACGTGGCGCGTAATCGCGATCAGGATCCACCCGTCGTGAACTTCAGGCTCCACGGCTTCAACGGCGAGCCGTCGGTGCCGACGATGCCTTCGTTCAGTTTGACCTCGACGATGCGGAAGCGTTCGAGGCCGGGCTGGAAGGTGATTTCCATCACACGCGCCGACGGGTTGTAGCCGATGTGCGCGACGATCGGCGGCGGCTCGACTTCGCCCCGCTGCCGCGCCTCGGCCATCGAGTACGAGACGTCGATGTGTCCCTTGAGGCTCTGCATGTCGAGGTCGCGCGAGAACTGAATGCGCACCTTCACGTTCAGCGCGACGTCGGTCTCGTCCGCCGTCGGCGCGCTGAAGAGCACCTCCGGCGGGATGATCGCGGGCGCGACCGTGACCTGCTCGGGTTTCGCCTCGGCCAGCGGCGACGTCTCGTTGAGATCCTCAGCGACGATCATCACGAGGCCACGCTCCCACTTGACCACCCCGCTGACCTCGAGCCAGCGCGTGGTGTCGATGCGAGAGTTGAGATCGAACACGAAGCCGCGGCCCTTGGGTGCCTTTCCGGTGACCCAGACCGCCGCGTCCGCTGAGCGGATCACGAACTCGCGGCGGCCGTCGGCGCCGGGCGGCGCCTGCGGCAGGTCGCCGAACAGGTTGCGCCCGCGAAACTGGCCTTTCACCGTCACCTTCTGATCGACGTAACGCGTCGGCGCGAGCGCCAGCGTCCTGACCGACGGCGCGGCCAGCGATTCGGCCTCGTCGGCGCCGGTGACGTTCACGACGATGAGCTCGCCGGGCTTGGGCCAGGCCGCCGCGGGATCGTCGCCGACATACGGACGCAGGTCGCGTCCCGTCAGTTTCGGGTCGTCCTGCCGCATGCGGCCGACGTCCCAGACCTCGCCGCGGATGTCCTGCACTCCGCTGCCGCCCACTCCGGACGCGACCAGCGCCGGCAGCTTGTCGTCGCCGTCGACGAGCAGCACGCGCTTCTCGGAGCGGTCGATTTCCGCGCGGATGCGGACAGGCTGGCCGTTGAAGAACGCCGGATACGTGCGAATGGCGGCGAGCGTCGTCGCGCGGCGCGTGAGGACTTCAGCGGTGGGGCGCGCCGGCGCGTACACCGCCAGCGCCGCCAGCGCGACCACGACCAACCGCCGAGCCTGACGCATCGCTACGCCAGCCGTCGCCGGCCGACCCGCGTGAGAATGACGGCGAGCGCTGTGAAGGCGATGGCGCCCGCAATCACGCCGACGGGGCCGTCGTGCAGGAACGGGATCAGCCCGGGCGTATCCCCGTCATCGGCGGCGCCGATGAACTTGGCGCCGAAGAGCACGGCGTAGAGGATCCCCGCGATCGAGCCGCCGGCGATCAGGCCGGAGCTGAACAGCGTGCCCGAACTGATTTCCGATTCAGACGACTGGCCGGTCTTTCGCTCGACGAGCCACCGGACCACGCCGCCGATGAAGATCGGCGCCGTCGTCGCGATGGGGAGGTAGGAGCCGACCGCGAATGACAGCGAGCGGATCCCGCACAGCTCGAGCACGAGCGAGATGCTCACGCCGCAGAGCACGAGGCCCCACGGCAGGTTCTGGCTCAGCAGGCCCTTGATGATCGTGGCCATCAGCGTCGCCTGCGGCGCCGCCAGCGACGCGGACCCGATCCCCATCACCTTGTTCAGGTACAACGTCGTAAATCCGATGACGACCGCCGAGCACACCACGCCAATCAGCAGGCCTGTCTGCTGGTAGATGGGCGTGGCGCCGACCAGGAAGCCGGTCTTCAGATCTTGAGACGTCGCGCCGGCGATGGCGGACGCAATGCAGACCACCGCGCCGACGCCGAGGGCGATCGGCGCGTAGTAGTCGCCCGTCCAGCCGACGGCCACGAAGATCGTGCACGTCAGAATCAGGGTGGCGATCGTCATGCCCGAGATCGGGTTCGACGAGTTGCCGATGAGGCCGGTGATGCGCGACGAGACGCTGACGAAGAAGAAGCCGAAGATGACGACCAGGACGGCCGCCAGCGGGTTGCCGTACGTCGGAAGCCGCGGGACGACGACCAGGAAGACGGCCAGCGCGAGCGATCCGCCGACCACAATCGAGAGCGGCATGTCGCGGTCGGTGCGGGCCTGCGCCGCGCCGGTCGCCGCGCCGAGGCCCTTCATGCTTTCGCGGAACGACGAGATGATCGTCGGAAGCGTGCGGCCCAGCGTGATGAGGCCCGAGGCCAGCACGGCGCCCGCGCCGATGTAGCGGATGTAGGCGCTCCAGATCTGTCCGGGCGACATCTGCGAGAGCATCAGCCCGCTGGCCGGCACCGGCGGGAAGGGCACGGTGATGTAGTGCCCGAGAATCGACAGCAGCGGCACCAGCACCATCCACGAGAGCACGCCTCCGGCGAACATCACGCCCGCGATGCGCGGCCCGATGACGTAGCCGACGCCCATGTACTCCGGAGAGATGTCGACGTTGAGGGTCGCGTTCGGATAGAAGCTCAGCGCCGGCATCGAGTAGCCGATGGCTGTCCTGAACAGCTGGATGATCCAGGAGAACGCCTTCCAGAGCGCGCCGACGCCGAGGCCCATGAACACGGTGCCCGCCAGGGCGCCGCCCTTCTCGCCCGCGACGAGCACGTCCGCGCAGGCCGTGCCCTCCGGGTAGGGGAGCGCTCCGTGTTCCTTGACGATCAGCGCGTTCCTCAGCGGCACCATCATCAGGACGCCGAGGATGCCGCCGGCAAACGCCAGCAGCAGGATCTGCACGTAGTTGAAGTACTGCGGCCCGTACGGCGCGAGGAAGATCAGCGCCGGGATCGTGAAGACGACGCCAGAGGCGAGCGACTCGCCGGCGGACCCGATCGTCTGGACGATGTTGTTTTCGAGAATCGTCGAGCCGCCGAGGCGCTTGAGCACCGAGATCGCCAGCACGGCGATCGGGATCGAGGCGCTGACCGTGAGGCCCGCGCGGAGCCCGAGGTAGACCGTGGACGCACCGAAGAGCAGACCGAACAGCGCGCCGAGCACGATCGCGCGGAAGGTGAATTCAGCAGGCGATTGCGAGGCGGGCACGTACGGCGTGAACTGGGTGTCGGCCATGCGCGGATTCTACTTCAGGACTTCGGCGGTCCCGTTCACCGCTCGCAGGCGATCCGCTACAATCGAGCGAGTCTTGTGAAAACGTCGAACAAACCGCGGCCGCTGCCGGAACAGGTCTCCGAGCTCACGACCAACCGGCTGTCGATCTACCTGCGCTGCCTGGCCGAGCTCGACCTCGCCGGGGTGCAGACGATCTCGTCGCAGGGGCTCGCAGAGCAGTTCCGCCTGAACGCGGCCCAGATTCGAAAGGATCTGGCCTATTTCGGCGAGTTCGGCGTGCGTGGCGTCGGCTACTACGTGAAGGATCTGCGGCGTCACCTGCGGCAGATCCTCGGGCTCGACAGGAAGCTTCGCGTGGCGATCATGGGCGCCGGCAACCTCGGGCTCGCGCTGGCCGACTATCCGGGCTTCCGGCAGGAAGGCTTCGAGATCGTCGCGCTCTTCGACGTCCTGAACGAGAAGGTCGGCCACGTCTCGCGCGGCGGAGTGGCGATCTACGACATCCGGCAGCTGAAGAAGGTCGTGAAAAACGATCACATCAGCATCGTCGTGATTGCCGTGCCGGCGCACGCGGCGCAGCCCGTCCTGAACCAGGTGGTGACGTCGGGCGTCAAGGCGATCCTCAACTTCTCGCCCGGCCCGCTGACGGTGCCCGCGGACGTGAAGCTGAAGAGCGTGGACCTGACGCAGTCGCTCGAGAGCCTGTCGTTCTTCCTCGCGCGGGACGACGACGGGAAGTCGTAGGCGCAGTAGGCAGTAGGCAGATGTAGCGCAGGCCTTCAGGCCTGCTGACGCATGGCGAAACGCCTCTCTCACTACGATCGCGCCGGCCGCGTGCGCATGGTGGACGTCGGCGACAAGCCCGTCACCGAACGCCGTGCCACAGCCGAGGCCTTCGTGCGCGTCTCGGCCGCGGCGCGACGCCTCGTCGCGACGGGCGCCTCGAAGAAGGGCAGCCCGCTCGAGATCGCGCGCATCGCCGGCATCCAGGCCGCCAAGCGCACCTCCGATCTGATCCCGCTCTGCCATCCACTCGCGCTCTCGGGCGTGGACGTCACCGTCACGCCGGCACGCGGCGGGTATCGGGTCACGGCAACCGTTCGCGTCTCCGGCAAGACCGGCGTCGAAATGGAGGCGCTGACCGCCGTCAGCGTCGCCGCGCTCACGATCTACGACATGCTCAAGGCCGCCGATCGCGCCATGACGATCGAGCGCGTGCGGCTCGTCGAGAAGACCGGCGGCCGGAGCGGACACTACCGCGCACGGTGACACGCCCGCAGCTCTGGTTCGGCGCGCTCGTCCAGTTCGTCATCCTGGCGCTCCTCTCGCTGACCGCCGCCGACGCGGATCTCTGGGGGCACCTCACCTTCGGCCGCGACATCCTCGCCAGCGGCCACGTCGTCCAGGTGGATCGGTACTCGTTCACGCGCGATCTCCCGTGGATCAACCACGAATGGCTCGCGGAGATCGCGATGGCGGCCGCGTGGCGAACGGCTGGCGCGATCGGCTTGACGACGCTGAAGCTGGCGCTGGCGTGGGGCGCGGGCGCGTTCGTGCTCGCGGCCTGGCGGCCGTTTCGCCTGACGCCGCTCTGGCGCGACGGCCTGCTCTTCGTGACGGCGCTCGGCGTGTGGCCGCTCGTGGCGACGATTCGTCCGCAGGCGTTCTCCGTCCTGCTGTTTGCCGCGCTGCTGTTCTCCCTGACGCAGGTGCGCGAGGGACGCGGATGGGCGCGTCTCGCCGTGCCGGCTCTGTTCGCCGTCTGGGTGAACACGCACGGCGGATGGCTGGTCGGGGCGGGCACCCTCGCGATCTTCACGGCGTGCGCGTTGATCGATCTCACGCTTCCGCTGCGCCTCCGTCTCGCGATCCTGTTGATGGCCGTGGCCAGCGCGGCGGCGTGCCTCGTGAACCCGTACGGCCTCCGCATGCTCGATTTCCTGCTGACGACCGTGCGCCCGGAACGCGCCGACATCCCCGAATGGCGTCCGGTGACGGCCCTGCCGATCGCGGCGCTTGCCCTCTGGCTCCTGCCGATGGCGCTGGCCGCCATCGCGCTCGTCCGCGGACGAAAGGTCGCGCCGCTCTGGGTCTGGCTGACGATCGCGATGCTCGCGGCGGGCTCGATGCGCGTGGCGCGTCTCGGAGGATTCTTCGCGATCGCCGTCGGCCTGCTCGTCGCGCCGCTGGCGTCCGGCGCGCGGCGGGATGACGGCCGGACGACCGACGCGATCGACTGGACGGCGGTCGGGGCCGCCATCTGCGCGGCCGCCCTCGCACTGGGCATCTTCGGGCGTCGCGTGAGCATGGACGGCGAGTGGACGCCGGAGCCAGGCGCCGTCGAGTTCGCGAGATCGCATGAGCTTCGAGGACGCCTGCGTGACGTGGTTCGACTACGGCGAGTACGCCATCTGGCATCTCGGCCCCGCGATGACGGTGTCGATGGACGGCCGCCGCGAGACCATCTACAGCACGGCGGTGCGCAATCGCCACACGGAGATCTATCGAAACGGACCCGGCGCGATCGTGGCCGTCGCCGAATTGCGGCCCGACTACGTCTGGCTGCCCGCGTCGCTGCCCGTCGTCTCACACCTCGAATCCGTCGGCTGGCACCCGTATTACATCGGGCCGCGTTCGGTGATCCTGGGGCTGCAGCCGGTTGAACCCACCAGGGACGATCGCCCGGTTCCGCCGCGGCGCGACTTCCCGGGACCATGATGAGGCTATGATCGGTTGATGGGTCTCGGCCCGGTGGACGTTCTGGCCTTCGGGCCGCATCCAGACGACATCGAGATCGGCATGGGCGCGACGGTCGCCGAGCACGTCGCACGTGGGCTCTCCGTCGGTCTGTGCGATCTCACGCGCGGCGAGATGGGCAGCAACGGCACCGTCGACGAGCGTCTGCGCGAGGCCGAAGAAGCGCGTGACGTGCTGGGCGCCGCGTGGCGCGAGAACCTGGCGTTGCCCGATCGCCAGCTCGGCGATGTCCCCGAGCAGGTGCGTGCCGTGGCGGCGCTGATTCGGACGGCCCGGCCGTCCGTCGTCGCCGTGCCGTACTGGGAGGATCGCCATCCCGATCACGTCGGCGCCAGCCGGCTCGTGACGGCAGGCGCGTTCAGCGCGGGCCTCAGGCGCTTTGCCGCCGAGGGCGATCCCTGGAAGCCGGACTGGCTCGTCTACTACTTCATCAACAACGCGTCGGCGCCCTCGTTCCTCGTAGACGTCTCGGAGTTCTACGAGGTGAAGCAGCGCGCGCTCGCGTGTCACCGATCGCAGTTCGCGCCGACGGGCCCCGACGCGGCGCATACGCGGCTGACCTCGCCGCTCTTCAACCAGCTCGTCGAGAGCCGCGACGCGCAGTTCGGCGCGCTCGCCGGCGTCCGATGGGCGGAAGGCTTCGTCGTCCGTGAACCCGTCATGCGGCGGAGCCTGCTGAAGCGCCGGCCGTCCGGAGCGCCCCGCTCGTGAGAATCGGCATCGTCTGCTACGCGTCCACGGGCGGCAGCGGCATCGTCGCCACGGAGCTGGCCGTCGAGCTGGCTGGACGCGGACACGACGTCCACGTCCTCAGCACCGATCCGCCGTTCCGCTTTCCCGTCGGGGATCCGCGCCTGACGTTCCACGCCGTGTCGACGCCCGCGTATCCGCTGTTCCGCGAGCCGCAGTACGCGCTGTCGCTCGCGACGAAGATCGTCCAGGTCTCGCGGAAGCATCATCTCGACGTCGTCCACGCGCATTACGCCGTGCCGCACGCCGCGGCCGCCTATCTCGCGCGGCAGATCATGGCGGCGCACCCGACCGATCGCGTGCCGAAGATCATGACGACGCTGCACGGCACGGATATCACGCTCGTCGGCAGCGACCCGTCGTACGCCGAGACCGTCGCGTTCTGCATCGACCAGTCGGATCACGTCACGGCGGTGTCGGAGAGTCTCCGCATCGACACCTGTCGCCGTCTCGGGATCACCCGCCAGATCCAGGTGATTCCGAATTTCCTCGACGGCGACCGCTTTGCGCGGCGTGCGCTGCCGCCGCCGGCCGACCCGCGGCCCCGCGTGGTGCACATCTCGAACTTCCGGCCCGTGAAACGAATCGACGCGCTCATCGACGTCTTCGAGCGCATTCGTGCGGCGGTGCCGGCGGTGCTCGTGCTGGTGGGCGAGGGCCCCGAGCTCGAGACGGCGCGGCAGCGCGTCAAGGCCGCGGGCCTCGAGGCCGACGTCGAGTACGCCGGCGAGAACAAGGACGTGGTGGACGTGCTCTCGCGTGCGCAGCTCTTCCTGCTGCCGTCGGCCACCGAGAGCTTCGGGTTGGCCGCGCTGGAAGCGATGGCGTGCGAAGTCCCGTCGTGGCGTCACGCGTGGGCGGGTTGCCCGAGGTGATCGACGACGGCGTCACCGGCTTCCTGCGCGCGCCCGACGACGTCGACGGCATGGCCGAGGCCGGTATTCGGCTGCTGACGGATCCGGCGCTCCACGAGCGCATCCGCCTGGCGGCGCGCGACGCCGCGGTGCGCCGCTTCTCCGCGTCACGTGTCGTCCCGATGTACGAAGCCGCCTACGAGCGGATGGCGATGCAGGGCGCCCAGGCGCCGGTCTGACGCCAAGAACTTGACCACAACGGGTTCACCCGTTTCCTTGCTGGGATCGTCCTCCGGGGCGGCGGTTCGATGTGGATGACCGCGTCGCGGATCTGCGGGAACCGCGCCATCAGCCGATCCTTCACCTGATGTGAGACGGCGTGCGCCTGGTCGAGCGGCGTTTTCGACGCCATCCACACGTGCAGGTCGAGGAACACGTAGTCGGCTGGCCCGCGCGTCCGGATCTCGTGGCACCCCATCACGGCGGGCACCGACATCACCACCGACCGCACGTCGTCCTCCGCAATGACGATCCGGTCGGCGAGCACGTCGCTGGCGCCCTTGAAGATCTCCCACGCGGCGTGGCCAATGAAGCCGACGACCACGATCGCCGCGAGCGGGTCGAGCAGGGGATAGCCAAGTCGGCTGCCGGTCAGCGCCACGATGACCGTGAACGACGTGAACACGTCGCTGCGGGTATGCGTCGCGTCGGCGAGAAGCACCTCGCTCTGCAGCCTGATTCCGGCACGGCGCTCGTACGTCGTGACGAGCAGGTTGACGACGATCGTGGCGCCCATGACGACGAAGGAGAGCGCTGGCGTCGCGGGGCCCGCGCCCCCGCGCCGACAGCCGCTGCCATGTCGCCCGCCCGAGCTCGATCATCGCGACCATCAGGAACGCGCCGATGAGCGCCGCTCCGATGGTCTCGAACTTCCGGTGGCCGTACGGGTGATCGGCGTCGGGCGGCTTGCGCGCGACGCGCACGCCGACGAGTCCCGCGACGTTGGAGAAGGAATCGGTGATGGAGTGCAGGCCGTCGGAGATGACGCTGACGGCGCCCGTGAGGTAGCCAAGGACCAGCTTGGCCATCGCCACGGCGAGGTTCAGGAAGAGGACCTGAACGAGGACGGTGGTGACGGCCTGGTAGCGCGCGCGCTCGGACACGAGCTCGGCGTCAGAAGATCCGGGCGGTCTGCACCGGCCACCAGCGGATCTGGACTTTGCCGATGATGTACTTCTTCGGCACCATGCCCCAGTGACGGCTGTCGGAGCTGTTGTTCCGGTGGTCGCCCATCACGAAGTAGTAGCCCTCCTGCACAACGGTCGGCCCGTAGTCGTCGTGGCTGCGGTACTCGGGCGGCACGTAGTCGTCGCGGAGCGGCACGTCGTTGACGAACACCTTGCCGTCGACGATGCGGACGACGTCGTTCTCTTCGGCGATGACCCGCTTGACGAACGACTTGTTCGGGTCGATCGGGTAGTAGAGCATCACGATGTCGCCGCGGCGCGGATCCGAGAACCGGTAGGCGAGCTTGTTGACGATCAGCCGATCCTGATCGGCCAGCGTCGGCGCCATGCTCTGACCTTCGACGCGCGCGACCTGCGCGATGAACGTGACGATCAGCGTCGCGTAGATCGCCGCCGACACCAGCGTCTTCGCCCAGACCACCAGCTCGTCGCGCACCTGGCGCAGCTGCGACGCAGCCGCGCTCGGGCCCGCGGGCTGTGCCGACGGCGGCGCCACCGAGCCCCCTTCGGGACCGAGGCCGGCTAGAGACGCAGATACTCCCGCAGCCGTCGCGTCTGCGACCGGCTGACCGGGATCTCCGTGGCTCTTCGCGTCCTTCATCCTCAGGATGTAGTTCCGGCTGAACCAGGGGACTATCTCCTTGATCTTGTTGATGTTCACGAGGTGCGACCGGTGCACCCGCCAGAACACGGCGGGGTCGAGGCGCGCCTGCAGCTCATCGAGCGTCCGGAAGTTGCACGTCCCGGCCGCATGCCCAGCAACGATAGTAATCGAGTCATCCGCCATCGAGGCAAAAATGATGTCCTCGGCCTGGACGAGCAGCAGCCGATCGCCGACCTTCACCGCGAGCTGCTCGGGGAGCGTCTTGCGCCCCTCCACCAGTTGGACGATGCGTTCGAGCTGGTCGTTCAGTGGGGCCTCGGGGGCCACGCGCCGCCGGGCCCTGACGACGGCCGTTTCGACCCGCCGGCTGTCGATGGGCTTCAGCAGGTAGTCGACCGCGTTGACCTCGAACGCCTGGATCGCGTGCTGGTCGTAGGCGGTCACGAAAATCACGGTGACGGGCGGCTCGCGATCCGCGAGTTTCCGCGCGACCTCGAAGCCGGTCAGGCCCGGCATCTGCACGTCGAGGAAGACGAGATCGGGCTCGAGCCGGCCGATGGCGTCCAGGGCCTCGAGGCCGTTGCCGGCTTCGGCCACCACCTCGACGCCGCCGACCTCGTCGAGCACGTAGCACAGCTCTTCCCGCGCCAGCTGCTCGTCGTCGACGACCACCGCGCGGAGCAGGCGCTCAGGCACTGGCTCGCTCCTCGTCGTCAATCACGGGAATCTCGAGCGCGATGCGCGTCCCGCGCCCGAGCTGACTCGTGATGCGCAGCGCGCTGCGCGCGCCGTAGATGACGCGCAGCCGCTCGTTGACGTTGCTGAGTCCGATGCCGTCCGAGAGCGCCGTCTCGAGGCGCTCTTCCGACATGCCCAGCCCGTCGTCGCTGACCTCGATCAGCGCGCCGTCGGCGAGCGGCTTCGCCTGCACGGTGATCGTGCCGCCGCCTACCTTCCGGGACAGGCCGTGCTTGATGCAGTTCTCCACGAGCGGCTGGAGGATCATGCTCGGCACCGGCACGTCGAGCGCCTCGTCGTCCAGGTCCATCGCGACGCGCAGCTGCGGCCCGAAGCGAATCGTCTCGATATCGAGGTATTCCTGCAGCGCCTCCACCTCTTCGCGCAGGGAGACGAAGTGGTTCGGATCGCGGAGTCGCCGGCGGAGAAGCGCCGACAGGCGATGCACGACCATCCGCGCCGTCTCGGGCTGCGATCGGATCAGCGAGGAGATCGACGTCAGCGTGTTGAAGAGGAAGTGCGGGTTGATCTGCGAGGCCAGCGCCGAGATCTTGGCGGCCAGCAGCAGCTTTTCCTGCTCGTGCAGCCGGTGCTCGATGCGCGCGTTGTTCCAGATCTTGATGGGGGTCGCGACGCAGAGCACCGTGCCGAGCAGCACGAGCGCGAAATAGATGGGGGACGGCGAATCCAGGTAGTAGAGGCGGTGGACGCCGAATCGCGAGCCCACGGCCTGGCGCACGAGCTCGAGGCCAATCGGCGCGAGCACCAGGATGATCTGCCAGTCCACGTGGAGGTTGCGGACCATGTTCCAGATCCGGCGGGGCAGGTGCTGGAACACGAACGGCGAGAAGTGCCAGATGGCTTCCTTCGGGCACAGCTCGCGGAGGCCGCCGCCGGCGAATCCGCAGCCGACCGCGAATGGCAGCGCGCCGAACTCGCCGGCAATCAGCGCCGGCACCGACGTCAGGCCGCCGACGATCGCGCCTGAATACGGGCCGGCGATCAGGCCCACCAGGAAGGCGCCTTCGAGCGTCAGGTCCGCGGCGTAGTAGTGCAGGAGGATGCGGGAGGCGATGCCGAGCGTCAGCGGGGCGCCCATCGACAGCGACAGGATCAGCCGATCCGGCAGCGCGCGGCGCTCGAAGATCAGGATCTGCCGGAACCGCCGGAACCGCACCAGCATCGTCGCCAGCAGCGCCATGACACCCAGCTTGAACACCAGGGTGACCAGCAGGAACTGCGCCTGCGACAGTGGTTGGGGTTCCACGGTCTCATTCTAGCGGGTCGAGCGGGTCCGGGCAGGTCACGGTCGTCGGGTCGAGCGGGTCTGGCGGGTCATCGGGTCTGACCGACCGACCGTCGGACCTGACGACCTGCGGGACCTGATCACCCGCGGGACCTGTCCGACCCGGCCCGAATGATATGATTACTCCATGATTCGTGAGATCGTCACGGGCTTCGCCACGACGTTCAAGCACATCTTCCGCAAGCCGATCACGGTGAACTATCCGGACGAAAAGGTCCCGATGTTCCCGAAGTTCCGCGGCAAGCAGGTCCTGATGCGCGACGAGAACGGGCTCGAAAAGTGCGTGGCGTGCGGCCTGTGCGCCGTCGCCTGTCCGGCCGACGCCATCTACCTCGAGGCGGCCGAGAACGACGGCTCCGTGATGGCGGGTCCGCGGTACGCCAAGGTCTACCAGATTCACAAGACGCGCTGCATCTTCTGCGGCTACTGCGAAGAGGCGTGCCCCGTGTCGGCGATCTTCATGGGCAAGGACTACGAGACCGCCGTCTACAGCAACAAGGACTTCATCTGGGACAAGACCGACATGCTCGTGCCGGGACCGGCGGGGGCCAGGACCCCCGGGGCCCGCTCTGAGCCACGGTAAGCCGCACCACTTGAGACCGACCTTCCTCGACGCCATCGCCGCGCGCGTGCTCGTCTGCGACGGGGCGATGGGCACGATGCTGTACGCGCGCGGCGTGTTCGTGAACCGCTCGTTCGACGCGCTGAACCTCACCTCGCCGGACCTCGTGTCCGAGGTGCACAGGGAATACCTGCGCGCGGGCGCCGACGTCATCGAGACGAACACGTTCGGCGCCAACCGCATCAAGCTCGGCTCGTTTGGCCTGGCCGACAAACTGCACGACATCAACCTGGCCGGCGCGCGGATCGCCAGGCAGGTCGCCCGTGACGGCGCGTACGTGGCCGGCGCCATCGGGCCGCTCAGTGTCCGCATCGAGCCCTGGGGCCGCATGGGCGTGGACGAGGCCGAGGCCTGCTTCCGCGAGCAGGTGGCCGCGCTCGTCGAGGGCGGCGTCGACCTCATCATGCTCGAGACGTTTCGCGACGCGAACGAGATCGGCGCCGCGATTGCCGCCATCCGCAAGACGTGCGACCTGCCGATCGTCGCGCAGATGACCACCGAGGAGGACGGCAACAGCCTCGACGGCGCGCCGCCCGAGGAGTTCGTGCCCGCGCTCGAGCGCGCCGGCGCCTCGGTGATCGGCGTCAACTGCAGCGTCGGGCCCGCGCCGATGCTCGAGACGATCGAGCGCATCGCCCGCGTCTCGCGCAAGCCGCTCGCCGCGCAGCCCAACGCCGGCCGTCCGCGCGAGATCGAGGGGCGCAACATCTACCTGTCCTCGCCGGAATACCTCGCGTCGTACGCGCGGCGCTTCGTCCAGCATGGCGTGCGTCTCGTCGGCGGCTGCTGCGGGACGACGCCCGAGCACATCCGCCAGATCCGGCAGGTCGTGCGAAGTCTCGAACCGCCGCCTCCCGTGCGGACGGTCGTCTCGCAGACCGCCACGGCGCCGCCGGTAGCGCCCGTCCCACGCGCCGAGAAGTCGCGGCTGTCACGCGCGTTGTCCGAGAACCGGCAGGTCATGCTCGTCGAGCTCGAGCCGCCGCGCGGGCACGACGCCGCGCACGCACTGGCCTGCGCGCGACGCCTGGCGGCGCACGGCGTGGACGCGGTGTCGGTCAGCGAAGGGCTGCGGGGCGGCGCGCGCATGAGCGCGCTCTCGCTGGCGCTGCTCGTGCGCCAGGAGGCGGGCATCGAGCCGGTGCTGCAGTACGCCTGCCGCGACCGTTACCTGCTCTCGATGCAGTCGGATCTGCTCGGGGCCCACGCCGTCGGCATCAGGAACGTCGTGCTCTACACCGGCGATCCCAGGAAGCGGGGCGACTACTCGGACGCGACGCTCGTGTTCGATGTCGATTCAATCGGCCTGACCAATGCCGTGTCACGCCTGAACCACGGGCGCGACATCGGCGGCCAGCCCATCGGGGCGCCGACCGCATTCCACATCGGCGTCGTCGCCAACCCGACCGCGCCGCGGCTGGATGAGGAGCTGCGCCGGTTCGAATACAAGGTCGAGGCCGGCGCCGAGTTCGCCGTGACGGTGCCGATCTTCGACGTGGCCGCGCTCGAATCGTTCCTGGCGCGGACGGCATCACACAAGGTGCCGGTGATCGCCACGATCCACCCGTTCGAAAGTCTGCTGCACGCCGAATATCTGGCCAACGAGGTCCCGAACCTCCACGTGCCGCCAGCGCTGGTCGAGCGGATGCGGGCGGCCGATGCCGCTGGCCGGGCCGCGCTCGAGGGCGTGGCGATTGCACGGGAACTGACGGAAGCCGTGCGAACGCTCGTGCAGGGCCTGCAGCTCGGGGGCCAGCCCGAAGGCGTGCTGGCGGTGCTCGACGCGCTGGCCACGAAGGCCTGAACGTTCATCCGGCCGATATGTTGCTTGTCCCCAGCTTGGTGGCGAAGGTATAGTCCACCTTCAGGAGATCGCGCGAAATGGCCTTGTTCAACCGGAACGACGCCGGGCCGGAAGACGAGATTCTCGCCAGCGATGTCGCCACCAGAGCCCTGTCGGTGACGGCGGTCGAGACCGATTTTGTGGCGGGGGTGTACGAGAAGCTCGCCTCGGTTTACGACTACACGTTCGGCCCGACGCTGCACGCCGGGCGGCTGCAGGCGCTGCAGCGCATGGCGATCGCCGGCGACGACCGGATTCTGGAAGTGGGCGTCGGCACCGGGATCAACTTGACGCTGTACCCGCGCGACTGCACGGTCACCGGCGTCGACCTCTCGGACTCGATGCTGGAGAAGGCCTACGAGAAGATTGCGAAGAACGGGCTGCGAAACGTCCGCCTCCAGCAGATGGATGCCTCGGCCCTCAATTTCGCAGACGACTCGTTCGACATCGTCTACGCGCCGTACCTGATCAGCGTCGTTCCCGACCCGCTCCAGGTCGCGCGTGAAATGCGCCGGGTCTGCCGCCCGGGCGGCCGCATCATCATCCTGAACCACTTCCGCAGCCCGAACCCGATCCTCTCCTGGGGCGAGCGCCTGATCTCGCCGTTCACCGTCCACGTCGGCTTCAAGTCGGATCTCGACCTGCCGGCGTTCCTCGCGCAGGCCGAACTGAGGCCCGTGTCGATCGAGAAGGTGAACATCCCGAGGATCTGGTCGCTCGTTACCTGCATCAAAGACTGACGAGCAGTTTTCGGAATTCCGGGATCAAGAAGACACCTGGATTTCGGGATTTTTGGGATGAGGACTTCAATCCCTGCAATCCCAGAATCCAGGTGTTTGTCCTTGATCTGACGACTCTCACAACATCCCCGTGATCCACTCGACGGCACGCTCCGCGCCGTCGGTGGCGATCGTCTCCGGTGGCGGCGGCGCCTTCCGCAGGCGATCCAGCGCGTCCTGCCAGCGGCCGCCGAGCAGGTCCTCGTTCGAGATGAACTCCGTCCGCAGCCAGCGCGGCATCTCGCGAACGAGCACGTCTGTACTCCACGAAATGTCCGCGTGACGTGTACAGGATGGCGGTGTCGTTGGCGACGCACTCCGCGATGATCCCGTAGCCGGGTTTGGTGACGACGATGTCCACGGCGCCGACGAGGTCTTCGTACCGGAGTCCCGACGAATAGAGCGCGCGCTCGTCGACCTGCACGATGTTGCCGGGCAGCAGCATCCGGTCGAGGCCTGGCGCATCGTCCGCGCGACGGTTCGACGTGACGTCGGCGGTCAGGACGATCGTGTAGCCGACGAGCTTCGAGAGGCGCGTCAGGTCGATCTGCGACACGCCGTAGCCGCCGAACGAGACGAGCACGAGCGGCTGGTCGTCGGGCAACTGGAGCTGTCGCCTGACGTCGGCCGGCTTCCGGCGCGCGCGCCGGGCGATGAAGGGCAGATCCTCGACGCGAGCGAACATGTCGAAGCCGCCGGCCATCGGCAGCCGGAGCGCGAGCGCCGCGTGGGAATACGCCTGTCGAATCGTCGGCACGAGGGCCGCCGCGGGAGACAGATGCTCGCGATAGCCCTCGTAGATCCAGTCCCAGGTGAAGTTGCCCAGCGCCACCGACGGGATGCCGGCGCGCGCCGCCGCCGCGAACGCCAGCGGCGGGATGTCACCGACGACGAGCGTGGCGCCTTCCTCGCGAAGCCACGCCGCCTCGCTCTCGGCCTCTTCGTCGAGCGTCGCGTGAAAGGCTTCCGCCCTGTGGATCGTCTCCGCCGCGTCGAGCCGCAGGCTGTCGAGCTGCACGACGCCGGTGTCGGACTCTCTCGGCCGCCAGTCGACCGGCCGCGTCAGCGTCAGGTCGAAGATCCATCGCGGCGCCGGCGTCCGGATCGTCACGGCGATGTCGGGACGCTGGCGGCCCAGCTCGTTCAGGACCTCGATGTCGCGCGACGCATGGCCGAAGCCGTGCCCCGACACGTACCACGCAATCGTCGCCACGCCTGCCTCAGAACGCCGCGCGCAGCACGTCGTCCAGCGTCTCCGCGGGGATGAATTTCATGTCGCGACGCAGGTCCTCGGGGATGTCCTCGAGATCGGGGGCGTTCAGCGCAGGCAGGATGAAGGTGTGAATGCCATGGCGCCGCGCGGCCAGCGCCTTCTCGCGGATGCCGCCGACCGGCAGCACGAGCCCCGAGAGCGTGATCTCTCCCGTCATCGCGACGTCTTCGCGAGTGGCCTGATTGCGTGCCGCCGACAAGATGGCGGTCGCCATCGTGACGCCCGCTGACGGGCCGTCCTTGGGAATCGCGCCGGCCGGCACGTGGATGTGCAGGTCGCGATGCTCGAGGAAGTCTTCCGGGATGCCGAGCTCGGTGGCGTGCGCGCGGATATGGCTCACCGCTGCGCGCGCGGATTCCTGCATCACGTCGCCAAGCTGTCCGGTCAGGATGATGTTCTGGCTGCCGCGCGGCAGCAGCGAGGCTTCGATGAAGAGGACGTCGCCGCCGGCCTCCGTCCATGCGACGCCGGTGGCCACGCCTGGACGGGAGGTGCGGAAGACGGTGTCGCGCTCGAAGCGGGGGCGGCCGAGGTACTCCGACACGTTCGGGTCGTCCACCGCCACCGGCGCTGGCGTCGTCGTCGACTCGCTGGCGGGGCGGCTGACGATGCGCGCCGCGATTTTGCGGGCGACCGCGCCAATCTGACGCTCGAGGCTTCGGACGCCGGCCTCGCGCGTGTACTTCGACACGATGGTCGAGAGCGCCGCATCCGTGAACGAGATGGCGTCGGCTGCCAGGCCGTGTTCGCTCAGTTGCCGCGGAATCAGGAAGCTGCGCGCGATGTTCTTCTTCTCCTCTTCGGTGTATCCGGCCAGCGTCAGGATCTCCATGCGATCGAGCAGCGCCGGATGCAGCGTCCCCAGCTGGTTCGCCGTGGCGATGAACAGCACGTGCGAGAGGTCGAGCGGCACTTCGAGATAGTGATCGCGGAAGGTGTGGTTCTGCGCCGGGTCGAGCACCTCGAGCAGCGCCGCCGCCGGGTCGCCTTGAAAGCCGGTGGCCAGCTTGTCCATCTCGTCGAGCATGAACACCGGGTTCATGGAGCCGGCCTGTTTCATCGCCTGCACGATGCGTCCGGGCAGCGCGCCGATGTAGGTCCGTCGATGCCCGCGCACTTCCGCTTCGTCGCGGACGCCGCCGAGCGAAATCCGCACGAACTTGCGGTTCATCGCGCGCGCGATCGACTGGCCGAGCGAGGTCTTGCCGACACCTGGGGGGCCGACGAAACAGAGGATCGGCCCCTTCATGTCGCCCTTCAACTTCCTGACGGCCAGGTACTCGACGATGCGCTCCTTGATCTTGTCGAGGTCGTAGTGGTCCTCGTCGAGAACCCGGCGCGCCTCGACGGGATCGAGGCGATCTTCGGTCGTCGTGCCCCAGGGCACCTCGAGCAGCCAGTCGAGGTACGTGCGCGTCATCTGGTAGTCGGGCGACGCGCTGCTGATGCGGGCCAGCCGGTCCAGCTCGCGTGTCGCGACCTTGTCGATGTCCTCGGGCAGATGACGCGCGGCGACCTTTTCGCGCAGCAGCTTGATCTCGTCGGCCTCGCCCTCGCCGAGCTCGTCCTGGATCGCCTTGAGCTGCTGCCGCAGGTAGTACTGCCGCTGCGCGTCCGTCATCTCCTGCTGCGCCTGCGACTCGATGCGCCCCTTCACCTCGAGGAGCGTGATTTCGCGCGCGAGCGCAGCCGAGACCATCTCGAGCTTGGCGACGAGGGTGTTGACCTCGAGCACGGCCTGCTTCTCGATGGCCGGCATGTCGAGCAGGCTGGCGATCAGGTACGCCAGCCGCAGCGGGTCGTCGATGTTCTCGATGACGGGCCTCAGCTCCTGCGAGATGCCCGTGGCCAGCGACAGCGCGCGGTCGACCTGCTCGCGGAGGCGCCGCATATAGGCGTCCACCTCGACGGACTTGACCACCTCTTCCGGCGCCCGGCGGATGTTCGCCGTCATCGTCTGCTCGGTGAGGCTGATCGTCTCGGCGTACACCCGCTCGAGGCCCTCGACGACGATTTGCAGGCCGTGTGCGCCGCGCGCCATCTGTCGGATGACGCCGACGGTGCCCATCTGCTTGAGGTCCTTGGGGCCAGGCGCTTCCGAATCGCTGACCTGCAGCGACAGGAAGAGCAGCCGATCGCCCGTCAGGGCGCGGTTCACGGCGTCAATCGACATCGGCCGGTTGACCGCCATCGGCGTCACGCTCATCGGGAACGCCACCATGTTCCGGAGCGGCAGCACGGGAAGCGATGAGGGAATGGCTGGAGTCGACGCGTCGGCCATGATGGTTAGGATAGTATCCTTCGACGATGTCTTTGAACGAACGGGACTTCTTCACCGAGAAGCAGGAAACGCGCCCGACGCCGCTGACATGCCCGCGCTGCAAGCGGCGGAACGACTACCAGCTGCGCTGGGTCCGGCGGATCAAGAAGGATCGCATTCCTTCGGGCGCCGACGAGCGCGACCGCGCGCTCTACGCGAAGCTGCGCGACTACATGATCCGAATCGACGACGTCGTGAACTGCGCGACGTGTCGTACGCGCTTCGAAGTGCCGTCTCATCAGTCGCTGGTCTTCCTGCAGCCGGGCGATAGTGGCGGCGGCCCGAGTCGTCCAGCCAACGACGACCCGGACGACGACTCGAGGTTCAACCGGTGAGCGACGACACGTCACGCCGGGACTTCCTGAAGGGGACCGCCGCCACGCTTGGCGCCGCGGCCCTTCGACCGTCCGGCCACGGACGCCGGGCTTCAGCCTCGCGCCGACAACCGGGCTCGCGCCCGACACGCTGCTGTTCTCGGCGCCGCCGCTCGACCGGGTCCGCGTCGGTTTCGTCGGCGTCGGCGGCATGGGCACCGTCCATCTGGAGAACTACCTCGCGCTGGACGGCGTCGACGTCGTCGCGATCTGCGACATCAATCCGTCGCACGCCGAGCGGGGACGCCAGAAGGTGGTGGCCGCCGGACAGAAGTCGCCGACCCTGTACACGAAAGGGGTGCGCGACTTCGAACGGATGTGCGGAGAGGAGTCGCTGGATCTCGTGTTCACGGCGACTCCATGGGAATGGCACGTGCCCGTGATGCTCGAGGCGCTCAAGACGGGAAAGCACGGCGCCACCGAAGTGCCGGCGGCCTATCGCGTGGACGACTGCTGGGCGCTCGTCGAAGCCGCGGAGAAGTACCGCAAGCACTGCGTGATGATGGAGAACTGCTGCTACGACCGGCGCGAGATGCTGGCGTTCATGCTCGTCCGGAAGGGCATCCTCGGCGAGCTCCTCCACGCGGAGTGCGGGTACCTGCACGACCTGCGATCGATCAAGTTCTCGACGGAGGGCGAAGGGCTCTGGCGTCGCGCGCATGCGACCGAGCACAACGGCAACTGGTACCCGACGCACGGGCTCGGGCCGATCGCGCAGTGCTTCGACATCAACCGCGGCAACCAGTTCGAGTATCTGGTGTCGATGAGCAGCCCGCAGCGCGGCCTCACGCTCTACGCGCAGGAGCACCTGTCCGCCGACGATCCGCGGCGGAAGGAAATCTACAAGCTCGGCGACGTCAACGTGACGCTGATCCGGACCGTCAAGGGACAGACGATCTACCTGGCGCACAACACCGACAGTCCGCGCCCTTACAGCCGCCTGAACACGGTGCAGGGCACGAAGGGTCTGATTCAGGGCTGGCCCGATCGGATCTACGTCGAAGGCCGCGCCGAGAAGGAAGATCAGTGGGACCCGCTCGACAAGTTCTACGAGGAGTTCGAGCACCCGCTCTGGAAATCCGACAAGGTCAAGCAGGCCACGCGCGGACACGGCGGCATGGACTTCCTCGAGGACTTCCGGTTCATCTCATGCCTGCGCGCAGGCCTGCCGACCGATCAGAACGTCTACGACGCCGCGGCCTGGAGCGTGGTGTGCGAGCTGACGGATCGCTCCGTGGCCGACCGCAGCCGCCCTCAGGACATCCCCGATTTCACGCGGGGGAAGTGGAAGACGACGCCGCCGCTCGGCATCGTGGAGGCGTAGGGAGGTCCCCATGTCGACACGCGCCTGTCTGCTTGCTCCGGTCGCTCTCGTCGGCATGCTGGCCGCGCAGGGCTGGTCGCTCGAGGCGCAGGAGCCGCAGCCGCCCGAGCTCGTCGGACGCTGGGATTCTGACGGTCCACGGCAAGGGCGGTGACTACCCGTCATGGCTCGAGGTCTGGACCTCGGGTGACACGCATCTGGTCGGCCAGTTTGTCGGCCGCGGCGGAAGCGCACGGCCCGTCTCGCGCATCGACTTTGCGAACGGCACGATGAGCTTCTCGATCCCGCCGCAATGGGACAAGCGAAGCGACGACGAGACGTACCACGCGACGCTGACGGCCGGGACGCTCGACGGCTGGACGACGTCGCCATCGGGTGAGCGGATCAGCTTTGCCGGCAAGCGCGCGCCAACGCTTGCGCGAACAGGGACGCCGACCTGGGGCGATCCGCAGTCCTTGATCGCCGGCCTCGAGCCTTGCCGGCTGGCGCGAGCCGAACCGCGGCTGGTCCGTGTCGGACGGCGTGCTCAAGAGCGTCGGGAAGGCCGACAACATCGTCTCGACGGCCACGTTCACCGACTTCAAGGCGCACGTCGAGTTCCGGCTGCCGAAGGGGAGCAACAGCGGCTTCTACCTGCGCGGCAGGTACGAAGTGCAGATCGAGGACAGCGACGCTGCCGAGCCTCCGCTCGACCACATGGGCGGGATCTACGGCTTCCTCGCGCCGACCTGGGACACGCGCAGGCAGCCGGGCGAGTGGCAGGCCTTCGACGTCACGCTCGTCGGCCGCATCGTGTCCGTCGAGATGAACGGCACCCGCGTGATCTGCCGAGCGCGAGATTCCCGGCATCACCGGCGGCGCGCTCGACAGCGACGAGGGCTCACCTGGCCCCGTCATGTTGCAGGGCGATCACGGCGCGATCGAGTTCCGCAACCTCGTCATCACGCCCGCGCGCTGATCGACGCGACATGCGTCGGGGCGTCCGGCCCCCGCATGCGCGGCAGCGATTTCACCAGACGCCAGGCACGATCCGCCAGCGCACGCTGCGCTGGTAGGCGCGATACGACTCGCCGAACGTGGCCACGAGCGATCGCTCTTCGAAGGGGACCGCCAGCACCAGATAGGCCGAGCTGATGAGCGCGAACTCGACGCGCGTCCAGGTCATGTCGGGCGCGCCGAACACAATCAGCAGCCAGCCGAGATAGATCGGGTGCCGGACGAGGTGGTAGGGCCCCGAGACTTCGAGCGGCGACGCCTGAGTCGTGCGTGACGCCTGACGGACGCCTGCCAGGTCGAGCGGGTCAATCAGCCGCGCCGCTGCCAGAGTGATCCGAAGCCCAGCCGCGACGATCGCCCAGTGCACGGCCGCCAGCGCGCCCGTGTGGCGGTAGAGCGTGGCCGGGCAGGTCGCGCCAGAGCCACCACACCGCGATGTAGATCAGGCTCGCCACCCAGACATAGGCGGACCGCTCGAGGCGCGCGCCGACCAGCGAGCGCACGCCGTGCTTGGCGCCGGTGCGCGCGAGCAGGCTGTGGTGCAGCGCGAAGATCGTAAATAGCAGCGCGTTGATTACGGCGTTCGTAAGCGCGCGGTCGGCCGGACTGTCGCTCTGCGCCCATCCGCCAGAGGAACGCGACGAAGCCCCCGTTGAGCGAGACCATGAAGACGGCCAACCCCGTCCACGCCACGGCGACGGCGGCCGGGCTCGTTCGGGGAAGGTCGTCCATGTGGCCGGTATTATAGTGACCGCATGGCGTCGCCTCGCGTCGTGATCTCCGGCATCGGTGTCGTCTCGACGTTCGGGGTGGGACGCGAGTGCTTCTGGCACCACGTCAGCCGCGGCATCAGCGGCACGCGCGCCGTCACCGAGTTCGACGTCTCCACGCTTCCCCTGCCAGGTCGCGGCGCCGGTGCCGGCGGTCTCCTTCGCGTGCGCGCCGCGCGTGGACGGCGACGACGACGCACGATCACGACTCGCGGGCAGATCCGCGGAGGTACTCGCGGGCGGCGCTCCTCGGCGTGATTGCGGCCCGTGAAGCCTGGAAGGACGCCGGTCTTCGTGTCGGCGAGCCCGGCGCGGGCGTGATCATCGGCAGCGGCGGCGGCGGGATCGACGTCGGCGAAGCGCAGTATCGCGACTTTTTCACCAACGGCGGACGCCATGTCACGCCCTACGCGATCGCCATCGGCATCGTCGGCATGCTGTCGAGCGAGGTGTCGATCTCACTCGGGCTGCGTGGCATGAGCCACGTGCTGTCGACGGGATGTACGAGCTCCACCGACGCACTCGGCTACGCCGCGCGGCTGATTCGCTCTGGCGAAGCCGACGTGCTGCTGTCCGGTGGCGCCGACGGCTGCGTCACGCCGGGCATGATCTTCGGCTTCTCGAGGATGCGCGCCGTCTCGACGCGCTACAACGACCGGCCATCGGAAGCGTCGCGGCCCTTCGACAGGGGACGCGACGGGTTTGTCCTCGGCGAAGGCGCCTGGATGTATGTGGTGGAGCGCGAGGATCGCGCCCGTGCCCGCGGCGCGCAGGTCTACGCGACGGTCGAGGGCTACCACTCGACGTGCGACGCCTACCACCGCGTGCAGATGGACCCGGACGGCACCGAAATCGTCGCGGCCATTCGCGGCGCCGTCGAGCGGTCGGGGCGCGCCGTGGAAGAGATCGACTACGTGAACTATCACGGCACGTCCACGCAGCTGAACGACGCCATCGAGTCCCGCTGCACGCGCACCGCCTTCGGCAAGCGCGCCGACACGCTGCCGGGCTCGTCGACCAAGTCGATGATCGGCCATCCGCAGGGCGCCAGCGGCGCTGCCGGCATCGTGACGACCGCCCTGGCGCTGTCGCGCGGGTTCCTGCCGCCCACGGCGAACCTCACCGACCAGGATCCGGCCTGCGACATGGACTTCCTGCCGCAGGTCGGCCGCGCCGCGACGCCGGCCGCCGCGCTCTGCAACTGCCTCGGCTTCGGCTCGAAGAACAGCGCCATCGTGCTCGGCGCCGTGCCGAACTGACGGAGCGCCCGTGGACGCGGATGTACTCGTGGTCGGCGGCGGGTCCGGCGGGCGCGATTGCTGCGCTCGTGCTCGCTCGCGCCGGCGTCCGTGTGCGCCTGATCGATCGCGCGACCTTTCCTCGCGACAAGCTCTGCGGCGATTCACTCAACCCCGGCGCGATGGCGCTGCTCGCGCGCCACGGTCTGGCGGAGGCCGTCGAGGCGCGCGGCCTGCCGATGGAGGGCATGTGGCTCACCGGACCGGGCGGCATCGGTGTCGCGGGCACCTATCCGCGAGGGCTCCTGGGCCGGAGTCTGACACGCTCCGATCTCGACGTGATGCTGGTCTCGGCTGCCGAGCGAGCCGGCGCGGCGATCGAGCTTGGCGTCCGCGTGACCGGGCCGCTGACAGACGGGGATGCGCGCCGTCCACGCGTCACCGGAGTCGCGATCGCGTCGCGTTCGGGTCGGGCGATCGAGCGGCGGGCGCGAGTGGTCATCGCCGCGGACGGACGCCGATCGACCCTGGGAGTGGCGCTCGGATTGATTCGTTCGCCGAGGCATCCGCGTCGCTGGGCGCTCGGCGCGTACTACGAAGGCGTCGACGACCTCACACGCCGTGGCGAAATGCACGTCCGATCGGGACGCTATCTCGGCGTGGCTCCCGTGCCGAACGGGTTGGCGAACGTCTGCCTCGTCGTGCCCGAGGCGCGCGCACGAGCCGCGATGCGCGCGCCGGCCGTGGCGATCGAGGCCGCGCTCACGGCGGATCCGGCGCTCCGCGAGCGCTTCCGGCGCGCGCGGCGTGTGAGCGAGGTCCGCGCGCTGGGTCCCCTGGCCGTTGACGCGGACGCCGCCGGCGTCCCGGGGCTGCTTCTCGCGGGCGACGCGGCGGGGTTCGTCGATCCCATCACTGGCGACGGGATGCGGATTGCGATGCGCGGCGCCGAGCTTGCCGCGATCAGCCGCTCAACGTGCGCTGGAGGGGATGGCCGAGGCCCATCGCGAGCTCGCACTCGAACGCGCCCGCGAGCTCTCGACGAAGCTGCGAATCAATCGCCTGCTGCGCGCGGTCGTCGCGCGGCCAGTCACCGTTGTCGGCGCGTCCGCGATGGCCAGGGTTGCGCCGGCGATCTTCGAGCAGCTGATCGCGTACGCCGGCGACGTCGGCCTCACCAGTTCAGGTCCACTCGCTTCGGCAGCAGCCACCTGATGGCGCGCTCGAAGCGGGCAGACCATGCGGCTTCGTTGTGCCCGGCGCCGCGCGCTTCCACATACCTGAGCTGCAGCCGGGGACGCGTCGCCTGCCGACGGAGGATCCGCGCCATCTCTCGCGTCTGACGCACCTGGTTTCGGCCTTCGCCGGTGCCGGTGTCGAGATACAGCCGGCCCGGCCACCGTCCGACGTTGGCGGCGACACCGTAGATGGCGCCGCGCCCGAACCAGAGCGACGGACTCATCACGCCGGCGAAGCCGAAGATGTCCGGCCGGCGGAGGAATGCGTAAAGGCTGATCAAGCCGCCCATCGACGAGCCCATGATCCCGGTGTGCTCGGCCTCGCGCCGCGTCCGGAAGTACGTGTTGACCATGGGCCGCAGCGTGTCGACGAGGAACGCCAGGTACGCATCGCCGCGGCCGCCGCCCACGCGGTCGTCCTGGAACGGCCCGTACTCGCGCGTCCGGTCCATCCCCATGTTGGGCACGCCCACGACAATCGCCTCGATGCCCTCCGGGCCGATCCGCTCCATCGTCTCGTCCACGTGCCATTCGCCGGCGAAGGAGATGGAGTGGTCGAACAAATTCTGGCCGTCGTGCATGTAGAGCACGGGGTAGTGCCGCGCGCTGGCCGCGTAGGAGGGCGGAAGATAGACGAAGACGTCGCGCTGGTTGCCCAGCTGGGGGCTTTCCACGCCCTCCAACCGGCGGATGTTGCCGACGACGTTGCCGGTCAGCTCCGCGCCGGCGCCCTGGTCATACATGCAGGAGAGCCTCCACAGTATCATTGCTCCTGTATGCCTCACCGGTTCACGATCGGCGTCGAGGAGGAGTTCCAGATCGTCGACCCGACGACCTGGGAACTGCGCTCGCACGTCTCGGAGCTGCTCGCGGCCGGATCGCCCTCGCTGGGCGATCAGATGAAGCGCGAGATGCACCAGTCGATCGTCGAGCTCGGGACGAACATCTGCGAGGACGTGAACCAGCTGCAGCACGAGATGCGGAAGATTCGCACCGAGCTGTGCGCGGCGGCGGATCGCGCGGGGCTGGCGATCGCGGCGGCGGGCACGCATCCGTTCTCGAGCTGGATCGACCAGGTCATCTCGCCAGGCGAGCGCTACGAGAACATCGTCGAGGAGCTGCAGCAGCTGGCGCGATCGCTCCTGATCTTCGGCATGCACGTGCACGTCGCGGTGCCGGACCGCACGACCGCGATCGACATCATGAACGCGGCCCGGTACTTCCTGCCGCACCTGCTCGCGCTCTCGACCAGCTCGCCCTTCTGGCACGGTCGCGACACCGGCCTGAAGTCGTACCGCACCACCATCTTCCGGCGCTTCCCTCGCACCGGCGTGCCCGATCACTTCGGCTCGTGGAGCGAGTACCAGAACTACGTGAACCTGCTCGTCGACCTGCACTGCATCGACGACGGGAAGAAGATCTGGTGGGACATCCGACCGCACCCGACGTTCGGCACGCTCGAGTTCCGCGTGTGCGATGTCCCGACGCGCGTGGAAGAGACGATCGCCATCGCGGCGCTCGTGCAGGCCATCGTGGTGAAGCTTCACAAGCTTTACACCAAGAACATGGGGTTCAGGCTGTACCGCCGCGCGCTCATCGAGGAAAACAAGTGGCGCGCCGCGCGCTGGGGACTTGACGGGCGGCTGATCGACTTCGGCAAGAAGGCGGAAGTGCCGATGCGAGACCTCGCGCTCGAGCTGTTGGAGTTCGTGGACGACGTGGTGGACGAGCTCGGCAGCCGCGAGCACCTGCAGTACGTGCATACGATCCTGTCCGAAGGCACGAGCGCCGATCGCCAGCTGCGCGTGTATCGGGAGACGAACGACCTGAAGGCCGTCGTCGCGCACGTCGTGCGCGAAACGCGGCCGCGATGAGGTGACGGTTGTCGGGCGGAGCGGATTGACGATTGACGTGGGGCAGGGCTTCAGCCCTGCAACTGCGGATTGCCGGTTGCGGATGTGGACTGGCGAAGCCAGTCTCGCCGTAGCCCGAAGGGCGAAGGCGGAGGCATGGCAAAGAAACAGGGCACGCCAATGGTGGTCGGGTTGCTGTGCGGGCGCGAGTTCTCGTTTCCGCCTGCGTTCATCCGTGCCGTGAACGAACGCGGCAAGAAGGCGGGCGTGACGGCGGAGATGGTGTCGCTCGGCGGCACGAAGATGGGCGAGCCGGCGCGCTATCGCGTCATCGTCGATCGCATCTCGCACGAGGTCGAGTACTACCGTGCGTTCCTGAAGCACGCGGTGCTCAGCGGCACGTACGTCATCAACAACCCGTTCTGGTGGACGGCCGACGACAAGTTCTTCAACTACGCCGTCGCCAGCAAGCTTGGCGTCGCGATTCCGAAGACGGTCGTCCTGCCGCAGAAGGCCTATCCGCCTGACATCGATCTGACGGCCGAGTCGCTGCAGAACCTCGAGTATCCAGTCGACTGGGACGGCCTGCTCGACTACGTCGGCCGGCCGGCGATTCTCAAGCCGTACTCGGGTGGCGGCTGGAAGCACGTCTACAAGGTCCACGACCGCGACGAGCTGCTCGCGGCCTACGATCGCACCGCGCCGTACTGCATGACGCTGCAGGAGTTCATCGACTTCGAGCAGTACGTGCGCTGCTTCACGTTCGGCAAGACCGACATCACGCCGGTGCACTACGACCCGCGCGAGCGGCGCTACATCGTCGATCACAAGTACCTGACGCCGGAGCGTCGGCGACCGGATCGTCAAGGACGCGCAGACGATCAACGAGGCGCTCGGCTACGAGATGAACACGATCGAGTTCGCGGTCAAGGACGGCGTGCCGTACGCGATCGACTTCCTGAACCCGGCGCCAGACTTCGAGCGCGACCGCATCACGCAGCACTATTTCGATCTGGTGCTCGACAAGATGTCGGCGCTCGTCGTCGACCGCGCCGTGTCCGGAGCGCTGACGAATCCGTGGCCGCGGTGGGAGCAGATGACCGGACTCGGTGCCAGCGCCGGCGTCATCGGCCAGCCAGCGCCCCGCGCCTAGCGCCCCTTTCTTCCGGAGAACCGTTCCGCGTGTCCACCGTAACCGACGCCATCGACTGCTGGCACGGCCTGTTGAGGCCCGACGTCGAGCTGACCCCGCAGTTTGCCGAACAGTTCACCGCCGACTTGCGGGCGGCGCATCTGTTTTTCGGCCACCGCATTCACTGTCCGTTCCTGCGGCCGTTCTTCGTGGACGACGACCAGGTCGCGCTGGTCCGGCGGGTGAGCGAGACCATCGCCCGGATGGGCGAGATCGTCGCGCACGCCGGTCTCGAGCGCCCGGACGTGGACGACGCCGTCGCGCTGACCGAGGACGAGAAGTCGCTGGTGTCGATCGACCCGGGCTACACGCGCGCCAGCACGGCATCGCGGCTCGACTCCTTCATCCTGCCCGACTCGCTCCAGTTCGCCGAATACAACGCCGAGTCGCCCGCGGGGCTCGGCTACACCGACACGCTGGCGGCCCAGTTCGAGCGTCTCGAGATCCTGACGCGCTTCCGCGAGCGCTTCGACGCGCGGCCGTTCTCGCTCATGTCGCCGATGCTCGATGCGCTCCTGGCGAGCTACAAGGACTTCGGCGGCACCGCGGCGCCGCCGACGATCGCGATCGTGGACTTTCGCGAAGTGCCGACGTGGCCCGAGTTCGAGATGCTGCAGGCGCACTTCAGGTCGCTCGGCGTGCCGACGATCGTCTGCGACCCTCGCGAGCTCGAGTTCAGCGGTGACGCGCTCTCGCACGAGGGGACGAAGATCGACCTCGTCTACCGGCGCGTGCTGATCAACGACATCCTGTCCCGTCCGGACGACTGCAAGGCGCTGACCGACGCGTACGCCGCTCGCGCCGTCTGCGTGGCCAACACGTTTCGCTGCAAGATCCCGCACAAGAAGGCGTTCTTTTCCGTCCTGACCGACGACCGGTTTGCGGGTCTGTTCGACGCCGCCGATCTCCGCGTGGCGCGGACGCACGTGCCGTGGACGCGGCTCGTCGCCGAGGGGACGACGCACCGTGGCGAGGCGGACATCGACCTCGTGCCGCATATCCGCGCGAACCGCGAGACGCTGGTGATGAAGCCGAACGACGAGTACGGCGGCATCGGCGTCACGCTCGGCTGGGAATGCTCCGAGGCAGAGTGGGACCGCGCGCTGGACAAGGCGCTCGGCGCCGCGCTGGGCGCGTGGGTCGTGCAGGAAAAAATTCACGTCCGCCGCGAGCTGTTCCCGAAGTTCGAGCCCGGACAGGGCGCGAAGATCGGCGACATGCTCGTCGACTGCGCGCCGTACCTCTTCCGCGGCAAGCTGGCGGGCTTTCTGACGCGTCTGAGCGCCACCGGGCTGGCCAACGTCACGTCGGGCGGGGGCCAGGTGCCGTCGCTCGTGGTGAAGGCGCGCTAGCGATGCCGTTCGACTGCCGCCACCGGGCCGCCCACGGACAGGACGCCTGCGTGACGTCGTGCCTCACAGCCGGGCCTGATCCGACGGGCATCTTTGCCCGCGTCGAGCGCGACAGCGTTCTGCCGGCCATCTCCGGACGACACCGTGGATGTCGCCCTGCTCGACATGCACCACGGCTGGCCGAATCTCGGGCACGACGCCATCGTCTACGGGATCCAGAACATCGTCTGCGACCTGACGCCGGCCCTGCGCGCGGCCGGCATGCGCGTGCGCGTGACGTCCTACGACGTGCGCCGCGGACTTCGGATTCCCGAGGCGCCCGGCGCGCGGCACGCGCTGTACGTCGGCACCGGCGGGCCGGGCCACCTCGATCCGCGCCTGAACGACGGCGTCGCCGAGGGCTCGCAGGGCATCAAGGAGGATCCGGCGTGGGAGCCGCGGCTCTTCGAGCTCTTCGACGCGATTCGCGCGGACGATGAGGCGGCGATGTTTGCCGTGTGCCACACGTTTGGCGTCGTCTGCCGATGGCTGGGTGTCGCCGATGCCGTGCTCCGCGGGCCCGAGAAGGGCGGCAAGAGCTCAGGCGTCGTCGAGAACGTGCTGACCGAGGAGGCGAGGGTCCATCCGTGGTTCGGCCGGCTCTCGCGCGAGCTGCCGGATCGCCGGCACTTCAGGGTTCTCGACAGCCGTCTTTACGATCTCATCCCGCACGGCCCGATTGCCGCAGGGCTCATCGCGCTCTCGCACGAGGCGCAGGGGCACGACGGCCCGGAGACGCGAGGCGCTGACGGGGCTCGAGGTGGCGCGCGCCTCAGGCGGCGTCATGCCGCGCATGCTCGGCGTCAACCACCATCCGGAGATCGTCAACCGCCCCCGCCAGCTGACGAACCTCAAGAAACGGCGCGAGCGCGGCGCAGTGACCGACGAGTGGTACGAAGAGCGTGTCCACGCGTTGAGCGAGACGATTGGCGATCCCCGCGGCGAGTACTGGCTCAACCTGACGTCGAGTTACCTGTTCCACGGCCCGCTGCGGTTCCACCTGTATCGGCAGATTCGCCGACGCGCCGAGGCGCTCGGCCGCTCGATCGACGTCGACGAGACTCGGCTTCCGCTGGTGGCGGAGGGCTCGGGAGTGTCGCTGCAGTGAGGTAGTCGTGCCCGAGTTCGCGCCAGCCGCCGTCAAGCCGCCCGTATCGCATGCCGTGCTCGAGTCGATTGACGTGCGCGTCGGGACGATTCAGGCGATCGACGACGTCCCTGGCTCGCGCAAGCTCGTGAAGCTCACGGTCGGCTTCGGCGACCACACGCGCACGATCCTCGCGGGGTTGAGACAGGAGCGCCCGGATCTCTCGGTGCTCATCGGCCGCCAGGCGCTGTTCGTCGTCAACCTCGAGCCCAGGCAAATGGCAGGCGTCGTCTCGGAGGGCATGCTCTTCGACATCGGCTACGCCGATCGGCAGTCGCCGGTGCTGGCCGTGCCCGAGGGCCCGGTGCCGGACGGCACTCGCGCGGGGTGATCCGACGTGCCGATCATGTCGGTCGACTGTAGCGCAGGCCTTCAGACCTGCCGACGTCACGGTCCGTCGGCTTTCACGGCAGACCTGAAGGTCTGCGCTACAGGTGGTCTCCAGGTAAGCCTGTAGTCCGAAGGTCTGACGTCCGCGAGGAACGTCAGCCTTTCAGATATTCCCGCATCATGTGTTTCCAGTACGGCCAGTCGTGCCCGCCGAGCGGGCCCCAGTCGTCGAGGGAGTGCCGGATCCCCTTGAACGACAGTGCCCGCGACAGATCGTAGGAGTGCGCCGGGTGCTCCCACGGGCCCGTGCCCGTGGCGATGTGCAGGTTCGCGCTGCTGACGCTCGCGATGAGCCCGGGGTCGGTCATCCCGCCGACGTAGTCGATCGGGTTGTTGTAATAGAAGTTCTCGTCGTAGAACCCGTCCATGAACCGTCGCATGTCGTAGACGCCGGACATCGCGAAACACGCGCGCACGGCGTCAGGATGCTTCAGCAGCGTGTTCGCGGCGTGATAGCGCGCCAAGCGAGGCGCCCATCGTCGCGATCGGCACGAGTCCGTGGCAGTGCGTGTGGATGAACGGGATGACTTCGTGGCGGATGTACTCGTCCCACTGCCGCTGCATCCAGCTGCGATGATACGGATGCGCGCCCTTGTTGTAGAAGCTCTGGTCGCCGTTCGAGCCGACGGTGAAGAGCTTGATGCGTCCGCCTTCGATGAACTCGCCGAGCGCGGCGACCATGCCCTGGCCTTCGAGCTCGAACTCGTCGCCGCCGCTCGTCGGAAACGCCAGCAGCGGCGTGCCCCAATGCCCGTACACGACGACGCCCATGTCGCGCCCGAGCCGACCTGTGTACCACCGGTGATATTCGCGCTGCACAGCTCGCGATTGTAATGTATCCTTCGCACTTTGGTTGCGCGGCCGCGTCCGGCCGTCGCGCCACAGGAGACCCTGCGGAGTGACCGACCAGGAACCGCTGACGATCCTGTGCGTGGCCACGTACGAGAAGGGCCAGGAGTTCATTCGCGAGTGCAAGCGTCAGGGCTGCACCGTCCTGCTGCTCACGGTCGACACCCTGAAGGATGCCGACTGGCCGCGCGAGGCCATCGACGAGACCTTTTACATCCCGCGCGACATCGCGCGGGAGGACCTGCTGAAAGGCGTCAGCCATCTGGCGCGCTCGCGGGCGCTCGACCGCATCGTCGCGCTCGACGACTTCGACGTCGAGACCGCGGCCCTGCTGCGCGAGCACCTGCGCGTGCCCGGCATGGGCGAGACGACCGCCCGCTACTTCCGCGACAAGCTGGCGATGCGCGTCCGCGCGCGCAACCACGGCATCCTCGTCCCCGATTTCGTCCACGTGGTGAACGACGACGCGATCCGGCGGTTCGCCGAACGGGTGCCGCCGCCCTGGATGCTGAAGCCGCGGTCGAACGCCGCGGCCATCGGGATCCACCGTCTCGAGCGGCAGGACGAGCTCTGGGCCGCGATCGACGCGCTCGGCGATCGACGGTCGTTCTACCTGATCGAGCGGTTCGTCGCCGGGGATGTCTTCCACGTCGACTCGATCGTGTGGGAACGTGAGCCGGTCTTCCACGCGGCGCATCAGTACGGGCAGCCGCCGTTCACGGTGGCGCACAAGGGCGGCATCTTCACGACGCGCACGGTGCCGAAGGGCGCCTCGGCCTGGAAGCCGCTCGCGGCGCTCAACCGGGAGGTGCTGACGACGCTCGGCATGGTCCGCGGCGTGTCGCACAGCGAGTTCATCCGCAGCGCCGAGGACGGGCGCTGGTATTTCCTCGAGACCTCCGCCCGCGTCGGCGGCGCCTACATCGTCAACGTCGTCGAGGCGGCCACCGGCATCAACCTGTGGCGCGAGTGGGCGAAGATCGAAATCGCGGGCGAGGATCAGCCGTATCACCTGCCGGCCGTGCGCGAGTCGTGCGCCGGGCTGGCGCTGACGCTTTCACGGCAACCGGTGCCCGACACGTCGAACTACACGGATCCGGAGATCGTGTTCCGCGTGAGCAAGGATCACCACGCCGGGCTGATCGTGCAGTCGGAGGATCCGAAGCGTGTGGATCAGCTGCTCGACGACTACACCGGGCGCTTCCTGCAGGACTTCTACGCGTCCGAACCCGCTCCCGAGCGGCCGACCTCCTGAGTGATTCCCGGTCCCATTGCCAGCCTGATCGTCGTCATCGGCGTGCTGCTGCTGATGCTGGTCGAGCTGCAGCTGTCGTACTTCAACGAGCGCGCGCTGCGGGCGCGAGGCGCCGTCGAGCCGCCTGACGATCCGTACCGGCTGATGCGCCTGGCCTACCCGGGCGCATTCGTCGCGATGGGCCTCGAAGGCGCGACCCACGCGCTGAATCGCGACGCGCTGCTGGCGGGTCTCGTCCTGCTCGGGGGCGCCAAGCTGCTGAAGTTCTGGGTGATGGCCACGCTCCGCGACCGCTGGACGTTCAAGGTGCTGGTGCCGAAAGACGCGCCGCTCGTCACGGCTGGTCCCTACCGGTTCGTGAATCATCCCAACTACGTCGCGGTGATCCTCGAGCTGGTGGCGGTGGCCCTCGCCCTCTCGGCGCCCGTCACAGGACTGGCGTCGGTACTTCTCTTCGTGTGGATCCTGCGGCGGAGGATGGCGGTCGAAGACCGCGCGCTCGGCCGACGATAGGCAAGAGCTCGGCCGACGAGAAATCACGCTCGACCATGGCGCGTCCTGCGCCGTCTTACTCCCAAGGCCCACTGTTATACTGGCCTCGTTCGGTTCCTCACAGGCCTGCGCTCGCCGTCCTCGGCACCATGGGACTGCCGACACAGTGCCGGGTTTCCGCCCGAGACACAGTTGCATGCGGAAACGCGCCGGAATTCTCCGCGCCCTCATCTCGTCGTCTGCTGCTATTGCGAGCGCGGCGGCGTTAGGGCTGTGCGCTGCCCCCGCCGTCAAGGCCCAGCTTCGCGTGACGCCATCCGAGGACGAGCAGGCGTCGCCGGCACGCGCGCGTTACGAAGCCTTGCGCGCCTATCGCGAAGGACGCTACCAGGACGCGCTGGCTGCGGCGGCCACTCTGCCGAACGACCCCGACGTCTTGCTGCTGCGCGGCCGCGCGGCCGAAGCGACGGGCGATTACGCGTCGGCCCTGACCGCGTTCGAGGCCGCGGCCGCGAAGCATCCGGGCAGCGAGGCAGCCTTCGAGCTGGGGCGGCTGCACCTGACCCTCGGCCACACGGCCGAAGGCCGGCGATATCTCGAGCCCGTGATCGTGTCGGGCGGGCGCGGCGACATGGGCGAGGTCATCGGCCGCGCGGCCAGGGCGGCACAGCTGCTGGGCCGGTACGAGCAGGCGAACTCGCTCTTCCGCGACGCGACGGCGCTGGCCGGCGACAACCCCGAGCTGCAGACGGCGTGGGGCGATCTGTTCCTCGAGAAGCAGAACCTGCCCGACGCCGTGAAGTCGTATCGCGCGGCGCTGGTCGGCGAGCGCCGCAACCCCGGCGCGCTGGTCGGCCTTGCCCGCGCGCTGGCACAGGACAACGGCCAGGCCGCACGCGACTTGATCGCACGCGCGTTGACGGTCAACCCCAACTACCTGCCTGCGCATCTGGCGCTCGCCGACCTGGCGCTCGACGAAGACCGTCGCGATGAAGCGGCTGGTGCCGTGAAGAGCGCGCTGGCGGTGAACCCGTCCAGCCTCGACGCGCTCTCGCTTCAGGCGGCGCTGGCGTATCTCGACGATCGCACCGCCGATTTCGACGCGTCCGTGGCCCAGGTGCTTGCGATCAATCCGCACTTCGGTGACGTGTATCGCGTCGTCGCCGCGCAGGCCGCGCGCCATTACCGGTTCGACGGCGCCGTGACGCTGAATCGGAAGGCACTCGCCATCGAGCCCGGCAACGTGCGAGCCGCCGCCGATCTCGGCACGGATCTGCTGCGCACGGGCGACGAGGCGTCCGCGAGAGCCTTGCTCGATCGGGTGTTCAAGGCGGATCCATACGACGTCGTCTCGTACAACCTGCTGGGCCTGCTCGACAACCTCGAGTCGTTCCAGACCTCGCAATCCGAGCTCGTGACGCTGCGGCTCCATCCGGACGAGGCGCCGGTGATTGGCGAGCATGCCATGCCGCTGGCCGATCAGGCCCTGACGACGCTCGCCGCGAAGTACCACACGACGGTGCGTGGGCCGATCCTGATCGAGATCTTTCCGCGCCACGACGACTTCGCCGTGCGCAACGTCGGCCTCCCCGGGATGATCGGCGCCCTGGGCGCCTGCTTCGGGCGGGTCGTGACGCTCGACTCCCCGCGTGCGCGTCCGCCCGGGACGTTCGCATGGCAGGCGGCGCTCTGGCACGAGCTCGCGCACGTGATCACGCTGCAGCTGTCGGCCAACCGCATTCCGCGCTGGTTGACCGAGGGCATCTCGGTCTACGAAGAGCAGCTGGCACGTCCGGACTGGGGCCGGAACGCCGAGCTCGATTTCGCGGAGCTCGTCTCGCGAGACGCCGTCATACCGCTGCCGACGCTGAACCGCGGCTTCATGGATCCGGCCACGGTCTCGACCGCGTACTACGAGGCATCGCTCCTCGTGGAGTACCTCGTCGGGCTGCGCGGGCAACCGAGCCTCGAGGCGCTCGTCCGCGCGTTCGCCGATGGCACCGACACCGACGCCGCCATGCAGCGGACGATGGGCGGCACGCTGGCGACGGTCGAGCCGGGCTTCCTCACGTGGCTGCACGGGCGCTTCGATCCGATCATCGCCGCGAGGACCGCGCCTGACGATGTGGTGCTGGCGCCGAAGATGGCCCTCGCCGAGCTCGAGACGCTGGGGCGTGAGTATCCGAACTACTTCGACCTCCAGCTCCGTCTCGGCGACGCGCGCGCGGCGTCTGGCGATGCGACCGGCGCGTATGCGGCCTGGTCTCGCGCGGCGGCGATTCTGCCCGTCGCCAGCGGCGAGGCGGGGCCGCGCGAGCGCATCGTGAAGCTGGCGCTCGCCCGCGGCGACACCGTCCAGGCGGTCGACGCCCTGGAGGGCATCGTCGCGCACGACGGCGCGAACGTCGAAGCCGCGCGGCAACTGGCGCACCTGCTCGACGCGTCCGGCGACCGTTCGAAGTCCCTGGCCGCGTGGACGAGAGTCGCCGAGCTCGATCCGTTCGACGCGACGGCGTCGGCCGTGCTGGGCCGCCAGGCGCTGGATGCCCGCGACGGCAGGAACGCGACCCGATGGTTCCGGGCGGCGCTGGCGGCCGGGCCTTCCGATCGCGCCGCGGCGCATTGCGATCTCGCGGAGAGCTATCTGTCGGTGGGCGAGTCGACGCTTGCGAAGCGGCAGGTGATGGCGGCGCTCGAGGACGCGCCGACCTACGCGCGGGCGCAGGACCTGCTGCTCGAGATCGTGGACGGGAGCCGGTGATGCGACGCTGGCGTCCGCTGATCGCGTTCCTCATGGCGGCCACCGCCATCGCGCTGGTCGTCGCGCGAGCGCGCGGGCAGGCGCCAGAGTCGGCGTTCGTCGTCGGCGGCGTGAAGGCCGTCGCCGAGCCGAGGCTGGCCGGGCTGCAGTGGCGGTTCGTGCGCGTCGAGTATCACGCGAACTCCATCGTCCGGCCGCCGGTTCCGGATGCAGGTACCTGGGGCGAGCCCTGGTCGACCGACGGCCCGGCAGCCGACCAGAACCTGACCCGGCGCGTGCGCACCGCGACCTCGCTCGAAGTCGGCGATCCGGTGGTGATGGCGCTGGAGGATCCGGAGATCTGGAAGCACCCGTGGATCTACTTCGTGGAGCCCGGGAACCTCGAGTTCACCGAGGCGAACGTCGCGATGATGCGCGAGTTCCTGCTGCGCGGCGGCACCGCGACGTTCGACGACTTTCACGGCCCGTTCGAATGGGAGAACCTGGCGACGCAGTTGAAGCGCGTCTTTCCGGATCGGCCGATCGTCGAAGTGGAGCGGACGCACCCGATCTTCTCGTGCTTCTACAAGCTCGACGGGTTCCCGCAGATTCCCGGGCTCGGATCCTTCCTGAACGGCCGCACCTGGGAGAAGGGCGGCTTCGTCCAGCACCTGCGCGCGATCTACGACGACCGCGGCCGGCCGATGGTGCTGATCAACTGGAACACCGACATGGGCGACGGGTGGGAATGGTCGAATGCCGAGGAGTATCCCGGCTATCTGAAATACACGCGCATGTCGTATCGGATGGCGATCAACGAGATTGTGTATGTGCTTACGCACTGAGTAGCAGGCAGTAGGCAGCAGACTGCAGTAGGGCGCGGCTTCAGCCGCGCCGACCGTCGCAGCGCGAACTGTAGCGCAGGCCTTCAGGCCTGCCAGAACCGGAGATCGTATGTCGTCAGGCGGGGAAGCCGTCGCAAACGGAATCGCGGAGCGGGTCGCGGGCGCCCGCGCGCGAATCATGGCGGAGCTCGGCAAGGTGATCGTCGGTCAGGACGAAGCCGTCGAGCAGGTGCTGATCGCGCTCCTCACCGGCGGGCACTGTCTGATCACCGGCGTCCCCGGTCTGGCCAAGACGCTGCTGATCAAGACGCTCGCCGAGATCCTCGATCTGTCGTTCAAGCGGATTCAGTTCACGCCGGATCTGATGCCCGCCGACATCACCGGCACCGAGATCCTGGACGAGGCGAGCGGCCTTCGAGCGCTCCGCTTCGTGAAGGGACCGATCTTCGCGCAGATCATCCTCGCCGACGAGATCAACCGCACGCCGCCGAAGACGCAGGCGGCGCTCCTCGAAGCGATGCAGGAGTACCACGTCACCGCCGCCGGTCGCACGTACGCGCTCGACCGTCCCTTCTTCGTGCTCGCGACGCAGAACCCGATCGAGCTCGAAGGCACGTATCCGCTGCCGGAAGCGCAGCTCGACCGCTTCATGTTCAACATCGTGATGACGTACCTCGACGAAGACGACGAGGTGAAGGTCGTCACGCAGACGACGTCCACGGCGACGCCGACGCCGGCGCGCACGCTGGACGGCGACGAGATCCTCGAGATCCAGAATCTGGTGCGCCAGGTCGCGGTCGCCGACGACGTCGCCCGGTATGCGGTGCGGCTCGTCAGTGCGACCCGGCCCGGCCGACCGGGTCGCGCGGGCAAGCTGGACTTCATCGAGTCGTGGGTTCGCTGGGGCGCTGGCCTTCGCGCCTCGCAGGCGCTCATCCTCGGCGGCAAGGCGCGCGCCCTGCTGCACGGCCGCTACCACGTGTCCGTCGCCGACATTCGCGCGCTGGCGCCTCCGATCCTGCGCCATCGCGTCATCACCAACTTCTACGCCGAGTCCGAGCGCGTCGACGCCGACGCGATCGTCACGCGCCTGCTCGACGCGGTGCCGGCGCCGCGCAGCGGCCTCGACGCCTGATCGGCCACCGATGCGCGTCAGCCGCCCCGGAGAGCTGCGCTTTCTCGACCCGGCCGTCATCGCGCGGCTCGGGAGCCTCGAGCTGCGTGCCCGGACCATCGTCGAGGGCTTTCTCTCGGGGCTGCATCGCAGCCCGCTCAAGGGCTTCTCGGCGGAGTTCGCCGAGTACCGGCAGTACCTGCCCGGGGACGACCTCGCCACGATCGACTGGAAGGTGTTCGCGCGGAGCGACCGCTTCGTCGTGCGCATGCACGAGGAAGACACGAACCTGAAGGGGTATCTGCTGCTCGATGTCAGCGGGTCGATGGGCTACGGCTCCGGCAGCCTCACGAAGCTGCAGTACCGGCTGCACGCTTGCCGCATCGCTCGCCTACCTGATGCAGAAGCAGCGCGACGCCGCCGGCCTCGTGACGTTCGATCACGACATTCGCGCCATGCTCGCGCCCAGCACGCGGCCGGGCCATTTGAGTGCGCTCCTGCACGCGCTCGAATCCGCCACACCGGGCGAGCGCACCGACTCGTCCCGGCCCCTCTCACGCGTCGCCGACGCGATGCGCGCCCGCGGCCTGGTCGTGATGATTTCCGATCTGCTCGATGATCCGTCGACCGTCGTCCGCGGCCTGCGAAGCCTCCGCGTTCGCGGGTCGGACGTGCTCGTCTTCCACGTCCTCGACGCCGACGAGCTGACGTTCCCGTTCGATCGCCCGGTGCGGTTCCGTGACCTTGAAACGGATGCGGAGATCGTCGCCAACCCCGGCGACATCCGGAAGGGCTATCTCGATACGATGAACGCGCTTGTCGCCCGCTATCGCCAGGAGCTTGGCGGTGCCGGCATCGAGTATCAGATTGCCGACACGAGCAAGCCGCTCGATCAGCTGCTGCTCACGTATTTGTCGGCTCGCGCCCGAAAGGCCTGACCCGACGATGGCTGGCCTCGGACTGCTCGCCCCGCTCTTCCTGCTCGGCTCGCTGGCCGTGGCGATTCCGATCGCGCTGCACCTGTTGAGGCAGCGCGCCGATCCCGTGCAGCCCTTCAGCGCCGTCCAGCTGCTGCAGCACTCCCGCGTCGAACAGGCGAGGCGCCGTCACCTGCGCGACATCCTCTTGTTTGCGTTGAGGGCCGCCGCGCTGATCGTGCTGGCGGTGGCGTTCGCGCGGCCGTATCTGCGTGGCGCGTCGCCGCTCGATCCGCCGGTCACCGTGGTTGTCGCCGATGTCTCCGGGAGCCTCAGCGATCCGGCGCGCGCCTCGCGACTCCGCGACCTGGCCGCCGCGGCCATCGATCGGGCGCCGGCATCCCAGGCCGTCGCGCTGGTGCAGTTCTCGAGCGCGGCCGACGTCCTCGTCGCGCCGACGCGCGACCATGGCGCCGCGCGCGCCGCGGCCGCGCATCTTGCGCCGGGGTTTGGCTCGACGTCCTACCGCGCGGGTCTGGCGAAGGCCGCCGAGCTGGTCGCCCGCCCCGGCGGGCACATCGTCGTCGTGACGGATCTGCAGACCGTCGGCTGGACTGACGGGCCCGACGTGGCCCTGCGTCCCGACGTGACGGTGGACGTCGCTGACGTCGGGGCGCTTCCGCCGGACGTCGCGGTGCTGGCCCTCGAGCGCGACGCGACCGGGAAGATGAGCGCGCGGGTGCGCGCCGGTTCGGCGACCCGCCAGGTTCCGGTCCGGTTCGAGATCGACGGGGAAGTGAAAGCCACGGCAACGGCCACGATCGATCCGTCGGGAGCCGGTCAGGCGTCCGCCGCGTTCGCCGTTCCAGCCGGGGCGGCCGTTCGTGCGCTGGTGGACGATCCGAACGGGCTGCGGGCCGATGACGAACGGTGGCTCGTGGGGGGCGAGCCTTCGCGTGCGACGGTGGTGATCATCACGTCGCCGAGCGCCGACCGCGACGGCCTCTACGTGCAGCGCGCGCTCCAGGCCCTCGACGGCGCTCGCGCCGTGAACGTCGTCATGCGCACTGGCGATCGCGTGCAGAACGACGGCCTCGCCGCGGGCACTGGCGCGGTCGTCCTCGTGGGCACGTCCGGCCTCGACCGTCGCGGCGTCGAGCGCCTCGCCGACTACGTGCGCAACGGCGGCGGCTTGCTGCTTGCGGCCGGGCCCGGCGTGACGCCCGAGCTCATCTCGGCCGGGTTCGGCGACGAGATGCCCCGCATCAGGCCTCGAGCGGCCGGGTCTGGAGCAGCGTCGCTCGTGGCGTCCGACACGCGCCACCCGGCGCTGGCGCTCTTTGCCGAGCGGCCGGGTGCGCTCGCGGACGCGAGGTTCACCCGCGCCGCGGAGCTCCGCGGGACGGACAAGAGCGAGGTGCTGGCGCGCTTCGACTCCGGCGAGCCGGCGCTGGTGGTGGGCGCGTACGGCAAGGGACGCGTCGCGGTGCTCGCCTCGGATGTCGCGAACCGGTGGAACGACCTGGCGCTGCAGCCGTCGTTCGTGCCGCTGATGGGCGAGCTCGTCGCCTGGGTCGGCGGCGCATCGCACGCTCCGCAGGGCCTCCTCGCAGGACAGTCGTCGCTGGAGGGCGCCGACCGGCCTGGCGTCGTCACGTTGCCGGCGACGGCCGGACATCCGGAAGCGCGTGTCGCGGTGAACGCCGACCTCCGGGAGTTCGATCCGGCGCGCCTCACTGCCGCCGAGTTCGTGGCCCGCGTGCCGCGCGCGGATGGTGGGAGCGAGCGCGAATCGGGCGGCACCGCGCGTCGCGACGAGTCGTCGCACGGGCTCTGGCGGTACGGGTTGCTGCTGGTCGCCGCGACGCTGGTGGCCGAGTCGCTGATTGGACGGCGCGCATGACCGGCGCACGAGACCGAGATGCCAGGCACTGAAATTCGAATTCGCGCGTTTCTCGACGGCCTTGCGGCGCGCTGGCGGCGGCTCGCGTGGCTTCGATACGGCGCGCGCGTCGGGTTGATCCTCGGCGCGATCTGGGCCGTCGCGATTGCCATCTGGCTCGCTGGCGCGCGGGCGTCGCTGGCGCGCGAGGCCTGGCTTGTCGCCGCCGTCGCGGCACTCACCGCGATTGTCTGCGCGCTCGCGTGGCGGCGCCGGCCGCTGGCCCCGCGAGGCGTGGTGCTGGCGCGACTCGCGGAGGAGCGGATTCCTGCGCTCGAAGATCGTCTCGTCACGGCCGCCGGAATCGTCGACGGCCACACGGACGCCAGTCCCGCGATTCGAACGGCGTTGCTCGCGGACACCGCGGCACGACTCGATCAGCTGCCGCCAGACGCCGTCATTTCCGGCGCACGCCTGCGCCGCAGCGCCTGGCAGGCCGCGGCCGTCGCGGCGATCCTGCTGGTCACCGGCACGACGCTGACCGGTCCGACTCTGAGAACGGCCCAGGCCGCGTGGGTGTTCGCGTCGCCGAACGCGCTCGCGTTCCACGTCGATCCGGGCAACGTGCGAATCAGGCCGAACACGCCGCTGGTCATTCGCGTGCAGGCGTCGTCAGGAATCGGCGATCTCGTGCCGTCGCTGGTCGCAAAGATTGGCGACGCGACGCGCGAAGAGCGCATGACGCGAGAGGGAACGAACCGGTTTGCGGTGACCTTCTCGACGGTGCCCGCGTCCTTCTCGTACCACATCGCGCTCGCCGGCCGTACGTCGCCGGACTTCCAGGTCACGCTGCTGCAGCCGCCGCGAGTCGGACGCATCGACCTGTCGTATGAGTTCCCCAGCTACGCGAAACTGCCACCGCGATCCGAGACCGACGGCGGCGACGTCTACGCGCCCGAGGGGACGCGCGTGCACATGGTGGTGCACCCGCGCGAGGCGACGGCGCACGTCGCGTCCGCGGAGCTGGCCCTTGGCGGCGACAAGCGAGTCCCGCTCACCGCGACGCCTGACGGCTCGCTCGCCGGCGATCTCGTCGTGTCGTCGGACGATACCTATCGCGTGCGTCTGACCGACACCGACGGTCTCCAGAACACCGACGACCCGGAGTACTTCGTCCGCGTGCTGGACGATCGTCCGCCCGAAGTCCACATCGTCCGTCCGGCCGGCGATCGACAGGTGACGCCGCTCGAGGAAGTCGAGATCGAAGCGCGCGCCGACGATGACCACGGCGTCGACAGGCTGGAGCTGGTCTACGGCGTGAAGGGAAGGGGAGAGAGGGTCGTGCCGCTCGGCGGCGACGGCGCATCGCTCACGGTCACCGGGCATTACACGATCCCGCTCGAGCAGCTCGAAGTCAGCCCCGGCGACTTCGTGACGTTCTACGCGCGAGCACGCGACATCGGCCGCGGCAAGCGGCCGAGCGAAGCGCGGAGCGACATCTTCTTCCTCGAGGTCACGCCGTTCGTGGACGAGTTCGCGCTTGCGCAGAGCCAGGCCATGGCCGGCGCGGCCGGGCAGCAGATGGACGATCTCGTCCGACTCCAGAAAGACATCATCGTCGGCACCTGGAAGGTGGATCGCCGATCGGCCGGGCCGCGTGCGGAAGCGTCGCCCGATGCCGTGCGGACGCTGGCGAAGGGGCAGGGGACCGTGCGCCAGAAGACCGAGGCGGCCGCTGGCCGCGCGGGAGGCGGCGGGCCGATGCATGCCTCGCCCGACGAGTCGAGCGGCTCGATTGGCGCCGACCTGATGGCCGCCGCCGGATCGATGGCGAAAGCCGAATCCGCGCTCGGCGGGCAGAAGACCGCTGCCGCGCTGCCGTTCGAGATGGACGCGCTGAACCACCTGCTCAAGGCGCAGAGCGAGGCGGCGCGCAAGGAAGTGATGCGGCAGCAGGCGGGGCGCCGGCGGATCGTCGCGGGCGCAGCAGGATCTGTCGTCGCTGTTCGATCGCGAGCTGCAGAAGCAGCAGCAGACCAACTACGAGATGCCGAAGACCGCCGAAGAGAAGCGCGACGAGTCGACCGACCAGACGCTCGATCGCGTGCGCGAGCTGGCGCGACGCCAGGAGGCGCTCTCGCGGCAGCAGGACGACCTCGCGCGCGATCGCCAGCGTCTCGACGAGGAGGAGATTCGCCGGCGGCTGGAACGCCTCACGCGCGAGCAGTCGGATCTCCGCCGCGAGGCGGAGTTGCTGGCCGAGCAGCTGAGGCAGGACGCGCGCCGCCAGGAGCAGGCGGGCCGTCAGCAGCAGAACGGGCAGCGCGGTCAGGGGCAGCAGTCGGCCGCGAGCGACGCGAAGAGCCAGGCCGCGACGCTGCAGCAGGCATCCGAGGACATGCGCGGCGCGGCGAGCCAGCTGCGGCGCGAAGACCCGGCGTCGGCGCGCGGCCAGAGCGATCGGGCGCTCCAGAAGTTGCGCGGCGTCGAGCGGGCCTTGAGCGAGTCTGGCCCCGACGAGCGACGCAAGGCGCTCGGCGACACGGAGCTCGAGGCGCGGCAGTTGGCGACGAGACAGCGACAGCTGAACGAGCAGGCGGCGACGTGCGTCCCAGCCCGATCGCGCGGATGCGCGGCGTCGCGTCTCAGGCGAGCAGGAGCAGCTTGCCGGGCGCGCGGAAGCGCTTGGCCAGCGGCTGAGGGAGTTGAGCAGCAGGGGCGGCGACAAGGCGGAGCAGGGTCAGACCGCCGCGGCGTCGAAAGCCTTCGACGGCGAGAAGGTGCCCGAGAAGATGCGCGAGATTGCCAAGGGGCTGCAGCAGGGCGACGCCAGTGCGACCAAGCCTGACGCCGGTCAGCAGATCGCGCGTTCGCTCGATCGCCTCGCCGAGCGGGTGGGTGGCTCGGCTGCGGGCCACGATTGCGAAGGCCAGGAGCTCGGCGAGAACCTCGCGAAGGCGCGAGATCTGCGCGAGCGCCTGGCCGAGCTCGATCGGCAAATCGCAGAGCAGAGCCAGCGATCGAGCTCCGCCACGGGCGACGTCGGCCAGCGGCACGCCGTCGGCCGACGGCACGAAGCCCGGAGAGCGCGATCGCGCCGAGGCGGCAAAGCTCGCCGACCTGCGCAAGCAGTATCTCGACGCTCTGCGCGAGGCCTCCGGCGACGAGCAGCTGCGCCAGGCAGTCGCAGGCACGAGCGGCGCCGGTTCGACGCCGGTGGGCCAGACGATGGTGACGGCCGCGCCGGGCACCGAGGCATTCAAGCAGGACTTCGCGCGCTGGGAATCGCTGCACCGCGAGGTCACGCTCGGCCTCGAGCGGTACGAGGCATCGCTCTCGCGCAGGACCATCGACAAGGCCGCGCGCGAGCGGCTGCGCAGTGGCGGCGCCGACGCGACGCCGCCCGAGTACGCCTCGAGCGTCGAGCGCTACTTCCGCGCGCTCGCGGCGGAGCCGAGGTGACGTGCGCCTGACGCTGGGCGTTCCGACGTGGGGCCTGCTCCTGCTGGCCGTCGCGGTTCTCGGACTCGCCTTGCTTGCGTACCGTCGCGCACCGCTCAGCGCGCCGCAGCGCGCGGTGCTGGCAGGGCTGCGCGCGCTCGCGCTCGGCCTGGTCGCCTTCTGCCTGCTCGGTCCAGTCGTGCGGGCGCCGGACGACGACGCATCACAGCGCGGTCGTCGCGATCCTGCTGGATCACTCGCGCAGCATGGCCCTGGACGACGGGACAGGACGGACGCGACTGGATCGGGCCTCAGCCGTCGTCCGGGACAGCCTCATGCCGTCGCTGTCACGGGAGTGGCCCGTCGAGACGCTGCTCTTCGGCGACGGCCTCGGCGACACCCGCGACGTGGCGGTGAGCCCGACGGCGGCCCGCAGCGACCTCGGCGGCGCAATCAGGGCCACGCTGTCGCGCTTCGCCTCGCGCGGGCTGGCGGGCATCATCGTGGTCAGCGACGGCGCCAGGACGGACAGCGGCGATCTCGCAGAGCTCGGCCGCCAGGCCGGGACGCCCATCGTCGCCGTCGGTGTCGGCAGCGCGGACGCGCCAGACGTCGCGGTGCGGAGCGTCGCGACGAGCGAGTCGCGGCTGGATCTGAGCCTCGTCGACGTCACCGTGACCCTGGACGCCACCGGGGTCACGCAACCGTTCGATCTGCGCCTCTTGCAGAACGGCCGCGTGATCGATCGCCGTACGCTGACGCCGAACGCTGCCACACAGGCCGTTCGCTTCACCGTCGCGCCCGACCGTGATTCGCCGACGGTCTTCACGGCCGACGTCCCGGCGGTTGCCGGCGAGCTGACGCCAGGCAACAACAGGCGCTCGGTGCTCGTGGCGCCGCCAGGCCGCCGGCGGCATCTGCTGGTGCTCGAGGGCGCGCCCGGATTCGACCACGCGTTCCTGACGCGATCGTGGAGCGAGGATCCGTCGCTCGACGTGGACTCCGTCGTCCGCAAGGGACGCGACGAGCGCGGCGAAGACACGTTCTTCGTCCAGGCGGCAGGCGCGCGGGCGGAAGGTCTCGCGGCCGGGTTCCCCGCCACGCGCGAAGCGCTCTTCGCCTACGACGTCGTCGTGCTGGCCAACCAGGACGTGCGGCTGCTGTCGCAGGAGCAGCTCGGCTGGCTGCGTGACTTCGTGGGCACGCGCGGCGGTGGGCTGCTCGCGTTTGGCGCCAAGTCGTTCGACGGACAGGCGCTCGCAGGGACGCCGGTGGAGGAGCTGCTTCCGCTGCGCCCTTCCGAAGGCGGCGGAGTTGTGCTCGCGGCGTCGCTGAGCGGCGGTGCCGCGGAACGTCCGCGCCTGACCCCCGACGGCGCGAACCATCCGATGATGCGCATCGGCGCCACGGATGAAGACGGCGCAAAGCGCTGGAGCGCGCTGCCCGCGCTGGCGGGGCACGTGAAGCTTGGCGCTCCGAGGCCGGGCGCCGTGATCCTCGCGGTGACCGACGGCGAGTCGGGTCAGGAACCGCTCGTGGCGGTGCAGCGCTACGGTGCGGGCCGCACGATGATCTTCGGCGGCGAGGCGAGCTGGCGGTGGAAGATGATGCTCCCGGCCGGCGATCGGACCTACGATCGCTTCTGGCGTCAGGCGGCGCGCTGGCTGTCGGCCGACGCGCCAGACCAGGTCACGCTCGATCCGATCGCCGCCGTCGAAGACAACGGCGAGGTCTCCATCGCCGCAACAGTGCGGGACGCCGACTACAAGGCCGCGCCGGACGCCACGATGGTGCTGCAGCTCGAGCGGCCCGACGGCCGGCGCGAACAAATCACGCCGACGCTTGCCGACAGCGCGACGGCGCGTTTCACGGCGCGCGTGCCGGCCGGCGACGCGGGCATCACGCGAGTACACGCCGACGTCAGCAAGGGCGGGACGCCGATCGGCACGGCCGACGTGCCCTTCCTTTCCGGCGCGTTCGATCGCGAGCTGGCGGATCCGCGGCTCGACGCGAGGGCGCTCTCCCTTCTGGCGGCGTCGTCCGGCGGGACGTACCTCGCCGCGGACCATGCCGCAGACGCCGGGCGGTTTCTGCGCAGCCGTTCGGACGTCACGACGCCCGAAGAGTGGACGGAAATCTGGCACTCGCCGTGGATACTCGGGCTTATCGTTGCCGCGCTGGGCCTCGAGTGGACGCTGCGCCGCCAGTGGGGCCTGAAGTGAAGGCGCTGCTGGGTGTCGCGTTCGCCTTCCTGGTCGGCACTTCTCTGGCGGCCGCTGAGGAGCGTTATGCGTTGATCGTCAGCGGCGCGCCTGGCGGCGCCGCCTACGCGACGACCTACCAGAAGTGGGAGCAGCAGCTCACGGCGGCGTTGCGCGATCGGCTCGGCTTTTCGCCCGACCGGATTGAGGTGCTTTCGGGCACGTCGGCCGATGGCGACCAGGCGAGCACGCGGCCGCACGTCGAGCGAGCGATCGCCCACCTCAAGAGCGTCGCGCACGGCGACGACCTGGTGCTGGTCGTGTTGATCGGGCATGGGACGGCCGACGGCGGCAACGCGAAATTCAATCTGCCCGGGCCCGACATGACGTCGACCGACTGGGCGGCGCTCCTTCACGAGCTGCCGGGCCGCCTCGTCTTCATCGACACCACCGCCGCCAGTTCGCCGTTTCTCGCCGACCTCTCCGCGCGCGGCCGCATCGTCATCACCGCGACGGGGTCGACGGCCGAGCGCTACGACACGGTGTTTCCGGCGCAGCTCATCGCCGCGCTGACGGACCCGGCCGCCGATCTCGACAAGAACGGCCGCGTCTCGGTCTGGGAGCTGTTTCAGTTCGTCAACCGCGGCGTCGCCAGGCACTTCGACGAGCAGGGGCTGCTGGCCACCGAGCACGCGCTCATGGACGACAACGGCGACGGCATCGGCGCGGACGCGGCCGCGCAGTCGCCGAGCGACGGCGCGCTGGCCCGCGCCACTTATCTCGAGCGCGACCCGGCCGAGGAGACCGGGGACGCGACGATGACGGCGCTCGTCGCGAAGCGCCGCGCCCTCGAGGAGAAGGCCGAAGTCCTGCGCCAGAAGAAGTCGACCATGGCGCCGGAGGCCTGGGAGCGGGAGTACGAGCAGCTCATGATCGAGCTCGCGCGCGTGTCACATCGAATCAGAGCAGGGAGCTGGCGGAATGAGAAACTTTCATTCACTCCGTCGAGGAAGACCAGGGCGTCATCTTCATCACGATGGAGCTCGTGGAGGGACGCACGCTGTTGGACGTCATTCCCCCGCGCGGGATGCCGCTCGACCAGCTGCTGACGATCGCCATCCCGCTGGCCGACGCCGTGGGCACGGCGCACCGGCGGGGGATCACGCACCGGGACATCAAACCCGCCAATGTGATGGTGTCGGAGGATGGCCGGGTCAAGGTGCTCGACTTTGGTCTCGCAAAGCAGGAACCGGCGGAGGCGTTTCACAACGAAACGACGATGCAGCCAGCAGCGAGCTTGACCGGAGAAGGCAAGATTGTCGGTACGGTCGCCTACATGTCGCCCGAGCAGGCGCAGGGGAAGCGCATCGATCAGCGGTCGGACATCTTCTCGCTCGGGGTCGTGCTATTCGAGATGGCGACGGGCCAACGTCCGTTTGCCGGCGACTCGAACGTGTCGGTGCTGTCGTCGGTGCTCAAGGACACCCCGCCGCTCGTCCCGCACTGGAACGGTACCCAGAACCCGGAATCGCGGAATCTACTTCGGCGGTTGCGGATTGCCGATTGCGGGTTGTTCAATCCACCAGGGGACCTTCTCTCGTCTTCATTCTTCATTCTTCATTTCTGCACTGTCACTTTGCACTGGTTTGTCCCACCATTCGTCCTCGACCGGCCTGGCGAAGAGCTTCACGAGCGCGGCGCCCGCGACGAAACCTGCGACGTGGGCCCAGAACGCGATGCCGCCGGCGGCCTGGCCCGTCGCGTCGGCCAGCGCCCCGACGCCGCTCACGAGTTGCATCAGGAACCAGAAGCCGAGGAAAACGACTGCCGGGATCTCCACGACGTCGATGTAGAAGACCAGGAAGATCAGCGTCAGCACGCGAGAGCGCGGGTACAGCACGAAGTACGCGCCCATGATGCCGGCGATGGCGCCGCTGGCGCCGATGGTCGGCACCGGAGAGCCCGGCTCGCTCAACGCGTGCGCGACGGCGGCGATGACGCCGCAGAGCAGGTAGAAGACAACGTACCGTCCGTGCCCGAGCCGGTCCTCCACGTTGTCGCCGAAGATCCAGAACGACCACATGTTCCCGGCCAGGTGCCAGAGCCCGCCGTGCAGGAACATCGACGTGAAGATCGTGGGCCAGGCGAAGACCGCCGGCACGAAACCCCACGTCCGCAGGAAGACCTCGAGCCCCTGCTGATCGAACGACTGTTCGTAGAAAAACGCCAGGACGTTGAGGACGATGATGAGGATCGTGACGACGGGCGTCGTCCGCGACGGGATGACGTCCCGGAGCGGGAACATTCGCCGAGTATAATCGGGGGATGGTCTGTCGCCAGTGTGGCACGCAGATCGCGGACAAGGCGATTGTCTGCTTCCGCTGCGGCACGCCGACCGCCGAGCCGAGCGCGCGTCCACCTGCCGGGCGGCGGCCGCTGGCCCGCGGGCCCGCGGCGCTCGCGCTGCTGGTGCTGATCGTGGCGGCCCTGATCATGGGGCAGGTGCCGACGGCGGCCGTGCCGCGCGAGGTGGGATACGTGCTGGCGGGGCTGGCGGTCGCGGCGCTCGGCTGGCAGTACTTCGGACGCCGCCGTTGAGGCCCGTTGCCTTGCGGCGCTTTGAGGCGATCAGCTATGATTCCGGCTCGGCTGCTGCTGGAATTTCCATTGAGTAGGCGGCCTCACTGTTATGCCTGACGGTCGCCTCGAGGTCACCGACGCCCTCGGTCGCCGCATCATTCACATCGACAAGCCGGTCTACTCGATCGGCCGCCGCAGCGGCAACGATCTGCAGCTGGTTGGCAGCGATGTGTCGCGGGATCACGCCGAGATCGCGCTCGACAACGGCAATTTCATCCTGCGCGATCGCGGATCGCGCTACGGCACCTACGTCAACGGCGAAGGCATCACCGAGCATCAGCTGAAGCACGGCGACCTGGTCCGCCTCGGACGAAGCGGCGGCGCCGAGCTGGTGTTCCTGATCGAGGACTCGCGGCCGACCCCGGTCTCCTCCGGCCAGCACTCGACGTCGGCCGTGGACGACCTCCATCAGGTCGCGGCCCTCCTCGAAGGCCTTCGCGCCCTCGGGTCCGGGCGTGTGCTCGACGACGTCCTCGCGCTCGTCATGGACTCCGCCCTCGAGGTCACGGGCGCCGAGCGCGGCTTCATCATGCTGGCCGGCGCCGACAACGAGCTGGAGTTCAAGATCGCCCGCGGCAAGGGACGCGTGACGCTCTCCGGCCAGGGGTTCGAGACCAGCCGGAAGATTCCGGAAGAGGTCTTCGCGACGGGCCAGGAAAAGATGGTGGCCGACCTGCTCGACGGCGACCTCGCCAACGCCCACATGGGGACCGTGGCGCTCGGCATCCGCCACGTGCTGTGCACGCCGCTCAAGCTCGTGCGCTATCTCGATCAGGCTGACCTGGACAACGAGGAGAAGCGCATCGGCGTCCTGTACCTCGACAGCCGGGAGAAGGGCGCGCTGCTGTCGCGCGCGGCCCGCGCGTCCCTCGAGACGCTGGCCACCGAAGCTGCCGTCGCCATCGAGAACGCCCGGCTGTATCGCCAGACGCTCGAGAAGGCCCGGATGGAGCAGGAGCTGAAGATCGCCGCCGAGATCCAGCAGGCGCTCCTGCCCGAGCCGCAGCGGAAGGGCGCGTACTTCGAAGCCGTCGCCCAGTCGGTGCCGTGCCGCTCGATCGGCGGCGACTTCTTCGACTACGTCGACCTGCCCGACTTGAGCTTCGGGTTCGCTGTCGGCGACGTGGCCGGAAAGGGCGCTCCGGCCGCCCTGCTGACCGCGGTCATCCAGGGGGTGTTCTCATCCCAGGCCTGGTCGGGGACCCCGCCGTCGGAGACGCTCTCGAAGGTGAACCAGGCGATCATCCGCCGGGCAATCGAGTCGCGCTTCTGCACCGCGTTCTACGCCGTCGTCCACGCGAACGGCCAGATGACCTACTGCAACGCGGGCCACAACCCGCCGATGCTGTTCACGAAGACCGGCGTCAAGCGCCTCGAAAAGGGCGGCACCATCCTCGGGTTGTTCGAGCTCGCCACGTTCGAGGAAGACACGATCACCGTCGAACCCGGCGACATCCTCGTGGCGTTCAGCGACGGCGTGACCGAGGCCCTGAGCGCCTCGGGCGACGAGTACGGCGAGGACCGCCTGATCGCGTGCGTCGAAGCCGCGAAGGGCAAGTCACTTCAGGAACTGCTCGACGGCATCTTCTTCAGCGTCCGCGAGTTCTGCACTGGCGCCGTGCAGAGCGACGACGTGACGGCCCTCGTGCTGCGGTATGACGGGTGATCAGCGCCGCAGTCGTCCTGGCCGCGGCGCTCTGGGCGATCTTCGCGCTGATTCTCTGGAACGTCCTGTTCGACTACGGAGTTCGCACCACCGCGAGCCGGTACCTGGTCGAGCGCTCCGCCTACCTGCACGGCCACGGCCCGCGCGTCGAACTCGCCTCGGCGATGCACGCGGGCATCGCGTCCTCGCTCCGCATTGCCACAGCGCTCGCGTCGCCCGTGCGTCATCGTGGCCGGGACGCTCGCGGCGCTGGTGAGGCGGAAGAAATAGGAAATAGGAAATAGCAAATAGGAAGAAACGGCCACCGAGTCGCTGCGTTCGAAGCGCTCGGTGTTTTCTTCCTATTTCCTATTTCCTATTCCCTATTTGGAGAGTTTTCGCTTCGATCCGCGGCAGCGCGTCGAGGAACACGTCGCCGACAGTCTGCAGGCTGCGCGCGCTGACTTCGTCCAGCGTGTCCTTGGCGGTGTGCCAGGCGCTGTACTCGAGGTCGATGATGTCCACGGCGGCGAGGCCGGCGTCGAGGAACGGCTGATGGTCGTCCTCGACCTCGAACGCGTCGTCGAGGAACGCGTCGTGATGGCCGAGCCGCTTCGCCGAGTCCCAGATGAGCGCGGTGAGCCAGGGCGTGGACTTGGTTTCCTTCCGGATCGTCAGGTTGCGGTCGCCGATCATGTCGAAGAGGATCATCGCCTTGATCGAGGCGATCGACCCGTCGCGCTTCGCCGTCTCCACGTAGTGCCGGCTGCCGTAGGTGTGATCCGTGCCGCCCCACTCGGGCAGCACGGCTTCCTCGCCGTCGAAGAACACGAGCTCGATCGTGTACGCGTTCTTCCGGGCTTTCAGCACGCGCGCGAGCTCGAGCAGCATCGCGGCACTCGACCCGCCGTCGTTGGCGCCGACGAACCGGAACTGCCGATAGAGCTTCGTGTCGAAGTGGCCGGTGATGAGGATCCGCTCGGGGCGCGCGCCGGGAATGCGCGCGATGACGTTGGCCATCCGGACGACGCCGAAGGGCGTCTGCGCTTCGAAGGCCTGCTCCTGCGGCGTGAGGCCGATCTCCTTCAGCTGCGCCTCGATGTAGTCGCGCGCCTGCTGAATGCCGGCCGAGCCCGACGGCCGGGGGCCGATGGCCACCAGCTGCCGCATGTGCTCGAACGCCCGCGACGAGTCGAACGGCCGTCGTCGTGGCGCCCGCCGCCGCGGCGCCGACCACCGCCAGCGCCACGAAGGCCGCGGCGAGCCGTCCGGTCACGCGCGCGCCGCCATCGCGACGTACTCGCGGACGGCCGCCCCCTCGTAGACCTGGCGCGGGCGCGTGATTTTGGTCTCCGGGTCGCGCAGCATTTCCTCCCACTGCGCCAGCCAGCCCACCGTGCGCGGGATGGCGAAGAGCACGGTGAACATGTCCACCGGGATGCCCATCGCCTCGTAGATCAGGCCGGAGTAGAAGTCGACGTTCGGGTAGAGCCGGCGCTTGACGAAGTAGTCGTCCTGCAGCGCGATCCGCTCGAGCTCCTGCGCGATCTCGAGCAGCGGGTTCCTGCCGGTGACCTCGAAGACTTCCTCGGCGATCTGCTTGACGATCCGCGCCCGCGGGTCGTACGACTTGTAGACCCGGTGGCCGAAGCCCATGAGGCGGCCCTCGCCGTTCTTCACCGACGTGATGAACGCGGGCACCTTGTCGAGCGAGCCGACCGTGTGGAGCATCCGGAGCACGGCTTCGTTGGCGCCGCCGTGCAGCGGACCGTAGAGCGCCGCCGTCGCCGCGGCGACCGACGCGTAGGGATCGGCCAGTGAGCTGCCGACGCTCCGCATCGCGAAGGTGGAGCAGTTCTGCTCGTGATCGGCGTGCAGCACGAACAGGATGTCGAGCGCGCGTTCCAGCACCGGGTGCGGCGTGAAGGGCGTGCCCGGCGTCGCCTTGAGCATGTAGAGGAAGTTGCCGGCGAAGCTCAGGCCCTCGGCCGGCGGCACGACCGGCTCGCCGCGACGGCGGCGGGCGGCATAGGCGGCCAGCGCCGGCGCCTGCGCCACGATCCGGTGGATCTGCCGGCGACGGACCTCCGCCGACCCGACGTTGTGCGCCTCGGGATAGAACGTGCCGAGCGCGCCGAAGGCCGCAATGAGCGCGCCCATCGGGTGCGGGTCCTCGGCGAGCCCGTCGAAGATCCGCTCGATGCGCGCCGGCGGCACGCGGTTGTCGTGGATGGCCTTCTTGAAGCCGTCGAGCTGGGCGTCGGTCGGGAGCTCGCCCTCGAGGAGCAGCCAGGCGACTTCCATGAACGAGCTCTGCTCGGCCAGCTGCTCGATCGGATAGCCGCGATAGCGCAGGATGCCCTTGTCGCCGTCGATGTAGGTGATCTTGCTGCGACAGGCCGCCGTGTTGACGAGCGCCGGGTCGTAGGTGCCGAGCCCGACGGGATCCTCGCCCGCCTTGATCCTCGCGAGGTCGGCAGAGCGAATCGTGTCGGCCTGGATCGGCAGGTCGTAGGCCTTGGCCGTGCGGTTGTCGGTGATCGTCAGCGTATCAGGCATGCGCGAATGGGCCGGGCGACATCGAGCGCGTCAGGATTCGGTTGGGGCGGGCTGGTCCGGATCGTCGGCGTCGGGCGCCACGGGGTCGCCCGCGATCCGAAACTCCCCGTCCACCCAGCGGGCGAGGTCCAGCAGCTTGCAGCGCTCGCTGCAAAACGGCCGCCACGCCGGCATGGCCTCCAGCCGGCGGCAGTGCGCGCACAACGCGCGTGGCGCGGGAGGCATCCCGATATTTTATGGTGGCCAGCAGGGCCGGGCAAGAGCGGCCGGCCGGCGCCCGGGTCAGTTTCGCTGGAGATCCGGCTCGGGGGCGTTGTGCCGGACGTCCCTGGCCGAGACCATGAAAATCACGTCCTCGGCGATGTTCGTGGCGTGGTCGCCGATGCGCTCCAGGTGGCGGGACACCAGGATCAGGTCGAGCGCCGCCTCGATCGTGCTCGGATCCTTCAGCATGAACGACAGCAGCTCGCGGAAGATCTGCGTCTTCAGCGCGTCGAGCGAGTCGTCCTGGTGCAGCACCTGCCGCGCCAGCGCCATGTCGCGCTTGACGTAGGAGTCGAGCGCGTCGCGCAGCATGGCCTGCGCGATATCGGCCATTTTCGGGATGTCGATCAGCTTCTTGACCGGCGGGTGCATCGCGTAGCGCTTGGCGGCCTCGGCGATGTTCACCGCCAGGTCGCCGACGCGCTCGAGATCGGTGTTGATCTTCACGGCCGCCATCACGGCGCGCAGGTCCGTCGCCATCGGCTGGTGCAGCGCCAGCAGCTTCAGGCAGCGGTCGTCGATCTCGAGCTGCAGCGCGTTAATCGGCTCGTCGCCGATGAGCACGCTCTCGATGAGCTCGTGTTCCCGCTCCGCCAGTCCCTGGACGGCGCGGCGGACGCGCTGCTCCGCCAGGCCGCCCATCTCGAGCAGCCGTGACTTGAGGACGTCCAGTTCCTCCTGGAAATGCCGAACGACGCGTTCCATCGACCGTGTGCTCCCTAGCCGAAGCGACCCGTCACGTAATCTTCGGTCAGCTTTTCGGTGGGAGCCGTGAAGATCTTTTCAGTGCGCCCGAACTCGACGAGCTTGCCGAGCCAGAAAAACGCGGTGTAGTCCGACACGCGCGCCGCCTGCTGCATGTTATGAGTGACGATCGCGATCGTGTAGTCCTTCTTCAGATCGTAGATCAGCTCTTCGATGCGCTGCGTGGCGATCGGGTCGAGCGCCGACGCCGGTTCGTCCATCAGCAGCACCTTGGGCCGGACCGCGAGCGCCCGCGCGATGCACAGCCGCTGCTGCTGCCCGCCGGAGAGCGCCTGGGCCGACTCGTGGAGCCGGTCCTTCACTTCGTCCCAGATCGCCGCGGCTTTCAGGCTTTCCTCTACGCGATCGGCCAGCTCGCTCTTCGACTTGGTCAGGTTGTTGATCCGCAGCCCGTAGGCGACGTTCTCGAAGATCGATTTGGGAAACGGGTTCGATTTCTGGAACACCATCCCGACGCGCCGCCGCAGCCCGACGATGTCGAGGCCCGGGTCGTAGATGTTGACGCCGTCGATGAGGACGGTGCCCTCGACCCGCGTGCCCGGGATGATGTCGTTCATCCGGTTCAGCGTGCGCAGGAAGGTGCTCTTGCCGCAGCCCGACGGGCCGATGAAGGCCGACACGAGGTTCGCGCCGAGCTGCACCGAGATGTCGTGCAGCGCGCGCTTCTCCCCGTAGTAGAAGTTCATGTGGCTGACGTCGATCTTGACCGTCGGCTCAGCGGCCGTCGGATCGGACGGCCGGGTCATGTTTCGCGAGCGCCGGCATCGCCGGGGCAGGGGTGGTGCTCATCACGTGCGCCTCCGTGGGAGGACACCCGGAACAGCGCACCCCGCTGGCAGGGCACACAACGAGCCACGGCGTCCGAGCGACATGGCCGAAATGGTATGCCGCGCCCGGTTTCGCCGCGGTTTCAGCGATGTAAATTCCGTGTAACGAAGAGTGGAGCTGACGCTGTCGGGTCCTGGGAACTGACGCTGTCGGGTCCTGGGAACTGACGCTGGCGGGTCCTGGCGACTGACGTGTAGCGCTGGCCTTGAGGCCTGCCTGTCACGCCTGCTTGGCCTTGCGCTTCGAGGGCAACGCCGCGACTTCGAAGCGGACGGGGTGCTGCAGCATGTCCTCGAACGGCTCGACATGCCGCCCTGCCGCCCAGAGCTCGAGCTCGACATCGCCGGCCGTCCTCAGCTGCAGCAGGTAGTCGTCGCCGCGATTCACGAGACGCAGCGAATCGAGCGCCTGCGCGTGACTGCGATCGAGGCCTTCGGCGAGCCGCAGGCACGCCGCCAGCACCTTCACCGCCTGCCGCAGGTCGTGCGGCAGCTCGCCGTAGCCGGGGTGACCCTTCTTCGGCGTCGCGCGGCGGTGATAGCGCGTCACGAGGCCGATCACCTCGATCTCCTGCGGGTCGAACCCGCGCAGGTCCCCGTTCTTGATCAGGTAATACGAGTGCCGGTGGTGCTTCTCGTAGCTGATGTGCACGCCGATGTCATGCAGCAGCGCCGCGTGCTCGAGCCACTCGCGCTCCTTGTCGGTCAGCCCGTGCACGCCTCGCGTCTGGTCGAACAGCGCCAGCGCCATCTTCTGCACCTGCGCCGCGTGCTCGGCCCAGTAGCTGCACCGCTCGGCGAGCTCCACGACGCTGCGCTTTCTGACGTTCGGGATGCGATCGGCCCGCGAGATCTCCTTGCTGTGCTGATGGATGTAGTCGAGGATCAGCCCTTCGCGCAGCGCCAGATCGCAGAGCGTGATCTCCTCGGCCTTCAAGCTGCTTCAGGATCGTGTCGAGCAGCACGGCGCCGGCGACGATGATGTCGGCGCGCCGCGGATCGAGGCCGGGCAGCCGGAGCCGCTCGGCCAGCGGCAGCGACGTCACCTTCTCGCGCACCCGCCGGATTTGCTTGGCCGGCACGCGCAGGTTCCGCAGCTCCTCGGGCGGCTCGCCGGCCTCGTCCACCGCTGCCATGGTTCCGAGGGCGAGGATGGTGCCCGACGTGCCGATCACGCGCTCGAACTTGCCGTCGGTGACCTGCTTGACGAACGCTTCGATCTCGCCCTCGATGTAGCGCACGAGCTTCCGCTCGTCGCGCTCGGAGATCGGATCCGTCTTCACGAACCGCTCGGTGAGGCGGATGACGCCCGCCTTGAAGCTCCGCGCGAGCTGCGGACGCTCGGCGCCGCAGGTGATCTCGACGCTGCCTCCGCCGATGTCGATGACGACGGCCCGGCTCCGCTTGACGTCGACACCGTAGACCGCCGCCAGGTGAATGAGCCGGGCTTCCTCCGTGCCGGAGATCACGCGCGGACGGATGCCGGTCTCGCGCTGGATGGCCTGCAGGAACGCGGGGCCGTTCTCGGCTTCACGCGTGGCGCTGGTCGCCGCCGCGAGAATCTCGTCGACGCTGTGAGACTGCGCGAGCCGGTGAAATTTCGACAGCGCCTGCAGCGCCGCGTCCATGGCGGTCTCGGTCAGGCGGCGCCCGTCGAGGCCGCCGGCGCCGAGGCGGACCATTTCCTTTTCGCGGTCGATGATCTCGAACGACAGGTCCGGGCGTACCCGGGCAACGATCATGTGAACCGAGTTGGTGCCGATGTCGATTGCGGCGAGTCGCATGTGGCGGAGGTGGCCGAGCGGTGTGCTAGTATCGGCATCCTACCACGGCATTTCCATGGCACAGGTGAACGCCAGTCCAGGCGTCGCTCTCCGCATCTTCGCCCACGCCTGGCCGCGCGCGATGCGCGGCGAGCCGAAGGCCGTGCACTCGGTCCGCGTCGCCTCACGCCGCCTTCGCGAAGCCCTTCGACTGATCAGCCATCCGAAACGCGAGAGCCGGAAGCTTGCCCGTGAGCTGAAGCGCCTGACGCGCCTGCTGGGTCCGGTGCGCGAGCTCGACGTGAGCCGCTCGCTCGTGGCCATGCTGGCCGAGACCGAACCGGATCTTGCGGCGGCCTCGGAGCGCGTGGACGTCCGCCTCCTCGAGGTCGCCATCGCGCGACGCCAGCGCATGGCGAAGCGAATGGCCGATATCGACGAGAAGGCGCTCATCGAGCGCGTCGGGCATATCCTGCGCCGCTCGCGTTCGGGAGGCCGGCTCATCGCCGAGGATCGCCGGCGACTCGCCGATCGGATTGCGGCGCGCGCCAAAGACGTCGCCGAGGCCGCGGACTCCGCCGGCGCCCTCTACGCGCCCTGAAGCGCTGCACGCTAGTGCGCATCCGCACGAAGAAGCTGCGCTACGCGCTTGAAGTCGGCCGCGTCGCCGGTCTCCCTGGCGCGGCCCAGGCGGCCACGCGGCTGAGGCGCTATCAGGATCTCCTCGGCGAGCTGCACGACTACCAGATGCTCTCGTCGCAGGCCGCGCGGCTGCAGAGCCGGCTGCCGCTCCAGGACGACGACATCGGCGCGATTTCTGATCTGCTGGGGCACGTCGAGACGCGGTGCCGGAAGCTGCACGCCGACTTCGTCTCGCGTCGCGCAGCGCTCGTGACCGCCACGCGTCAGCTCGAGGAGTCCTTCAGCGAGCGGAGCCAGTCGACGAAGGCATGACGGTCCCGCGCGATCTCGAGGTGTACCTGGTCCGCCATGCCCCCGCAGGGGAGCGTGGCCCCGAGTGGCCGGACGACACGCTGCGCCCGCTGACCGCCGAAGGCCGCAAGAGTTTTCAGAGAGTGGTGAAAGGACTCGGCGCCGCGGACATCGAGCTGGACGCGATCTTCACGAGTCCGCTCGAGCGCTGTCGCCAGACCGCAGAGATTCTGTCGTCCGGACTCCGCGGCAAGCCCCGCGTGCAGCCGCTCGATTCGCTGGCGCCCGGCGCGGGCGCGGCGGCGGTGATGGCCGAGCTCGGCGAGCTCGTGAAGAAGCCGCGCATCGCGCTCGTGGGTCACGAGCCGGATCTCGGAAAGCTCGCCGCGCACCTGCTCGGCCTGAAGCGCGCGCCCGAGTTCCGCAAGGGCGGTGTCGCCCGCATCGATCTCACCGGCCTGCCGCCGAACGGCCCGGGCCTGCTCGTCTGGTTCGCCCCGCCCCGCCTGCTTCGTCGAATGGCGCCCTGACGATTTCAGGTGCGCGTCGCCGTCATCGTCAATCCGGTTGCCGGCGTGCGCGGGACGCTCGAGCGCGCGCGGCGGCGTGCGGAGCGCGCGCATGAGGTCCTGACGTCCGCGAGCGTCGAGCCCGAGATCCTGATCACCGAGCGCGGCGGACACGCGCGCGAGCTCGCGCTCGGCGCCGTCGAGCGCGGCGCGCGCATCGTCGTCGCGTGGGGCGGTGACGGGACCGTCAACGAAGTCGCGTCCGCGCTCGCGTTCGGTCCAGCCGCGCTCGGCGTGATCCCCGCGGGATCGGGCAACGGGCTCGCGCGGATGTTTCGCATTCCGAGCGATCCCGATCGCGCCCTCACGCAGATGCTGCATGCCGCGGACCGCCGAATCGATCTCGGCGAGGTGAACGGCCGGCTGTTCGTCAATGTCGCCGGCGTCGGATTCGACGCGCACGTCGCCGAGCGGTTCGCGGCACTCGAACGATCGCGCCGCGGCTTCCTGCGCTACGCGGCGATCGTCGCGCGCGAGCTCGGGCGCTATCAGGCTGAGCGCCTATGCCGTGACGCTCGACGGACACGCGCAGCACCCGCGACGGGCTTTTCTGGTGTCGTTTGCCAACGGGCGTCAGTGGGGCAACGGCGCGGTGATCGCGCCTGCGGCTGCGACCGACGACGGAGTGCTCGACGCGGTGATCGTCGACGCGCGAAGTCTGGCGGGGACCATCGGCGCCCTGCCGAGACTGTTCGCCGGATCAGTGGACCGGTTGCGGGGCGTTCAGATCGTGCAGGTGAAGACGGCTGAGGTGGTGGCCCAGGCCGATCACTTGATCTGCCATGTCGACGGCGAGCCGATGGAGGCTGGCGCAGTGGCTCGCGTGCGGATTCATCCGGGATCGCTGAGGGTCCGGATGTAATCGTTGGCAGCACCGACAACTTTGGCGGATGAAGTCGCTGCTTTGGAAGTACTTCTGGCCCGGTTGAGGTGCGTTGGATTACGGATGAGCTTTAGATCGTAACTGCCTGATGATAAGGCATTTATTGGAGTCTTCGCTTTTCTCACGCCGTTGAAGTTACAGAATGTTTACAGCCGCAGTCGCGCCTGCCGATCCAACATGCCTTCAAACAGACAAGAAGGCATCAAAAGGACAGGAGCGGTTGTCGCTATGTATGAAGCAAACCTGAGCAATTCCGGCCACACTCGCCGTTTCCAGATCAAGCCTCTCGACGCCGCGGGCTGGGAAGTGCGCGAAGAGGAAGACAGCCGTCTCGTCTCGGCTCGCGTGTACAACGACTGGCACCGCGTGGAGCGGGCCCGGTCGGCCTTTCAGATTGCCGTGCTGACGTTGAAGCAGGACGGCTGGGACCATCGAGCAGTAACTATCAGACGGACTCAGGGTGCTGCAGTGCCGCCGTGCCGCGGTGCTGCGGTTCGGTGCTGGAGTGCCTGGGTGCTCCGGTGCCTTGCCCGTAGTGCGCTATTCAACGAACCGGTAGCCCAGGCCCACCACGGTTTCGATCTGCTGTCCCACGGGTCCGAGCTTGCCGCGCAGCCGGCCGACGTGGACATCCACTGACCGGGTTTCGATCAGGCGGTCATAGCCCCACACGCGCTCGAGCAGTCGATCGCGCGAGAGCACCCGGTTCCGGTTCTCGACCAGATACTTCAACAGCTCGAACTCGCGCCGCGTCAGGCGAATGGGTTCGCCCTGTACGCTCACTGACACCGCCTCGAAATCCGCGACGAGATACTTGCCGCGATAGACGGCGGCGGCCGCTGTGTCGGGCTTGCCGCGCCTGAGCACGGCGCGCACGCGTGCGGCGAGCTCGCGCAGGCTGAACGGCTTGGTGACGTAGTCGTCGGCGCCGACATCCAGCCCCGTCACGCGATCCGACTCGCCGGTGCGAGCCGTCAACATGATGATCGGGAGCTTGGCCGTCTGCGGCCGCGACCGGAGGACGCGACATACCTCGAGCCCGCCCATCACCGGCAGGTTGAGGTCCAGGATCATGAGGTCTGGCGGGCGATCGGTGACGGCCTTCAGCGCGGCGTCACCCGAGTCCACGGTCTGTGCTTCGATTTCGCCGCCGCGTTCGAGCGTGTGCTTGATGAGTCCGGCTATGTCCTGCTCGTCTTCGACGATGAGGACGCGCGTTTTTGGCACGATACCAACGACGCTACGTTCGCCAGATTTCCGCCGGGTGACACCCGTGTTAATTCTGGGTTACGCAAAAAAGGCCGGGTCGGCCGGGTCGGTGCGGGTCGAGCGGGTCTGGCCGGTCGATCGGCAGTCGTAGGCCGAACTTCAGTTCGGCCAGGAGGAAAGCATGAAAGTCCGTCGTGATTGGTGAATCGTCAGGTGCGTCGATGGAGCAGATCATGGCCGTTTATCCGCGCCACAAGGCGGTCGTGGACGAGTTCGTCGCGCGCGGCGAGGTGATCGGGATCGGCCCGTTCGAGGATCGCGGCAACATGGCGATTTTCCGGACCCGAGGCGCGGCGGAGGAATTCGTCGCGCGGGATCCGTTCAACCTGGAAGGACTCGTGAAGCGCTACGTCATTCGGGAGTGGAATGACTCGATGCTGATGCAGGTGCATCGTGAGGTGCAACCGGCGGCCCTGCACCCGTGCACCAGTCCGAGTCCGTCACACCACCGTCCCCGGCTTCAGCACTCCGTTCTTCGGCACGATGACGATGCCAGAGCGGATGTGCCAGCCGTCGCCGTCGGCTTCCTGAATCTGCCCTTCGTTGGTCAGGCGGCACCCGTCGCCGATGCGCGCGTTCTTGTCGACGATGGCACGATCGATCGTGACGTCGCGTCCGATCCCGAGTCGTGGCGTGTCGCCGAGGCCGAGCGCCTCCTCTTCCGTCTCGTACGAGTCCGCGCCGACGAGCACGGTGCGCGAAATCGAGCAGCCCGAGCGCACCACCATCCGCACGCCGACGACCGAGTCGGTGATCGTGCAGCGATCGAGCGAGCTGCCTTCGCTGATGGTGCTGTCGCGCACCGTGCAGTCGCGTAACCGCGCCGGCGGCAGCTGCCGCGGATGCGTGAAGATCGGCCGCTTGGGATCGTGGAAGCGGAACGGCGCGTCCGAACGCGTCAGCATCAGGTTCGCGTCGTAGTAGGCGCCGATGGTCCCGACATCGGCCCAGTACCCGCGATGCAGGAACGCGTTGACGCTGTACTTGCCGAGCGCCTGCGGAATGATTTCCTTGCCGAAGTCGATGCCGTTCTGCTCGAGCACCTCGAGCAGCACCTGTCGAGAGAAGACGTAGATGCCCATCGACGCGATGAACGGCCGTCCCGGCGGCGTCTGCAGCGTCCGCGCGCCCGGCGGGAGCGACGCCGCCAATCTCCGCCAGGCGCGGCGTGTTCGGCTTCTCCTCGAACGCCGCGATCTGGCCGTCGATGTCGAAGCGGAAGATGCCCATCTCGGTCGCTTCGCTCGGCGTCACCGGCTGCGCCGCAATCGTGATGTCGGCGCCGCGCTCGGTGTGCGACTCGACGAGCTCGCCGTAGTCCATCCGGTAGAGGTGGTCGCCGGCGAGGATCAGGTAGTAGTCGGCGTCCACCTGCTCGAAGTGCCGGCGCGCCTGGCGCACGGCGTCCGCCGTGCCCTGGAACCAGCTGCTGCTGTCGGGCGTCTGCTCGGCCGCCAGGATCTCGACGAAACCTTCCGAGTAGCCGTCGAGCCGGTAGGTCTGGCTGATGTGACGATTGAGCGACGCCGAGTTGAACTGCGTCAGCACGATGATCTGCCGGATCTCCGAGTGCAGGCAGTTGCTGATCGGGATATCGATGAGCCGGTACTTCCCGCCGATGGGGACCGCGGGCTTCGACCGGGAGTGCGTCAGAGGGAAGAGTCGGGTGCCCCGGCCGCCGCCGAGGATGATCGCCAGCACGTCGCGCATGGCCGGGAGAATAAGTGGGAAACGCGGCCCGCTGCAAGGCCGACGGCCCAATTGTTTCCCGATCCGTCGCGCCTTCGTGATCTGTTCGTTACATCCGCGCGCTAGCGTGGATGTCATGGCTCGAGGGGCTCCTCCGTTCCGGGTCACGCCGTGGCGCTGACGATGAGCGTCATCGTTTGCGCCTACAACGAGGGCGGCTACATTCAGCGCTGCCTCGAATCGCTGCTTTCGCAATCCCGCCCGCCGGACGACATCCTCGTAGTCAACAACGCCAGCACCGACGACACGCCGGCCATCGCACGCGGCCTTGGCGTTCGTGTCGTCGACGAACCACGCAAGGGCCTCGTGAGAGCGCGCGAGACCGGACGGCTCTCGGCGACGGGCGACGTGCTGGTGTACATCGACGCGGACTGCCGCGCGCCAGGTCACTGGCTCGCGCGGGTCGAGCGGCGGTTCGTGGATCGACCTGGCCTTGTGGCGCTCTCGGGGCCGTACCGGTTCTACGACTGGGACTGGATTGGCCGCGCGCTGATCGCGGCGTACGACCGGACGCTCGCGCCGCTGACGCAGCTCGTCGTCTATCGGCTGATGAAGGCCGGGACGCTCTTCTACGGAGGCAACTTCGCCGTGAAACGCGACGCGCTGGCCGCCATCGGCGGCTTCGACACGACCATCGAGTTCCACGGCGAGGACACCAACATCGGCCGCCGCCTCGTGGCGGTGGGGCCGGTGGCGATGGCGGGGGAGTGCTGGCTCGAGACCTCCGCGCGCCGCTATCGCGCGATGGGGAGGGGCGCCGTGTTCCGCCTCTACATCAGGAACTTCTGGTCCGAAATTCTCCACCACCGTCCGAAGGACACCGATCATCTCGACGTGAGGATTTGACGTGCCCGGTTACGAGCCCTTTCTTCTCTGCGACTTCCACGTCCACACCCGGTGGAGCGACGGCCGTCTCAGCCTGCGCGAGACGATCGACCTCTACGGCCGCACGGGCAAGTTCGACGTGATCGCGATCACCGATCACATCCTGATGAAGAAGGACTGGCTGGCCCGCGCGGGACGCGTCGCGACGCTCGGCCGCCGCACGTTCGGCATCGCCGAGGACCACTTCAAGGCGTATCTCGAGGACGTGAAGCGCGAAGCCGAGCGCGCCAGGCGCCAGTACGACATGCTGGTGGTGCCCGGCGCAGAGATCACGCAGAACAAGCTGCGCGGCAAGAAGAACGCGCACATCATCGCGCTCGACATCAAGTCCTACATCTCCGCCGACCAGACACCCGACGCGATCCTCGCCGAGATCAGACGTCAGGACGCCGTGAGCGTCGCCTGCCATCCGCATCACCGGGCGGTGCGACGGCTCGAGATCAGCACCTGCTATCTCTGGGACAACCGCAAGGCGCTGGCCCCTCTCGTCGACGTGTGGGAAGCCGCAAACCGCGACGATCTCTTCTCGGTGACGAGCCTCAAGCATTTCCCGTACGTCGCGAGCAGCGACTTCCACAAGCCGAAGCACCTCTACTCGTGGAAGACGCTGCTGCGCGCGGACAAGAGCTGGCCGGCCGTGCGCAAGGCGCTCTGCGAGAACGTCGACGTCGCCCTCACGCTCTTCCGCAAGGACTCGTGGACCAACGGCACCGCCTCGGCGCCCATCACGCGTCCGCGCGACGGGTCGTCGTCGCTGCCGCTCCGCCCTGCCCCCGCCCGGGGGTAGGCGCCGCCGTCCGCGGCCGGTGGTCGGTCGGCCGGCTCGAAGTCCAGTGGGCAGATGTCCCACGGCCTCGAGCCACACGGTCGCCGCCCACCGGGCGCGGACGGACGTGCAAGTGCTAAGTGCGTGCGAAGTGCGAAATCGGCCGCACCGTCGGCTCGCAGGCCATCTTTCACTCCCCGCTCTTACTTCACCACTCCACTTAGCATTTTGCAGTTCGCACTTTGCACTGCAACAATGCCGCAATGCGATCCGTGCTCTTGTTGGGATTGTTGTCGATCGTCGGCAGCACAGTAGCCGACTGGCCCTCCTACGGCGGTGGCCCGACCCAGACCCGCTACTCGCCGCTGACGCAAATCAACACGGAGAACGTCGCGTCGCTGAAGGTCGCCTGGACCTACGACACCGGCGACGCGTTCAAGGGCTCCGAAATGCAATGCCAGCCCGTCGTCGCGCACGGCGTGATGTACGCGGCGTCGCCGAAGCTGCGCGTCTTCGCGCTCGACGCGGCGAGCGGCGCGCTGAAGTGGAGCTTCGACCCCTTCGCCGGCGAGACCACGCCGAGCCGGACCCGGCTGCGCGGGCTGATGTTCTGGGAGCGCGGCGACGATCGGCGCATCTACTTCGCGGCGCGGCAGTGGCTCTATGCGCTGGACGCGACCACCGGAAAGCCGATTCCTGCGTTCGGCCAGCAGGGTCGCATCGACCTGCGCGAGGGCTTCGAGGGCCGCGACCCGCGGGCGATCAGCGTGGGAATGAACACGCCCGGCGTCTTCTACGGCGATCTGCTGATCCTCGGATCGCTCGTGCCCGAAGGCCTGCCCTCGGCGCCAGGCGACATCCGCGCGTTCAACGTGTTCACCGGCAAGCAGGTCTGGGCGTTTCACACGATTCCGCACCCCGGCGAGCTCGGCTACGACACCTGGCCGAAGGACGCCTGGAAATACAGCGGCGGCGCCAACGCGTGGTCCGGCGTGTCGCTGGACGAGGCGCGAGGGCTGGTGTTCGCATCGACCGGCTCGGCCTCGTACGACTTCTACGGCGCGAATCGCCTCGGCGATGACCTCTTCGCGAACACGATCCTCTGCCTGAAGGCGGCAACCGGCGAGCGCGTCTGGCACTTCCAGGCCATCAAGCACGATCTCTGGGACCGCGATTTCCCCGCGCCGCCCGCGCTCGTGACGATTGCGAAGGACGGCCAGCGCCAGCGACGTCGTCGCGCAGACGGCGAAGAACGGGAACCTGTACGTCCTCGACCGCGAGACCGGGCAGCCGATCTACCCGATGCGCGAGGTGACGCCGCCGGCGTCGGACGTGCCCGGCGAACGCTCGGCGCCCACGCAGCTGCTGCCGACGTTGCCGCCGCCGTTCGCGCGCCAGCAGTTCACCGAGGACCTGATCACGAAGCGCACGCCAGAGGCAGAGAAGGCCGTGCGCGCCATGTGGGAAACGCTCCGCAAGCGCGGCGAATACGACCCGCCGAGCACGCAGGGCACGATTCTCTATCCGGGCATGGACGGCGGCGCCGAGTGGGGCGGCGTCGCCTTCGATCCCGGCTCGAGCCTGCTCTACGTCAACGCGAACGAGATGGCGTGGCGCGTGAAGCTGGCCGAGCGGAAGATGCCGGATGGCGGCCCCGTCTCTGGCAAGACGCTGTACCTGCGCTACTGCGCGGCGTGCCATCGCGCGGACCTCAAGGGCACGCCGCCGGAGTTCCCGTCGCTCGCCGGCATCGGGACGCGCCGCAACATCGAGGAGATCGCCACGAAGGTCCGCGAGGGCGGCGGCCGCATGCCGCCGTTTGCCGACATGCACTCCGCCGTTCGCCGGGCGATCGTCGAGTACATCGCGAGCGGAAAGTCGGTGATGGTGCGCGCCGACCGCCCGACTCCATTCGATCTCCGCTACTCGCTGGACGGCGAAGCGCGATTCACGGATCCCGACGGCTTCCCCGCGATTGCGCCGCCGTGGGGCACGCTCACGGCCATCGACATGAACAAGGCGTCGATCGCCTGGCAGGTGCCGCTCGGCGAGATGCCGGGGTCGGGCGTCGCGAACTCGGGCAGCGAGAACTACGGCGGACCGGTCGTCACCGCCGGCGGCGTCGTGTTCATCGGCGCGACCGTTTACGACAGGAAGTTCCGCGCCTTCGACGCGAAAACAGGGAAGGTGCTGTGGGAGACGACGCTGCCCGCCGCTGGCAATGCGACGCCGGCGGTGTACGACGTGAACGGCAAGGAGTTCGTCGTCATCGGCGCCGGCGGCGGCAAGTGGGGCGCGCCGTCGGGCGGCAGCTACGTCGCGTTCGCGCTCCCGTAGCGACAGGATCCTATTTCGTGCACTTCGAATCGTCCCGATGCACGAAATACGCGCGATACGCCGGCGACGCCGGATCCATGCAGCCTGAGAGGTTCAGCAGCCGCACGTTCCTGAACTCGACCGGCTGGCTTTCGGCCTGGAGGGCCATGTAGCCGTCCTCGAGAATCGTCCCGTCCTTCTTGATCGCCGGATCGTAGCCGTTGGCGACGCCGCCGCCGATCATCGGCTTCTCGTATTCGAGGACGGTCTGTCCATCGATCAGGTGCCGCACGCGCTCCGAGCCGAGCACCTCGACTTCCACCTTCACCCAGTCGTTGTCGGGATAGATCTTCGATGTCGAGTTGGTGCAGTGCGCCTTCACCATCTCGCCGTGCATGAAGATCTCGGTACCCGGCGTGCAGACGTTCATCGTGGTCCGATTGCCGGCCAGCAGTTGCGCCTCGACGGAGATGGGCCAGTCCTGATCCTTCAGGATCGTCTCGGGCGCCTGGGAGTGAATCATCACGCCGCTGTTCAGGCGTGCGTAGCCGGGGCCGCCCTTCATCTGCTCGCCGAAGAACCGGTACTCGACCGAGACGACGTAGTGGGAGAGCTTCTGCTTGTAGAAGAGATGGCCGAACCGCGCGCCGAAGTCCGTGTACTTGTCGTACATCACCCGGATCAGCCCGTTCTCGACGCGGAACGTGTCGCCGTAGTTGTCGCCGACCTCGTGGTGGGCGAGCTTGACGACCCAGCCGTCGAGATTGCGTCCGTTGAAGATCTCCTGCCAGTCGGACGCCGGCGCGGCGCGCCAGTCGGCGGGGCCGGGCGCGGGCAGCGCCAGTAGCGCCAGGAGAACAAGGACGGCGGGTCTCATGGGTGCCGAGGATACCCCAGAGATCGGGCCCTCGCTGCGCTCAGGCACGGGCGCGAAGGGCTCTCAGTTCGGCTCGGGCAGGGGCCGGAGGGCCTGCGCCGGCAAGCCGGCCCTTACCGTGCCCTCGTCGCAGCCGGCCCTCCTTAGACCGCCGCGGCCATCTGGCGCGGCGCCGCGAACGGGTTCTCGTCCGCGCTCGGCCCGTATACCGACGGCACCGGCACGCCCACTTCCCGCAGATAGACACACAGCTGACCGCGGTGGTGGTACCAGTGGTTCAGCATCAGCGCGCGGAGCATGATGCCGACCGGCTGCGACATCACCTCGCGGTCGCCGTCCACCAGGCGCCACGTCTCGCTCGAGCGACGCGTCGTCCATCCCGCCGAGGACCTCGCGCGCCTGCGCGAGGCTCTGGTCCAGCGCCGGCACGAGCTCGGCCGCGGTCTGCGGCGAAGGCTGCTTGAACTCGGGCACCTGCACCGGCGACTTCCGCGAGAGCTGCGCGATCGCGCCAGGCACGATCGCGACGTGCAGCGCCAGCTGGCCGAGCGACATCGACTTCTCGTGCGGCCGGTAGTTCAGGCGATCGCCCGGCACTCGCTCGAGCACGCGACGCGTCGCGCGCGCTTCGTGATCCAGTTCCATGAGCAGCATCTGAATGGCAGACATGATGACGTCCTTTCCTAGCGCGCCGACTCGGCGCGCTGCTTGATCTGAGCGAGCAGGTGCGTCCAGCCCTTCGGCGTGTTCTCGCGGTACCCGTCGGGGACGAACCCGAACGCCGAGTGCCTGAATGCGATGACGGTGCCGCCGTCCACTTCCTTCAGCCGGTACTGCACGTTCGAGACGACGGGCGACGACATGAACAAGGGCCCGGTGATCTCCAGCAGCGTGGGCCGCTTGATGGCCTGCACGTGCCCCCAGAAGTGGCCCGTGTTCTCGCCGAGATCGCGAAACCAGCGGCCACCCGGCCAGGCTTCGAGCTTCATCGGCATCGGCTCGCCGTCGGGCTTGCGGTTGGAGGGGCCCATTTCCTCGAGGAGCGCCGCGAAGGTCGCCTCGAGCGACGCGTGGACGCGGATCTCCTGGTCGATGTTGAGCGTCAGATTGTCCAGAGCAGTCGTTGTGGTCAGGCTCACGATGAATCTCCTTCGATCGGCGCGGCGGACGCCGCGCCCTACTTCTGTTCAGCCCGTTCCTTGATCCGAGACAGCTGGGTGCGCCAGAACCGCTCGAACGTGTCCGTCCACTCGCGCACGGGCTTCAGCGCCGTGGCATTGGTGCGATAGAACGCCTGCCGCCCATCGCGGCGCACGTCCACCAGGCCGACGTCGCGCAGCACCTTGAGGTGCTTCGAGACCGACGGCTGCCGGATTTCGAGCGCGTCCACGATGTCGCTGACGGACCGTTCGGTGCCGGCGAGGAAGACGAGGATGTCGCGCCGGTTCTGATCGGCAATCGCGCTGAATGCGTCGGTCGTGGTCAGTGACGGCGGCACGTCCAGAATCATATTCCTATATTGGAATATGTCAAGCGCTGTGCATTCCTGACGGCTGAGGTAGAATCCACCTGCCGTCCTCGCTCACGAAAATTCAGCAGCTGGGAGACACGTTGCACCGAACACGTCAGAGCCTGTGGTGCGGCGCGTCGTGGCCGCGCTCGCCCTCGCCACCGTCACCGCTCGAGCACAGGCGCCATCGCCGGCGCCGATATCCCCGCCGGCCCGCAGCCACTCCGGACGCGCCGTTCGATCAGGCCAAGGCCCTGGCGGACCTCAGGAAGTCGATCGCCGGCAAGGAAGACCAGCCGGCGGTGGACGTCTTCATGAACATCACGGAATACAAGGGCGTCACGGCAGAGCGCCTGCTGCGGATCATGGAGTTCGGCTTCACCAGGTCTCTCGGCGTGAACTGCACCCATTGCCACGTGGCGGGGCAGTGGGACTCGGACGACAAGGGCGCGAAGGAAACCGCGCGCGCGATGAGCCGGATGGTGATCGCCATCAACAACGAGTACCTCAAGAAGATTCCGACCCTGAACAGCGCGAACCCGTCGGTGAACTGCACCACGTGCCATCGAGGACAGAAGCGTCCCGCGCTCGAGATGCCCGCGACTCCCGCGACCCCCGCCCCATGAACCATTGCCGCCGCGCGCCTTCTTGTCCTGTCGTCGTCGCTTCTCGCGGTCGGCCCCGTCGCCGCCGGAGCCGCGCCGCCGCCGATCGTCCTGCTCCAGACATCGCAGCGTCGTTGCCGATGGCGACCGCCAACGACAACCGCGAGGCGGCCGGTGTCCTGAAGGACGGCGTGCTGACCCTGCGCCTCGTCGCGGAGGAGGCGCGCTGGAGGCCGGAAGGCCAGAGCGACGCCGACCCCACGCGAACCATTCAGGCGTTTGCGGAAGAAGGCAAGGCGCCGCAGATTCCCGGTCCGCTGGTCAGAGTTCCCGAAGGCACCGAGATCCGGATGAGCGTGCGAAACGCGATTCCGGGTGCGCCGATGCGCCTCTACGGCGCGATGACGCGCCCCGGCGATCCGGACGCGTTCGTCGAGATCGCGTCCGGCGCCACGCGAGAACTGCGTTTCACGGCCGGAAAGCCCGGCACCTACGCCTATCTCGGCAGCACCGCCGGCGCCCCCGCGTTCGCGTTCCGATTCGGCAACGTGGATGGCCCGCTCGTCGGCGCGTTGATCGTCGATCCGGCCAGCGGCCGCGAGGAGCCCGACGATCGCATCTTCGTGCTCGCGATGTATCTGGGCGTGCCGGATGCCGCCGGCAACCTCGTCGCGTCACTCACGATCAACGGACGCTCGTGGCCGTACACCGAACGCCAGGTGCTGCCCTTCGGGCGCGCGGCGACGTGGCGCGTCATCAACGCCACGTCGGACCTCCACCCGATGCACCTCCACGGGACGTTCTACACCGTCGAGAGCCTCGGCACGTTCGCACGTGACACGCTCTACGACCACGACAGCCGGCGGCTGGTCACCACCCAGGCCATGGACCCGGGCGCGACGATGAAGATGCGCTGGGTGCCGGACCGCGTAGGGAACTGGCTGTTCCACTGCCACATCCAGGGCCACGTGACAGGCGACATGCGTGAGGCCGACATGTCGCCGGCCGACCGCGGCGCCATGGCGCACATGCCGCACGACATCGAACACTCGATGGCCGGCCTGGTGCTCGGGATCAAGGTCCTGCCCGGCGATGAAACCGCGGCGCCGGATCTCAAACCGCAAAAGCCCCGCCCGCTGACGGTGACGATCGACACGTTGCCGAACCGGTACGGCGCCGACTCCGGGTTCGGGTTCACGGTCACCGACCCGGAGCAGCCCGGCCGTGCCCGCCGTCGCCGTCGGCGACCAGCCGCCGCCACCGCCGAACCCCAGCCCGACGCTCGTGCTGCAGAGGGGCGAGCCTGTGGCCCTCACCCTCGTGAACAAGACCGACACCGAGACGTCGATCCACTGGCACGGCATCGAGCTCGAAAGCTACAACGACGGCGTCGCGGGCTGGAGCGGCGACACGCCGGCAGACGACCAAGCCCATTCCGCCAGGCGGCACGCTGTACGTCTGGTTCACGCCGCCGCGCGCGGGCACGTTCATCTACCACACGCACGCGCACGGCCCGCATCAGCTCAGCTCCGGGATGTACAGCGCGCTGCTGGTCGTGCCCGACCGCAAGAAGTTCGACGCCGACACGGAGAAGGTGTTGCTGCTCGGAGGGTCCGGCCCGGTCTCCGCCGGCTTCGCGGGCGCTCCGCTCGAGCTCAACCGCAGCACGAACCCGGCGCCGATGACGCTGAAGGTGGGCACGGCGTACCGGTTCCGCCTGATCGACATCAGCCCGAACGACACGGCCATCGTGTCGATGCGGGGCGACAACGGGTTGGTTCAGTGGCGGGCGGTGTCCAAGGACGGCGCGGAGCTGCCGCCGATTCAGGCCACGACACGCGCCGCCAGCCAGCAGATCTCGGTTGGAGAGACGTACGACTTCGAATACCTGCCGACCGCGCCGGCGGAGCTGCGGATTGAAGTGCGAGTGCTCGGTTCGGACATGCTGACGACCGAGCTTGTAAGCGTCACGAAGTAACTCGGGCGATCGTGATTGAGTTGGATGATGGAGGATGACATGCGTTCAACGGTGATGTCGGTGACAGGCGCGCTCGCTCTACTCGTTTCCGTTTCGGTGAGCGCTCAAACGCCGCCGCCCGATTCGGTGACCGAGGTGCTTCGCCAGAAGCCCCGGCAGGGCATGGTGAAGGAGTACGAAGCCAGCCGCAAGAAGCACATGGCCTGGCACAAGGCGCAGAACGACACGTGGGCGTGGGACGTGTTCGAGATCACCACGGGCCCCGATACCGGCGGCTACCTGATCGCGTCCGGCAACCACCAATGGAAGGAGATGGAGGAGTGGGACGCCAAGCTGGGGGACGCCGACGGCGCCGACTCCGCCGCGTCGATGGGCGCGACCATCGACAGCACGAAGAGGGCGTACTGGACGCAGCTCAACGCCATCAGCCGATTGCCCGCAGCCAACGAACGTTTGCCGCTGCTCACCGTCACCCTGTACCACACGAAGCCGGGGAGTGACGCCGCACTCCGGGCGGCGATCGGCCAAGATCAACGCAGCGCCCTCGAGGCGGAAAAGTATCCGATCCACACAATCTGGTATGTGTTGTCGAACGGTGGCGCCGGCCCTACCTACGCCGTCGTGGCGCCGCGCGCCGGGCTCGGGGAGATGGCGCCCAGCCCGTCGCTCCTCGAAGTGCTTCAGAAACATCTGGGCAAGCCCGGTGCAGACGCCGCGATCAACTCGTTCTACGCCAACATCGTCAGCACTGAGAGCGAGCTGCTGCGTCGGCGTCCGGATCTCAGCTACGTGCCGAACTGACGACAGCGGGCAGGAACGGTTGGCACTGGAAGGGTACGGCCGTCTGCTGCACGATGCCGCCTGGCCGCACTCTCTTCCACGACAAGAGTGGTGCGGCCAATCGCCTATAATTCTGGCGTGGATGCCTCATCTGTTCGCCGCAGGCGCATGGACGTCCGCGTCTACTCGTCTCTTGCCGCCCACGATCACGACGACGCGAGCTACTGGGCCGCGCTGCCGGTCGACGTCAGGCTTCTGCAGGTCTGGAGGCTCAGCGAAGAGCAGTGGCGGCTGCGTGGCGAGTTCCCCGATGCATCAGGACTTTGTCGATCTGTTGCGCGCCTTCGTCGACGCTGACGTCCGATTCCTGATCGTTGGCGCCTACGCCCTCGGCGTGCATGGCCGGCCGCGCGCCACGGGGGATCTGGACGTCTGGGTAGACCCGACGCCCGACAACGCCGTCCACGTCATGCGCGCGCTGGAGCAGTTCGGCGCACCGCTCGAGCAGATCGAGGCCGCCGACTTGTCAGCCGCCCCGGCATCGTCTTTCAGATGGGCCTGCCTCCGGTGCGAATCGATCTGCTGACGGAACTGTCCGGGCTGACGTTCGGCGAAGCATGGCCAGGCCGCACGCGGGCCGATTTCGGCCCGGTCGTGGTCGATGTCATCGGCCGCGAGGCGTTCATCAAGAACAAGCGGGCGACTGGACGCGCCAGAGACCTCGGCGACATCGAAGCGCTGCGGGGAGTAGTCGTCAGGCGGTTGGCGGAGTTGAGGAAGGCGGCTCAGTGCACGCCGCCGGCTGCCAGAATCTGCTTCAGCTCCTCGGTCCAGTTGATGACGCGCGCGCAGGCTTCCGTTGTTGGCGTCGCGCCGCAGCATGAGGAACCGACCGTCTGGCCCGACGTCGTAGTTCGCGATGCTGATGCCCCGTCCGAAGTCGTTGCACGCGTCGGCGAAAAGGGCCGTCGGTTTGCCGAAGACCGGTTTCGGGCCGTACACGTATCGCGATGATGGAGTTCTGGATCGGGTCCGGGCGACGACGGGAGATCGTTGACGCCACCAGGCAGTGGTGTCGTGGACGCCGCTGCCGTCGGCGGGCCGCCGTCCGGCGAGACGATCCACAGCGCGCCGTGGCGGCCGAAGATGATGCCCGCCGGGCTCCAGACGATTCCACCTCCAAGGTCGGCGTCGAGTCGTCAAAACCTTCCGCTCGAAGTTGCCGAGCGAGAGGCGCACGATCGTCCCGTTGCTCAAGACGAACGCCAGGCTGCCGCCGTCCGGCGAGAACCCTGCGGCGTTGGCGCTGGTGCGAGAGCATTTCAGTAACAGCACGACGCCGAACGCCCAGATGTCGGCCCGCTTGTCGACCGGCTTGCCGCGCGCCTGCTCCGGGCTCATGTAGGCCGCGGTGCCGAGGATCACGCCGGCCGCGCGTCGCGCCGACGCGTCAGCGTCGGCGACTGCGACGACGTCGCGGCCGCCGGCGTCGTCGCCGACCGTCGCCTTGGCCAGGCCGAAGTCGAGCACCTTCACGACGCCGTCGCGGCGTGACCTTGATGTTGGCGGGCTTCAGGTCGCGATGGACGATGCCCTTCTCGTGCGCGGCCTCGAGCGCCTCGGCGATCTGCCGCGCGATCGCCAGCGCCTCGTCGACGGGAATCGGCGCCGCGCGCGAGTCCGCTCGGCGAGCGTCTCGCCCTCGACCAATTCGAGCACGAGCGCCGTGCGCGCCGTCCGACTCTTCGAGGCCGTAGATCGCGGCGATGTTCGGATGGTTGAGCGACGGCGAGCACCTCGCGCTTCGCGCTCGAAGCGCGCGAGCCGCTCGGGATCGCCGGCGAAGGCCGCGGCAGGACCTTGATCGCGACGTCGCGATCGAGCTTCGTGTCGCGCGCGCGATAGACCTCGCCCATGCCGCCGGCGCCAAGAGCGGCAGTGATCTCGTAGGGACCGATGCGGGTCCCGGAGCTCAGGGGCACCGTCGTCGCTCCACCGGCTGGTCACCATCGCCTCGAGCGCGTCGATCCAGAGCCGGGTGCTCGTTCATGCAGGGCACCAGGGTCAATGTCCGTGCCGCCGGCCTTCAGGAACGAGTCCCGCCCGCGCATGCCGATCTCCTCGAGGGTCTCCAGGCAGTCGGCGACGAAGGCAGGGCAGAGCACCAGAAGCCTCTTGATGCCGGAGTGGGCGAGCTGCACGAGCACTTCGTCGGTGTAGGGCTGCATCCAGGGCTCCCGCCCGAGGCGGGATTGAAACGAGACGGAGTACTTGCCTGCAGGAATCTGCGCGCTCGCCACGAAGTCGCGCACGGTCTTGAAGCACTGCGCCCGGTAGCACGTCTTGTGCGCCACGCTCGGCGTCTCGCAGCAGTCCGGCGACGCCAGGCAGTGATTCCCGGTCGGGTCGGCCTTCCGCATGTGCCGCTCGGGCAGGCCATGAAAACTGAACAGGACGTGATCGTGCGGTTGCGCGAGCGAGTCGCTTGCCGAGGCAACCAGCGCCTTGATGTAGTCCGGATGATCGTAGTACGGCGGCATCACCTCGACCGTCATGCCTGGAGCGACGCGCCGCGCGACCTCCTGGACCCGCACGACGGCGCTCTCGTAGCTCGACATCGCGTAGTGCGGGAACAGCGGAATGAGGAACGTCTCGGCGACGCCCTGGGCCGCCAGCGACTTCACCGCTGATTCGATCGACGGATTCTGATACCGCATCGCCAGTTCGACCGGGACGCTCAGGCGCTCCTGCAGGAGCTGGCTGACGTGGCGGCTGGTGACGATGAGCGGCGATCCCTCGTCGGTCCAGATCGTCGAGTAGGCGTGCGCGGACTCCCTGGGCCGCGTCGGCAGAATCGTGAAGTTGACGACGCAGAAACGTATGGGCCACGGAGCGTCGAGCACGCGGCCGTCCATCAGGAACTCGCGCAGATATCGGCGGACGTCCGCCTCGGTGGGAGAGTCGGGCGACCCGAGGTTCACGAGAAGAACGGCACGTGTGGGCATCACTCAGTCCTTTAGGATATGCGAGAGTCATGGACGGCATGGGAATCCAGGGCCTCCGGAATTGATGCGATGATGGCGTCCGGATGATCGGCCGCACGCTCGCCCACTACCGCATCACCGCCGCCATCGGCGCCGGCGGAATGGGCGAGGTCTATCGCGCGACCGACACGAAGCTCGGACGCGACGTCGCGCTCAAGGTGCTGCCCGCCGACATGGCGCGCGATCCCGAGCGCCTCGCGCGCTTCCAGCGCGAGGCCAAGGCCCTCGCCGCGCTCGACCATCCCGAACATCGTCACCATCTACTCGGTCGAGGAGGTCGACGGCGTCCACTTCCTGACGATGGAACTGGTCGAAGGGCAATCGCTCGACCGCGCTGATTCCCGAGGGCGGCCTGCCCGTCGATCGGCATCGTCGAGATCGCCGCAGCCATGGCCGACGCGCTCGCCGCGGCGCACGACGAAGGGCATCGTCCACCGCGACCTGAAGCCCGCCAACGTGATGGTGACGACCGACGGCCGCGTGAAGGTGCTCGACTTCGGCCTGGCGAAGGAGCTGCGACGAGGTCGACCCGGCGGACGCCGACGCTGACGTCGGCCGGGCAGACCGCAGACGGCGTCGTGATGGGCACGCCGGCCTACATGTCGCCGGAGCAGGTCGCGGGCCGCGCCGGTGGATCACCGCACGCGACATCTTCTCGCTCGGCGTGCTGCTCTACGAGATGGCGAGCGGGCGGCGGCCGTTCGAGGGCGACTCGTCGGCCGAGCTGGCCTCGGCGATCCTGCGCGACACGCCGCCGCCGCTCAGCGAGGTCCGCGCCGATCTGCCGGCCGACCTCGCGCGCATCATCCGGCGCTGCCTCGAGAAGGATCCGCGCCACCGCATCCAGACCGCGCGCGACGTCGGCAACGAGTTCCGCGATCTGGCGCGACAGGCGTCGGGCAGGTCGAGCGGCAGAGCCGCAGTTCGGCCGACGGCGGCCGGCGAGTCGAGGCCGGCTCGGGCGCCGCGCGGCTGGACGAAGGGTTCTGGGTCGCGGTGCTGCCGTTCAAGTACACGCGGCACCAACGCCGATCTCACAGCGCTGGCCGAGGGCTGTCCGAAGAGATCGTGACCGGCCTGTCGCGCTTCTCCTACCTCCGGGTGATCGCGCGCGGCTCAACGCGTGCGATACGCCAGCTGAGGCGGTCGACGTGCGCGACGGTCGGGCAGGAACTCGGCGCGCGCTACGTGATGGAAGGAAGCCTCCGACAGGCGGGCTCGGAGCTGCGCCTCGCGGTGCAGCTCGTCGACGCGAGCTCCGGCGCCCACCTGTGGGCGGAGACCTACGACCGTCCCTTCCAGCCCGAAGAGATCTTCGCGCTGCAGGACGATCTCGTCCCGCGCATCGTCTCCACCGTCGCCGACAGGTACGGCGTGCTGCCGCACAGCATGAGCGAGGCGGTCCGGAGCAAGCCTGCCGACGAGCTGAGCCCGTACGAGGCGGTGCTGCGCAGCTTCGGCTACTACGAGCGCGTCAACACTGCTGAAGAGCATGCGGCGGTACGCGCCGGCCTGGAACGAGCCGTCCAGCAGGCGCCGGCTACGCCGATGCCTGGGCCATGCTGTCGATGATGTACACGGAAGAGTACGGCTTCGCGATTCAACCCCCAGCCCGATCCCTCGGACGCGCGCTCCAGGCCGCGCGGCGAGCCGCCGACGCCGCGCCCTCCAATCACTTCGCCTACCTGGCGCTGGCCCAGGCGCTGTTCTTCCGCAAGGAGTTCCCTGCGTTCCGGGTCGCGGCGGAACGGGCCATCGCGCTCAACCCCATGGACGGATCCACAGTCGAGTTCTCAGCCACTTGATGGCCTTCGCCGGCGACTGGGAGCGCGGCTGCGCGCTGGCGGAGCGGGCGCGACAGCTCAACCCCCATCATCCCGGCTGGTACTGGGCGACCGGCTTCTACAACGCGTATCGCAAGGGCGACTACCGCGGCGCGCTCGGCATCGCGCTCAAGATCAATATGCCGGGCTTCTTCTTCTTCCACGTCATGCTCGCGGCGGTGTACGGCCAGCTCGGAGAACGCGAAGCGGCGGGTAAGGCCGCTCGCGAGAACTGCTTGCTCTGGAGCCCGACGTTCACGCCGCATCGGCCGCGACGAGCTCGGGAAGTGGTACCTGCCGGAACTGGTCGAGCATTGATGGACGGGCTGCGCAAGGCGGGGCTGGACATTCGAGGCCGAGGGAGGCGAGGAGGCCAAGGAGGGCAGGAGGCTGGCTCGGGCGCCGCGCGGCTCGACGAAGGCTTCTGGGTCGCCGTGCTGCCGTTCAGATACACCGGTGCGGACGCCGATCTCACGGCGCTGGCCGAAGGGCCTGTCCGAAGAGATCGTCACCGGACTGTCGCGCTTCTCGTACCTCCGCGTGATCGCGCGCGGCTCCACGCTGCGATACGCCAGCGAGACGGTGGACGTGCGAGCCGTCGGCAAGGAACTCGGCGCGCGCTACGTGATGGAAGGGAGCCTGCGACAGGCGGGATCCACAGCTGCGCCTGGCGGTGCAGCTCGTGGACGCGATCACCGGCGCCCACCTGTGGGCGGAGACCTACGACCGCCCCTTCCGCTCCGACGAGATCTTCGCGCTGCAGGACGACCTCGTGCCCCCGCATCGTCTCCACGGTCGCCGACATGCAACGGCGTGCTGCCGCACAGCATGAGCGAGGCGCTCCGCGGCACGGGCTCGCCGACGAACTGAGCCCGTACGAGGCGCGTGCTGCGCAGCTTCGGCTACCTTCGACGCATCACCGCCGAGGAGCACGCCGCCGTGCGCGGCATTCTCGAGCGCGCCGTCCAGGAGGCGCCGGGTCAGGCCGATTGCTGGGCCATGCTGTCGGCGATGTACACGAACGAGTACATCCACGGCTTCAACGCGTGGCCCGATCCGCTTGGGCGGGCGCTCCAGGCGGCGCGGCGCGCCGTCGAAGCGGCCCCGTCGAACCACTTCGCGCACTACGCCCTCGCCGAGGCCTCGTTCTTCCGAAGGGAGGTTCAACCGTTTCGACAGGCGGCAGAGCGCGTAGTTGCTCTGAACGGGATGGACGGATACAGCACTGCCTACATGGGGATGCTGATGGCGTTCGCCGGCGACTGGGAAACGGGCTGCGGCCTGATCGAAAGGGGCATGCAGCTCAACCCAAATTACCCGAAGTGGCTCTGGATCGGACTGTGGGTCAACCTCTATCGAAAGAACGACTACGAGAGCGCCTGGATGCGGCACTCAAGATCGACGTGCCACAGCGCTGGTATCCCCCGCCGCGTTGGCTGCCACGCACGGTCAGCTCGGGGATCGGGAGGCCGGACGCAAGGACGTACGGGAGCTGCTTGCGGCAAAGCCTGACTTCGCGGCCGTCGCGCGCCAGGAGTTCGGCAAGTGGCACGAGCCGGAGCTCGTCGAGCACATTATCGACGGGCTGGAAAGGCGAGCCTGGAGCTTCCGCCGCGTCGAGCACGTCCGCGGGGCGTGATGGCAGACTTCGCGATCGCGCCGCCCATCGAGCCGATGCTCGCCAAGGTGGCCGACAACGTGCCGGCCGGCGACTTCCTCTACGAGCCGAAGTGGGACGGCTTTCGCGCCATCGTCTTTCGCGGCGGCGAGGACGAAGTCTTCATCCAGAGCCGCGAGCTCAAGCCGCTCGATCGCTACTTTCCGGAGTTGCACGACGTGCTTCTCCGCGCCCTTCCCGCGGGCTGCGTGGTCGACGGCGAGATCGTCATCGCGACGCGGCCGAGGGCTCGACTTCGACGCGCTGCAGATGCGGCTGCATCCGGCGGCGTCGCGCGCGGCGAAGCTGGCGAAGGAGACGCCGGCGGCGTTCGTGGCGTTCGACCTGCTTGCCGCCGACGGCACGACGATCTGCGCCAGCTGCCGCAGGCCGAGCGGCGCGCGCGGCTGGAGCGCCTGCTCGCCGACGCCGTGCCGCCGATCTACCTGACGCCGATGACGCGCGACCACGCGCGTCGCCGTCGAGTGGCTCGCGCGCTTCGAAGGCGCGGGGCTCGACGGCGTCATCGCCAAGCCGGTGGACGGCAGGTATCAGCCCGGCAAGCGGGCGATGATCAAGATCAAGCACGCGCGGACCGCCGATTGCGTCGTCGCCGGCTTCCGGTGGCACAAGAGCGGACACGACGCCGTCGGCTCGCTCCTGCTCGGGCTGTACGACGATCGCGGGAAGCTGCAGCACGTCGGCGTGACGTCGGCGTTCACGATGGCGAAGCGCAAGCAGCTCGTCGCGGAGCTGGCGCCGCTCAGCAAGGACGCGCTCGACGATCATCCGTGGCGCGAGTGGGCCAGCGCGGGCGCCGAGTTCGTCGCGCATGCCCGGCGGCCAGAGCCGCTGGAGCGCGGGGAAGGATCTGTCGTGGGAGCCGCTCCGGATCGAGCGCGTCTGCGAGGTGAAGTACGACCACCTGCAGGGCGACCGCTTCCGCCACGCGACGATCTTCCTGCGCTGGCGGCCGGACAAGCCGCCGTCCGAGTGCCGGTACGATCAGCTCGAGGTCACGCCGCCGTACGAGCTCGCGCAGGTGTTCGGCGCAGGACGAGTGTAGCGCAGGCCTTCAGGCCATCGGCTAGCGCAGTCGGCTGCCTTCGCAGCGCCCGCGGCCACTGCGTCGCACCGGTCCTCGTCCGGATCGAGCGGCTTCCTGCGGCGGCCTGAGTGCTTCGGGCACGTGCTGCAGGTTCACGCGGATGCGCGTCCACGTCGTGAAGCGCCCGCGCATCGCGTCCACCAGCACGTCGGCGGGCTCGAGATGCGCCGCCGCGTCAGGGTGGCGGGCCTTCCATCGCTCGAGGCCCGCCAGCGCGTCCTCCTTCTTCAGCGCCTGCGCGATCTCGAGCATCGGCTTCGTCGACGCGCGTCGGCCGCCGGCCTTCGCGGGCGCGGCGCGGCGCTTCGACGGCTGCACGCGCGGCGGCTCGCCGTCCTGCTTGCGATAGTGCGGCGGCCAGGGCGCATCGCCCTGCCCTTCGCGTTCGTCGCGCGCCGAGAGCTCCAGCAGCGCGTCGAGCGAGCACGGGTGCGCGTCGATGTCCGCGTGGCGATCGCCGATCGCGCGAACCGCGCGGGCATCGTGGCGAGCGTGAAGTCGGCAGGATCGCAGTCGGCGATCTCGTCCCACGCCAGCGGCGCCGACACGCGGGCGTCGGGCCTCGGCCGCACCGAGTACGCCGAGCAGACCGTGCGGTCCTTCGCGTTCTGGTTGTAGTCGAGGAAGACGCCGTGGCGCTCTTCCTTCCACCACTTGCTCGTCGCGAGCGCTGGCGCGCGGCGTTCGACGTCTCGCGCCAGCGCGAGCGCCGCGCGACGCACCTGGGCGAACGTCCAGCGCGGCTCGATGCGGACGTAGATGTGGATGCCGCGCGAGCCCGACGTCTTGGGCCAGCCGACGAGTCCGAGATCGTCGAGCGTGGCCTGAACGACGCGCGGCCACCTCGCGGACCTGGGCCCACTCGACGCCGGGCACCGGATCGAGATCGACGCGCAGCTCGTCGGGATGATCGAGATCGTCGGCGCGCACCGGATGCGGATGCAGCTCGAGGCAGGCGAGGTTCGCCATCCAGGCCAGCGCCGCGGCGTCGCGCGGCACGACCTCTTCGGCGGTCCGGCCCGACGGAAACTTCAGCGAGACGGCGTCGATCCACGGCGGCCGCGACGTCGGCGCGCGCTTCTGGTAGAAGAACTCGCCGTCGATGCCGTTGGGATAGCGGACCAGCACGTTCGGCCGGCCGCCGGCGCCGCGCAGCGCGCCCTCGGCGACCGCCAGGTAATAGCGGGCCAGATCGAGCTTGGTATGGCCGGCGGCAGGGAAGAGCACCTTCCGGGGGTTGGAGATCGCCACCTCGCGGCCGCCCACCGTCAGCAGTTCACGTTCCTCGTTCTTCGCCACGCGGATTCCTCGCCACCTTAGCAGACCTTCGGGCCTGCTCCGCTGTAGCGCAGACCTTCAGGTCTGCCCGACTCGCAGGAACGCTCGCATTCTGTCGAGCTCGGCGTCAAGCTCCTGCGCGAACACTCGCGATCGCGGCGGCGGCCCGCGACATATCGGACGTCGGCCTGCATCTGCCCGTCGACGACCGACACGTTCCCCCAGCCGATCACGCGATCGCGCCACAGCAGCGGCAGCGCGTAGTAGCCGAGCTTCCGCTTGGCCACCGGCGTGTACGCCTCGAAGCGATACGCCCAGCCCCAGAGCAGCTCGAACCGCCGGCGATCCCACACGATCGGATCGAACGGCGCCAGCAGGCGCACACGATCGTCCGGCGCGGCATCGCCGGGCGCTTCGCCCGCCGGCCAGTACCAGTCCACGCCGTCGACGCGCGCGTGCGAGAGCCGTGCCCGCGCGCTCTCGCGCGCGGGCTTCAGCTCGCGCTGCCACTGCGGCACGGCGTACCGCAGCCGCGCGATCACGTACGACAGGCTCGGCGCCGGCAGCGGCGCGTACTTGTCGACGACGAAGTCCACGAGCGCGATCGACGCGCTCGCGCACGGTGCAGGCCGGCGTCTGGCGCCGGCTCGCGCGCCGCGTAGATGCGGATGCCCTTCTCGCGTCGCGTGACGCGCAGCAGGCCGCGGTAGTGCATGTGCGTCGAGCAGGTGAGTGGTGGCGCTCGACGAGCCGCCCCAGTAGTTGGTGACCCGTGCCGTGCGCGAAGTGCGCGTCGACGTCGCGCGGATGCACTTCGCCGCGCGCGCGGACGAAGTCGAGCACGAGCGCGCGCCCGATCGCGCGCGTCTCGTGCCAGACGCCGGCATCGACGCGCGGGTGCATCAGCGCGTGGAGCTCGCGCGAGACGAAGCCGTAGTTGATGAAGAAGTCCTCCTCGATGCCGAGCGAGGCGTAGCGCCGCTCGAGGTCGCCGGCGCGGTAGTTCCGGACGCGATGCCGCAGCGTCAGGTCCTGCGCCCGCGCGGGCGCGCGAATCGGGTCGGCCTGCACGAAGCCCAGCGCCTCGACCGCCGCCTTCAGCGAGACGGGCGTGAACAGGCTGCGTGCGACGGCATAGCGGCGCAGGTCGTCGAGGGTCATGGACAGTAGGCCGGGCCTTCAGGCCCGGCGGATCCGTCGGCGGGGCTGAAGCCCCGCCCTACTGTGCTCGGGGCTGAAGCCCCGCCCTGCTGGTCGCGGCGCGCACGAAGCTCATTATCCGATGAGTTAGAATCCGCGCAGTGAGCCTCGCGGCCGGAACGCGCCTTGGCGGGTACGAAATAATCGGACTACTGGGCGCAGGTGGCATGGGCCAGGTCTATCGGGCCCGTGACACAAAGCTCAATCGCTACGTCGCCATCAAGGTCCTGCCCGACGATCTCGCGCGCGACCCGGATCGCCTGGCGCGATTCACCCGTGAAGCGCAGACGCTTGCGGCGCTGAACCACCCCAACATCGCCCACATTCACGGCCTCGAAGAGAACAACGGCGTCGTCGCGCTCGTCATGGAGCTCGTCGAGGGCCACGACCTGTCTGTTCTCATCGCCGACGGGCCCATCCCGCTCGCCGAGGCGCTCCCGATCGCGCGGCAGATCGCCGAAGCGCTCGAAGCGGCGCACGAGCAGGGGTTCGTGCACCGCGACCTGAAGCCGGCCAACGTGATGGTCCGCGAGGACGGCACGGTCAAGCTGCTCGACTTCGGCCTCGCCAAGGCGCTGTCGCACGACGAGTCGGAGATTTCCGGCGCGCTCGCGAACAGCCCGACGATCGCCTCTCCTGCGGTCACCGGCGCTGGCGTCATTCTTGGCACCGCCGCGTACATGGCTCCCGAGCAGGCACGCGGCAAGAAGATCGATCGTCGCGTCGACATCTGGGCCTTCGGCGTCGTCTTCTACGAGATGCTGACGAGCGTCAGGCTGTTCGAGGGCGAGTCTGTCGCGGAGACCCTCGGGCTGATCTTCTCGCGAGAGCCGGATCTCACCGCGCTCCCCCCGGCCACGCCGCCGGGGGTTCGACGAATCATCGGCCGCTGCCTGGTGAAGGATCCGCGCCAGCGACTTCGCGACGCCGGCGACGCGCGCCTGCTGATCGACGATGCGCTCGAGGGACGCGGCGATCCAGTCGGCTCGGGACCGGTTGCGGCCGGTGGGGACGCTGCGAAGGCCGGGCGGTCCTGGCCGGGTCAAGCGGCCGCGCTCGCCGTCGTCGGAGCGGCGTGCCTTGCCGTGGGCTGGTGGATGAAGCCTGCACCAGCGGCGTCGCCGCAGGTTGCCAGTTTCACGCAGGTGACCGACCAGCCGGGCGTCGAGACGACGCCATCGCTCAGCCCCGACGGCAAGTCGGTCGTCTACTCAAAGACCATCGGCACCGACACGGCGTTGTATCTGCTGCGAATCGGCGGGCGCAGTCCCATACGGCTGTCGCCCAACGCTCCGGCGCACGACCAGCAGCCCGTGTTTTCGCCGGACGGCGAGCGGATCGCGTTTCGCTCGGACCGTGAGGGCTCGGGCGTGTTCCTGATGACCGCGACGGGTGAGTCGGTGACGCGGTTGGTCGACTTCGGTTACACACCGAGCTGGTCACCCGATGGCAGCGAGATCGTCGTCTCGCCCGGGACGTTCTCCTCGCCGACAGATATCTCCGCCATCGCGCGCGGGCTGTCGGTCGTGAACCTGAAGTCGGGTGCGGTGCGCAAGTTGCCGATCGACGAGCGCGCGTTCCAGCCCACATGGTCCCCCTCGGGCGCGCGCATCGCGTTCTGGGGCGTCCATGGCAACAGCGGCCAGCGCGACATCTGGACGGTTGCCGCCGACGGATCGGATGCCGCGGCCGGCGGCGTGAGGGTGACAAACGACCCGGCGCTGGACTGGAGTCCGACCTGGTCCCCCGACGGCCGCTACCTCTATTTCTCGAGTATCGCGGTGGCACGATGAACCTCTGGCGGGTGCCGATCGACGAACGCTCGGGCAGAGTGCGGGGCGAGCCGGAGCCGGTGGTTACGCCCTCCACGTGGAGCGGCGAGGTGTCGTTCTCACGCGACGGGACGCGGTTCGCGTTTGCCAGCCTCGATTTTCGGTCGACGATTCTCCGCGTCGCTTTCGACGCCGCCCGCGGCAGTCTCTGGGTGCGCCGAGCCGATCCGAAGAGCAACTTGCGATTCGGGACCACGAGCTCTCCCGGACGGCGGCTGGATCGTATTCACGACCAGCGGCGTTCAGGAGGACCTCTTCGTCTCCCGCATCGACGGCAGCGACTATCGGCGGCTGACGGACGACACGTTCCGCGATCGCGGGCCTTCGTGGTCGCCTGACGGATCGCGCATCGCCTTCTACTCGGATCGCCGTGGGACCTACGATCTGTGGACGATTCTGCCGGACGGCAGCGGCCTTGTCCCGTTGACGCAGGGGACCGGGAATCCGGGCATCCCCGTCTGGTCGCCTAGAGGCGTCGCATCGCAGAGGGCTACTTCTCCTGGACCCTGATTGACCCTACCCGATCACCACGAAGCTGGCAGGGGCTGAGCCTGCGCCCAACGCGACGGAGCGCTTCATGCCCTCGTCGTGGTCGGCGGCGAGCAATCGCCTTGCCGGGGTCGTCACGCCGGTCAATGGGTCAGGGGTCCGGGTGGGGGTGTACAACATGGCAACTCGGCAGTACAGGACGCGTACCTGGGGGCGGCACGCAGCCGCTCTGGGTCTGGCCTGTCTGGCTCGCGGACGGCCGCCACCTGATCGCGCGTTGGCCGGAGGGGATCGACCTCGTCGACGTCAACGGCAAGAAGAGTTCCGCCGCGAGTTGGTTTCCGTTGGTGGCATGATGCTGGGCAAGAGCGTCGGGGTGTCGCACGACAACCGGTGGATTTCCTACACGGAGACGGCCACCGAAGGCGACATCTGGATGGGGACGTTGAAGCCGTGAGCATCGCGAGCGGCACACGTTTCGGCGCCTACGAGATCGTCGCGCCCCTCGGCGAAGGCGGAATGGGTGAGGTGTATCGCGCGCGCGACACCAAGCTCGGTCGCGACGTTGCCCTGAAGGTGCTTGCGGCACGTCGCCCGCGATCCCGCGGCTGGCCCGCTTCCGCGCGAGGCCGGGCTCGCCGCGCTCAATCACCCGAACATCGCGCATATCTACGGCTTCGAAAGCGGCACTCCGCGGATGGCGCGATCAGGCACCTAAATTGTGATGGAGCTGGTCGAAGGCGACGACCTGGCCGAGCGAATTGCCGCGCGGCCCGCTCCCGCTCGCCGACGCGCTGCCATTGCGCAGACAAATCGTCGAGGCGCTGGAGGCGGCGCACGAGCAGGGCATCGTCCATCGCGATCTGAAGCCGGCCAACATCAAGGTGCGCGCCGACGGCACCGTGAAGGTGCTGGATTTCGGTCTGGCGAAGGCGCTGGATCCCGCGAACGCGTCCGGGCATCCCCGACGCGTCAAGTCGCCGACGCTCACGGCGCGCGCGACCGCAGCTCGGCATGATCCTCGGCACGGCCGCCTACATGGCGCCCGAGCAGGCGAAGGGAAACGGTCGACAGGCGCGCGGACATCTGGGCGTTCGGCGTCGTGCTCTACGAGATGCTCACCGGCACGGGGCTGTTCGGCGGCGAGACGTGTCGGACGTGATGGCGTCGGTGTTGAAGACCGAGCCTGACTGGACGCGCCTGCCTGCGGGCCTTCCGTCACCTGTTCGCGACGTCCTGCGCCGGTGTCTCGAGCGCAATCCGAAGCAGCGCCTTCACGACATCGCTGACGCTCGTCTGCAGGTTGACGACGCGCTCGCCGGACGAGGCAGAGGTGGCGCCTCTCCATGTCGCGCCGATCGTGCGCCGCCGCTCGTGGCTCTTCTGGCTGGCGATTCCGGCGATCGGCCTCGCAGGTCTGCTGGCGGGGATTTGGATGCGGCCGTCCGTGTCGGCGGCGCCTGTGCGTCTCTCCATCGCGCTGCCGTCCGGCGAACAGGCGACGACGGTGCCTGCCATCTCGCGCGACGGCCGGATGGTCGCCTACGCGGCGGGCCGCACGCGACTCGTTGTCGCGTCTCTACATCCGCGACGCTCGGCAACTTCACTTCGCGTGTCGTGCTCGGACAGTGGCGGCGCGAGGTATCCGTTTTTCTCGCCTGACGGCCGTGCGGTCGCGTTCTTTGCCGACGGGAAATTACGCCGGGCGCCGGTCAGTGGCGGCGGCGCCACTGACGTCGCGCCGGCGCCAGATGCCGTGGGGCGGCACTTGGACCGCCGACGGCAATATCGTCTACGTACCGAATTTCCCCGCCGGGCTGTGGCGAGTCGCCGGTCAAGGTGGCGTGCCCGAACAGTTGACCAAGCCGGATGGGGCTGGCGCAGGCTACGCCCACGTGTTTCCGCAGAGCGTCGCCGGCACAGATGACGTGCTGTTTGGCTTCTGGGGCAAGACGTTCTACAACGCCTTGCTGTCCCTCCAGCTCGAAGGCGTGGCGGCCCATCACGCCGCCGATGCCCACGCAAGGGCTGTTCGACGGGCATGTACGCAGCCAGCGGCCACGTCATCGCCGGCGACGTGATGGGTGGCGTGAGGGCGGCTGAATGGAGTCCGAGCACCACGGCGCCGGCGAATCCGGAGACGGTCGTGCTCGACGAACGTCTACTGGGAGTTCGACCATTGAGAGGCCCTGGCTCAATGTCGCTGACAACGGCACGGCGGTCTACGTCCACGGGCAACCCGTCGCAGCGGCATCTCGTCTGGGTCGATCGTCAGGGCCACGAGACCGAGCTCCCCGGCGACGGCGACTCCATCCTCAAGGCGACCGTGTCTCGGGACGGCACGCCGCGTGGTCTACGACGGCAACAACGGCGCCGCAGTGGGTCGTGGATCTCGTGACCACGGCGCGCGAACGCGCATCGTCTCCGACGTGAGGAGCTGGCACGGCGGTTGGCTGCCCGGCGACGAGCGCCTCGTTTTCAGTTCGAACGGGTGAGCGGCGACTGGGAAATCTACACGGTTGGCGCCAACGGACCGGGCGACGGGGTGAAGCCTCTGGTCAAGAGAGGCCTTTACCCAGCATCCCCACGACGTGGCGCCCGGACGGCACAGTCGTCTACATGGAGCGGCATCCCGTGACGGAATCTAATCTCTGGACCGTGACCCCCGCGGGAAGACGTTCGCCGCTTGTCGTGACGCCGTTCAACGAGACGTCGGCGCGGGTGTCTCATCCGACGGCCGATTACGTGGCCTACGTCTCCGATGAATCCGGTCGCAACAGAGGTATATGCGCTGCCGATGTCCGGCAAGGGCGAACGCGTGGAATTTCCATCGGAGGCAGCACCAGCCGGTCTGGTCGCGCGATGGCCGCGAGCTGTTCTATCGCGCCGGCGACGATCTCATGAGCGTGCGGGGTGGAACCTCACGCCGAGCCTCGTCGTCGGCGAGGGCGGCACAAGCTCCTCGATCTCTCAGCCTACGACCCCGGATATTTCCATGAGTTCGACGTGTCGGCCGATGGCCAGCGGTTCCTGCTGATTCGGACCGAAGCCGACTCGCGCCCGACTGCGGCTCAACGTCGTGCTGAACTGGTTCGACGAGCTCAAACAGCGTGTGCCGGTGAAGTAGCTGATCGTCATTAAAACTGCGCGGCTCCCGCTTCGGCGCCTACAAATCCTCGCGCCGCTTGGTGCAGGGGGCATGGGCCAGGCTATCGGGCGCGCGACGCGAAGCTCGATCGCGACGTCGCCATCAAGGTGCTGCCCGACGCGTTGGCGGCGAAGCCGACCGGCTGGCGCGGTTCAACGCGAAGCGCAGATGCTGGCGGCGCTCAACCATCCGAACATCGCGCACATTCACGGGCTCGAAGAGGTCGAGGGTCAGGTCGCGATCGTGATGGAGCTGGTCGAGGGGGAAGACCTCTCCGTCCACATCGCGCGCGGGCCGATGCCGCTCGACGAGGCGCTTCCCATCGCGCGGCAGATCGCCGAAGCGCTCGAAGCCGCGCACGAAGAGGGCATCATCCATCGCGACCTGAAGCCGGCCAACGTGAAGGTCAGGAGCGACGGCAAGGTCAAGGTGCTCGACTTCGGCCTGGCGAAGGCGCTCGCCGCGGATGCGTCCAGCGACATCTCCGGCACTCTCGCCAACAGCCCACCATGGCGTCGCCCGCGATGACCGCCATGGCGTGATCATGGGCACCGCCGCCTACATGGCGCCCGAACAGGCGCGCGGCAAGGGCGTCGATCGCCGCGTGGACATCTGGGCCTTCGGCGTCGTCTTCTACGAGATGCTGACCGGTGTCCGGCTGTTCGAGGGCGGGACCGTCGCCGAGACAATCGGCCTGATTTTCTCGCGCGAGCCCGACATGCAGTCGTTGCCTGCGGGCACGCCGGCGTCGGTGCGCCGCATCATCGGGCGATGCCTCGTGAAGGATCCGCGGCAGCGCCTTCGCGATGCCGGCGACGCGCGCCTGCTGATCGACGATGCACTCGAAGGGCGCGGAGATTCGAGCGCGCCGGTGTCCGGGCAGGCGCCGGCGTCCGGCAGTCGGCCCGCCGTTGCGGCGACGCGAGGCCGCGCGTTGCTGCTCTCGCTCGCCGCCGCTGTCGTCGCAATCGCGGCAGCCGCGGGTGGCTGGTTCGCGAGGCCGGCCTCCGCACGCCGACGCCCGTGCGTCTGTCGATCGCGCTGCCGCCTGGAGAGCAGGTGACCGCGCCGCCAGCAATCTCTCCCGACGGGCAGGTGGTTGCCTACGCCGCCGGAAAGACGCCCAATTCGTCGCAGCTCTACATCCGTTCGTTGAGCGACTTCGCCCCTCACGTTGTCGCGAACAGCAGCGGCGCGCTTTATCCGTTCTTCTCTCCCGACGGCCGCTCAATCGGGTTCTTCGCCGGCGGACGACTGCGGCGCTCGTCCACGGCGGGCGGCGGCGCGATGGACGTCGCGCATGCGCCGACGCCGTGGGGCGCCGCCTGGTTCGCGGACGGGACCATCGTCTACGTCCCGAGCCTTGGATCGGGTTTGTGGCGGGTCAAGGCCGAAGGCGGACCGCCCGTGCAACTGACGAAGCCGGACGGCGCCGAGCGCGGGTACGCGCACGTCCTTCCGCAGCGCCTCCAGGGCACCGATGACATCCTCTTCGGGTTCTGGGGGCAGGTGTTCTACTCGGCGATGCTGTCGTCGAAGACGAACTCGTGGCGTCCGATGACAACGAACGGACGCACGTACGGCGGTGCCGCTTACGCCCCCATAGGCGCCCTCCTTGGAAACGACGACGTCGGCAACGTCATGGCGGCGCGCTGGACGCCGTCGATGACCGAGCTGGTCACTCCGGATATCCCGGTCTTCAAGAACGTGAACTGGGGCCTCGCGACGATGAAGCCGTGGCTGGCGGTGTCGGAAACCGGCACCGCGGTCTACGTGCCTGGCAGCCCGAACGATCGCCGGGTGGCGTGGGTGGACCGCCTCGGTCGCTCGGAACTGCTGCCGGGCGAGCCGTCGGCGATTCATCAGGCGCTCCTGTCCCACGACGGCAAGCGCGTGCTCGTCGGCGGCACCAACGACCAGTGGATCGTGGATCTTGCCACCGGCGTCCGGACGCGCATTCTGTCCGACACTCGCTCGTGGTCCGGCGCGTGGCTGCCGGGCGACTCGAAGATCGCGTTCAGCTCGAACAAGGACGGCGACTGGGATCTCTACACGATTGGCGTCGACGGCGGCGACGCGACGCGGCTGCTCAAGCGGCCGTTCGCGCAGCACGTCGAGGCGGTCGAGCCGGACGGGACGATCATCTTCATGGAGCGTCAGCCGGCAACCGGCAACGACCTGCTCACGTTGAGCCCTGACGGACGCGTGTCGCCTTTGGTCGTCACGCCGTTCAACGAAGGGTCGGCCAGCGTCTCGCCCGATGGGCGACTCGTGGCATACGCGTCGGACGACTCGGGCCACGATGAGGTCTACGTGATTCCCGCATCGGGGAAAGGCACGCGCGTGACGGTGTCGCTCGACGGCGGCACAGGGCCGGTATGGTCGCGCGACGGTCACCAGCTGTTCTATCGCGCCGGCGACGAGCTCGTCAGCGTCCAGGTCGGCCTGACGCCACAGCTGACCCTCGGCGCGCGACAGACGCTGCTGGATCTGTCAGCCTATGATTCCGGCTACCTGCACGAGTTCGACGTCTCGGCGGACGGCCAGCGCTTCCTGCTGATTCGTACGGCGCCGGAATCACGTCCGACGCGGCTGGATCTCGTGCTCAACTGGTCGGAAGAACTTCGCACGCTCGGAGGAAAGTAACGCCATGACTCGTCGACTGACCGCGCCAGCCGTGCTGTCGCTCACGCTGTGCGTCATCGCCCGGGCCGCTGTGGCGGCGCCGGCATCCCGCGATGTCACGATCACCGCGTCCGATGGCGTCGCGCTGAAGGGCACGTACTTCGCCGCCGCCAAGCCGGGTCCCGCTGTGTTGCTGCTGCACATGTGCAACACCGACCGTCACTCGTGGGATCCGCTGGCGACGCGAACTCGCCGAGGCCGGCATCAGCGCGCTCACGGTGGACTATCGCGGCTTCGGCGAAAGCGGCGGCCCGCGATTCGACACGCTCGGCGCCATCGCGGCGCAGCAGATGGTCAACGGCGCGTGGCCCGGCGATGTGGACAAGGCGTACGAGTTCCTGCTTGCCCAGCCCGGCGTCGACAAGGCGCGTATCGGGGTCGGCGGTGGCAGCTGCGGCGTTACCCAGGCATTGCTCGCGGCGAAGCGCCATCCCGAGGTGCGTTCGCTCGTGCTGCTTGCCGGTCCCGCGAACCGCGACGGCCGCCGGTTCCTGATGGAGAACAGCTGGCTGCCGGTCTTTGCCGCCGCGGCCGACGACGATCAGTTCGACCGCGATGCGCCGCAGCAGATGCGGTGGCTCACGCAGTTGAGCGGCAACGCCCGTAACAAGTTCATGGGCTTCAACGACGGCAGGCACGGCACCGAAATCTTCAAGCCGCACCCCGAACTGCCCAAAGCGATCACGGCCTGGTACCTGGACACGCTCGTCGCGCACGTCGCGAACCCGCGCGTGAAGATGGCGCCGGTCGAGACGCCGGCTCGCGAGTTCTGGGGTCTCGTGGATACCGGGAAAGTGCCGCAGGCCATCGACCTTGCGAAGGCGAGCCTTCAGCGTGATCCGAAGGCGTATCTCTTTCCAGAGGCCGCGCTGAATTTTGCCGGCTACGAGGCGCTCCAGGACAAGCGCACGAAGGACGCGGTCGCGCTGTTCACGCTGAATGCCGAGACGCATCCGACCTCGTCCAACGCTCAGGACAGCCTCGGCGACGGCTACCTGGCCGACGGCGACCACGAACGCGCGCTCGCGGCGTCCGAGAAGGCGCTCTCGTTGCTGGCCGCAGATCCGATCGACGAGCGGTTCAAGCAGGGGATCCGCGAAAGCGCGGAGCAGAAGGTCGCGAAGCTTCGTCCGGGCTCGAGCAGTCAGAGCCAGTTCGAGCTGCCCGCCACCGACGACGGATTGCCAGGAGCCGGGCCGATTCGCCGCTTCGACTGGTTCAGGCAGACATGGAAGGAGCGGCGCACCGCCTGGGGCGCCTCGCGCGCCGCGGATCAGGGCGCAGTCGTGTTCCTCGGCGACTCGATCACCCAGGGCTGGGAAAAGGATCTGCCTGCCGTGTTCCCCGGCATGAAGATCGCCAATCGCGGCATCAACGGCGACACGACGCGCGGCGTGCTCATCCGGCTGCAGGACGACGTGCTGGCGGTGAATCCGGCGGCCGTCGTGCTGCTGATCGGGACCAACGACCTCGAAGAGGGCGCGACGCCAGACGTCATCACCGGCAACCTGAAGCTGATCGTCGCGGCACTCGAGCAGCACGATCGCAAAATGCCGATCGTGCTGTGCCAGGTGTTCCCGAGCTCGGCGACGAAAAAGCGGCCGGCGGATCAGATCAAGGCGCTGAACGCCGCGTACCTCGCCGCGGTGAAGGGCGATGCGCAAGTCACGGTGCTCGACACGTGGCGGCTCTTCGCCGACGCCGACGGCGACGCACCGCAATCCGAGTTTCCCGACCTGCTGCACCCGAACGCAACGGGCTACGCGAAGTGGGCGGCGGCGCTGCGGCCCGTCCTCGCGACGCTCGGGTTCGTCGACACGACGGCCGACGCGTTCACCCCGGAGGCGGGATTCGAGAGCCTGTTCAACGGCCGCGACCTCACGGGCTGGGGCTTCCGTCCGACGTCCGAGACCGATCGCGCGAACGCGAAGAAGTGGCAGGCCTCGGATCCCAATGCCGCGACGTGGCCGTTCGTGGACGAGGCGTCGCCGTTCGACGGCAAGACGTCCACGCCTGACGGCCGCTTCCGCGCGATCGCCGGCCGGCTGGTCGTGACGACGCCCGCCGAGGGCCGGCGGATCCAGCAGCTCTGGACGACGAAGGAGTTCGGCGAGGATTTCATCCTGAAGCTGCAGTTCCGCGCGACGCCGAATGCCGACAGCGGCGTCTACCTGCGGGGGCCGCAGCTGCAGTGCCGCGACTACCTGCTTGCCGGCCCCTACAAGGAGCTGAAGCGCTACAAGCCCCAGGACTGGAACGACCTCGTCGTCACCGTGCACGGCGGCGTGGCGCTGGCGACGTGCAACGGGGAAGTGCTCGAGTCGAACTTCAAGCTGCCGGCCTCCGGCCCGATTGGCGTCGAGGGTGATCGCGGGCAGATGGAGTACCGCCACATCCAGATCAAGCTCCTGCCTGGGGGAGGCGCCGTTACGAGCACGCCTGACCTCGATCGCCTGCGCGACTTCGGCACGAAGTACGCGGCAGCCTGGGGCAGTCAGAACCCGTTGAGCGTCGCGTCGTTCTACGCGCCGACAGGTTCGTTGAAAATCAACGACGAATCGCCGGCCGTGGGGCGACCGGCGATCACGGCCGCGGCACACGAATTCATGACGGCGCTGCCCGACATGAAAGTGCAGATGGACAGCGTCGGCATCGAAGGCGGACGTCCCGTGTTTCGCTGGACGCTTACTGGCACCAACACTGGACCCGGTGGGACAGGGCGCGCCGTGAAGATCAGCGGCTACGAGGAATGGCGGCTGGGGGATGACGGGTTGATTGCCGACTCGCGCGGGCACTTCGACAGCGCTGACTACAAACGTCAGCTCGGCGGGCAGTGAACGGTCAGGCAATCGACGCGGCCACGGCTATCCGGTGGGTGTGGTTCGCGTGGCTGGTGACCTGGTGGGCAGCCGCCTTCTGGAGCACGCGCGCCGTCGGCCGTCCTGCGCTCGGAAGCCAGCTGACCTTTCGCCCCTTCGTGATCGCCGGCTCGGTGCTTCTGTTTGGCTTGAACAGCGGAGGCCATGCAGCTGGAGAGATCCTGTGGCGGCCTGATGCCATCGCGAGCGCGCCGTTCTTCGCGGTGACGATCGCCGGCTTCGCGTTCACCTGGTGGGCGCGGCTGACGATCGGGAAGCTCTGGTCGAGCAGCGTCACCCGGAAGGCAGACCATCGAATCATCGAGAGCGGGCCGTACGGCCTCGTGCGTCACCCGATCTACACAGGCTTGATCGTGGCGGCGTTCGCGACCGCGTTCGTGCCGCTCACGCCATTGACGCTCGCCGGCGCGGCGCTGATCACGGTCGGTTTCTACCTGAAGGGACGACTCGAAGAGGGATTCCTCCGAGCGGAACTTGGACCGGAGGCCTACGACGCGTACGCCCGTCGCGTGCCGATGCTCGTCCCGCGCGTGCAGTGAGAACGAAGGACGGAAGGTTCCTGTTCTTCCGTTCAGCGAGTCAGCGTGACGCCAATCACTTCGCGCCCGCTCGCTCCTTCACCTTTGCCTGCCATCCCGCCGCGTCGGACGGATCGAAGGCCGCGCGCTGATCGGCCGCAGCCACCAGCAGCCGCATGCCGGAGAGCATCGCGAACTCGCATTCGGCTCGCGGCGCCTCGGCGGTCTTGATGCGCGCCAGCGCCGCGTCGGCCCAGCCGTCGGGCGGCGCGCTGCCGTTGCGCAGGTAGGCGAGCGCTTCGAGGCCGAGCGTGCCGAGGGCGGCCATGTCTTCGGGCATCGTGCCTGCCTCGGCGAGCGCGGGAGAGCCGGCCTGCGCCGCGGAGATCGCCGGACCCGCGTCGCGCCAGCGCGAGAAGGTCGCCGCGAGGTTGTCGGCGCTCAACGAGAAGCGCGGCGCGTCGGCGACGAGCGCGTCGATCGCGCGGTTCACTCGACGCGCCTCGAAGCTCTCGGGCTGCGCCGTGTCCGAGACGCGCGTCAGCGGCGTGAATTGCGTGGTCTTGTGAAGGTCTCCGCGCTTGTATTCCTTGACCGGCTCGATGAGGCCGATGAGCGTGCCCACCGCCGCGACGTCGCCGCCTTTCGCGAGGTTGCGCACGCAGAATGCCCTGGCCGGTGATGTGCCGGCTCCCGGCGATCTCGAGCCACGGCGAGAACAGCGCCATCCGCCGATACACGTCGTCCACGTCCGTCACCGTCTTCGGCGACCAGAAGCGCTCCGCGATGGCCGCCAGACGGGGCCACAGCCGCGAGTCGATATTGCCGGGATCGACGTACTCGGACCACATGCACGCCTCTCCGCCCAGCACGCGTGCGGCTTCCTCGGGCGTCAGGTTCAGCGAGTCGGGCAGCGGGTCGACGACGTAGTGTTGCGAGGTCGGGTAGTTCAGATCGATGTAGTAGCCGTTCGACAGAATCCCTGAGTAGCCCTGCTTCGCCGCTTCGCCGAGCGACTTCGGCCCGCGCCACGACTGCACGACGACGTCCTTCGGGAGGTCGGGATGGAGCACCTCGTCCCAGCCGATCATCTTCTTGCCGTGCTTCTGCACGATCGCCAGCAGCCGCCGGTTGAAGTACGCCTGCAGCGCGTGCGGGTCGGCGAGGTCGTGCTGCTTCATGAACGCCGTGATGCGTTCGTTCGCCATCCACTGCTTGCCTTTGTTCTCGTCGCCGCCGATGTGGAGGTAGGCGTCCGGGAAGAGCGCGGCCATCTCGCCGAGGAACCCGTCGAGGAGCTTGTAGACCTCTTCGCGCGTCGGATCGAGCGCGGGCTCCATGATTCCCCACGTGCGCTCGATGCTGTACGGCCCCGGCGCGCTGCCGAGCTCGGGATGGCCGACGAGCCAGCTGGTGGAGTGCCCCGGAATGTCGAACTCGGGCACCACGCGGATGCCGCGGTCGGTCGCGTAGGCGATGAGCTCTTTCATCTCCGCCTGCGTGAAGAAGTTCCCGTCCGATCCCTTCTCGTGCAGCGACGGATAGCGCTTGGATTCGATCCGGAAGCCCTGGTCCTCCGTCAGGTGCAGGTGCAGGACGTTGAGCTTCACCGCCGCCATGAGATCGAGGTTCCGCTTCACGACGTCCATCGGCATCCAGTGCCGCGCGACGTCGATGAGCAGCCCGCGCCAGCGGAACCGCGGCGTGTCCTGAATCGTGACGGCCGGCAGATACCAGCCGCCGCGATCGGCCGTGGCGAGCTGGAGCACCGTCTCGAGGCCGCGCAGCGCGCCGACGACGGTGGGCGCCCGAAGCGTCGCGCGATCGGCCGTCACTTCGAGTGCGTAGCTCTCGTTCTCGTCGGACGACGGAACCGCCGCACCAGGGCCGTCGCAGACGATCGTGAGCCGCGCCTTCGTCGCGTCGGTCGCCAGCTCTCTCGGGATCTCGAGACCCGTCTGGCGAGACAGGCGCACGAGCGCTCGTGGCGACGGCGTGACGCAGACGATCGTCGACGGTGCCGGTGGCGCCAATCTGGAACGACGCGTCGACGGCAAGCCGGCCCGATCCGAATTGCACGCTCGACGGAACAGGCAGGAGATTCACGACCATCGAACGCGAGTCAGCGCCGGCGGGTGCCGACGACAGGCAGGCACAGGCAATCACTGACAGGACGAAACGGCACCATCGCATCGACTGCGCTCCATCTGAGGGGAAGGCCGGCAGGCCGCCCGAAGTATGTCACGGGAAGTGGAGCGGCCGGCAGGGCTGAAGCCCAGCCCCACGTACCGCCGCGGCAGGATCGGCCGGGCTGAAGCCCGGCCCTACGTACAATGGAGCGATGCTCGCCTCGTCCGTCGCCGCGCTGCCGCCAGGCCCGCCATGGCGTGCCGGCCTGCGGCTGCTGCGGACGCTCGAGCGCGATCCGCTGGGACTGCTCGAGGAGATCCGCAGTTTCGGCACGATCGCCTACGCACGCATTGGCCCGCAGCCCGTCTTTCTGGTCAGCGAGCCGGATCTCATCGAGCGTGTCCTGGTCAGCCGCGACGTCTTCAACAAGGGGCGTGCCCTCGAGCGATCGAAGCAGCTGCTGGGTGAGGGGCTGCTGACGAGCGAAGGCGCCTTTCACCTGCGCCAGCGCCGGCTGGTGCAACCGGCGTTTCACCGCGCCCGCGTTCACGGCTACGCACGGGCCATCGTCGAACACGCCGAGCGGTGGAGTGCGCGACAGCAGCCAGGCGTGCGCGTCGATCTGTCGCGCGAGATGAGCCGCTTGACGCTGGCCATCGTCGCGCGCGCACTCTTCGACTCCGACATCGAGTCCGAGGCCGACGAGATTGGCGCGTCGCTGACGTCCATCCTCGAGCAGTTCAAGCTCGCGGTGCTGCCGTGGTCGGCGATTCTCGATCGGCTGCCGCTGCCGCGCCGCTTCCGCTTCGAGCGCGCCCGCAAGGCGCTCGACCGCGTCGTCTACCGGCTGATCGCGGAGCATCGCGCGTCCGGCGTGGATCGCGGCGACCTGCTCTCGATGCTGCTGGCGGCGCAGGACGACGGGCATGGGATGACGGACGTGCAGCTCCGGGACGAGGCGATGACGCTGCTGCTGGCCGGCCACGAGACCACCGCGAACGCGCTGACGTGGACGTGGAAGCTGCTGTCGCAGCATCCGGCGTGTGCCGAGCGGCTCGCCGACGAAGTGCGTCAGGTGTGCGGCGACGGTCCGCCGACGCCTGATGCCGTGCCGTCGCTGGCCTACACTCGACGCGTGCTGGCCGAGGGCATGCGCCTGTATCCGCCGGCGTGGCTGCTCGGCCGTCGCGCGATGTCGCCGTGGCCCCTCGGCGACTACACCGTGCCGCCGGGCGCCATCGTCCTGATGTCACAATGGCTGATGCACCGCGACGCGCGGTTCTTTCCAGATCCTCTCCGTTTCGATCCCGATCGCTGGCTGCCCGAGGCCGAGGCCGGCCGTCCGAAGTTCGCGTACTTTCCGTTCGGCGGCGGCAATCGCGTGTGCGTCGGCGAGTCGTTTGCCTGGACGGAAGGCATTCTCGTGCTTGCGTCGATCGCGCGACGCTGGCAGGTCGCCGTCGATCCGGCGCCGGTCGATCTCTGGCCGGGCATCACCCTCCGGCCGGCCGGGCCCGTGTGGGCGGAATTGACGCCTCGTGCGTAGCGCCGGCGTTCTCCTTGCCGTGTGGTGGGTGATGGCGGCGTCGACTGCCGCCGCCGCCGTGCGGGGCGTCGTCCGCGACCCCACCGGATCGCCGATCGGAGGCGCCACGATTGTCACGAGCAGCACCGCGCCGCCGCCGTGCTCGACGACCTCGGCCGCGGACGGCTCGTTCGAGTTGACCTGTGCCGAAACGGGCGCGGTGCTCCACATCGAGGCGACAGGCTTCGAAGCCATCGACGTCACGTCGACGTCCGCGCCCGATCCTCGCGGTGCTCTCGCGGCCGTCCTATTCGGAAGCGGTCGTCGTCACGGCCTCTCGCAGCGAGAACGTCCGCACCAGCGGCGCGGCCCCCGTCACGGTGATGACGTCGGCCGACCTTGCGCTCACGCCACCGGCGCCGCTCGACGACGCGCTGCGACTGGTGCCGGGGTTCAGCCTGTTTCGCCGCACGACGTCGCGCGCGGCGAATCCGACCACTCAGGGCGCCGGGATGCGCGGGTTGTCCGCGTCGGGAGCGAGCCGCGCGCTGGTGCTGAGCGACGGCGTGCCGCTCAACGATCCGTTCGGCGGCTGGATCTACTGGAGCCGCGTGCCGGTCACGGCCGTCGATCGCGTCGAGATCCTTCGTGGCGGCGCCAGCGATCTCTACGGCGCAGACGCGTTGGCCGGCGTGATTCAGGTGCTGACGCGCGTGCCCGACGGCCCCGGCGCGCGCGTCGATCTCGAGGCCGCCACCCACAGCAGCGGCCGCGCGTCGCTGTCGCTGTCGGATGCGCGTGGGCCATGGCGAATCTCGGGCGCGGCCGAGACGTTTTCGACGGACGGCTACGTGCTGGTGCCCGAGGATCAGCGCGGCCCGGTCGACGTCAACGCCACGCAGCGATACACCAGCGCCCGAGTGACGCCCGGCTATTCCCCGTCAGCGAAGTTCTTCGTCCGAGCCACCGGCGATGTCTACGGTGAGCATCGTGGGAACGGCACGCCGCTGCAGACCAACAGCACCGACATCCGTCAGCTCTCCGTGGATCTCGGCGGCGAGGTGGGCGGCGGGACGTGGGAGATCGCCGGGCAGGCCGGCGATCAGAGCTACGACCAGGTGTTCTCGTCGATTGCCGCCGACCGCTCGAGCGAAACGCTGACGTCGTCACAGTACGTCCCGGCGAGTCAGCACGGCTTCTCCGCGCGATGGCAGCGCAGCTGGACGGCGTTCGATGTCCTCGCTGGCGGCGACACCCGCGATGTCTCGGCGACCAATGTCGAGACGTCGTTTGCGCCCAACGGCTCGGTGCGAGGCACGACGCACACGCCTGGCTTTCAGCGCACGAGCGGCGCGTACGTCCAGATCACGGATCGTCCATCGGACGCGGTGACGTTTTCAATCGGCGCGCGCGGCGACGTGCGTCAGCCGTCTCGAGACGACGGGTTCTTCGGCGGCGACTCGGCGTTTTCACCGCGCGCGTCGGTCGGCTGGACCGTCAGCCCGCTGGTCGAGGTGCGCGGCAGCATCGGCTGGGCGTTTCGCGCCCCGACGCTCAACGAGCGGTTTCGCGGATTCCGCGCCGGCAACGTCGTGACACTCCCGAACGCGGACCTCGTGCCCGAGTCGCTGCGCACCGAGGAGGGCTCGATCCTGCTGAAGCCGAAGGCCGCCTCGTTGCGCGTCACCGTCTATCGCAACGACCTCTCCGACGCGGTCACCAACGTCACCCTGACTTCGACGCCGACGCTCATCACGCGCCAGCGGCAGAACGTGAGCAACATCGCGGCGGTGGGCGTCGAGACGGAAGGGGAGTGGCGCGTGTCGCCGAGCCTGACCGTGACCGGAGCTCTGGCTTACACGCACTCTCGTTTCGCCGATTACCCGCCGCTCGACGGCCTGACGGTGCCGCAGGTGCCCGACTGGCAGGGCAGCATCGGCGTCCGCGGCGCCGGGCCGTTCGGCACCGCGATTTCCGGCGAGCTCCGCTCGTTCAGCTCGCAGTTCGACGACGACCGCAACACGTTCGTGCTGAATCCAGGCACGATCGTCAACCTGACGGTGCTCCATCCCGCCGGCCATCGCGCGTCGGCGTACGTCAGCCTCGAGAACCTCCTCAACTCCGACTACGACGTCGGGGCGACGCCCGTCCGGACCATCGGCCAGCCCTTCACCCTCCACGGCGGCCTCCGCGTGACGCTCGGCCGCTGACCGCTGGCGCTAACGGCCCGCTCGCCGCAAGCCACAGAGAACACAGAGAAATCCGCCACAGAGGCGCAGAGATCACAGAGGACGGGAGGCCGGCCGCGAGCGAGCCGACTGAAGACACGAACCGCCCGGTCCGTCTGACAGCGGTCCGACCGGGCGATTCGTGTCTTCACTCGGCTGCTTCCGTGACCGGCTTTCCGTCTCTGTGTTCTCTGTGTCTCTGTGGCTGATCTCTCTGTGCTCTCAGTGTTTGCTCGGCTGACCTTTTGTCTCAGCGTACGGACGAAGTCCGGAATTAACACGGACGAAACACGGTCGATACGCCGCAGACATCTCCGGCCACTAGATTTCTCCTGCTGAGGCTGACGAAGCACGAACCCCAAGGAGGGCGGCTTGAATCTTCGACTCGTGAAAATGTGGTGCGCGACGGCGGCGGGCGTGTTGCTTCCGACGCTGGCCTGGGCGCAGGTGACGGCAGCGGCCGGATATACCCCACCGGACGACACGCCATCGATCAAGGTTGGCGCGACAATCTTCGCCGATTACACCTATAACCAGGACCCCACGTCGAAGGACGCCGACGGCAACACGATTCACCCGGACGGCTTCAACGTGGCCCGGGCCTACATCAACGTCACCGGCAACATCAGCCACATCGATTGCGTTCCGCATCACGCCCGACATCACGCGTGAGAACTTCACGGGCCTGACTCCGGCTCCCGGCCTCAGCGGCAGCTACGTGTTTCGGCTGAAGTACGCGTTCGCCCAGTTCAACCTGGACGACTGGATGACGAAGGGATCGTGGGTCCGCTTCGGCCTCCAGCAGACGCCCTTCGTCGACTACACGGAGAGCATCTACCGCTACCGCTTCCAGGGCACGACGTTCGCCGAGCGCGAAGGGTTCCTGACCTCGTCGGACAACGGCGCGTCGTTCCACTACAACTTCGCCAAGAACTACGGCGACGTCCACGTCGGGCTACTACAACGGCGACGGCTACGCAAGCCCGAGGCGAACAACCAGCAGGCGTTCCAGATCCGCGGCACCCTCCGGCCCTTCGCGACCCAATCGCCGGTCCTGCGCGGCATCCGGATCACCGGCTTCTACGACGGCGACAACTACATCAAGAGCGACGAGAAGACCCGCGCGATCTTCGAGACGACGTTCGAACACAAGTACCTGAGCGCCGGCTACGACTACCTGCACACGACCGATCAGATCAACGCCGCGGCCGCCGTGGTGAAGGGCGGCGGCTATTCGTTCTGGTTCACGCCGAAGTCCACGGTGGGCGTCGAAGGTCTGTTCCGCTACGACCACTTCACGCCGAACGACAGCTTCGACGACCGCACGCGTCACCGGACGATCGTCGGCGTCGCCTACTGGTTCAAGCACCAGGGCGCGGTGAGCACCGCGATCATGCTGGATTGGGATCAGGCGAACTTCGACAAGCTCGTGCCGCCGCCGCCGAAGCAGAACAAGATCGCGCTGCACGCGCTGGTCAACTTCTAGAGAACTCCAGGAGGATCTGGTGATGTCAGCTCGAAAACTTCTCGCGGTGACGGCGGGCGTGATCGCGCTCGCCACGGGCCTCGCCGCCCAGCAGACGATGCAGATCAACGGGGCCGGGGCGACGTTCCCGAACCCGATTTACTCGAAGTGGTTCTCGGAATACAACAAGCTGCACCCGAACGTGCAGATCAACTACCAGTCGCTCGGGTCTGGCGCCGGCATCCGGCAGATCACGAACCAGACGGTGTTCTTCGGCGCCACCGACGGCCCGATGACCCCGGACCAGCTGCTGGCCGCGCCCAGCAAGATCCTGCACTTCCCGACGGTGCTCGGGGCGGTCGTGCCGGTCTACAACATCCCCGGCGTCAACGCCGAGCTGAAGTTCACCGGGGCGCTGCTGGCGGACATCTTCCTCGGCAAGATCACGAAGTGGAACGACCCGGCGATCGCGAAGCTGAACGCCGGCGTCAACCTGCCTGGCACGGACATCACCGTCGTGCACCGGTCGGACGGCTCCGGCACGACCTACATCTTCATGGACTTCCTGGCGAAGGTCTCGCCCGAGTGGAAGCAGAAGGTCGGCGTGGCCACCTCGGTGAACTGGCCGGTCGGCGTCGGCGGCAAGGGCAACGAGGGCGTGTCGGGCCTCGTGACGCAGACGCCGGGCTCGATCGGCTACGTCGAGCTGATCTACGCGCTGCAGAACAAGGTCAGCTTCGGCACGGTCCAGAACGCGGCCGGCGAGTTCGTGAAGGCGTCGGTCGACGCGGTGACGAAGGCGGCGGCCGAGGCCGTGAAGAGCATGCCGGCCGACTTCCGCGTGTCGATCACCAACGCGCCTGGCGCAGGGGTGTACCCGATCTCGTCGTTCACGTGGCTGCTGTTCTACGAGAACCCGAAGGACAAGGGCCAGGCCAAGACGATGGTGGACTTCATGAAGTGGGCGCTGACCGACGGCCAGAAGTACTGCGCCGACCTCGGCTACGCGCCGCTGCCTGAGCCCGTCGTCAAGCTCGAGATGGCGGCCCTGGCGAAGATCAAGGTTTCGTAGAGTCAGCGGACCGGTGTCCAGCCCCACGCGTCTCTTTCGGTATCCTGACCTCGGCTTCAGGCTGGGCACCGGTTTCTTCGGCTTCCTCATCGTGCTGATCGTCGCGGGCATCGCCTTCGAGCTCAGCCGGGAGGCGGTCGAGTCGATCAACAAGTTCGGTCTCAGTTTCTGGAGGACGGAAACCTGGGACCCCGTCGCCGGCGAGTTCGGCGCGCTGCCCTTCATCTGGGGCACGCTCTACTCGTCGATTCTCGCGCTGGTCATCGCGGCCCCGGTCGCGCTCGGCATCGCGGTGTTCCTCTCGGAGCTGTGCCCGGCGCGCCTGCAGCAGCCGATCGTCTTCCTCACGGAGCTGCTCGCCGCAATCCCCTCGATCGTCTACGGCCTGTGGGGCGTCTTCGTGCTCGTGCCGGCCGTGCGGGCGATCCAGGTGGCGACGCCGGACTTCCTGCGCTCCGTCCCGCTCTTCAGCGGACCGCCGGTCGGCGTCGGCATGCTGGCGGCCGGCCTGATCCTCGCCGTGATGGTGATTCCGTTCAGCTCGTCGGTCGCTCGAGAAGTGCTGAAGGCCGTGCCGCGTGCGCAACGTGAAGCGGCCTATGCGCTCGGCGCCACGCGATACGAGGCCATCAAGTCGGCGCTCTTCTACGGCCGCACGGGCATCATGGGCGCCGTCATGCTGGGCTTCGGCCGGGCGCTGGGCGAGACGATGGCCGTCACGATGGTCATCGGCAACAACCCGAGGATCTCGCCGTCGCTCTACGCGCCGCAGCACACGATGGCCGCCGTCATCGCCAACGAGTTCAGCGAAGCGGATACCTCGCTCTACCTGAGCGCGCTCGTCGAGATCGGCCTGGTCCTCTTCATCATCACGCTCATCGTCAACGCGATGTCGCGCAGCTTGATCTGGAGCATGAACCGGAAGCCGAAGGCCGCCAAAGCCCCGGTCGCGGCAGCCGCGGAGGCGGCCGCGGTATGAGCAACACGAGCCTGGCGCAAGCTCAAGTCGGCGCTGTTCGTCGGATTTTGCGGCTTCTCGGTGCTGTTCGCCCTGGTGCCGCTCATCATGATCCTCTTCTTCGTCCTCAGCCAGGGGATCCAGGCGCTGAACTTCGAGTTCTTCACGCACATGCCGAAGCCGGTCGGCGAGCAAGGCGGCGGCATGGCCAACGCCATCGTCGGCACGCTGATGGTCGCCGGGCTCGGGTCCACTTTCGCCATACCGATCGGGATCGTGAGCGGCGTCTACATGAGCGAGTACGCCGGCACGCGGTTCGCCTCGCTCGTGCGTTTCGCGGCCGACACGCTGAACGGCGTGCCCTCCATCGTGATCGGCGTCTTCGTTTACGCGGTCGCGGTGATGCCGTTCAAGCAGTTCAGTGCCCTGGCCGGCGGGCTGGCACTCGGCATCATGATGATTCCGGTCATCGCGCGGACGACCGAGGAGCTGCTGCTGCTGGTCCCGGGCAGCATGCGTGAGGGCGCTCTGGCGCTGGGCGCGACGCGGGCCCGGGCGGTGTTCTCGGTGGTCGTGCCCGCGGCGCTGCCGGGCATCCTCACCGGAGTGATCCTCGCGCTTGCGCGCATCTCCGGCGAGACGGCGCCGCTGCTGTTCACGGCGTTGAACAACCGGTTCTTCACGACGAGCCTCACGCAGCCAATCTCGACGCTCACCGTCCAGGTCTACACCTACGCGAACTCGCCCTACCAGGACTGGCACCGCCAGGCGTGGGCGGGAGCGCTCGTGCTCGTGTCGATCGTGCTGGTCTGCTCGATCCTCGCGCGCACGGCCACCAGGCGTCTCGAGCGCATGCAGGGACACTGATGCCCGAAGACATTCGCCATTTTGCCGACGAACTGCATCTGCTGACGGCGCGCCTGCGCGAGATGGGCGTGGCCGCCGAGGCGCAGGTCTCGAGATGCAATGCGGGGCCTCGTCGAGGCCGACCGGACGCTGCTGCGGCAGGTCATCGCCGGCGACGAGAGCATCAACCGGCTGCACCTCGAGATCGACGATCGCGCCTTCAAGCTGCTGGCGCTCTTTCAGCCGGTGGCCGTCGACCTGCGCAGCATCGTGTCGGCGGTGAAGATCAACAGCGACCTCGAGCGGATCGGCGACCTGGCGGTGAATATCGCCGAGGCCGCGGACCGCTATCTGTCGCACGCGCCGGTGAAACCGCTGGTCGACCTGCCGAGGATGGCGCAGCTGGCGGTGTCGATGCTGCATCAGGCGCTCGAGGCCTTCGTCTCGGAGAAGATCGCCCTCGCGCAGTCCGTGCTGGCCGAGGACGACGTCCTCGACAACCTGAAGGACCAGGTCTTCCGCGATCTGCTCCAGATCATGATCCGCGAGCCGCAGACCGTGGAGCCGGGCCTCGATCTGATCCTGATTTCCCGCCACCTCGAACGCGTCGGCGACCACGCCACCAACATCGCCGAGGACGTGATCTTCATCGTCGAAGCCCGCGACGTCCGCCACCAGGGCGGGCAGCACGTCGCGGACCACGATGATAGAATTCCTCCGCGTCGTTGGCAGGCCTGAAGGCCTGCGCTACAGCTTTGGCCTCTCCTCACCGGCCGGTTCAGCATCCTGGCCGGTCCTGAGCGTCGGGTCGAAGAGCGCCATCGCCACCGCGACGACGACGGGACCGAAGACGAGTCCGATGAAGCCGAACGCCACGACGCCCCCGAGCAGCGCGATGAACATGAGCAGGCCGTTCATCGACGACCGGCCGCTGAGGAGAATCGGGCGCAGCACGTTGTCGACGGTCCCGATGATGCCGGCGCCAATGCCGATCAGCACGAGGCCTTTGGTGACGTCGCCCGTCGCGAGCAGCCAGAGCGCCACCGGCAGCCAGATCACCCATGCGCCCGCCACGGGGATCAGCGCGAAGAACGCCATGATCGTGCCCCACACCACCGGGGCCCGGATGCCGATCAGCCAGAACGCGATTCCGCCGAGCGCGCCCTGAATCGACGCCACCACCAGCCCCGCAATCACGCTCGCGAAGATCAGATCGCCGACTTCCTTCAGCACGCGATCGCGCTGCGTCTCGCGGAACGGCATCACCGCCCGGACGTGGCGCAGGATCGTCGGCGCGTCCCGCAGGAAGAAGAACAGCGCGAAGAGGGTGATGATCAGTTGAACGACGACGAGCGCCACGCCGCCGAGGACGGCGCCCGACGTCGACGCCAGGGCTTTCACGATCTGCTGGCCCGCCGCGGAGAGCGACTCCATCAAATTGTTTGGCGCCAGCTCCGGCACGTGCGCCTGGAGCCATCCCCAGGCCCTCATCAGCCATTCGGGCGGCTGTCCGTTCAACGCGCTCTGCAGGGCTGGCACCGCCTGGCCGCCCTCGCGGACAATCGCCGCCGCAATCAGCCAGACCGGCACGACGATCAGGAGCAGCACGAGGACGGTCGTCAGCGACCGCCCCGCCCGACCGGCCGAGTTTCGGCGTCAGCTGCGACGTAGACCGGGTACACGCAGACCGCCAGCACCGCCGCCCAACCCAGCGGGACGAGGAAGGGCGAGACCACCAGGAAGGTGAGGTAGCCCACCAGCAGCACGGCCGCGTAGTAGAGGACGTAGCTGATTCGCTCGCGCTCGATTGACATGTGGGCCGTCATTGTAGTCGAGGCCTTTCGAGGGCCCGGCCGGGCGACTCGACCCTTCCGCGGCGGGTCTGATACGATGCCCGCGGTTTACACGGACGTTACAAGGACCCCATGGCCTTTCGCCTGATCCCCCGGGAAGAGAAGTTCTACGCCGATTTCATCGCGCTGGCCGATCAGCTGGTCGTCGGCGCCTCCCATCTCGACCGGATGCTCGCCACCGAGACCCCTCAATGGGAGGTGGCGCGCCGACATCCAGCGCGTCGAGCAGGGCTGCGACACCATCGCCCACGAGATCTTCCAGCGTCTGAACCGGACGTTCGTGACGCCCATCGACCGCGAGGACATCCACGCCCTGGCCAAGTCGCTGGACGACGTGATGGACGCCATCGACGCGGCGGCCTCCGTCATCGGCCGCTATCGGGTGAGCCCGGTGCGGTTCGGCGCCCGCGAGCTGGCGCGCACGATCTCCGCAGTCGGCCAGTGCAGCTGCGCAAGGCCGTCGAGGCGCTCGAGCGCAAGACGGGCGTTCACGTGCCGAACGTCGAAGTGAACCGCCTCGAGAACGAGGCCGACCGCATCCACGACGAGGCCCTGCGGCGGCTGTTCGACGAAGAGAAGGACCCGATCACCGTGATCAAGTGGAAGGAGGTCCTCGATTTTCTGGAGGAAGCCACCGACCGCTGTGAAGACGTCGCCGACGTGCTCGAAGGCGTCGTCGTCAAGCACGGGTAGCGGCGCGATGGAGCTTCGGAGGTCGTTGCGTTCCTGATTTTCGTCGCGCTCGTCTTCGATTTCATCAACGGCTTCCACGACGCCGCCAACTCGATTGCGACGGTCGTCTCGACGCGCGTCCTGTCGCCGGGCAAGGCGGTCATCTGGGCGGCCGTTCTTCAACTTCATCGCGGCCTTCGGGTTCGGCACCGCCGTCGCCAAGACCATCGGCTCGGGGATGATCGACGTGCACTACGTCACGTTCCTGGTGATCTTCTGCGCGCTGTTCGGCGCGATCGTGTGGGACCTGATTACCTGGTACTACGGCCTGCCCACCAGCTCGTCGCACGCGCTCATCGGCGGCTACGCCGGGCGGCGCGATCGCGCACGCCGGGATCGAAGACGATCATCGTCTCCGGCTGGACCAAGACACTGATCTTCATCGTCCTGGCGCCGGCGATCGGCCTGGTCCTCGGCTACACGTTCATGGTCGCGATCTACTGGATCTTCCGGTGGGCGCCGCCGTCGCGCGTGGACAAGCTGTTCCGGAGGCTGCAGCTCGTGTCGGCGGCGCTCTATAGCCTCGGGCACGGCGCCAACGACGCGCAAAAGACGATGGGCATCATCGCCGGCGTGCTCTTCGCCGCCGGGTACATTCAGACGTTCCACATTCCGTTCTGGGTCATCTGGCCGCGCACTCGGCGATCGGCCTCGGGACGCTCTCAGGCGGCTGGCGCATCATCCACACGATGGGATCGAAGATCACGCGCCTGCAGCCGGTCGGCGGCTTCGCCGCCGAGACCGCAGGCGCCGTCTCGCTCTTCGCCGCCACGGCGCTCGGCGTGCCCGGTCAGCACGACGCACACGATTACCGGCGCCATCATCGGCGTCGGCGCGACGCGACGGCTCTCCGCGGTGCGGTGGGGCGTCGCTGGCCAGATCGTCTGGGCGTGGGTGCTGACGATCCCCGCGGCGGCGGCGATCTCGTCGGCGAGTTACTGGCTGCTCTCGAGGCTGCTCGGCACCGTCTGAGCGGCGCGCTGCGGCAGCCGCACGGTGAACTCGGCGCCGACGTCCTGGCGGTTCGCCGCGGTGACCGACCCTCCGAGCAGTTCCACCAGGTGCTTCACGATCGCCAGGCCGATGCCGGTGCCGCCAGGCGCGCGGGATCGCGACTTGTCCACGCGGTAGAAGCGCTCGAACACGCGCGTGAGGTCGGCGTTTGGAATCCCCGGGCCTTCGTCGAGCACGCGGATGACGACGGCGCCGTGGTCCCGCGAGGCGTCGACCGAGACGGTCGCATGCTCGGGCGAGTAGGTGATCGCGTTCTCGAGCAGGTTGCGCAACACATCGTGCAGCTTGGCGGGATCCGACACGACGCTGCGAACGTCCGCCGGCACGTGCAGCGTGACGTTCGACTGCCGCGCCGCGAGCGGCGCGGCCAGCTCGTGCACGACGCCCTGCAACACGTTGTGAAGATCGCATTCGACGAGCTCCGGCGTCTCCTGGCCGGCGTCGAGCCGCGCCAGGCGCAGCAGGTCCTTCACCAGCCGCTCCATCCGCTCGGTGTGGCGGGCGATGATCTCCAGGAACCGCCGGTTGTCTTCCGGCGACGGCGGATCTTCGAGCAGCGCCTCGACGTAGCCGCGGATGGCGGTCAGCGGCGTCCGCAGCTCGTGTGACACGTTGGCGACGAAGTCGCGCCTGACGCGATCGGCGCGGCGCAAGTCGCTGATGTCGTGGAGCACGAGGATCGCGCCGCCCTCCGGCTCGCCGGCGGGCGCGGCGCGCGCGATACAGGTGCGAGACGGATCGCGCGCCAGCGAGAACTCCACGCCCGCGGGCTGCTCGCCCTCGATCGCGCCGGCCAGCAGGGCAAACAGCTCCGGCTGTCGCATCCACTCCTGATACCGCTGGCCCGTGGCATCGTCGCCGAGCTTGAGCATGTCGCGCGCCGCGCCGTTCGCCATGACGAGCCGCCCGCGCGCGTCGATGACGACGACGCCTTCGACCATGCCCGAGAGGATGGCGCTCAGGTGACGGCGATCGTGGGCGAGCTCGTTCATGCGGCGTCCGAGCTCCTGGACGGCGCCATCGAGCGCGCGCGCCACGACGCCGAGCTCGTCGTCGCCGTAGCCGAGCGTCGGACGGGTGAGGTCGCCCGTGGCGTACCGGCGCGCGACGCTGGCGATCGACGACACGCGCCGCGCGATCGGCGCGGAGAGTGCCCAGGCGAGCAGGCCCGCGATGGGCAGTGAGGCCGCGACGCCGCCGAGACTCAGCCAGATCACCGTGCGCTGCTGCTCGGCGATCTCGGTCAGGGGCAGCGCCAGCCGCACGAAGCCGACGGCGGGATGCGTGACCGGCATCGCGGCATACAAGGTGTCGTATTCCGTGGTCGTGCTGTAACGCCTGACGAAGACTTCGCCATGCGACGCGCCTGCCGCCAGGATCTCCGGGCGATGGCCGTGGTTCTCCATCGCGGCGAGCTCGGCGCCGCTCTTCGTCGAGTCCCCGAGCACTGTGCCGCTCGGCGCGATGAAGGTCACGCGCACGCCAAGAAGCGCCCCGATGCGGTCGGTCTCCTCGTCCAGGCTCTCGGCCGGCAGCGACGGATTGCGCGTGAGCATCTCGGCCGCCAGGCGCGTCTCGGCGCCAAGCGTCTGCTCGATGCGATCGACCGTCAGCCGCTGGATCCAGAGGCTGAGGAGCAGTCCCACCGCCAGCGCCGACAGCGCCCCGACGGCGAACGTCGCGAGGAACAGCTTCGACCGGACTTTCAGCGTCACGCCCCAGGCTCCAGCAGGCGATAGCCGAACTGCTTGATCGTCTCGATCGAGTCGCCGAGCGCCGGCACCTTCTCGCGCAGGCGCCGGATGTGGACGTCGACCGTGCGCGTGCCGCCCGTGTAGGCGTAGCCCCACACGTCCGACAGCAACAGGTCGCGCGACAACACTCGCCCGGGGTGCTCGAGGAGGTACTGCAGCAGCAGGAACTCCTTCGCCGTGAGGTGTACTCCGTCGCCGTCCACGGTCACGAGGTGGCGCTCGATGTCCATCACGAGGGTGCCGTGCTTCAGCTGGCTGCGTCCGCCCGGCCGTGTGGTCCGGCGCAGCAGCGCGCGCACGCGCGCGACGAGCTCGTTGGGGCTGAACGGCTTGGTGATGTAGTCGTCGGCGCCGAGCTCGAGCCCGACGATGCGGTCGGACTCCTCGGCGCGGGCGGTCAGCATGATGATCGGCAGTGCGGCCGTGGACGGGTCGGCGCGGAGCGCCCGGCAAATCTCGATGCCGTCGAGGCCCGGGAGCATGAGATCGAGCAGCAGGAGATCCGGCTGGCCGCGCCGCAGCGTCGGCAGCACGTCGGCGCCGCTCGAAATCTGATCCACCGCAAAGCCCGCGCGCGCGAGGCTGCGGGCGAGCAGCATCGCGATATCGGGGTCGTCTTCCACGACGAGCACACGTGTGGTCGGACTGGATCGGCTCATGAGGGGAGAGGTGCGAACAGTATGTGCAAGAGGTTAGGCGCGTTCAACCGCAAGCGGCATGCTCCGCGAGGCGACACCGATGACCTCGAAGGTAGACAGACGGCTGGAAACTCGGTGAGTTTCTCGACGGAATTCGGCTGGCATCTTCCTTGAACTGCGGACAGGCAAGGCTCCCCAGTCGAGGAGAATCGCCGTGAAGACCTTCCTCGCCAGCCTCGGCGGCGCGCTCGCCATGCTGCTCGTGGTGGCCACGTGGCAGGCCCGCACGTCCGCGTCGCAATTCGTCGCATCCGCGCCAGCGTCGTGGGCGCCAGCGCCGGCGATCTCCGCCGCCGCTCCGTCGAACATCGCCATGCTGCCACAGGGCGTCGTGATGGCCGCGCCGTCAGCTGCCCGGGCGTCGTGATGGCCGCGCCGTCGCCCGGCGTCGTGCCGATTGCGTACACCCCGTCAGGGTATCAGCCCGTTGCGTCGAATCTCGTCCAGCTCGACACGCCGCGAGCGGTTCCTGTCCGCTACGTTCCGTCGTCGCCGCGTCGTGTCGCGTATCGAGAGACGAAGCCGCGCCGGAACTGGGTGAAGACCGCGCTGGTCATCGGCGGATCCGCTGGCGCCGGCGCGGGGATTGGCGCGCTTGCGGGTGGCAAGAAAGGCGCGCTCGTCGGCGCCGCAGTCGGCGGCGGGGCGGCGAGTCTGTTCGAGGCGTTCAAGCGGTAGGACGAATAGGGTTGCAGGGTTCCGGGGTTCAAGGTTCCGGGGTTCAAGGTTCCACGGTTCAGGGCCTCGGCGCCTGATTCCTGAACCCTCGGAACCTCGGAACCTCGGAACCAGACCGACTCCTCTACCCGCCGAGCCAGTAAATCCCCAGCCCTATCGACGCGAGCGCAGTGACCGCCGCGGCACTCCGGCCGACGGTCCGGATGACGAACGGCGAGCCGAGCAGTCGCGTGAGGACGATGCCGAAGAGCGACATCGAGAGCAGGATGCCCACCGCGAAGACCGCGACGAGATAAATCAGCATCACGAACGATCTCGTCGCGCTGCCATGGAGCGTCGGCGCCAGCAGCGTCAGGGCACGCAGGCCGCTGACGGCGAACACCGCCCCGAGAACGCCGGCGCCGTGCGCGTGATCGCCGGTCGACGGATGACGATCGCGCCGGCCGAAGTGCAGATGCCAGTGCACGTGATCCGCGTGCGACGCGTCGTGCGCCGGGTGCGCGTGTCCGTCGTGCGCGTGCCCGTGGCTGTGCCCGTAGAGACGATCGGACGCGACGATCCAGAGGGTGAACAGGCCCATCCCGATGAGGAGCAGGCCGCCGACTCGCTCGCCGGTCTGCTCGACCACTTCAGGGATTTGCCAGCCGACCAGCAGCACCAGCGCCGAGCCGGCGAGCAAGAGCACCGCGTGGCCGAGCGCGAACCGGACGGCGACGTCGAACGGCGTCGGACCAGGGCGCCCGGCTCTCGGCTTGATGGCGAGCGAGGCGATCGCCATCAGGTGATCGGCGCCGAGACCGTGCAGGAAGCCGAGCGCGAGCGCGGTGGCGGTTACGAGCACGTCAGCATCCTATGGCCTGTCCTGGTCGTATGCAACGCGTCTTTCGGGCGGGGCATCCCGCCTGGCGGCGTTGCTCGTCGCTCGAATATTCCCGATATGCTCGCTCCTCGCGTCTTGCCAGCCGGGCGCCGCGCTCCGAAATCCGCATCGCATTCGACCAGGACAGGCCACTAGCACTCGTCGCGTGCGATGCGCGAACAGAAACCAGATGGACCGCGCTGAGCAGACGCCGTTGCCGGCAATCGCCGGCGCGCCGACCTGATCCACGAGGAAGCCGGTCACCAGGCTTCCAAGCGGCATGCCGCCCCGGAACGCGAGCATGTAGACACTCATCACCCGTCCCCGCAGCTCGTTGGGCACGATGAGCTGCGTGAGCGACGTGTAGAGCGAGTACGCGATCATGATCGCCGCGCCGATGACGAGCAGCAGCACGTAGGCGACGGTGACCGAGTGCGTGAGCGTGAACCCCAGGATCAGCGCGCCGGCGAGCATCTGCAGCAGCATCGCCGTGATGCCCATGTGGCGGAAGCGTCCGAGCCAGGCGACCACGAGCGCCCCCGCAATCGCGCCGACGCCGGAGCAGGCCATCAGCCGGCTGTAGAGGCCGACGTCTCCATGGAAGATGTTCCTCGTGAACACGGGCAGGAACGTGAGCAGCGGCACCCCGAGGAACGTGCTGGCGAACGCCGAGCACCGTCAGCTTCAGCAGCGCGATGTCGTTCCACACGTGACCAAGGCCGATGCCGAGCTCCTCGAGCATCCGGCGGCCGGTGCTCGGCGGTTGCCCCGGACGCAGCGCGAGGAGCGCCGCAATCACGACGAGGAACGACAGGCCGTTCAGTCCGAAGCACGCGACGGTGCCGAACGCGTGCAGCGCAGCCGCGGCCAGCAACGGGCCGAGGACGCGCGCGATGTTGAACTGAATCGAGTTCAACGCGATCGCGTTCGGCAGGTGCTCCTTGCGCACGAGCGACGGAATCAGCGATTGATACGCCGGTCCGCCGAACGCCTGTGCGCAGCCCGTCACGAACGAGAGCACGAGCACGTGCCAGACCTCGACGTGACGCGACAGGACCAGCCCGGCCAGCGTGAACGCCGACGCCATCTGGATCACCTGCGAGATCAGCAGCACCTTGCGGCGGTCCTGTCGATCCGCGACGACGCCGCCGATGAGCGTGAAGAGCATGAGCGGCAGCTCGCCGAGAAAGGCGTCGAGCGCGAGGTACTTCGCCGAGTTCGTCAGCTCGAGGACGAGCCAGTTCTGTGCGACTTCCTGCATCCACGTCCCGATACTGGACGTGCAGGCGCCCATCCAGAGGATGCGGAAATCGCGATAGGAGAGCGCGGCGGCGAGCCTGCCGATGATGCTGGGCGGCGGCGTGACGGCCGAGGGCTCGCTGGGCGCCGCGGCCGCGCCGTCGGCGGCCGTGGCCGCAGTAGAGCCTGAAGGAGGAGTCACCAGATGTGGATCACCGGCCGCCGGGCACGGCTCCTCGTATCTTATCAGCCAACGACGCCACGGCTGGCGTTCAACGCGAAGTCCGGGGGATGATTCGAGGGATGGAACCCGCCGGTCCTCCGCTGGATTTGTCCGAAGTCACTCGTCTGGTGACCGCGTTCGACGACGATTCGGTCGCGCTCGAAGGATTTCACCATCGCCAGCACCTGATCGTCGCCGCGCACACGGCGGCGACTCGCCCGCCAGACGTCGCCCTGGGACACGTGCGTCGCGGCCTGCTGGCGCTGCTCGCGCGTCATGGCAAGGACGGTTACCACGAGACGGTCACGGCGTTCTGGATGCGCGCGCTGCGCGCGCGGCTGCTGCAGCAGCCCGCCGAGTGGAGTCTCGAGCAACGCCTCGGCGATGTCGTCGCGTGGGCGGAAACGACACGACCGCTCGAGACGCACTACTCGCGCGAGCGTCTCGCGGACCCCGCGGCGCGGCAGACGTTCCTGGAGCCGGATCTCCTGCCGTTCGACGCCGACGACAGTAGGCCGGGCCTTCAGGCCCGGCATGACGCAGGATGGTCGCTGCGCTTGCAGTAGGCCGGGCCTTCAGGCCCGGCGCCTGGTTGCCGGGCCTAAAGGCCCGCCCTACTGTCGCCTGACGCTCAGCCCCGGCACGTGCCGGTCAATGGCAATGCGGATCGTCAGACTGCGGCTCCGCGGCGGCGCCGCCAGGGCGCCTCAGGGACGACAACGGGACGAACGACTGCGCGGGCTGCTTGCGACGCCGCCGGAGGTTGACGTTCCTGCTGATGAGGAAGAGCGCGGCCGCGGCCACGACAATCCAGACGCCGACGTCCTGCCAGTCCATCGCGCCTAGCTCCCGAACCCGAGGAACCGTCCGCCCTGGTAGACGATGAGCGACGCCACGTAGGCGAGCGTCGTCTGGTAGGCGAACATGAACGCCGGCCACGCCCACGAGCCCGACTCGCGGCGCACGACGGCCAGGGTGCTGCCGCACTGGCAGGCGAGCACGAAGAAGACCATCAGCGAGACGCCGGTCAGCGGCGTCATCAGCGGCGTCCCGTCAGCGCGCTTCGCCGCACGGAGCGCAACCCGCAACGGCTGGCTCTGCTCGTCCGCGCCGTTGATGTCGAACACGATCCCCATCGTCGAGACGAACACTTCGCGCGCGGTGAACGCGCCGAGAATGCCGACGCCGATGCGCCAGTCGAAGCCGAGCGGCGCCAGCGCCGGCTCGATCCACCGGCCGAGATGGCCGCCCATGCTGCCGCGGAGATAGTCGCCGTGCTCCTGACCGGCGAGCGCGTCGAGCCGCGCGTCGCGTTCCGCGCCTGGCGCTTCCGTCCGCTCGATCGCCGCACGCTCGCTTGCGAAGTGCGCGCCCAGCGTCTTGTCGCGGGGATACGACAACACCGCCCACACGATGATCGTCAGCGCGAGGATGGTCGTGCCGGCATCGATCAGGAACGCCCGGACCTGACGCCACGTGTTCTGCAGCAGGACGCGCATCACGGGACGACGATACGGCGGCAGTTCGAGGACGAGCGTCGGGCGCGGCCCGCGCAGCACGGTCCGGCGGAGCACCGCCGCCGCCGTGAGCGCCGCGGTGACCGACAGCAGGTACATCGCCAGCAGCGTCACCGCGCCCGCGCTGGCGACGCCGAACACGCGCATCTCCGGGCGAAAGACCGTCGCGATCACCAGCACGTAGATCGGCAGCCGCGCGCTGCACGACATGAGCGGCAGGACGGCCATGGTCAGCATGCGGTCGGTGCGGTTCTCGAGCGTGCGCGTGGCCATCACGGCCGGCACCGCGCACGAGAAGCCCGAGAGCATCGGCACGAACGACTTGCCGTGGAGCCCGACGCCGCCCATCACGCGATCGATGACGAACGCCACGCGTGCGAGATAGCCGACGTCTTCCATGATCCCGATGAAGAGGAAGAGCAGCCCAATCTGCGGCACGAACCCGACGACGTTGCCGACGCCCGCGACGACGCCGTCAGCCAGCAGGTCGGTGAAGGGCCCGGGCGGCATGGCCCCCGCGAGGGCGTTCTGCGCCGAGGCAATCGACGCCTGGATCAGCGTGATGACCGGCTCCGACCACGTGAAGAGCGCCTGGAAGAGCGCCAGCATCACGGCGATGAAGATCAGCGCGCCGAAGACGCGATGCGTGAGGACGCTGTCGATCCGCGCCGTCCAGGTCGGGCCGGCCGGCGGCCGGTGACGCACGGTCTCGTCGACGATGGCGTCGACACGGCGGTAGCGCGCGCCGATGATCTCGAGATCCAGATTGCGGCCCTGCGCGGTCGCCTCTCGCGCGATCCGCTGCGCCGCCAGCCGCACCGGCGCGGGAACGCCCGAGAGATCGTCCGGCGTGGTCTCGTCGATCGACAGGAGCACCCAGGTCGCCCACGCGCGTGACGTGTCGTGCTGCGTCGGCATCTCGCGGTCGACGACCAGCGCGAGGCTGTCGATGTCGCGCCGCGTCTCCTCGCTCAGCGCCAGGGCCGGCGCGAGACGACGCGGCGCAAGCAGCGCCGTCGCGAGCGCGCCGCGCAGCGCGCCCAGTCCCTCGCCGGTACGCGCCACGATCGGCACGACCATCGCGCCCAGACGCGCCGACAGCTGCGCGACGTCGATGTCGATGCCGCCCGTTCGCGCCTCGTCGTACATGTTCAGCGCGATGACGACCTTGGAGCCGGTTTCGAGCACCTCGTTGGCGAAGTAGAGATTTCTCGCGAGCGAGGTCGCGTCGGCGACGATGAGCACGGCGTCGGGCCGCCCGCCGCCGCGGCCGAGCACCGCGTCCACCGCCACCTGCTCGTCGCGCGAGCGCGCCGCGAGGCTGTACGTCCCGGGCAGATCGACCAGCTCGACGGATCCCACGCCGGGCAGATCGAGGACTGCCGTCGTGCGCGTGACGGTGACGCCGGGATAGTTGCCGACCTTCACGTGCGCGCCGGTGAGCGCGTTGAAGAGCGTGGACTTGCCGGAGTTGGGGTTACCGGCGACGAGGATGACCGGACGGGCCGGACGGGCCGCGGAGGCGGCTGCCGTCGGGGCCGACGCCCCGCCGGGACGCATGCTCACCCCTGGGGCTCGTCAACTTCGATCGAGAGGGCTTCGGACCGGCGGATCGAGAGGGCGTAGTTCCGGAGCCGCAGCTCGAGCGGGTCGCCGAGCGGTGCCACCCGCGTGATCTGGACGCGCGTGCCTGGGACGAGGCCCAGCTCCATCAGCCGCCGGGCGACCGGCCGGACCGAATGGACGCCGCGCACGACCGCCTCGATGCCAAGAGGCAGGGTGGCCAGGGATCGACGGGGGGCAGACACAGGGAAAACCTCGAAAATGAGACTCGATCTCAAGTCCGATCCTAACTCCGACCAGTCTGGTCGGTCAAGGAACGGCTGAGCTCTGTTGAAGAGGTTGGGCAGGCCTGAAGGCCTGCGCTACGGATGGACGGCCGTCCAGATGGATGGCGACCCGCGCGTCGCGGGGCAGGCCTGAAGGCCTGCTTACGGATGGACGGGCCATGGCGCGACCCGCCGTAGCGGCAGGCCTGAAGGCCTGCGCTACGGATGGAGGCGGCTGCGAATCGATGGCGGTCCTCGGATGTAGCGCAGGCCTTCAGGCCTGCCTACGCCTGGGCGTCCCGGCCAATCTCGTCCAGCAGCGCCGCGCCGTAGACCTCCGCCTTCCGTTCGCCGATGCCGGGTATTTCCAGCAGCGCCGAGAGGCTTGTCGGACGGCGCGACGCGAGCTCGCGCAGGGTCGCGTCGTGGAACACCACGTACGGCGGAACGCCGCGAGCGCGCGCGAGCGCCGCCCGCAGGGCGCGAAGCCGCTCGAACAGCGCCGCATCCGGCGAGGTCAGCGAGGCCTCGGCGCGGCGTCGCTTGCCGCGCGTGGCGACCGGGCGCGGCTGCCGGTAGAGCACGCACTCGACGCGTCCGCGCATGAGGTCGGCGCCCGGGCCGGTAATCTGCAGCGTCGGATACTGCTCGCCGACGCGCTCCAGAAAGCCGCCCTGCGTCAGCTGATCGATGCAGTTGCGGACCTCGACGGCCGGCATCGCGTTCAGCAACCCGAAGACCGACAGGCCGTTGTGCCCGCGGCTGGCGACCTGTTCGCTCGCCTCTCCGCGCAGGACCGACGTGATGTGGCCGACGCCCCAGCGCTGTCCGGTGCGCGCAACCGCCGACAGGATCTTCTGCGCGAGGACGACGGGCTCCTCGATTCGCTCGAGCTCGCCGAGGCACCAGTCACACGCGCCGCACGGCGTTCGATCCAGCGGCTGCCCGAAGTACTCGACGAGCGCCTTGTGCCGGCAGCTCGTCGCGGCGGCGTAGCGCTCCATGTCGCGCATCAGCAGCCGGACCTGCTCGTTCCATTCGCCCGACGTCTCGAGCAGGCTGCGCCACCGCGCGAAATCAGCCGGTGAGGTGAGGAGCACGCATTCGGCGGCAAGGCCGTCGCGTCCGGCGCGACCCGCTTCCTGCTGGTAGTGCTCGAGCGATCGCGGCGCGCCGGCGTGCAGCACGAACCGCACGTCGGGCCGATCGATCCCCATGCCGAAGGCGACCGTCGCCACCATCACGTCGACGTCTTCGTTCAGGAACGCGTCCTGGTTCGAGTGCCTCACCTCGTCGGCGAGGCCCGCGTGATACGGGAGCGCGCGGACGCCCTCGCCCTGAAGCCACGCGGCCATGGCGTCGACCTCACGGCGCGACAGGCAGTAGATGATGCCCGCCTCGTTGCGATGCCGCGAGAGCACGTCGCGCACCTGCCCTTTGAGCTCCGCGCGCGGGCGCACTCGATACGTGAGGTTCGGCCGATCGAACGGGCCGACCAGCACCGCCGGCGAGTCGAGGCGCAGTTCGGAGACGATGTCGGCGCGAACGCGCGGCGTGGCGGTCGCCGTGAACGCGTGAAACGGCACGCCGAGCGACGACCGCAGCGACGCCAGCTGCCGGTACTCCGGCCTGAAGTCGTGTCCCCACTGGCTGATGCAGTGCGCCTCGTCCACGGCCACGTAGCGAATGCCGTGAGTGGCGACCAGCGACGCGAAGTTCGCGGCGCCATCGCCGACGACGCGCTCGGGCGCGACGTAGAGCAGCCGGCACACGCCTTCACGAACCATCGCCAGGGCCTGCTGACGCTCGGCAGCGGTTTGCCCGCTGTGCAGGCAGGCCGCGGAAATGCCCTGCGACACCAGGCCGTCGACCTGGTCCTTCATCAGCGCGATGAGCGGGGAGATGACGAGCGCGAGCGACGATCTGGACCCTGGCCCCTGCTCCCTGGCCCCTGATCCCTGACCTCCTGGCTCCTGTTCCACCAGCGCCGGCAACTGAAAGCACAGCGACTTGCCGCCGCCCGTGGGCAGGACGACCACGGAGTCGCGGCCGGAGAGGATGGCTTCGATGGCTTCGCGCTGCTGCGGGCGAAACGACGTGTAGCCCCAATACTTTCGCAGCAGGTCGTCGAGCATCAGGCCACGGTCTCGGGATTCCACTGCAGGCCGCAGGCGAGAATCCGGTTCATCAGCGTCTCGTATGTGACGCCGGCGTGCTCGGCCGATTCGGCGAAGTCTTCGCCGTAGGCGATCTGCGGATTGGGATTCGCTTCGAGCACGTAGACCTTGCCGTCGGCGTCCATCCGGATGTCGATGCGGGCGTAGCCGGTCAGCTCCAGCGTTCGATAGACACGCTTGGCGAGCTTGCCGATCGCGACTTCGAGCCCCTCGGGCAAGGCTCCCGCCTTGCTCGTGGCGATGCCGTGCTTCTTCTGGTACTTCGCGCTCCACTTCACGCGCTCGGTCGCAATCGGCCAGTTGTCGCCTTCCACCATCTTCTGGAACGTCATCTCCCAGACCGGGAACACCTGGAGGCGTTCGTTGCCGAGGACGCCGACGTAGAGCTCCCGCCCGTCCACGTACCGTTCGGCAATCGCGTGCGTGCCGACGCTCTCGTGAATGAACTCGACGCGCTTGCGCAGCTTCTCCTCGTCGCCGACCACCGATGCCTGCGAGATGCCGATCGACGCCTCCTGGGTCAGCGACTTCACGATGAGCGGGAACTTCAGCCGCGGCGGCACGATCACCTTGCGGCCGCGCCGGAAGACGGCAAACTCGGGGATGGGGATGCGATGGTAGGCGAGGAGCTTCTTCGAGAGCGACTTGTCGCGTGAGAGCAGCAGGCCGCGCGGGTTACAGCCGGTGTACGGCACGCGCAGCAGCTCGAGGTAGCTGACGACGTTCTGGTCGAACACGTTGACGTTGTCGAACGCCTCGAGCAGGTTGAAGACGATCGTCGGCTTCCACTCGTCGATCGTCTGGCGAATCGGGTTCAGCTCGTCCTGGATGCCCAGCGCCTTCACCTCGTGGCCGTTGTCGCGCAGCGTCGAGATCACGTCGAACTCGGTCTTCCATTCCACCGTCGCGAGATCGACGCCCGTCGCATCATCGGGCGGCACCAGGTGCTTGTGCACGAGGACGAGGACGCGCTGTGGCTTCACGGCCAGTCCTTTCTACAGGGCGACACGATGCCCGCCTTCGTGCAGGTAGTTCATGGCCTGCACCGTCAGCAACACGGGAAATTCGAGTCTGGCCTGGTCTTCGGTCACGGCCAGGCGCAGGTTCAACTGGCGGCAGCGCTCGATCATGTCCATGAAGACCTGGTCAATCGTGTACTGGTAGATGCCCGGTCCAGTCGCTCACGAGCTTGCGTATCGGCTTGCGGATGCGCGTGAGGAACTGCGCGGCCGTGATGTGTTGCGCGAACTCCGGCGCGTCCGAGAACAGCCGGCGGAGGTCGCGGTCGTAGAAGCTCGGGTAGTCGATGCCGTAGTGACGGCGCTTGCGGCGGTAGTGCTGACGGAGCGTCTTCTTCAGGGACGGCAGCGGATCGAGCGTGCCGCCGCTGGTCAGCGCCGGCGTCTTGCCGGCAACCGACCGCATCAGATCGTCCATGTATTTCAGCTTCTTCACCGCCGGCCAGTCGTGGTACCGCTGCCGCCACTCCGCATCTGGCGTCAGCCACACCGCGAAGGTCTCGGCGAAGTCCTCGTCCGGATGGCTCTGCGCGTACCACGAGTCGAGGTGGAGCACGAAGTTCTTCGAGTACCGGCTTCGGCGTGTACGACTCGGGATACGGCTCCGACGAGCTGCCGAAGAGGGCGCGCCGTGACGCGCCGTCGCCGCAGGTGGAACGCGTTGTCGATCGCATGGCCCGCCTCGTGGCGAAGGATGCGCATGCACGAGGCGGGATCGCCGCCTTCGACTTCCAGCATCTGCGCGAGCTCGAGTTTCGCCAGGCGCGGGTGCGCCAGGTAGAAGGGGATGGCGACGCCGGCGATGCCGTCGGGCGTGAACCACTCGTCCGACAGCCAGAAGTGCGGGCGGAAGACGAGCGTGCGCGCCTCGAGCTCGCGATAGAGCTCGTCGATGCGCGCGGCCAGCTCGGTGCCCTCGATGTGCAGATCGAGCTCCCGAAACTGCAAGTCCAGGATCTCATCGTCCGACATCGCCGCAAGGGCGTCGGGGCCGACTTTCCTGATCGCAGCAGCACGAGGCACGCCCGAATTGTAGCGCAGCGCCTTCAGACCAAGCGCCGATCTGCGCTATGCGAACGGCGCTGCGACGAACGGCGCGAACGTAGCGCAGGCCTTCAGGCCTGCTGCGGGAGCAGGGCGCGGCTTCAGCCGCGCCGGCGTCACGCGCGGGCGGCTCTCGATCGCTGTGAGGGCGACGGCAGCAGCGCCACGGCGATAGCCCCGATCGCGGCGAGCGCGATCAGGACGCTGAAGCCGCCGGCGTAGCTGCCGCTGGCGTCGCGGATGCGCGCGACGAGCATCGGCGCCACGGCTTCGCCGACGCCATCGGCCGTCAGCACGATCCCGAGGAGCCGCCCGAGCGTGGCCACGCCGAAGAGATCCGCGGCCATCAACGGGATGATCATGTAATCGCCGCCGAGGCCGATGCCGAAGAGCACGGCGAACAGCGGCCGGGCCCAGGGGCGATCCGCGATGAACAGCAGCGGAATCGAGGCCGCGACGATGGCGTAGATGAGGAGCATGACGCGCTTGCGCGGCCAGCGGTCCGCGAGCACGCCCATCAGCACGCGGCCGATGAGGCTCGAGAAGAGCACCAGCGACAGGACCTGCGCGACGCTCATCTGCGCCAGCCCGAGATCCAGGCTGAGAAAGAGTTTCAGGTTCTGGACCGTCCCGCCGACAGCGCCAATCGAGCACATCGAGCCGATCACCAGCAGGTAGAAGGCACGGCGTGCGAAGAATCGTGCCTAACGCAACCGGTGCCGGGTGCCGGGTGCCTGGTGCCTCGTGCGGTGCCTCGTGCCCGGTGCCGGGCTTGCCCGCCGTAGCGGCATCAGCCGCGAAGGCGGGTGCGTCAGGCGGCGTGTCCTTGACGAACCACGCCATCGGCAGCGCGATCGCGATCATGAGCCCGCCGAGGATCTGCAGCGCGGCGCGCCAGCCGTACGCGCTCGTCAACGCCGTCGCGACCAGTGGCACGAGCGTGCCGCCGATCCCGATCCCCAGATAGGCGAAGCCCATCGCCTTGCCGCGATTCTCGTCGAACCATCGCGAGAGCAGCACCTGGTTCGGCAGCGGGCCGCCGCAGACATAGCCCAGCGCGTTCAGCAGGTAGCAGACGTAAAAGAAGCCGAGGGTCGAGACGGCGCCGAGACCGACGAGCGCGCCGCCGGCCATCACGATGCCGGCCAGCATGAGTCGCCGCGGCCCGAACCGATCGACGATCCAGCCGGCCGCAAAGCCGAAGACCGGCCCGACGAGCAGCTTGCTCAACGCGTTGCCGGACGTCACTTCGGCGCGCGTCCAGCCGAGATCGCGGACGAAGAAATCGTAGAAGAACGGCAGCCCGTACAGCGCGACGCCGACGATGGAGAAGAGCGAGAGGAAGGCGGTGGCGGCGGCTTGCGCCTGAGGTCGGGTCATTTCTAGTCTTGCTTCATCAGCTCCTTCTTCACCAGCTTCAGCGGCGCCGCGTCCGGGTGCTGCGCGTAGAACTTGTCCAGCGGGTAGCAGCCCGAGACCAGCCCGTTTCTCGGCGCCGTCGTGCAATCGCTGAATGTGCGGCAGAGCAGCTTCGTCTTGATCGGACGGCCGGCGAGGATGTCGGCCGGGAGGTCCGGGTAGCTCAGGACCATGCGCCCCAGGCCAATCGCGTCCGCGAGCCCGTGGCGGATCGCGTGCTCGGCGACGTGCGGCAGCCACTCCTGCAGATAGCTGTAGCCCGATCCGATCAGCACCAGCCCGGGATGCCGGCGCTTCAGGGCGGCGGTGGCTTCGATCTGTCGCGCGACGCCGACGAGCGGATCCTCCGGCGGCAGATATCCATCCGACGGCGGGAACACGGCAGGTCGCTGGATGTGCGGGTTGTAGTACGGGCTGCCCGCCGACACGCAGACCCAGCCGATGCCCAACGCCGGCAGGCGTGCCAGGAACGCATCGGCGTCGTCGATGGCGCCCGCCGTGCCCGGCGCGGTGTATCCGAACGCCGAGTCATAGGGCTCACGGACCGGCTCGGGCTCGCCGACGTCGTCCGAGCCCTTTCTGAACGGGACCATGTCGAAGGCCGAGAGCCGCACGCCCATGCCCAGCGACGGCGCCACGGCGCGGATGCCCGCCGCGATGCTCGTCAGGAACCGCATGCGGTTCTCGAGGCTGCCGCCGTACTTGCCGGGGCGATGCCGTGCGCTGAGCAGCTCGTGCCCGAGGTACCCGTGGCAGTGCTTGATGTCGACGAACGCGAACCCCACGTCCGCGGCACGGCGGCCGGCGGCGACGAAGTCCTCGACCAGGCGATCGAGCTCCGCGTCGGTAAATACCGGACGGTCGTCGGTGATTCCGAGCCGACGATCGAGGACGGGGTGGCGATAGGCCACGCGGGGCGCCGGGCCCGAGGTGGTTGGCCGCGCGTAGCGGCCCGAGTGCGTGAGCTGAAGCCCGATCAGGAGATCGTCTGTCCGGCCGAACCGCTCGCGATGCGCCTCGATCAGGCGTTGCCGGAGATCGGCGAGGTCCGACAGCGTGTCGGCGTTGATCACCAGCTGGTTCGGGTTGGCGCGGCCGTCGTGGCGGACCGCGACGGCTTCGCCGCCCCAGATGATCTTGGCGCCGCTCTGGCCGAAATGCGTCCAGCGGCGGCGGGTGAGATCGCTCGGATGGCCGTCGGCGGTGCCGTCCCAGCCTTCCATCGGCAGGATGCACCAGCGGTTGCCCGCCGCCATTCCGGCCGTTGCGGGGATCGGCGCGGCCAGCGGCGAAGCCTCGCCCGCCGAAGGAGATGGCTCGAAGCCGAGCGTCACGCCGAGCGCGTTCAGCCGGGCGCGGAACGCGTCTGCGGACTTCAGGCTCGCGACCCGAGGAAATGCCACGGCGGCGATTGTATATCCTATACGGCCGGTAGATGTCACTCCGTAACCGCGGGTTACGGCCTGCTCGTCCCAACTTGTGGTCAGTGGGTCTATGGGTCTGTAGGTCTGTGGGTCTGTAGGTCTGTGGGGCTGTAGGCCTGTAGGTCTGTAGGGGTGTGGTCCAGGAGTCCGCAGGTCACCGGTGATTTCGTGTCCGACCAACCGACTCACCGACCCACAGCCCCACCGACCCACCGACCCACCGACCTTCCGTAGATATATGATTCCGCCGGTCAGACCTCTTGACGGCGGAGACGGAGATGCAAATCAAGAAGACTCCCACCACATACGACGTCTGCATCGTCGGATCGGGCGCGGGTGGCGGCACGGCCGCCTACGTCCTGACCGCGGCCGGCGTGAACGTGGTGATGCTCGAAGCCGGCCCGACGTGGGACTCGGCGAAAGACTCGAAGATGCTGGCGTGGCCGTACGAGTCGCCACGCCGCGGCGCCTCGAACAAGGAACGCGCGTTCGGCGAGTTCGACGGCTGCATCGGCGCGTGGCAGATCGACGGCGAGCCCTACACGACGGCGCCGAACCAGAAATTCGACTGGTACCGCGCGCGGATGCTCGGCGGGCGGACGAATCACTGGGGACGCATCTCGCTCAGGTTCGGCCCTGACGACTTCCGGCACAAGAGCATCGACGGCCTTGGCGAGGACTGGCCGTTTACCTACGACGACATCAAGCCGTACTACGACAACCTCGATCGGTTCGTCGGCATCTTCGGCACCGTCGAGAACCTGCACAACGAGCCCGACGGCATCTTCCTGCCGCCGCCCAAGCCGCGCTGCTACGAGCTGGCGATCAAGAAGGCGGCCGACGAGCTGAACATCACGTGCATCCCGTCGAGGCTGTCGATCCTCACGCAGCCGCTCAACGGACGCCTGGCATGCCACTACTGCGGCCAGTGCGGACGCGGGTGCATGACGCACTCGAACTTCTCGTCGACCTCGGTGTTCCTGCCGCCGGCAACCAAGACCGGGAAGCTGACGATCATCACCGGCGCGATGGCGCGCGAGGTGCTCACCGACGAGAACGGCAAGGCCACCGGCGTGTCCTACGTGAACACCGCGGACGGCCGTGAATACACGGTGCGCTCGAAGGCCGTCGTCCTCGCCGCGAGCGCGTGCGAGTCGGCGCGGCTGATGCTGAACTCGAAGTCCTCGCGTCATCCCAACGGCCTCTCGAACTCGAGCGACCAGCTTGGGAGGAACCTCACCGACTCCACGGGCCTCTCGGTGTCGGGCTTCCTCCCGAAGCTGCTCGACATGCCCGCGCACAACGAAGACGGCGTCGGCGGCATGCACATGTACATGCCGTGGTGGCTGGACAACAAGAAGCTCGACTTCCCGCGCGGGTACCACATCGAGATCTATGGCGGAAAGCAGATGCCCGGCTACGGCTTCGGCGGCGGCATCCAGTGGATGCCAGGCAGCATGGGCGGCGGCTACGGCGCGAGCCTCAAGGCCGAGTACCGGCGCTACTACGGCGCGACGATCGGGTTCGCCGGACGCGGCGAGATGGTGCCGAACGCCGACTCCTACTGCGAGATCGATCCCAACACCGTGGACAAGTACGGCATCCCGGTGCTGCGTTTCCACTGGAAGTGGGGCGAGTCGGAGATCCTGCAGGCGAAGCACATGCAGGAGACCTTCCGGACGATCATCCAGCAAATGGGCGGCGAGGCACTCGGGACGATGCCCGGGCGCGATGAGGAATACGGGATCGCGGCCGGCGGACGCATCATCCACGAGGCCGGCGCGACGCGCATGGGCGCCGATCCGAAGACCTCCGTGCTGAACGAGTGGTGCCAGGCCCACGAAGCGAAGAACGTCGTCGTCTGCGACGCAGGGCCGTTCGTGACGAACGCGGACAAGAACTGCACGTGGACGATCATGGCGCTCGCGTGGCGCACGGCGTCGCATCTTGCCGACGAGATGCAGAAGGGGAACATCTAGCCATGGAGATCACCAGACGCAACGCGCTCAAGATCATCGGCGCGACGCCGGTGGCCGCCGGCGTGGCGCTTGGAGAAGGCGCCGCCGCCGAGCAGACGATGGCGCAGCCCGGGCACGTGATGCCCGCGACGCCCGCGCACCAGGCGATGGCGGCCAAGGGCCCCTACAAGCCGACGTTCTTCACCGCGCACGAATACGCGACGGTGACGCTGCTCGGCGACCTGATCGTCCCGAAGGACGAGAAGTCGGGCAGCGCGAGCGATGCCGGCGTGCCGCAGTTCATCGACTTCACGATGACCGATCGGCCGTACCACCAGACGCCGATGCGCGGCGGGCTGAACTGGCTCGATCACGAGTCGCGCCAGCGGTTCGGCAAGGCGTTCATCGACTGCGCCCCGGCCGACCGGACGGCGATCCTCGACGACATCGCGTTCCCGAAGAAGGTGAAGCCCGAGCTCGCGCAGGGCGCGGCGTTCTTTTCCAGCTTCCGCGATCTCGTCGCGAACGGCTTCTTCACCAGCAAGATCGGGATCGACGACCTGCAGTATCTGGGCAACCGTCCCAATCAGTGGAACGGATGTCCGCCGGAGTGTCTGGATCACCTGGGGCTCAAGGCATGAAACTCACCGTGCGTGATCTGATCGTGGCCGGCGTCGCCGCCGGATTGACCGCGGCGTTCACGCTCGACGGGCCGCGCGGAGCCCGAGATCATGGGCTCGCGCGCCGTGCCGTGGGAGACGATGAAGGCCGAGCCGACGAAGGTCGGCGAGGTCCGTCACGTGTTCCAGGCGCCGACGGCGACGCTCGACGAGCTGGAGTCGCACATCACGACGCTCAATCCGGGAGAGGTGCCGCACGCGCCGCACAAGCACGCAGACGAGGAAGTGCTCTGCCTGAAGGAAGGCACGCTCGAGGCGTACGAAGACGGCCAGACGACCCGCGTCGGGCCGGGAAGCGTGCTCTTCTTCGCGTCGAACCACCTCCATGGCGTGAAGAACGTCGGCACGACGCCGGCGACCTACTTCATCGTGAAGTGGAATTCGCCGGGAATGCTCAAGAAGAAGAATTGACGAATGACGAATGAAGATGAAGGATGAAGAATGTAGCGCAGGCCTTCAGGCCTGCCTCGAGGGCTCACGATGATTTCCAGACGAGACGCACTGAAGACGGCCGGCGCGGTCGCGATGGGATCGGCGCTGACCGGCACGCGCGCGGGCGCGCAGGAGAAGGCCGTGAAGAACGGACGGCTGAAGCAGTCGGTCTGCCGCTGGTGCTATCAGCGCATTCCGCTCGAGGACTTCTTCAAGGGCGTCGCGGCGATCGGCCTCGAGGCCGTCGACCTGCTGCAGCCCGAGGAATGGGACATCGCCGCCAAGTACGGGCTGCGCTGCTCGAACGGCTACCCGGGCAAGGGCGGCGGCACGATTCCGGACGGGCTGAACAACCCGGCGCTGCACGACGAGATCGTCGCGACCTTCAAGGGCGTCTTCCCGAAGGCGAAGCAGCTGAAAGTGCCGAACCTGATCACGTTCTTCGGCAACCGCAAGGGCATGCCCGACGCGCAGGCGATCGACAACTGCGTCGCCGCGCTGAACCGCATCAAGCCGATGGCCGAAGACGCCCAGATCACGGTGATCGTCGAGCTGCTGAACAGCAAGGTCGATCACAAGGACTACCAGGGCGACCACACGCCGTTCGGCGTCGAGGTGGTCAAGCGCGTCGACTCGCCGTACGTGAAGCTGCTGTACGACATCTACCACATGCAGATCATGGAGGGCGATGTCATCCGGACGATCCGGGACAACAAGCAGTGGCTCGCGCACTTCCACACCGGCGGCGTCCCCGGACGCCACGAGCTCGACGACACGCAGGAGCTGCAGTGGCGGACCGTCGCGAAGGCGATCGTCGACAGCGGCTTCACCGGCTACTACGCGCACGAGTTCATCCCGACGCGCGACCCGCTGACGTCGCTGCGCGAAGCGGTGGTGCTGTGCGACGTGTAAAGACCGGGTCGAGCAGGTCGATCAGGTCGATCAGGTCGATCAGGTCGATCGGGTCGGCGGCGCTGCTCGCGCTTCTCGTCGCCTTGCCCGCGCGCGCAGACGTCAAGGTCGAGCGCGTCACCTACATGAACCAGCCGAACTGCATCCGGCTGTCGAACGGCACGGTGGAAGTCGTGCTGACGACGGCGATCGGTCCGCGCGTGATTCGGTACGCGTTCGTCGGCGGCGACAACATCCTCGGCGAGGTGCCGGAGCTGACGACGAAGACCGCGCTCGGCGACTGGAAGCCGTGGGGCGGCCATCGCGTGTGGTCCGCGCCTGAGGGCATGCCGCGCAGTTACTGGCCCGACAACTCGCCGATTGAGGCGCGCGTCGACGGCAACACCGTGCACCTCGTGCAGCCGGTGGAGCAGGCCACCGGGATCCGCAAGGAGATCGTGGTGACGCTGGCGCCGACGGGCACGGCGGTCACGATCGAGAATCGCCTGACGAACACGTCGCTCTGGACCATCGACGCGGCCGTCTGGGCGATGACGATCATGAACGCCGGCGGCGCGGTGATCCTGCCGCAGGAGCCCTACAAGTCGCACGACGAGGCGCTGCAGCCGGCGCGGTCGGTCACGCTCTGGTCGTACACGGACTTCTCCGATCCGCGCTGGAAGATCGGCTCGAAGTTCCTGCGCCTCAAGACCGACGCGTCGATGCCGGCGTCGCAGAAGGTCGGCGTGGCCAACCATCAGGGCTGGGCCGGCTATCTGCGCAACGGCACGCTGTTCGTGAAGCGCGTGGACTGGAAGGACGGCGGCAGCTATCCCGACGGCGGGGTCAACGTGGAGACGTACACCGCGGGCACGTTCCTCGAGCTCGAGACGCTCGGCGTGATGACGCGCGTCGAGCCCGGCGCCACCATCACCCACGAGGAGCGCTGGTTCCTGTTCAAGGACGTCAAGGACGACCCGTCGGACGCCGCCCTGGCCGGGACCCTCGCGCCGCTTCTCGCCACCACCAGATAGGGCGCGACTCACCGGAGGGGCAGTAGGGCGGGGCTTCAGCCCCGGCCGGCTCCACCCTGTCCCCTCCGCCCGCCTCCTCGGATTAAGATCAGCCTAATGGGAGCCCACAGGATGAGATCGGGACTGACGATTGCCTTGTTGTTCGGCGCCGCGGCCATCGGAGTTGCCGCGAGCCGTCACGTCGAGCAGGCGAAGCCGGAGGGCGCGCCGCCGCTGCAGAAATACCGCGTGTCGCCGACGGAGCTGCCGGCGCCCGGCACCGGCACCGCCAACCCGCCGCAGGTCGTCGATCGGCCGGCAGGCGCGCAGCTGAACCTGCCGCCCGGCTTCAAGATCGATCAGTTCGCCGACGAGGGCCAGTTCAAGACGCTGCGCTACATCATCGAAGGTCCAGACGGCGAAGTCTTCGCCGCCGACGTGACCGCCAACACGATCACGTCGCTCAACGACACGAACAACGACGGGAAGGTGGACGAGCGTCACGTCTTCGCCGAGGGCCTGAACAAGCCGTGGGGCATGGCCATCGCGAACGGCTACTTCTACGTCGGCAACACCGACAGCGTCGTCCGCTGGAAATACGCCGCGGGCCTGAAGCACGTCGAGGGCGCGCCCGAGAAGATCGCGTCGCTGCCGGGCGGCGGCGGTCACTCGACCCGCACGCTGATGTTCAACGCCGACGCGACGAAGCTCTACGTCACCGTCGGCTCCGCGTCGAACGTGGACGTCGAGACCGGCCGCGCGCTCATCCTCGAGATGAACCCGGACGGCAGCGGCAACCGCGTGTTCGCGTCGGGCATCCGCAACCCGGTGGGTCTCGCGATTCAGCCCGGCACGAACCAGCTGTGGACCTCGGTCAACGAGCGCGACATGCTCGGCGACGATCTCGTCTCCGACTACGTGACCCACGTGCAGGACGGCGGGTTCTACGGGTGGCCGTTCGCGTACCTGGGCCAGCACGAGGATCCGCGCCGCAAGGGCGAGCGCCCCGATCTCGTCGCGAAGGCCATCGTCCCCGACGTGCTGCTGCAGTCGCACTCGGCCCCGCTCGGCATGGTGTTCTACACGGCCAGCGCGTTCCCCGCCGAGTACAAGGGCGACGCCTTCGTCGCGCTGCACGGCTCGTGGAACCGCAAGGTCCGCACCGGCTACAAAGTGGTCCGGGTCACGTTCAAGGACGGCAAGCCGACCGGCGAGTACCAGGACTTCATCACCGGCTGGCTGCCCGACGAAGCCAAGTCGGAAGTGTGGGGACGACCGGTCTCGCTCGCCGTGCATCGCGACGGCTCGCTGCTCGTCTCGGATGACGCGCACAACCTGATCTGGCGCGTCACCTACGCGGGCACCGGCAGCGGAAACTGATTGTCCATTCGCGCGCGGAGGCGCTCACGTGAGGCGGCTGACGACCCTGCTCGTTCTGTGCGGGGCGTTGTCCGCCTCCGCGCAGCAGCCGAAGATGCCTCCGCCTCCGCCCTCCCTGCCGCCTCCCGAGGGCGCGCCGAGAACGCCGGCGCTCGAGCGCCTCGTCGAAGGCCGCGGCGACATCGTCCGCGTCATCACCGGATACGACTCGCTGGACGGCATCGCCTGGCGGCCCGCCGACGGCCTCACGTTCAGCGATCCAGCCACTCATCAGATCGTCACCTGGCTGCCGGCCTCGAAAATCGAGCCGGTGACGCGGGTCGACGGCAGCGCCCCGGCCGGGCTCGCGTCGGACGCGCAGGGCGGGTTGCTCGTCGCGGAGCGCAACACGCTGCGCGTGACGCGGCGCGAGAAGGGCCTGGTGACGACGCTCGTCGATCGCGTGGACGGAGAGCCGCTGCGTGGACCGTCCGAAGTGACGGTGGCGCCGAACGCGGACGTCTACGTCGCGGACTTCGGCTCGGGCGGCGGACGCGTGATTCGCGTGACGCCTGGCGGCCAGGCGTCGGTCGTCGTGAGCGACGTCGCGCAACCCGCTGGCGTGGGCGTATCACCGGCAGGGACGATGCTCTACGTCGCTGACTCGGCGCGCTCCGAGCTTCGTGCGTATCCGATCGACGCTCAGGGCGCCGTCGGCACCGGACGCCGGCTGACGCCAATCACGCCGTGGAAATCGGGCGTGAATGGACGGCCTGCCGGGCTCCTGGTCGATCGCGCGGGCCATATCTTCCTGGCGGGGCCTGGCGGCGTATGGGTGCTGGACGAGAACGGCGGGCGGCTTGGCGTGATCGCGATGCCCGAGCGCCCGTCTGCCTGTGCCCTGGGTGACACCGACGGGCGGACGCTCTACATCGCGGCCGAGACGAGCATCTACAAGGTGCGCTTGAGGAAGTAACTACACCAGCTTCACGGGCGCGTGTGCCGAGGCAGAGCGGTACACGGCCTCGATGATCCGCAGGTCCTTCAAGCCTTCCTCGCCCGCGGTCAGCGGCGCCTTGTTCGACGTCACGCAGTCCGAGAAGTGATCCATCTCGGCGGCGAAGTGGTTGATGACGGGCTGGACGCGCTCCTCGATCTTCGTCCACGTGCCGGCGCGCATCTTCAGGCCGTCGTAGCTCAGCGCCGGCTCGAGCTCCGCCCAGCCGCCCGTCCCGACGACACGGAAGCGATTCAGCGGCGCGCCGTAGCTCGACGTGCAGTTGGCCAGCACGCCGCTCGGGAAGCGCAGCTGGAACGAGATGTTCTCCTCGACCTCACGGAAGCGCGGGTCGTTCGGCGTCGTCTCGATCATCGCGTTGACTTCCGCAGGCTCCTCGCCCGTGAGGTAGCGCGCGGCGTTCAGCGCGTAGATGCCGATGTCCATCATCGACCCGCCGCCGGCCATCTTCTTGTTCAGGCGCCACTGCGTCGGATCGCCGATGGGGAAGCCGGCGTCGGCGAGCACGACGCGCAGACGTCCGAACTCCTCGTCGCGCGCGACCTTGATCAGCGCGTTGTTGTACGGCTCGTAGTGCAGGCGATACGCGATCATCAGCTTGCGGTCGGCGGCCTTCGCCGCGGCGATCATCTGCTCGCACTCGGCGGCGGTGTTCGCCATCGGCTTCTCGCAGAGCACGTGCTTGCCGGCCTTCAGCGCGCGGATGGTGTACTCGGCGTGCATGCTGTTGGGCAGCACGATGTACACGACGTCGATCTCGGGGTTGTCCTTGATCGTGTCGAAGTTCTCGTAGTTGTAGATGTTCTTCGCGGCGACGCCGTAGCGCGCGGCGAGCTTGTCGGCCTTGTCGCGATGGCCGCTGACGAACGCGACGAGCTTCGAGCGTTCGGAGCGGGCGAAGGCCGGCATCAGCTGGTTGATGGCCAGCGACCCGAGGCCGACGAGCGCGTATCCGAGCTTGGGGCCGGGCGGCTCGGGCACGCGGACCTGCGCGGCGGCCGAACGGGCCGCCAGGGGGGCGGCAGCCAGCCCGGCGCCGGCGGCGCGAAGGAAGCCACGGCGGCTGACACGGGAGGAAGGAGGCGTCGGCATGGCGCGGATGATAGCTGATTCCGCGCGGCGCGGCTGAAGCGGACTGCGGACCCGCCAGACTGCGCGACTGCCGACCGCGACCTGCTCGCCAGACCTGCGCCGACCTGCTCGACCCGATCGACCTGCTCGACCCGATCGACCTGGCCTACTTGTGTTCCGGGTGCTCGCAGCCCTTGAACTCGGTGAAGAACATGTTCCCGTCGTCGCCGATTTCCTCGCGCATCGCGACCTCCGACGTGTAGTAGCCGGTGACCGTCAGCGACTTGATCGCGCGAAAGAAATCGCCGCCTGGCGTGCCGGCCGGCTGCGTCGAGAGAGCCGTGACAACGGCAAGCTGCGTATCGGGAGCAGCTTTGACGAACGTGGAGCCGTGATTCTCCTTCACGTGGCCGTCGAGCCACGCGAGGCTGTCGAGGAACTTCTGGCGATCGTCGGCCGTCGCGTTGACGAGCACATAGTCGACGAACTGGTTGACGTTCGCCTTCGTGGCGCCCGGCGTCTCGGTCTCCGGGATGATGATCTCGGCCAGCGCCACGACGGTGGCGTTCTGATCGGCCGACAACACCTTCGGCGTCCACGGTCCCGTCGCCGCCGCGGCCGCCGCGTGGTAGTGCTCGGCGTGCTGCTCGGCCGCCGACGCCAGCGCGTCCACCCAGAACACGGACGCCGCCGCCGCCGCGCCGCCGGCCGCCATTTTCTTCAACGCATCGCGTCGCGTCAGTTCATTCTTCATTCTTCATTCTTCATTCTTCATTTCCGCTCGTCAGCTCCCTACGCCCAGTACGCAGGCCCCGCCGGCGCGCTGATGACCACGCCCTTCAGGAAGGCGATCGCCTTCTTCAGGCCCTCGTCGCCGGTCATCAGGCCGTCTTCGTGCTCGATGCTGATCACGTGGTCGTAACCGGCCAGGCGCAGGCTGCTGATCATCTCACGCCACACGGACTCGCCCGTGCCGTAACCGACCGTGCGGAAGATCCACGAGCGGTGAATCTCGTCGGTGTATTTCTTGACGTCGAGCACGCCGTTGACCGCCGTGTTCGCGCGGTCGATTTTGCAGTCCTTCGCGTGCACGTGGTAAATCGAGTCGCCCAGCGCGCGAATCGCCGCCGCCGGATCCACCTGCTGCCAGAACATGTGGCTCGGGTCGAAGTTGCAGCCGATGGTTCCGGGCGCGAGCGCCGTCAGGCGCAGCATCGTCTCGGGGTTGTAGACGACGAAGTTCGGGTGCATCTCGATGGCCACCCGCACCTTCTTCGACTTGAGGAGCTTCGCCGTGTCCTTCCAGTACGGCTCGACGCGTTCCTTCCACTGCCACGCGAGCATCTCCGGGAACTCAGGCGGCCAGGACGACGTGATCCAGTTCGGCTGGGTCGCCTTCGGGTCGCCGCCAGGGCAGCCAGAGAAGGTGATGACCTGCGCGACGCCGAGCTTCGACGCGAGTTCGACCGTATCGCGGAAGACCTGGTCGTGCGCTTTCGCGATCTTCGCGTTCGGGTGGATCGGGTTGCCGTGGCAACTGAGCGCGCTGATCGTCAGGCCGCGGCGGTCGATCGCTTCCTTGAAGGCCTTCAGCTTCTTGTCGTTCTTCAGCAGCTCCGCCGGCTTGCAGTGCGCGTCGCCGGGATACGCGCCCGTGCCGATCTCGACCGCCTCGAGCCCGAGCTCCTTGATGTAGTCGAGCGTTTCCTCGAAGGGCTTGCCGCCGAACAGCACCGCAAAGACGCCGAGTTTCATGGGTTCCCTCATGGCCGGACTGAAGTTCGGCCCTACGACTACTGTTCCTGTCCCCTAGTCCCTATCAGCCTATCCGCTACTTGACCGTCACCCACCGCTTCGTCGCCGCGGCCTTCTCCATCGCGTCGAGCACCTTCTGGTTCTTCACGCCGTCCTCGAAGTTCGGCGTCGGCACCTTGTCCTTCGCGACGGCCTCGAGCAGGTCGTAGACCGTGTGGACGAACGTGTGCTCGTACCCGATGATGTGGCCCGGCGGCCACCAGTGGCCGACATACGGGTGGTGCTCGCCGTCGGTGACCATGACCTCGTGGAATCCCTGGACCGCCGGATCGTCGCCGGTCAGGAACACCTCGAGCTCGTTGAGGCGCTCCAGGTTGAACGCGATCGAGCCCTTGCTGCCGTTGATCTCGAAGCGGTTGTAGTTCTTCCGTCCCGTGGCAAACCGGCTCGCTTCGATCGTGCCGAGCGCGCCGTTGGCGAACCGCACCACCGACGCCGACGCGTCGTCCACGGTGACCTTGCCCTTCTTCTTCGGGTTGTCGGGCAGCGGACGTTCCTTGATGAACGTCTCGAGCGCTCCGGTGACTTCGGTGATCTCGCCGACGAGGAACCGCGCGAGGTCCAGTGAATGGCTCGCGATGTCGCCGAGCGCGCCGGAGCCGGCGGTCTCCTTGCGCAGCCGCCACACCAGCGGGAAGTTCGGGTCGACGATCCAGTCCTGCAGGTAGGTTCCGCGATAGTGATAGAGCTTCCCGAGCTTGCCCTCGTCGATCAGCTGCTTGGCCAGCATCACCGCCGGCGCGCGCCGGTAGTTGTGGCAGACCATGTGGATGACGCCGGCCTTCTTCACCGCGGCCAGCATCTTCTCGGCTTCCTTGACCGTGTTGGCCAGCGGCTTCTCGCAGAACACGACCTTGCCGGCCTTCGCCGCTTCGATCGCGATCTCCGCGTGGCTGTCGCCCGGCGTCACGATGTCGACGATGTCGATGTCCTTGCGGCGGACGACCTCGCGCCAGTCGGTGGAGGTCTCTTCCCAGCCGAGTTGCGCCGCGGCCGTCTTCACGGCATCGGGCGTCCGGCCGCAGAGGACCTTCATCCGTGCCGGGTGTTTCGGCGTGAAGAAGTGATTCACCTGCCGGTACGCGTTGCTGTGCGCGCGGCCCATGAAGGCGTATCCGATCAGAGCGACGTTCAGCTGTGCCATCGGTCGGCTCGTCCCACGAGAGAGGAGCGCGGGCGGGCCGCGCTCGTCGGAAGGCTTGCTAGTTGGTGGCCGGCTTGGCGGCAGGCTTCTTGGCTGGCGCGGCCTTGTGCGTCTTGTCGAACGCCATCACGAACTTGGCCAGGCCCAGGATCTCCTGGTCGGAGAAGCGCTCCTTGAACGACATCATCGCCGTGCCCGGCACGCCGTTGGTGATGACCAGCGCGAGCTGCTTCGGCGTGGTGCCGTGGATCCACTTGCCGTCGGCGAAATTCATCTGCGGGATCGCGGCGTTGCCATCCGGCATGTGGCACATCACGCAGTTCTGTTTGTAGAGCTCCTCGGCCGGCCGGTTGGTGGTCGGGCGCGCGGACTGGGCCGCGGCCGCTGAAGCGAACAGGGCGAACGCACAGGAAGCAAGCCACGTCAGTCGCACGTCGGTGGATCCTCGGGATGAAGTGATAAGGTCCGTGAATGCAATGAGTTTCGGTCGTTTCCTTCAGAAATCTATCGTCGCCCGCGAGCACTGTCAAGCAAATGGATGTGGCGGCTTAAGGTAGTATTCACCGCCGCGGAGGGCGAATGCAGCTCCACTGGATCGACTACACGATCATCCTGATCTACTTCGCGTTCGTGCTGGGCATCGGCGTGGTGCTCAAGCGCTACGCGAAGACGAGCTCGGACTTCTTCCTGTCGGGCCGCTCCATTCCCGCCTGGATCACCGGCCTGGCGTTCATCTCGGCGAACCTCGGCGCGCAGGAAGTCATCGGCATGGGCGCCAGCGGGGCCAAATACGGCATCGCGACGTCGCACTTCTACTGGATTGGCGCCATCCCGGCCATGGTCTTCGTCGGGCTGTTCATGCTGCCGTTCTACTACGGCTCGCGCGCGCGGTCCGTCCCCGAATACCTGAAGCTCCGGTTCGACGAGAAGACGCGCGCCCTGAACGCGATTTCGTTCGCCGTGATGACGGTCTTCTCCTCGGGCGTCTCGATGTACGCGATGGGGAAGCTGCTGCACCTGCTGCTCGGCTGGGACTTCACGATGTCGGTGCTCCTCTCGGCGGGCATCGTCCTCGTCTACACGTATCTGGGCGGACTGACGTCGGCGATCTACAACGAGGTGCTGCAGTTCTTCCTGATCGTCGCCGGCTTCGTGCCGCTCGTGATCATCGGCATGAAAGACGTCGGCGGCTGGTCGGGCCTCCAGGCGCGACTGGCCACCGAGTCGGTGGCGCGCGGGTTCGATCCCGGCGCGCTGACGGAATCGTGGCAGCACATGGGGAACCCGGCCGCGAACCCGATGGGCGTCGAGTGGTTCGGCCTGGTGATGGGTCTCGGCTTCGTGCTGTCGTTCGGCTACTGGTGCACGGACTTCCTCGTCGTCCAGCGCGCGATGGCCGCCGACTCGATGAACTCCGCGCGCCGCACGCCGCTCATCGCGGCCCTGCCGAAGATGGTCTTTCCGTTCCTGGTGATCCTGCCCGGCATGATCGCGATCTCGGTGGCCGCGCCGTCGGACACGGCTCTCGCGCGCAGCACGCCGCCGCCTATCGCCTCGAGACGACGGCACAGGCCGGCGCGCCCACGGCGCTGCCGGTGATGCAGCGCAGCCTCATCCCGCCGAAGCTGGACGACAAGGGCAACCCGATCGTCGGCACCGACGGCCGCGTCGCGCTCGACTACGACCTCGCGATCCCGCAGATGCTGGGCCGCTACTTCCCGGCCGGGATGCTGGGGCTCGGCCTCTGCGCGTTGATGGCGTCGTTCATGTCGGGCATGGCGGGCAACACCACCGCGTTCAACACGGTGTGGACGTACGACATCTACCAGAGCTACATCAAGCCCGGCGCGTCCGACTCGCACTACCTCGCGGTGGGGAGGTACGCGACCGTCTTCGGGATCCTGATCTCAATCGGCGCCGCGTTTGTCGCGAACCGCTTCAACAACATCATGGACCTGCTGCAGCTGGTGTTCGCGTTCGTCAACGCGCCGCTGTTCGCGACGTTCATGCTCGGCATGTTCTGGAAGCGCACGACGGGCCACGGCGCGTTCACGGGGCTGCTCGCCGGCACGCTGGCGGCGGCGCTGCACCACGGACTGACGCTGCCGGTTGGCGCCGTCGCAGGCGTGAAGGGCGGATGGCTGGCGCAGGCGGTGCACACCTATCCGAGCGAGATGGCGCAGAACTTCTGGACGGCCATCTTCGCGTGGACGACATGCTTCATCGTGACGATTCTGGTGTCGCTCTTCACCGAGCCGAAGCGGGACGAGGAACTGAAGGGGCTCGTCTACGCCCTGACGCCGATTCCTCACGATCGCAACCTGCCGTGGCACAAGCGGCCCGCGGTGCTCGCGACGATTGTGCTGGGGCTGACGCTGTTGCTGAATGTGATCTTCTGGTAGTAGGCGGTAGGCAATAGGGAATAGGGAATAGGCAATAGGGAACGCGCTCGTAGGGCCGGACTTCAGTTCGGCCTCAGTCCGTAGTCCGTAGTCTGAAGTCCGTAGTCCGACTTCAGGAGTCCAGAATGGACATTCGCTTCCCACTGGGATTGATGTTCTCGATCGTCGGCGCGCTCCTCGCCGGCTTCGGCGTGATGACGACGTCGAGCACGATGTATGCGAAGCACTCGCTTGGCGTGAACGTGAACCTCTGGTCGGGCCTCGGCATGCTGGCCTTCGGCCTGACGGTGCTCTGGCTTGCGCGGCGCGCGGCCACAAAGACGCCGCTGACGCTCGGCGGCAGACCCGGCAGTTGCTGCCGGGGCTGACAGGCCTCGGCCTACTGTCGTGCGGCTGAAGCCGCCGTGCCTACTGTCAATCCGCAAGCCCGGTCTATCTCTCTGGTCTGCGGCTCAGTGCGCGGCGAGCAGCCCGTCGAGGTAGAACCCCACGAAGGCGTCCCGCTTCGGTTCCAGGCACACCGTCGTCGACTTCCCGCGATCGCGATCGACCCGCGTGAAGCCCTGCTCGTCCACACGGATGGGCAGCGCCTCGCAGCGATTGAAGAACTCGCCCGGCCGCAGCGCCTCGGCCACGGCCATCTGGTCGTGCAGCGTCATGCGCGACGTCTCGTCCTTCACCCACAGGCGATAGAGCGCCTCGAGCGATCGCGTCAGCGGTGTTCCCGCCGCTTCGAGCCGCGCACGCTCCTCGGTCTTCAGCTTCACGTAGCTGGTCGAGTCGAGCGGCACCGTGGTGAGATTCAGGCCGGCGCCGTAGACGAGCTGCGCGTCCGCGGTCGATCGCACGACGTTCCACTCGGGTATCGCCGCGGGCGACCACGAGTTGGCGCCAATCGATCCGCTCATCAGCACGATCCGCTTCGCGAGCTGCCCGAGCCGCGGCTCCTTCCTGAGCGCGTCGGCGACGTTCTGCAGCGGCCCGACGGCGATGAGCGTGATCTCGCCGGGGTGCTTTCTCAGCGTGTCGACGATGAAGTCGGCGGCGGCAGTGGAGACGGGCTGCTTGGCGGTGAAGTCTTCGGCCCAGCTGAACTGATAGTCGAACTGGCTTGGAGGCTCTGTCGGCCGTCCCACCGCGACAGGCACGTCGTCGCGGCCGACGACGTGGAGGAGCTTGCAGGCCACCTTGGCGCGCGCGGCCGTGTTGCCGTCGGTGATGGTCACGCCCACGAGCTCGACGTTCGGCGATGCCACCAGCAACCCGAGCGCCCACGCGTCGTCGATGTCCGAGGCGATGTCGGTGTCGAGCAGAACCTTGAGATGAGCCGGCGGGCTGCGCGAAGACGGGCGAGCCAGGAGAACACGAAGAGCAGGGCAGGGAATGAAGGCGGCGTCGCATGGTGCGCGCATCTTATCGGGTTGGTCGGTTGTCTGGTCTCCGATTCAGCGCTTTGATTCGCCCGTTCGCCTGTCCGAAGTGACGCGCCCTTTCGGACGCGTCACCCTGCCGGGGAGCACGGCGTAACTCTGAGAGAGAGGAGAGGGCAGCCCGGATCGCGTGTCCCAACATTGGCTGGTGTCCGCGGGGTGAACCCAATACCGATGCGCGGTCCAGGCTGCCTGCGCCAGACATCAGCAAGCGCGGGGCCTGACGGATGAGCCTCGAAGCCGGTCCGTTCAAGTTATTGAAAGCCTGATGGTTGTCGCCCAGACCGTCGTTCTGGCACTCGGGGAGATGGCGGCAAAAGTCCGCGCCAGGCCAGACGGAAAGACGCGGGGGGACAGAGTGGCAGTGCTGCAGGTGCTGCAGGTGCTGCAGTGCTGCAGTGCCGCAGCCTGCTGCGGGTGCAGCGGAGCACTCACTTGACATCGTCGGCCTAATAGCGAAAATAAAGCGAAAGTCATGGCCGCATCCACTGCACGGGCCGAGCTCGAAACGCTGCTTCGATCGAAGAAGCTCGACACCACCCTCACGACGGCGCTGCCGCCGAATCTGGTTCCGGCAGATCGTCTGGCGCCGACGGGCCAGACCGGCCTCGATCGCGCGCTTGGCGGCGGCGTGCCGCGCGGGCAGCTTTCGGAGCTGGTCGGCCGGCGCTCCTCCGGACGCACGGCGACCGCGATGGCGATGCTGGCCGACGCGACGGCCCGCGGCGAGCTGGTGGCCTTCATCGACACGCTCGATCGGTTCGATCCGGCATCGGCCGACACGGCGGGCGTGCGGCTGGATCACCTGCTCTGGGTCCGCGGCGACGGCGGCAGCAACACGCAGCTGTCGCTCGACGCGACGTGGGAACCGTCGCGGCCCGGCGGCCGCCGCGAGACGCCGATGCGGCGCGCGGTCGGCCGCGCCTTGAAAGCGCTCGCGCTCGTCCTCTCGTCCGGCGGCTTCGGCGTGGTCGTGCTCGATCTCGCGGATGTCCCCGCAGCGCCTGCTTGCCGCGCTGCCGTTCACGACCTGGATGCGCCTCCAGCGGATGGTGGCCGGCAGCGACACGGCGGTGGTCCTGCTGGCCGATGCGCCGCTGGCGCGCAGCAGCGGCGGCGCGTCCGTGCGGATGGCGGGTCGTCAGCGGTCGCCGCTGGAACGCTCTGCGGTGTCCGCGAGCTTTCGCGATCGGGTGCTCGCGAGCCGCCGGCCGTTCGTCGGAGCGCTGCCGTCGACGTCAGGGCTCGATCGGTCACGCGTGCCGGATGGCATCGCCGGGGTGTGGGCCGGCGATCCGGTGGCGCGCCGATTCCGCGGCCTGGCCGTCGAGGCGCACGTGCAGGCCGGGCTTCGGACGTCGGACTGCACGCTGGATCTGGTGCGGTGACCGGTCGTGGTGGGCTGTCTGCTGCTCACCGGATGGACCGACGCGGTCGACGCGCCAGAGGCCGCGCTGCTCGACGTCGCGCAGCAGTATTCGCCGCGCGTGACCTGGGCGGCTCCGAGAACGCTCCTCGCGGATCTCGAGGGGCTCGAGCGGCTGTTCGGCGATCCGCGCACGCTTGGTGAGTCGCTTCGCGGGTCGCTGGCCGATCGCGGCCTGCACGTCCACCTGGCGCTGGCGCCGACGTGCACGACGGCGCGGCTGGTGGCCGCGGCGCGCGCCGGGCTGAGCGTCGTGCTGCCGGCCGATCAGGCCGCGACGCTCTCGGCGCTTCCGATCGACCTCCTGAAGACGCTCACCAGCCCGAAGACGGCGACGGGAGCCACTCCATCGGATCGGCCGCCGGCGCGGTTCTACCGGATGTCGCCGGTCAGCGACATCCTGCGCGCGCGTCGGCGTGCGCGGACCGCCGTGAAAGATCGCGATGCGCACGACGGCATCACGCCCGAACGGCTCGAGACGTTTCGCCGCTGGGGCCTGCGGACGCTCGGCGATCTCGCGGCGTTGCCGGCGGCGGACCTGGCCGCGCGGCTCGGGGCCGACGGCCCGCGGCTGCAGGCGCTCGCGCGCGGCGAAGACGCCGGGCCGCTCGTGCCGCTCGTGCCCGAGGAGCGCTTCGAGGCCACGCTGGCGCTCGAGTGGCCGATCGACGGACTCGAGCCGCTGTCGTTTGTCCTCGGGCGCCTGGCCGACCCGCTCGCCGCCCACCTGGATCGGCGCGGGCGCGCCGCGTCGGTGCTCTACGTCGATCTGCGGCTGGTGACGCGCGAGGTCTGGCAGCGGCGGCTGGAGCTGCCGTCGCCGATCAAGGACGCGCGCACCTTCCGCACGCTGGCGCTGCTCGATCTCGAGTCACATCCGCCGCCGGCGGCCATCGACGCCGTCACGCTGCGTGTCGATCCCACGCCGGCGCCGACGCTGCAGCACTCGCTGCTCGAGCGCGCCCGGCCGGCGCCGGAAAAGGTGTCGACGCTGGTCGCGCGCCTCTCGGCGCTGATGGGCGAGCGGCGCGTGGGCTCGCCGGTGCTCCTCGACTCGCATCGCCCGGACGCATTCCAGATGGCGGGATTCGCGCCCGCGTCGCCGGATCCGGCCGCCGCGTCGCCGGCGCCCGCGTCGTCGCTGCGGCGGTTCCGCCCGCACGTCGTGGCGACGGTGACGGCCGAGGACGGACGTCCAACGCGCGTGCGCGTCTCGCGGCCCGACCTGCCAGGCGGCCGCGTGGAGACGTCCGCGGGGCCATGGCGATCGGCGGGGGAGTGGTGGGCGGCCACGGTCTGGGATCACGACGATTGGGATGTCGAGCTCGACGACGGCACGATCTGCCGGCTGTCGCGCGATCGCCGGAAGGATTGCTGGTATCTCGACGGGATCTACGACTAGAACACGATCGTGCCTGGTGCCTGGTGCCGACGTGCCTGGTGCGGTGCCGATGTGCGTGCCTGGTGCCAGGTGCCCGGTACGCGTGCACTCCGCGATGCGGATGCAAGAGCACGTGGCACTGGCACCGGCACCGCACTTGGCACGCAAGCACGAGGCACCAGGCACCGAACGGGATTGACGTTCGCCTTCCCCGCGGGGCACGATTACCCGCAATGCGAAATCTCCGTCGCGTCGTGTTCGCTCTCGTCGCCTCCGTTGCCGTGCTCGCGCCCGTTGCGCTGGTGGCCGACACCGCACCGCGCGGCCTCGACATCTACTTCATCGACACCGAAGGCGGCGCCGCGACGCTCATCGTCACGCCGGCGGGCGAATCGATCCTGATCGACTCCGGCAACCCCGGCGATCGCGACGCGCACCGGATTGCCGCCGCCGCGAAGGACGCCGGCATCACCGAGATCGACCACTACATCACGACGCACTGGCACAGCGATCACGTCGGCGGCGCCGCGCCGCTGTCGAAGCTGCTGCCGATCAAGGCGCGCTACGGCCACGCGATCCCGAGCCCGCTGCCCGAGGACATCAGCGCGCCGCTCATCGACGCCTGGAAGGGCCTCGAAGGCGAGCCGCACTTCCTGGTGGCCGGCGACACGTTCAAGTTCACCAGCCGAGCGCGGCACGCCGAAAGTCCGGCTGAAGGTCCTCGCGGCCAACGGCCTCGTCCTCGGCGAGAAGGAAGGCGCCCCGCAGGTCACGACCTGCGACGACGGGAACAAGCCGCGCGACGAGGACAAGACCGACAACGCGCGCAGCCTGGCGATGCTTCTGAGCTACGGCAAGTTCGACCTCTTCGCCGGCGGCGATCTGACCTGGAACGTCGAGCACAAGCTCACGTGCCCCCAGAAGATCGTCCCGAAGGTCGACGTCTACCTGGCCGATCACCACGGCCTCGATCTCAGCAACAACCCGACGCTCATCGCCGCGCTCGCGCCGGAAGTCGCCATCGTCAACAACGGCCCGCGCAAGGGCGCGGAGCCCGGGACGATGAAGACGCTGCTGACGCAGCTCGGGGAGATCGGCGTCTTCCAGCTGCATCGGAACGTCCGGCCCGACGGCGCGGCAACACCGACAACGCGCGCATCGCGAACGACGGACGAGAACTGCGGCGGCTCGTACATCCACCTGCACGTCGACCGCAACGGCGAGCACTACACGGTGGCGGTGCCGTCGCGCGAGAGCGTGCGCGACTACGACGCGAAGTAGGCCGATGCCAGGGGCGCGGCCGTCGGGACGCGTCGCCCTCGGCGGCCTGGCGCTCATCGCGCTGTCGCTCGCGGCGGCCGCCCGGCCGGGCGCGCCCGTCGGCCGCGTCCGGCGGCCAACCCGTCCACGCGCTTCAGCGATCTCGCGGAGATCACGCCGGCCACGGTCTCGCGGCTGAAGCCGCTCTGGACGTTCCACCTCGGCGAGTTCCCCGGCGGATCGCCCGCGCCTCGCGGGGCCGTCCCGGGCGTCCAGACACGGCCCGTGCTCGCGGGCCCGTTCCTCATCGTCACGACGACCACCAGCAAGGTGATCGCGATCGATGCCGAGACCGGCGCCGAGCGCTGGCGGTTCGATCCGTTCGCCGGCCTGACGCGCGCCTGCGAGCAGCCCGAACCGCGGCGCGTCGCTGTGGGAAGAGCGTGACGGCAAGGGACAGGCCGTCGCGCGGACGATCTTCTCCGGCACCTGTGACGGACGGCTCGTCGCGCTCGACGCCAGCGACGGCACGCCGCGCGCCGCATTCGCGGATCACGGCATCCTGGATCTGAAGCCCGGCGCCGACGTCCGCGCCGGCGAGGAGTTCGCGATCACCTCGCCGCCGGCCGTCTTCGAGAACCTCGTCATCGTCGGCGCCCTGGTGCCCGAGGATCGGCCGCGGGGACCGAGCGGCGACGTGCGCGCCTTCGACGTGCGCACGGGCCGCGAAGTCTGGCGCTTCCACACCGTGCCCCGGCCGGGCGAGTTCGGCCACGAGACCTGGGCCGACGGCGCGTGGGAGCGGCGGACTGGCGTCAACGTCTGGTCGTCGATGAGCGTGGACGAGGCGCGCGGGCTCGTGTTCCTGCCGGTGGGCTCCGCCTCGTACGACTTCTACGGCGCCGACCGGAAGGGCAGCCCGCTGTTCGCGAACTCGCTCGTCGCGCTCGACGCGCGGACGGGCGCGCGACGCTGGCACTTCCAGCTCGTGCACCACGATCTCTGGGACTACGATCCGCCTGCGCAGCCGATCCTCGCGGACATCACGCGCAACGGCTCGACCGTCCCGGCGGTCATCCAGCTGACGAAGATGGGCCTGGTCTTCGTCTTCAATCGCGAGACCGGAGAGCCCGTGTTCGGCGTCGAGGAGCGTCCGGTGCCGCCGAGCGTCGATCGACGGCGAGTCAGCCGCGCCGACGCAGCCGTTCCCGCTGAAGCCGCCGCCGCTGGCGCAGAATCGACGCCGGTGACGCGCGCCGATCTCACGACGCGTCACCGAAGACTCGCATCGGGAGTGCGCAGGCGCTCTTCGACCGTCCTGACGAGCGGCGGGATCTACACGCCGCCAGGCCCGACGCTGACGCTGTCGTTTCCCGGAACGCTTGGCGGCGCCACATGGTCCGGTGGCTCGGTCAACCCGGCGCTGCAGTACTTGTTCGTGAACACGAACGACGTCGGCGCGGTAGGACGGATGGCCCCGGCGCCGCCGGGACTTCCGCTCGCATTCAGGCGCGAGAGCGACAGCGGCGCGTACGCGCCGATTCTGGGACTCGCAACAGCTGCCGTGTCAGGCGCCGCCATGGGGCCGGCTGCACGCGATCGATCTCGCCACAGGCGATATCGCGTGGCAGGTGCCGCTCGGCGACGCGCCGCAGCTGGCCGCGCGAGGGATCACCGGCACGGGCACGCCGAACCTCGGCGGCTCGGTCGCGACGGCCGGCGGCCTCGTGTTCATCGGCGGCGCGAACGATCGCCAATTCCGCGCGTTCGACGCGAAGACCGGGCGCGTGCGTCTGGCACGCCGAGCTGCCGGCGAGCGGGCACGCGACGCCGCTCGTCTATCGCGCGCCGGCGAGCGGGCACGGAGATCGTCGTCATCGCGGCCGGCGGCGGAGGCCGGTTCTCGTCCGCGGTCTCCGACGCGATTGTCGCCTTCGCGCTCGGCCAGTAAGATCGGAAGTTCCAATCGGAAATAGAGAATAGGGAATAGGGAATAGGGAAACGGAAAAACAGTGATGTCGGACACGTTCAGGAATTTCATCGGCGGCGAGTGGGTGGGCGCGAAATCGGGCGCGACGTTCGAGAATCGGAATCCGGCCGACACCTCCGAGCTGGTTGGACTGTTCGCGAAGTCGGATCGCGACGACACGAAGGACGCGATTGCCGCGGCGAAGGCGGCGCAGCCGAAGTGGGCCGCCGATGCCGGCGCCCAAGCGCGGCGAGATTCTCTACCGGGCCGCCAACATCCTCGAGTCGCGCGCCGATCAGGTCGCGCGCGAGATGACGCGCGAAGAGGGCAAGACGCTGCCCGAGGCGCGCGGCGAAGTCGGCCGCGCCGATCAACATCCTGCGGTTCATCGGCGGCGAAGGCGCCAGGCTCGGCGGCCAGCACGCGCCGTCCGAGCGCGATCGCGTCTTCATCCAGACCCGGCGGCGTCCGCTCGGCGTCATCGGGCTGATCACGCCGTGGAACTTCCCGATCGCCATTCCCGCGTGGAAGACCTGTCCCGCGCTGATCGCCGGCAACGCCGTCGTGCTGAAGCCGTCGGACCTCGCGCCGCTCTGCGCGCTGCGGCTCGTCGAAGCGCTGGACGAAGCCGGCGTGACGAAAGGCGCGCTCAACCTTGTCACGGGCCCCGGCTCGAAGGTCGGCGCCGAGATCGTCGAGAACCCCGCCGTGCGGGCGATCTCGTTCACGGGATCGGAAGGCACCGGCAGCGGGATTGCCGTCGAGGCGGCGAAGCGGCGCGCCCGCGTGCAGCTCGAAATGGGCGGCAAGAACCCGACGATCGTCCTGGCCGACGCCGACATCCCCGACGCCGTCAACGTCGTCGTGAACGCCGCGTTCTTCTCGACGGGGCAGCGCTGCACCGCGACCTCTCGCGTCATCGTCGAGGAGGCGATTCTCGAGCGGTTCACCGCGGCGCTGGTCGAGCGGACGCGTGCGCTCAAGGTCGGCAACGGCCTCGAGGCGGGCATCGAAATCGGCCCGTCGATCGACGACAAGCAGCTGGCCACGGTGCTCGACTACGTCGGCATCGGCGCGGGCGAGGGCGCGAAGCGTGCTCGTACGGCGGCACGAGGCTCACCGACGGCGCCGTACTCGCGCGGCTACTTCTCGTCGCCGGCCGTCCTGGCCGACGTCGCGCCCGAGATGCGCGTGGCGCAGGAGGAGATCTTCGGGCCTGTGCTTGCGGTGATGCCGGCGCAATCGCTGGATCACGCCGATCGAGCTCGCCAACGGCATCCGGTTCGGGCTGTCGGCCGCGGTCTGCACCCGATCGCTGACCTCGGCGTACGAGTTCATCAACCGGATCGAAGCGGGGCTGGTGATGGTGAACCTGCCATCGGCGGGCGTCGAGTACCACGTGCCGTTCGGCGGGTCGAAGGCCAGCTCGCTCGGCATGCGCGAGCAGGGCCCGGTGGCGGTCGACTTCTACAGCGAGCTGCAGACGGCGTATGTGAAGTACTGACGATACGCAGTACGGCGCAGGACATCAGGCGTTCAGGACGTCAGGCTGCAATCAGGATCGGAATCGTCGAACGGGAAGCAGGGAGAGCATGCGACTGCATCACGCGGCCACGGGGCTGCTCGTCGAGCACGACGGCGCGCTGGTATCGCGCTGCCGGACTGTCGTGGGACGCGCGTCGATCAACCGCGACGATCTGCACGACTGGCTGGCGGCGCAGATCTCGCGACGCGACTGCTCCGGTGACGCGCGCCGGATCTCACGCGGCTGCGGCCGCCAATCGAGACGCAGGAAGTGTGGGCGGCCGGCGTGACGTATTACCGCAGCCGCACGGCGCGGATGGAGGAGTCGAAGTCGGCCGGCGGCGGCGACTTCTACGACCGCGTCTACGAGGCTGAGCGGCCCGAGCTGTTCTTCAAGGCGACGCCGCATCGCGTGCGCGGGCACGGCGATGCCGTCCGGATTCGCCGCGACGCGAAGTGGAACGTGCCCGAGCCCGAGCTGGCGCTCGTCGTGACGTCGAGCGGCGACGATCGTCGGCTACACGATCGGCAACGACATGAGCTCGCGCGACATCGAAGGCGAGAACCCGCTCTACCTGCCGCAGGCCAAGGTGTACGACGGCAGCTGCGCGCTCGGGCCCGCCGTGCTGGTGACGAAGGACGCGCTGCCGCCGACGACCGAGATCCGCATCACGATTCGGCGCGGCGGCCAGGACGCGTTCGCCGGCTCGACGACGCTGGCGTCGATGAAGCGGACGCCGAAGGAGCTCGTGGAGTTCCTGTACCGCGACAACAGCTTCCCATCCGGCTGCGTGCTGCTCACGGGCACCGGCATCGTCCCGCCCGATGCCTTCACCCTGCAGGCGGGCGATGAGATCGCCATCGACATCGCCGGCATCGGCACGCTCGTCAACCACGTCGGATGAGCGACGCCTGGGTCCGGCGCCTGACCGTGTGGCCGGGGCGATGGGCGGTGTGCCGTCTGACGCCAGAGGCCGACGTGCCGGCGTGGGCGACGCGTCACACGGCGCTCACCGTCATCGCGCGCACCGACGCCGAGCTCTCGATCATCGCGCCTGAGACCGTCGTCCCGGCCGACGGGCTGATCGAGCGCGGCTTTCGCGTCCTCGCGTTCCAGGGACCGATTCCCTTCACGACGACCGGCGTCATCGCCGGCGTGGCCGCACCGCTCGCCGAGGCTGGCATCAGCCTGATTCCGATTGCGACGTACGACACCGACTACGTGATGGTGAAGGAGCTCGATCTGGATCGCGCGCTGGACGCGCTCAGGCGGGCCGGGTGGGCCATCGACTAACGATCGCTGACGGTGGCCCCGTTCGCGACGGCGTCCATGAGCCTGCCGATCGCCGCCACATCTTCCTGCACGAGACGCCCGTCGAACCCCATCGCGTTGACCAGGATCACCGAGGACGTGCGCATGTGCGCGAGCGCGCTGAACGGCACGTCGGCCATGAGCGTGTCGGCGGCGCACTTGTCGCAGCTCGCGACGAACGTGTAGACCGCCGCCGGACCTGACGTCAGGTCGATCACCGTGTCGTCGGCCAGCCGGAAGGTGAGAATCGGCAGCCGGATCTTCTGCGGCGCCGCAAGCCTGTTCGAGGTCACGCGAATCGTGGCGGTCTTCGGCGCGTCGTGCAGCTCGTGGCCACGGAACCGGATCGTGACGTTCACGCGAACCGGCGGCGCCCCGCCGCCGTCGGGCACGGGATCCAGATCGACCCACACCTGCGACTGATCGGGACCGTTGAAATAGAACGCGCCGATCTGGCGCGGCGATCGGCGACGCGTTGGCGTGCAGGACCGCGGCGAGGAGCACGGCGGTGATCACGCTGAAAGTATGCACCGCCCTCCACCAGCCCTAGACACCGACGACGTGTCCGCCCCCAGATTTGCGGGCTTGTATGGCAGGAAGTCCGGTCCTATCATGGCGAACAAAAAGCGAAACATCACATGTACGTTGAGCTCCACATGGCTTCGGCCTTCTCGTTTCTCCAGGGCGCCTCGTCGCCTGAAGCCCTCGTCGACCGCGCCGCCGCGCTGGGCTACAGCGCCATCGCGCTGGTCGATCGCGATGGCCTCTACGGCGCGCCGCGCTTCCACAAGGCCGCCACCGCCGCGGGCCTGAAGCCCATCATCGGCGCCGAGTTGACGATTGCGATGCAGCGACGTCCGCACCGCTTCGTCCTTCAGCTCCGCTCACACTCGTCAATCCGCAACTCGTCAACTCGTCAACTCGTCAACTCGTCATTCGTCCTCCCCGTCCTGGTCGCTTCGCGGACCGGCTATCAAAACCTGTCGCGGCTCATCTCGACGATGAAGCTGAACGCGCCGAAGGGAGAGGGCGCGCTCACGCTCGAGGCGCTCGACGGGCGCGTGGAAGGCCTGGTGGCGCTGGCGGGCCGGCAGCTGCTGCACGCGCGGCAGCACGGCGTGGGCGGGCTGCTCGATCGGCTGATCGGGATCTTCGGCCGCGACCACGTCTACGTCGAGCTGCAGCGGCATCTCGATCGCGACGAGGCGGTCGACAACGAGTCGCTGACGGATCTGGCCGCGGCCTATCGCGTGCCGCTCGTCGTCACCAACGGCGTGCGTTTCGCCGCGCCAGACGAGCGGCCGCTGCACGACGTCTTCACGTGCCTCTACCACAAGACGACGCTGGCGTCGGCCGGCCGGCGGCTGGTCGGCAATGCCGAGCGGTACCTGAAGTCGCCCGAGCAGATGGCGGCGCTCTTCGGCGATCGGCCCGAGGCGGTCGCCGCCTCGCGTGCGCTGGCCGATCGGCTCGAGTACACGATGGCCGATCTCGGCTATCGCTTTCCCGAATACCCGGTGCCGTCCGGCGAGACGATGCCGTCGTTTCTCCGGAAGATTGCCGAGGTCGGCGCGCGCGAGCGGTATCGGCCCTATCACGATCGCGCCCGCGCGCAGATCGCCCGCGAGCTGGATCTCATCGAGAAGCTCGATCTCGCCGGCTACTTCCTGATCGTCTGGGACATCGTCAACTTCTGCCGCCAGCGCGGGATTCTCGTGCAGGGCCGGGGGTCCGCGGCCAACAGCGCCGTCTGCTACAGCCTGGGGATCACGGCCGTCGATCCGGTCGGCATGGACCTGCTCTTCGAGCGGTTTCTCTCGGAAGAGCGTGGCGAGTGGCCCGACATCGATCTCGATCTGCCGAGCGGCGATCGGCGCGAGCAGGTGATCCAGTACGTCTACCAGCGCTACGGCAAGCTGGGCGCGGCGATGACGGCCAACGTGATCACGTATCGCAGCCGCAGCGCGACGCGCGAAGTGGGGAAGGTGCTCGGCTTCGACGAGGCGCTGATCGATCGGCTCGCGAAGCTGATGAACCGCTTCGAGTACGTCGACGGCGCCGAGACGCTGTCGCGCCACTTCCGCGAGGTCGGCGTCGAGCCGGGCGATCCCGGCGTCCGGCACTTCGTCGACCTCTGGCAGCGCATGCAGGACCTGCCGCGGCATCTCGGCCAGCACAGCGGCGGCATGGTGATTTGCCAGGGCCGCCTCGACGCGGTCGTGCCGCTCGAAAACGCCAGCATGCCCGATCGCGTCGTCGTGCAGTGGGACAAGGAAGACTGCGCCGACATGGGGCTCATCAAGGTCGATCTGCTCGGCCTCGGGATGATGGCCGTGCTGCAGGACGCGCTCGTGCTCGTGAACGGCGCACCAGGCACCCGGCACGAGGCACCGCACCCGGCACCCGGCACCGAGCACCAGGCACCGACTCTCGATCTCGCGCATCTGCCGCCCGACGATCCTGTCGTCTACAAGATGCTGCAGCAGGCCGACACGATCGGGCTCTTCCAGGTCGAGTCGCGCGCGCAGATGGCGACGCTGCCGCGCCTCAAGCCGACGTGCTTCTACGACCTCGTCGTGCAGGTCGCGATCATCCGGCCGGGCCCCATCGTCGGGCAGATGGTGCATCCGTACCTGAACCGGCGCGCGGGACGCGAGCCGGTCGTGTACGCGCATCCCTCGCTCGAGCCGATTCTCGCGCGCACGCTCGGCGTGCCGCTCTTCCAGGAACAGCTGCTGCGGATGGCGATGGTCGCCGCGGGGTTCACCGGCGGACAGGCCGAAGAACTGCGCCGCGCGATGGGGTTCAAGCGATCGGAGAAGCGGATGAAAGTGATCGAGAAGCAGCTCCGGGAAGGCATGGCGCGCAACGGCATCACGGGCGAAGCGGCCGAGCAGATCATCACGTCGATCGCGTCGTTCGCGCTCTACGGGTTCCCCGAATCGCACGCGGCCAGCTTCGCGCACATCGCCTACGCCAGCGCGTACCTCAAGGCGCACTACCCGGCGGTGTTCTACGCGGCGCTGCTCAACAACCAGCCGATGGGGTTCTATCATCCGGCGACGCTGGTGAAAGACGCGCAGCGGCGTGGCGTGCACTTCGCGCCGATCGACGTCGAGGTGTCCGACTGGGACTGCACGATCGAGATCGACGGGCGAGTCCGGCTCGGCCTGCGTTACGTCGCCGGCCTGCGCGAGCCGGTGGGCCGCGCGATCGCCGCCGCCGTGCTCGCGCCGCCGCCCCCGCCAGCCCGTTGCCCGAAGTGCGGGTGTGACGATGCCTCGATGCTTGAAATCGTCGCACCAGGCACCACGCACCGGGCACCGCACGAGGCACCCGGCACCAGGCACGAGGCACGGTGGACCTGCTTCTGCAACCTCTGCGCGCACGACTGGACCGAGCCTCTGGCGCGCGCGCGCAAGTTCGCGTCCATCGAAGATCTGATCCGCCGCACGGGCATCCGGCGCAACGAGCTCGCCGTGCTCTCGGACATCGGCGCGCTCGCCGCGTACGGACGCGATCGCCGCACGGCGCTCTGGCAGATCGAAAAGGCCGTTCGGCCTGAAGGGGAGCTGTTTCGAAACGACGAACGACGAGCGACGAGCGACGAACTGGAGCGACGAGCGGGAGCGACGAACGAAGAGACGAGCGCTTCTCCGCTGACGCCGATGACGGCCGTCGAGCGCATGGCGGCCGACTTCGCGGGCACGGGACTCACGATCGGCCCGCATCCGATGACGTTCCATCGATCGCGCCTCGCGCTTGGCGGCGTGCTTCGCGCGATCGATCTGCCGCGCCACCGTCCGGGCCGGCGCGTGCGCGTGGCTGGCTGCGTGATCACCCGGCAGCGGCCGGGCACGGCGAAGGGCTTCGTCTTCCTGACGCTCGAAGACGAAACCGGCATCAGCAACGTCATCGTCCGGCCTGATGTGTACGACGAGCAGCGAGTGCCGATCGTCGAGGCGTCGTTCGTGATTGTCGAAGGGTTGTTACAGCAGGAGGACGGCGTGACGGCCGTGCGGGCCGAACGCGTCCAGGCGCTCGAAGGGCCTCTCGATCGACGTCGAGTCGCATGACTTTCGGTAAGACCACCTCGGCCCGATCCTCGAGGCGTGCGGCCGCCAGAGGCCGCGGCAGACCTTATGGATGAGTTAGCAGGTTAAGCCCATGTATTCCTAAGACTTCTGGGCTGTCCAACCACTGCCGTTCTGGCTGATGAATCCGTATCATGGCGGGCCGAACGGATGACGATCCGGAATCATTCCGGACCGCCGTTCCGTCCAAGCGTCGAGAAGCGGTGTAAGCTTTCTGCGGTCGGGCCGGCGTGTCCGACCGCACTCGATCTGAAAACCGGGAAAAGGGAGGCAGCATGATTCGCACGGCAGCTCTGGCGTCCGCCGCACTGCTTTTGGCAGCGGCGCCCGCCATGGCACAGGCGTCCAAGGTCGAGATCAGCGGCAACGTCGGCTGGGTCATCAGCGACGGTGTCAACGGCTCGGCCGTCAAGGCTCAGGACGGCAACGTCTACGACGAGCTCGACGCCAAGGACGCCATGGGATACCACTTCACGTTCGGGCTCCACGCGAGCCCCGCGCTCGAAGTCGGGTTCCTGTACGGCCGTCAGCAGAGCAAGTTGCAGGCAAAGGGCACGAAGACGCTGGAAATCGGCGACATGAACATCGACAGCTACCACGTGTACTTCGAGTACAACTTCGGGTCACAATCGGCGAAAGTGAAGCCCTTCATCTACGGCGGCCTGGGCAGCACGAAGTACGGCGACGTGAACTTCACCCAGAAGAGCGTCATCAATCCCGCCTTCACCGAGCACACGATTCCCGGCCAGACGCGCTTCTCGACCACGTGGGGCGCCGGCGTGAAGGTCTACCCGGGCAAGGTCGTGGGCTTCAGGGCCGAGATGCGGTGGGTGCCGACCTACATCAAGAGCGACGCGGCCGGCTGGTGGTGCGACCCGTTCTGGGGCTGCTACGTCGTGGGCAGCGCGCAGTACTCGAACCAGCTCGACTTCAGCGGCGGCCTCACGCTCCGCTTCTAGCGTTCGAATCGGCTACGGTCGGACCTTCCGGCCGTAGCCGAGCTCGGCGCCGCCCGTCACCAGGTGGTCGGCGCCGGTCGTGAACGTCGCCTCTGCCGCCAGGTAGAGGCACAGCCGCGCGACCTCGTGCGGCGTTCCCATCCGTCCCAGCGGCTGCGCTGCCTCGCCATCGGCCCTCGTCCGGGCCGGATCCGGTGACTGATCGATCGCTTCCTGCCAGAGCGGCGTGTACACGTTGCCCGGCGAGATCGCGTTCACGCGCACGCCGTACGGCGCCTCGTCAATCGCCAGCGCCTTCGTGAACGCCAGCACCGCGCCCTTCGTCGCCACGTACGTCGTCGCGTGATGCTGTCCCATCGACGCCACCAGGCTCGCCACGTTGACGATCGAGCCGTGCGTCTGGCGGAGCCAGGGCAGCGCCGTCCGCGAGGCGACGAAGACGCTGACGAGATTGAGCTCCAGCAGCAGGCGGAAGTCGTCGACGGAGAAGTCGTCGATCGACTTGTGCGGCGGGTGCCACCCGGCGTTGTTCACCAGGCAATCGATGCGGCCCTCGGCGGCGCCGACGTCGGCGACGAACCGCTCGAGGTCGGCCGGCCTCGCGACGTCACAGCGGACGAACCGGGCGCGTCCAGGCCCAGCGGTCGTGGCAGCCGCGGCCACTTCGGCGCCGCCCTCGTCCTCGTTCGAGCAGAAGACCACGCGCCCGCCGGCGGCAGCGAACGTCTCGACGATGGCGCGGCCGATGCCTTTGGTGCCGCCAGTGACGATGGCGACCTTGTCGGTGAATGGCACGGGGGAACTATGCCACAGGGGAAGGTCCATGGGTTGATGGGTCCATGGGTCCATGGGTCATGGGGCATGGGTGGCCTTCCCATGGACCTATGGACCCATCGACCTATGGACCTATACGACCCGTCCGTCCGTGCCGCGCGGCGAAGCAGCGACCCGCGATCGACCGTCTTCCCGAGCCTCGAGATCACCTGGTAGGAGAGCTCGTCGCCGGCAATCTCCATCAGCATGAAGCTGAGATCCGAGTCGAAGCCGGCCGCGGTGAGGATCGAGCGCGTCGCGATGTTCCCCTCGCGCAGCTTGCCGGCCGATCCGGCGGTGAAGTACTGGATGCCGTGCTGCGGCTTGATGCGCTCGTAGAAATGCTCGTGGCCGGCCAGCACCACGTCGACGCCCTGGCCGATCAGAATCGGCTCGAGCGCGGCCCTCAGCGGCATGTCCGACCCGTGGGTGCGGCCTGACGAGTAGATCGGGTGATGCATGTAGGCGATCTTCCACTGCGCGTCGGACTTCAGCAGCTCGGCCTCGAACCACTGCACCTGTTCTTTGCCGAGATAGGTGCTGTCGAGCACGAAGAACTGCGCGTGGCCCTTCTTGAACGTGTGGTAGCGCCGGCCGTCCAGGTGGAACGGCTTGTACGCCAGCTGCACGTTCGCGTCGTCGTGGTTCCCGAGGGTCGCGTAGAACGGCACGTCGGCCTGAAGCAGCGGCGCGTACGGGCAGCTCGAACTTCTTCTTGAGGTCGCTGGGCGACTGGCCGCCGTAGATGTTGTCGCCGAGCATCAGCACGAAGCTGAAGGGGAAGTGCTCGTGCGCGGCGATCAGCTGCCGCCCGGTCTCGTACTGCCGCGACGAGCCGCTGCCGCTGTCGCCGATGACGGCAAACTTCAGCGAGTCCTTCAGCGTCGGCAGCGTGATCTCGGGATCGACGAGCTCGCCGGCCGTGAGCCGGAACGGATGCCCGAGGATCGCGAGCCGCCGCCGCCAGAAACGTGCGCCGGCTGTCATTGCGTCGTCGATTGCGCCGTCGGACGAGACAGAGTCAGCTGCGCCGAGGACTGCGTTTCGATCGTCGGGCCGGAGTGGTCGCTGGCTTGCGGCGCGCGCCAGTAGTCCATCGTCGAGACGCGATGGACGCAGCCGATCGTGCAGAACGGCGCGCATGACTTCGGCGTCATGAACGCGCGCTGGATGTCTTCGGTTGTGTATTGTTCGAGCGGCGTGCCGGGATAGCCGCGCTGCTGCGAGCAGTAGTGCACGAGGCCGTTCTCGCAGATGTAGAGATAGCGCGCGCCGGCGCGGCAGTACCACTCGTTCGGCTTTCCGTCGGCCAGGTTCTGCCCGAACGACCGGATTCCCGAGTACAGGTTCTTCGAGACCTGCCAGGCCTTGTTCACCTGGCCGGTGACGTCGTCCCACACCTCGCGCTCGCGCGGACCGAGCGGCTTCAGATGGCCACGGCCGTCGTGAATGATGCCGATCGACGTCGAGAAACCGAGCTCGCGCGCCCGGCGCGTGATCGTCCGGGCATCCTCGGGGTTCTTGATGCCGCCGCCAAGCACGGAGTTGATGTTGACGTCGAACTCGGCAAAGTCGCGGAGCCACTGCAGCTTCTTGTCGAGCAGCCGCAGGCTCTTCTTCGAGACCTCGTCCGGCTCGATGTTGTCGATGCTGATCTGCAGGTAGTCGAGGCCCGCGCGGTTCAGCCCTTCGATGCGCTTCGGCGACAACAGGTAGCCGTTGGTGATGAGGCCCGCCATCATGCCGTGGTGACGGATGCGGGCAATCAACGTGTCGAGGTCAGGGTGGAGCAGCGGCTCGCCGCCGCTGAACGACGTGACCGACGTGCCAAGGTGCGCCAGATGGTCGATGCGCGCCAGCATCTGGTCGGTCGGGACCGGCTGGCTGACCTTGTCGTACTCGTTGCAGTAGCCGCAGTCGATGTTGCAGCGCCTGATCGGGATGATGTGGACGAGAAGCGGGTGTGCGGTGTCCGTCAGTCCACGAACGAAGTGCTTGATAGCGCGAGAGTTGCGGCTGACAGTTGCCAGTGCGGGCATTCAGCCAACCAGTATATCAGACCGCCTCGGCGCCCCCGGCTGCCGCGGCCTGCGGGCCCGACGGGATGGGAGGCGCGGGCTTGGAAAACCGCTCGCGGACGGCGCGCACGCCGTGGCCGACCTTGATGGACGCGTCGAAGATGTGGTCGATGGGCATCACGCCGCCGATCTTGTAGCGCCCGAGCGCCCCGAGACCGGCCGACGCGATGCAGCCGCAGTTGGCGCAGTCCGGGTTGCCGCCGAACTGGCACGGCGTGATCCTCGTCGTCAGGTCCGCGGACACCGAGTGCGTGACGCGCGCGAAGATGCACTCGGCGGGCGACTGCGGCGGCTCCGCGTACACCTCGATCATGCCTTTCGGCATCTCGATCTTGTTGAAGCGCTGGCGCAGGGCGAGCAGCATCGCGACGACGTCACGGCGGTTCTCCGGCGTGAGGCGCTCCTCCGACACTTCGCCGACCTGCGGCGTGTAGAGGCTGAACCAGATCTTCCGGCAGTGCGGCTGGCTCTGCCAGAACGTCGCGAACTCCTCGAGATAGCCGTCGCGCTGGACGAGCTGCCGTGTCACGGTGCAGTGCACGACGATCTGCTGCCCGACGATGTGCTTCAGGATGCGATCGTAGGTCGCTGGCGCGCGGCGAACGTCGTGCTCCGCGGGCAAGCCGTCGATCGACACGACCACCGACAGGTGCGGGATCGATGCCCACTCGATCGGGATGGGCCGCACGGCGCTCGTGACGACCTGCACGTGGAGCCCGCGCTTCGACAGCTGAGGTAGCAGCTCGTTCAGCTCGCGATAGCGCACCAGCGGTTCGCCGCCGACGATCGACACGTGCACGGGCTTGTGGTGATCGATCAGCGCGTGCACGCCGTCGATCAGCTCCTGCCCCTTGAAGTCGCGCACCTGACGCAGCGTCGTGGTGCCACCAAGGTGGTCGTCGCCGTAGGCGTAGCACCCCGGGCAACGCAGCGGACATTCGCGCGTGATCTCGATCGACAGCGACGGGGCGTATCCTCGAAGGATTCGGCCCCAGGACGTGAAGATGCCGTCCATGCCCTTTCGGGTGGTGTGGGTCGAGCGCGTCAGCCATGGCCCAACACTATAACAGCGACCGGCCGCGTCAGCTGGTCCGACCGCCTCGGGCGGTGCCGGGGCGATGCTATCTTTATCGGATGATTGAACGTCGGCGATCGGGCATTGCAGGCTGGGGCGTCTACGCGACCGAGCGGATTCCGAAGAACAAGCGCATCATCGACTACAAGGGCGAGAAGATCACGCACAAGGAAAGCGCGGACCGCGAGGATCGGTACCTGAAGAGGGGACAGATCTGGTGCTTCACGCTGAACACCCGCTGGGTGATCGACGCCGGCGTCGGCGGCAACATCGCGCGGTTCATCAACCACGCGTGCAAGCCGAACTGCTACGCGCACATCAAGGACGGCATCATCTGGATCCGCGCGGCGCGCACGATTCGCAAGGGCGAAGAGCTCTCTACCACTACCACACCACCGGTGACGCCGAGATCCAGTGTCACTGCCGGCCCGGCTGCACGCACAAGCTGTGAGCCGCGCGCTCGTCTACCTGCACGGCTTCGCGTCGTCGCCGCGATCGTCGAAAGCGCAGTTCTTCGCGTCGCGCGCGGCGGCCGCCGGCCTCCGGGTGGACGTGCCGGATTTGAACCTGCCGGACTTCCACGCGCTGACCGTCACGCGCATGCTCGACGCCGTGGACGAGTCGCTCGAGGCGATCGGCGACGGGCCGGTCGCGCTCGTGGGCAGCAGCCTCGGCGCGTTCGTCGCGGTGCTCGCGGCCGATCGACGGGTGCGGGCTTCTCGACGGCCCGACATCGATCGCGTCGTGCTGCTCGCGCCGGCGCTCGATCTCGTGCCGAGCCTCGAATCCGAGCTGGGCGCCGACGCGCTCGCCGACTGGCAGGGTCGCGATCGGCGCGACGTCTTCCACTACGCCGACAACCAGATGCGCACGCTGGGTTGGGCGTTCATGGCTGACGCGCGCCAGTACGACGCCTTCGGTGTCCAATTCGACAGGCCCGTGCTGATCTACCAGGGAACGCGCGACGAGGTCGTGAAGCCCGCGTCGGTCGAGCGGTGGGCCGACGGACGGCCCGGCGTCACCCTTCGACTGGTGGATGACGGCCACCAGCTGCTCCAGCACATGGAGCCTCTCTGGGAGGACGTCGCGCGATTCATTGGAGCCGGCGCGTGAGGATGGCGCGCGCCGTGGCGCTGGCGCTCGTAGCGGCGTCGACGCTGCGCGCGCAGGCCCCCGAGCCTGATGCGTCGCGCACCGCCTGGGAGCAGATCGATCTCGCGACACTCGCCACCATCGACAGCAGCCAGGCGCAGCGGCTCAAGACGCCCGTGCAGCCCGGCTCGTTCATGAAGCTGCCGACGCTCATCGCGGCGCTCAAGGCCGGCGTGATCTCGCCCGACACGCGTGTCGCCTGTCCCGGTGAGACAACCGTCGGTGGCGTGCCGATCCGGTGCAGTCACCCGAAGCTTCGGCACGCGCTGAAGCCATCCGAGGCGCTGGCCGTTTCCTGCAACGTGTACTTCGCGACCATCGCGCAGCACCTCCCGCGCGCCAGGCTCGACGGCGTGCTCACCGCGCTGGGCCTGCCGCCGACGCCTCGCGCGGTGGCGATGCCGCTGGCCGCCACGGGGCTCAAGGGCACGCCGACGACGCCCGGCGCGCTGCTGCGCGCGCTCGCACGATTCGTGACCGATCCGTCGGTCGTGCCGCTCGACTCGGCGTCGCGGCAGGTCGTCCTCGACGGGTTGCGAGGGTCGGCTGTCTACGGCACCTCGGGCGCGTTTGCGGCGCACGGCGTCGAGGCGCTGGCGAAAACAGGCACCGCCGACGCGCCAGGCGGCGGCATCGAAGGCCTCGTCGTGGCCGTCTGGCCGGCGGCGTCACCGACCCGCGGGATCGTGCTGCTGGCCTCCGGCGCCGCCGGGATGAATGCCGCGGATCTGGCGGCCGGGCTCGCCGCTCGTGCCGGTCCGCGCGTGCGCGGGCCGTCAGCCGGCGCAGCGCGCCACCGTGCCTGCGCCGTCGCCGCCAGCCGTCGCGGTGGCCGCGCGTCCAGGCGAGATGACGCTGCGCGTCGGGGTCGCCAGGGCAGGCGGCGGCTACGACGTCCGCACGATTCCGCTCGAGGACTACGTCGCGGGCGTGCTCGCCGGGCGAAGCGGCGGCGCGACAGTCCGCCCGCCGCGCTCGAGGCGCTCGCCATCACCGTCCGCACCTTTGCCGTCGTCAATCGCGGGCGCCACGCGCGGGACGGCTTCGACCTCTGCACGCTGACGCATTGCCAGGTCCTTCGTGAGCCGAGCCAGGCGATGCGCGCGGCGACGGCACGAACCGCCGGGCAGATCCTTGTCTGGCACGACGCGCCGGCGCAGGTCTTCTACACGGCCTCCTGCGGCGGGATGACCGAGCGCGCTGCCGACGTCTGGCCCGGCGCGACGGACCTGCCGTACCTGCGGTCCGCGTCGCGACCGCGCCTGCAACGGCGAGCCGAAGTGGGCGTCGGAGATTCCGGCCAGCGATCTCGACCGCGTGCTGCGCGCCGCCGGCTACAAGGGTGGTCCGCTGCGCGACCTGAAGCGCGAGGGCCGCACGGCGTCGGGCCGCGTCTACAGCCTCCGCATCCCGGGCCTCGTGCCCGATGCAGATCACCGCGCAGGACTTCCGCACCATCGTCGGGCGGAGTCTCGGATGGAGCTTGATCAAGAGCACGGCGTTCACCGTGAAGCGGACGGGCAACGGGTTCCGGTTCGAAGGCCAGGGCTTCGGCCATGGCGTCGGCCTGTGCGTGCTCGGCTCGGTAGGACGCGCCGAGCACGGCGATTCGCCGAAGGCGATCCTCGCGGAGTACTTTCCAGGCCTGAAGATTCGCCCGATGACGTCGGTCACGCTGCCTCCCGTCACCGCGCCGACAACGCCCGCGCCGACGCTGGCCAGCGGCGAAGCGACGGACGCGCACCTGCCGGACCCACCTTCGCGGCTGGTGCCGACTCAACGTCCGCACCGACCGCCGCTACGGTGGGCAAGCCCGCACCTGACCGCACCTGCGGCACCTGACCGACCTGCGGCACCCGCGCACCCGCCGGACCTGGCTTCACCCTCGTCCTGCCCTCCGACGCCGAGTCTCAGCGCAGCGCCATCACCGCGTTGATCACCCGCGCGCTGGCGGACGTCTCGAAAGCGTCAGGGCGAGCGGCGCCCGGCCGACCTGCGCGTCGTGTTCCATCCGACGACGCAGAGCTTTATCAGGGAGACGGGGGAGAGCTGGTGGAGCGCGGGGAGGACGTCAGGCGGCCGTATCGACTTCCAGCCGCCGTCGGTGCTTGCGGATCGCGGCACGCTCGACACGACCGTGCGCCACGAGATCGCGCACGTGCTCACGGCCGCGACGCTCGAGGGCCGGCCGTTGTGGGTGAAGGAAGGCGCCGCGATGCACTTCGCCGGCGAGCCGCCGCCGGCGCCGCTCGTCCACGAGGACGGCACGCATCCAGGTGGTGAAGTGCCCGACCGATCTCGATCTGCAGCGCCCGAAGTCCGCGGCGCTGGCGCGTCAGGCGTACGGCCTGGCGGCCGCGTGTTTCGAGCGCGCGCTCGCCGGCAGAAGGGCGACTGGACGAGGGTCAGGTACGAGCTGAGCGGCGCAGCGCCTGAAGGACGACGCCCTACTGCACGTCGCGACCGGCTGCAGTAGGCCGCTGCGAGCTGCGAGTCGTGCCCGGCCTCTGCAGCTCCGGCTAGCGTCGCTCGGCGGCGGCGTGACGACGCGCAAGGTCAACGCCCACGCGAACGTCACGACCAGGACGATCAGCGCCAGCTTCGCCGTCACGAACCACGGCTCCACCCCAATCGAGATCTTCGCCGGCCGCCAGTAGACGTGATGCCACGGCAGCGCGATGCCGAGGCCGACCAGCGCCGTGACGCCGAGCCAGCGGAGCGGGTTGAGCGCGCTCGCCAGCCATCGGACGCTCCCGAGCGCGCGCACTCCGTCGCGCACCGCCCACGCGGCCAGCGACAAGCGCGATCGTCAGGCCCAGGCCCCAGCGCAGGAACCAGAGCAGCCAGAAGATGGCGCCGTGGAGCCGAGCCGTCTCGGACTTGCCGGTGCGCGCGATGATCCACGCATCGAGCTGCCCGCCGGTACTGGGCGTGCCAGATGGCGCCCTTCTCGGTGAGCCACCACACGAGCGCGAAGACGAGCACCCCGAGGACGACAGCGGCAAGGTGGCGCGAGCCCGCGTGCCATGGCGCGACCCGGCGTCGCTTCCGGACGCCACGCGGCCAGCGCTCCGCCGACGGTCCAGAGCGACGGCGAGCACCGCGAGCAGCGCGAGCGTCGCCGAGATCGCCAGCATCAACGACGACGACTCGGGCACCTGGAGCAGCGCCCAGAAGAGGCCGGCCGCCGCGGCGTGTCCCGCGATCAGCCAGCCGGCGATGAGCGGCAGTCGGCGCGTCACTTCGTGCCTCCCTCGGTGGGCGTCGTCACCGTGACGGTCTGCACCGTCGTGGACGCCGAGACGCCGGGCACGTACATCGGCGTCACCTGCGCGGGCATCGCGCGGAAGACGCCGGGCGTGACCACCTTCACGAGATACCAGAACTCCACGCGGCCGTCCGGCAGGCCGTCCTGGAAGAAGACCGCGCGGTCGTCGCGGAACTCGCGGCGCGCCTCCCAGGGCCTCGGACGCCGATGCTCGAGCGGGTAGAGGTCGTCGTCGGCGATCGTCTCGACGCCGGCCGGCAGCATGTCTTCGATCAGCAGGTAGCGCCAGTCCTTCGCGCCGGCGACCACGAGGCGGACGAGCAGGACGTCGCCGGGCTTCGCCGTGCCCGAGAACGGCGTCTCGCGGTAGACGATCTTCTGCTTGCCCGCCGCGACGGAGGTCAGCGAGAAGTAGTCACGCGCGATCGCCAGCGTGCGGTCGCCCGTGCGCTCGACGGGCGTGCGCGTGTCGAAGTACCGCGCCGACGCCCCCCAGTAAATCGCGCCGCTGCCGCGCGTCGTGATGCTGACGGCGTTGTCTCCCTCGCGTCCGGGCACGGAGACGACGACCGGATCCGGGGCGACGAGCGACTGCTGGTCGAACTTCACGGTCTTGACCGGCGTGCCGTTGACGGCGATGTCGGCTTCTGCCGGAGCGCCGCCCTCGCCGCGCGCCTGCATGTAGGCGGTCAGCCCGTAGAGCACCATGGCGGTCTGCTTCGTGCTGACCCAGTAGGTGCCCCTGACGGTTCGCGATCATGTAGCGCACCGCGGCCTCGAGCGTCGGGTTCGTCGGGTCGTGGGCCACGAGGGCGCGGACGGCCGTCGCCGTGGACTCGACGCTCGTGTCCTCCCAGTCGTCGAGCAGCGGATCGGTCGGGTTCTCCCACCAGGCGAGGTCGCCCGTGTGCTTCGCCTCGGCCAGCAGGTCGTGCGCGACCGAGCTTGCGCGCGGCGTCCTTCGCCGCGTCGAGCGCCAGCAGCAGCAGCGCGCGCCCGTACGGCGTGAGCGTGTCGCGGGCCGAGTACACGTCGTCCAGCGCGGTCTTCAGCGTGAACGGGCCCGTCCTCGAGGTAGCCGACTTCATATTGCGCGGCCGCGGCGCGCTGCATCACGTAGACCATGTAGGCCTTCAGCGCCGGTGTCGCGCGCGGATACTTCCGATAGAGCTTCGCGATCGCGGTCACGCCCGAGCGCAGCCGATCCTCCGGCACCTTGTAGCCGGCGGCCCTGGTCTCGAGCAGGCCGTAGGTGGCGTACGCCGTCATGAACGGATCGTTCTCGTCCGTCTTCCACCAGCCCCACCCGCCGTCGTCGTGCTGGTAGTCGAGCAGGCGCTGCAGGCCCGCCGTCGCGTAGCGGTCGACGCGCGACAGCCGTTCGGTCGGCTGCAGCTTCAGCGCGGCCATCGCGCGAGCCACGGTGATGCTCGGCAGGAACGACGACAGCGTCTGCTCCGTGCAGCCGTACGGGTAGTCGGTGAGGTAGTCGAGCGCGCCGAGCAGCGAGCCGGCCAGCGACGGCGCGAGCGAGATTTGAAGCGTTCTGGCTGCCGGGTTCGACGTCGACGGGATGTTCAGCGTCGCCGTCGCGTTGCCGCCGCGCAGGATCGAACCGGCCTTCGCGACGTCGCGCTTCAGGCCGAACGGGAGCACAGGCAGTGACATCTGCACCGCGTCGCTGTCGGTGTCGGCGACGGCCTTTCCGGTGACGGTCGCCGTGCCGACCGAGTTCGCCGTGAAGCGCCAGTCGAGACGCGACTCGCCCGCGGAGGGCAGCGTCACGTGCGCCGTCGAGACGGGTGCCGCGCCGCCGGGGCCGCTCTTCGGCGTCAGGCCGGTCGACGCCAGGTTCACGTCGATCTGCTTGTCGCCCGGCAGGTAGTTGTGGGTGATGACCGGCACGCCCACCTCGTCGCCTTCGGCGAGGAATCGCGGCGTGATGACGCGCACGATCAGGTCCTTCGTGACCGTCGTCCGCGCGACGGAGGCGCCGACGCGCGCGTCGGACGTGACGCCGCGCGCCGTGAGCCGCCACGTCGTCAGCGCATCCGGGTACGTCACCTGCACGCGCGCCTCGCCCTTGTCGTCGGTGACGATGTCGCCGATCCAGTAGATGGCGTCGGGGAACTCCTTGCGGACCGTCGGCTGCGCCGGCTTGTCGCTCTTGAAGTCGGCCAGCGAGTACGGCTTGTGGCGCATCGCCAGCATCAGCTGCTGATGGCCGGAGTAGCCGACGAACGAGTACTCGCGCGAGAACTGCGTGCCGACGCGGCTGTAGCTGCGCTGGTAGAAGAACTGCAGCGGGTCGGGCGTCGAGTCGGCCTTCACGCCGTAGACGGCTTCGTCGATGACGGCGAGGCTGAACTCGCCCTTGACCGGCGCGCCGCTCGCGTCGGCCGCCTTCAGCAGGAAGCGTCCAGGCTCGCGCGGCTTCGAGACCGCCTTCTCGGCGGTCAAGGTGACCTGCAATTGACGCGACACCGCCGGCACCTTGATGCGGCGCTCGGCGCGGAACAGCTTGTCCTTCGAGAGAAACGCGACGTTGATCCACGTGTCGCCGATGTCGTCGGCGGTGATTGGCACTTCCACCGTCTCGTTGCTCTTCGCGTGCGTGACCTGGTGCCACGAGACGTCCTGCGCTTCCTTCGTCACGAGCACGTCGGCGTCGAACTCGGCGCCGCGCACGAGCAGCTTCACCGACTCGCCGGGCGCGGCCGTCTTCTTGTCGGGAATCAGCTCGAGGTACCGCTCCGTGCGAGTACGTCGTCGTAGGACGTCACCTGGTAGCCCGGCACCCAGACGTAGGTGTCGTCGTGGACTGGGCGGTCGTCGGTCTCCGCGGTGACGCGAATCCGGTAGTCGCCCGGCGCGTGTCGGCGCCGTGAACGTCCACTGCGCGCGTCCCTGCGCGTCGGTCTTCACGTCGCCTGTCGTCACCACCTGCGTGCCGCCGGCGTCCTCCCACGACTTGCCGGGCACGCGCGACGCGACGGTCACCGTTCACGTCGCGGTCCGCCTGCGGCGCGCCGAGGTAGTCCACCGCGCGGATGTTCAGCGATCGTCGTCGCGCCGCTCTTGACGACGTACTGATCGACCGTGGACGCGACGAGGAACGTGCCGTACGTCGCGTTGACCGTCGTGAAGCCGCTGACCTCGCGGCTGCTCGGGTCGGTGACGCGCGCCTCGATGCGCAGGCTGTAGTCGTTGCCCCGCTCGTCGACGTCGATGGGAATGCTGATGTCGGCCTTGCCGCTGGCGTCGAGCCGCGCGGTGCCCTCGAGCGCCTGCTCCTCGCCGCCCCACCAGTAGTCGCCGCCCTCGCCCGGCTCTTCGTCGCTCCAGCGCAGCGGCGAGTAGTACGGCTGGCGGTGCGCGACCCATGCCACCCGTCCGCCGGACACCGGCTGGCCGAAGTAGTAGCGCGCCGTGATCGTCACGTGCGCCTCGCCGTCCTGGACGACGAACTTGTCCGTCGGCGTGGCGCGGACTTCGAACTCGGGCTTCCGGTACTCCTGCACTTCGAAGCTGCCGCTCGCGACGTCGTCGCCGACGAGCACCGCGACCGAATAGCCGCCGAGCGCGACGCCGGCCGACAGCGGCAGATCCGCGGTGATGCCGCCGAACGAGTCCACCTTGCGGCGCTGCCGGAAGATCACCTTGTCCGTCGTGTCGGAGACGCGCACTTCCGCGTCCGGCGCGTCGAACGGCACGAGCGCGCCGTGCGACCGCCAGCGGAGCAGGCCCTTGATGTGAACCGTGTGTCCCGGCCGGTAGATCGGCTTGTCGGTGTAGATGTAGCCGACCAGCTCGCGGGCCGGGCTGTTCATGTAGTAGCTGCCCGGATCGGTCGCGGTCACCTGGTCGCCGCACGTCGCGACCGCCACCACGTCGTCTGTCGCGGCTTCGGCGAACCGCGCGTCGAGCACGCCGTCGGCGCCCGTCTGGCCCGACGCGAGCACCTTCTGGTTGTGCAGCACCTGCGCGTCGCAGCCGCTCACCGGCTTGCCCGTGTTCCGATCGGCGGCGTAGAGCAGCACCTGCCCGGGCGACGCCTTCGTGACGAGCCCGATGTCCGAGACGATGACGACGGTGTACGCCATGTGCGGCGGCAGCACGGCCTCGACGACGTACATGCCGGGCTGCTTGACGTCGATGGGGATGCGCCGGACGTCGGCGTCGCGGAGCGGCGGAAGGATCTCGCGCCACGACGTCACGAGCTGCGACGGGTTGAGCAGCGGCACCTGCGCGAACGTGTTCACGTTGACCGTCCGGCGCTGCACGACCGTCTGCTGATCCATCTGCTGCCGGCGCGCGTGCCGGTAGTCCCAGGTGAATTGCGTCCGGAAGAAATTGCGGACGCGCCAGCGCCATTCGGACTTCCAGTCGGCGACGCGCTCCAGCAGCGTCGGCACCTGGCTGACGATCGGCTCCTCGCTTCCGAGCTGGTGCGGATCCTTCAGGCCGGCGAGGAACTTCATCGGGTCGTTGACCTTGTAGACCCGGAAGTCCAGGTGATCGAGACGCCGGAACGTCAGGTAGATCGCCGGCGTCTCGCGGCTCGTGACGATCGCGCTCGTCGAGAGCGAGAACGACGGGCGAGTGTCTTCCGGCGAATCCCGGTCCTGCGCGGCCGCGCGGGTGGCGGCGAGGCCGAGGAGGCAGACAACGACACTGAAAATGGCGACGGACCGTGGGGGTGTCATGGGAGAGCCGGCTCGCGGCGGCAGGATGTTAACACTGGAGCGGATGACCGGCAGTGGGGAGCCGTCAGTCACCCTCACACGATTGGACACCGGACGTCGGACTTCGGACTTCAGACTACGGACTACAGGCGGCTGCAGTCTGTAGGTCGTCTGAGTCCGGCAGTCTGTCAGCTCCGTGCGTCATTCTCCAACCGTCAGCCGAAACACTCCGACGAACCGCTCGTTCGACGCCAGCGGACGCCACCGCGGCGACGGGTGTTTCAACAGGTCCGCCAGCCGCACCTTTCGCATCTCTCCCGGCTTGCCGGCGTCTGCCGGGCCGGTATGGTAGACGAGGAAGTCGGCGGCGGACGCGTCGAAGCGCGATGGGCCGACGTAGATCATGAGGTGATCCGGTTCGGACTGCGACGGCTGCTGGAAGTAGAGCAGGTCGCCAGGACGCAGCGCGCCGGCGTCCCGGGCGACGAAGCGCGCGTTGTACCGGACGATCGTGCGCGCGTCGGCGAACTCCGCGAGCGGCGCCTTTGGATCGGACGAGATGCGGAAGAGCGGGAAGTGTCCGGCCGTCCCAGTCGGACGCTGACGCACGTCCGCCAGCCCGGGATCGACCGGCAGCTGCATGGTCCGCAGCCATTCGGTCGTGTGCGCGCGCAGCGACTCGCGCGCGGCAAAGCGAATCAGGCCGGCGCAGTCGGTGACTTCGGGGACCGGACGGTAGAAGGCGGCGTCGGCGAGAAAGACGAACCAGCCGCGAAACGCCGCGCGATCGGATTCGTCGGCCAGCCGGAGTTGCGCAGACGGCGCAGCCATCCCCACGACCACGGCAGCGACGGCGAGCGGCGCTCGCCAACGCGACGCCCGCATCCTGCTACTCGCGACGCCAGCCGCTGAGCGTTCCGCCCAGCACTCCCGCAAACGCGTGGACGCCGTCTCGATCCGCCTGGAGCGCACTGCCCGCCAGCCGCATGCTCATGCCCGCCACCAGCATAGCCTTGACGGCCGCCGCCGCGGCGCGGCCGTGGTGCTTGCGGACGTAGCGTTCCAGGTTGCGGTAGAAGACGCGCTTCTGCCGGGCGCGGCCAAGCCCGCGCATCGAGACGCCGCCGATGTGGCGGAACACGGCCCCCGGCACGAAGTAGATGTCCCAGCCACGGTCCCGCAGCCGCTTGCAGAAGTCGACGTCCTCGAACCACGCGGGCGAGAAACGCTCGTCGAGGCCGCCGACTGCTTCGAACGCCTCGCGTCGCACGAGCAGGCTCGATGCCGCCATCAGCTCGACAGGACCGGCCGTCGAGACACTGATGTCGAGACCTTCGGCATAGCGCGTCACGGGATTCGTCGGCCAGATCCGGCTGAGGAGCAGGAGATCCGCAGCCACGCTGGACAACGTCGGCAACCGCCGCGCGTGGAAGTCGGGCAGCGCTTCCTCGGTCATCGAGAGCAGTCGTCCGGCTGCCGCGCCGCACGTCACGCGCTCGTCGAGCGTGGTCGCCAGCCGTTCGATCGATCGGGGCGTGGCTTCCGCGTCGGGATTCAGGAGCAGCAGGTAAGGGCTCGTCGCCAGCTTCGCCGCCTGGTTCACGGCAGCCGCGAAGCCGACGTTGGTGGCGTTGCGGATCAGGCGCGCGGTGGGGAATTGCTCGGCGACGAGATCGGCGCTGCCGTCGGAGGACGCGTTGTCCACGACGACCAGATCCGATCCGGCCGGCACCGACTCGAGACAGCGCCCGAGGAACTCGCGATTGTTCCAGCAGACGACCAGCGTCGAGACGGTGGATAACACCGCTCTCATAGTAGCACTACCTCAACCATTCGCCGGGGCTGTTGCACACAGAATAAGTGCAAACGCGTGAACCACTTACATCGTCGGCTTGTGCCCGTGACGACGAGCGTGACAAAGTGGCGGGATGCTGCCGATCGTGATGCACGCCGGCCTCGCGGCGCTGTGGCTCGCGACGACGCCGCCGTCCGACGTGCCGAAGGTCGTCGCGATCAGCACGGCGGACGAAGCCTCCCTCGTCGAATGGGATCGCAAGGTCTCGCACCTGTTGCGTCGCGGCGATCTCAAGCTGCGCGAAGAGAAGCCCAGCGACGACGGGAAGGTGCGCGAAGAGTGGTTCGTGCAGGTGCACGAGGGCGTGCCCGTCGTTGGCACCGAGGTGTGGCGTCAGGCGGAAGGGAAGAAGACGATCGCGATCGAAGGATCGATCTACCCGTCCATCACGCTGAACCCGAAGCCGAAGCTCTCGCTCGAGGAAGCGCGCGTGGTCTTCATCACGCTGGCGAAGGGGAGCCCGGGGCCGAGCCAGCCGCCGGCGCTCGTCATCCTGCCGCAGCCGGACAAGTTCGTCCTCGTCTATCAGGCGCGCGTGCTGACCGGCGCCGATCTCACGCTCTACTCGATCGACGCGTCGACCGGTGAAGTCGTCGCGTCCGAGCCCGACCCGAAGCCCGGACAGTAGGCCGGTACGTAGGGCGCGGCTTCAGCCGCGCCGATCCGGCACCACTCACGCGCGCGGCACCACGAAGCCGATCCCGGCGATCCGCCCGTCGGGGCCGTTCGACCAGATCCGCCCTCCGGCGATTTCGATCGCGGCCTTCGCCAGCGGCAGCGAGAAGCCAAGCCCTCCGACGAACTCCGCCGGAAACTCCAATTCGCTCGCGGGGGCGACGCTCGCCGACGACAATGCGAACCTCCCGGTCGTCGAACGTCACGTCGATCCCCACGGTCGAGCGGTTGGGCGCCGAGCGGACGACTGCCGCGACGATCGAGGCGAGGGCGGGAATAAACAGCTCGCCCACGGACATTATCTGGACATCGGCAGGCACCTCCGGCGCGGCGAAGTCGATGTCGCGCCGCCGGGCGTCGGTCGGAATCGAGCGCGCGGGCGAGCGCGGCCGCGAGGCTCACGGGCATGCGGGCAGTCGAGTCGGAGGTGCGGCTCCAGGCGCGGAGCTGATCGGTCAGGGTGGTGAGAGTCTTGAGCGAGCGCTCGACGCGTTCGGCGGCAGATTGCTGCGCGGCGGTAAAGGCCGAGCCGTCCGACACTTGTGCGAGCGAACCCGCCGCGACCGAGAGCGGCGTCCGGAGCTCGTGGACGATCAGGTCGAGAATGGCGAGTTCGCGGGAGGTCGAAGCCATGCGGGGAGCCTACCTTGAAATTCAGGCGCTCCGCCGGCCATCTAATCTCATAATTGAGCCGTAATATCTGTCGGGGGAGGACATGCGAATCAGGAAGGCGAACGACCTGAAGTGGAGCGACGTCACGCCGAAGGCGCTCTACGTGAACCGGCGCCAGTTTCTGGCGGTCGCGCCGTTCCTGGCGGCCGCGGCGGCCGAAGCGCTGTCGCCGGACGAGGCGCGCGCGCAGGGCGGACTGCCGAAGCTCGACGCGAAGAAGAGCCCTCTCAGCACCACCGAGCCGATGACGCCGTACAAGAGCATCACGACCTACAACAACTACTACGAGTTCGGGATCGACAAGGGCGACCCGGCCGAGTACGCGAAGTCGCTCAAGACCCGCCCGTGGACCGTGACGATCGATGGCGCGGTCAAGGCCGGCGGGAAGTTCGCGATCGACGATCTGATCAAGCCGTATCAGCTCGAGGAGCGGATCTACCGGCACCGCTGCGTCGAGGCGTGGTCGATCGTCGTGCCCTGGATCGGGTTCCCGCTCGGCGACCTGCTCAAGAAGGTCCAGCCGACTGAGAAGGCGAAGTTCGTCGAGTTCACGACGCTGAATGACGCGAGCCAGATGCCCGGCGTCCGGCGTCCGGTCCTCAACTGGCCGTACACCGAAGGGCTGCGGCTGGACGAGGCGATGCACCGGCTCACGCTGCTCACCGTGGGGCTCTACGGCGAGGTGCTGCCGAACCAGAACGGCGCGCCGCTGCGCCTCGTGGTGCCGTGGAAGTACGGCTTCAAGAGCATCAAGTCGATCGTGCGGATCCGTCTCGTCGAGAACCAGCCGCACACGGCGTGGAACGACTCGGCGCCGCAGGAGTACGGGTTCTACTCGAACGTGAACCCGAATGTCGATCACCCGCGGTGGAGCCAGGCGACCGAGCGGCGCATCGGCGATTTCTTCAAGCGGAAGACGCTGATGTTCAACGGCTACGACGAAGTGGCGTCGATGTATGGCGGCATGGATTTGAAGAAGAATTTCTGACGTGCAGGGTCAGGTGCAGACGCCGTGGGCCGGACATCAGTCCGCGCCATGTAGCGCGACCTGAAGTCCTGCCCTGACCGTCGCATGAATCGAAACGCCAGCGATTCTTCATCAAATCCATCGTCTTTCTGATCGCGCTGTCGCCGGCGTGCTGGCTCGCGTACGCGGCGTTCACCGAGAACCTCGGCGCGAATCCGATTCAGGCCATCACCTGGGAAACCGGCGTCTGGACGCTGCGGTTCGTCGCCGCGACGCTCGCGATCACGCCGCTGCGGCGGCTCACCGGCTGGAACTGGCTGATCAAGTTCCGCCGCATGCTCGGCTTGTTTGCGTTCTTCTACGGCACGCTGCACTTCTTCACGTGGTCGTGGCTCGATCAGTTCTTCGACTGGAACGGCATGCTGAAGGACGTCGTGAAGCGGCCGTTCATCACGGTTGGATTCACCGCGTTCGTCCTGATGATCCCCCTGGCGCTGACATCGACCACCGGCTGGATCCGCCGGCTGGGAGGGAAGCGCTGGAATCGCCTGCACCAGTTGATCTACATCACGGCCATCCTCGGCGTGATCCACTACTACTGGGGAGTCAAGGCCGACACCCAGCGGCCGATCCGCTACGGCGTGATCATCGGAATTCTGTTGCTCGCGCGCCTCGTCTACACGATGCGCCAGAAGCCCGCTCCCGCCCGCGCGGTGATCGTCGCAACCCTCGTAGGGCCGAGCTTCAGTTCGGCCATACCGGCACGATCGATCCGATATAGTTGCCCCAGTGAAATCGGTGACGGTGGCGCGTGCCGCATGCGCCGTCCTGCTCCTTCTCGTCTCACGACCCGCGCGCGCTGACGTCACGCTGCTTCTCGGCGCGCCTTACGGCAAGCTCGGCAGCTTCAGCCCCACCGGCCACGCCGCGCTCTACTTCGATCGCATCTGCGCAGAGACGCCGACCTCGCTGCGCCAATGCGCTCCCGGTGAGTCCGGCGCGGTCGTCAGCCGCTACGGCGGCGTCGGCGGCGTGGACTGGATCGCGATGCCGCTCTTTCCGTACCTGTACGGCGTCGATTCGCTGGCGGAGGTCCCACAACACGCCACGAAGGCGCAGGTGGCCGCGCTTCGCGACACGTACCGTCGCGCGCACCTGCAGCTCGCTTGCCCCCGACGCTCCCGGTGGAAAGGTCCCCAGAGGAAACTGGTTTCAGCTGGTGGGCTCGGTCTACGACCGCCACATCGTCGGGTTCACGGTCAGGACGACCAGAGAGCAGGACGATCGACTGATTCGCGCGCTCCAGTCGCGCGAGAACCGATCGCACTTCAACTTCTTCTTCAGGAACTGCGCCGACTTCAGCCGCGACGCGCTGAACCTCTACTTTCCAGGCGCGATGAAGGACAACTTCATCGCCGACCTCGGGCTGACCACGCCGAAACAGATGGCGAAATCGTTGGTGAAATATGCCGACCGCCATCCCGAGCTGGAGATGTCGTCGTTCGTGATTCCGCAGATTCCCGGCAACCGGCCAGAAGGGCACCGCGCCAGGGGCGTGGCGGAGGCGCTCGTGAAGACGCCGAAGTACCTGGTGCCGCTCGCGATTGTGCAGCCGTGGCTGCCCGTCGGCCTTGGCGCGGCCTACCTCACGCGCGGTCGCTTCGACATGGAGGGTAGAGCCGTGGCGGTGATGCAACCGGCGGATTTCGCGGCGCGCACACGGCCTGCGGCGGCTGGCGCTCCCTCGCGGTGAGTCGGTCCGGAGCCGGACAGCGTCTTCGCGATATGATGACGCCAGCTGCTGAGCTGGACCCGGACATGACCCGTTGATCGGCGAGACCTTTTCTCACTACCGCATCCTGCGCAAACTTGGCGGCGGCGGCATGGGCGTGGTCTACGAAGCCGAGGACGCGCGCCTCGGCCGCACCGTCGCGCTCAAGTTCCTTCCCGAAAAACTGATCGCCGATCCTCAGTCCCTGGAGCGGTTCCAGCGGGAAGCCAAGGCCGCCTCCGCTCTGAACCATCCCGGCATCTGCACCGTGTACGACATCGGCACGGACCGCGGCCAGCCGTTCATCGCGATGGAGTACCTCGAGCGGCGCCACGCTCAAGCACCGGATCTCGGGCTGGCCCGTGCCGTTTGAGAGCCTCATCGACTGGGCCATCGAGCTGGCCGATGCGCTCGACGCGGCGCACCAGCGCGGCATCGTCCACCGCGACATCAAGCCGGCGAACATCTTCATCACCGAGCGGGAGCACCCCAAGATTCTGGACTTCGGCCTGGCGAAGGTGAGCTCCGACTCGCGCGCCGCCGGACCCGAAGTCTCGAACGTCGCCACCGTCGTCGTGCCGGACGAACACCTGACGAGCCCGGGGACCGTCATCGGGACGATGGCCTACATGTCGCCGGAGCAAGCCAAGGGAAAGCCGCTCGATGCGCGGACGGACCTGTTCTCGTTTGGAGCCGTGCTGTACGAGATGGCGACGGGCCGGCTGCCATTCGAGGGCGCGACGACGCCGATGCTGTTCGACGCGATTCTGAACCGCGATCCGGTTCCGGCGACCCAGATCAATCCCGCCGTCCCACCCGAGCTCGAACGCATCATCGGCAAGGCGCTCGAGAAGGATCGTGAGGTGCGCTATCAGTCGGCGCGCGAGATGCTCGCGGACCTCAAGCGCCTGAAGCGGGACTCAGCGTCCGGCCGCACATCCGCAGCCGCCCACGGCTCCGGGCCCTCCACGGCTGGCGTCGCTGTCGCGAGCCCGCCTCCAGCGCGACGTTCCGGGCGTCGACTGGCCCAGGCGTCGGCCAGTTGTCGTCGCACTCGGTGCGATTGCATTCGCCTTCTGGTGGGCATTGCCGCCGTCGCGACCGCACGTGACCGCGACGACGCAAATCACGACCGATGGATTTCCGAAGAACGCCCCGGTAACCGACGGCTCGCGCCTCTACTTCGGCACGTCACGCCTGCGAGGCAAGAGTGTCGGACGGGGCGTTCTGGCCCAGGTTGCGGCGACCGGTGGTGAGACTGTCGAACTGGCGGCCGACGCACCCGCGATTCTTGACATCGATTCGACCGGCACGGAACTTCTCGTGGCGCCAGGACGTTTCGGCACCGAAGAGGTATCCGACCTTGCCGTGATGCCCGTGCTCGGAGGCACCCAGCGCCGCGTGGGCGATCTGCGTATCAGCAGTCCCGTCAACGGCATCACCGCTGCATGGTCGCCTGACAAATCGCACATCGTCTACACGGTCGGAGACGAAATTCGCGTTGCCAGAAGCGACGGCCGCGAGTCCGCTCGTGTGCTTACGGCGCCAGGGGACGTGTTCTCAGCGAGATGGTCCCCCGACGGCCGGCGATTGCGCTATTCGGTCGTTGACCCCAAGACCTTCACGTCCACGCTTTGGGAAGCTGACGGCGCTGGCGGGAACGCGCACGCCCTGCTTCCTGGCTGGACCGGTGCCCAGAGCCCGTGCTGCGGCACCTGGACACCCGACGGCAGGCAGTATGTCTTCGAGGCCTCGGGCAATTTGTGGACGCTGCCGGAGCCGCGCTTCCTCGGGCGCGGTCCGAGTGGGCCTGTGCAGCTCACCTTCGGGCCGATCATCTTCTCGGGCGTGATGCCAAGCCGGGACGGCAAGCGTCTCTTTGCGGTAGGCGACCAGCGCAAGGGCAGGTTGGCCCGCTACGACGCCGTCGTCGAAGCGGTTCCTGCCCTATCTCGGCGAGCTCTCGGCCGAAGGCGTGACATTGTCGAACGACGGCGCCTGGGTTGCCTACGTCACGTATCCCGAGGGCGCGTTGTGGCGCAGCCGCACGGATGGCAGCGAACGGTTGCAGCTGACGTTTTCGCCAACGCAGGGGTTCATGCCCCGCTGGTCGCCTGATGGAACCCCGATCGCGTTCTTCGCGGCAATGGGATCCGAGACGCCCAAAATCTACCTGGTGCCGGCCACGGGCGGCACGCCGCGTAGAGCGACCGCCAGTGCGCTCGGGGAGGCGGATCCTTCCTGGTCGCCGGACGGGAAGCGGCTGGTGTTCGCCTCAGCACCAGGATTCGACACCCCCGAGTCCCCGAACGCGGTGATTCGCATCATGGCGCTCGACACGGGCAAGGTGACGGTCGTCCCCGGATCGCAAGGACTGTTCTCTCCGCGGTGGTCACCCGACGGCCGCTACATCGTGGCGCTGTCGTTCGACTCGCTGCGCCTCGCGATCTTCGACCTGACGACGGGCACGTGGAAGGACGTCATCGGCCACAGCTCCACGTTTCTCGGATGGCCGGCCTGGTCACAGGACGGCCGGACGATCGTCTGTCAGCTTGGTGTCAGTGAGATAGATCGCATCACGATCGCCGACGGCCGGAGGGAGGTCGTCACGACGTTCTCGGATCTGTCGCTCGCGTCGGGCTTCCTGGGCTCATGGATCGGGTTCACACCCGACGGGTCGCCGATGGTCCTGCTCGAAGCGGGCACGCACGACATCTACGCGCTCGACTGGGACGCGCCCTGAATTGCTCTGTCTCGGCGATTCCTGGCGGCCGGTCCGTCAGGCGATCACCACCGGGATGACTCTGGGATTCGCGCCCTTCTCGGCCATCCAGAACTGGCCCTCCTTCACGACATCGATGCTGAGCTCGTAGTCGCCGCGCTCCAGCTCTCCCGGATCGAACACGAGGCGGAAGGCGACCTCGTCCTCGGCGGTCTCCGGCAGTCGCTCCAACGCAGCCCGGAATTCGCGCACGGCCTCGCCTTTGGCGGACTGCCGGAAGACACGAGCGCCCATCTTCAGCGGCTCGCCGCCTGCGCCTTCGGGCCACGGCTTGCCGCAGGTGTTGCGCAAGGTGCCGCTCACGACGGCCGTGCCGCCGGGTGAGACGGTGACGGCGTCGGCATCCACCGCGATCTCGTGGCCGAACGTCTCGATTCGGAGGATGGCGGTGGCCGGAACCGCCCCGTGAAGCGCCATCCAGTTTGTGCGGCCGTCCATCAGGATGTCGATCCACACCTCGTAAATCCCAACCGGCAGGCCGCGTGTGTCGATCGGCAGGGCGAACTCCAGCTCGCCGTTCGGCAGCACCTGGCAGTCCGGCGGGCTGGTGCGCATCTCCTGCACCCACTTCTTGTGCCGCCCGACGCGGGTGATGTAGCCGGCGACGCTCCACCGGCCTGGCCCGCTGCCGATCTGCCACGCGGTGTGCGACAGGTTGCGGATGCGGCCCGTCAGCGTCAGGACGTCTGCCATCAGCACGCGCGTCACCGGATTGTCGAGCGTCACGTCGTAACGGCAATCCATGAACACCAGCTCGTTCGACTTCTTGCGGTGCGACGGCGCGATCTCCTCGAAGAACGTTCGCTCGGGCAAGGAGTAGCGCGAGACGTTGCCTTCGTTGTCCACGCCCTGCCAGGACGACAGGGTGAACGGGATCTGGTTCTGTTCGCACCACGCCTTGTACTCGGGCGCGAGATAGAGCTGGAGGGGATAGCCGACGTAGTTGACCGAGACCTCGAAGCCCGCACTCCGCAGCAGGAGGAGCGAGCCCTTGAAGAGCTCCCAGTTGAAGCCCTTGGACGTGGGGTGCAGGCTGCAGTTGATCCCGCAGAGGCCGATGGGCACCGGGCCGAAGCCTTCCAGCACACTCGGCGGGCCCTCCGGGCGGATGCTGCGGGTGAACTCCATGATGTTGCGGCTGATGTTGGAGGTGATGTAGCAGGCGAACTTCTGCGTCGCCATGCCGAGCACGGGCAGGGTCGCCTCGCTCAGCAGCGGCTCGCCGCCGGTGATGCTGAGAATGCCGTACTCGAAGCGCTCCAGGATCTCGCTCCAGACGTCGATCCATTCGCCGACGGTCAGCTCGGGAGACGACGAGGGAAAGTCCTTGTTCGGCTTCTCGCCGGCCGCGCAGCCGCAGTAGGCGCAGGTGTAGTTGCACACCAGCGTCGGCGACCAGATGAAGTAGGCCATCCGGCGCTGCGGAGCCTCCAGACGCTGCGAGCACAGGAGCAGCGAGACGTCTTTCTCGATCTCCTTGCGTTGGCCTTCGAAGGTCTTCTCCACGCGGCCCTGCGCGTCCACCTGCCACTTGGTGGTCCAATCCAGGTCGCAGGCGTTGTAGCAGCGCTCGTGATCGCACAGGGTCGGATCGACGCCGCCCTTCCAGCCGTCGCGCTTCAGGTTGAACATCGGCGCCCGGCGGGCGTTGTAATCCGCCAGGCAGCGGTACACGTCGCCGTTGGGATAGACGTGGAAATAGCTCACGCCGGCCGAGCACAACATGTCACCGGCGAACTCGAGCGTCATTGAATCAGGCTAGCACAGAGGCGTGCACTCGAGGGTGGACGCATGCGGCCTTGGATCATCCACGTCCCCGATTCCCCTGCACCCTGCGCGCTGGCTCCTGATCCCTGGCCCCTGCACCCTTATCCGTTTCACAGGTATTTCTTAATCCACTCCATCACCTGCCCGTACCAGAACGCGCTGTTCTGCGGCTTCAGAATCCAGTGGCCTTCGTCCGGAAAGACGATGAGCTTCGACGGCACGCCCTGGCGCTGCAGCGCGCTGTAGAACTCGAGGCTCTGCGTGTAGGGCACGCGATAGTCGATCTCGCCGCAGGTGACGAGCGTCGGCGTCTTGTATTTGCCGAACTCGCCCGCGTGGCGATCCGGCGACCACTTCTCGTAGCCCGCGCGGTTGCTCCACGGCGTGCCCTTGTACTCCGCTTCCGGGAACCAGAGCTCCTCGGTGGCGTACATCGACGTGATGTCGTACACGCCGGCGTGCGAGACGAGCGTCTTGAAGCGGCCTTTCGACTGCGAGGCGAGCCAGTCGATCATGTAGCCGCCGTACGACGCGCCTGCCGCGGCGACGCGCGTTCCGTCGAGGAACGGGTACTTCGCGAGCGCGGCGTCGAGGCCCTTCATCACGTCTTCGAACGCCTTGCCGCCCCAGTCGTCCTGGATGGCGTCGGTGAACGCCTGGCCGAAGCCGGTCGAGCCGCGGCGGTTGATCATCAGCACCGCGTATCCCGGCGCGGCGAACATCTGGGTGTTCCACCGGTAGCTCCACGTGTCGCCGAACATCGTCTCGGGGCCGCCGTGGAGGATCATCACGACCGGGTATTTCTTCGACGCGTCGAAGGCCGGCGGGCGGAGCAGCATCGCGTGGATCTCGGTGCCGCCGGCGCCGGCGAACGTGAAATGCTCGGCGCTCGGGAGGTCCAGCTTTGCCAGCAGATCCGTGTTCTGCGTCGTCAGCGCGCGCGCGTTCGAGCCGTCGGACGCCGACGCGACGAGCTCGGCGGGCGCGGACTGGCTGCTGCGCGCCATGACGAGCGTCTTGCCGTCGCGGCTGAGCGCCCACTCGCCGTTGTAGGTCTTCGGTGTCAGCGACGTGGGCGTGCCGCCTTTGGCGGCGACGGAGAAGATCGGCTCGTATGTCGTGTCTTCGGCGTTGAAGTAGATCGTCGCGCTGTCGGGCGACCACGCGATCGCGTTCACGCTGCGGTCGAAGGACGGAGTGACCTCCGTCGCCTGGCCCGACGCGCGGTCGTAACGCATCAGCCGCCACCGATCGGACTCCACGCCCGGCTTCGACTGCGAGTGGAAGGCGATCCACTTGCCGTCGGGGGAGTAGGCCGGCGCGCCGTCGAAGCCAGGGCCGGTGGTGATCTTCTTCGGCGGGGCAGCTCCGTCTGCGGGAACGGTGAAGATGTCGCCGTTCGTGCTCGCGGCTTCCATCGGATCGACGACGGCCGTGAAGGCGATCTCTTTCCCGTCGGGCGAGAACGCGATCGGGTGCGGGCCTTCGCGCTGCAGCGGCGGCACGTCGTAGTCGGCGCCGGGCGTCAGGTCCTTCGGCGTCCCGCCGTCCACGGGCACGACGAACAGGTGTCCGCGCTGGCCGTTTCTCCACTGCGTCCAGTGGCGGTAGAGCAGGCGTCTCGGTGACGTGCGCCTTGACTTTGCTGTCCTCGGCCGCCTTCGCGCGCTTCGCGTTGCACGCGTCGTCCTTGCAGTCGGGATAGATCTGCGACGTGAACGCGATCCACTTGCTGTCGGGCGACCAGACGATGTTGTCGGCGCCGCCGGAGAGGGTGGTGAGCCGCGCGGGCTCGCCGCCCGTGAGCGGCATCGTGTAGACCGCGGCGTCGCCGTCGCGGCTCGACACGAAGGCGAGGCGCTTGCCGTCCGGCGACCACCGCGCGCCGCTGTCCTTGCCGCTGGCGGTGAGCTGCCGCGCCGGCGCCGCCGGCCGTCGGGACGATCCAGATGTTCCTGACGCTCGTGTTCCCCGCGCGATCCGGCGTCGCCACGGTGTAGACGACGGAGGCGCCGTCGGGGAGATCTGAGGCTCGCTGATCCGGTGGAACGCGAGCAAGTCGTCGATGCCGATAGGCCGGCGGGGCTGGGCCGACGCCGTAGCCGCGATCAACAGAACGAGACAAAACCCGAGTACGTGGCGCGGACTTCAGTCCTGCTGTCGGCGGCTTCAGCCGCGCCAGTTCGAGAATCGCGCGCATCCCTCCTTTTTACACTGATTTGGGCCCTGCCCGGCGGTTCGCTCATAGCGGGCGCCGCGAACTGCATTGCCCGCCTCGGAACCGTGTGCTACTATTCGTAGGTTGTCATGACGCGGGGTGGAGCAGTCCGGTAGCTCGTTGGGCTCATAACCCAAAGGTCGCGGGTTCAAATCCCGCCCCCGCAACCACAAAGGCCACAGGGTCGCACCCCGTGGCCTTTTCCATTTTCGGCCACGGTCTCGACCCGCTCGCCTTCATGGTTCCGGGGCGGGATTTGAATCGTTTTTCTTGCGGCAACGCGACGCCGGCGGATTGCGGGCGTCGCGTTGCCGCGGCCGCCCCCGCAGCCGGGCAGCAGCAAGGCCGCGAATGTTTACGCGGCTTTCTTGCTGTCCAGCCCGCCCTCCTCCTCCGACCCGCAACCACCGGAATCTTGCAGATCGCCTGATCTCCCCAAGGTCCACCGATGCAGCGCACCGCTGGCTACAGGACGGCTTCCAATCCCTTGTCTGCTATGACGTTCAATAACTTCAATGCTGGCCGGCTGGCCGCGTATCGCCCTGCTCCCACTTGCGCACGGGTCGAGGCCGTCGTGTGCAGGACCTGGGCGAACACGCGCTGACTGAACTTCAGTCGCTTGCGTAGCGGCTTGATGTCGGCCGCGCTGAAGTCGCGAACGACGGCGGGAGATCGCCTCGAACTGGCGCGCATCGTCACCTGCCGATGGCGCCGGCCTTCTGGAGCGCCGCGAGATCGCAGCGGAGCGACTCAATCAGTTTGCTGGGCACAACGCACCTCCACCAGTAGTCTCGCGCACCCTCATCGGGATGAACGCCAACTCGAGCGTCACACCCAAGGACGCTTCTGCTTGACATGCTGCAAAGTCGCTTGTATTCCTGAGCCGGAATTGACGCGTGCTACTCGCAGGAGATTTGTATGAACAGTCGGATGGCGGCATGAAGAGCACACTAGCCGGGCGAATCCTTACGGTGAGCGGGTCGGCACTCATTGCTACGTGCCTGGGGACGTTTGCGAGTTCGCCCGCGCAAGCGCAGGCGCCGGCCAAGAAACCCAACATCGTCGTGATCATGGCCGATGACGTCGGCGTCTGGAACGTCAGCGCCTACCACCGGGGAATGATGGGCGGCAGCACGCCCAACATAGACCGCATCGCCAAGGAGGGCGCACTGTTCACGGACTACTACGCTCAGCAATCCTGCACGGCCGGCCGGGCCGCGTTCATCCTCGGCCAGACGCCGTTTCGCACGGGGCTGCTGAAGGTTGGTCTGCCGGCGGCCAAGCAGGCCTGCAGGACAAGGACCCGACCATCGCCGAGCTCCTGAAGCCGCATGGTTATGCCACCGCCCAGATCGGCAAGAACCATCTTGGCGACCGCAACGAGTACCTGCCGACCGTGCACGGATTCGACGAATTCTACGGCATCCTCTATCACCTCAACGCGATGGAAGAGCCGTACCAGGCAGACTATCCGAAGGATCCGAAATTCAGGGCGACGTTCGGGCCACGCAACATCGTTGATTCGAAGGCCAGCGACACCGACGACGCGACCACCGATCCGCGGTGGGGAAGGGTCGGAAAGCAGACGATCTAGACGGTGGGCCGCTGCCGCCGAAGCCGAACATGGACGCCGCCGCCAAGACCAGCATGGAAGATGTCGACGACGTGCTCGTCCAGCGCTCGCTCGATTTCATGGACCGCTCCGTCAAGGCCGGCAAGCCGTTTTTCCTCTGGCACAACACCACGCGCATGCACTCCTTTACCCATCTCTCGCCGAAGTGGGAAAACAAGAGCGGCTATGGCCTGTATGCAGACGGCATGGCACAACTCGATTCAATCGTCGGTTCGCTGCTCAAGAAGATCGACGAGCTTGGCATAGCCGACAACACGATTTCGTGTTCACCAGCGACAATGGGGCCGAAATCTTCTCCTGGCCGGACGGCGGGAATACCCCGTTTCGGGGTGAGAAGGGAACGACGTTCGAAGGCGGCTTCCGCGTGCCGATGGTGGCGCGCTGGCCCGGCACGATCAAGCCGGGGACGATCATCAACGAAATCATGGCCGGCGAAGACTGGATGCCGACGCTGCTCGCCGCCGCGGGCGAACCCGATGTGAAGGAGAAACTGCTGAAGGGCGTGAAGGTTGGCGACAAGACCTTCAAGAACCACCTCGACGGCTACAACTTCATGCCCTATTTCAAGGGCGAAATCGCAAAGGGGCCGCGTCACGAGTTCTTCTACTTCACCGACAACGGCGACCTCACCGCCGTCCGGTATGACGATTGGAAGGTGGCGTTCAAGACGATCAAAGGCAACCTGTTCACGGGCACCGTGGAGTCGACTAACGTTCCCCTGGTGACCAACCTGCGGCAAGACCCGTGGGAACGCTACCAGGAGGAATCGATGTCCTATGGGCGCTGGTGGGGCGACAAGATCTGGACCTTGATCCCGAGCGGCGGCATCATCGGCCAGTTCCTGGAGTCGTTCAAGGAGTTTCCGCCCAGTCAGGTCTCCGGAACCACCGGCGTTGAGAGGGCGCTGCAGGCAATCCAGGCGGGAACCAAGGGCGCCGGTAACTGATCGTCGGCCGGGAGGCACGCCATTGTGTTTTTGCGGCAAATGCGGAGGCGGAGTCCTCGTCGAAGACACCTCATGAATCGGCGCATGTCCAGACGAACGCACCGCCGAGAACGACGCACCGGATCGAGGACCGAACAGGTAGGTGGACGCTCGCCCTCCTGGTCGGGCTGGGCGCGATCGCAGCCGTCGTCACGCTCGCCGTGACTCGATCCGTCGGCGCGCGCACGGCGATGCTGGCCACCGCTGCGCCGCCCGCGAAGACCATGGACGCGGTGTTCCTGGCGACCGTGGCGAACACGATCGTGCCGCCGCAGCCCGTGCCGGAGAGCATGGCCTGAATCCCCGGCGGCGAGTTCTCGATGGGCGCGCAGGATTCCCCCGACCACGACCCCGTGGGCATGCAGGCGACCGAAGACGCTTCGTCCGATTCGCGCGTGTACGTGGATCCCTTCTGGATGGACCGCACGGATGTCACCAACGACGAGTTCGCTCGGTTCGTCCGCGCGACGGGGTATGTGACGGTGGCCGAGCGCACGCCGACGGCGGAGGAGTTTCCTGGTGCGCCGCCGAGAACCTTGTGGCCGGCTCCGTCGTGTTCGCGCCACCGCATCATCCAGTGCCGCTCGACTCGCACCTGCGCTGGTGGACCTACGTGAAGGGCGCCAGTTGGCGACACCCGCTCGGCGCGGGCAGCAGCATCGCCGGGCGCGAGCGATTTCCGGTCGTGCACGTTGCGTACGAGGATGCGCAAGCCTACGCGCGCTGGGCGGGAAAGCGGCTGCCGACCGAGGCCGAGTGGGAATTCGCGGCGCGCGGCGGACTGACCGGGAAGCTCTTCGCCTGGGGCAATAAGTTCCGGCCCGACGGTCACTGGATGGCCAACACCCACCAGGGCCACTTCCCGGATTAAGACACAGCGGACGACGGCCACGCGGGCATCACGGCGGTTGCGGCATATCCCGCCCAACGCGTACGGCCTGTACGACATGGCCGGCAACGTGTGGCAGTGGACCGCGGATTGGTATCGCTCCGACTACTACGGGCAGTTGGCCGCCAGCCGCACGATCGTAAGGAACCCGCGCGGGCCCTTGGACAGCCTCGACCCGGCCGAACCGGGCGCGGCGAAGCGCGTCATGCGGGCGGCTCGTTTCTCTGCACCGATCAATACTGCTCCCGTTACATGGTGGTACGCGCGGCAAGGGCGTGCCGGATACGGGCACGAACCACCTGGGATTCAGGTGCGTGCGTGATGCGTCCACATTGGGAGCCAATCCTTCATGAACGTCGTCGCCCTTGCCTCGGCCGCCTGTCGCGCGAGCTTCGGTTGGCTGCCGGCGGGATCTCCAGGCTCGAGGCTTCGGAATCGGGGTCTTCTCCTCTTCCTCGCGCTCGGAGTGCCGGCGGGCAACCTCGGTGCGCAGACGACCGACCCCCTGCCCTCCTGGAATGACGGCGTCGCTCGACGCGCCATCGTGGAGTTCGTCGGCCGCGTGACGCGCGACGGCGGGCCCGACTTCGTCCCGGTTCCGGAACGGATTGCCGTCTTCGACAACGATGGCACGCTCTGGGGCGAGCAGCCGATGACGTGCAGCTCGCATTCGCGCTGGACCGCGTCAAGGAGCTGGCACCGCAGCACCCCGAGTGGAAGACCACCCGGCCATTCAAGGCCGTGCTCGAGGGTGATGAAAAGGCGGTGGCGGCCACGGGGGAGAAGGGGCTGCTCGAGATCATGGCCGCGACGCATGTCGGAAACACCACCGAGGAGTTTGCCGACATCGTGACGCGGTGGATGGAGCGAGCGCGCCATCCGAAGACGGGGCGCCCGTACACGGAAATGGTCTACCAGCCGATGCTCGAGCTGCTCGCTTATCTCCGCGCGAACGGGTTCAAGACGTTCATCGTGTCCGGCGGCGGCGTCGAGTTCATGCGGCCATGGGTCGAGCGCGTGTACGGGATCCCGCCGGAGCAGGTGATCGGAGCCGCGCGAAGGTGAAATATGAGCTGCGCGGCGGCAAGCCGGTCCTGTCGCGGCTGGCGGCCGTGGACCTGGTCGATGACAAGGCCGGGAAGCCTGTCGGCATCCACCAGGTGATCGGCAGGCGCCCGATTGCGGCCTTTGGCAACTCCGACGGTGATTACGAGATGCTCGTGTGGACCACTGCGGGGACCGGGCCACGCCTCGGCGTCATCGTCCACCACACCGACGCAGAGCGCGAGTGGGCCTATGACCGCGAGTCGCACATCGGCCAACTGCTGCGCGCTCTCGACGAGGCCCCGGCACGGCACTGGGCCGTCGTGGACATGAAGTCCGACTGGAAAACAATCTATCCGCCTGCGAAGCCATGACGCGAGTTGAAGGGTTCTGGCGCCGATATCTGTGGAAGTGCGCAACTAACGGGTCAGGTCCACTTGCCGCTGTCCGTGACCTGTCCGCATGCCGAACCCAACTCACGACGACATGCGCCCGGGCATAGATGATTGACAGACCAACGAGGCCCTCACGCCGCGCTCCGCCAGAGCTGATACCGCCGTTGCGCGCCCCCGCAACCAGCTCAGCAATAAAGCCGCGAACGTTTACGCGGCTTCTTTGCTGACAGCCCTCGGCACATCCGACCCACAACCAACTGAACTTGCAAATTGTCGCGCCAAAACGTTGCCAAGTCTGCCGTGCGGTCTCGGTCTGCGGGAACGTACCCTGAGGCACTTTCAGGCCGCGTCTTCTTCCTCTGCCAAACGAATCGGAACCTCACGCCGTCGGCGAAGCGTGCCGCGATCACCAGCTCGCCGTTCATGGCTTCGATGAACTTGCGCAGGGTGCCCACGTAGAGCTCCGTCCGCCGCTCCATCTTGGACACCTCTGCCTGGCTCACGCCGAGCAGTTCGGCCATCGTCTCCTGCGTCAGACCTCGCGCCTTCCGAAGCTGCGAGAGATGCAGATCGTCGGACAGGCGTTGCGCCTCGGCCTCGATCCGGGCGCGAGTCTCCGGCTTCGCGCGAGCCTTGATGTCAGACCACTTGTGGCGCTTCATATCAGTCCTTCCCGTTTCAGTTCCTGGAGGTATTCGTCGTACAGCGTGTCGGCAATCGGCCGACGAATAAGGCAGCGATGGACCGTGCTCTGCAAGCAGCTCCACCACGCGGCCGATGCTGACCTGTTCGCCCTAGTGAGGGTTTCGAACCAGCCGGCGAACTCGTCAGTAACCTCAACTCCCACGACGCAACCCAAATATGCCATATAAGGAATAATGCGTCAAAAATTATGGCCGGCCTGGAGCCGAGCGAGTGCGGACCGGCATCCAGATGCATCGTACGATCGACGCATTCTCGGATCGCCATCCCGCGGTTCATCGCAGCAAACGCATCCTCAGCCGGATAGAACGGAAAGCTCTCCGGCGTGATTATCGACGTCTTCTAGTCAACGCGATTGGCTACTGGGGTATGCCAGCCAAGAGGGCATCGAGCGCGCTTCGGGATATGGCGGGCCACCCAGTGGCTGCGAAGATTGGCACAGCGGCCCGACTACTCGCGGGCATTCGAGCCGTTCTCTGACGACTTCGCCGAGTTCCTGCCCGAGATGCGTGCGCGGTGTAGCGAATTCCTAGCTGAGCGCGACCAAGGCGGAAGGTGCCCGAGAAGCGCCAGCGCCGACCCGGTCGGCGCATGACCGTCGGTGCCGACAAGGGCTATGAGATGCACGGCTGTATTCAGCGTCTGCGGACGTTGGCGCTCGCGACCAAGGGCACACGGTCCGTATCGGTTCGCTGTCCATCGCCATCAGATGTGTCTTCGCCGTCGTCTGCGCTGGCTGCACGTCAGGGAACGTGGAGCGACGTCAAATCATCCGCCGCTTCGTTGATCAACTCCTGTAGTCCCGCAATCCGGCGTTCTGTGTCGTACCACGCGAAGATGTGCTCCTCGGACGCGAGTCCCGGCGGCTGCAGCCAGTCCTGGTCGCTCAGACGCTGGTCCACGCGAATGGCGTACGCGACGCCGAACTCCCGACGGAGTGCGGCGTCACAGCGTGCGATGAACGCCGCATGGAGTGACGCCGCGTCTTCAGTCGCGCGAAATGCCGCTTGCGTGTCTCGGGCGTCGCGAATCAAGGCTCGAAGCACGCCAATCCGACGTTTCAACCGCTCGTGCCACACGCGCGCCTGACGTTGCCAATAGCGCTGGCGTCGATAGGTCACCGCGATCGCGCCGAGCAGTGCGACGAACAGGAGCGCGGCCAAGGGATTTGTGAACTAGTTATTTCAAAATACCGTAGACCCCGTGGACGAGCACGCAGCGCCGCGACCGGCGCTCCTTCAGGACACCGCGCTCAAGGATGCTGTGGAAGAGAAATCGACGCCAGAGACCTTGACGACGGCCCGCCAGGCGGCTTCCTGGTTGGCGCGATCGTGAAAGTGCGGGTGACGCATCGCCTCAATTGGGCCTGTGAGCTTCTTCGGCGCCGAGGCGAAGAATTGCCCCGAGACGTCGGTTCCGAACTCCGAAGCCTGGAGATACCGGCGAGCTGCGGTCTCCGGCGTCTGGGACATGCCGGGAATGAGCTTCACCAGTGGGATCATCACCCGCTTCATGACCGGCCCAAGGTTTCGCACCGCCTTGGTGTCGGGCGCGCTACCGGGCGAGACGGCGTACACGGCCATGCCGGAGGGTAGCCGCCGCGCCAGCGCCGCCGCCCACCAAGCAACGATGAGCTTCGCGTCGGCATACGTCCGGTTGGGCTCGTACTTCACGTTCGGCCCGTTGCGCACCAGGGCTTCAACAGCGGCGGTTCGGTCACCCTGGTGGTGTTTGGCCGCGAAGGCCGCCACGTCGGTGTAGCTGAACATGGGCACGTCCCCTCGGGCAGGTTCCGCGCCGGCGATAACAATCCGCGCGTTGGGGCTCAGCAGGTTGGCGCGGAGCAATCCGACAGTCAGTTGATGATGGCCGATCAGCGGGGCCTGAGCCGCCTCGACGCCCGCCGCAGTGAGCACGCGCGCCTTGCCAGGGACCATCCCGGCATTGAGCAGTAGGAAATCGATCGGCCGACCTCGCTTGACGAGCTCGGCGAGGGCGGACTGAACGCTGGACGGCTTGTCCAGATCCAGCTCCAGCGGCGTGAAGACCTGGGTCTTGGTTTCAGCCGCGAGCTGAGCGGCCGTTTCCTGGACCCGGGCCAGGCTGCGCCCGGTGACGATGACCTGGCGGTAGCCCCCGATGGCGAGCAAGCGGGCTGCCGCATAACCGAGCCCGGAGGTGGTGCCGGTGACGAGAGCGATCGAACGTTCCATGGGCGTCTCCGTGGTGTAGGGTGAAGGTCGAGTCGTGAGGCCCCGCGAGGCTCGGGCCAGCTTGCTAATTTCGAACTATTCGGTTATATATTGGTAGGATGGCCATTGTCAATGAGTTTTGAACCAAATGATTCAAAATACCGCTAGGCCGCGGGGTCGGCCGCGCAGCTTCGACGAGACGGGGGCGCTGGAAAAGGCGACTCAGGTGTTCTGGTCGAAAGGCTACGACGGAGTGACGATTGACGATCTCGTCGCCGGGATGGGTGTGGGACGGCCGAGCCTGTATGCCGTCTTTGGGGACAAGCGGGCGATATTCTTGCGCGTCCTTAGGGCGTACGCAGAACGGAAGGGCGCATCAGCCGCGAAGGCACTCCTCTCGCCACAGAGTCTTCGCGACTCGATCGTGGGCTTTCTGAGGTACGCCGTCGAAAGTGCGACCGAGAAAGGGTCCGCCCGGGGCTGCCTTCTGGTGTGCGTCGCGCCGCTTGTGAACGACGCTGAGGTTCGGCGGTTCCTGCAGCGCACGGTCGCGGGCGGCGCGGCGCTGGTGGAGCGCCGTTTCCGGGACGGGATCGGTGCGGGAGACATCCCGCCTGACTTTCCGGTAGCCGTGCGCGCGATCCAAGTCACGGATTTTGCTCGTGGCCTGACCATGCGTGCGCGGATAGGCACGCCGCGCAAGACGCTCCTCAAAGAGGCTGAGGAAGCGGCCGACTTGGTGCTCCAGCCGCGGCGTTGGGCGTCAAAATGAGATCTCAGCACCGCAGAGCCACCCGATCATGGGGATTTTCTCTCGTATCGCCCTCAGACTCCCCCACACATGAGATCCGGGCCCGTGCCGCTCCGCAACATCGCAAATCATGGCGTCAGTCGGAACGCCGTCACAACGCTCCAATTCCCCAGCCGTGAGGCTTTTTTTAAAAAAAAAAAAAAAAAAAAAAAAAAAAAAAAAAAAAAAAAAAAAAAAAAAAAAAAAAAAAAAAAAAAAAAAAAAAAAAAAAAAAAAAAAAAAAAAAAAAAAAAAAAAAAAAAAAAAAAAAAAAAAAAAAAAAAAAAAAAAAAAAAAAAAAAAAAACCCGTGATCCATGATGCGGATGACGCTCTTCGTTCCGAATAGGCATCCGGCAGATCCACCTCACCTGAGACGAGTTATTGGAGTGGCTGTCCTGGATTACCGGTGTTGGTGCGGCCTTTCTCCCAGGTAGTGGGGGTGAAAAAGATCGGCTTTCTGTCATTCGGCCACTGGATGCCCGCGCCGTATTCGGAAGTGCGCAGCGCGTCCGACGCCCTTCTGCAGTCGATCGAGCTGGCAGTGGCCGCCGAGCAACTGGGCCTGGACGGCGCGTACTTCCGCGTGCATCACTTCGCCCGCCAGCTGGGCTCCCCATTCCCGCTGCTCGCCGCGGTCGGCGCGCGTACCGAAGACGATTGAGATCGGGACGGCCGTCATCGAATGCGCTACGAAAACCCGATGTACATGGCCGAGGATGCCGGGGCGGCGGACATCATCGCGGGTGGGCGTCTGCAACTGGGCATCAGCCGCGGATCACCGGAGCAGGTGATTGACGGCTGGCGGTATTTCGAGTATGCGCCGCGTGCCGGCGAAGACAGCGGCCGACATGGCGCGGCGCCACGCCGAAGTGTTCCTGGAACGCCTCAAGGGAGAAGGCTTCGCGGAGCCCAACCCGCGGCCGATGTTTCCCAATCCACCGGGTCTGCTGCGCCTCGAGCCCTATTCGGATGGATTGCGCGAGCGGATCGGTGGGGTTCCAGTTCCAACGCGACGTCCAAGTGGGCCGCCACACTCGGCATGAATCTCCAGAGTTCGACGCTCAAAGATGACGAGACCGGCGAGCCGCTGCACGTACAACAGCGCAAAGAGATCCACGCTGATCGTGAGGCGTGGAAAGGCGCCTGCTATCGGCGTGAACCTCGCGTGTCTGTCAGCCGCAGCATCTTCGCGCTCGTCGACGACCGCGACCGGGCCTGTACTTTGGTCGCGAGGCCCCCGGCCAGGACCATGTGGGCTACATCGACGCGAGCACGCGGGCCATCTTCGGCCGCTCTTATGCCGCGGAGCCCGACGTGCTGGTCAAACAACTCGCGGCCGACGAGGCTATCAAGGCGGCCGACACGTTGCTGCTCACGATTCCGAACCAGTTGGGTGTGGACTACAACGCCCACGTGCTCGAAAGCATCCTCAGGTACGTCGCTCCGGAACTCGGCTGGCGCTGACCAAGGCGCATGGGCGCCACGGCCGTAGAAGGGGAAGAGAGGACTCACGGACCCGCGCTGTCGAGCACACGCTGCGCTGAAAGGACGTGAAATCGAGTCACCTAGACGGTATTCGGTTAGTTTTGAAGCGGACATGACACGTAAAGCACTGCCTCTCTTACTCGTTGCCACTTCTGTGGTTACAGCCGGGGCAACTGCTATCTCGTCGGAAAACCAGGTGTCGAAGGCAGATGTTTTTCACGCTGGCTACCGCGCCTGTGCGCACGGTTGTCGTGCTGATCTTCGCGTGGCTGATGGTATTTCTGGCCGGCGAGAGCCGCGTCCTCTCCTCGCTCTCCAGGCGTTTTGCCGATCTATCTCGCGCTTTCCGGAATGGCGACGGGCATCTCATGGCTCGCATACTTCCGGGCGTTGCAGCTGGGACCTGCGTCTCGGGTTGCGCCAATCGACAAGCTCAGTCTGCCGCTGACCGTTTTGAATGCCGTCGGTCTCCTTGGAGAAGCGGTGAGCTGGAAGGTGTGGCTCGGAGCTCTGTTGATGGCGGCTGGGGCCCGGCGCAACCATCGCCTGAGCCCCCGGTAGCTTCACCGCGCCAATTGGCGTCGCATCTGGAAGTGTGAATGGCGGAGGCCAATCGACACTGGCAGGAAATCTAGTCGCCGCGTTCTACACCGGGCCGGCCACAGCGCTGAAGATCAACCATGGCGTCATCCCAAAGTCCAGCCTGAGGATAGAGACGTCGTCGGAGAATCCTGCGCCGTTGGTCACACGGCGGATCTCGTGGAGGATCCCATCGAGATCGATCGCGGGCCGGCGCCCGTCCCGTGCAGCAGGTCGATGAACTCATCGAATCCCATGACCGAGCCGTCGACGGCGGCAACCTCGTACAGGCCGTCGCTGAACAGCAGCAGGCTACACGGGGGGTCGATCTGAAACCTTTGGACTTCGAACCGGGCGTCGGGAAACCCACCGACGAAGAGCCCGGGGCGTCCGAGCTTCTCAATCCGGCGGCGGCCGAGGAGCATCACGGCAGGTGGGTGGCCGCCGGTCGCGAACGCGAGACTGCGATCGCGCCGGTCGTAGACACCGTACCAAATGGTGAAGTACCTGTTGCCGTGGTCGGTCATCTGGAACGCGGCGTTGAGGGCGGTGAGCACCGCGCCCGGATCGCCGAAGTCGGTGTCGGGAAGGGCGTGAGTGCGCAAGACGTCCATCACCGAGGTCGACAGCAGCGCGGCCCCTACGCCGTGACCGGAGGCGTCGACGAGATAGACGACGAAGTGGTCGTTGTCGAGCCAGTAGTGGTCGAAGATATCGCCGCCCAGCGCCTGGGAAGGGATGAACCGCCAGTCGGAGCCGACTTCACCGCACATGGGCCGGGGCAATCGCGAACGGACGTAGCGGGCCGCCTGCTCCAGCTCGTGGGACAGGTGCTGTTGGCTCTCCACGAGCGCGCGCTGGGTCTCGATGAGTTTCTGTTGCAAGCAGATGGCATCCACAAGCCTGAGCTCACGCTCGGCCAGGGCCGCCAGATCCACGAGGATCTGGATGTCCTCGTCGCTGAACCGTCGAATCCGGTGGTCGGCGACGCAGAATGCCCCCACGTTGTAACCCTCTTCGGAGGTCAGTGGCACGCCCGCGTACGCGCGGATCCCGTCGTGTCCGCTGGTCAGCGGGTTGCCCATGAAACGGGGGTCCGCGGTCGCATCAGGCAGGACCATGGGCCCATCTCCGAGGATGACATGTCCGCAGAACGACATGTCGCGAGGGGTCTGCTGCGCCTGCATGCCGACCTGGGACTTCAGCCACGTCGGTCGCCATCGAATGGAGATGTACGCCTTCGGCACGCCAGCACGCCGCCGCCAGGGACGTGAGGCGATCGAAGCGCTCTTCCGGCGGAGTATCGAGGATGCGAAGGGCACGTAGCGCCTGCAATCGGTCCGGCTCGTCTGTGGGATGTCTGGCTTGATCACGATTCATCGCGTGTCGACGAGAGAGGAGACTCCTGCGCCACGCTGACCGCTTCACGGCAATGCCGGAAGCGGGAAGTGAGGCATCGAAACCGCTATCTCATCTCGACTCAGGTTGTGCACGCCAAACTGAAGCGCCACCTTCTGCAGACCTTCAGGATCGGAGGCGTAGGTGGACCCAGCCTGGCGATGCGCTGCGCCATTCTTCGGCAATCCCAG